>NZ_CP044011.1:1507500-2707500 GCF_016864555.1 Sinorhizobium sp. BG8 | reverse complement strand
GATTGGCAAGCCCCGTCAGCGTATCGTGCTGGGCAAGATGCAGGATCTTCTGTTCCGCCTTCTTTCGCTCCCTGAGATCGACGATGCAGCTGATGTAGACCTCTTCGCCGCCAAGGGCGATCTTGCGGCCTCGCGCTTCGACGGGAATCCGGTTGCCCTGAGCATCGAAGAGTTCCAACTCACGGCTGACATGCTCGCCGCTGTCCCTGAGCATATCGACGAGTTCCTGATATTCCGCAGGCACGAAGGAGCGGATCGGGCGGCCGATGATCTCGGACAGGGGCGCGCCATAGAGCGTAGCGAGCTGTTCGTTGCCGTCGATGATCACGCCGTCGCGATGCATGAGGATCGCCTCGAAGGTGGCGTTGGCGATCGCCGAGACCCGCTCGGCCTCCTCCGCCTCCCTTATCCGTTCCGCCTGCGCGCCCCTTGCCGCCTCCTCGCTCTGGATGTTGTCCATCAGGGCATTGAAGAGGCGCGTCAGCTTCTCCGCCTCGTCGCCGCTGTCGACGGTCAGGCGCATCGAAAGATCGGCATTGCCGCGCACCAGCTTGTCGAGCGCATCCTCGACATGGCCGACCCCGAGCCTGGTTGCGTGCTCCGCCTCGTTAAGGCCGATCTCCTCGGCCTTCCTGTCGACGCGGATCGGCATGAACCGGTTGAGCAGCCAGAAGAACGCGTAGCCCGCGCAGAACGCCCAGTAGAAATTGAGAATGGAGCCGAAGAGCTGGATATACAGCTGCGAAAGGCGACCTCCGAGCGGCAGGTGCTCCGTCGGGGCGAGCAGGGCCAGTCCGATCGTGCCGACGATCCCGGCACCACCATGAACGCCGATCGCACCGACGGCATCATCGATCTTGAAGCGCCGCTCGAGAAGAATGTTCGACTGCGTGGCAACTACGCTGCCGATCGCACCGATCACGAGAGCCCCCATCGGCTCCAGCACCTGACAACCGGCAGTCACCGCGACCAGCCCGCCGAGCATTCCGCAATTGGCCTTTTCCGGCAGGTATACCCCGTCCTGATACCAGCCGAAGAAGTAGCCGACCGTCGCTCCCGCGCCGCCGGCCAGCACCGTGTTCATGATGATGGTCGCGATGTCGGCCCGTGCCGCCGTCGTCGAGCCGCCGTTGAAGCCGATCCAGCCGATGAAGAGCAGCAGCGCGCCCGTCGTGGCCAGAACGGGACTGTGTCCGGACATGCGCACCGGGCGGCCGTTTTCGTCGAAGCGGCCGAGGCGTGGGCCGATGACGAGGCACGCTGCGAGCGACACCCACGCGCCCGTCGAGTGAACCACGGTGGAACCTGCGAAATCGACGAAACCGAGATTTGCGAGAAACGCACCGCCGTTCGGCGCGAGCGCGCCGCCCCAGGCCCAGTGCACGAAAACCGGATAGATGACCGCCGAGAGCACGACGGAACCCCAAACATAGGCGGACAGGCGCATGCGCTCGGCGACCGCACCGGAGACGATGGTCGCCGCGGTTCCGCAGAACATGACCTGAAAGACGAAGAACCCCTGTTCCCAGGAGGTGAGATTGTGCAGGAAGAGGAAATCACCGTTCAAGCCGAACGGCAGCCACGACGACGCACCGAAGGCAAGCATGAAGCCAACGGCCGCAAACGCGACGACACCGAAGACAAAGTCCAGGAGGTTCTTCTGCGCGACATTGATCGAGTTCTTCGAGCGGACCATTCCGGCCTCGAGCAACAGGAACCCGACCTGCATCATCATGACGAGCCCGGCGCAAAGCAGCATCCAGGTCAGATCGAGGTTGACCTTGATCTCATCGAGCGTCGTCTCGGCCGCGACAGCGGGCGCGGCCATTGCCGCCCCGGCACAGCCAAACACGAAGCGCAGACTCCGCCCCTGCCGAAACAAACGACTTATGATAGCACTCACGCCGAGTCACCCAACCCCAGGATGGGGCCGACATTAGTGAAAACACCTTAAATTTATCTTGCCTGAAAAGGCGAGAAACAGCGCCTAATATACTAATATTATTGAATAATTCTCGATCATATGCTCAATTTTCCAGCACTCCTGCCTCAAACTTCACCACTTTCGGTGAGGCCTGGATCGAAGTCGACGTTTATCAGCACAACTCAAGCTGTCGATGAGCCGTCGCGTCGAGCGCACGTCATTCGGCACCGCCGGTTGGCCCGGCGGGTCGCATTGAGAAAGAGAGTGCGAGAATACCGTCCTCAGACGTGGCGCGAGGGGGTGCCGTCGGCAAACAGGGCGACACCGTGCTGGTCTATGATCTGCCGGCCCTTGCGGAACGTCGCGGCAACGGTGTCGTCTCGGCTCGAGAAGAGGTCAGCACGAATGAATCCGCGCACGAGCACGGCCTCGCCATCGCGCTTCTCGATCCGGCCGGCCAGGCGATACTGGGCGCCCTCCCGCATGGGAGCCGCGACGATCACGAGTTCGTTGTAGGATTCGGTTTCTTCGTCCGCGGGCGCGGAAGCGCCGGAGCTGCTCTTGGAACCGAAAAGTCTCGAAAGAAAAGATGCCATGGGGGAGAGGTAGCACAGGCGGCGCCGCTGTCAACGTCTTCCGCCCATGCCGAACGATCACATTGTCCGACGACGCCCGATCAAATGATCAGGCTCGCGAGAACTTCGTTTTCGGTGATGTCCTGATAGCGAAGGCCGGCATGGTCGAAGGCCGCCTTGAGGGTGATGAAGTTCTCGGGCGCCTTGGTCTCGATGCCGATCAGGATCGAACCGAAGTTGCGCGCCGACTTCTTCAGATATTCGAAGCGGGCGATGTCGTCTTCGGGACCGAGTAGGTTGAGGAAATCGCGAAGCGCGCCCGGCCGCTGGGCAAGACGCAGGATGAAGTACTTCTTCAGCCCCGAATGGCGCATCGCGCGCTCCTTGACGTCGGGTAGCCGCTCGAAATCGAAATTGCCGCCGGAGACGACCGCCACCACTTTCTTGCCCTCGAGCCCGCCGCGTCCGAGTGCTTCCAGCGCCGTCAGCGACAGGGCACCCGCCGGCTCCAGCACCACGCCTTCGACATTTAGCATGTCGATGATGGTGACGCAGATGGCGTTCTCCGAAAGCAGCATCACCTGGTCCGCCGGAAAGCGGCTGAGAGCCGCGAAATTGAGGTCGCCAATCCGCCCGACGGCCGCGCCGTCGACGAAGTTGTCGACCTGGTCGAGCGTGACCACCCTGCCCTCGGTCATGCTGGCCTTGAGGCTTGCAGCCCCCTGGGGCTCACAGAACAGGAATCCGTCGTCCGGAACGATGCCTTGCAGATAACCGGTCACGCCGGTCGCAAGCCCGCCGCCGCCGACGGGAAGCACGACGAGATCGGGCGCATTGCCCTCCCCGAGCTGGGCAACGATCTCGGCAGCGACAGTCGCCTGCCCCTCGATGATGTCGGCATCGTCGAAGGGCGGGACCATGATCGCTCCCGTCGTTTCGGCATGGTCTCGAGCGGCCTGGTAGCATTGGTCGAAGAAGTCGCCGACCAGCCTGATCGTCACGAACTCGCCCCCGAAGGTCCGGGTCTTCTGGATCTTCTGCTGCGGCGTCGTCACCGGCATGTACACCACACCCTGGACACCGAAATGCCGGCATACAAAGGCGAATCCCTGCGCGTGGTTGCCGGCCGAGGCGCATACGAAGGTCTTCTGGGTTCCATCTTCAGAGACGATCTTGCGGAAGAAGTTGAAAGCGCCGCGAATCTTGTAGGAACGGACGGGAGAAAGGTCCTCGCGCTTGAGGTAAATCTCGGCGCCATAGCGCGCACTGAGGTGCTCGTTCAGTTGCAACGGCGTTTCGGGAAACAGCCCGCGCATGGTCTCGGCGGCGCTATCGACTTCCTGCTTCAGCATCGGCACGTCCTTGGTCAGATGTTCGGTCCGCGTTCGCCAGGCCGAAACTCCCGTTTCGTCCCGGAGCCCGCACGGGCGGGAAACCGCGTCCATTGAGTTTGAAACCGTCACCCGCTATTGCATATTGCGCCGACCGATACCACCCGCCGCATCGCTGGGCCGGGACCGAGATTCCGACAGCAACATCAGGATAGTGCCCCGTTGAACGCAGCTACATACCGGTCCGCCATCAACATATCCGCGATCTGTGGTCTCTACCTTTCGATGGCGATGCTCATCCCGGCGTTGGTCGACCTCTACTACGGTCATCCCGACTGGCGCGTTTTCGTCATCTCGGCCTTCGTCGTCGGGGGCTTTTCGCTGGCGACGGCGGCCGCGACCCGCGCCGGTCCCCCGCCCTTCAACAAAAAGATGGGGTTTCTGCTCGTCAACCTTCTGTGGATTGTCTTTTCCCTCGTCGGCGCCGTTCCCTTCATGCTCTCGTCGATGAAGATGGATTTCGCCAAGGCCATGTTCGAATCGGTCTCGGCCATCACCACGACGGGATCGACCGTCATCGTGGGGCTAGACCATGCGCCGCCCGGCATCCTGATGTGGCGTTCACTGCTCCACTGGCTCGGCGGTATCGGCATCGTCGCGCTCGGGCTTTTCGTCATGCCCTACCTTCGCGTCGGCGGCATGTCCTTCTTCAAGATGGAGTCATCGGACACCGGCGACAAGCCCTTCGCGCGCATCGCAAGCTTCACGCGCGCCTTCCTGCTGGTCTACGTGCTCATCACGGTCATTTGCGCCATTGCCTACGATCTCCTCGGGATGAGCCGGTTCGACGCGATCAACCATGCCATGTCGACGGTCGCAACCGGCGGTTTTTCGACCCACGACGCATCCTTCGGCTATTTCAAGAGCATTCCGATCCTTTGGGCAGGCACCTTCTTCATGACGCTGTGCAGCCTGCCGTTCTCCATCCTGATCGTCTTCATCGTCCGCGGAAGGCTGGACGCGCTTCGCGACCCCCAGATTGCCGTCTTTCTCGGTTATCTCACGGCCTTTTCAGTCGCGACGGCGGTCTATCACCGGCTGGTCAACGGCGTGGATTTCGACGACGCGCTCGCACACTCCTTCTTCACGATGGCGTCGATCATGTCGACCACGGGTGTCGCAAGCGAGGACTATACGCTCTGGGGACCCTTCGTCGTCGTCCTCGCGTTCTTCGCGACCTTTCTGGGTGGTTGCTCGGGCTCGACTGCAGGCGGCATAAAGGCGTATCGTTTCATCATTATTTTCAATTCGATCCGCGCCGGCCTTCACAAGCTGATCTATCCGAACGCCATCCAGACCGTCCGCTACGGAGGCTTGACCGTCGATGCGGACACGCAGCGCACCGTCTTCATGTTCGTGTGCACCTATCTGCTGCTCTGGGTGCTCGGGAGCCTGGCGCTCGGGGCTCTCGGCATCGACGTGATGACCTCGATATCCGCATCGATCACTGCGCTTTCGAACACCGGCCCGGGTGTCGGGCCAATCGTCGGGCCGGCCGGCAACTTCTCCACGCTCTCGGATCCCGCCCTCTACATTCTTTCCGTCCTCATGCTTCTCGGTCGTCTCGAGGTGCTGACGGTGCTCGTGGTGCTCACGCCCCTCTTCTGGCGTAGCTGACCGGGGGACAGATGCCGCAGTGCGGCCGCGCATTCTTGACTGTCCGCGCGGTTCTTCGCATCCTCCGCCCATCGCTCGGAGGAGTCAGTCATGTTTTCGTTGTTGCTCGAATCACGTGCGAAGGCCGCATTCGCCGCCATGCTGGCGTTTTCGGTGAGCGCCGTGCCGCCTGTGGCAACGGCCGGCCCGCTTGCCGACGCCGCGAAGAAAGCCGAGGAACTCGCCGCGGCCGGCGATCCCGTGGGCGCCCACGATCTGATGCGCGACGCCTATGGCAACTTCAGCGCCACCCTACCCTTCAGCATCGGCCGGACGGCCTTCGTCGACAAGCCGCCGGAAGGCTACGGCATGTTCCAGCCTCGCGAATCGAACAGTTTTCGGCCCGGCGAGGTGCTCATGTCCTATGTCGAGCCAGTGGGGCTGACCTGGAAACCGACAGCGGACGGCAAGATCGAATCCGCTTTTACGGTCGATCTCGAGCTTCTGGGCGACAAGGGCGAGATCCTGGCCGAGCAAAAGGCGTTCGGCACGTTCAATTTCAAGGGAAGCTTCCGCAACCAGGAGATCTTCGCCAACCTGACGCTCGATCTCGATTCTCCCCCGGAGGGGACATACGTGCTGCGCTACCGCTTCCGCGACGCTGCAAGCGGCGCTGTTGCGATAAGCGAACAACCGTTCCAGATCACGCCCTAGAGTCCACTCATTTCTCCGGGAGGGTGCATCCCCTTCTGTTGGCGGCAGTGAGGCCTTCGCCGCCACCGCAACATCGCGTGTCCCAGCCTCGCCTTCCCGCATCGCCCTGTGGTCAACACCGCATGTACGGAGGATTACAACAGAAACAGACCGCACTCATCGCTGGGCAACATCACTCCCGGCGAGCTCGCAATGAAAATGGCTATGGAAAACAGGCCGCATGAGGCCAGATGAGGCCAGATCGAAAACTCACGACTCTCCCGAAAACTGGAACGAAGTTGGGGCTCAGGTTACTTGCTCAGTGCGTCACCTGAAGGACTTAAAGCATGTAGACTGCTCAGCTCGCGGTCGTTGGAAATTCCTCCTTTGTATCAACCACTCGTGCGGTTCGGATGAACAGCGAACGGATTTTCTCCCAGAAGTTCCCACCAAGGACGAGGAAGCTTGATAGGAAAATCAGGTCGCCTAGCAGTTGGAGTTCCCAAAGGTGGGGACGAAGTTCAGGCCAAGCAGCGTCAATGTATGGTTCGAGTATTGCGGCTATCAATGGGACCGTGAACATCACCAAGCCGACATTGTAACGTAGCGGCCCGACGATGCTTTTGGGCCCAAGGCGGAACACGCCGAAGACCGCGCTCTTGAGCTGCTGAAATCCCGGCTTTCCCATAACTGCCACGGTTATCAGTATGACCACCTTGTTCCAGATGAAGATTATTCCGGTTGCTGTCGCGATAGTCCCGGCAGAAGCTCCGGCCCACGCTAGAGCTGGCACTATCAGCCACGCGGCCCCTACCAGGCAGATCAATAGGATACCGAGCTTGAAGCGCCACGTTGCCTTACCCAGCTCATCACGTTCCGCCGTGTGGTCTCTCATGCTTCCATCCCCCTGACGCAAGTTTCCGCTTCACTTCTCCAAATGGACTGATCGTTTCTGGCAGACGTAACGCGCATTCAAGACCGTCGAGATGAAGTTGTATCATATCCGTCTATGCAACACCCTAAAGCCACGTACAGGATATCCTTCCGGATAGCAGGGAGGACATCGCAGGTGGCCAGTGTTGGAACTAAGGAGAAGGCGAAAGCTGCGCTGTAGAAAAGCCATGACGGGCCATATCGAGTGCACGATATGACTGATAATTCTGAGCGTTGATGTAGGGGGCCAGCTCAACATTGAGCACACCCTGTTCGATCCGGTTGTCGATGTCCCGCAGGATGTTCCCTTGTTCCTTCTCGAAGTAGGCCGCGACGTCCCGGCTATTAGCGACGACCGCGTTGTTCTTGATGGTGACGACAGGGAGATTGACGACGGTTTGCGAAAACGCTCATCACGGCTAACGCCTTAGGTGCCCTTAGTAACGGTAGGGCGACGGTAAGCCACTGAATATCGGAGCTATCTGGAAGATCGAGGAGATTGATTTGAAATGGTGCGGACGACGGGGGTCGAGGGATACCGTCGCTACACATTGATTTCATTGACTAAATCGTCGCTGCGATTTGACGCTTTGTAGCGCTTTTTGTAGCGGTGGGCAATGCAGGGCCTACTCCCGTAGGACAGATAGTACGCAAGTGAATTGGATGACTTTTAGCGGCGAGCTTGATACAACTGAAATAGGTTTCCTGTCTCTTTTCCGAGCGCGAGATATATGGTTTAAGTGCAGCAAGAAGCGCCACAAGAGGTTGCAATGCGCCTTAAGAAGTATTCATACACCGAATTTGTTGACACCCCGAAAGAGTGGATTTTAGAGCCCCTCGATCTTCAACAACTCAATCTGATTGTCGGCATCAATTCCACGGGCAAGTCGCGAACCCTCAATACGATATCTTCATTGAGCAAAATGCTGAATGGCGGTCCTGTCCTGTCAGGGGGAGACTTTATTGCCGAATTTGAACACGACAATCAGGAGTGGCGCTACGAGCTCTACACCAAGGACCAATTGGTCACGAAGGAAATCTTGACTAGAAACGATCAGACCCTTCTGCAACGCGGTGAAGGCGGCGAGGGTAAAATTTGGGCTGAGGAACTGAACCGGGACCTGAAGTTCCAGACACCACAGTCGCAAGTGGCAGCGTACTCCCGATACGACACAATACAGCATGCATTTCTGGGTCCACTCGTTAAGTGGGCCGACCAGACCTACCACTTCCACTTTGGTGGTCATACGCTTGGCAAGAACAATCTGCTTCTTCCTGTGTCTGGAATTGAAACGGAAATCAATTTTAAGGATGAGACCCAAACTATTCAGATTTTTAGGGAGGGGATGAAACGGTTTTCGGGTCGTTTTCAAACCTCGATTTTGAAGTCTATGAACCGCGTCGGCTATAAGATTAATTCAGTCGATGTAGGGCATGCTACCCAATTGCGTATTCAGGGTTGGGGGGACGCCAAAGTTGAAACACTTAGGGTAAAAGAAGATGGAATAAACACATATGTTGAACAGCAGTTCATGTCCGACGGCATGTTCTCTGCGCTCGCCATTATTATTCATTTAACTTATGGACTGCTGTCGCAAAGTCCAGAATGCATTCTTCTAGACGATATTGGGCAAGGGCTTGATTTTGAGCGCTCGTCGGCGCTTATTGAGGTTTTAGTTGAAGAAATAACTGAGAGCCAAGCACAAATAATTATGACGTCAAATGATCGTTTCATCATGAACGCCATGAATTTGGACTATTGGACTGTATTGGTTAGAGATAAAACAACCGTCAGGCCGTTCAATAAGTTTAACTCTCCGGAAAAATTTAAAGATTTCAAGTTTACCGGGCTGAGCAACTTTGACTTTTTCTCCCAATCATACGTGACACGCCATTGACCGAAAAAATTGCGATATTCACAGAAGGCAAAACCGAGCAGTCGTTTATCTGCAAATTGATTGAGCATTTTGCTGGCAACAGGGCCTACCACGTTACAAAGAGCTCGGCGTACGGCGGGCGCAAGACGGACTTTATTGAGATTAGGCTCCAACATGAAGGCGTGGCGGAAAACGAACCCCACGACTTCTACTTCCTTGTCATGAACTGCGGCGGCGAGGAGAGGGTCATATCCATGATCAACGATCGCATAGATGGGCTGATAAAGAACGGATATACGCATCTGATTGGGGTCAGAGACCTACGGCCCAACTTCACCTATGACGACTACGATAGGCTGAGAGAAGGCTCAGTGAAACACTTCGAAAACAAAGCTTTGAAACCTCTGATCGTAATCGCGAGGATGGAGGTTGAGGCTTGGTTTATTGCTGAGAATAAGCATTTTATCGCTATAGATGAGGCGCTAACTGTAGAAAAAATCCTGCAAGACGTGGGCGTTAACATCGCTGGCGATAGTGAGATTATTGAAACCCCAGCGACTGAGCTCCACAGAATTTATGGCATTGTCGGCAAGGAGTATGGAAAGACGGGGGGCGACATACAACGTACTGTCGATGCGCTGGATTTCTCAGAATTTAAGGGTAGCGCTGGGGAGAGAGCCCCAACGGTTGTGCCCCTGATCGACAGAGTGGAAGAGATATTTCAAGGCTGACTTCTGTTATAGGCCGGAATGTCGTCCTGCGGTACGCGTCAGGCACAACGAACCACGGCTGTCTGTTGCTCTCGCCTTCTTGGACGGTAATTGACTGTGGTGGGGTTGGAGGCTGCCTGCTTGCTGTGGCCAACACTCCATGTAAGATGTAGGAGATGAGGAACCGCTAGGCTCCCCATCCCCCTTCGCTAGAGGGTTAGATAAAGGGTCACGGTGATCCAGACCGTGGCCTTTTTCCTTTTCCGGCAAAACGCATAATCAGGGTGTGAAAGACAGGCTTACAAACCTTCACAGTCCCCACGTTGCCAGCGCCTTCTCTGCCCCTGCCGCATCATCCTTGATACGATAGACTGTCTGCCGCGAAAGCCCCGTAGCCTTGGCGATCTCGGAAACGTTGTTTCCCTTGCCGTCCATATCCATGACCAACGCCATTTGGTTCCGGTTGAAACTAGGCTTCCTGCCCTTGTAGGTGCCATCGTCACGGGCCTTGATCGTTGCTATGGCGGCCTTCTGGGCCTCCTTGGTGGCCTCAGCTTGGGCCTGTGCGGTGGCGGCCATGAAGGCAATCAATGCGTCCCTGACAGCCATCTGTATGGGGTCTGTAGTTGTGCCATCGAAGGTCATGCCGTTGATGATGGTCTTGATCACCACGCCGCGCCGAATGAACTCTCTGATAGTATCCGTGACATCAGCATAGTTTCTCCCCAGCCGGTCTACCCAGCGAACCACCAGTGTATCGCCTGAACGCAGCATGTCGAAGAGCCGCTTCCCTTCTGGCCTGTCCTTCATCAAGACGGAGACACCAGAAACGCCATGGTCTGCAATGATGTAATCGAACCTGAAGCCGGACTGCTCCGCTTGGGTACGCTGATGCTCAAGGGTCTGCTCTGCGGTCGATACGCGGGCATAGAGGAAGGTTGACATGTTCTCTCCGGACTGTCCGTATGGATTGTGTCCGAATGAATAATTGTCCGAAAGTCGATAGTCAACCCTAACGGACAAAAACATATGCACTTCCCGGCAGTCCGCTTAGGTATACCCTATCGGACATGCGGCTTCTACAAAGGGTGTGGACGCTGGCTTCCGCTACTAGTGAGTGCCGTTGACGTGCGATAAAGTCGTCAAGTGTACGTCACCAGAGGGGGCACAATGGGAACTGGGGATCAAGTTGACTTCGACATGGTGGAACGTGAGACGCGGCTGAAGCATGGTAGCTGGCAGCCAATCATCCCTACCCTAACCAGCATTGCTATAACTTGGTTCATCTGCTTCCTGCTGACAGAGCTGCTCGGCGTTGGAGACGGGATCGCGAAGACACGGGCTGTTTACATCGTCGTCTTCGTGGTCGGTCTCACCACATGGCTTATAGAACGAAACCTCGATAAGAAGCGCACGGAAACGTACAATACGCTACTGCGACAAGAGAATGAACGGCTGGCTAGGTTGAAGCAGGAAAGAACCTTAGCAGGTCAGTAAACCGCAGGCGTTGCATAACCAGCAGCGTCAGCTCGTCCTCGTCCATATCGCCAGTCTTCAGCTTCTCCTCACCGGCCACGTACATGCCATCCTTGCGGATCGCCGGGAGGACTTCGCGGGTGACCCAGTCTTGGAACGCACGGGCTTCCGGTTTGTCGGGGCGCATGACCAGACGGTAGAGACCCGCTTCGGAGACGAACAGCAGACCTGTTCCGCCATTACCCACACCAGCGATGTGGGTAACATCCTGATCTCCCACGACATCGCGGAAGCGGGATGTGTTTACCTCGGTGTAGCCACGCCGTGTGCGCTGGAACATGTCGAGGGTGGCACAGAGATCACGAGCGGCGAACCACGGCTGGCCGTCGATCTCGATCACACGGACGAGCTTGGAGAGATATTTGAAGGTGGTGAGGTTGGTCATTGGAAGTGTCCTGCTAATGGCCCACTCAGGAAACGGACACTGCTCTGCCAATGAAATCGAGGGGGCCACGGGGGAAGTGCGTTTTCCCCTTATATGATTTGCCCTCTCAGAATTTTTCACCGGATATTCCTGGGCCCGCAGGGAGATGAATGTTACTCCTGCGACAGAAACTCATGGAGCATCGCTGTGTGTCGAGCCTCGGCGGCACGCTGAGCCTGTCCACCTGCCTTGCCCTCCGCTGTCTCGGCTGCGATGGCTGCGAAATACGGGGTGGCACACCCTTCTCGCATGGCCGTCACGGTGGCCGCACAGATGGCCGCGTCCGATTGGCTGCAAGTTTCCCAGTCACGACCACGCTCATGCAGCACTTGCCTGAAATGGGAAGGGATGCCCTCCCAAACTGTAGCGAAGGATACCGTCCCCGCTACGTGTTTCTCGACAAGTGCGAGAAGTGCGTGAGCGCGTTCGTCATTCGCCATGTGGACCACACGGCTCGCACAAGAGAGTGCGAGCGACCGACACTCCATGTCATGCTGTGGCCAGTTCGGCAGATGCCAAAGGGTGTCATGGTGGCCGCAGATCGGGAGGCAGTGCAGCACATCAAGGGGGGCATCATCGCCCTTCGTCTTGTTCAGCCCCGCCAAGATGGTTGCCCAGCCAGTCGGGCACATCCGCCCCGAATGGCGTAACTCGTTTAAGGTGGTCATGATCTTCGGCATGCGGTGTCCAGTCCTGCGTCGGATTGTGGTGTCAATTGGGGTTGGTTTGGCTGCATGGAGAGCAGAGAAGTCCGGCCACCTCCCGGCCCCTTCACTGACGCCGCTGGATGATCTGGATAATCTGGGCGGGATCGATGAAAGGGACCGGAAGAAGGCTTTTGGCTTCTTGTCAGGGGGTAACCATTTACGCGGTTCTAGGGTCTGGATGATGGACGACACCAGCCGCACCGAGGGCGCTTAAGAATGGCCACCCCCGACACAAAAGAACGATGGTCAATGGGGAGATCAGGCCTCAGGGTCGAGACGCCGGACGATGCCCGACAGTCATCTGGTAATTTTCTGGGGTGTTGTACTCTTCCGTATAGGCCTAGGCGACACGAGTACAACAAGCAGTTTCCGGAACCGGATCGAAGCGGCTGACCTTCAGGTTCTTGGCTTCCTTCAACTGCTCAGACCTGATCTTCAGAAACCGGCTGACCAATTGCTGAGAGACATCGAGCGCACTGGCCATATGCTGCTGGGTCAGATCGGGGAAGAAGTCAGCCAGCCAGCAGACCATCATCTGGACCGTCATTTCCCGACGACCATGCATCAACTTGAAATCAGCCAGTGCGGCCTTGGCTTCGGCAACTGGTCCGCTGTGGGTCTCCCGCTCGATGGCAGCGACAGCACCAGCCCAGCGTTCCTTGATCCACTCGACAGCATCAGGGCTGATCACATCGAAGGGGAACTTGTCGAACTTGCGATGAAGCCGCTTCCCCCAGCCCTTGGCTACGACCCAATCAGCGATACGGTGGCGACTGTTGCGGCCACCACCTTCGACCTGAAGGAAATCGAGTTGGCGTAGGACAGTGGTGGTCTGGCGACGACCGAGGCTGAAGAGTTGCCCCAGTTCTGTGATGGTGATCCAGTCACCCTGATCGACCGAGACCAGTTCCCCGGTCTTCCGGTCCAATATCTCGGTGATGTAGATCATCCTGCGGCTCTTGTCTCTTCGACAGCAGGCCGCTGTGATGCCCTCAGGCGTTGGCGAGCTTCGATGCTCATCGGTTGATATCGGACGACACGGGGGCCACGGTTCTGGTCCTCGCTCACGGTGAACTTGGCAGCCTTCTGAAGGTCTGCGATCAGCAGGCGGGGTTTTGCTTCGCCATCTGACCAGACTTCGACAGCGCCGCTAAATCCCCGTTCGGTCAGATACCGGCAGGCATCATGGGAGGGGACATGAGACTTGGGAATGATGGTCTGGCCCTGAAGGGAGACAGCATAGGGCTGCCCCCGCCTGTCAGGCTTCAGGGGTGTGATAGTGATCTTGGTGGTCATGGATGTTCCTTGCGAGGCTGGAGGTGTCACGCTCCAGTCGGTTCTGTTTCTCTGTCGTCGCTGTGGATGGTGGATAGGTTCTGCCAGGACGAAAAAACCCCGACGCCCTGTCACGAAGACAAGGGGCCGGGGTCAATCATGACTGGACAGAAAAAGAAGGAAGAATGTCATCCACGAACATTCTCGGTTATCGAGTGCCCGATGGGGCCATGTTGATGGGGACGTTAAGGGTATCGTGAGGGATACCTAGAAGGTGAGTTAGGGGTTATTGATCATGATGTATTTCATCATCAATTCCTCATAGAGATATCCCCTTCAGTCCTCCTTCAAGAAGTCAGCTTGAAGTCTCCCCTGAAGTTATCCTCTATTCCTTCTTGTCCTTTCCCTTTAGGGGACGGTAATCGGTCCTTCTCTTTCTCCTTAAGGGCGGCGTAATTATTTTTCGTTGAAATTCAATGCGTTGTAGCGTTGCCGCATGCATGGTCCCTCCAGTGACTGGACTTTAGCCGGATCGATCAACGGCTGGGCCTATGTTCGTACTGCTCGGCCCATGCACGGGCAGCCTCAGCGGGGTTCGAGAAGTCAGGCAGTGCCGGGGTGGTGATAGGCGTAGAACGAGCCTGCTCTTCCAGTTCCATCCAGCGGTCCACGATACGGGCACGGAGGGTGACCGAGTAGCCAGAGACGAGGATCGTGGTCTCGCGCTTGGGGAGATTGAAGCAGGGTAGTTCCCGACCGGTTGGGTCGATGTACGAACCCGCGAAATCACTTGCCTCAAAACTGAGGTCAGTGAGCATGGCCTTGATGTCACGGATGACGTTGTCATGGCGCTTGCCAGTCAGCTCTGCGATCTCGCGGCTGGACATGGTGAGGACTGCGGAGGAAGGCTGTTTGCCTATCAAAGCTGTGTAGGCTTGCCGTCCCCTTCACCTCTGGGGACAACGCTAGCAGGTTGGGCTTGCTGTGCGCCCTGCCCAAACAGGAAGCCGATGACAGCCCCAAAGAGGGTACCAATCGTCTCACCTCCTAGCGTGCCTTGGATAGCTAGTACGGCAATCAACGGAAGGGCAACACCGAGTGAGGTAAGACGCAGCACCTGTAACCCGATGCCTTTAAAGTCCTTTCCAAGATAGACGCGCTCTGCACTCATCAAGATCAAGGTGAGCGGTATGGTCACTACCAGAATGATCTGCACCCAATCCTTCACGTTCCATGCCGTCTCCATGGCTCCCCTCCCAACAACCACAAGGACAGGAGAGTACGCCGTAGCTGACATATCAGTACAGTTGTCATTCAGGCGTAAAGCTCTGTTGCGACAAGGCCACCTGCTGGGACCGGTGCCTTCTCTCCAGTGAAGCCCATCGCGAGGAGTGAGAAGCCATCGCGGGTCATGTCGAAGAACCGATATCCACGGCCACCTTCGACAGCCTGATAAACGCAGGCTCCAAAATTGGATGCTGCCTCTGGGGCCGATGAGATGAGGTCATCAATGTCACGAAGGACATGGGCATGCTGCTTGCTAAAGTAGGCGGCAACGTTGCGGCTATCTGCGACGACTGCGTTGTTCTTGATGGTGACGATAGGGGTGAGTTCAGTGTCGAGAGGTGTGATTGGACACCACCCGTGCGAGGTGCAACACTGAGGATGCCCTTACAGGTGGAGGAGTAGGAACATGTCTAAGATTGATGAACCATCTGCCCCTGAGAAGAAAGCCCCCGGCACAGGTGCGCAAGACCATTCCTCGGACAGAAAGGCAGACGAGAAGGACAAGGCGTCGTCTGACGAAGAGGATGCACGTACGCTGCACGCAAATAAGATCATTGGCAACGGCTAGCGAAGCTGCGATCCATCGTGGGCTGCATCGACCGTGGGTGGGCGCGCGGTCCCCTTAGGCTGGCCTGTGTTCAGCCACACCCCAAACGCCTCTCTACGGTCGATACTGGAAGAAACCGGGGACAGATAAGATTAGTCCAGCTCATACCTTGGAAACTTCTTCAGCTCTTCAGCCATGTCCTCAAGTGTAGGCGTCTCGTAGTGGTCGCCTACGTCGCCATCCTCATGGCCACAGAAGGCGAACCTGAAGCGCTTCTCCATGCCAGCCCGAGCAGCCCTCCGCTTAAAGGTATGACGCCAAGCGTGATTTGGCCTGATATCTTCGTCCCTGACGCCAACATCCTTGCGCACCCATTCCGCCAGCTTGTTGCGGGTGATGACGTAGGGTGGTTGGGCTGGCTTGGTTGGGTCTTTGCTCTCTGCCCTTCGATCTGAGGGGTCGTAGAACAACGGACCATCACCAGATCGCTTTACGAACTCGATGAAACCCTGCGCGATCAGATGCTCATGGATCGGCACCTTGCGGAACGATGCTCCCTTGACGGTGCCGTCTTCCGGACTGATATCGATGATCCAAATTCCATCTTGCTGGTAGACATTGGCCCCGCGAAGCTGCGTCATTTCACCGGGCCGCGAACCCGTATATGCACAGAGCCATGGTACCCAGCGTCGAGATGCGATTTTTTGAGGTTTGATACGGCCAGCAGTAGAGGCTTCAAGTGAGGCTTTCAGGATGGCTTTCCATTCGTCCGACAGGAACTCACGTTCGCGCTTCTTGGGCTTCTTGCGACCGACAATGCGAAGTCCATCGAAAGGATTGGCCGCAATCTTCTTGTTGTCCTTGAGCCAATTAAAGACCGTGATCGCGGCCCTCAGCCATACATCGTTTGCGACCGCTGCCGAGCGATCTTCTGTGGTGAGGGTGCCTTTCCATTCCACCGCCTCGGTGTCCGTAATCGTCGCCACGTCTCGTTTATCGAAGTAGCTGTTGAGACCCAAGAGGACACCACGCCACCTGTTCACTGTCGCTCCTGCGGGCTGACGTTCCTTTACCCACGCCTCAAAGGCCTGCCAGCAATCCATGCCCGCAAGCTTGACGTTCTGGCTGCTGATGAGAGCTGCACTGTTGGCAAATCGAGAGAGGCGCTTATCGGGGCTATAGTCGCCCCGTGAACGTCTTCGCAGCAAGGCGAGTGCTGCCACCAGCTCGGGCTCCAACGTCTTGATAAAATCACGGCGGCTGTCCTCTGATAGAAGCATCTCCTTCTCAGCCAGGAACGTGGCAACGTGACCTATCTCCTGCACCTTGGCATCCACGTGACGCTGGACTGCTGGGGGAAGTGGGTCTTCCTCTGTCACTTCCTCTCGGACAATGTCAAATCGCTCGTAGGCGGTATTGAGGGTGTCGTACCAACTATCCCACGTGGAAGCCTGCCCCGGCTCCTCCTCATGCTGGCCAGTGAACCAAGTGTACCACTCCCCGCATAGCGCACTGATTTGGCGCTGGGTGAGCGTCACTCCCCTCCCCGCGGCCACAGAGCGTAGATGGTCAATACGGGACGACACCATTGCGTCCCAATCCCTGAACTCCGCGACGGCCTGCATGTGAGACGTTGATGACGGCTTGCGAAAACGCTCTTCACGGCCAACGCCAAAGGCACTTCCATAGGCATCGCGCACGTCTGCCGGGATTGCCTTGCGGCTGAACCAATCGCCGTTCTTGGCTTTCTTGAGGGAAGTCATAACCACCATTTTGTAGCGCCCTTTGTAGCGGCAGGGCGACGATAAGCCTCTGAATATCGGCAACTATCTGGCAAATCAAGGAGATTGATTTGGAGTGGTGCGGACGACGGGGGTCGAACCCGTACGGTGTTAACCGAGGGATTTTAAGTCCCTTGCGTCTACCAGTTTCGCCACGTCCGCGCTCCCGTGTGGGTAGCCGAGGCGCGGCAGGCGATCAAGTGGGCGTCAATAATATCCGGGGGATCGCCTTGCCTCATGGGGCCTGCCTGACAGGCCGAATGCAGCCTTGCGCGGCTGCATTCCTTGCTTTTTTCCGAACGGCCGACGCTCGCCGGTCAGCCGGCGATCTTGGCAGCGATCTTGGCGACGTGGGCGCCCTGGTACCTGGCAGCCTCCAGTTCGATCGCCGAGGGCTGGCGGGAGCCGTCGCCGTCGGTGATGGTCGATGCACCGTAGGGCGAGCCGCCCTTGATCTCGTCCACACCCGACTGGCCCTGGAACGCGTAGGGAAGACCGACAACCACGAGGCCGTGGTGAAGCAGGGTCGGAATGAAGCCGAGGATGGTCGATTCCTGGCCGCCGTGCTGCGTCGCGGAGGACGTGAAGACGGAGCCCACCTTGCCGACGAGCTTTCCGGAGAACCACAGGCCGCCGGTCTGGTCCCAGAAATTGCGCATCTGGGAGGTGACGGTGCCGAAGCGGGTGCCGGAGCCGACGATGATGGCGTCATAGTCGGCGAGTTCATCGACCTTGGCGACCTCGGCCTTCTGGTCGAGCTTGTAGTGCGATGCCTTGGCGACCTCCTCGGAGACCAGCTCCGGCACGCGCTTGACGGTCACGTCGGCGCCGGCGGACTTCGCCCCTTCCGCCACCGCATAGGCCATCGTCTCGATGTGGCCGTAGGATGAGTAGTAAAGAACCAGCACTTTCGCCATCACTGTCTCCTGTCGCCTTGTGGGAATTGATTTCCGCTTGATCGCGGTCACATTCAGGTTGTAGCACTTCACATGCACGCGGCCAGAACGCCTGAAGGCAACAGACTGTTCAATGCGCGTTGACAATACGGCATGCGGGGTGAACGATACCCCCCTTCGAGGTTCTTCATTGATGGTTTCACCCAAGCTCGTTACCGCCGCCATGCTCGCGATCGGCGATGAACTCCTGTCCGGTCGGACGAAGGACCGCAACATCGGCCACCTCGCCGATGTCCTCTACCTTGCGGGGATCGACCTCAAGGAGGTGCGCATCGTCGGGGACGAGGAGGAGGCTATCGTCGAGGCGCTGAACGCGCTGCGCAGCCGATACACCTACGTCTTCACCTCGGGCGGCATCGGTCCAACCCACGACGACATAACCGCGGACGCGGTCGCGAGAGCCTTCGGGCTCGCCTGCGTGCACGATCCGCTCGCCATGAAGCTTCTCGGCGAGATGTACGACCGCCGGGGCATCGAGTTCAACGAGGCGCGCCAGCGCATGGCCCGGATGCCCGAAGGCGCCCGCCACATCGAGAACAAGGTCTCGACCGCGCCGGGCTTCATCATCGGAAACGTCCATGTGATGGCCGGCGTCCCGCAGGTCTTCACCGCCATGCTCGAAACGCTCGTGCCGACGCTTGCCGCCGGTTCCCCGATGCTGTCGCGCGCCGTCACCTCGCCGTTCGGCGAGGGCGACATCGGCACCCAGCTCGCGGCGATCCAGAAGGCGCATCCGGAGACGAGCATCGGCTCCTATCCGCGCTTCGACGGCAACCGGTTCTCGACGGAAATCGTCATCCGCAGCCGCGAGGAAGCGCCGGCGGAGGCAGTCGAACGCGACGTCCTGGCGATGATTGCGGAGATTGCTGCAGCAAAGTCGGCGAAGTGACCGAAATCAAACGCGACTTCGCTTAGCTGCGTTATGCGTCGTGACATGTTAACGAGGAGACTGTGAATGTCGTATCGAACCATTGTCGCCGTATTGAGCGCCCCCGAGGACACCGCAAAGGTTACCGAACACGCCGTGGCGCTTGCCCACCGCTTCGACGCACACGTGATCGGCATCCACGCGGAGACCCCGATCGTCGTCACCGTCGTCGCCCCGATGGAGTATCCCGATCCGAGCGCCATCCTCGACCTCCAGGAAAGGGCGCGCGAACAGACGCTGGCCGTTGAACGGGAATTCCGCACGCGCTGCGAACGGGACGGCCTCTCGCATGAATGGCGCTTCTTCACCGGCTCGGCCGGCTATGCGTCGGCAGGCATCATCGCGAGCGCCCGCGCGGCCGACCTCGTCATCACCGCCCAGTTCGACCCCAACTTCGACGGACCGTCGCGTGCCGACATAGAGGATCTCCTCTACGACAGCGGCCGCCCGCTCTACATCGTTTCCGATGCGCTCGCCGGTCCTGCGCCGATCGAGCGGGTGCTGATCGCCTGGGACGGATCGCGCGAGGCTGCCCGCGCAGTCTTCGACGCCATGCCCTTCATAGACGGGGCATCGGAGGTGGAAGTGCTGTGTGTCGACCCGGCGGAAACGGAAACCCAGTCCGCCGACATGTGCGGCGCGGAGATCGCCGCGAGCCTTGCGCGCCATGGCATCAATGTCACAGCAAGCTCGGCGCAATCCGGCCACAAGTCCGTCACGAGCATCATCAATGCAAAGGCGACCGAAAGCCGGGCCGATCTCGTCGTCATGGGCGCCTACAGCCATTCGCGCCTGCGCCAGCGCTTGTTCGGCGGGGTCACCAGCGCCATGATGATGGAGGCGCGCGTTCCGGTCCTGATGTCGCGGTGAGGTCTCTGCTCCCGCTTGCCTGTGGATCATCCGTTCCTTGCCGTTACAGGTGATTTCCAGGCGCGTAGAACTGGATTAGAGCGAAGCTTTCCGCTTTCCGTCGAACGAGGAGCCCGTCATGTCCCTGCCCGAGAAAGCCTTTCCCGTCTCCTGGGATCAGTTTCACCGCGATGCCCGCGCGCTTGCGTGGCGGCTGGCGGACGGCGACCGGGAATGGCGGGCGATCGTCTGCATCACCCGCGGCGGCCTGGTGCCGGCGGCGATCGTGTCGCGCGAACTCAACATCCGCCTCATCGAGACCGTCTGCGTCGCCTCCTACCACGACTACGTTTCCCAGGGGGAAATGCACGTCCTCAAGGGGATCGCCCCGGAGCTCACCCAGAACGAGGGCGAAGGCATCCTGATCATCGACGACCTCACCGACACCGGCAAGACGGCCGCTCAGGTGCGCTCGATGCTGCCGAAGGCGCATTTCGCCGCCGTCTACGCCAAGCCCAAGGGCCGGCCGCTCGTCGATACCTACGTGACCGAGGTGAGCCAGGACACCTGGATCTATTTCCCCTGGGACATGGGGTTCACCTACCAGGAGCCGATCGCCAAGGGCAGCCGCGGCTGATTGCCGGGCGCCCGGCGGCTCAGCCGGGCGAACGTCGCGCCTCCGGGCGCCCCTGCCACACCCCTCCCCGGGGCAAAGCCTCGCCCCACGCGACACCCGCATAACGTTTATTCCAAACCTTCGCCGCCTGCCCGGCGACCGATGCACCGCTTCGCGGCCGCCATCCCCGTGTTCGTATGCGCGGGATCGCGACCCACTACAGCTTGTGCCATTTCGGGATAGGCCGAATCACTTTTCCCACAAGGCACAAATCCGAAGCGAGGGCCATGCCGACAATTTGCACCCATAGTTTTCCCCGCTGAAATCACAGGTGATTTTTTGGATCTGTGGCCATTCCGACCGCATCTCCATGACCCCTTCCGCTCAACCGCCTGATTTTTCAGGCATCGCCTCTGTCCCCAGTTTCCACAGCTCATCCACACAACATCTTGGGTTCAAAATTCCGACACAAACCACCCCTTGACGGAATCGGGCCCGATAGCGTTAATGGTTTCTAGGTTGCGAAGGCGGCTGGACCGGATTGGTTACGAGGCCGGTTCTCTTCAGGAAATCGCGTATGGTGCGCAAGTGGCATGGTGGATGAACCGCTGGCCGCGATGGGGTCCTTGCGCACGATTTTTTGATGCGCCGAAGCGACAGATGGGGCTGGCATAAACAAACTGTTAATACTATATTTAGTGTTTGCAGCCAAACTCAGCACAATATAGAGGGTCCCGACACGTCGGGCTTCCCGCACAAAACAAGACAATGGGGCTGGCTGCGAGGCATCGTGGCCGGACGGGATCATTGCGCCCTGCCTTCAGCGGGCTGCAGCAAGAAAAGGACAACGGGACCATGCGCATAGAACGTCGTTTCACGAAGGCAGGCCAATCGGCTTATGCGGAAATCGAATTCCGCAAGGCCGTCAGTGAAATCAAGAATCCGGACGGCTCCATCGTCTTCCGGCTCGCCGACATCGACGTTCCCTCCCAGTTCTCCCAGGTCGCGTCCGATATCCTTGCCCAGAAGTACTTCCGCAAGGCCGGCGTGCCCGCACGCCTCAAGAAGGTGGAAGAGAACGACGTCCCGTCCTGGCTGTGGCGCTCCGTGCCCGACACCGACGCCTTAAAGGCGCTGCCCGAGAACGAGCGCTTCGGTTCGGAAACCGACGCTCGTCAGGTCTTCGACCGGCTCGCAGGCACCTGGACCTACTGGGGCTGGAAGGGCGGCTATTTCGCTTCGGAAGAAGATGCCTCCGCGTTCCGCGACGAACTCGCCTACATGCTCGCCACCCAGCGCGTCGCCCCCAACTCCCCGCAATGGTTCAACACCGGCCTCCACTGGGCATACGGCATCGACGGACCCGGCCAGGGCCACTTCTACGTGGATCCCTTCACCGGCAAGCTGGTGAAGTCCAAGTCCGCCTATGAGCACCCGCAGCCGCATGCCTGCTTCATCCAGTCCGTCGAGGACGACCTCGTCAACGAGGGAGGCATCATGGACCTGTGGGTCCGCGAGGCCCGTCTCTTCAAGTACGGCTCCGGCACCGGCTCGAACTTCTCCTATCTGCGCGGCGAAGGCGAGAAGCTTTCCGGCGGCGGCCGCTCCTCCGGCCTGATGAGCTTCCTGAAGATCGGCGACCGTGCGGCGGGCGCCATCAAGTCGGGCGGCACGACGCGCCGCGCGGCCAAGATGGTCGTGGTCGACATCGACCATCCCGATATCGAGGAATACATCAACTGGAAGGTCAAGGAAGAGCAGAAGGTCGCGGCCCTCGTGACCGGCTCCAAGATCGTCGCCCGTCACCTCAAGGCGATCATGAAGGCCTGCGTCAATTGCGAAGCCGACAACGGCGATTGCTTCGACCCGACGAAGAACCCTGCCCTGAAGCGCGAGATCCGCGCCGCCAAGAAGGATCAGGTTCCGGAAAACTACGTTCAGCGCGTCATCCAGTTCGCCCGTCAGGGCTACAAGGACATCGAATTCAAGACCTACGACACGGACTGGGATTCTGAAGCCTATCTCACCGTTTCCGGCCAGAACTCCAACAACTCGGTCTCGATCAAGGATGACTTCCTGCGGGCCGTCGAGGCCGATGGCGAATGGAACCTCACCGCCCGCAAGGACGGACGCGTGATGAAGACGCTGAAGGCGCGCGAGCTGTGGGAATCGATCTCCTACGCCGCCTGGGCGTCGGC
Organism: Sinorhizobium sp. BG8; assembly: GCF_016864555.1. NCBI lineage: Bacteria > Pseudomonadati > Pseudomonadota > Alphaproteobacteria > Hyphomicrobiales > Rhizobiaceae > Sinorhizobium > Sinorhizobium sp. BG8. The sequence continues at coordinate 2,684,697 of NZ_CP044011.1, read as the reverse complement.
CGATCCGGGCCTGCACTTCAACACGACGATGAACGACTGGCACACCTGCCCGGCCGCCGGCCCGATCCGCGCGTCCAACCCGTGCTCGGAATACATGTTCCTCGATGACACCGCCTGCAACCTCGCCTCGCTGAACCTGCTTCAGTTCAAGGACGCGGCGACCAAGCGCATCAACATCACCGACTACGAGCACACCGTTCGCCTGTGGACCATCGTCCTCGAAATCTCGGTGATGATGGCACAGTTCCCGTCGCGCCAAATCGCCGAACTCTCCTACGAGTACCGCACCCTCGGCCTCGGCTACGCCAACATCGGCGGCCTGCTGATGTCGTCGGGCATTCCCTATGACAGCGCAGAGGGCCGCGCGATCGCCGGCAGCCTCACCGCCATCATGACCGGCATCTCCTACGCCACCTCGGCCGAGATGGCGGGCGAGCTCGGCACCTTCCCGAGCTTCGAGCCGAACCGCGACAACATGCTGCGCGTCATGCGCAACCACCGCCGCGCCGCCTATGGCGAGACCACAGGCTACGAGGCACTTTCGGTCAACCCGGTCGCCCTCATCCACAGCGAAAATCCGGACCAGGATCTCGTGGCCCACGCCAAGGCCGCCTGGGACAAGGCGGTCGCGCTCGGCGAGAAGCACGGCTACCGCAACGCCCAGACGACCGTGATCGCGCCGACCGGCACGATCGGCCTCGTTATGGATTGCGACACGACCGGCATCGAGCCCGACTTCGCGCTCGTCAAGTTCAAGAAGCTCGCCGGCGGCGGCTACTTCAAGATCATCAACCGCGCCGTTCCGGAAGCCTTGCGCACGCTCGGCTACTCCGAGAGCCAGATCGCCGAGATCGAGGCCTATGCGGTCGGCCACGGCAACCTCAACCAGGCACCCGCCATCAATCCCGGCACGCTGAAGGCCAAGGGCTTCACGGACGAGAAGGTCGAGGCGGTCAACGGTGCGCTGAAGAGCGCCTTCGACATCAAGTTCGTCTTCAACCAGTGGACGCTCGGCGCCGACTTCCTCAAGGAGACGCTGAAGGTCACGGACGCGCAGCTTGCCGACATGAGCTTCAACCTGCTCGAGCACATCGGCTTCTCGAGGAAGGACATCGAGGCCGCGAACATCCACGTCTGCGGCGCGATGACGCTCGAGGGTGCGCCCTTCCTCAAGAACGAGCACCTGCCGGTCTTCGATTGCGCCAACCCCTGCGGCAAGATCGGCAAGCGCTACCTGTCGGTCGAGAGCCACATCCGCATGATGGCGGCTGCCCAGCCGTTCATCTCGGGCGCCATCTCCAAGACGATCAACATGCCGAACGAGGCGACCGTCGAGGACTGCAAGAACGCCTATATGCTCTCGTGGAAGCTGGCGCTGAAGGCGAACGCCCTCTACCGTGACGGCTCCAAGCTTTCCCAGCCGCTCAACGCCTCGCTGATCGAGGACGAGAACGACGACGAAGCGCTCGAGGAACTGATCCAGGCTCCGGCCGCCGCCCAGGCCGTCGCGGTCACCGAGAAGATCATCGAACGCGTCATCGAGCGGGTCACGCGCGAGCGGGAAAAACTGCCGAACCGCCGCCAGGGCTATACCCAGAAGGCGATCGTCGGCGGACACAAGGTCTATCTGCGCACCGGCGAATTCGGTGACGGACGCCTCGGCGAGATCTTCATCGACATGCACAAGGAAGGGGCCGCCTTCCGTGCGATGATGAACAACTTCGCCATCGCCATCTCGCTCGGCCTGCAATACGGCGTACCGCTCGAGGAGTATGTGGAGGCCTTCACCTTCACCAAGTTCGAGCCGGCCGGCATGGTCCAGGGCAACGATGCGATCAAGAACGCAACGTCGATCCTCGACTACGTCTTCCGCGAACTTGCCGTCTCCTACCTCGGCCGCCACGACCTCGCCCATGTCGACACCTCCGACTTCGGCAACACGGCGCTCGGCAAGGGAATCAAGGAAGGCAAGACCAACCTGATCTCCACCGGCTGGACCCGCGGCCACAAGCCGACGCTGATCCAGGGCGGAAACAGCGGCGAACGTCAGCTCGGCGAGCCGAAGGGGGCTGCGACAGCAGCACCTGCCAAGGCATCGTCCGTCGGCAACGTCACGTCGTTTGCAGGAAATGCCGCCCGCAAGCTGGAGACGGCAACCGCCATCTCCACCTCCGAGATCGTCGCCTTCAAGCGCGACTACGAGGAGCGCGCGGCCGAACTCGCCGAAGAGATCGCCGAGGAGGCCCCGGAGGCCGCAAGCGAAACCCAGCAGTCCGTCACCGCCCTCTTCTCCGACAAGGCCCAGGCCGACGCGGCAGCGGCAAAGGCGGATGCCAAGAAGCTTGAGGCCGAGCGCCGCATGCGCTCGATCGCCCAGGGCTACACCGGCAACATGTGCTCCGAGTGCCAGAACTTCACGATGGTGCGCAACGGCACCTGCGAGAAGTGCGACACCTGCGGCGCAACCAGCGGCTGCTCTTGAGGGCTTGAGGTAGGCAGTCCCGTGACGCAGATTTGCGTCATGGCCCGTGATGTGCGTCTGGCAGACCTTTAGAAGCGCGTCTGAGCCAATACGGAACAAATTGCGTCGCGGTAGCTCCAGCGAACGCAGGCAAGAAAGGGACTTCTGCTAGCGGTGCAGATGTCCGGCCAATACGAAACACTTCCGCCGACACGAGTTGTGTCGGCGGAAAATGGCTTCAAGAACAAAACAGGAACACAGCGGTAGTCGTAAAAGCCGCATAGCTGACGCGCTAATTGCAAATTGGAAGGTCGCGACTATCGGGCTCGGTTTCTCTGGATACATGCCTCAAGTCTGCGGAACCCAGAAATGCCCCATATCGTCGCGGTCTCATTGAAAATGATCCAGACGAATATCGCAATGACAGCTGTGTACATTTTTCATTGACAGACGATTCTTTTAGAATACGTTATATCGTATACGATTTCGCTTGGCATCGCCCCGCCCGCGACGTCTGTTCATTAAACCGGTCAACTGAGGCGCAAACTTATGGCTTTCAAACGGACTCTCAATGCAGTGGATACACATGCCGGAACGCCGATGCGCGTAATCACCGGGGGTGTTGCTCACATTCCGGGCGCGAGTGTCTACGAAAAGATGAAGTGGCTGGAAGCGAACGACGACAGCCTGAGGAAGCTACTTCTCAGAGAGCCACGTGGCTATCCGGCTCACTGCTGCAATATTCTGGTTCCTCCAAACCACCCCGAGGCAGACGCGGGTTACATCATCCTTGAGCAGATCGAGTACCCGGTAATGTCGGGCGGGAATACGATCTCCGTGGTCACCGTTTTGCTGGAGATGGGAATTCTTCCCATGAAGGAACCTGTGACAGAGCTAGTACTGGAAGCCCCGGCCGGCCTCATCAGGGTCAAAGCTGACTGCGAAAACGGCAAGGTCAAACAGGTCACGTTTAAGAATGTGCCAGCGTTCGCAGCACATCTCGATGCAGTCATTGATGTCCCTCGCCTCGGGAAGGTGACCGTTGATGTTGGCTGGGGCGGCATGTTTTACGTGATCGCGGATGTTCGTCAGTTCAAGGGCCTGGAACTCATCCCGGAACATGGGAAGGAAATCGCCCGTGTATCCTCCATGATCAGGCAGGCAGCCATCGAACAGCTTCCGGTGGCACATCCCCATTACCCGGGGATAGGGATTACCATTTCGCAGCTTTCCGGGCCGACCGAGGACCCGAATGCGGACTGGAAGAACGCCGTTACCATGGCTTCCGGCGACTTCTCGTGGGACAACCCGTCTACGTGGACCGGTGCTCTGGACCGCTGCCCGTGCGGCACCGGGACCTGCGCGAAGATGGCCACGCTTCATGCTAAAGGCGAGTTGAATCTGAACCGGGATTTCCGCCACCAAGGTATTCTCGGAAACGTCTACACAGGCCGACTGGTAGAAGAGGTTGAGATCGGCGGGCATAGCGCCGTTGTCCCAACTCTCTCGGGCAGGAGCTGGATATATGGACTGAACACGATCGTCCTAGATCATGACGACCCGTTCACCGAAGGGTTCACGGTCGGAGACACTTGGGCTTGAGGTTCTCAGCCCTTCGCCTTCGATGTGCGCGGGAGATGCTGCAAGAGGGAACTGCACGCGCCCATGATGTGGTCGTGGACAAGGCTGGCCGCACCGTCAACGTCCCGCTTTCGGCAGAGAGCGAGGATTTGGCGGTGTTCGACATCAGCGGTGTGATGGCCCTTGGAAAGGGAAAGCTGGACACGGAGATAGCGTTCAATTCGATCATTCACGGACCTGATCGTGTTCAACAGGTAGGGCCGTTTGGCGTCCTCATAGAGACACGAATGGAACTTCCAATTCAGTTCAGCCCAATGTGCCGCGTTGTTCTCATTGGCAAATGCGTCGCAATAGGTTTGCGCTTTTTGGAACGTCTCTTCCGTCATGTGCGGGATCGAATAGCGAATTGCGCCCGCCTCGAGAAGTGCCCGGACCTCGAACACCTCTACGATCTCAGGCTCCGACAACGATGTGACGACGGCACCGCGATTTCTGTGAAAGGCAACCAGGCCTTCTGCTTCGAGCCGCTTCAACGCTTCGCGCACCGGAATCTTCGATACGTTGAAAAGCCGTGCGACGTCGTCCTGTCGGATAGGTTCGCCCTCGTCCAACGTGCCGTCCATGATCGAGTCGCGCACGAATTTCATGATCACTTCCGACGCGGAAGGGGCGGCACCAAGATTGATTGCACGATCAGCCTTCAATGGCATCGGTTCACCTTCGTAAGCAAGCACATGCACGTATCGCAGCCGATGAGCACATGTAAAGGGTTTGGAAATCTGGGAGCGCGAACTGGCTGCCGCGCGCACCACGATAGAATATCGTATACGAACATTCAATGAAGACCCTTGCTGGAGCACGGGTTGCGACGCTCAACAGGGAGCCCAAATGCGATCCTCCAAGATAGTCCACGTCGTTAACTGCCACGCTGAGGGCGAAGTCGGAGATGTTATTGTCGGAGGCGTGGCCCCTCCTCCCGGCGATACGATATGGGAGCAGTCGAGGTGGATTGCGCGCGATCAGACACTGCGCAAATTCGTCCTGAACGAGCCCCGCGGCGGCGTCTTCCGGCACGTCAACCTGTTGGTGCCTCCCAAGAACCCGAAGGCTCAAATGGGATGGATCATTATGGAGCCCGAAGATACCCCTCCGATGTCGGGATCTAACTCGATATGCGTTTCCACTGTCCTTCTGGACAGCGGCATCGTCCCCATGACCGAACCGATCACCAGGATGACGCTCGAAGCTCCCGCCGGGCTTGTCGAAGTCGTCGCAGAATGCAGGAACGGCAAAGCGGAGCGTATCACCGTCACCAACGTGAAAAGCTTCGCAGCGCAGCTCGACGCGACATTGGACGTTCCAGAACTCGGCAAAATCACCGTCGACACGGCATATGGCGGCGATAGTTTCGTGGTGGTAGACCCCGACCAGCTTGGCCTGGCGCTCGTCCCAGAGAACGCACGCACCATAGCCGAAACAGGGATCAGGATCACAAACGCGGCGAACGAACAACTGGGGTTCCTGCATCCCGAAGATACCGGCTGGAACCATATATCTTTCTGTTTGTTCGCCGGACCTTTGTATAGAGAGGACGAGCGTTTGAAAGCCCGATCGGTTGTCGCGATCCAGCCCGGGAAACTCGACCGCTCGCCGACAGGTACTGCTCTTTCGGCTCGATTGGCGCTGCTGAATGCCCGTGGGGTCCTAGCCAAGGGAGACACGCTGACGGCGGTCTCGATTATCGGTTCCGAATTCGTGGGAACCATAGTCGATGAAACGACCGTGGCAGGACAGAAGGCGATCGTTCCGTCGATTTCCGGTCGCGCCTGGATAACCGGCACGTCCCAGCTAATGCTCGATCCGGCTGACCCGTGGCCGGGCGGCTACAAACTTTCGGACACCTGGCCCACGATTAAGTAGGAATTTCAAATGCCTATTATCCGAGTTGAACTATTTCCGGGGCGGACGGAGGAGGTGAAAGCCAGATTGGCGCACGAGCTGACGGCAAGCCTGGAGCGTGTCGCTGGGGTGCCGCCGGAGGCCACGACGGTATTGATCACCGAAGTGCCGCCGCACCAATGGTTCGTGGCTGGAAAAGCTTATGGCTCTCCGCCCGCCGAGGCACCATAACTGCGGGCGACGCGCTGTACCACGACCAGTGATTTCTCGAAGCCTCCCTAAAAGAGGCGTTTTGGAGCACCGATATCGTGGATCCGCTTGCGAAGAATGGCGGATGTGGCCGACCTTCAACCAGGGCGGCCGGTGGCAAAAGCGTCCCGGCCGCCGGCGATTTCTTATTCAAGCTGCCGATTGGGTGCGCTGCCTGAACCATGTCTTGACGTCGAATTTCCCGAGCTTGGCCGGCCCGAGCGGAACCAGGGATTGTTCGTCGACGAGAGAGCCGAAATAGCGCGCCTCCTTGTCGACGACGACGGTGCGCGCATCATGGGTGGCGGCAAGATAGCCGGCGAGGAAATCGCTCATCGGTTTCTTTTCGGGACCGGCAATTTCGATTGTCCCGTTCAACGGTGCGGAGGTTGCAGCCTCGGAGACGAAGGCCGCGACGTCGTCGGCCGCGATGGGCTGGAAGGCGCCCGGCGAGGCGTGGACGGTCTGGCCGTCCGTCGCGCCGTCAATGATGCCGCTCATGAACTCCATGAACTGGGTCGACCGGATGATAGTGTATGGGACGCCACCCGCCTTGACGACAGCTTCCTGCGCGACCTTGCCCGGGAAATAGCCATTGCCGGGCGACCGCTCGATGCCGACGATGGAGAGGGCTACGTGATGGGGAACGGTGGCTGCCTTTTCCGCCTTGATCAGGTTGGACGTTGACTGCTCGAAGAACGAAAGCACTGCACTCGGCTCGAACGAAGGCGAGTTGGCGAGATCCACGACCACCTCGGCACCTGTGAGTGCGTCGGACAATCCCTCGCCCGTCAGCGTGTTGACGCCGGTCGCAGGCGACGCCTGCAGGACATCGTGCCCTTCCCGTCTCAGAATTGCGGCAACCTTGGTTCCGATCAGGCCCGTGCCTCCGATGATGACGACTCTCATGGCTAAGCTCCTTCTGTCAGAGAATTCTAGCGGCAGGACGATCCTGCTCTCGCGGAAAAGCTATGACGGCGAAACCTTCCGCCGTCGGTCACACCGACTTTCTCAATCGTCGAAAGTCGTCAGTTCCGTTTCGTTCGTGTCGACGACAAAGACCGCGAGCAGCTTCGCGGGCTCCGACTCGCTGGCGTTCGCGCTCACCCGATGATGGTCACCGGGTACCTCGATCCAGTTCTCGCCGACCTTGTAAACTTTGACCGGTCCATCGTTGATCTGGCTCTTGATGCTCCCTTCGATCACCGTCGCGCTGATAAACGCGCTCTTCGGATGGGTATGCGACGGGTTGTGGCCTCCCGGTCCGTATTCGACCAGAACTCCGCGCATGCTCTTGCCGGGTACATTCGGAAGCGCGTGGTCGAACACCAGGGTGACCTTGGCATTATAGGGCTTTTCTCCCGCCACCGCGGGAAGCGCGAGCATCGTCAGACCGAGCAAGCCATTCGCCAGTATTCGCATGGCATCTCTCCTCCTTGACCTGTTGGATGATGCTCATGATGCTATACGGCGCCCGCGGGACAGGCCTAGGTATACGTAGGTTATGTGGCTGCGCCGCGCTTATGCCTCCCCTTCCCGTCCCCTTGCCGCGACCGGCTGGGAACCGCCTGTCCAAAGCGATGTCAACGAGTAGCCACGTCGCTAGCAAACCTTAGTTTGCATTGACGCGAGCGCTGCCAAAGACCGACAATTGGGTTGTCTTCAACATGCGGGGAAATGTAACTCTGCCGGAAGTCCAGCCTTTCGCCTCACGACCGAGTCGCCGATGGGCGCCGGTGCAACCAGGTAGAGAAGCACATCGTTGACCTCACATGGAAATACTTCCGATGCTGATTGCCATAATCGATGACGACGAAGCGGTTCGGGTATCATTGCTCGACCTGGTGGAGATGTTTGGATACGCCGTCGAGACGTTTGCATCCGCACCGGAATTTTTGAGCTCGCCACGGATCTCGGAGACGCGATGCCTTCTCCTGGACATCTCGATGCCAGGAATGTCCGGCGTCGATCTCTACAGGGAACTGAAACGCCGGGACATCAGAATACCTGTGGTGTTCATGACGGGGCACGCCCAGGATGCACTCGTTCGCGAAGCGAAGCAGGCGGGCACATGCCTGTTCAAGCCATTTGCCGGCGGCGAGTTGCGAGCAGCCATCGAGCAGGCGGTCCGGACGGACCCCGCATGAAGCTCAGGCGACGACATGGGGCCGACCCCGCGGGGCTGCCCCAACGTCGAGGCGTCAGAACCCCTGCATGCTCAGTTCTTTCGGAGCTTCTCCACTTTTCGCACAAGGTCGGCGAGCGATCGTGTCTGCATCTTGCGCATGACGCTCATGCGATGCAGCTTCACAGTCATCTCGCTGATCCCGAGCTCATAGGCGACCTGCTTGTTCATCAGCCCGCTGACCACGCCGAACATCACCTGCTGCTCTCTCGGCGTCAACGTGTCTGCGAGCGCCCCGATATGGTCGCGCTCGGCTTCCAGTTTGCGCCTCTCGCCATCCAACCGGATGGCATTGCCGACGGCGGCCAGCAGGTCGTGCGTGACGAACGGCTTGGTAAGAAAATCGCACGCGCCGGCCTTCATCGCTCTGACGCTGGCTGCGACATCCGCATGCGCGGTCAGGAAGATGACGGGCATGCGGCTTCCAGTCGAGGCCAACCGGCTCTGTACGTCCAGGCCCGTCTCTCCCGGCATCCGGAGGTCGATCACGATGCAGCCGGGTCCCGTCGTATCGACGGTGGCCAGGAACTCGGATCCGCTCGAATAGGCCGAAGCCTGCCAGTGCGTAACCAGAAAAAGATCGAGCAAGGCCTCACGCATATGCTTGTCGTCATCGATGACGTACACAACCGATTCCACCACTCGATCAGTCTCCATCTCAAGGCTTTCCATGGCTGATCCTCCGCGTTGCCCGGCAATCTGCGCAGTCCCAGGAATGTGGAGGGCGAACCTCGCGGATGGACTGCGGCGGCCGCGGAGGAAATCTATCACGGGTCCTCGACGCTGGGACCGTAAACCTTGGTTTACTCCGCAGGTGCCGTCGGGCCTGGCAAGGCCCAGCGCCAAAAGGTTCGGAAGCCAGGCAACCCGCAACGCGCTCTAGGCGCGGCGGTTGACCTCGTCGAAGATACGCACGACATCGGCGATGGATCGGGCGTCCAGCTTCTTCATCATCCGGCCCCGGTGGAGCTTGACCATGATCTCGCTTATCTGCATCTCATGTGCGATCTGCTTGTTCATCAACCCTTTGGAGACGTATCCGAACACCTCCCTTTCGCGCCGGGTGAGTTTCTCCACGAGGGCGTTCATCTGCAGGCTCACCGCATCCCTGGCCCGAAGTTCGGCATTGTGTTCGAGCGCCTGTTTCGTCGCCTGCATCAGGCTTTCCGAGCTGAACGGCTTGACCAGATAGTCAAGCGCTCCCGCTTTCATAGCGGAAACGCTGGTCGCCACGCTGGCGTTTCCGGTCATGAAGATGATCGGCAGCGGAAATCCGAGCTCGGTCAGCTTCGCCTGAAGTTCGAGCCCGGTCATGCCAGGCATCCTGATGTCGAGGAGAATGCAGCCGGGCTCAGAGAGATCGGCATGCTCAAGGAATGCGCCTGCGCTTTCGAAGCCTGCCGCCCGCATTCCAATGGCCTCAAAGAAACCGAGGAGCGCCGTCCGCAGGTCGGTATCATCGTCGATGACATGGATCGTCGGGATGGACTGCTGTGGATCTGCTGCCTCAGGCATGTGGCCCTCTCGGTTCTGCAGGACGGGAACAATACCACGAGGTCACCCGCCGGTCGCGATCGCCGGCCGGGAAATGACCCCGCGCCGCGTGTAGTCAGTGTCGCGATCGGGCCGGCTCCCCATGGCTCCTGTGCAGTCGAAACATCGATCGTATCCTCTTCAGAAGGTCCGACGTTCTGCCATCGTCCGTATTGGTCGGTGTCAGTCGTCTCTCGCCGAGACGGTTCCGGCAGGCCAGGTTCGCTGCCAGGTCTTCGGCGAGCTCTGGGCGCTCGATGAGCAAGGGCGCGAACGCGTCCTTGTCGATCTCGTAGACGACGACACGCGTGACGGCCTGCAGCGTGTGCGTTTCCTCCAAGCCGGCCAGCAGACCCTGCTCACCGAAAAAGTCCCCCGGAGCCAATCTCGCAACCTCCTCATTGTTCGTCTTCATGGCGACGATACCCGACCTGACGATCATGAGACGTGTCAGGACATCGCCGGCGCGAACGATTTCCGCCCCGGCTGAGAACGTCCGTTGTGTTGCCAGGGCCGCGAGAGAGATGCGCTCATCCCTGTTAAGGATGGCAAACGTCGAAACGGCCTCGACAAGCCCCAACGCCTCCGGCGTCGGGTGCTCGGCCATTTGAACGCTATCCTTCGAAACGACCACGGCTTCCGGCGGCATCGCCAATTCCAGACCGCTGGCCTTGCAGTGACGATAGACCAGATCGATGACCTCGTTGCGAGCCTCGCCACGCTGCGCGGGGCTGGTCACGCGGAACTGCAGTTCCACGGTGACCGCGCTCGCGTCGATGGCCGTCAGGACGACATACGGGCTCGGTTGCTTGACGATGACGTTGCTGCTTTCGAGCACGTCACGCATGACCTCCACGATCGTTCGGGGCATGCGCGTTGGAGCGACCCGGATGGGAAGCGTGAGCTGATGGTTCTCGTCGGGCTGGCTCACGTTTGTCAGCCCGAGCTTGGCGAGCACGCTGTTCGGCAGCACCACGACGTTATGGGCGCCGGTCAAGAGATATGTCGAGCGCCAGTTGCTCGCCACGACCCTCCCTTCGGTGCCGTCCGTCAGGGAGATCCAGTCCCCGATGACGTACGGACGCCCCAAGGTCAGGGCGATGCCGGAAAACATATCGCTCAGAGTATTCTGCAGCGCCAGGCCGAGGATGATTGCAATCACGCCGGATGTGGCCATCAGCGTGCCGACGGGAACGCCGAAAACGAAGGCCATGATCGACAGCGACACGCCGAGATAGACGGTCGCGACGATCAGATCCTGGATCAGCCTCGCCTCTCTCGGCCGATGGTCAAGGACGATATAGATGCGAACGAAGCCGATCATGGCCCAGGCCAGATGGATCCACCACAGGACCTTCGCGAGAAGGAGCAACGCGCTCGCGCCGTCGATCCCGCTCGGATCGTAGTGAAAGGGAGAGGCTCGGGCAAAGCTTAGCACCGCCGTCATAACCGCGAAGAACGCGATCTGGACAATCAGCCGGGCGGTGGGGCGCGACCGCCCTTGCAGGTGCCATGCGATAATTCCGGCGATCCCGAGCAGGCTGATAATCAGCGGCAGGAGGGGGACGTCATGACCCATGTCAAACCTCACGGGAGCAGGAGCTCGGGTGCTTGAGCCGGATGGCGGCGGTTGGAAGATGCAGCCCTGCCGCCTCGATCCGGCAACCCCCACCGGACGGTTGCAGGCTTTCTTGCGGCCGAGCGAGGACGAAGGATAGTCAAGAAAGGCGTTCCAAACCATCAAACGAAGGTTTGCCTTTCCCTGCCGATCGCATGTCCGGGCGAGATGGGGAGTGTCACGACAAAGCGGGCTCCCTCGCCCTCCGCATTGTCGACACGGACGGTTCCTTCATGCTCCCCCACGATGGATCGACATATGGCCAGGCCGATCCCGATGCCATCCGTCTTCGTCGAGAAGAAACCGTCGAAGATCCGGTCCAGGTGTTCTGGCGGGATGCCCCCACCCGTATCGTGCACGGTGAGCGAGATCGCGCCGCGCCCGCCGTATGATGTTTCGACGGTGATTTCGCGCCTTTCCGGGCCGGAGCCTGCAATGGCCTGTATGCTGTTCAGCAACAGGTTCACGACGACCTGCTGAAGCTGGACGCGGTCACCCATGACAGCAGGGAGCCCCTCCTGCAGCCGCTGCGAAACGACGATCGCATGGAGGCGGGCTTCCGTGGATACGAATGCGGTCGTCTCTTCGACGATCGCATTGATATCGACCGGCGTTCGCGCCGGATCGCGCTTGGCGGTCATGTCCTGGATGCGGCCAATCACTCTGCTGGCACGGTGGGCATTTTCCGCAACCCGTGTCATGAGTTCTCTCGCCTTGGGCAGGTTTGGCTCCGCCCGGTCCAGCCATCGCGTCGCTGTGTCCGCGTCGGTCGCGATCACCGAGAGAGGCTGCCGCACCTCGTGCGCAATGGTGGCCACAAGCTCGCCGAGGGCCGAGACGCGCGACGCATGGACAAGGTCCGACTGTACTTTTCGTAGTTGCTGTTCGGTTCTCCGCTGCGCCGTCACGTCGACCATCATGATCAGGGCGAGATCGGCGCAGTCGGGCGTCTGGGGAAATGTCGCGAAGAGCAGGACATCGAGAAGCTGGCCGTCGAATGCGCGGACCTTCATTTCCTCGACGTGGTTGCGCCGCTGAGCAAAGCGGGCCTCCACGATGCGCACGGCGGTGTCCGGACTGGCGGCGAACAGGTACCCGACGGGACCGAGAAGGTCCTCGCTTCCTGAAGCGCGCAGCAGTTCGACGGCGCTTTCATTCACGCCGGTCACGACCACCGTATCGTTGGCAAGCTCCAGAAATTCCAAACTGCGCCCGCGGACGTCCCCGTAGTTACCAGCGAAAAGTCCCGGCTCATCGAGAAGCTTCGTCATGCTTCTGGCATCGACCTGCCAGAGTGGCAGCGGCACGTTGTCGATGAGATTGCGATAGCGTGCTTCGCTCGCCTTCAGATCCCGGTACACCCGGGGATCGACCGTGGCACCGGCACCACTTTCGAAGTCTGGCGTGGGAGACTGGCGGTTCCGGCGATGAGAGCTCTTCATGGTGGTTCTCAAACTCATATCTTCAAGACGGCATCGAGGCTGGGTGTCGGCGCCTGTCCGATCGATCGCCGCGATGAGGGTTGGCATCACTCGAGGCGACGTCGAAAAAGCCACGACGCCGCCGACAGCGTGACGATTGCGATGACCAGCAGCGGTATCGTCTGTCTCAAGACCTCGGACACGGGAATGTCCTTGAGGAAGATGCCTTTCACGACGACGAGAAAGTACCGTAGCGGATTGACCGCGGTTATCGGCTGCAGCCAGGACGGCATGTTCTCTATCGGCGTCGCGAACCCGGACAGAAGCGTCGCCGGGACAAGAAAGAGAAATGCGCCAAGGATTGCCTGCTGCTGCGTCATCGACAGCGCCGAGATGAATAGCCCTACCCCGGCAATCGAGGCGAGATAGAAGAGCGAGCTCGCATAAAGCAGGACGAGAGACCCACGCAAGGGAACCGCGAAGACGAAGACCGCGGCAAGCACATAGACGGTCATATGGAACAGTCCGATGAGCATCGGCGGAGTGAGCTTGCCGATCACGATCTCATGCGTGCGGAGCGGCGATACCATCAACTGATCGAAAGTCCCGAGTTCGCGCTCGCGAGCGATGGACAGCGCGGTAACGATCAATCCGATCAGAAGCGCGATGTTCGCGATCAGGTTCGGCACCATGAACCATTGATAGATGAGGTTGGGATTGAACCAGTAGCGCGGCACGACTTCTATCGCTGTCGCCACCTTGAGCCTGCCCGCGGGCGTCTCGGCACCCAACGCCCTTACGATCTGGGAGATGTAGCCGGAAACGATCTGAGCTGCGTTTGATCGCCGTCCATCCAGCAGGATCTGCAGATCCGCAGGCTTGCCTGCTTCGATGCTGCGGGAGAAGTCCGCGCCGATCGTTATCGCGGCGGTCACCTGCTGGCGGTCGATCGCTGCCCGCGCCTCCTGCGGACTGTCCGTGAGGGTGACATGCCTGAACCGAGGCGAACCGTCGATGCGTGCGACGAGTTCCTCGCCCCAATGGCCCGCATCCCTATTGAGCAGCATGACGTCGACGTTGCGGACTTCGAGCGTTGCCGCATACGAGAACACCACAAGCTGCACGATCGGCGGACCGATCAGGATTGTCCGGCCCTTCGGATCACGAAGTACCGTCAGCAGTTCTTTCAGCACAAGGGCCAACAATCGCGACCACCACATCTCAGGCAATCCTTTTGCGCGTGCTGCGGGCGGCGAACATGAGAAAGACGAGACCGATCAGTGACATAGCGCCGATGGAGCGAAGGAACATCGGCCAAATATCTCCGGCGAGGAAGACGCTCTGAAGGCATGGGATCAGATACCGCGTGGGCACCACGAAGGTGATCCACTGGATGAACTGGGGCATCGAATTGATCTCGAACAGGAATCCGGACAGCAGAAAGGACGGGAGAAAGGCCGTGATCAGCGCCATCTGCGAGGCCAGGAACTGGTTCTTGGTGGCCGCCGAAATCAACAGCCCCTGCCCGAGCGCCGGAACCAGAAAGACCGCGGAAAGCAAGTAAAGTGCTCCAATGGAACCCCGGAACGGGACGCCGAACATGAAGACGGCGAGCAGCACGCAGAGCGTCATCGATGCCAGCGCGAGAACGAAATAGGGAAGAACCTTCCCAGCGAGGAGCTCGATTGCCGTCACAGGAGTCGCCATGATTGCCTCCATCGTGCCGCGCTCCCACTCGCGGGCAACGACCAGCGACGTCAGCAGTGTCCCGACAAGCGTCATGATGATCGCGATCGACCCGGGAACGAGAAAGGAACGGCTCGTTAGCTCAGGGTTGAACCAGAAGCGCTGTTCCACCCAGATCGGCTCCCCCATTGCCGCCGTCTCCGACTGCCGGAGCTGTTGCCACGTCGCCACCGCACCCTGGACATAGCTCTGGACAAAGTTCGCCGTGTTGGGATCGGACCCGTCGACGATCACCTGGACCTGGGGGTGGTTTCCGGCGGTGTATCTGTCCATGAAATCCGAGGGAATGACGATGATGCCGCGAATACGCGCCAGCACCAGGTCCTCCTCGAATTCACGACGGTCACGCCCCGTCGAGACCGAGAAATAGCGCGAGGCCTGAAAGCTGGCAGCGAGATCGCTCGTAACGGGCGTCACATCCTCGATAACGACACCGACGCGCGTCTCCTTCGTGTCCAGGGAAATGCCGTATCCGAAAAGGAAGAGGAGGATCAGCGGCAGCACGAAGGCGATCAGGATACTGCTCGGATCGCGGGCAACCTGAAGGCTTTCCTTGCGTACAAGCGCGAGAAATCGAACCGTGCGGCCGCCATCATGCGAGCTGTTTGCGGAATCCGTCATCGGGCACTCTCCAAGTCCGAGCCTTGCACGAGCGCGATGAAGGCGTCTTCCATCGTCGGATCGGGGGTTTCCTCGGTGGCGACGCTGGCCTTGAGCTCATCCGGAGAGCCGAGCGCGATCGATCGGCCGCGATAGATCAACGAGATGCGATCGCAGTACTCGGCCTCGTCCATGAAATGCGTTGTGACCAGTACGGTCACGCCCTTCTCCACCAGACCGTTGATATGCGTCCAGAACTCGCGCCTCGTAATCGGATCGACGCCCGAGGTGGGCTCGTCGAGGAACAGGGCTTGCGGCTCGTGCATCACCGCACAGGCGAGCGCCAGCCGTTGTTTCAGGCCCAGCGGAAGGTCTTTTGCCGACATCGACAGGCGCGGCCCGAAATCGAAGATCGACGTCATCAGCTCGATCCGCTCACGCTTCTTGCTACCGGTGAGGCCATAGACCCCAGCGAAGAACTGAAGGTTCTGCTGAACGCTCAGGTCGCCGTAGAGCGAAAACTTCTGCGCCATGTAACCCAGCCGGTTGCGCGCCTCGGCTGCATCACGGCGGAGATCGAAGCCCGCCACGCGCCCCTCGCCTTCAGTCGGTTTCAACAGGCCGCACAGCATCTTGAACGTCGTCGATTTGCCGGCGCCGTTTGGTCCAAGGAGCCCGAATATCTCGCCACCCGGAATGTCGAAGGTGATTTTGTCGGCAGCGGTGAAATCGCCGAAACGCTTGACCAGCCCTCTCGCTTCGATGACCGGGCCTTCCTGTCTGGCAGCCAGAGAGGCCTGGGCCTCTGCGAGCCTCGAGCGACCGCCCGGCCCTCCGCCCAGCATATCCACGAAGGCATCTTCGAAGCGCGGATCGGTGGCACTGACGTTCGCTTCGCCGCTCGCCGCAAACCGGGCCTCACGGCCGGGCGTTGTCACCAGCCTTATCGCCTCCCCCTGGATTCCGCCGTCAACGATGCCGTCTTCATCGAGAAGCTTCGCCAACGTCGAGCGCCTTCGACCGGATACACCAGTCACCCGGTAGACCCGTTCCTTCACCCGGTCGGTCAATTCCTGCGGCCTGCCCGAGAACAGCAGCTTCCCCTCGTTCAGCAGGAGAACGCGATCACAGGCTTCGGCCTCGTCGAGATAGGCGGTCGACCAGACGACGCCGACGCCCTCCTTGATCAGGACCTCGACCATCTTCCAGAGATCGCGCCGGGAGATAGGATCGACGCCAACGCCGGGTTCGTCGAGAAGCAGCAATCGCGGCTTCTTCAACAACGCGCAGGCAAGACCAAGCTTCTGCTTCATTCCACCGGACAGCTTTCCGGAAAGGCGGGCAGAAAAGCGCTTCAGGTCGGTGAACGTGAGCAACTCGTCGAAGATGCGCGCCCGGTCGGGCTTCGGAAGTCCCCGCAGGTCCGCATAGAGCTCGAGATTTTCCTCCACAGACAGATCCTCGTAGAGGCCGAAGCGCTGCGGCATGTAGCCGATGGACGCCTGGATGTCGGCCGACCGCTCGCGCGTCCTGAAGCCAAGGACATCGACGTTGCCGCCATCCGGAAACATCAGCCCGGTCATCAGGCGGATCAGCGTCGTCTTTCCGGCACCGTCGGGCCCCACAAGTCCTGTTATCTCGCCGCCACGGATGACGCCCGAGACCTGGTCCAGCGCCGGCTTTCCCGGACCGAAGCGTTTGGTCACATCGTCCAGTCGGACGAAGTCGGCAGTAGCTGCATGTTCGGCTGCGAGATTCATTTCCCTGCCGCCTCTGTTTCCTGCAAGCGCAAGGTCACCGGCATTCCCTGGCGGAGATCCTGGCCGGGAGCGCCGATGACGACACGAATCCGATAGACGAGATCGGTGCGAAGCTCGGGAGTTTCGACGGATTTGGGCGTGAATTCCGCAACCGGTGAAATGAAGCCGATCGTTCCTTCGTAGCTCTTTCCGGGATGCGTATCGGACGCGACCTTGACCTTCATTCCCGGGTAAATCCGTCCGAGATCGGCCTCGCCGATATAGCTGCGCACCCACACAGGAGCCGTGAGCGACAGGACATATACAGGATCGGAGGACGATACGATTGCGCCGGGCTCCTTGATCCGGGACAGGATAACGCCGTCATTCGGCGCACGCAGTTCCGTATCGGACAGAGAGGTGCGCGCCGTAAGGAGCGCCGCCTCCGCCGCTTTCATCTGCGCGGCAGCGGTGGCTATGTCTTCCGATCGGCTGCCCTCCACCAGAAAGGCGAGCGCTTCCTTGGTCATATTCGAGCGTGCCACGGCCATCGCCCTTGCCGCGGTCGCTTCATCGACGCCGGCCTCGGAGATCGTTCCTCGGGACCGCAGCAGTTGCGCCCGGTCATAGGCAAGGCGGGCCTTCTCAAGGTCGGCGATGCTGGCGTCGTGCGTGGCCCTGGCCTGCGCTATCTCGGTCTGCCGTGGGCCTGCGACCAGTTTCTCGTGTGTCGCGCGAAGCGCGGCGACATCCGCCTCCCCTGAAATCACGGCGTGCTCGTACGTATCCTTGTCGAGCCGGGCCAGAAGGTCTCCTCGTTTGATCACGTCGCCTTCGTCAACCATCGCTTCCATGATGCGGCCGTTCACGCGGAACGCGAGGGAGACCTGACGTATGTCGATGTTGCCGTAGAGGACCATGTCCTGGTCAACGCCACGCGCAATGCCGAGGCTCGCGAGCACGTCGTATTTCCAACCGGCAGCGCCGAGGGCGGCCAACGCGATCACGATCGGTATTGCCTTGTTCATTTTCGTCTCCTGTGCGGGACCCCGCTGCGGCAAGAAGGGAGGCGCTTATCGCTGGGGGCAATCCGGCTCTCCGCCGCACTCAGGTCGAGAACCCGCTTTTCTCCGTCGCGCAACGCGACTTTTCCCGGCCTTCGCGTCACAAGGCCCAAAGCCCACTAAGCAACCGAACGGGCGCGCGTTGCTAGGCCAACGTTGGTATGCGTTGACGCGATCAGTGGCGAAGAACACGGATCGGTTGTCGACAAGGGAGCGAATCCCCGGAGCGACAAAACTCTGTGTTGCAACCAGACGGCTTCATCACCGCAAGCCGAGGAGGTCTTATGAAGATCGAAAGTTCCATGTTCAGCATGATCGCATCGCGGACACGAAAAGCTCCGTCGATCGCCGAGGAAGGACCTGGCGTCGCCTCGTCATCGCCGGCGAAGACCCCCTCGGTTCGCTCTGACGCTCTGCGCGTCGACGACTTCTACGCAAGGATGGCTGAGCAGCAGCTCAACTGGTCCGATGCAAACAGGGACGGCAACGTGACGAAGGCCGAGTACATGGACGGCCAGAGGCGGCTGGCCGAAATGAATGATCAGACGTTCGACAGCGCGCACAGCAACGCGCACTGGGCGAAGCTCGATCCTGACGACAAAGGCTCTGTTGACGTAAACGAGCTCCGCGAAGGTCTCGAAAACCTCCTGCCGATCGGTGGAGGCCATCTGGACGCGAACTTCGCCGAACGCCTTCGTGGACGCAGGAACTCGGACTGAGACCCCGCGGCGGTTCGAGCTCATAGCCGCCGCAAGCCCTGGCGACGCACAGGCCTGCGGCGCCGGCATTTCAGCGGAAGCCGAAGTGGCTGCGATCAATCTGCAAACGTGAACAATTCGATCGGCTCGGAGAAGCCCTTCAGATGATGAAAACTCACAGAGACAACATGCTCGCCCTCGGCGCGGCGACGGAAGGCATCCGACATGAGAATGGACTTCCCCAGCCCGCTGCATGCACCCTGGATCCGGCTCAGCAGATTGATGTCCGATCCGATCACGGTGAAGTCCAGCCTTCCTCCGGATCCGATGTTTCCATAGCTGGCACTTCCGTAGTGCAGTGCCGCGGTCGCTTCGATGCGCACACCGTCCATTTCGAAATCGGCAAGGCGGGAGAAGATTTCCTCGCATGTCGCGAGCGCCTGCCGGCTTGCCACAACAGCGTCGGCGGCTGGAAAAAACGCAAGAACGGCATCGCCAATGAACTTCAGCACCTCGCCGTCGTGTGCCGTGATGGCCGGCACGACCATGTCGAAATAGGCGTTGAGCAGTTCCAGCACCTTCTCGTCCAGGAGTCGGTTGGAAAGCTCGGTGAAGCCCTTCATGTCGCAAAGCAGAAGAGCCGCCTGTATTGTTTCAATATCGCCCCTGCGGATCTTGCCAGCGAGGATCCGGCGGGCCGTCATCGGCCCTATATACGTCTCGAGCAGCGACAACTCGGCGTGCCGCAGGACCCGCATCTCGCACGCATTGCGCAAGGCAGGCAGGAGCCTTTCGATCGCACGGATCTCTGACACCGTGAAACCGCCCGGCCTCTTCGTCCCGAATCCCGCAGCGCTGACCGAGCCGTCGATATTGCGGAGCGGAGCGATCATGACCTGGGCGAGATTTCTCTTTGCGAACACGTCGACATGCTGCCACGTCGATGCCACGTCGTCCGCGTCCACAATCAACGGCTGACCTGTCTCCAGTACCCTGATCACCGGGCTGGAGGCGAGCTCGCGCTTGATCCCGTGAGCCCTGTCAAGGATCTCGACTGGTTCAGACGGAGACCAGGCAAGTGTCCGGCCCAGGATCTCTGGATGAAGGGTCATAAGGTGAAGAGTGAGCCTGTCAATCGGAAGGCCGATCTTTCGCAACCTGGTGCCAAGTTCGGCAATCAGTCCGACCTCATCGAACGCATGACATTCCTCTCCTGCGAGCCATTCCAGGACAGCAAGAATGTGGTCGGGATCGATGTTGCGTCCGGCCCATGCGCATTGCCCGCGCAATGCTTGCTCTTTGACAATCATGTCTGTCGTTGCCTCCTTGTGAGAGCCGATCAATGAGCTCCACCACCTGCCATCTGGCTGCTTGGCTTCTTCAGGAGAAGCGTGGCAAACAATGCGACGACGAGCCCGGCTCCAAGCAGGAAGAAGGCATCGCCGAAGGCCATGATGCCGGCCTGCTTGCGGACGCTGGCTGCGACGGCGACAACGGCCTTGTGGGTGGCGAGGGCCGGATCGCTGACGCCCTGTTCCATGAAGTAAGATGTCAGCTTGGCGATACGGGTTCGCGTCGCCTCCTCGAACAGGCTGATCGAATTCGTCAGGATATTTGAATGGAACTGTTCCCGTTTCGTAAGAAGCGTCTGGAGCAAGGCAATTCCGACCGCACCGCCGAGGTTGCGCATCATGTTGAAGAGCGCGGATGCGGAGCCTGCGTTCTCCTGTTCGATTCCTGCCGTCGCGACAACCGAGAGCGGAGCGAAGACAAGGGCTTGTCCGATGGCGCGTATGACGTTGGGCCAGAAAAGCTGGTCGGCCGCATAGTCACCGGTGATGTTCACGTTCATGAAGTTCGAGCCGGCAAACAAGGCGAAACCCAGCGCGATCATTATCCGGACATCAATGAGTTTCATGAGCCTGGGAACGAGCGGGATCAGAACCAACTGAGGGATGCCCGTCCAGGCAAGTACAACGCCTATCTGCTCGGAATTGTAGCCTTGAATGCGCGCCAGATAGATGGGCAGCACAAAGGCTGATCCGTAAAGGGCAATCCCGAGCAAGGTATTGGCCAGAATGCCGAAGCCGAAGTTGCGTCGGGCAAGAAGCCTCAGGTTCAACAGCGGGTTCGTGGTCCTGAACTCGATGATCAGGAAAAGCGTCAAGGAAACCGCGGCGACGATGAAGAGGTGGACAATGTGTTCGGATCCGAACCAGTCCTCCTTGTTGCCCTCCTCCAGCACCGTCTGCAGGCAGGCAAGGCCGATCGCCAGCGTGAGGATCCCGGCCCAGTCGCCTTTTGCAAGCAAGCCCAGGTTCATCGGAGCTTCGTCGAGCGAAATCCAAAGCAGACCGATCATCAACAGACCGGGAACCAGGTTCACGTAGAAAATGAATTCCCACCCGTAGTTCTCGGTCAGATATCCACCGATGGTCGGTCCAATGGCTGGAGCGAATGTCGCCGAAAGCGCGAAGAGTGCCAGTCCGACCGGTTGTTTTGACTTGGGCAGCAGGGTGATGATGATCGTGAAGGCCATGGGGATCAGAACACCGCCAGCGAACCCCTGGATCGCACGGAGCACGATCATTTGCTTCAGGTTTGCGGCGAACGCACAGGCGACCGAAAACACCAGGAACAGGATGGCGTTCGTCAGCAGGTACTTTCGGAGCGAAAACACCTGGGCCAGCCAGGCGCTGAGGGGAATGACCACGATTTCCGCGATAAGATAGGAGGTCGAGATCCAACCGCCGTCGTCCTTGCCAGCGCCGATCGCCCCCTGGATGTCGGCGAGCGATGCGTTCACGATCTGGATGTTGAGAACCGCCATGAACGCGCCCAGGGTGGAGCCGACGACGGCGCACCACATTCGCGCGGCGCTCATGCCATTTCCCGAACCAGCTGTGTCGGTGTCTGGCACATGCTGTCTCTTGGTTGCGACAAGCTTGCGATCGATCATCATGCTTCTTCCGCAGGTGCGGATCCTTGCTTGAGCTATGCAGGTGGTCGGGACGAAGGCCCGTATCCGCAAGTTGCCGTCACTCCTGTTTCGACAGCCGAGCGATACTGGTGTCGATCTTCGGCACGACGGACATTCCGGAGCGCAACTGGGCTGCTCGCGCTTCGTCATCGATGATGATCTTCACGGGGATCCGCTGGACGATCTTCGTGAAGTTGCCCGTGGCATTGTCCGGGGGGAGCAGCGAGAACTCGAGGCCGCTCGCGGGCGATACGCTATCCACGTGACCCTTCACTTCCAGTCCGGGAAAGCCGTCAACCTCGATGACTGCGAGCTGGCCCGGACGAACGTAGGTCAGTTGCGTTTCCTTGAAATTGGCGACGACGTAGACCGAATGGAGAGGCACAACCGCCATCAGCTGCGTGCCGGCAGTGACATACTGCCCCACACGGATTGAACGTGCGCCAACTGTGCCGTCGATGGCTGCGACGATGTTCGTGTAGGAAAGGTCCAATTCGGCTTGCTGAACGGCTGCGGCGGCTCTGTCCCGTTGAGCAACCGCGTGATCACGCTGACTCCTGAGAACAGGCACTTTGTCATGTGCGGAGATCAGGGCGGCCTGGTCCCGTTGGACCGCGGCGGATGCCTGGTCCATAAGGGAGCGGCTCTGCTCCGCACGTGACTGCGTGCCTGCCCCGGTCGTGCTCAGGCGCGTGCTGCGTGTGGCCTCGGATTTCGCAAAGACGAGCGAGGCGTTCGACGCTTCCACCGAAGCCTCTGCCTGTCCAATGATCGACTGTTGCAGGTCGATCTGGGCGTCGATATTTGTGATCGCGGCTTCCGAAGCCTTCAACTCGGCCCGAGCCTGGTTGAGGGCGATCTGGAAGTCGCGATCATCGATCCGCGCAAGAACCTGCCCCGCATTCACGACGTCGTTGTCGTCGACCAGCACCTCTTTGACATAGCCCGCGACCTTGGGCGCAACGGTCGTATAGTCTGCCTTTACGTAGGCATTGTCGGTAGATTCGATAAATCGACCGACTGTCCAGTAGTGGTGACCGAAGTGAGCGCCGTACCCGGCACCGGCAACCAGGACCAGGGCCAGTATGCCTTTCTTGAGAGAGGATCCGCGCCGGGGAACAGCGGTGGTCGCGGCAACGTTCGGTTCGCCAGATGCCGCTTCGGCATCGTCACTATCGCTTGTCAATTCGAATGCTTCCTTACGCGGAATTTCAACCATCACGATCTCCAACGGCCATCGCTCGCGAGCATCGTTGAGCCCGAGCGCGCCTTACGTCGCAACCACAGGTAATTCGCATCTCGCCTGGTGAGTGGCCGCCCCAGGGCGGACATCAGCGAGTGTCGCTTCTGCTCGAAGAAACCGTCATGGGCAGAGGACGCGTATCTGTTTTGGATTTTTCCCGGATCGCAGGACAGCTATACGAAGGTTAAAAGAGGAAGGCGCGGGCCGCAGGCACAAATGGATCCTCATCGTGAGCATCCCTACCAATGCATTGCGCATGATTTCTCCGCGCCCTAGCGAGCACGCGACGGCCCGCGGACGATGTTCATCTGCAGCTCATGTCTTGATGCGTATTTTCCAAGTATCCTGATCAGGCGTTCTTCCTCCGCCTGGCATACTCCCGCCCGCCTGCAATAGTCGGCAATGTCCCATACGTGCTCCGATTTGGTCACTTCGGGCACACCGGTGTCACTGCAAGTCATCTTGCGCCTTTCGTGCACATATGCGCAGCCGCCGCCTCGCACGGACAAAAGCTCACCCCCGCAAACAAATTTCGATGAAGATCGGAAAGCGTACAGACTTGCCGCAAACGCGGAAGCTATACGGGAGTTTACCTCTTGCGGCGAAGACGAGCGCAGGTGCTGGGCCAGACGGCAGTGATCCGTCTACCGCCGATCACGGCACTCGACATCTATGCTCGAAGTCCGCCCGATTCCCGGCGGATGGGCACGCTCATCACCTGCTTGTACGCCCAAATCGTCGCGGCCACCCCGAAGATCGCCGGGAGGCTCACGGCCGGGAAGTCGCGAATGATCACCGACGCAGAGCAGATGCCGACCGCTACTTCCCACAGGTGGAAGGCGGCATGCGCGATAAGCCACAGGGTCGCCCCCGCCCACAGTTCCAATCGGCGGTGCGGCTTCCAAAGTCCAACTGCAAAAGCGAGCGCCACGAACCCCTGGATGATGCCGATGTCTCGAACGAAATGCTGATTGAACATGCCGGTGTCCGTGACACCCGGAACGAAATAGTACCAGCCTTCCGGGTCATAGAGCATGTGGAGCGAGAGCCAGGCCGCAAGCAGTATGTTGAACCCGACCATCCCGTAGACGATGTGTTTTGAAGTCTGCATTTCGACCTCCTTCAAACATTGCTGCCGGAAACTATCATCGTGGATGGGCGGTTGCTTCCCAAACGAAGGTTTAGGGGAATACCGGGAGCAGGTTGGCGGTTCGTCGGACTGCGCCACTCCTCGCAGCCCGCTTTTCTCCTTGCGGGCCAACCATCGGAGCCGTTGCGCGCCGCCTGGCCGTGCCACCGAAGTGAGCGACGCTTCTGCAGTTCACGCAGAAGGCAATCTCTCAGAGCAGCCCAAAAACGGGAATCAAGCCCAACGACCGTTTACCTTCAACGCAGACGGGCTTCACCCTAGAGTCCTGCCGTGGCTCGTGACCACACGTCTCTACTACGCGAAACAGGAGAGCAACATGTCACAGGCAGAATTGAGGAAGTCGCGGCCGATCGGTCAGCACGAAGCAGACATCAGCTCGCAGAGCATGCCACGCTCAGGCAAACCGGGCCGCGACGAACTCGTTCCGTCGCGCTACGCGCTACGGGTGGGCGAGATTGACGTGCTGGTGATCAGTGATGGAGTGCTCCCGCTCCCCACCGAGATGTTGGCACACAATGCCGAGCCGGCCGTGCGCGCAGCATGGCTGGACAATATGTTCCTGCCGCCGGACGCCTTCGACTGGCCGCTGAACGCAGTGGTGGTTCGCAGCGGCGAGCAGACAATACTCCTGGACGCCGGCCTGGGACTGGACCCGGACTTGAACTTACCACGTGCCGGGCAGCTGGTTCGGCGACTCAATGCTGCCGGCATCGATCTCGGGTCCGTCACCGACGTGGTGCTCACCCACCTGCATATGGACCACATCGGCGGGCTGCTCGTCGACGGGGTGAAGGACCGAATCCATCCCGACTTGCGGATCCACGTGGCGGCCGCCGAGGTCAAATTCTGGGAGTCGCCTGATTTCTCTCGCACCGCCATGCCGCCGGGGTTCCCCGACGCGCTTCGCTCCGCGGCCAAGCGCTTCACGAATGAATACCGCAGCCATCTGCGTTTGTTCGCGGAAGAGCAGGAAGTGGCGCCAGGAGTAGTCGTTCGACGCACTGGCGGCCACACCCCGGGCCACAGCGTGGTCCACGTGTCGTCCGGTGGAGACGGGCTGACATTCGCCGGCGACGCCGTGTTCGCGGTCGGGTTTGACCAACCCGACTGGCACAACGGTTTCGAACATGACCCCGAGGAGGCAGCCCGCGTTCGTATCCGTCTTCTGCGGGACCTGGCGGCAAGCGGCGATCTGTTGATTGCCACCCATCTGCCGTTCCCGTCCGTCGGCCGAGTGGCCGTCGAGGGCGATGCCTTCCGTTGGGTGCCGGTGTTCTGGGACTACTGACTGCTGACTTGATCAAGCGGATGGAGCCACCGCGTGCGACGGCAGAGCTAGCCGTCGCCGTATTTTCTCGCGACGGAAGGTCCCACCTCCTCCCCTGGCAAGCCGAGCGGCGGCCGAAGCCAGGGAGGCACTCCGGAAAATCACCGAGGGACGGCAACTGCCGTCCCTATTCCCGGGAAGCTCGAAGGCATTTCCGACCATTCTGTCGGCACTTTCCCGCGTTGGCGCCGAGGCCACGGGGCACCGGGCATTCCACGACAACCGCCACTGCGCTGCGCACATGTGAGATCTCGGTCAGCGGACTTCAGGAACCCGTGTCTGCTTCGATAGGCAGCGTGAATATGAACGTTGCCCCCTGCAGCTCATTGTTCTCAACCCACAACCGACCGCCATGAGACTCGACGATCGACCGGCAGATTGCGAGCCCCATCCCCATGCCACGATCCTTTGTGGTGAAGAACGGCTCGAAGATCTTCTCCGAAGATTCGACCCCTCCGCCACGATCACTGACATCGATTTGGATGGCATCCCCCGGGCGGTGCGCGCGCACTCCCAGGACCCTGTCATCGGCGACCGAGTCCATTGCATCCATGCCATTGCGAATGAGATTGACGAGAACCTGCTGAACCTGGACGCGATCGAGCGAGATCGCCGGAAGATTGCTTTCCACTTCAATCTTCATGCGGATGCGTCGCCGTGCTGCCTCCTCAGCCATGAGGTTGCGCGCACCGCCGATGACACTCTCTATCGTCGTGCTTGTCCTCGTCTCCACAGAGGGCTTGAACAGGGCACGGATGTGGCTCACGACGTCGCTTGCGGAATTCGCATTGTCGATAATGCGTTCCACCGTTTTCTGGGCCCGCTCAAGATTGGGAGGCGTCGCCGCGAGCCAGCCCTGGCATGCGCTGGAGTTGGCGACGATCGCTGCCAGAGGTTGGTTCACCTCGTGAGCAATGGCGGCGGACAACTCGGCAAGGCTCGCGGCCTGGCTTGCCCTTGTAAGGCTCTCTCGCGCCAGATGCAGTTCTTCCTCGACACGGACCTGGTCATCGATGTCGTGCGAGAGGCCGAACCACTGGACGATGCGTCCGCCATCATCCCTGAGAGGCTCGGCGCGGCCGAACATCCAACGATAGACGCCGTCCACCCGGCGCATGCGATAGTTGAGGGCAAAGCCCTCGCCTGTTACAAGGGAGCGTTTGAGCGTCTCCTCCAGCCGGACGATGTCGTCCGGATGGAACAAGGTCGCCATCGCTGCCGCCAGCCGATCAGTGCCCGACTTGTCGAAGTCACCGACGTCCTGGCCGCAGAACTCGATCAGCCGCTTGCTGAAGAAGGTCGGTTCGCCATTTGGCGACAGACGCCAGAGCAGGCTGGGAACCATATCGACAAGCTGTGAGAGTTCCCGCTCCCGGTTGCGCAGCGCATCCTGCGCGTTCACCAGGTCGTCAATGTCGACGCTCACCCCGTACCATTGGATGATTGCGCCAGTATCGTCGCGCAATGGCTCGGCGCGGCTTTCAACCCAGCGATGAGGTCCGCTGGCCCGGTGCTGGCGATACCGTGTGACAATCGGCGTTCCCGTCGCGACTGCTTGCGCGAATACCCGTTCCACGGCTTCACGCTCATCTGGATGAATGACGGCCAGCAAACGAGCTCCGTCGGGAGAAACCATGTCCTTGAGGGTGAGGCCTGTGACGTCCAGCGCTCGCTTGTTGAGATAGCAGGGTATTCCTTCTGGTGTCATGCACCAGATGAGCGTCGGCACGGCGTCGATCATCTGCTGAAGCTGGCGCTCGCTGCGCCGCAGCGCTTCCTGCGCACGCATCTCGTCATCGATGTCGATGGATATGACGTACCATTGCACAATCGCGCCGCCTTGATCCCTGAGCGGCTCCCCACGGCCATCGACCCATCGGTACACGCCATCTGCGCGGAGCATGCGGTATTTCAAGGCGAAGGGCTCGCCGGTTGCAAAGGAATGGCGGGCGGTCGCAAGCAATCCGCCTGCGTCGTCGGGGTGAACAAGCGTATGGATGGTTGTGGCGAGCCGGCTCGTCCCCTGCTTGTCCAGATCGTTCAGGTTATCCAGGCCGAAAAAGTCCAGCAGGCGCTTGTTGAAAAAGATCGGCTCCCCTTCGGCCGTCATGCGCCTGATGTGGACCGGGACCATGTCCACCAGTTGTGAGAGTTCCCGCTCCCGCTCGCCCAAGGAAAGCAATGCCTGCTGGTTCTGCCGGGATAGGGCGGCCACAATGAGGGACGAAAAGGCCGATATCGCCAGAAAGAGCTGCAACATGACCTGCTTTTCCCGCTGGGTCTCGGGATCTCCCACAAAGTGGCTGCCGCCGGAGATGGTGAGCGCCATCGTGATCAGGGCGAGGAGAGTCAGGGCGACGGCCACGCCCTTGAACTCGAAGCGCACGGCCGCCCAGAGAAGCGGCGGCATGATGATATAGGCGGAAGCCAGATAGTCTGTGCTCAAGGAAAGCGCGGCAACAGCGAAGAAGACCAGCCCCAGAAGGCCGGCCTCCATCCGCTTTGCCGCAGAGAGCTTGGTCCTGCTGGGCCAGTGCTGGATCACCATCAACGACAATGGCCCCACGAGCAGGATGCCGGTGGCGTCTCCTATCCAGAATAGCGGCCATACTTCCGTGAACGTTTGGCCTTCGACACCAAACCAGGCAAGAGCGGCACTTCCCACCGTCGCGCTGGCGAGTGGTGCAACGCCCGCACCAAGTCCAACGAATGCGAGAACCTCCCGCAAGGTTTCCATCCGCAGCGGTCGGCTGCAGGCCAGCTTCACGAGCGTCGCGCCGGTCGCGGCACAGAGTGCGTTGCCAGCGTAAATGAGGAGACCCACAATCAATGGGCTGTGGAACCATATGAGTTGCGCGAACATCTCGGCAAAACAGCCGGACAGCACCCACCACGGCCAGGTGTGGGGCGAGGTGAGGATCAAGGTCGCGACGAATACCCCCGCCGGCGGCCAGATGGAAACCGTTATTCCAGGAACGATTGCAAGCGCGTCAGCGAATGCACAGCCCAGGACATACGCTGCAAAAAACAGCCCGAGGTGCGATAACAGAGGACGTTGAGACCATACGGACATCATCGGCTGCTCCCGCCGAACACGAAGGGCCTACGGCCTCCCTGGACTTGATATAGCACATGTTCTCAAGTGTTGGGCAGGCCGCCCCATGGTTCCACCTTGGAGACGGAACGGAAGCCCTGCCCTCTTGTTGATCGAACCAACATATTGGCCCGGTCCGGTCTGCCTGCGACATGCGTGAAGTACCGGACGGCCCGGCCCTCACCGCTCTATGGGCTCCAGTGTCGAAGTCACGGTATTGAACACAAAGACACCGGGTCCCGCATAGTGCTTCGCCAGCGGATCTTCGATCTGCCTCTGAAATTTCGAATAGAGCGCCACCATCGCGGTGAAGCGTCCATGCCGGAAGTCGTCAGCCGTCCTCAGCCCCGAGATGTCCACAACTCTTACACCGTATCGCCTTGCCGCAGCTTGGACCCACGGATCGTGGACATCGTCGGCGCCGACACGCCGGCCACCGCTGATAATCCGAGACAGGCCCAAAGCTTTGTCATCACGCGACACCAGCAGCGTAAGTGGACGGGGAAGCCGACCGATCGTTTCGAGTTGACCAACCATTTCGGCGACATCGATATCCGGAGCAGCAAGGGCGACATTCGAGAAGCGTTCGAAGGCCGCGCCACGGCGCTCGCGGCTCATTTTCGCCAGTGTTTCCATCGTGAGCCACCCTCCCATGCTATGTGCAAGCAATGCGACCTGCGCGTCCGGAGGCTCGGTCAGAATTTCGATGGTCTTCGCAAGGCCGTCCTTCGATGCCGCCGCCGCCGCCCTGTCCGCACCATAGCCAAGCGCGCTGGCCTTGGATGGCCAGGCGAAGAGTACTGCGCCCCGGTTGTCGCGAGCATCCTCGGCGATCTGGGCAAGGCGATAGACGGACTCCTGGTAGTTGTTGTTGTATCCGTGAACGAAAAGCCTGAGGGGCCGTCCGTTGCCCCTTGCACCGGCGACGCTCGATCTGAATTCGCCTTCCGAAATGCCCACCGATTCAATCGTGACGAAATCCGTGGCAGGATCAGGTGGGTTGCCTGGCCACTCGATCACATCAGGTTGGTGCGCTGGTGGAATCGAGATGATGTGCCGTGCGAAGCGAAGCGTCTGCGATTGACCGCTGTTGAACGAAAATGTGGATCCAGGCTCCGGCGCTCGCATTGTTGCAACGAGGATGGTGACGTTTCTGTCGCCACGTTTCGCTCCAGACGATTCCAGGATCCCCGGCCCAGGTCGTGAAGCGCAAGCGGCGAGCGTAAAGACCAGCACTGAGACGAGGACCTGGATCCATCGAGCCAGACAGGCTGGCCTGACCCCAATATTGTCGATCGCCCCTGCTCGAGGACTGAATGTGACGCACTTCGTCATTGCGAGCACTATCTTTCCGCATCGGAATACACGCGACCATGATTAACTCACTAAATGCCGCAAGGAACGGTCAGTGCCACAGCTTCGCGTCTGGTGAAATCTATCCCAGCGGACAGTTTGACTGGACAAATATGGAACTGGTGACATCTCAGGGTACTGAGAGGTGCCCAAAGAAGATCAGAAGAAACAGACGTTGAACACTACGCCATAGCTGCATAGGGCCAATAGCAGGCATCGAACGCCTCGCCTCATGAACCGGCGCCCCGCCGTCGATCCGTTTCAATGGATTGCAGCTTGCGATAGCGTTCGGCCTGTCGAATGATGCGCCCTGCAATCGCGCCTTTGATGGTGGTCGCGCACGGCGAAACGATTGACGGTTGTGGAATTCGGAAACGCCTGGGCCCAATTGGATATCGAAGTGCACTGGTCGAAACCTCTCAGACTGCATCTCAGCGTTCTCGTCGCGACGCTGCTTCTGTGTATCTCAACGCCACTGATCTGGATGGCCTTCAATCAGGGGCGTCAGGCAGCCATTCTGGCGGGCGAGAAGCAGATGCGGCAGATGAGCCTGCGTCTGGTCGAGGGCTATCGATATGCACTCGAAGGGGGATACGAGGCCGTCGCCGTCGCCTCCACCCTGCCCCAGCTGATCACCCGTCCGCCCCTGCAACTTCAGGAGAAGCAGGCGTTCTTTCTCGAGGTCCTTCGCAACGTCACGAATGCGACAAGCGTCCTCGGTGGCTATCCGGACGGCTCGTTCATTCAGGCGATCAATACGGCGGACCCGCATGTCCGCTCCGCGCTCCGGGCGCCGGAAGGCACCGCCTTTGCGGTGCGGATCGTCACGCCGCAATCAGCGGAAGGCGGGAGTATAGCAGCGCTGCGGTTTGTGGACGCGGCCGGCAGGCTGATCGAGGAACGGCCCTTCGGGGAGAGGACGTTCGATGCAAGGGATCGCCCATGGTACCGCGCGGTGGTCAGATCCGGCGCACCCACATCCGTGGGGCCCTTTGTCAGCGGCACGCTGAGGGTGCCGACGCTCACCGTCGCGGTTCCGATGAGGGACGACGCCCAAACCGTGATCGGGGTCAACATCCACCTCGAAACCATCAGCCGCCTGCTCTATTCGCGCGATATATCGCCGCGTGCCCGCAGCTTCATCCTGGATGACCAGAACAGGCTCGTGGCGCATTCCGACCCGGCCATGATGAGCATGATACTTGGCACCTGGTCGCAACGTGGAGGACCGGATCAGGGCGCAGCAAAGGAGACGGACAGGACGATCGAAACGGTCACCCGGCTTCGCAAGGACATGCTCGACGGAAAGGATGGCATGGCCCGGTTCGAGCTCGACGGGGAAAGCTATCTTGTCCAAATCTCGCCCGTCACGTTCTCGAACCTCTTCAAGGGAAGTTCGGTCGCCGTCGTTGTGCCGCTTGACGACCTTCTGGAGCAGGCAAACCGACAGTTGGTGCGCAACCTCCTGATGGCCGCAGGCTTCGTCGTCGTGGGCATCGGCGCTTCGATTCTTCTCTCGCGCCTGATCAGCGCCTCCCTCTATCAACTTGCCGACGAAGCCCGGAAGATCGGTGACCTCGACTTCGCGGGCAAAGGAACAACGCACTCCTGGATCACCGAGATAAACACCCTGGCAAGCGCCCTCACGGCCTCGCGACGCGCGATTGCCCAGTTTGCCCTCTATGTTCCCCGCGAGGTGGTCCGCCGGATCGTCAGTCCAACGGACATCTCGACAAATGCGGCACGCCAGGAGGTCACGGTCCTGTTCACGGATATCCGCGACTTCACCACCATTGCCGAAGTGCATCCCCCCGAAGAGGTCGTCGAAATCCTGTCGTCCTATTTCGAGTTGCTGAACGTGATTGCCGAACGCCACGGCGGCACCGTCGTCCAGTATCTCGGGGACTCCCTGTTCGTCATGTGGAACGCCCCGATCCCCGACAGCGACCACGTCGCAAACGGCTGCCGCTGCGCGCTGGCCATGAAAGCGGCCATCGGCGAACTCAATGCCAGCAATTGCAAGAACGGTCGTCCCGAGCTCTTCACGCGGTTCGGACTCCATAGCGGACCTGCGGTCGTGGGCAGCTTCGGCGCAGTGTCGCGCCAGCAGTACACAGCCATGGGCGATACGATCAACGTGGCGTCGCGGCTCGAGGGCTTGAACAAGGAGTATGGCACGTCGGTCCTGGCCAGTGCGACAGTGGAGAAGGCTGCCGCTGCCCTCTTCGAGTTTCGGCCCATCGGTCCGGTGAAGCTGAAGGGCCGCGCCGAGAGTGTCGAAGTCTTCGAACTCAGAAGCGCGCGCGAGCACCCTGCCCTTTCGTGACGAAATGGTCGTCGCTGGCGGCGTCTCGCCCGACAGCCTCCTGGAATCTCTCCCGCAGAGTGCCCAAAGCGATCGGCAACGCTGTTTTGGACGAGTTTGGTGACCCTCACGCGCCATCCTCGGATTTGACCGCTGCCGCCTGGCCGACCAGTGCAAGCGTCGCGGCAAGCAAGGTCGCGGCTGCCGCGGCGAGAAATGTTGTCGTGAAAGCTTCGGAAACAGCGCCGGCCGAACTCCTGGTGATCTCATCCGAACCGACCGTTGCCGCGAACAGGGCCGTCATCACCGAGGCCCCCGTCATGAAGCCCAGGTTTCGGGATAGTCCGATCAGTCCGGAGAGGAGGCCCCGCTGGTTTGCGGGGGCCGTCAGCAGGACCGTGGTGCTGTTGGCCGCGATGAAAAGCTGAAAACCAGGAGTAAGAACCACCAGCGCGGCGATGTAGCCGACGACGCCAAGGTATCTCGGGAGGAGCGCAAGGCAGACAAGACCCAGGACGATTTCGATCAGTCCCACCGTGACCACGGGCTGCGCACCAAAGCGATCCGTCGCACGTCCGGCCAAGACACCCGTGAGTGCCGCCGTCATGGGGCCAATTGCCATGACCAGACCGACGCTTACATCGTTCAGGCCCAACGCGAACGACAGGAAATACGGCCCTACCACCAGGGTCGACATCATCGAAGTGGAAACGAGGAGATTGGCGGACAAGGCCATTGCGGTTGGCCGGTTGCGCAAGATCGAGAAAGGGACAAGTGGCGCGTCTGCGCGCAACTCTGCGATCATGAACGCGACAAACGCCAGAGCGGTCGACGGGAGCAGCAACACAGCAATCCAACTGGGAACACTGTGGCCGCCGGTCGTGGCCAGCGCATAGAGTATAAGCGTGACGGCCAGTAACCCGGCGCCAAGCCAATCGGCCCGCATGCCCCGGTCGCGCCTGCCCGCAGGCATTTCCGGGATGAACTGGATGCTCAGGCCGAGAACGAGGACACTGAGCACCGTCAGCCCTCCAAACGCGGCGCGCCAGCCGAATTGCGAGATCAGGATCCCGCCGACCGAAGGGCCAAGTGCGGTTCCGATCGCCGACATGGTTGCGAGTAGGCCCAGCGCCGAGCCCGTCCGTTCCTTCGATGCCACTTGCCTGATGACCGACAGGGGTAGCGACAGGAGGACCGCCCCGCCGAGACCCTGGATCGCCCGGCCTGCAACCAGTACCCCAAGTGTCGGCGCGCCGACGCAGACCGCGGACGCGAGAGCAAATATCGCCGTCCCGATGATCAGCACACGCCTGTTTCCGAACTGATCGCCGAGATGCCCGGCCAGCACGATCGTCACGGTCGTCGAAACGAGATAGGCGAGTATGACCCACTGGATGCTGGCGATCGGCGCTGCGAATTCACGCGACAAGGCTGGAAGCGTGACGGTGGCGATGCTGACAGCGAGCGATGCGGTGAGTGTCGCCCCCGCAAGCGCGATCAATGGCTGGGTGGTCCTTCGCATGACCATGAATATCGTCTCCTCTTGTCTGGATCTCGGGTGACGGTTACGGTGCCACTTCAAGCCGACTTGAGGTCAAGCATGAAAATTCTCGACATCGGGGTGCTTTCCGAACAGAGCGGAGTCCCGCCATCCACATTGCGCTACTACGAGGAGATCGGCCTCATCGAGTCGATCGGCCGCCGGGGCTTGAGACGCCAGTTCGGAACCGAAGCCCTCACCCAGCTCGCGCTGATATCGCTCGGCAAGACCGCGGGATTCTCGCTCGAAGAGATCAAGGGAATGTTCGGCAAAGGCGGCGCACCGAACCTTCCGCGCGCGGCCATCCATGCTCGTGCCGAGGAACTCGACGCACAGATCCGCAGGATGACCGCCCTCAGCAATGCACTTCGCCATGTCGCCGATTGCCCGGCGGAGAGCCACATGGAGTGCCCGAGGTTCCGCAGGCTGCTGATCGTGGCATCCAAATCGTCTCGCCACGCAAGGCAAGCTGGCCGCTCATAACGGGAATTACGGGCGCAGGTATTTGCCGTCTCGGCCGACTGTCGCCGCAGCCGCATGGCGAGGATCGATGTCTGCGACTATCATCCCTTGCCGCACGCAGCCTGGGATCTCGGTGAGAGAGGGACTTTCGATGACGCCGCCGTCCGCCAACCTTCGTTCCATCGCAACAGAAGTCGTTACCTTGCTTGGGACGGGCCGCCAGACATCCCCGTTCTCCACACGCGACCAGGACTTCGGTCTTGCCGAAGCCTACGGGGTTACTCGGTTGGTGCGGGAGCTGCGCGAACAGCGCGGCGAGTGCATGGTCGGGCGCAAGATAGGCTTTACCAACCGCACGATCTGGCCACAGTACAATGTCTATGCCCCCATCTGGGGCTACATGTATGACAGGACCGTCTTCGATCTCGACGCTTTGACGGAAGGATACCCTATCGATGGCCTTCCAGAGCCGCGCATCGAGCCGGAAATTCTGTTTCATCTCGCAAAAGCCCCCATGCCGGGGATGAGCGAGAGCGACCTGTTGGGATGCATAGACTGGATCGCGCACGGATTTGAGCTCGTTCAATCGCTGTTTCCCGGCTGGAAGTTTGCCCCTGCCGATACGATTGCAGCATTCGGACTTCACGGCGCGTATGTCATGGGCCCGCGACACATGATCGGCCAACAACCCGAAGCCTGGCTGAAAGCGCTGAGCACGTTCGAGACAGAGCTGCATTGCAACGGGACGCCGGTCGCGCGCGGCCACGCTTCGGATGTGCTGGGCGGGCCCCTGTCAGCGCTGAAGCATCTCAACGACCTGCTGGCTCAGGACACGATCAATCCACCGCTCGCAGCGGGCGAAATCGTGACCACGGGCACCCTCACGTCCGCCATGCCCGTCGCTAGGGGTGAGCGTTGGTCAACCACCCTCTCCGGTCTCGACCTCAGCGGTATCAGTGTTTCCCTCATATGAGGGATTTCACGACGCAAGCGCACGTCTCTATAGCGCCAGGCGCCGTCAAGCACATCTGGCCCGGTGGCACGGTCGCAACCGAGCAGCGCAGGAGTGTTCCCGCGGCTGCCTCGTCGGGAACCGCTTTGCTCAATGCAGGATCAAGCCATCAAAGCTGCCTGAAAGCCGCCCGCCAAAGACGGCAGACCTAGGGGGCAGCCGGCAACGACTTGCCAATGTCTCCTGCAAGCAAATGCTCGAACGCTCTCGGTGGCAGCCTGCCCGGCTCCGCAAACGGGTTAGAAAATGCGAAGATGAAGAAGAGGAGAACACCTGCATATGCCCCGTACAGGGACAGAAGGGTAATGTGCGTCCTGGTTGGCCGATACACATAGAACGGTATCGCCACGAGAGCGAGACCAATGACCGCCGGCGCCCAAAAGAGTGTCGCCAGCCCTCCCGTAGCCTCTCGCGTTTGTCGGAGACGGGCCACGTCCGTAATACTGTTGCGCATCCTGTTCGCCAGATAACGCTGTCGATCCGTTGCAGGATCCAGGTCCAGTATTTGACCGTACAAACTGTCCCAAACACCCCATGCAGCCGGTGATAGGCCATTCTTGCCGCCCAGCATGTCCCACTCTTCGTTGACCACAATCGCAAGATATCGCGCCAACTCCGGCTGTATGGTTGCTGCGGCACTTCCACCATAGCGGCTGATGTCGTGATACACGTCGGAAATGGCTATTGCTTCTTGCGTGATGACCGTGCGCACTCCCTTGTAGTCGTCGAGTTCCTGCGCATAGACCAAGGCGAGAATTAACCCATGCAAGGCAGCAACTCGCACGGCGACTGTTCCTGCCACATCATGCGTTTTGTCCAGCTCGTCGCCACCGTGGAGCAATTGCCGCGCACCAAAATAGCAACCGAGTACCAGGGCGATGGCGGCCAGTACGAACCCGATGCCTACGAGAATTGAGGGGACCAAACAACGTTCTCCATTCAACCTGACATCGCGTTCTGGAGCTTTTCGAAGTGTCGATCCGGAGACTACATCCGATGGTTCAAAGCCGCAATCAGAGCGCGATGAGCCGACCCTGAAGCATCAGGCGTCTGTTTTTCGGCATAGGCGCCGATGCGGGGCACAAACTCGGCAAATTGCCGCCACGCGCTGGCAGCAATCGGCCCGATACGAGCGTCCACGTTCGTCCGCTAAGCGCCAGGAGGAGTCCTGGGCAAATTTCGTTTCTCGTGACGTGACTTTTATCAACTCGCTCCTAAGTTGGTAGATGGCTGTGGCACCCTGCTCGGCCAAGTCGAAATCCCAGGAGCTCAGGCGATGTTGAAATGGCGTTTGCATACCGCTGTCGCTTCCGTCATTGCAGCGACCGCATTTTCAGTCCCACTCGCGCATGCCCAGGAGGGCAAAGCACCTCCGCTGGTCGAGCAGATCAATAAGGGCAAATGGCTGGAACAGGCGGAGGCTGAGGCCTTGCTGGAAGAGCTTTACTACCAGCGCGCAATCCAGGCCTACATGACGATGCTGCCGGCTCTGAATGTCATCGGCATGCGCGACGGTTCCGAGGCGACCTTCGGGGCAGGTTACAATGTGCTGCCGATCTGGAAAGACCGGATGGACAGCCGCGCCTGGGTGCCGACGCCCAACGCCGACGTGATTTACTCCATGAACTATCTGGACCTGAAGGAAACCGGGCCGCTGGTGATCGCGGCACCGCCGAACGTCATCGGCATGTTCACGGATTTCTTCCAGCGGACAATCACCGATGTCGGTGCGATCGGGCCCGATCGCGCTGGCGGTGGCCTCTATCTTCTCTTACCGCCAGACTACGACGGCGAGGTTCCCAAGGGCTACTTCACCTTCAAGTCGCCGACCTACAACGTCTTCCTGTTCTTCCGCACCATCATGACAAAGGGCGCGAATGGTCCTGATCCAGCCCCAGCGGTCGCACTTGCCGAACGGACCCGCATCTATCCGCTCTTCGCATCGGAGAAGGACGTCAAGCCGATGGAGTTCCCGAACGGTTCGGGCAAACGGATCAACATGATGTACCCGGTCGACAACGCTTACTGGACCAAGCTGAAGGAGTTTGTCGATCACGAACCCGTTGCGGCTATCGATCCGGAGTTGCGTGGCGTTCTGGCCTCCATCGGCATCGTCAAGGGTAAGCCCTTCGAGCCAAGCCAGAAACAGCAGGAACTACTCAAGAAAGCTGTCGAGACTGCGCCGAAGATGATCATGGCGCTTCGCCAGACTGGCCGCCCCGATGGTCGGAACAAGTATTACACGGACCGGCAGTATGAGAACGTCTGGGGCGGTGCGACGGCGGAGTGGCTGCAAGACAGCTACATCGACGTGAACCAGCGAGCGACCTACTTCCAGGTCGCCTATTCGTCCGCGCCAGCCATGGTCATGCGAACGATCGATGCAGGTTCGAAGTATCCCACCACTTTACGGGATGCCGACGGTGATTTCCTCGACGGTTCGAAGGCCTACAAGCTGCATCTGCCGGCGAACCCTCCTGCCAAGCTGTTCTGGGCCGTAACGGCCTACGACATCACCGACGGAACAATGCCTGAGACGCCGCAACTCCTGCCTTCGATCAACGCCTTCAACAGCGTCAAGATGAATGACGACGGTTCGATCGACCTGTGGTTCGGGCCAAGCAAGCCTGCGGATGCGCCAGACACGAACTTCATCCAGACGGTCGAGGGACGCAACTTCCTCGCCACGGTTCGTCTGTACGGGACTGGAACAGAATTCTACGACCAGACGTGGAAGCCGGATGATCTCGTGAAGGTGAAATAACCAACGCTTGGCCCGTTGCCTGTCATGCTGCGGGCCATTCGAATTGTCCATCGATCACTTCGTTCCCCCACTTCGCGCCTCATGGCAATCATCGCGTACGCTTATCGATGTCGCTGCGTCCATTCAGATGTTTCATGACAGCATTTGAATGCTGCCATGGATTGTAACGCGCTACGACGCTAGCCTGCCCGACATAATTCTTTGCTGTCGCCTTCATTTAAGGGATTTCCATGCCGCTTCTCGATGCCGAGGCCATTCATCCCATCACCTTGCCCGATGGCACCGTCTATCGCGATACGGTCTATCTGAAGAACGTCATCGATCATCCGCGCATCGAGGTCGGCGAATACAGCTATTACACCCATTCCGGAAAGCCTGAAGACACAGCCCAGATATTGGCCCCCTATCTCGGCCATGGCGTTCGCGAACGGCTGGTTATCGGCAAGTTTGTGCAGATTGCACGGGGAAGCTACTTCATAACCAGTTCGGCCAACCATCCCATGACCGGTTTCAGTACCTATCCATTCCGTATCTTCAAGCCAGAGACCTTCGGCTACAAGGATTTGCCAACAAGGGATACCGTTGTTGGCCACGATGTATGGATCGGTCATGACGCAGCTATCATGCCGGGTGTGCATATCGGCGCAGGCGCAATTGTTGCCGCCGCTTCGGTCGTTGCTCGCAACGTTCCGCCCTATGCGGTGGTTGGAGGAAACCCGGCAACAGTCATCCGGATGCGTTATCCCGAGGAGGTTATCACGGAGCTTCTCGGTATTGCCTGGTGGGACTGGCCGATAGAAAAAATCGAACGCAACATGGCCGCCTTGAGCGATGGCGACCTCCCAGCCCTCCGAGCGGCCTGAACAAAGGCAAACCTGAGTTCCGAACGTCCGCTCCGGGCCACGAGCAGTCGCCGAGGCAAGTCTTTCAGCCGAGACAAGCCTGCCAAGAACCGGAATGTGTTTGGAGTGTTTCGCGCGTATTGGTTGGCGCTGGTGCGTACGCGTGGAGCTTGGCACAGGCCTCGTAGAGGGGATGTCATGCCTTATCTTAAGGGCGTCTCAGTCTGGCCTGCTCTTCGGATTACTCTAGCTTTTGTAATGGGACAAATTCTGCCGCAAACCGGGCTTTCAACCAATCCGCACCGAGTGGCTCAAGAGCGTACCTTAAGAGCGTCAGGACATCGTCATGAGAAACGGGATCGCAAAATTTCCATTCCAGCAGGTTGATGTCTTTTCCTCCAAAGCTTTGCTGGGCAATCCGCTGGCGGTTGTCATTGGAGCAGATTCCTTGACAGCGCCTGAGATGGCTGCTTTCGCGCGCTGGACGAACCTTAGCGAAACGACTTTCCTTCTACAGCCGAGGTCGGCAGATGCCGACTACCGCGTTCGCATCTTTACACCCGTTGCTGAGTTGCCCTTCGCGGGCCACCCCACTTTGGGGAGCTGCCACGCATGGCTGTCGTCCGGTGGAAAGCCAAAGAGTGGCGAGATTGTCCAGGAGTGCGAGGCAGGACTGATCCACATTCGGCGCAACAATGGACGACTTTCCTTTGAAGCTCCCGAACTGCGGCAATCAGGCCCGGTGGAACCCGACACACTGACGCGAGTTCTCAAGGGCCTGCGGTTGACCTCTGATGACATCGCCGATGCCAACTGGGTGGACAATGGCCCCGGCTGGCTCGCTGTCCTGCTGCGCTCCCGGCCTGACGTCCTCGCACTTCGCCCGGATTTCGCTGTCCTGTCCGGATTACGGGTCGGCGTCGTTGCACCCTGGGATCCAACAATGGATGGGCGGGAAGCGGATTTCGAGGTGCGTGCCTTTAGCGCGGCCGGTTATGAAGACCCGGTAACCGGCAGCTTGAATGCGGGCATCGCTCAATGGTTGATTGGTAACGGCATCGCTCCTTCATCATACATTGCCAGCCAGGGCACCGTCCTTGGACGGCAAGGACGTGTTCATGTGGAGCTGGTCAAAGATCAGATTTGGGTCGGTGGCGACGTTACGACTTGCATCGAGGGCGTCGCAGCCCTCTAAAGTGCTCGTTGTAGGCTAGCTGGCCGCCACGATCGCATCGCTATCGATGATTTCCGCAAAGTCGGATTTGAGATGAGCTATCGTCACATCGAAAATCGCACGCGCGGATAGCTGCTCGTCGGGCATGTCAAAGCCCATGACGGCATCCCGGACGACGATCATCTTGAAGCCGAGGTCCGATCCAACTCGAACTGTGGTGTTGACGCAAAAACCTGCAACTGCGCCCGTCACGACGAGAGTGCCGATGCCATTGTCGCGGAGATACTTTTCCATCCCGGTGGAGGCGAAAGGCGACGAAGTCGTCTTGACGAAAACCGGCTCGTCATCGAGCGCTTCTCCGCAGGGCATCACCTGTTGGGCGGGTGAACCAAGGTGCATCGGGGATGTTGGATCAGGATCGCTGTGGCGAACGTGGATCACCCTTTGACCAGTTCTGCGGAACTCAGCAGCCAAAGCGGCGATCCTGGCCGGAGCATCACCGTGGACGTGATCGCGCCCCGCATCGAGACGATGCTGCATCAGCATCTGCATGTCGATAATTACAAGGGCTTGTTCCAATTTCCACTCCACTCGGGACCTGTGAACGCGACTGATGCGGCCTACCATGGGCAATCATGTCCGCAAAGGGCAAAGACCGGTCATCTATTGCCGCACGCTTTTCCGGCCACCAACGTTCGCCTGATCAGCCTATCACCATGCGTTCGGCCGATTGTCGATGACCGCAACGCGCCCCTAAGCGGCCTTGGCTAGCGTCGTTTCGACAACACCACTGCGGCCATGTAGGGTTGATGGGGTCTGGGATTTTCCGATAGTCGGCTCTCCAAGCGGGAGAACAACTCGTTGACTAGCTCAGTTCTTTTACGGCGCTCTGCGATTAGACTGGCGATCACGGGGCCAGACCAGGCTCGCATCATGTCTGCATGATGCTTAGCGAATGTCGCTTTGTCACCGCTCCTTTCGAATTCTTCCCAGAAAGGGTCCGACACATTGATGAGATCGAGATGCTCCAGGTGCAGGTCTGCGAAATATTCGGATTGAACGAAGGGTGCTTTGATATCCTCCAACGTCCGCAGACCGATTGGTATCGTGAGTTGGTTCAGTTCTTCTTCCGAAAACAAGCCATCTTCACCCATTTCGACGACGGCTGACCAAAGCTCCCCCAGGGGCCATTCCCAGCCGGTGCCGGCCGCCGTGCGGGCGGTAAAGCCTGCAATGAGTTTCGCACCGGGCCGCATTTCCACCGACCTCAATTTCAGAAAGCACTCCCAATCGCCAGCCTGTTGTTTGGCGACGGCAGAAACCACAGATGGAAGAACGCTCATTCCCGCGAGAATATGGTCGTGCGCCTTGATCGCGCTACTACTCATCCACTGTAGAGCCCAGGTCGTCCAGCCAAGATGCATTCGTTGCGGAGGGAGCAACGGTGTGAAATACGATCTGCCAATTGCAAAAGGAAACACATCGGAAGCGCCGATCATGTAGCTGTTGGGATCTGAAACAAGCGCCTCGAACAGAGCCGGAAAGTCGTTCGATGGAAGATCGGTGTGGACAATTTCAATGGGGACGGATGGTCCCAACCTGGCTCGCAACGTGTCAATCGCAACACGCATTGGGGTCATCGAATTTCGGCCCTGCGAGGAACCGAAGTCAACGATTGTTGCTGGACCTTGTCCGAGATCGACCGTCCGGCATGCATCTTCCCACAGTGAAAGGAGTGCAGCGATGCCGGTCGCCTGCATCGCGGAATGACGGTTATAGAACCCGCCACCTTCCATCGCTGCCGAACCACTTTGAGGCGGATTGTTCGACATGGCACGCCCCGGCTTGATGTGCGCATAGCCTATCAGAATACGTTCGGTTTGGCGAACCTACGTCTCCTTCGGGCCGGAAACAGCCGTTAGGCCAGCACGCTTCTGAGAAGCGCTGCTGAAACGATGGAAATGATCACCGTCGGAAGTAGCGGCATGCGGGTCGCCGCAAGCGTGGTAAGCCCGAGCGCGATCAGATCGGCCGGTTGCCCTGTGACAAAGTCGGGCGCTATCACCGTTATCAGGACGCAGCCCGGCGCACATTCCATGACCGCGATCGTTAGAACATTGATCGGATCGGTCATGCCGGCCTCGCCCACGCATAGGCCGCAACAACCCCGATCGTCTATTGCTGGCGGAGGATAAGGCCGCCCCGCCTTCCCGATATGTTTTATTGCAGGTTCAGCGGCATTTGGTTGCGAACAT
This sequence comes from Sinorhizobium sp. BG8, assembly GCF_016864555.1. Taxonomy (NCBI): domain Bacteria; kingdom Pseudomonadati; phylum Pseudomonadota; class Alphaproteobacteria; order Hyphomicrobiales; family Rhizobiaceae; genus Sinorhizobium; species Sinorhizobium sp. BG8. The sequence continues at coordinate 2,642,402 of NZ_CP044011.1, read as the reverse complement.
GATGTGATTTCAGGGTAAACTAGCATAGGATGCCACGATGATGAAAATTCATGGACTTTGACGCCAAATGCAGCTCGACTCTATCGATCGCGCCATCTTGCGGGTTCTCCAGCAGGATGGAAAAATCCTGAACACTGAACTGGCCTCAAGAGTAGGCCTTTCGCCATCGCCGTGCCTCAGGCGGGTGAAGCTCCTGGAGGAGGCTGGCATCATCGAGCGGTATGTCGCTCTGGTCGATGCGGCGAAGCTGGGAATGGGCTTCACCGTCTTCGCACGCGTTTGGCTGACTGGTCAGGACGAAGAAACTGTGGTGCCATTCATCGAAGCCATCGGTAGGCTTCCTCAAGTCGTCGAGTGCCATCTCATGGCTGGAGACTGCGATTTTATCCTACGCGTGGTCGCTCCCGATCTCGACGGCTACAGGAGATTCCAGATCGAACACCTCGGACGCATCAAGGGGGTCAGAAATATCAAGTCGGAGATACCCATGCAGAGGGTCAAGCAATCAACCGAGATACCTGTCTGACCCCTGCATGAACGCCACGAAAAGAGTGTCATCCTCTCGAGACCCGAGAAGCCGACCCAACAGATGAGGTCAATGCCATGCACAAGTTCACCGTTACCCTCACGAAGGAATTCGAGGCAGACACTGCCGAGGAGGCCGCATTGCTCATGTACCAGGCACTGACCATCGAGCCGGCCCCCCTGGATTACCTGGTCAGGGATGAGACAATGACTGAGACCACCCTGACGCTGGATCGGAAATATGCGGATGAATTTGCCGGAGTCGATCACACTGCGGACCCCGGCAATTGGTAGTGCATAATGGACGTCACCGGTTCGTGACCGAGACACGCCTGCAAGCGCCGGCGGAACGGATCGCGGCCACAGCCGAACCTCGGGCTTGATCCGCCAAGCGCCGGCTGCGGACATTGCAAGGAAGGGCTACCAAGGGGTAAAAAGCTCGAGAAGCATGGAGGCCAACCGTTGCCATACGTCAAGGTTGAGATCGCGAAAGGCATTGCCAGCGTTGATCAGAAGCGCGCCGTCATTCGAAGGATGACTGAGGTTCTCGTCGAGGAGCTGGGCCGCAATCCCGAGTATGTCTTCGTCGTGATCGACGAGGTGGACACCGACAACTGGGGGAGAAAAGGACTCTCGCTTACCGATCTGTGGCAACAGGACAAGCCGGATAAACCCTAGAAATCGCCGGTCCTTCAATATCGAGGGAGGCGAACGAGATCCCTTCGCCGTATTGTGGCTGCTTCGGTCCAGAAGCGGACATCCGCGTTCGTCCGCCAGGCGCCATTTCCGGAGAAACGTTGCTGCCCCGCACGTCGGCTGCCGCGTGAACGGAACGTTCCACGCAGACCCCTCGCTCGGGATTGCGGCATTTCAGGAAAAGGCACCGGCGGTTATCCGCTGGAACGGATCAGCCCTCCTCCCTTTCGCTACTCCGCCCCGTCTTCCTTTGCCCTCTCGATGAATTTCCCGGCGACCGCCTTGCCGAGTGCGGCACCGGCCTGGTTGTCCATTTCATAGTGGATGCCGGCCCAGATGCGGGAATCGCCCGCCTCCTTGCCGACCGTGCGGATGAACTCCGCGTGGTCGGGGAACAGATAGGCAAGTACCTCGCATCGGGCAGTCGACAATGCGGAGTGGTTCGACGGATAACTGGGATGGGCCGGCACTGCGAACAACGGAGTGATGCCCGGGTCAAGCATGTTGGGCCGCAGGTACCAGTAAGCGTATTTCCCGTCGTTGCTTGCGATGAAGGTATCGTAGTTGACGGCTGCGAGCATCGCGTAAGCCCTAGCGGCTCGCGGCGCGTTCGAATCCGTCTTGTCCTCGAACATCCACTTGCTGGCATAGTCATACCAGCTGGTATGCAGGCCGGACGGGCTTTGCCAGTAGAAGGCTTTGTAGTTGTTAGGGAATTTTCGATCAAACTGCCGGACTGCCTCCACCTCGGCCTTTACGGCCGCGGACTTGCAGTCGGGCGGAGCGGGCGGCCTGAATTCATCGGATGTTTTGAGCAGGATCGGCTTCCAGTTTGGCATGGTTACATTGACCGGTTTGTCTCCGACCCACATGCACGGACCGGTCGGGACCGTTCCGGACCAGACGGCATCGGACCCGTCGGCCTTTGCCCGCGCAATCACCTGCTCTGCCACCCGTCGCCCCAGTTCCAGGCCGGCGGAAGAGTCGCTCGGGAACTGGACACCGGCAAGGACACGCGATTGTGCGGCTTCCTCGGCCATCGCCTGGAACGACGACGCCTCGTCCGGAAAGAAGTAGGCAAGAACGGTCGCGGCGGCTCCGGCCGCTGCCGCGTGCTCAGATGGATAAGCGGGACTACGAGGGGTAGGCAGCGCAGTCGACAGTGTCGCATCCATCTGGGCCGGCCGGGGGCGATTGTAGAAGTATTTTGACTCCCAGGCCGCGACGGTGGCGTCGTAGACCGCCATCGTCAGATAGGTATAGACGCGATGCGCATTGGGGATCGGCTGGTTTGCGAGAAGACGCTTGTTGACCAGGTCAATCCATCGATACCCGGGCGAGCCGGCGTCCCAGAACGTGATCTTGACGGCGGCCTGCGCATCGTTCTTTGCGACAAGTTCGCGGACCTCTTCCAACTCGGTGGCGGACGTATCCGGTGGCGGCGGGACGCGAAAGTCTTTGCCCGAGCTGATTACCCACGTCTTCCACGTTCCAGCATTTGGCTCTATCTGATCCGATTGGGCGAGAGCGAAGTTTCCTGTCAAAAGAATTAGCGCGCAGGCCCTGCTAAAGCCGCTAAGCATGTTCGACCCTCCTACAGTTGAATCCCCTCCCCCAAAGATGGAAGCTTTCCTGTTTTGACGGCCTTGTCTTTTTGTATTTTAACAACCGCTAATTATACCGCGACGCGCTGCCAAGTGAAAGGACCAATATGGGAGCTGGAAGAGGACAAGCGCGGTAATTGCGACGCCATATCTTCACACGCGTTTCGAGGGTGACATGCGCCCGGCGCGAACAACTATCCGACGTCCGGTCAGGTGCCCACGTGCTGACAGCAAGGGGATCCACATTGAGCCGATCGATCGAGGGAGGGATTCTCTTCGGGCATCTCTTTGTGATGTCCATGACGGGAAGTACTGCACCTGAGCTCGACAGCAAATCGTTCGTCGGGCCGCACCGCAACAAGCCTGTCTTTCATTTCAACGCCGACGATCCAGACGGCAATCTGCTGATGGTTGCGAACGCACCTCAAGCACCGCGCTACAGTGCGTGCGAAGTCTAGTGGACCTTATGGGACTGCTGGCCGTCGCACCCTTTGCGAAGAGCGAACTCAACTGAAATTACCCTGTAATCGCCCCTTCGTTAGCGGGCCTGGCAAGTGCTGCAAATTTTGCAAGCACTCCTTTGGTGTATCTGGGATTGGGTTGCTTCCAAAGAGCGCGCCGCCGCGCGATTTCGTCATCTCCCACCTCAAGCTGCAGCAGCTTGCGATGCGCGTCGATGGTGATCATGTCGCCCTCTTGAACCAGCGCGATCGTCCCTCCGACAAATGCCTCAGGGGTAACGTGGCCAACGACCATTCCCCAAGTCCCGCCCGAGAACCGGCCGTCAGTGATAAGTCCCACGCTGTCGCCCAGTCCTCGGCCGATGATCGCAGATGTCGGAGCCAGCATCTCAGGCATGCCAGGTCCGCCCTTTGGGCCGAGATAGCGCAAAACGAGTATGTCGCCCGGCTTGATCCTGTCAGCCAAGATGGCATCCATGGCCGATTGCTCGTCTTCAAAAACACGCGCGGGACCGGTAATTGCAAGCTTCTTCAAGCCGCTGATCTTTGCCGCCGCCCCATCCTCCGCCAGGTTGCCTTTGAGGATTGCCAGATGGCCCTCGCTGTAAAGCGGTGAACTCAGCGTTCGAATGACATGCTGGTCGGCACGTGGCTGATCTGCCAGTCCGTCGAGTTCTTCAGCAATCGTGCGGCCGGTGACGGTGAGACAGTCGCCGTGCAAGAGCCCTGCATTGAGCAGCAGCTTCAGCACCTGAGGAATGCCTCCGGCCTGATGGAGATCAACCGCCATGAATTTTCCGGACGGTTTGAGATCGCAGATGACCGGCACTTTCCTGCGTGTCCGCTCGAAATCGTCGAGAGACCATCCAACTTCTGCCGCGTGCGCGATCGCGAGATAGTGGAGAACGGCATTGGTCGAGCCACCGGTAGCCATGATCAGAGCGACGGCATTTTCGATTGCGTTGCGCGTAACGATATCGCGAGGTTTGATGCCTTTCTTGACGGCTTCGACCAGCACGCTCGCGGATACAGAAGCGCTATCAATCTTCTCTTGGTCCGTGTTGGCCATATTCGAAGAATAGAGTAGCGACATGCCCAACGCCTCGAACGACGAGCTCATGGTGTTCGCCGTATACATTCCACCGCACGAACCCGTCGATGGGCAGGCGTTGCGCTCTATACCTACGAAATCTTCCTCGCTCATGTTCCCCGCCATGAACGCACCAACGGCCTCGAAGGAGGAAACAATGGATAGCTCTTGCCCCTTCCATCTACCTGGTTTGATCGTCCCACCGTAGACATAGATTGCAGGAACGTTTGCCCGAAGGATGCCGATCATCCCACCTGGCATGTTCTTATCGCAGCCGCCGATGACGAGCACTCCGTCCATCCATTGCCCCTGGACTGCGGTCTCGATGCAATCTGCGATCACCTCGCGGGAAACCAGTGAGTATTTCATGCCCTCGGTGCCCATGGACATGCCATCAGATATCGTCGGCGTGCCGAAGACCTGAGGGTTGGCACCTGCCGCCTTGATCGATGCGATAGCCGCATCTGCCAGCGGCTGCAGACCTGCATTGCAGGGGGTGATCGTGGAATGCCCATTTGCAATGCCGATCATCGGCTTGTCGAAATCGGCTTTCTCATAACCGAGCGCATAATACATTGCCCGATTAGGTGAGCGCGCCACCCCCTCGGTAATATGCTTTGACCTATCGTTAAAGGGCATTGCACACCTCCGGCTCCGGATTAGCGAGGGGGACTAGCAGAGGTCATAGCATATATCGCAATAGCCCGATTTTCTTTCGGCGGTGCGCGGGACCGAAATGGGCCAGCAGCGGCCGCTACTTCACGGCCGCTTCGCGCCATCTGCGGTCATGGGTCGATTGATCTTGCCACGGCGATGATGCCGACGAGCGCCGCCAATGTGTCCTCCGTTGACAAATGGCGCGCAGCCCATAAGCTGCGCGCACGCCTTTGAGATCACCACCGTTTTCCCGAGATGAAGATCATGCAGGTGTTCCGCAGACACGTATGGCCAGGCGCATGAGACGGTTTCTGCTGGCGAACCTGGTCCTTTGCCTTTCGGCTTTCACGGCTGGTGCCGGAACGCTCGACACGATTGCGGAGCGCGGAAGCCTGCGCATCGGCTACATCTCCGACGAAGCGCCCTTCTCCTCCAGCAACCCGGGCGGCGAACCCGTGGGATATGCCATCGACCTGTGCGGCAGGATCGCCGACGAAATCGAACATCAGTTCCCGGAGCTTGAACGCGAATATGTCGAAAAGACCCTCGCGAACGGCTTCGACGCGGTGAAGAATGAAGAGATCGACCTGCTTTGCGGTTCCATCACCGTGAACCTGGAGCGGCGGGAAACCGTCGATTTCTCACAACCGATCTTTCTTACCGGGGCAAGCGCGCTGCTGCGCAAGGATTCACCCGACTACCTGCAGACGCTCTTTCTCGACGGACCCGTCGTTCACGCCGTCAGCGAGCGTGCCGCCACAAACGTCATCGGTATGCGCGCAAACACGACGACGGCAGCGACGCTTCGCGAAGCGCTGGCAATCCAGGCATCGAATACGAAGCTTGCCGATTTCAACACCCATGAGGACGGGCTCAGGGCGCTGGAGGATCGCAAGATCGATGCCTACATCGCCGACCAGGTGCTGCTCATCAGTCTCGCCAAGCGGGCGCGCGATCCTTCCTCGCTCGAAGTCGGCGATCGCCTGTTCACGCATGAACCCTATGCGATTGCGTTGCGCCGCGACGACGCCGACTTCCGCCTGTTGGCGGACCGCGCGCTGACGGAATTCTACCTGTCGGACGATTTCCTGCCGCTGCTCGAGACCTATTTCGGAGCCGAGGCGCCAATGCTGCACTCGCAGATCATGCTGCAATATGTGCCATAGGCGGTGCGAACCGGGCGGAACCGGCTTGCCTCTATTTGGAGACTATCCGTCTGGCGCCGTTTGCGGTCCTCAAAGGGGATAACGACCTCTTCCGCTCTTCACTCAACTCCGGGCATGCGGCGGCAGAGGCCGCACGGCGACTCTGGCCCAGAGAAGATATCGCTAGCTCTGGTTGGGCTTGCTGATTGCCTCCGCAATCGCCTTCAAAGTCTCGTTGCGAGCTTCTTCGGTGGTAATGTTTGCGATCAGAACATTTGCGAAATTCAAGTTGGTGCTTTGACTAAGCGAGCTGATAGATTTCTGCACCGCCGAACCGATGTTGGAAAACATCTTCAGGTATATCGCCGCAACAAAATTCGTCATGATTGCGCCGATCGAACCTACGACCGCAACTATTGCTTTTTGCCAGACGTCAGCCTCCGGACCCATGGTCCTGGTTTGCCAGATGGTGAGTACAACTACGGCTACCCCCGCCACCATCGCGCCAATGCCAACAAAAAAGATGCCGCGGCTTTGCTGAAGGATGAGCTCCAAATATCGCGACAGTTGGTTTTGTTGAATTCTCAGAAGCTTGTGCGCCTTCTGCTCCAGTGAAGCTGCCCCCATCTGTCGAAGGTCAATTTCGTCTTCAAGATCCTTGGCGTCGAGCTCGCGCCCGCGGTCCGAGTACAACAACGCCGACAGTACAATGAAGAACGAATATGTGATGCCCAACACTGTAATTATGTTGCTTTGCTTCGTGGAAAATCCCCAGATGGGTTCATGAAGCACGTCCATGTTAAGAATAGTCCACGCCAACCAAGTGCATGTGCTCAAGAAGATCAGTCCAGCAAATCGATAAAGAGCACGTCGCATGCTGTTCTGACGCGTTATTGTTTTCTTGGTTTCGGTCAACCGGTCCTGCAAAGCTTGCATTTGAGCGGTTGCTGTGTCCTCCTCACTATGCAATAGACCGCTGATGCTCATCTGTCTCGCCCCCTTCCGAAAACATGCCGAGATGGCAATGCAAAGCCTGTAACCCCAAGACTGCAGTCTCAATATCAGCCGACCCGCGCACTTGCTTCGGTGTTTCGGCAATGCCGGCACCGGCAACCCTTGGGGCCGCATGTGGCAGTTCCTGCCCAAGCTACCTCTTGACCTCGATCACGAGCGGATACCCCTCGTCAGTCCACTCCATGTATCCGCCGGCAAAATAGTAGATGCGCGTGTAACCCCAGGCGATCGCCTTGGCGCAGGCATAGGCGGCATAGGCGGAATGCTTTCCCTGACCGTAGAACGCGACTTCGTCTTCCTTGGCCGCCACCTGGGCAAGGCTTTCCTTCGAGAGGCCGGTGATGAGCGAAAGGTTGACGGCCTTGGGGAGATGGCCATCGTCATAGTTCAGCGGCGCGCGGACATCGATGAACGGCACGCCGCGGGCCAAGAGCGCCCTCGCCTCCGCGACATCGATCTTTATCGTTCTGTCGACACTGAGTTCGCCTTTCGTCAGCGTCATGAACTTGACGTAGTCGTCAAAGGCGAGGTCTGTTCCGGCCCCTTCGGGCACCCCGGCCTTGCGAAGTCCCTCCTGCATCAACGTGATGTAGGGCCTATGGTAGTTGAGCACGCTACCATACCAATCATATGCACTTTCCTGAACGGTGAGCGTATCGCCGACGTAGACCGTGGCCCACTTGTTGTACTGGTCGATCAACGCCTGAATGCCGTCAGTGCGTCCGAGGTGTCCATAGCTCGATATCAGAGTGGCGTAATCTGCCAGTCGATCGGACCTCTTTTCGATCACGCGTTCAAAAGTGTCGATGGCCTCGTCATATTTTCCCTGCGAGAAGAACGAGACCGCGAGCATGCGCAGCGTTGCCAGCGAGGGATGGGGATCGAACCTCATCGCCAGGCGGACCTGCTGTTCCGCTTCCGCCGCGTGTCCCGTCGCGTTCAGCACCCGGGCCATGCTGACATGGTTGTCGGGATCATTCGGCGCAAGCTTCATCGCCCGGTCAATGGCAGCGAATGCGTCGCCATAGCGCCCCTGCTGGGCAAGCACCTGCGCCGATATCGCATAGGCAAGCGGCGTCGGATTTTCCATGGCCTTTGCGAGGTTTCTGGTCAGGTTTCTGGAGGCGTTCTCTCTGCGGGTAAAATCCCCGGATGAAACGCCGGTCCTCCAGTTTGCCGCCGCCAGTGACGCATAGGCGCGGCTATAGTTCGGATCGAGCACAATAGCCCTCTGGAAGAAGTCGGTGGCCGCAATCCTTCCGGTCTCGCTGTCCCGGCGAAGATGCTCCCAGCCTCGCAGCAAGGTATCGTATGCCTGCGGGTTCGTCGTTTCCGGTACCGCCGCCACCTTCTGCTCGGCACTCGTCAACTTCACGGAGAGCGTGGACACGATCTGTTTTATCACCCTGTCCTGCAGCCCGAACACGCTGCTCATTTCACCGTCATAACGCTCGGCCCAGAGATGGTGCCCGTCGACCGCGTCAATCAACTGGGCATTGACCCGGACATGGTCCCCCTCGCGGCGCACGCTTCCCTCCAGGACGTAATGGACGCCCAGCTCCTCGGCCACCTGCTGCACCTTCGTGGGTTTGCCCTTGTAGGTGAAGGTCGAATTGCGCGCGATCACGAAGATGCCCGACAGTTTCGAGAGTTCCGTGATCAGGTCGTCGGTCATTCCGTCGGCGAAATAGCCCTGCCCCGCATCGGAACTGAGATTGTCGAATGGCAGAACGGCGATCGATGGCGTTTCGGGCAGCGGCAAGGCCGTCTCTGCGGCGGACGTCGCGTCGGCACTCTCCTGCCTCCCGGCCAGCCAGACTGCAGGCGCGCCGATCAGAAGCAGGAGAACCAGGGCAGCCGGAATTCCCCACCTGCGAAGGCTTTCCACGTTGAAGCGCGAAAGCCGCTTGCTTCCCTCGAACCTCACCCGGTAGACACGGACGGGCCGCATGATGTTCTTCACATGCTGCTCGCCGATGAATTCCAGCGGCAGCTCGAAGTTGCCCTGCAAATGATCGAAGGCAGTGCCGGATACGAAAAGCCCGCCTGGTTCGCAGATCTGCTCAAGGCGTGCCGCGACATTGACGCCGTCGCCCAGCAGATCGTCCCCATCGACGACGACATCGCCGAGATTGATGCCCATGCGGAAAAGAAGTCCGTGCTGGGGTGCGACACCCACCTGGCGTGAAGCGTTCCTGATCTGTGACGCGACTGCGCAAGAAACGGCGTCGACGACGGAACCGAATTCCACGATCGCACCATCGCCCATGAGTTTCACGATGCGTCCGTGGTACTCCTTCATAAGGGGATCGAAGATTTCTGAACGCCACGCCTTGATTGCTGACAGCGTCCGGGCCTCGTCGGCTTCGATGAGGCGCGAATAACCAACAATGTCGACGGCAAGAACTGCAACCAGCCGCCGTTCCGCGCGAAATGCTTCCATAACCACCTCTCCGAAGGTGTAGAAGGCCTCGCTATTGCGTTGGTCTGGGGCCGGAACATTCCCGGCCTCTCATCCTCCTGAAGCTACACTTGTTCGCACGCCGGTGCCAGATTTATCGCCTCGCGCGGGAGCCTGCCGGTACGAGCGCCTTGCGCCAGAGGCGGATGTCCGCTCAAGAGACTATGCGGCATTGAATACAAAGTGGGCGCCGACCTTCTGCCAGGGCAAGAGTCTAAGGTTTCGTTGACCTTTCAGCAGGGCTGAACAGTTTGGTTAGCTTCAGCCGCCTTATCAACAGCTCACAAACTGTGACCTAAATCTGCAACGCACCCGTTGATGTATCCTTAGCCTAAACTCGGGGGTCGATCAGAATGATACCATTGCGAGGCAGGGCTGAAGGCGTTACCGCCTAAGGTAGGAGTTAGCTATGCATCAAGTCCCTGCTTTGGACTGCTTGCGTAGTTTCGAGCAAGCATCAATGAACGCTCGCAACTTTGGCTGACCCTGGGCGGCCTTGGTAAAATAGAGGAAGAGGCCGTCGCCGCCGGGAGAGTAATTAAGCAAGGCAGGTTCGAGCAAGCCCTGAGCGAGCTCGCGCGACGTATGGAATGTTGACGAATATATGAGGCCTTGCCCCTGGCAGGCGAATTGCCGCATGAGTTCCCCATCGTTCACCGTGATGGGTCCATTCGGTTCCAAGCGCACGGTCTGACCCTGGTCGAGAAACTCCCACCTATAGATGTCTCCTTTTTCCGGGCGTCGAAATCGAATGCATCGGTGCTGCGTTAGCTCGCCAAGTGTTCGAGGCTTCCCGTGCGATCTGAAATACTCCGGAGAACCGAAAACTGCCCAACTGAACGGTGGTGACAGCCTGATAGCGATCATTTCCTGCGCGACATAGGATCCGAGCAAGATGCCTGCATCATAACCTTGCGCAACAAAATCGTGATGCTGATTACTGACAGTTACGTCGACATTCACCAGCGGCCAAGCTTCTCTGAACAGGGGCATCACGGGCTCCATGACGTGCGGAATAGCAAGCCTCTCCACGATAAGACGAAGCGTCCCGGACGGTTCGCTTGAAGACTGAAGCGTCTCCTCAAAGCTTGCCTCAATCAAATGAGCGGCCGGGCCTATCTTCGCCAGAAGCCCTTCACCTGCTTCTGTTAGTGATATCTTTCTGGTTGTGCGATGAAACAAAGGAGTCGAAAGCCTGCGTTCCAGCTTTTGCAACGCCTGGCTGATCGCACCTGGCGTCACGCCAAGCTCCAATGCAGCCTTACGAATACTTCTATGTTTTGCGATTGCTAGAAACTCCGACAGTCCGTCGAATGCATCGTGACGCGTCATCTCATCTATCCAGCCACACAATTTTCGCAGGCCACCTCACATGGCGCGGCAGATAGATAACGATGGTTTTCTAAACAATCCATATAGAAGCATGGCACTTATGTTTTTAATCGAAGCTGAACATATGGAGAGCGTATCAACAAGTTGAGGAACGGATATGTCTCTCTTAAACCATGTCGCTGGTATCTGCGTCGCCATCGCCACCTTTGTCGCGTTGCCTGTCCACTCTTTCGCGCAGACGACTGAAACTGCGAAGAAAAAAATTCTGATCGTCGTGTCCAGCCTGGACAAGAAAACACCCGAACTCGTCGGTGGCTACTGGTTCCCCGAGCTAACGCATCCCGTAGAAGTGTTTGATGAAGCTGGTATCGATTTCGACATCGCAAGTCCTAAGGGCGGCCTATCGCCTTTTGATGGATTCGATCTAAAGGATCCTGCGACACTCGCATTCTGGACCAATCCGGATCACCGAAACAAGATCGCCAATTCGATCAAGCTTTCTGACATCGACGCCTCGCAGTATGCGGCTGTCCAACTCGTCGGCGGCCACGGCCCAATGTGGGATTTTGTCAACGATACCAATCTGCAGGATATTGTCAGGAAGATCTACGAGAGCAACGGCATCGTCAGCGCAGTCTGCCATGGTCCGGCAGGTCTTCTGAACGTCAAGCTGAGCAATGGCGAAAGCCTGATCAAGGGGCGCCAGCTCACAGGCTTCACGGCAGAAGAGGAAGCTTCCCGCCAGTATGACAAGATCGTTCCTTTTGAGCTTGAGGGCGCGCTGAAGAACGCAGGTGCGACATTCAAAGAAGCGCCGATTTTCGAAAACAAGGTTGTTGTCGATGACCGTCTTATCACGGGCCAGAACCCAGCGTCGGCCAAGGCATTCGCCGAGGCAATCGTGAAGGCGCTCGCCACCAGGACGCAGTAACCCACAACTGCTCACGATGTCACGTCTGATGCTCTGAAGACGTGACATCACAATGTGAAACTATGTGTCGGATCAGGAATAGGCCGTGGATTTGTCTACACGGAAAACAAATCGGGCATTGCCGACGGCTCCGAAATTCCCGATCACAAGCCCCATCCGGAATTCGAAGCTCCCGTCATTTACTGGACACCGGTCACCGCGCCCGTCGGACTGGAATTCTATACCGGGCGACTTGTTCCAGTTTGGGAGGGCACCGCTCTCATCGGCGCGCTAGCTGGCAGAGGCTTGATAAGGGTCCATTTCGACGGCGTAGAAAACGTTCGCCGAACAGATCGTTGCGATGTTGGTGCCAGAATCCGCGATGTTACCATCGTGAAAGACGGCTCGATTTGGCCTCTTGAAGACAGCCAGAACGCAAGACTAATGAGGCTCACGCCGAAATGATCAACTTCGGCGGTTTTAGTTGCGCATTGTTTATCTATTGGCATTTTCCTGGCATGGCGCCTCGCGCGGAATGCGGGGCACGGATGACCGCTTTGGGCCAAGACCGATCATCGGCATCCGCACCCTGTGGCGGTCGCCAATCTTCGCCTGATCAGCCTCGCACCTCGGGTTCGGCCGATTGTCCATGACCGCGTTGCGCCAACTGCGGACAGGCGGACGTGAATAACCCCAGGCGGCCTTGTGCTCACGCCCCACTCAATCGTGCGATTTCCCTTTCGAGTTCGGTGATCCTCCGATCCTTCTCAGCCAAGGCTGACTGAACTGCCGCGGCATCAAACATCTGCGGTATGTGCTGAGGGCAGTTCGCATCCCATGCTGTGACGGAAAAAAGGATCGCCTGCTCCGCCCGAGCACGATACCCCTCGGGGAATAGCCGAGCGGTCAGATCGTCGTCGCCCTCGACCACGCGAGCCTCGCCCCAAATCTTGACGCGCTGCCGATGAGCGTAGTCCATCAGGAAGAGATGCGCCTTGTGGTTTTCCGAGAGGTTTCCCTGGGTGATGTACTGTCGATTTCCTGCGAAATCGGCAAATCCTATTGTCTTGTCGTCAAGGACTTTCAGGAACCCGGCAGGCCCACCGCGATGCTGAATGTAAGGCTGCCCCGCCGCGTTCGCTGTTGCCAGAAAGACAGTTGTCCGGCTTTCGATGAAAGCGGCGAGCTCCTTGGTGATCGTCGTCTGCCAGGAACCGCCAGTTTCCATCCTCGAATAGGACGGCCTTGATCCCTTGCGCGTCTGTATCGCCTTCACCGCAGAGGTAAAGGCGACGTCACTGGAATAATTGGAATCGGTCTCGTACATGGTTCTACACCCCGATCGTCTCAAGTCACGCCTGATGGAATTGCCCTAAGCTCAGCTCGGAAGCGGCTGTGATGCAGGCGAAGCGGCTTCAATGGTGGTGCGAATTGCAAAGCGGAGCATTGGATTTCCTTCCGTGCCTGTCGATGACGGAATTTAGGTCCTTCCGAATTTCGCGACTATCCTGTAAAATCGAAAATCATTCTCTCGATTTTTGGAAGCATGGCTGATCGTCTGGAAGCAATGTCGATCTTGATCGCGGCAGTAGATGCGGGAAGCCTGACGGCTGCGTCGCGCAAGCTCGGCCTGCCGCTGGCGACTGTCAGCCGAAAAATCTCCGAACTGGAGACGCACCTTGAAGCGCGCCTTTTCCAACGGGCGGGTCGAGGCCTGATTCTTACGGAGACGGGTACAGATTACGTATCCTCCTGCCGTCGTATTCTGGAAGACGTGGCAGAAGCCGAACGCACTGCCGGAGGTGAGTTTCGCGCGCCGAGAGGCAATCTCACCATCACTGCGCCGATCGTGTTTGGCCGCCTGCACGTATTGCCTGTCATCGCCGAGTTCTTGAAGACCTATCCGGAAATCAATGTGCGCTTGATCCAATCGGATCGGCTTGTCGACCTGCCGGAAGAGCATGTGGATCTCGCTGTTCGCATCGGCAAGCTGCCAGACAGCAGTCTCGTGTTCCGCAACATTGGAACGATCAGGCGCATCGTTTGCGGAAGCCCTCACTACATCGAGGGACGGGGAGCGCCCTCACAGCCGACGGACCTGCCAGGACATGATTGCATCAGCTTCGAGGGCATCACGTCGACCGAGAACTGGTCCTTCACGACTGGTCAATCGGTGGAAAGCATACCAATCCACTCCCGACTTGTCGTCAACACAGCCGAGGCCGCAATTGACGCTGCGATTGCGGGGTTGGGCTTGACCCGTGTCCTTTCCTACCAGGCGCGAGAAGCCATTGCACGGGGCATGCTGACAACGGTTCTTGACGACTACGAACCCGACCCGTGGCCCGCCAGCGTCATATACCCTTCCCGAGGGCGGATACCGCAGAAGGTCAGGGTTTTCCTCGACTTCGCGACATCGCGCTTGAAGGACCGTGTTAACGACGGCTAAGCGACGACTGCGGACATTGGCAGAGGGTGGTCGGGATCATGGCCTACTCGCCACGAAAACCTAGGTTTGAACCGGAAATGATATCCGGTTCTGGCCGCCAAAAGCTGCCAACTCCTCCACTATACCTGCGACAACTCCAAGCCCGCTTCTGTAAGGGGTGGCGGCACCGGTGCTGATCCGTGAACGTATTTCATGCGCGGGCACACTTCAGTCATGTCCGCCGGGACGCTGGTCATAGTAGTGGATCTCCAGCAGCAGGCAGCCCGTCTCGGACCTGAACGGTCCATGAAGGACGCCCGGGGGACGGCAGGCATAGGTGTGAGCCGGAAACGACGTGGTTCCGGTAGATGGATCGCCGACGACGAGATCGCCTTCCACCAGATAGACCTCTTCCCAATAGTCGTGCACGAATGGTTTGTCGGTATGCGCCTCCGGCAGGAAACGCAGCAATCTCGTGCGGTTGCCTTCACGGTTCGCTTCGTCGAGCCGTCCCGCCAGGATTTTCTGCTCGATGCCAGGGGGATAGCCTGGCGGAACTTGCCAGCCCTCCTCCATATCCACCCGGTGGAATTCCTTGTGATCCTTGAACATGGACCGAAACGCGCTCATGCCGCCGCCGCCTTGTTGGTGCGAAGCGCGCCGTCGAGCGTGTAGGAGTCGAGCATCTGGTCGACCAGCCTGGTGCGCGCGTCCCAGTCGCATGTGCGATAACTGTGGTTCTTGGTGACGAAGTTCGCACCCGCGTAGAACATCTCGTACTGGGTATGCCTGGAGGCGAATTCGGAGCCTATCGCGTCCCAGGCGAGTTTGAAAAGCTTGACCCTGCCTTCGCCGCTCGTGGCAGGCGATTGCTGTGTTTTCTCGATCATGGCCCTCAACTGCGGATCAGCGAAGTCATCGACGCTCGAGGGCAGCATTATCAGCCCGCCGCCTGCCAACTCCCTGAGCGCCGAAATGACCTCAGGGTAAAGCTTCTGGGTGAGCACCTGCGCCGAATAGAGGGTGTGGGCATCCGGAACGAAATACTTGCCATGGGCCTGCCCCTTGACTTCCATGGCCTGCACGAGTGCGTCGACCATCGCGGTCTGTGCGGCAAGGAGACCAAGCGTCTCGCGCACCTGCGGGAAACTGACGATGCCGTTGGTTTCCGCGATGCGGTGCGCCAGTCCCAGTTGGAAGCGCATCTTCACCATCAAGCGGATCTGCGCCTGATAGTTCTGCATGACATGGGCGGGCGTTGCATGGAACTGCCGCTGACACATGCGGATGTCCTGATTGATGAAGACCCGGTCCCAAGTCACTTTGACATCGTCGAAATAGAGAATTGCATCGTTCTCGTCGAAGCGGCTGGAGAGCGGACTGTCAAAGACGCTTGTCGCGTACTCCTCATAGGATTTGCGCGACATGATCCTCAACCCGCGCGCATTCATCGGGACGGCAAAGGAGACCGCATAGGGCTCATCGCCCTCAGTGAGCGGCTGGATGCAGGTGACCAGGACCTCGTTTGCCATGATGCTGCCGGTTGCCAGCATCTTCGCGCCGCGTATCGTCAGGCCTTCCTGGTCCTGGTCGACGACGCCCGCCGTCAAGGTGCGGTCCTGTTGCTGGCTCGCAGCCTTGGAGCGGTCTGCCTGCGGGTTAATGATCACATATGTCAGGTAAAGGTCGTTGTCGCGGGCGTGGCGATAATAGTCTGCCAACGCTGCGGCGCGCTGCGGATCATGATCGTGAAATATCTCGGCACCCATCATCATGCCGACAAGACAGGAGGCGACGTGGTCCGGGGCCCGACCTAGAAAGCCGCAATGCAATGTTGCCCAGGCCTCGAGTGCCTTGCGGCGCTCCACGAGTTCGGCATAGGTCTTCGGCATCTGCCAGATGCGGCTCGCGCGATCGCCGGTCTCCTCCATGTCGAATGTCATGAGTGATCGGTTCTCATCTGCACTCTGGAAATCGTAGAGCCGTCCGACGGAGCGAATGGTTTCGCGAAAGGCCGGATGTGTCGTCACATCACCCGCAAGCTGGCCATTGATATATACCTGCCTGCCGTCGCGTAGGGTCTCTGTATGCTGCGAACCTGTTTTCAGCATGACTTTTCCCTCAGTAGTGGATGGCCAGTGGCCAGGACGTTTCGTCGCTCACTCCGGACTCCAGGGCAGCATATCGTCCCCGATGAACACAAGTGGCCGGCGATCGCGGAACGACAGAAACGACTTTACCCTGCCGATGAACAGCAAATGGTCGCCGCCTTCGTGCACGGCCCAGCGCGCGCAATGAAACAGCGCCGCAGCGCCGGGCAGCACGAGGCCGTGCCCCGCCTCTAACTGGCAGGCGATGCCTTCCCATTTGTTGGTCAGGGGCCGAGAGAAGCGGCTCGACACATCCGCCTGATTTTCGGACAGGACGTTGATCGTATAGCCTTTCGCCTTCCGCCACAGGGGGAGGCTGGCAGCACGATGATCGATACTGAACAGGATCAACGGTGGATCAAGCGAAAGCGAATTGAAGGAGCTTATCGTCACACCGAGTTTATCCATGCCGATCACGCTCGTGACCACGCATACTCCGGTTGGGAACTGCCCTAACGCCTGCCTGAATGCAATTACGTCAAAGACTGGTTCCATGTCCGGCCCCTCAATGTCGATTTGATCTATCCGATGCCCATTCCTGCAATTTGAGTTTCCATGGTGGTGTCGAGTCCGACGCTATCCTGCCTGCAGGTTCGACGACCAATCGCCGAACACAGGCGCTCGCAGCGCCGCGAGTGTCAGTTCCAAATGCGTGCCCACCGCGGCGACCGCCCGATCTGCCGCTGATTCACGGATGGCCTGCGCGATCGCCCTGTGTTCGACCAGCACTTCATCAATACGGCTGCCGACAGAGATCGCATGCACGCCCATGCGCACCTGCCTATCACGAAGGCTCTCATAGAACACCACGAGTATCGGGTTTCCCGCGGCCCTCACGATCGTACGATGGAACTCCCGATCGCTCTCTATGAAGGCGACAGGATCGTTTCGAACCTGTTCCTGCAAGGCGATCAATCGGTCCAGTTCGTCAGCCACCGCAACGCCCAAGCGGCTCGCTTGCTGCGCACACCACTCCTCCACCAAACGGCGCGCCTGCATGATTGAGACCACCTCCGCGTCGGTGATCGGCGAGATATACGCCCCCTTCTTCGGCAGAATTTTCAGCAGACCGTCTGCCTCAAGTCTCAAGAAAGCTTCTCTGACGGGGGTTCGCGACACACCTGTTTCCCGACAGACCTGCGATTCCGTCAAAAACGTTGTCTCATGGCGTGGTAAAGTCAGCACATGTTGTTTCAACCAGGCATAGACGATGTCTTGCGCAGCTTCGGGGCGCTGACTGGAGGCGGCACCACTTGAACCATCGCCGAATATCATAGACATCTTGTATACAAGTTGCTTATAAATGTCAATATCGGACATTCGTCCGAGCTGTCCGCACGGTTTTGAGACCGACTGTTTGGCCACAGGTCTGGCAATCGTTGGTCATCCTGTCCCTGGGCATGGCGCGATACCAACAGGCAAAATTGCTCTTGGCGGTTTGAACGGATGGCGATCGTGTAAAAATTTCGCCGCAGGCGCGGCTACCCGCGAAGAGCAGGAGCAACTCGGAGGAACGGCAGCCTATCGCAACTCCCGATGTCGACCTTAATCGGCTTTCTGACAGGTGGTCCGATGCCCATACTCGACCACGGAAACGATGTCCGCTCCCGGCCCAGAAGCGGAAATGCAGCCGCGTTCGCCCCCATGCATTGCGCGTGCATTGAACAGCGCTCCCGCTTTCAATCGATCCCCTCAGATCTCCTCAGCCTGATGCGAGGGCCTGTCGCCAAACCCTACGTGCCCAGCGTGTTCTTGTAGATCCTGCCGTCCTTCATGATGACCGCGAGGCTCTTGTCGGGGTCGTTGAGGAGGTTGATGTCATCAAGGGGATTTCCGTCGACGACGAGCATGTCCGCAAATGCACCTGCCTCCAGCACACCGAGCTTGCCCGGATAGGGGTTGCGCGGGCCGGAGAGCGCCAGGAGTTCCGCATTGGTCGAGGTCGCGGCCCGCAGCACTTCGGCATTGGTGTACCAGCGGGAGAGATGCGTCAGCATCGTTCCCTGGCGCGCGGTCATCTCGGGCGAAAACAGCATGTCCGAGCCCCAGGCGGTCTTGATGTTGTACTTGCGCGCAAGCTCGTAAGCGACAAGCGTGCCTGCAAATACCTGGTGCAGCCTCTCTGCGGACGGTCCCGTCAGAGGCACCGAGTCCTCCACCGAGAGGAACGGCTGGATGCTGAGCCACACCCCCTTGTCGGCGATGAGCTTTGCCGTCTCCTCATCCATCAGATGCGCGTGCTCGATGCAGGCGGCACCCGCGGCCAGGGCGCGCTGGATGGTCCGCGGGGTATAGGCATGGACGGTCGCATAGGTGTTCCAGTCCTTGGCCACTGCGACTGCGGCAGTGAGATCCTCGAGGCTGAACGTCGTCATGTCGAGGGGGCTTCGCGGCGACGAAACGCCTCCGCCGCCGACGATCTTGACCTGTGAGGCGCCCTGCAGCAACTGTTCGCGAACGCGAAGCTGTACCTCGCCGATGCTGTCGGCGATCATCGCGCCTCCGAACTCCTCGACACTGCTGAGCTCACCGGGGCTTCGCGGGATCTCCGAGAGCATGCGCAGATCGCCGTGGCCGCCCGACGTCGTGATGAAGGCGCCGGAGGGATAGATGCGCGGACCCGGTATCGTGCCGTTGTCGACCGCCTGCTTGAAGGTGAAGACCGGCCCGCCGAGATCGCGCACCGTGGTGAAGCCGCGAAGAAGCGTGCGCTCGGCTTCTGCCGTCGATGCCGTGAAGATCAAACCGGGTTCGCCCGTCGAGGCGACGAGCGCGGGAACCGCCGCAAAGAGCGTGTGCCAGTGCACGTCGATCAGGCCCGGGATGAGGACGCGATCCGCGCAGTCGATCACCGTCGCGTCGGCCGGCGGCGGGTTGTTCGTCGTGTCGATGGAAACGATCCTGTTTCCCTCGACCAGCAACTGTACGTTCGGCCGAAGCGTAGAGGATGTACCGTCGAAGAGCCTCGCCTGCCTAAAAAGGATCTTAGGCGTGGGGGATGAGGACTGCGCGAGGCCGAGCCGCGGGCTGCCGGCGGCAAACACGGCCGCACCCATGCCGGCCAGGAGCCCCCTTCGCGTGAGATCATCCAGCCGACGCGATGCCTGCTGGACCTCGGGCGAGAGGCAGCCGCAGCCGAGACCGTGGATCAAATGGCTGTACTTTTTGCCCATGCGGATCATTGCCTGCTCTCCTTCTTGCAGTTCCACCCGATGCAACGCCGGACAGCGACGGAGGCGTGCCACGTTGTTCGGGCCCACCCTTCACGCTGTACTTCCCTGTCTTGACGCAAACCCTTGTTCCGGAACCGAAAGCAATTCTCCCCCCATCCTGCCCTCGTCCTTCCGCCGGATCCCGATCAGCTCTTCACAAGCACCCTCGCCTCAACGGGTTGTTCTATGCCCTTCAGCGAAAGCAGGCGCGCTTCGGTATCGGCAACGAGGCCCGGAGCCTCGGCCGCACTGGCTGCCGATACCAGGATCTCGCCCGCGCCTGCCTGGGATTCGAGTCTTGCGGCCAGATTGACCGCACCGCCGATTGCGGTGAAATCGCTTCGAAAGCTCGAAAACTCGCCGATCTCGACATCGCCCGTATGGATGCCGATGCCGACGCCGGGCACCTGGCCCGGCAAGCCGCCGAGGCTCGCGTTCAGGGCGTCGAGCGCTGCGGAGCAGTTTCGCTGTATGTCGATCGCCGCCAGGATGGCGGCTGTTGCGTGGTCCTTTATCGCGATCGGAAAGTTGAAGATCGCCATCAGGCCGTCGCCCATCTGCTTGTTGACGATCCCGTCGTGAGCCCAGATCGCCTGGGCGCACCGATCCTGGAACAGACTGACGATCTCGCTGAGCCTGACCGCTTCGATCCTCTCCGACAGGACGGTGAACCCCCTCATGTCGGCAAACAGGATCGTTGCCCTCGCGGTGATATGGCGCTGTTTCTTGACGTATCGAAAGGAGCGTTCGCAGATCGTGCAGATGTTCGGATTCATCTTGCTGCGGGTGATGCCGAACGCGCGGAAGGGAAGCGCGAGCGCACCACGGATTGGGATGGGCACGCGCATCTGATCCCAGCACCCCCGGCAGATGCTGGCGACGCCATGGTTTGTAGGCTCGAGGGAAGAGGCAGTTGTCATGTTCCGCAATCTGCTCCGGCTGGCGAGATCCTATGGCCGCATGGCAGCAAGCTTGTGACATTCGACTGCTTTTGGCAACTCGTGATTGTTCCGGGCAATGACAGAGGCGCGACGAATTGCGCCGCCCTCACCCCACCCCGGCGACCGGCCGGCGCAGCAGTCAAGGAATTGAGCGAATTGGTGCGGCAAGCGTATTGAATTCCTTCACCATTGTATGAGACCCATCATTGTTCCGGCCGCTTTGAGGAGGAAGGCACCATTGGTAGTGGCAACGCCATTCGGCAAATCGTCAGCAGACGCGAAAAGGCGGGAAATCGATCGTCTGGCCGCGCTCGAAGAGCTTGACCTCCTCGATACCCCGAGAGACGAGGGCTTCGAGCGGATCGTGCGGCTGATCAAGGAGATCTTCACGATCGAGATCGGGCTCGTGTCGTTGATCGACGCGCACCGTCAATGGTACCAGGCGTGCTCCGGGCTTTCAGCCGACGAGGTTCCGCGAAGGGACAGTTTCTGCCGATTCGTGGTCGACGGCGAGGAGCCGATCATCGTGCACGATACCACCCGGGACCCGCAGTTTGCGCAGCATCCCGCTGTCACCGGCGAAAGCCATATCCGCTTCTATGCGGGCGTTCCCCTGAAGACGAAGGACGGGCACACCGTCGGGACGGTCTGCGCGATCGATCGCAGGCCGAGGACCTTCGGGAACAAGGATCTCCTGATCCTTGAGGAACTGGCGGGTGTGGCGATGGACCGGATCCAGCTTCTGAAACTGGCGACGACCGACAGCCTGACCGAAGCGCTGACGCGGCGCACCCTGAAGCAGGAGGCCGACGGCCTGATCTCCGTCGCGCTGCGGCACCAGCACGATCTGTCTTGCATCGTCCTCGACATCGACCATTTCAAGAGGGTCAACGACACCTATGGCCATGCGGCCGGTGACGAGGTTCTCCAGGCGGTCGCGGCAACCTGCAGGAGTGTGCTTAGGGCTGGCGACCTGTTCGGCCGTTTCGGCGGCGAAGAGTTCGTCATCATCCTTCCGCATCTCGACACGAGGGGCGCACTCACGGTCGCCGAGAAAGTGCGGGCTGCGATTTCGTCGCAGCCTGTCCATGGCAGCTATGGCTCGCTGAACGTGACGGCGAGCTTCGGCGTGTCGGCGCTGTCGATCGTCACCAAGGACATCGAGACGATGCTGGCCCAGGCCGATGCCGCGATGTATCAGGCCAAGCACAACGGGCGGAACCAGTGCATTTCCTGGAACGCGATCCGTGCCGATCACAAGATGGGGTCCCGCCGGCGCGTCCTGAAGGCAGGTTCGATCATCTTCAACGATCGGCGCTCGACCCTTGACTGCACCATCAAGTCCCTCGGCGCCGATGGCGCGGGTCTTTCCGTATCCAGTTCGGCAGGAATTCCTCCCGAGTTCATCCTCGCCATCAAGGGCGAAGGTCTGGAAACCAAATGCCAGGTGATCTCTCAGGATCGCCAGAACCTCGAGGTCGCGTTCGGATAGACGCTCTCAGGCGCGCTCCGGCAAGACGCGATCTCCACCGGCGCCGATGTGGCCGAAAGCGGCGGCATAGAGGCAATAGCCGGAGATGAAATGCTCGACGTCGTCGATCCGCACGCGGAAGGCATGGTGGCGGATGAAGAAGCTTCCGGCGATTGATCCGGGCTTCAGGAAGTACATCGCCATTTCGGGATAGAAGCGGCTGTAGCGCAGGTGCTCCGCGCGGTGGTGGATCGCCGCCAGAAGGGCGGGGTGTGCATCCTCACGGATGTCCAGGCCGCTCTCGCGCATCCGCCCAATCATTTTCCAGCTCGCCATCAGCAGTTCCAGAAAGGTCGGATAGGCAGTGTCGCGATGGTAGATGAAGTCGAGATTGCCGAAGGCATTCTTCAGGCCGAACTCGAAATACTGGGGTTGCGGCAGGTAGCGGGTGATCTCGTTGGAGCAATAGGCGAGCCAGTGGTCGAAATGCTTCCAGTGATCCGTGCGGACGAAATTGTCGAAGGCCAGTTTTGCCTTTTCCAGCCACAGCGGATTTGAATCGAGTTCATGGAGGCGCAGGAGCGCCAGCACCGCCTCCCCATCGTAGAAGATGATGCGGAAGGCCTCCTTGACCGTCAGGTCGCTTCCGTCGAGCACATGAACGAACCCGCCGGTCGAGGAATCGAGGAAGCGATCGACGATCGCGCCGGCGACCCGGCGCGCTGCATCGAGATAGCGGTCGTCCCCGGTGAGCCCGGTGTATTTCGCGACCGCGAGGATGAAGGCGGCCTGGGCGCCGAGCCTGATCTCGCCCTTGTTGGCATGGTCGACCACCACCGCGCGATCGCCGGCGGGGCGCAAGGCTTCGCGGACTACATAGTCGAGCCCCTTCTCCACCCCGGCTGCGATTTCACGATTGCCCGTTGCCTCCCACGCCTCCAGCATCGAGTAGAGCGTGCTGCTGTGACGCAGGATGTTGTAGGTGCCGATCGGCTCCTGCCCGACCGGGAAATAGCCGTACTCGAACGAGCCGTCGGCGCGGAGCTGGCGAGCGAGGTAGAGGCCGGCGCTCTCGACCAGGTTCCGCAGGTCGTGCGCAGCGGTTGGCTCGGCCCGGATTCCGTTCCCGTATCCTCCGCTGATCAGGGTCCGGACCGGTTCGTCCGGACGCGTCCTGTCGCGGAAGACCCCTGATGTCTCGAAGGTGTACCATGCTTCGCGCCCACCGACGTCAGGCGAAAGCGGCGCAAGTTTGCGCGAGGACTTGAGGTAGCGGTTGATGCGGTCGAAGCGCAGGATCAGCCGCTTCTCGCCATCGAAGCTGATCCCGCCGATCCCGTTCAGCTCCTGTTCCATGAAGGCCATGTTGAAATTCGGATCGAAGGCGATCCCGCGCCGGAAGAAGTTGCGGCGGGTCTCGGCGATTTCCGACACGAGGGCCTCGGGCGACCATGCACGGATCGAGTGGGCAAGATCGGCCTTCACCCATCGCCAGTCCTCTTCCCGTGGCAGCAGCTTTCCAAGTTTGCCGACCGCCGCCTTCCAGGCGGTCTCCAGCGTGTTTCCGGTGCCGCAGGCCGAGATCGCGCGCCTTTCGACGCTGGATGCCGACAGGAACAGCACGATCTTCGAGGTTCTGCCGAAGTGTGAGGAATTGTCCGCAAGTACCCGCGCCGAAAGCGGCTGCAGTGCATCGCGCAGGGCAGAAAGATCAGCCTTCAGAGGTCGCAATTGCACGAAATCCCCTGCCCGAACGCGGCGAACTCCAGCACCGGCGAGGTCCCAGCGGAAAGGCCTGACCTCGCCGCATCCAGCGGCCATGAGCCGCGTCCCGTGTCTTTGCGGGCCGGGACGCGCTGCGGCCGGCTTCCGTCCGATCCCGCTACCATTTGATCCTGAGACCGATCTTGCCTTCTACGCTGTCGAAATCGGTACCGCCGAGACCGAACTCGTAGGACGCATTGGCATAGACGCGGACATTGTCGCTGACATCAGCCGTGATGCCCGCCCCCAGCTCGAGCGTCGTGGTGTTGTCGTCGCTGGTGAAGCTGTCACCGTTGAAGTGGACGGTGTCCCCCGAGGTGAACGAATGCCACAGATTGGTGAGGAGGAACGGCTTCACCGTGCCCGTATCGGTCTTGTACTCCGCCTGCAGGCGCCCTCCGATGCGGCCGATGACGGCATTGCCGCTGTTGATGTCGACCTTGCCGCCCGGATCGGTGAACTCGTCGAAGCTCTGATGGGTGAAGATGATCTGGGCCTGCGGCTCGATCGCCCAGGTATCGTTCAGCGCAAAGATCTTGCCGGCCTCGAGCGAAGCGGTAATCGCCGAACCGTCGAAGTCCGAACTGAAGCCGTGCGAATTCGTTTCCACATCGAGCCAGGAATACATCAGGACGGCATCGAGATAGCCATTGCCGGGCCAGGTGTGGGTCCAGTAGCCCGCCACGCTGTAGGCGTCGATGTCGAAGCTGCCGGCATCGTCGCCATGCTGCCCGAGGTCGAAACCGTCGACATCGGCACTCGACCGGCTGTAGCCCGCGAAAATGCCGAGGATGTCGGTCTGCCCGCTGTCATGCGGATTGATGTAGAGGGGCGCTCCTAGCTGGAAGCCCCAGATCGTCGCATCGATGTCGGATTCGGCCCGGCCGCCGACATAGTGCGAGTAGCGCTCGCCGAAGACGCGTGTCCAGATCGCCTGCAGAGCCTCTTCGTCGATAACCCAGGCCTGCTCACCGTGACGTTCATGGAACGTGCCGAGCGTCGTGCGCAGCAATTCCCGCGCAGCCGCCGGAACGGCGACATCGACCGGCACCTCCGGGCGGTAGAGCGGCGCTTCCCCGCTGTTTCCATCGCCGTCACCGTCGCCGTCCCCATCGCCGTCGCCGTCCCCATCGCCATCGCCATCCCCGTCACCGTCCCCATCCCCGTCACCGTCCCCGTCCCCATCGCCATCGCCGTCGCCATCCCCGTCACCGTCCCCATCGCCATCCCCGTCCCCATCGCCATCCCCGTCCCCGTCACCATCACCGTCACCATCGCCGTCGCCATCCCCATCGCCATCCCCATCGCCGTCACCGTCTCCATCGCCATCGCCATCGCCGTCCCCGTCTCCATCACCATCCCCATCGCCATCGCCGTCCCCGTCTCCGTCTCCGTCTCCGTCGCCATCGCCGTCCCCGTCACCATCATCGACGTGGCTGCGCAGATACCAGTTGTCCTCGGTGTCGTCGGTATCGCCGCTGCGAAACAGGAGGTACTCGTAGGCACCGGCAACGACGCGGTGGGAAAGCGAGAATGCGCCCGTCGAAGTCGTCCCGCCGTTCAGCGCCTCGACCACGAGAATGCCGTTCGCCGTGGTCAACGCTCCCGTGCCGTCGAGGTTGATCACGTCGATCCCGGTCGATCCCGTACCCGAGCCGCCGTCGATGATCAGCTTGTCGGATGGGGAATTGTCCGTGTCCAATCTGGTCTGGATCCGCAGCTCGCCGTCCTGGCCCACGTAGTTGCCGACAATCCTGAGGCTGTCGTTCGATCGCGGAGAGCCGTCCGTCAGGTCGATCAGTCCGGCGTTGACGACATCGACCAGCTGGCCGGTGACCGCCGGGCTGATCACGTGGTCGCCGGCACCGGAAAACAGCGTGCTCGTCTGGTCGATGAACAGCTCTCCGCTGCCGGTACCGGTGTCGCCGAGCGTCAGGTTGGTGTTCATCGTCAGCGTCGAGCCGTTCTCGAGGCTGATCAGTTCCCAGTTCACGAGCCGCGCGGGGTTGGACCCCTGCGTATCTTCCCACGTCAGGCTATCGTCACCCAGCCCGCCATTGATTTCGATGTTGCGCAGTTCGGTGTCGGTCTGGCCTGTGATCGTGGCAACGTCGTCGCCGGTTTCCATGTCGATCCCGCTGATCAGGCCGCCGGTCCAGGTCATCAGGTCGTCGTCCTCGCCCGCCCGTAGGTAGGCCTGCACCGAACCTCCCTGAAGCGAAAACTCGTCCTCCCCGGCGCCCTGCTGGATCTCGCCGTTGACGATGCCGCCGATCATCAGGAAGCGGTCGTCGCCGTCGGCCTGCGTCGTGAGCCCGTTGATCGTGCCGCCGTCGTAGTTGGTGATCAGGTCGTCGCCGCTGCCGAGCGCCGTGCGGTTCTGGATCGTGCCGTAGTTCGTGATCGTCGTCTGGCTAGCTCCGTTGATCGTAATGCCCGCGTTGATGGTCGCATCGGCCGCATTGTAGATGGTCGTCGTGCCATCTCCGGTGACCACGATCCCCTGGTTGAAGGTTCCCCTGACGCTCGTCAGCGGCACATCACCTTCGTTGAGAATCGTGTAGTCGCCGTCCCCGATGAAGATGAATCCCGTGTTGATGATCCCGTTCCGGCGATTGATGACGGTGTAGGTACCGTCGCCGTTGACGAACAGGCCGCCGTTGATGTTGGCGGAATTGTCGAAGGTGAGCACAGTCGCATCGGAAAGAGTGACCCGCTGCAGGTTGCCCGCAGCCGTCACATCGAGATCACCGATGTCAAAGAGCTCGAGCGGACCGTTGAAATTCGTTCCGCTGAGAATGTCCACGGTCAAGGCAGTGTACCCGCCGACCGTAAACCCGGTGTCCACATTGCCGCTGCAGACGACCGTGTCGTTCGAAACCGGGACGGCTGGGACGCAGGCGGCCTCTGCCTGTTCGGGTGTGGGGAAAGTGAAGAACGCGGCGAGAGCTGCGGCATAGGCCTTGTTGGATTTGCGGCGGCGCACCGCGATGATCGCGCCCATGCTGTGTGACTTGAAGTAGCTTCTCGGTTTCTTGCGAGCCATAGAATTCCTCAATTCGCTGAACAGGGGTGACGGGTGGTCCGTCATACTGAAATCACTGACCACATGGTCAGGAGTGTCCTGATCTTCAGGCGCTCCTCGCGCCTTATGCGTATTGGGTTGGCAGTCTTCTCCTTCCTCGCCGAAGTTTAACCTGAAGGTGCCGCACGGTATCGGTGGTATCGAGTTGTATTACTTGCTGTAATTTGCGCGCGCCGCAAGGCAGGCTGCACCATCGAGCAGATCGAATGCGAAAAGGGTACGACAAAATCGCCGCAATTTTTGTCGACATCAAGCATACTGTGTCAGAATTCTTTCCGTGAGCAGGACAGACTGCACGAGTACTTCCGCCTTATGGAACAGGCGTCCTCATTAACGGCGAGTTAACGCGCACTACTGTTTCTGACGATCGCGCGGACCCGTTTCCGTAGGGTTTTCCGCCACGTTTCCACACACTGTTCGATGTGTCGGAGATCACATGATCTACAGCAATGATGTGCAGTGTGATCGCGGTCACGGCATCTTGGCTGGGCAATGATCGCGGAGTGATTTAAAAGAATCAGAGTACAATCGGACCAGCGAACAGGATGCAGAAGTACAGCTACCGCAGCGACCCGACCGTCCCTCATTTCCCTGATGACCGGCCGGTTATCGTGTTCGACGGTCAATGCGTTTTCTGCTCTGGCTGGGTCCGGTTCGCTCTTAATGCCGACAGCCGCGGACGCTATCGTTTTCTGACGACCCAGTCCGCGACCGGCGCCGCGCTCTACCGCCATTACGGTCTCGACAGCCACGACCATGAGACCAGCATGCTGATCGAAGACGGCAGAGCTTATCTCCGGTCCGAGGGTTCGATCCGGATGATCGCAGGGCTCGGTTTTCCCTGGACCCTGGTGCGGATACTTTCCGCAATCCCTCGAAGAGTGGCGGACCGTGCATACGAGTTCGTTGCGCGCAACAGGTTCAGGATTGCAGGGCGGAGAGACGCCTGCTTCGTACCCTCGCCGCAGCAGAGGGCGAGGTTCATAGGATGAAGATTGGGCCTTCCAGGATCGCCGGCGTGTATCCCAGCGTGGGCGATACGAGCATTTGGTTGTTTCGCGCGTACTCATGTTCGGGAGCCATCCTGCCGCGGCCGTGAAAACGCCGGTTCGGAGGCAGCGCTTCGAGAGCATGGGTCGGCATCGGCACCTGCCTTTCGCGGTGAAGGGAATGAAGCATGGACAAGCGCATGAGCCCCACGGAGATCCCTCCGGAAGCGAAACTTCTCGATCAGGTCAAGACGATGCGGCGGGCCTTCTGGGCCTCCCCGGTCTGCACGAGGGTTATCGTGCTCGTCGCGGCCAGCATCGCGGTTGTCGTCGCAACCGCTGTCGGACAGGTCATCCTCAACCGCTGGAACAAGCCGTTCTTCGACGCCATCGAGCGCCGCGACCTCGACACCTTCTTCCACCAGCTCGTGGTGTTCGTTGAGATTGCCGGTGTTCTGCTGCTCTTCAACATCACACAGACCTGGCTCAACCAGATGGTCCGCCTGAAGCTCCGTGAGGGCCTGACGCTCGACCTGATCGGAGAATGGATGAAGCCCGGAAGGGCGTTTCGCGTCGCCAATGCCGGTGCCATCGGGGTCAACCCCGACCAGCGGATGCAGCAGGATGCCCAGCATCTTGCGAACCTTTCCACCGATCTCGGCTTCGGTCTCCTGCAGGCCTCGATCCTGCTGGTCTCCTTCATCGGGGTCCTGTGGTCGCTGTCATCCGGCTTCATCTTCCATGTCGGCGGAACGTCCTTCGCCATTCCGGGTTACATGGTGTGGGCGGCCTTCATCTTTGCCGGCACGGCCTCATGCCTCAGCTGGCTCGTCGGCCGTTCGCAGATCACCATCAACACCGAGCGCTATGCACGCGAGGCGGATTTCCGCTTCTCGCTGATGCGAGTCAACGAACACGTCGACGCGATTGCGATCGCGGGCGGCGAGGCGGAGGAGAAGCGCCGCCTCGAAGTCGATGTGGCATCCATTCTCGCCGTGACGCGACGCATCTTCGGAGCGCAGCTCAGGCTCGCATGGGTCGTCGACGGCTACGGCTGGTTCATGGTCGTCGGCCCCATTCTCGTCGCGGCACCGGTCTATTTCGCCGGAAACATCAGCTTCGGCGGACTTATGATGGCCGTCGGCGCCTTCACGCAGGTGCACTCGTCGCTTCGCTGGTTCATCAACAACATCGAGGTCATCGCCGACTGGCGGGCGACGCTCCTGCGGGTGGCGGACTTCCGCAATGCGCTGGTCTCCACCGACCCCGAATTCGACCAGGACCGGCATATCGAGTTTTCAGAGAATTCGGGCGATCACCTCACCTTCGATGCGATCGAGATGAAGTGCCCGACCGGCTCCGCGCGGCTGACGGAACCGCATGTCACGATACGGGCCGGAGAACGGGTGCTGATCACCGGCGAGCCGGGCGTCGGCAAGACCCTGCTGTTCCGTACGATCGCGGGCCTGCTTCCCTGGGGAAGCGGCAGGATCGACATGCCACCGCGCGAAACGGTCGCACTTGTCCCCGCACCCCCTACGTGCCCACGGGCAAGTTGAGGGATGTCCTCTCCTACCCCCGCTTCGGAGCGTTCACCGATACGGATCTTGCCGGCGCGCTTGCCGCCGTCGGGCTCGAACGGCTTTCGGCGAAACTCGACCGCGAGGGCCGCTGGGACCGGACGCTGAGCGAAGACGAGCAGCGCCTTCTCGCCTTTGCCCGGCTTCGCCTGCTGAAGCCGCAGTGGGTCATCATCGACGAGGCGCTCGAGACCATGGACCGCGCCACGCTCCAGCGGGTCCTGTCGCTCTTCGAGAACGACCTGCCGAACGCATCGGTCATCAATCTCGGTAGCCAGCAGCGGGCGCGAGGCTTCTTCCTGCGGGAGCTCCGTCTCATCCGGTCGCCGCAGCCCAAGCGCGATTTCGGCACACCCCCGCCGGCGCACGTGCCCGCGGAGGTGACGCCGGGGCCTGCGTGACCGAGCGGCTTCAGTGCACCATCAGCAGCGGCACCTGCGCCGTGTCGAGCATCTCCCGCGTGACGCCGCCAAAGATCTGTTCCCTGAGGCGCGAGTGGCCGTAACCACCCATCACGATGAGGTCGGCGGCGATGTCGCGCGCATGCGCGTTCAGTACCGCGCTCACTGTGCGTCCGCCGCCCGACAGGCGATCCACCGTCACCGTGATGCCATGGCGCGCGAGATGCGCGGCGATGTCGGCACCGGGCTCCTCGCCCTGGCCGATTTCCGAAGCCCTCGGATCGATCATCGTCACATGAACCATCTCGGCGCCGGCCATCATGCCGATCGCTTCGCGTGCCGCGTGCGCAGCTTCGAGGCCGGAGTTCCAGGCAAGCAGGATCCTGCGCGGTGAAAGCGTCGCCCTGCATCCCTTGGGAACCATCAGGACCGGGCACGGGGAATTGAAGAGACCGCCGTCGACCGCGCCTTTCCTGAGATTGCGCTCGGCCGAAAGCGCTCCGCCGACCAGCACCACGTCCGCATACCGGGCACGGGTGCCGACCTCATCCGACACCCACGCGGCCTCGGTATAGATCTCGGCGAGTTCGTAGGAGATGCCGGAGTTGTTGAGCAGGTTCTGCGCGCGCACCCTGCGATCTCCGAGGGCGGACATGTCGCGCTCCCGTTCTTCGAGCCATGCCTCCGATACGGCCGCGGCATACTCCCCGATCGGTGGCGGCGCTGCGAGTGCCATGATCAGCGCCGAAAGATGGGCGCCCTCGGCCGCACAAAGCTCGATTGCTGATCTCAGATCGTCGTCGGGATCGCCGACGCCGGAAACGCTCAAGACAGTCTTGTACGGCATGACGGAACTCCTTGGCTGATGCGCAGATTATAGCGGTCAGAGTAGCTGGCTGTCATGATCGGGCATTGATTTCCGTCAAGCCGGAAAGCGAAGGATTTCGGTCCAGTATTGTTCGACGCGGATCACGGCACCCTATGCTAAGATCGTCCGTCAATAGGGCACCTGCGATCCGAGGTTCAGGAGATGCAGCGCAAGCTGGCGACCATATTGGTGGGCGACTTCGTCGGCTCCACTCCTGCAATGGAGGTGGACGAAGAGGCAACTGTTTCGAGGGTCCATTCGTGCCTGAGCATCGTCAACGAGATCGTGCGGCGCCACAGCGGCCGCGTGTTCGCTACGTCAGGTGACGCGGCGCTTGCGGAGTTCGAGAGCCCCGTCAATGCGCTCAGGGCCGCAATCGAGGCGCGATGGCGCATGGACGTCGACAGCGGAGTGTCGGCGCGGGACATGCGCTTCGGCCTGCATGTCGCCGACGTCGTGATCGTCGGAGATGACCTGCGTGGTGATGGCGTGAACATCGCCGCCCGGATAGAGGCCTCAGCGGCGCCAGGCGAGATCGAGGTCTCGGGTGCTCTCTATGACCACGTTCACCGCATTTCGCCGTGCAAGTTCGATTTCGTCGGCGAGAGGACGCTTAAGGGCATATCGGAGCCGTTGCGGATCTACCGCGTGGCTGCGGTGATGGACCGGCACGCCTGCCAGGTCGCTCCCACCCGTCCCGAGGCAAGCCTCGTGAACCCTGTCCGGCCGAATTCCATCGCGGTTTCACGCTTTTCCGTCGCCTCCGGAGCGGACCAGGACCAGTTGTTTCTCGCGGAAGGAATAACCGACGACCTGACGCTCGAACTCGGCCGGCTGAAGAGCCTCTATGTCAGTTCCCGCTCCGCCTCGACCGTGTTGACGACCGCCGACCCGGTCGAGATCGGCAGGAAGCTCGGCGTGCGCTACGTGGTCGGCGGATCGGTGCGCAAGACCGGCACCGACATCCGCATCAACATCGCGCTGACGGAGACAGCGGAGGGCCATCTGATCTGGAGCGACCGGATCGTGCGCCCGTTCGACCACATCTTCGACGTCATGGACGAGATCACGGCAAAGGTGGCGGCGACCGTTTCAGGCCGGGTCGAACAGTCGGAGCTCGCGGCCGCGCGCCTCAAGCGCCCCGAAAACATGTCCGCCTATGAATGCTACCTTCGCGGCCTCGATCATCACCGGCTGGTCGGCGTGTCGGACGATCACATCCACAAGGCCATGGGCTGGTTCGAGCGATCGATGAGCGCCGATCCGGGTTTCGGCCGGCCCTTCGCAATGCATGTATGCTCCTGGAGCAACTTGCCGAACTTCGACATGCCCCGCGCCGAAAAACAGGTTGCCCACGCGCTCGATGTCGACCCGACCGACCCTGAAGCGCACCGGATCATGGGCGCGATCAAGATGAAGTCGGGGGACTTCGCCACCTCCCGCTACCATCACGGCAAGGCCTATGAACTTGCGCCGAACAATGCCTACACGATCGGCAGGATTGCTTCGTTCCATCTGTTTTCGGGAGACCCGGAGCGCGCGCTCGAACTCCTCGACCGGGCGGATTCCCTCGATCCGTTCCTGCCGGTCTGGATCGTGGAGGAACGCGTGGCGGCGCTCTACGTGCTTGGGCGGTACGACGAGATGTTGCGGATCGCCCATGCGCTTCTGTTCCAGACCCGCAGGACGCTGATCTACCAGATTGCCGCCGTTTCGGCCCTGGGCGACCTCGATCAGGCGCGCGCGCTCGTCCAGCAGGCGCTGGCGCTCGATCCGGGCCTGTCGACGCAGTATGTACGCCTTCAGGAATTGTACGAGAACCGCGCCATCATCGACGAGCTGGTCGCCCGCGTCCAGCGTGCCGGTCTCCCGCGATCGCCGCCAAGATAACCCCGGTCGCCCGAAGCCCGGCGATGCCTACCGCAGGGCACGCAGGGCGTTCAGGATGACGGCAACGTCGATCGCCTCCTGCGCAAGGGCGCCGGCCACCGGCGGAAGATAGCCGAAGGCGGCGACGATCATTGCGGCGACCGACAGGCCGAGACCGGCAAGCACGCTTTCCAGCGCTATCCTTCGCGTGCGATGCGCCACCCTGACTGCGCCGATGAGATTGTCGAGCCTGTCGACCAGCAGCACGACGCCCGCGCTCTCCGACGATGCCGCCGCCCCCTCGCCCCCATGGCGACGCCCACCGTCGCCGTCGCGAGCGCCGGAGCGTCGTTGACGCCGTCGCCGAGCATCATGACCGGACATCGCTCGGCCTCCCGCTTCACCAGTTCCACCTTGTGAACAGGGTCCAGTTCGCCGTGCGCCTCTGTGATCCCGAGCTGGCGGGCGATCGACGCGACGACGTCCTTCCTGTCCCCCGAAGCGAGAACGACCCGCTCTATGCCGATTTCCCGGAAGGCCTGCAGCATGGCCGGTGCATCGGGTCTTAGCCGGTCGGCGAGCAGGATTATTCCGGCGACCGCCCCATCCACGGCGACGGCGACGACCGCAGCATCGTCGGCAACGCCCTGTCGCAGGGCGTAGGGGTCGCCGCGCGTGCTGTTTTCGCGCACGTAGCGGCTGCCGCCGATGACGACGCGCCGGCCCTCGACGGTGCCCGAGACACCGGTCCCTGCGGCCTCGCGCACGCCCGTCGGCGTGGAGAGCACCAGGTTCCTTCGGTGCGCCCCTTCCACCAGCGCCTCGGCGATCACATGGCTCGACGCCTGGTCCAGTGAGGCGGCGAGCCTCAGCAACTCGTCTTCCCGCCAGCCTTCGACAGTCCTGATGTCCACGATGCGCGCCTGGCCGTAGGTCAGCGTCCCCGTCTTGTCGAGCACCGCCGCCTTCACCTTGGCGAGCGTCTCCAGGGCTTCCCCGCCCTTGATGAGGACACCGAGCTTCGCCGCACGCGACATCCCGGAAATGATGGCGACCGGCAGGGCTAGGATTAGCGGACAGGGCGTCGCCACGACGAGCACTGCAAGTGCGCGCACGCGGTCGCCCGAGACCCACCAGGCCACCCCTGCAATCAGCAGCGTCAGCAGCAGGAACCAGACGGCAAAGCGGTCGGCCATGCGAACGCTCGGCGCCTTGCTCTCCTGCGCCTGGCTGACGAGCCGGACGATATTGGCATAGGTGCTGTCCGTGGCGGATCTCTCAGTCTTGAGATCGAAGGCATTGCCGACATTGGTGGAACCACTGAGGATCTCGTCGGAATTGAACTTCTCCACCGGCACGCTTTCGCCGGTAAGGCTCGACTGGTCGAGGACGGCGATCTCGGAGACGAGCGATCCGTCGACCGGGACGACCTCACCGTGGCGAACCAGTATGAGATCCTTCGGCTTCAGATCGACGACGGGCACCTCCCTGAGCGTTTCGCCGTCGTGGAGCATGGCAGTGCGCGCGACGCGTCCAAGCAGGGTGGTCATCTCGCGGCGCGCACGCCCCTCGGCGTAGCTTTCAAGAAGCTGCCCGCCCGCATACATCAGCGCCACGACATTTCCCGCGAGCGGTTCGCCGAAGGCAAGAGCCGCGGACATGGAGAGGGCCGCGACCAGATCGAGCCCGACCTCCCCTCTTCTCAAGGCCGTAACGATCTCGACGGCCAGTGCGGCGAGAACGGGAAGCGTGGCCACGGTCCACGCCCACTCAGCGGCCGTCTCTCCGGAAGCCATCCAGAGAGCGCCGCCGATCACCAGCCCGCTGCAGGCGATCGCGACGAGCACGGCGCGAGAGGTCGACAATGCGGGCAGGACGATCATCGGCGACCGGTATCCTCGGAACAACTGTTGCAGGCCGCATGCGTGGCGCCTCGAGCAGAGCACGGATGGGCGTTCTCCGCAAAGGCGTCTCTTCCGTCTGCCCGAGAATTCCCGGCTGCCCGTTGACTGGGATCAATGGAAACGGGGGGCATTCGCGCTTTCATGTTCCGACGAGAGCGGCCGATTGGGACGTCACGAACCGTCGGATATGCTAGAGTGCCATCCTGTTCTCGGCGGGGGATGCATGCGATGTTTATCAAGCCGATGAGTTACGAAGATTGCGTCTCGCTGCTCGAAAGCTGTCGATTGGGACGGCTCGCCTGTTCTCATGAGGGGCAGCCCTATGTCGTCCCGATCTACTACGCGTTCTCGAACAACATGCTCTACAGCTTCACCATGCCGGGGCGGAAGGTCGACTGGATGCGGGAGAATCCCAAGGTCTGCGTCCAGGCCGAAAAGCACGGCGGCCCGAGCGAATGGAGAAGCGTCGTCCTCTACGGCCGCTATCGGGAACTGCCCGACACCGGCCAGTGGCACCAGCAGCACATGACAGCGTGGTCGCTGCTCGAGCGCTACGTGAACTGGTGGGAGCCGGGTGGCCTGAAACCCGACACGCAAGCCATCGCCGGAAAATCGGTGCATATCTTCTACGCCATCGAGCCCACCGAGATCACCGGCCGCATGGCCGTGGAACGGGCGTCTTGATGGTGCCGGTCCTGCTCACGCCGAGCAAAACGTCCCCTCGCCATCACGGTACCAGCACTGCGGCACCGCTAAGCCTGCCCGCACGCAGATCGGCGAGCGCCTCGTTTGCCGCGGCCAGCGGATAGGCCGTCGTCCGGGTCCTGACCCTTGCCTGCCGCGCAACCTCAAGGAACTCGGCGGCGTCGGAACGCGTGAGGTTCGCTACCGACGCCACGCTGCGCTCGCCCCAGAGGATCTCGTAGGGCATGGCCGGAATGTCGCTCATATGGATGCCGCCGCAGACGACGTGGCCGCCCTTGCGCACCGCCGCAAGCGCCTTCGGTACGAGATCGCCCACCGGCGCGAAGATGATTGCGGCATCGAGGGACACGGGAGCGGGTTCGCTTGAGCCGCCGGCCCATGTCGCGCCGAGCTCCATCGCGAAGCGCTGGGCCTCGTTGTCCCCGTCGCGGGTGAAGGCATAGACGGCGCGACCCTGCCATACGCAGACCTGCGTGATGATGTGGGCCGCCGCGCCGAAGCCGTATATCCCGATCCGCCGGCCCTCGCCCGCCTTCTTCAGCGACCGCCAGCCAATGAGGCCGGCACACAGCAGCGGTGCTAGCGAAACCGCATCGGCGTCGGGATCGAGGTCGAAGGCAAAGTCGGAGGAGGCAACGGCATGGGTGGCAAAGCCTCCGTCGCGCGTGTAGCCGGTAAAGAGCGGGTTGTCGCAGAGGTTTTCCGCATCCGTCCTGCAATAGGGGCAGCGCCCGCAGGTTTGACCGAGCCACGGGATCCCGACCCGCCGCCCGATCCGCTCGAAGGGTACGCCCTGCCCCACGGCCTCGACGATCCCGACGATCTCATGCCCGGGAACGAGCGGAAGCTTTGGTGGAGGCAGGTCGCCGTCGATCACGTGCAGGTCGGTTCGGCACACCGCGCAGGCCTCCACCCTGACAGCGATTTCGCCCGCCCCCGGCACCGGATCCGGACGCTCCACGCTCTTCAGAGCGCCACCGGTCTCTTCCAGAACCATCGCCCTCAAGCCCGGCCTCCTTCCGCAGACATTTTTCAAACCGAAGCCTTCCGACAAGCGGACAGACCCGGCTCATGCCGGTGAGCCGATCCGCTGCTCCATCGACTGTGTCGGCTGCGGCGGACCGCTCTCGGCAGCGGACCGACTGTAATACAGGTACCAGGAGATCGCGATGAACACAGCCATAAGGGCTGCGACCCAGAGGTTTCGCCACGCGTCGTCGATCATTGAAAGCCCTCCTCCCTCTTCCCGCTCCCGCCGGTTGATGTCCTGCTCATGATTGCAGACTGCAGCGGGTCGTCCTTGCGTCAGGTCAAGCGCCACGAGGAGTTTCGCATATTTTGGAGGCCGGTCCGAGCTTTTCGCGCGCCGCTTCCGCCGCCTTGGACCCTCATCCGCCGGATTTTCCCGGCCGGCATTTGAGCAATATCAAGGCGGCATGCGAGGCCGGCTGCAATGCTCTCCACCGGTCCACGGCGAATGCGCCGTGTCGCGGGTGCGTCGTGACATGAAACCATTGCTCGCCAACTCGGATTTCGCTGCAAGCCTGCTGTCGGCGCGTCTCATCGGCTTCGTCTGGAACGTCAGCGGTCGTCACCAGATCGGCGTCATCCTCATCTCGGTGCTGCTCTTCTCGATCGGCACCGTGCCGCTCGAGCTGCAGCGGCGCATCATCAATATCGCAACCGAGGGCGGCCCGTTCGGCATGATCGCGCTGCTCACAATCGTCTATGGCGTGTTGGTCGTCGGCGAAGGGCTGACCAAGCTTCTCCTCAACATCTACCGCAACTGGATCAGCGAGTCGGCGACGCGGTGGCTCCGCCTGCACATCTTCGAGACGGCAAGGTGCATCGAAGACCACCCGCGGCCCGGGTTCGGGGAAGGCGTCCAGCTGTCGATCATCGTTGCAGAGGCCGAGCCGATCGGGAGCTTCGTGGGCGACAGCCTGTCCCAGTCCTGCCTGCAGATCGGCATCCTGTGCGCGGTGACCGGCTACCTGATCTACCTGCAACCCATGATGGCCCTGGTGACGATGGTCGTGTTCGTGCCCCAGCTCGTCTTCGTGCCGATCATCCAGGGCGCCATAAACTACCGGGTGGTCAACAAGACTTCGACCATGCGCGACGTCAGCGAAGGCATCGTGGCGGCCGGCGGCGCGTTCGACAGCGACGGCGCACAGCAAATGCGCGTGAGCACGATCTTCTCGATCAGCATGGGCATCTACATGCTGAAGTTCGTGATGAACTTCCTGATGAACCTGATGTCCCAGATCGGGTACATCGGCATCTTCGCGCTTGGCGGCTACTTCGTCGTGAAGGGAAAGACCGAAATCGGCACCGTCGTCGCCTTCGTCTCGGGGCTCGGCAAGATCAAGGACCCCTGGGACGACCTCGTGGACTGGTACCGCATGCTCAAGATTACCGAAGCCAAATACGAGCTGGTCCGCAAGGTCACGGACGCGAATGTCCCTGTGGCCTCCAGGGAAGAAGCTGCGTCCGCGCTTGAACTGCCCCAGTGACCGCGCGGCACCGTGCGCTCACCGGGTAAACGGCTGCCGGGGCTCAGTAAACCGCCGACCGGCGGCTCCCCTTGCCCGATAATGAAAGAAAGCCTCGCCGTCACTTCACCGGCACTGCCGGCCAATCGATGAGGTCCAGCTTGCCGCCGGCAAGCGTTCCGGCGCTTGCCGCCACCACATCGTGGGGAAGCCGAGGACGATCGCGCTTGCCGCATCGAGGCGGGCAATCTGGTCCTCGCTCAGCTTCACGTCGATGGCAGCAAGATTGTCGGCGAGCTGCGCGGGCGTACGCGGCCCGAGGATCGGCAGCGTCCCCTTGGACAGAACCCAGGCAATGGCAACCTGGCCGGGCGCAGTCCCGATCTCCTCCGCGATGGCGAGAACCGCATCGACGGTCGCGGTCTTGCGCGCGTCGCTCTCGCCGTGGATCACCACGCCGAGACCCTGCGCCCTTCCCGTCTCGCCCTTGCGATACTTTCCGGTAAGCAGCCCGCCGCCGAGCGGCGACCAGCCGACGGTGCCAAGCCCGAAGGCGGCGGCCATCGGCAGGAGCTCGCGTTCGGCCGTGCGCTCAA
This sequence comes from Sinorhizobium sp. BG8, assembly GCF_016864555.1. Lineage (NCBI taxonomy): Bacteria > Pseudomonadati > Pseudomonadota > Alphaproteobacteria > Hyphomicrobiales > Rhizobiaceae > Sinorhizobium > Sinorhizobium sp. BG8. The sequence goes on along the minus strand of NZ_CP044011.1, from coordinate 2,604,049 downwards.
CGAGGCTGTATTCGAGCTGGAGGGCAGAGATCGGCGCCCAGCCGCGCAGGTCCGCGAGCGTCGCCGCCGTCGCGACCCGCCAGGCCGGGAAATCGGAGAGGCCTGAATAGAGGATCTTTCCGGACCGAACGAGATCGTCGAGGCCCCGGGCAATCTCGTCGATCGGCGTCACGCCATCGGGCATGTGCACCCACAGGAGGTCGATCCGGTCGGTGCCCAGCCGCTTCAGGCTCGCCTCCACCGACTGGACCATCGCCTTGCGGCTGTTGCCGGTGTGGTGAAGCCCGGCACCGTATGTGGCGCCCAGCGAGAATTTTGTGGCGACGACCACGTCCTCACGCTCGCCGGCGATGAATTCGCCGACCATCGTCTCGGACTGGCCGAACTGGTACTGGTCGGCGGTATCGATGAAATTTCCGCCGGCCGCGCGATAGGCGTCGTAGACCGCCTTGGCCTCGTCACGGCTGGACCCGTAGCCCCAGCCGGTGCCGAAATTGCCCGTGCCGAGCGCGAGGGTGGAAACGCGAAGGCCGGTGCGGCCGAACATCCTGTAGCGCATGTGTCACCTTCCTTGATGAGTGAATATGATTTTGCATGACGATCGTCATTTGTTGCATTTAAATTACGATCGTCATATAATTTGTCAAGCAGGAATTCATGAGGATCAAACATGCGCCCCACCAAGGAGCAGGCAAGGGAAAACAGGCAGCGGATCATCGAGACGGCTGCACAGCTGTTTCGCGAGAACGGTATCCACGCCGTCGGCATCGATGCTGTCATGAAGGGGGCCGGCCTGACCCATGGCGGCTTCTACGGTCATTTCAAATCGAAGGACGACCTTGTCGCCGAGGCCGTCTCCCATGCCATCCGGCAAGGCGAGAGCGCGGACCCTGCCATCCCCTCTCTCGAAGCCTTCGCCGCTGCCTATCTCGCGCCCTCGCATCGCGATGCCGTCGGAGATGGCTGCGCCGTCGCCGCGCTCGGCCCTGAGATCGCGCGACTGCCCGCCGGCCAACGTGGGGAGATCACCGACTACGTGCGCAGCCGGATCGCGCTGATCGGGAAACTTCAGGAAGAAGCCGGCCAGAAACCGGACCGCGCCCGCGCGATCCGCGACCTCTCGAGCCTGGTCGGCGCCCTGGTCATGTCACGCCTGGTGGAGGATCCGGATCTGTCGGACGAAATTCTCGAGGATACGCTTCGGATGGTCTCCTCCGGCACCGGAGAAAACTCGGGTATCAGGTAGCGAATGCCACCATTCGGCAACGATGCGGCGTTGGCAGCCTTGCGCCATGTGTGGACGGCGGTATCTGGGAACGGCCTAGTCGAACGTCCTTTGCCGCAGCTCCTGATGCGCGGCTCCTGTCGGAAGCGGCTCACTCGGGATTTGCTTCAACAATTCTGCCAATCGTTCCTGCCAATGCGGATTGCGCTGTCTTAGCGGCTCTAAAGCATCGCCTGGCGGGTTCTCCATTTCGCTCATCAACTCGCGCGACTGTCGAGCCTCTGCAAGACGCCCGACAGTCGCATAGCAGCAGGCCAGCGTTTCCTGGACCGGCCGCCATGCAGGGCGCACCTTTTGGGCTCTCACGGCAGCAGCTAGCGCGTTTGTTCCGTCGCCTGCAAACAGGTGGGCCAGCGCCAGCAGGTTCAGCCAAACGAAGTTTTGAGGGTCGTTGGCATTCAACATGAGGCCGTGTTCCAGTGGCGCAATGGCACTGGACGCGTTACCCCTAAAGAGTTCCGCCATTCCCAGGACAAGGTGGCCAAGGGCGAAACTCGGGCTGATCTCGATCGCCCTTTCGGCGGCAAGGACCGCCTGTTCGGGTGCATCCGAGTAAGCGCTGCAGATCGCCAGCGCGTAATGTGTGTACGGGTTCTTTTCATCGAGCCGAACTGCCGCGAAGGCGGCATTCAACCCTTCCCTGATGTCTTCCGAAGGGTGCTCGCTCCATCCATAGGCGACGATGCCGGCGCTCACGCGACCAAGCCAGAGATGTGCTTCAGCAAGTTCGGGGTTGAGCCGACACGCCTGCCTGAATAGCTCTCGTGCCGCCAGATGGGTCTGCTGGCCAACGTGGTGGAAATACCAGGTCCCCTGCCGCACTATCTCCCACGCTGTCATGTTTCCCGTATGCTGCGCCGCCGCGGGGAGTGATGCCGTCTTCAGCAGTTCCGGCTCAATCGCACCTGCGACCCTCTCCGCGATGGCGTCTTGAACTGCGAATGCCTCTACCAGTTCCACGTCATACCGTTCGGCCCAGACTTGGCTGGCCGAGGTGGTCTCGACCAGTTGAGTGGAGACCCGAAGGCGACCGCCAGAGCGGCGCACACTTCCTTCGAGCACATAGCCGACACCCAGTTCCTGGCCCACCTGCTTGGCGTTCACGGACTTGTTCCTGTAGACGAAGCTTGAATTGCGTCCGATGACCCGAAACCACCGAAATCTCGTGAGCGCAGTGATCACATCTTCGGTGATACCATCCACCAGATACGCCTGCTCCTTGTCATTGCTCAAATTAGCGAACGGCAGGACCACTATCGATGGTGTGCCGAGGTTCTCGAGCGAACCGGGCAAAGCCTCGGGCGCATCAGCGGCAGCGGGATGCAGGCTATTCACCCGGCCGGCAAAACGATACCCCGCACGAGGCACGGTGGCGATCCACTCGTTCCCCTCCGGTTGGGGCCCCAGCATCTTGCGTAAGGCAGCGATCTGAACCGAGAGATTGCTTTCCTCAACGACAGCGGCGGGCCAGGCTGCTTCCATCAGCGCGGACTTGCTCACGACCTGCATCGACGCTCGCACGAGCGCGTGCAGCAACAACAAGCCTTTATGGCCAATTGCCACCCGCCGCCCCTCACAGGTCAGTTCGCCGCGCTGCATGTCGAGGATGAACGCCCCGAACGCGAACCGTTCCGGCGCGACGCTATCGGCCATGGCCTCTTCGGAAGAATTCGGAACTTTTCGCCCTCCCATTAAGGACTCCGGTCGGTCTTCTTGCGATCCTTTTGCGCTGGTCGAGCAGGCTACCACAGAGGAGGTCAAAATGACGATTTCAAAAGACCGAACCGTTGCAGGTCCAGGCTTCTCTCGGGGCAAGGCCACGGTATCCAAAGGAGACGCAGGATACCGGGCCGAACAGGGGTCCGATTACCTCCCCGGCATTAGTGCGGAATCAGTCGGCTCAACCGCATTGTGGCTCGGCATCGCTACGATCCCGCCTGGGAGACGCACCAAGGCGCATGTGCATGAGCGCCACGAGACTGCCTTCTACATGTTGAGCGGTGAAGAGTTGGAGCTGTGGAGTGGCGATGAACTCCAGCACAGGGATGTGATGCATCCCGGAGACTATCTATACATCCCCGCCAACGTGTTGCACGTAGCCGTCAATCGGGGAGCCCAACCAGCCGTATTTGTCGGGGCGCGTAACGAGCCAACCGCACAGGAAAGCGTTGTTCTTTACCCTGAAATGGATTCCCGAGTGCCGTGACAGGTGGAAGGCCGCAACCGGCAAAAAGCAGCCATTGGTGGCATTTGCTGCACAATTTCGGAAAAGCTCCCCGCTGAGTTGAGCGGCAGGCGAGAAATGAAAAAGGCGCTCGACCCGTTTCCGGGGAGCGCCCTTTTCGACCCGGACAACCATCGAATGCTCGATCATGGATCGCGCGGAAGGTCGTCGAAACGGGTGATGGCGTGTAGATGGTCTCAATGCGCCCGGTTGTCAAGGGCCTGCCGGAAAGATCGAGAAATTCGCCCGATAGAGGGGTGGAAACCGCTCCCGACAAGGGTCGAACCTCACCAATCCGTTGCCGTCGGCCACCACCGGGGTCTATGAATTCACGATGAGCGACCGATTCCTGATCACCGGCGCGGGCGACGCCCCTTGCACGATTCTGCTCGCCCACGGCGCCGGCGGCGCCATGGACTCCGGCTCCATGACGGCTGCCAGCACGGCGCTTGCCTCGGCCGGCTTTCGCGTGGTCAGGTTCGAATTCTCCTACATGGCGGCGCGGCGGCTCGAAGGCAGCCGCAAGCCCCCGCCCCGGGCCGAAACGCTCATTCCGGAATACCGGGCGGCCGTCGCCGAGCTTGGCGGGACGGGCCCTCTCGTCATCGGCGGCAAGTCGATGGGCGGACGGGTCGCCAGCATGCTTGCCGACGAACTCCATGGGGCGGGAAAGATCCGCGGGCTGCTGTGTCTCGGCTATCCCTTTCACCCTCCCGGCAAGCCAGAAAGCCTCCGCACCGCCCATCTCGAAAACCTCGAGACGCCGGCGCTGATCGTCCAAGGGACCCGGGACGAGTTTGGCACCCGGGACGAAGTCGCGTCCTACAGCCTGTCTCAAAAAATCCGCCTGCTCTGGCTCGAGGACGGAGACCATGACCTGAAGCCCCGGAAGAAGATCTCCGGCTTCTCCGCATCCGATCATCTCGCCACAATGGCCGATTGCGTGAAGAGCTGGGCCACGGAGCTTCCCTAGCGCGCGGTGCGGCGGGTCCGCCGCATTCCATGATGGCTCCCCACCGCGCCTTCTTCGTCACGTCCTGACCGAGACGCCCCCCGCGCCCGTTCATCCCCCGCGCATTCCCTATATTATGTAGGCTGTTCGAGGTCGATCCGGGGAACGTGCGGTATGTACTAGAATGCGGTCCGAAGGCAGAATGCGACAGGCGCACTGCGAGGGGCGGTGTGATCGAGAACCGGAATTCGCGCGACCGAAAGCCGACGTTGTGCTCTTGGAAGGGGAGACGAGGACGATGCCGACACGACAGCAACCCAGTCTGATAGTGCGACAGAAATCCCCGGACAACATCGAGTTTCCGTTTGCGTCGCTCTCCGATTGGCTGATCCCGACCGAGCTGTTCTTCGTGCGAAACCATTTCCCGTCGCCGGATCTCGATGCGCGAGACTGGAGATTGCGCGTTGACGGGGCGGTGGAGCGGCCGATCGAACTTGATCTCGACAGCATAAAGGCGATGCGGAGCACGACTTTGACCGCCGTCGTCGAGTGCGCAGGGAACGGGCGCGTCTACTATGTGCCGCCGAGGGAGGGGTTGCAGTGGCAGAATGGAGCCGTCGGCAATGCCGCGTGGACAGGTGTCCCTCTGCGCGAGATTTTGGAGATGGCGGGCGTCAAGCAAACCGCACGTGAGGTTCTGCTCGTAGGTGCCGACAGCGGCGTCGTCGATGCGAACAAGAAAACGGCTTCTCCCGGCCCCATCGCTTTTGCGCGCAGCTTACCGCTTGAGAAGGCCATGGCTCCCAGCACGATCCTTGCCTATTCGATGAACGAGCAGCCGTTGACGCGCGATCACGGCTACCCGCTACGCGCGGTCGTGGGTGGCTGGTTCGGCATGGCCTGGGTCAAGTGGATCACGCATATCACGGTTGTGGAGCAACCGTTCCTTGGCTACTGGCAGGCGCGCGACTATTTCCGTTGGGAGCGCAGCCTCGGGGAACCCACGCTGGTCCCCCTTACGGAGATGGAGGTCAAAGCGCAGATCGCGCGTCCCGTACAGGGCGCGCATCTCATCGTCGGCCAACCGTACCGGATCTTCGGAGCCGCCTGGAGCGGAGAGGCTGCCATCCGGCAGGTGCAGGTCTGCACCGGAGATGGCAGGGGCTGGCGCGAGGGAAGGCTCCTCGAAACAGAACGTCCCTTTGCATGGCGCTTGTGGGAGTACATGTGGACCCCTGAAGAAGTGGGCCGATATATACTGCGATGTCGCGCGATCGATGGGGCGGGACGCGTACAGCCCGAGCTCCAGCGGTCCGACTGCGAGAGCTACGCGGCCAACTGGATCATTCCGGTGGACCTTACGGTCGTTCCCGAGCCACAGACGTACGAGGCAGAATTCGTGATCTAGTCACCCGCATGGGGCGGAATGGCGGCTTCCGGCGCGCATTCTTGCCATCAATGTCGCAGGGGTAGCTTCCGGAACGACCTGCCGCGCTTGGTCAGTGTGCGAGGAAAACACCGCTTATCCCTTTCCGTCTGAAACGCGCCTTCCATGCGATCGTTCGCGTGATAGGCTGAACGAAGGAAAGCCACCCCGTCGGCTTCGCGAATGCGGAATCGCCCGAAACGGGCCATAACCGCACCCCGCGATCTTCAAAAGCATTTGATGCGGTCAACCCCGCTGGAAAACGTCCACAGCGGGCTTAGCCGTCAGAGTTGAACGCGTAGAAGACGCGCATTGTCCGCTCGTCACGTCGTATAATCCGAATTCCGACATCACGCTCAACCAGCGCCGCCAGTTCGCGAAGTACCAGCGCATGTGCGATGCCAAGAGCACGGGCGAATGTCCGCGTGTCCGTCGCTATGCCGAGATCAGCCCCAGAGAGTATTCCGGCCTGCAGTGGCGTTAGAGCCGGATCTCGCCGCTGGTGTGCAGCGACGAGGTCGAAGTATGCCTCAATGTCGGCCGCCGTGCTCACGCCGTCTCCCGCATTCGAAAGGAGACCATGACCGACTTCGACGTCGGCGTATCACTTTGGTCTCCAAAGCTGCTCAATGGCACGAGGACATTGAGTTCCGGATAGTAGCCGGCGACGCTACCCCGTGGGATGTCGTAGGGCACAAAGCGGAAGTTTGGTGCGACCCGCTCGACGCCATCGTCGTGGCGTCCGACGATATCGGCACGGTCCCCGGCCACAGCGCCAAGCTCTGCCAGATCCGCCGGATTGACAAACACCACGTTGCGTTCGCCATAGACGCCGCGATAGCGGTCGTCCAAGCCGTAGACGGTCGTGTTGTACTGGTCGTGCGAGCGGAATGTCTGCAAAGCGAAATGGCCCTCGCGCTTCGACGCGCGCTGATGCACTGTCTCCTCCGGCAGCCGGCAGAACGAGAAGGTTGCCTTGCCGCTGTCGGTATTCCACTCCCTGTGGGCCGCGGCATTTCGCAGATGGAAGCCGCGTGGTTTGCGAAGGCGCTCGTTGTAATTGTCGAACCCTGGGATCGTAGCCTCGATGCGGTCGCGGATCAGGTCGTAGTTCCCGGCAAGCGCCTTCCAATCCACGACGTCCGATCCAACCGTCGCGCCGGCGATGCCGGCGATGATCGCCACTTCAGAAAGAAGATGGGGTGAAGCCGGTCGGTTGATGCCAGCCGAGCCGTGAACCATGCTCATGGAGTCCTCCACGCTGATGAGCTGAGACCTCCCATCGGCGGACAGTTCCATTTCCGTCCGGCCGAGACATGGCAGGATGTAGGAGACCTCGCCCGGCATCAGATGCGAATGATTGGGCTTCGTCGCGATGTTGACGGTAAGCTTCAGGTTCTTCAGCGCCTTCTCGACAAGGGTACTGTCCGGCGTGGCGCGAGCGAAGTTGCCGCCAAGCCCGATGAACGCCTTGGCCGAGCCGTCAAGCATCGCTCCTATGGCCGCCAGGACATTGTGGCCATGGCGGCGTGGCATGGGAACGCCGAACTCCGCTTCGAGTGCGTCCAGGAATTCGGACGACGGTTGCTCGTTGATCCCGACCGTGCGGTCGCCTTGAACGTTGGAGTGGCCACGGACGGGGCATAGGCCATTGCCAGGCTTGCCCACGTTGCCACGCAGGAACATGAAGTTGGCAATCTCACGGATTGTCTCCACCGAGTGGTGATGCTGCGTTACTCCCATTGCCCAGGTGCAGATCACTTTCGAGGCGTTCAGGTAGACCTCTGCAGCCTTCTCGATATCTTCTCGTGTGAGACCTGACTGGCTTTCAATCTCGCCCCACGAGGTGGCCTCGACCGCATCGCGGTATTGCTCGAATCCCTGGCAGTGCTCCGCGATAAACGCTTGGTCCAAGACCGATGGGTCGCCGGAAGCGATGGCATCGCGTTCAGCATCGAACACCACCTTCGCCATTCCGCGGAAAGCAGCCATGTCTCCGCCAAGTTTCGGCTGAAAATAGTGGCTGGCGATTTCGGTCGAGCCGCCGCGGATCATCTCGATCTTGTCCTGGGGATCGGAGAACCTCTCTAGCCCCTTCTCCCTAACTGGATTGAAGACCAGGATACGGGCGCCGCGCATGGCGGCACGACGAAGATCACCGAGCATGCGAGGATGGTTCGTGCCGGGGTTCTGTCCAATGACAAAGATGGCGTCGGCGTGTTCGAAGTCCTCAAGAAGGACCGTGCCCTTCCCGACCCCAATGGCCTGTTTCAAGGCGACACCGCTTGCCTCGTGGCACATGTTCGAGCAATCCGGGAAATTGTTGGTTCCGTAGAGGCGTACAAAGAGCTGGTAGAGGTAGGCTGCTTCGTTGCTCGCACGGCCCGACGTATAGAACTCGGCGCTGTCCGGAGTCGGCAGGTCGCGAAGGATCGTGCCGATTTCCGAGAACGCTGACTCCCACTCGACCGGGACATATCGGTCAGACAGCCGATCATAGCGCATCGGATGTGTGAGCCGGCCATTCAGTTCGACCTCGTAGTCGGTCATCCGCCGCAACTCGGTGACCGTATGTGCGGCGAAGAACGTGGGCGAAGCACGCTTCTCGGTCGCTTCCCAGGCCACGGCCTTTACACCGTTTTCGCAGAACTCGAAGGACGAGCCGTGTTCGGGGTCACCCCATGCGCAACCAGGGCAATCGAACCCATCGGGCTGGTTTGCCTTGAGCATCGTCCGGGCGCCGGATATTGGCATTCCGGTCTGCAGGAGTCTTTTGCCGCAGCTTTTCAACGCCCCCCAGCCGCCAGCGGCTGACGATTTCTTACCGATGAAAGAATTGTCCATGCGCCCAGGTAGTTTTTGTGCGGTTCTCCCGTCAAGCGGGCGCACAGCATGTGTCGATAGCTAAAACCTATCAAGCCCCAGAGTGGAGCGCGGGTCTTGCCTCGCGCACCGCCGCCGCCAAGCTCAACCATCTTGAACTTTCGTGCGTCGACGAGAACTCGAAACCGGTGATAAGGTTTGGCTTTGAACCCGCCACCCAATTAATCGTCCAAAGAAGCGAACTCGAGGCGTGGCCGGGGCTAAGTCGGCTTAGGGCTGTTGGAGACGGCTCTGAAGGGCGTCGACCACGGCTTGCAGGAACTCCTTGCGTCGAGGATTGGAAGTTTCTGTGGCAACAATCTTTAGAGGGCCGCGAATGTTGCTCATGAATCCCGAGTGATCGAACCTGTCGGAAGCAATGTTTACTTCAACCTCTTCCATGTAGTGCGCGACCAACGGCTCCAAGTCGAGTTTTGTGTCCATCTGATAACCAGTGGCCATACGCTCCGCCAGTGTGCGCATCTGAACGTGAGGACCGAGTTCGGCACCCATTCATGTCTCCTATGTTTCTGTAAGTCTTAAGTTTTCCGGATTTTTCCGTCTTTGGCCAGCTTGAGAAGGCGTCCTTCTCTTGGCATAAGATGGGAATGAAGCTTTGGAATTTCCACACCGAAAAGAAAGCCCGTGACCCACGAACTGCTGAACACACAACCGCAGCTGGATGCAAGATACGGAAAGCGCATAGTGATCAGTCATTCGAGCATCCCGAACAACTGAAAAGCTCCGCGCGCGCGGAAAACTCAGTCTCGTTGCTTTTCGCCGGCGCTCTTCCCGTCCGAACTGCGTGAGCGCTCCTCAAAACGATCCGCTCCTTTAGGAAGTTCAGAGCCCTTCTCTGCTTCCACCTTGCGTTCCTCTGCGGCGGCAGCCTTGCGAAGGCCGCGCGCGGATTCTTTGCCCTGTTTCGTCGGTGCTTGTTCGATGCCCATTGTGATCTCCTCCGTGGGTGTGATGTCACTGTCCTGCAACGAAACGGCTAGCAGCTTGGTTCCAGGGAGAGACCGGGAATGGTTGGTGAAAAACCTGATCGGGAGGCTGGCGGCGCCTGTCTAGCTTGAACCGCAACATCCTTCCCCACTATTACCGACGTAGTCCGCAAGGTGGCGTCCAACCAGGGGCTTCTGCAATGGCACCAGGCCTATACGCTAGATCAATTCCCCGAGCTTGATGTCCCTGATCGCTTCATCCGTAGTGACCAACTCGCTAACCCTCGAAGCTGGTACGAGTATCTGCCCGGGAAACAATATATCGAACCACTGGGCTAGCCGGCAAAGTGGCATGTCGGTAGCGCTGAAGCTCAAAATCATGTCATGGTCAGCCCGCCCCCTCGCCTTGAAAAGTTGGAGAGGTGGAAGTGACATGCTCTCGCAAAAGCATTCACAGCCGGTCGCGTCCCGCATGCGCGAACATCCGAACTCGCAACTAATGCCGCATTCATTGAGGTGACATTGGGGCACCTCCTGCACTCCCGTGTCCGGTGAATTTGCAGATTTTCAGGGATTGAAGCGGTCGATTGGTTGCGTGCGCTAAGCGCTTCAACCCCAATGTATCACAGACGAGGCGATGTAGCGACGGGCGAATCGGTCAACTTCTGCAGGGTGGCTGAGGATTTTGGAGGAGCACCTCCGCCGAATGGCGAAGGGACCAAATAGAGCCATTGCCCGCTCGCATTCGGCCTCGGCATGACGATCCAACAGTTCGATTTCGACTACGAGGGTGGAAAAGAACTCGGCAAATCCGGCACTGCCAGCATATTCATCGATGACAAGAAGGTCGCCGAAGGCAAGATCGAGAAGACCGTCGCGGGTCGCTTTGGGATCGACACCTTTGGAGTTGGTGGAGATAGCGGGCAACCGGTGACCTTCGATTACACACCACCCTTCGCGTTCAAAGGCGACCTGAAGGAAGTTCAGATCAAGTTGAAATGACACTGCCGGCGACGGCGCTGTAGTGAGCCGCCGCCATTACACAGAAGATCGTGTTATGACCGCTTCTGTCGCAACTGCGACCCGCGTTGTCTCCGCGTCATGTCCGCTTTGCAGCGACATCGACCGGTGGCTCGATGACCGTTATGAAGGCGCAATCAAGCCGTCCAGCCCTGTCACCGGCGACGTCTGCTTTCGGGCCGCGGCCAAGTTGGTCTCTACGACTGAAAATGCGGGCGCAAAGCGGTCGACGTGCGAAAACCGATGTTCGACCATAGCGGACAAATTCTTCTCCTTGCGGTCAGAGTTCCGGCTTCGTGGAGATAACTGCGCTCGTTCCTCCAGCCTCCAGCGTAAGCAGCTATCACTCACCGACATCGCCGGTAGTGAAAGTCTCAACCCACGATTTTCAGTCCGATGACCCCTGAAAAGATGAGGCCGATGCAAAGAAGTCTCGGCAGCCCGACCGGATCACCGAAAGCAATCATTCCGACGATCGCAGTTCCTGCAGCTCCAATACCTGTCCAGACTGCATAGCCTGTCCCGACCGGCAGCGAACGCAGAGAGAGTGACAACAGCAGTACGCTGGACAGGCCGCTTGCAATGGTCACAAGTGTTGGGAGGGCTCGCGTGAAGCCCTCGGATGATTTCATGGCTACCGCGAAGACGATCTCGAGAGTGCCTGCGAGGACGAGCATGCCCCACGCCATATTGATGATGTCCTTTGGAATGGGCCACATGAAGCGGCGGGCGCTGACGAAGAGAGGGCCCTGCCAGCACCCGTAGTATCCTGTGTTAAGCGGCCTTGGTCGCAGCCACGGGCATGGAGCGGAACGACACGCCAAATCGATTGAAGGCGTTCATCAAGCCGATCGCGTAGGTGAGATCCGCAAGTTCCTTGTCGTTGAATGAGCCGGCCGCAGCCGCATACTCGGAATCAGGGACACCTGTTTCGCAAATGCGGGTAACGGTTTCCGCCCAGGCGAGAGCTGCGCGCTCACGGTTTGTGAAAAGAGCCCCCGCATCTCGCCATACCGCTACCAGCGCGAGCTTCTCGACATCTACGCCCTCCTTGATCAGGTCGCGCGTGTGCATGTCGATGCAAAAGGCGCAGCCGTTAATCTGAGACACACGGAGATTGACGAGATCGACAAGGCCCTTCGCCAAAGTGCCCTTCTGCAGTGTCATGTAGACGCCGCCGAACGCCTTGTAGCCTTCCGGTGAAACCTCTGCATACTTGATACGATTGGTCATAACGTTCCTTCCCTTTCTTGATGAAGTGGAAGGTCGCTCTTGTTGGCCTAGTTTTGAAGGTCCAAGAATGGAGTTCCGACCTGGGCCATAAATCAAGCGTCCAAAAGCTTGCAGATGCGGATACCGAGTGATTCCGCCATCGACCGCGACGTCACATTGGTAAAGTTGACAAGAATGGCTGACATCCGATTTCCTTCGAACGTCCAGTCCGACAGCGCTTCCGCATACAGTCCATCTACCCGCATTCGTGAAACGAGCTCGTAGTCGGGTACATCCGGTACACGCAAGATCAGATGCATGCCTCCGGGTTGCGGATCGATCCGTACCGCTCTGTCGCCGAGCGCAAGGTCCAGCCCTGCTACAGTCGCCTCCCGGCGCTCCGAATACAGCCGCCGCATGCGCTGAATGTGTCGCGCAAAATGCCCCCCGTTCATGAAGTCCGAGACAATGGCTTGAGTGAAAGAAGGGCTTCCGCCGGAAAGATCTCCTGCGACGCGTTCGAATGTTTCGATCTGGGCCTCTGGCACCACGAGGTAGGACAGCCGAATGGCTGGGAACAGAACCTTACTGAAAGTCCCTGTGTATACGACCCGACCATCCCTATCGAGGCTCTTTAGAGCAGAAAGCGGGCGGCTGACATAACGGTACTCGCCGTCATAGTCGTCCTCGACGATCCAAGCCTTGGTTTCCGATGCCCAGTTCAGCAGTTCCAGGCGCCGAGGCAGCGACAGTGACATCGAGAGTGGACTCTGGTGTGCGGGCGTCACGACCGCCGCTCGCGCCCGAGGAGCAGACTTGATGCCATCTGGAACCATGATTCCGTCCCGATCGACGGCGACCGGAACCGGAGTGATTTTCATGTGCTCTAGGATCCTTCTGGTGGGAGGGTAACCAGGGCTCTCAAGCCATACGCTGTCTCCGGCGTTCAACAGAGAGTGGGACACAAGCTCGACCGAATGCCTGTACCCGCTGGTGACGAAGACCTGCTCGGGAGAGCAGTTGATCCCACGCGAAACCTGCAAATACGCGGCAAGTTGGGTCCGCAGCGTGGAAAGTCCGCGGACATCCGGATGGACCATGTCCTCTGGCTGCATAGCGCGAGCCAGCCGTGCTCCCAATCTTGCCCATATCTTTCGTGGAAAGGCATCCAACGCTGGAAGCCCCATTTGAAAAGGCAAAACCGTATCGGGCCGATAGGTTACTGGAGCGAGAAGCGGGTCAAAGCTGCGGGCTGAAGGTGGCCTGGATCGCTGTGGCTTGATATCCGGAGAAACGATGGTCCCCGCCTGGCCGAGGGACAGGACGTATCCTTCCGCCGCCAACAAGGAGTAGGCCTGTTCTACCGTGCCTCTTGCCAGTCCCAGTTCTTTCGCAAGCGCGCGCACTGCGGGTATCCGATCCCCGGGCTTGAGGACACCTTCCGAGAATGCATTGAGGAACCGATCGTAAATTTGCCGATAGTAAGGCTTGTCGGCGTTCGGATCCGGGGGAGAGATATTGCTTTTCCGAATACCGCTCATCTTCACTATCCCTCGTCCGCGTTGTTCCGCGACTCTATTATGGCCCACACACAAACGCCATTCTTGGTTCTGTGGAACGAGCCGCTCTCGCGGTAACCTGGGCCGAAATCCTGTGCCAAATCGTTGGCACGGCCAACTTTTTCAGGACCGAGCCATGAAGACAATTCTACATGTGAGCTGCAGCCCGCGGGGCAAGACCGCCGAGAGCTACCGGCTTTCTCAGGAAATCATAAGGGCCTTGCTGGCAAGAGAGCCAGCTGTCAGCGTTCGCGAACGGGTCATCGGAGACGGCTCTCTTCAGCACATCGACAACGACTATGCCCTTTCTCAGTCATCTCGGGAGGACGTCTCACGGGAAGGATCCATGGCGGTGTCGGAGCTGCTTGTCCGAGAGCTTGAAGGCGCGGATTACCTTGTCGTTAGTACACCGATGCACAATCTTACCGTCCCGGCCTCGCTGAAGGCATGGCTAGATTATGTCGTTCGGGCTCGTAGGACCTTCACAATCGGTGCACGAGGTAAGGTCGGCATGCTGAGTGATCGTCCCGTTTACGTGGCCGTTGCCTCCGGAGGACGGTTCTCGGGGGAACAGGCCCGCCAGCCAGACTTTCTGACACCCTATCTGACGACGATCCTCGGCACCATCGGCCTGCACGATCTGACGTACTTCTCCATCCAGGGAACAGGGGCCAGCCCGGAGCACGTCGCGGTGACGAGGACGCAAACGTCAGTTGAAATCAAGGAGCACTTTGCTTTGCTCCTCCCAATCAGTTCGGACGAAGGCATCCACATCAGTCCGAAGCGAACGGAATTCACGCAAGCGCTTTGAACCAGCCAAAGGAGGATAAACGTGGCCAGTCGAATGACGGCAGGATCTATCGAGGATTTCACAGGCGACCGTCGCCTGTCAGAGCAACTCGCTTTCGTACTTGAAGTCGAAAAGCTCAAAACCGTCTTGCGCAGAACACCGTTGCTGGATCGCTCGCGCGTCGAGAACGATGCGGAACACACGTGGCAAGTGGCGCTGATGGCAGTAGTGCTTTCCGAGCATTCCGACAGGACCATCGACCTACCGCGCGTCATCAAGATGCTGCTCATCCATGATATCGTCGAAATTGATGCCGGCGATACCTTTGCCTTCGACAATGTTGGCGCGACCGACAAGCTTGAACGGGAAATCAGGGCTGCCGAACGGATCTTCGAGTTGTTGCCCCAGGATCAGGCGGTGGAATTTCGGTTGCTCTGGGACGAATTCGAGGCGAATGCTTCGCCTGAGGCCCTGTTTGCGAATGCCATCGATCGCTTGCAACCAATGCTTCACAGCTACTTTACAGGTGGTCAAAACTGGCAGTCAGCCAGTGTCACGTCGTCCGATGTGGAGCGCCGCATGCAACCCGTCGCAGCCGCTTCAGGCACTTTGGGTCACCTCGTTTCAAGGCTCGTAAACTCTGCCATCGAAATGGGAATCCTCACCCCTTGCAGCGGCAGGAAGACCGGATCGGAGGCACATCCACCGGGCTATGGGCGGAGGCACACATGTTGAACTCGAACGCAGGTATGAATCCCAGCATCGAACCAACGGTCTACGTTATCGATGACAACAGGAGCGTGCGGGATTCCCTTCTTGACCTTTTCACGGTGACCAACATGAGGGCGGCGGCCTTTGCCAGCGGCACGGAGTTCTTTGAAACCGTTGATGATGCTGACTGTCCCGGTTGCGTCGTAGTGGATCTTCAAATGCCTGGCGAGACTGGTCTCGATGTGCAAAGCCGGTTGGCCTCTCTTGGCAGCAGGATGCCCGTGATTTTCCTCACAGGGCACGCAGACGTCCCGTCCAGCGTGGCGGCGCTCAAGGCAGGTGCGACCGATTTCATAATGAAACCGTTTGTCAGCCAGGCTTTGCTTGAAGCCGTAGACCATGCAATGCAGGTGAATGTCGAGCGGCGCCAAGCAGATGCCGAGCGCGATGAGGTTCGAACGCTGGCCGACACGCTTACGCCGCGGGAAACGGAAGTGATGTTTGGGGTTGTCAGTGGCCTCATGAACAAGCAGGTCGCCTACCAGCTTGGCGTCTGCGAGATGACCGTGAAGATTCATCGGATGAGCGTCATGCGAAAAATGAAAACTCGGTCGCTTGCCGATCTCGTCAGAAAGGTTGGAAAGCTCCGCACGGACTGATCTCTCAAGAGTCTGCGCCAAATATCTCCTGAGTACGACCGCAATAGATAACCGCGGCATTAGGTTTCCGTAGCTGGCAGCGTGAACGAGACCGTGGCTCCGCCCGTGAGATTGTTCTCCACCCAGAGACGCCCTCCATGGGCCTCGACTATCGAACGACAAATCGGAAGTCCCATCCCCATGCCGTTGCTCTTCGTTGTGAAAAAGGGCTCAAACACGCGATCGGGATGTGTAAAGCCAGTTCCTGCATCCTCTACGGAGACGAGGATTGCATTTGCAGGATCGCAGGTTGACTTGATCTTCAAGGCACGGGCTGGGTTGGTGCCGTCCATGGCCTGGATCCCATTCCGGATAAGATTTACGAGAACCTGTTGCACCTGTATCCGGTCCAGCGCGACCGTAGGAAGATGGACGCCCAGTTCCATATCGACCCGGGTCATGTTCGCCGAGAACTCGTCGGACATGAGGGCCACCACCTCCGTCACCAGACGATTGATGTCCTCCATCGTCCGCGTCTGTGGCTGGCGCCTGAACAGTGCTCGAATGCGGCCGACTATATCTAAGGCCGAGAGTGCGTCTTGCGTGACCCTTTCGGCCGCCTGCTTGCCACGCTCGACGTTTGGGGGATCCGCAGACAGCCATCGCACACACACTTCGGAATCCGTTACTACCGCGGTAAGCGGTTGGTTGATCTCGTGTGCGATAGAAGCGGCGAGCTGGGACAGGTTGGCTGCTCGAGCGGCGTGAGCAAGCTGTTCAGCAGAACGGCGCAGGGCTGCTGCCGCTTGGACCTGGTCCTCTATGTCGTGGCAGAGGCCGAACCACTGTACGATGTTTCCGTCCTTGTCCCGTATTGGTTCGACTCGTCCCAACATCCAACGAAACGTGTCGTCTGCCCGCAGAAGTCTGTAGCTCATTGAAAAACTCTCACCCGTCGCCAGGCAACGGCCGAGCTCGCTGCGAACAGGCTCGGAGTCGTCGGGATGAAAGATCGTTTCCATCACGGCCTCAACATTCCCGGCATTGGACAGGTCGAGGCCGAGGAAGTCTGCCATGTGCTTGTTGACCGTGGTCGTCGTGCCCTCGGGCGCCATCAGCCAAACGTGGCTCGGAACAATGTCGACCAAGAGAGACAACTCAATTGAGCGGGCTCGCAATTCCTCTGCGGCCCGCTTTTCATCCTCGATGTCGATCGTCTGGCCGTGCCAAGCGAGGATATGTCCAAAGACGTCTCTGACTGGTCGTCCGGACACGCGAAACCAACGGTACTTGTCGTCAATGCCGCAGAGGCGGTGCGCACTCTCGAGTGGTTGGCCAGTGTCAATACTCGCCTGCCAGGTCTCGGCAACAGGGCGCTGGTCGTCCGTGTGCACGCGTTCCAGCCAGTCCCCCAGATCTCTTGGGAAACCACCCCCAAAAAAGGATTCCATGCTGCGATTCCGGAAGGTGAAACGACCGACCGGATCCGTCGACCACACGTGGCCAGGAATGGTTTCCAGCAGAGCAAGCTCCCCTCCATTCCGGATCTCTCGGGAGGGAGCATTCTCGTTCGTCGGCGCTTCATTGTTGGACATCTCGTCCCCCAATATAAGAACAGTCGCGCGACCGGCAGACGGCGCTTGCACAGCAGCGTGTTAATCGGAGCGCTCCACTATACCCAATGGGCGCAAGTCATCAATCGCACAGAGGAAGAGCGGTTTTTTCGGCGGACACCAACATAAGAACCGGTCTCACGTATGCCTTTGGCGCAATTAAGTCGGGCATCTTTGTCGCTGGGCGACGTCTGCTTTCGGGTAGCGGCCAATTTGGTCTCTACGGCCGACTAGGGGGCGTTTAGCGGACGAACGCGGATTTCGGTTTCTGGCCCTAAAGCGGCAGATTTCCGCGCGAAGGTTTTCGTGCGTCGAGCGTACACACGTTAAGACAACGGAGATTTTGCCTTCCGATTTTCTCAGCCAAGCCACTGCGAAGTCAGTATGTCATATTCCAGGGGGCCGAGTGAGCCGTCGGTCGTGTCCGTCAGTGACGTACTGGATTGCCATTCGGATCAATTCCGGAAGATTGCGTGCGCCAAGTTTCTCCTTTAGTTGCGAGCAATTGTTGGCGACGGTCTTGTAGCTAACGTTGAGATCCTGCGCGATCTCGGCGTATGGTTTACCTTCGGCGAGCAAGGCGAGCGTCTGCAACTCTCTTGGCGAAAGATCGCCGTGAAGGCCGCTACTTTGACGCGGTCCCAGAATGGCCACCTGCACGGCGATTTCATGGTTCAGGTACGGCTTGCCTGCGCGTATCGTCTGGATCGCCTCCATAAAGTCGCGAGGACCTGCGTCCTTCAGCACATAGCCGGTAGCGCCAGCCTCCAAAGCACGGCTAACGATATGAGGATCAGCGTGCATGCTGAGGACCAGGATCGGAACGCGGCGGTTCTGAAACCGCATGCGGCGTATCAGATCAAGCCCGCCCAATCTGTTACCTTGCAAGGCAAGATCGACGATGACAATTTCCGGATGGTTGCGCCGAAAAAGTCGATAGCCGTTGACGGCGCTGCTGGCCTCCGCGATCTCGGACATGCCCGCGTCCTCCAGGACGCGTCTGCAGCCTTGCAGCACGATTGGATGATCATCGACAATCAGCACGCGCGTCATTTGTTAGTTCCTTGTCGGCCTCGAGCCTTTGAAGCGGTCTGTACTCGGCTTTTGTCGAACGGAATTGTAATCGTAAGGGTGGTGCCTCTTTGCGACAATCCGACGATCGCCAGGGTGCCGCCGAGTGCGCGCACGCGCTCTTCCATTCCGGTTAGGCCGAAGCCCCAGGGCGTTTCTACTGCGAAACCGTGCCCATCATCCCTGATGGAAAGGTGCAAAACCGCAGAGGACGCGTCGCGGGAGAGCCCGTTCTCAACTGGTATTTCGTCCAGTTCCACGGCAATGGTCCTCGCTTCTCCATGACGCTTGGCATTCGTTATGCCCTCTTGGAGGCAACGATAGACCGTAAGATCGATGCTGTCGCCATAGCTATGGGCGACCACGCCAAGGGCCAGGGAGATTCCTGTGCTTGTATTGAGCCGCTCGAAGTCCGCGACGAGGCCGGTCACGAGATCAGTAAGGGGTACGTGTCCCAATGCCATCGGGCGAACTCTGTTCAAAAGGCGACGGTTCAGCATTTGGATTTTGTCGGTTATATCGCCAAGCGTCGCCGCGCGTTCCCGCATACGATCGGCTGAGGCTGGCGGAAGGTCATCAGCGAACTGGTCCAGTGACGCGATGTTCGCTTTGAGGCCGAACAGACAGGGTCCTATTTCGTCGTGAAGTTCGGTCGCGATATGATGCCGCTCGTCGTCCTGAACGGTGATCAATCTGGTCGTCAGTCGGCTGTTTTCGGCTTTCGCGGCAGCCAGTCGGTCTGCGAGGGCATTGAAGCGGCCAGCGACATTGGCCAACTCCGGTATCGTTGACCGAGCGAGACGATATTGGAACTGACCTCTTTCCAGTTTCTCCAGGCCTTCACCAAGATTGATCAGTGGGCGAAGGACGCGTCCAAGCGCGACGTAAAGTATGGCAGCCACGCCCGCGTTAAGCGCAAGGGCGACCGCGGCAAGATTTTTGCTGTCTTTCCACACTTCGGCGATCTCGTCGCCGGCGTGGCCAATAAGCACGACGGAGCCAATCTGATGTCCGCTCAAGCCGATCCGCATCTCGCGCCTTACGTCATTGACCCGCACGAGGCTAGTAAACCAGGCGGGTGCCGACACTGTTTCCTCTTGCCTCTCGTTGTCCTCCGATGGCAACAGTGATGCCATGCCGCCCCCGTCACCGGTCACGAGAACTCGAACATGCCGCAGGCCGTCCAACTCCCTTGCGAGATTCGCGAGAACAGTGGAACCCGTTCCACCCGACGGGGCGTGACCGATTGCTTCGACCACAACACGCTCCGCCAGTCGCATCGATGCTGCGATCTCCAATTCGGCAGCCCGGCGCGCATCGTAGACAGTGACAACCGCGGCGACGATGCCAGCGAGAAGCGTGGCAATGAAGAATGCCGAGAGAATTTGCCATCGCAGGGAAACTCGATCCCATAGCCGAACTGGCCGCCCATCAAGCCCGGACACCCGTGCTGACCGCTCCGCGTCGACCGGCAACGTCGCGTAGTGATGGGGTGCTATGCCCGAGTTCTCGATTGCCATCCCGGCTATTGTCTCTCCCGCTCTGGCCTGAGGGGCAATCTTCGCCGACTATTCGGCCTCGGTGCCTCGTCCAACACCCAAATTCGCTCACACCAGGCAAAACCAGTTCTGCCCAGGGCATCCTCTCCTACAAGGGAATTGTTGGCAACGTGTTCGGGAACTTTTGGCAATCAAGTCGCGCCCATCTTCCATAGCGCCACCAGAACACTCTTCATAGGATATCGGAGCATTTGGCTCAAAGGCTTGGTGCTTACACGCGAACTGGGCGTCCGGGAGGCCCACTCCCTGAACTCAACCGGGCCGTCCGGCGTCCACCGCGGGTTGTAGATCAAGAATGTTCACCTTGTGGAATGCGGTATCGACCAGCGTTTCACAAGGCGGCGACACGCGGGAACATAGTGGCACCTGGAGCGGCGGCGTCCTTGTCGAGGACGGCACCCGGAGGGTTACGGCCTTGAAAACGTGGTGCCAATTATTCTTGCTTTCTTCCTCGGTTTCTCTAGCCCACTGCGTCCGCACCTTTGGCGCAAGAGGGCAAAAGCCCCCTAGAAATCCGGATCGAATATCTGCGCGCCTACGAGCCGCAACTTGCGCTTTCAGTTCTGGACGTGCCGCCGCGCGACGAGGGAGTGGCCGGCGCGACGGTCGCGATCAACGACAACAACACGACCGGCAAGTTCCTTGGGCAGTTGGCCTGTAAGCTAAACTAGAAATTGCAGGGAGGAGAAGAATGCGCAGGTATCCGATATTATGCCTCGGCACGGCGGCGGCCTTAGCCTATGCCCAGCCGTCCTGGGCCAATGCGATCTATGTTTCCAACGAAAAGGACAATACGGTTACGGTGGTCGATTCAGCCACCATGGAGGTGGTCAAGACGATCAATGTGGGTCAGAGGCCGCGCGGCATCACCATCTCTCACGATGGGAAGCATCTGTATGTTTGCGCCAGCGATGACGACACGGTCGAGGTTATCGACACCGCGACACATGAAATCATCGGCTCCCTGCCCTCCGGGCCGGATCCGGAGCTGTTCGTGCTTTCGCCGGACGGCAAGACACTCTACGTCGCCAATGAGGACGACAATCTCGTCACGGTGATCGACGTCGAGAAAGGCAGCCTTATCACAGAGATACCGGTTGGCGTGGAGCCGGAGGGCATGGGCATCAGCCCGGACGGCAAGACGATGGTCAACACGTCCGAAACGACCAACATGGCCCATTTCATCGACACGTCGACCCATGAGATCGTCAACAACGTGCTGGTCGATGCGCGCCCGCGCTTCGCCGAATTCAAGCCCGATGGATCCGAGGCGTGGATAACGTCCGAAATCGGCGGGACGGTCTCCGTTGTCGATAACGCCACTCGCGAGGTCAAGAAGAAGATCACCTTCGAAATCCAGGGAATTCGGTCGGAAGCGATCCAGCCGGTGGGCCTGCGCATTTCGGCGGACGGGAAGAAGGCCTATGTCGCCCTTGGCCCGGCAAACCGGGTCGCAGTGGTCAACACCGAAACCTACGAAGTCGAGAAATACATCCTCGTTGGCCAGAGGGTCTGGCAGCTCGCGTTCACGCCGGACGGCAAATATATCATCAGCACCAACGGGCTCTCGAACGACATCACGTTTATCGATACGGCAACGGACGAGCCGATAAAATCCGTCACCGTCGGCGCCATGCCCTGGGGAGTGGTCGTGGCACCGAACTGAATTGCATCAAAGTTCTTAGAGGAGGAGAAGAATGATGAAGTCCAAAATACTCGCTTTCGCCGCGCTGATTGGTGTTCTGTGCATCCAACCCTACGCCTTTGCCCAGGAGGATGACGACGATGGCGACGAACAGCCGGCGGCCGTCACCCGAGCCAGCAAGAACGTTCCCGAGCTGATCCTCGGATCGAAGGACGACAGCTACGCGGTGAACCAGAAGGATTTCGAACTTGTCTCCGGTCAGGGGTATCGCTGGAAGATAACCTCGGCGGCGGGGCTCGAATACAAGTTCCAGACCGATCTGTTCCGCAATGTCTGGATGAACCAGATCGTCATCAACGATCTAGAGGTGCACATGAACGGCGCGCCCGCGTGGCTCGAGTTCGATTCGGAAGGGACGATCAGCGTCCAGTTCACAGCTGTGCGGCCCGGCGAGTATACATGGTCGGTTCCCGATCTCGCGGACAAGGGCATGACGGGGAAGATCATCATCAAGTAGCCGAAGGCCCGCAAGTAGCAGAGCTTCGCAAAGCAGCGCCTCTTGGTCGAGGGGCGCTTGGAAGTTGGCGCGATATCCGCTGTGCTGCGAAGGAGACGTCGGGGGAGATCTGTATTCGGCGCATTCCGATCATGGCACTTCGTCCACTTTTGGGCCCTAAGCAGACGAAATGGGCGGCGCTTCTCTAATCGGTGGGCGCTTACGGTCCGCTGGTTTCGTTATTTCTTCTTCGCTTGATCGTGATGCCACTTGATGGCGAAGAACATGCCCGTGCCTAACACGAGAACCTTGAGCGGAAAGAAGACTATAGGGAACCAATCCCACATTTCAGATATTTCCAGGCTATTACTTGTCACTATCTATCGTGAGGGAGCACTACCTCAAGACTGCTGCGTACAACATCAGCCATGTTGACGCAGATGAAATGATAACATTCCCATGACACGGCATAAGTGGGCTTGCCCCATGTTTCCGGACAGGTTGTTCAACCTAACAAGCTGGTGACCGCTTTTGGCGCTTGGCGGATGAACGCGGATGTCCGCAATTAGGCCCATTGCGGCCGTCGGTGTCACGATTTAGCCTTAGCCGACGCCCTCGGACGGCGACTCGAAGCCGTTGCGTCTGTCAGAATTGAATCTGGATCAGCTCGGGAGGCTCCTTGTTGAAATCGGAATATCGAATCCACCGCGGCGTTGCTTTGAACATCACTGCTCCTCTCTCGATAAACTCCCGGTCGGCAGGAACGCTGTTGAGAAGGGCTTCCTGGTATTGTTCGATATCGGCGGCAGGAACCTTTGTTGCCTCACCCTCGTATTGAACCGTGATGTTGTCGTCCCATCCGACAACGAACGCGACGCCGGGACGCTCCGCCAGATTGCCGAACTTCCGTGTCTCTTTGAAAGAGCTGAACACGATCTCAAGATTGTCCAGCACCGAGAAGTCGATCGTGGCCGCCTCCGGCGTTCCGTTGCGGTGGCATGTCGCAATGACCGCCAAGATGTGCTTCCTCAGGAATTCAAGGATCATGCGTTTCTTATGATCGTCGTCCATTGCCTCATCCCTCAGTGAGTATTCTCGACTTTTGTGCACTCCCATTCGATAGCCCGCCGGCCTCGGCAGAGTTTGGCGGCCAGCGCCGCGAGATATGCGTTCACCACCCGACCGAGCTATTGACGCGTCCGTTACCTTCCAAGACGATTAACACATTGCTCGCCCTCGTTCGATGATCGTCGAGACCGGGACATGGCAAGCGAGGAAGTGGTTGCAGAGGTGCTCTCCCACGTCATCGGCCGGCAGGGTCCTGCGCCGAACATCATGAAGACGGTCAAGGTTTTAAAAGAACGCAAAATCGCCGACAGGACGTTGCTTCACCTGCATGGGGATGACCGCTCTTGGCGCAAACCTGCCGACTCGCGGATCCGCCGAGATGCCGCTTATGGGATTTTGCTAGGATGCAAGCTATGTCCGAGATGAGGGCACTTTGCCCACGAGGCGCTGTCGCTTGGCTCGCCCCCCTTTGCAGACATACGAATCGACCTGTAGACTCAACCAGTAGCTATCGGCGTTCCGGAGAATTGCATGAGCGAAATTTCCCTGACGTCTATTGTCCCGATCCTCTTTGTGCGTGATGTGCCCGCGAGCGCCCGATTCTTTAATGAGAAACTCGGATTTGACGTCGATTTCCTCCACGGTACGCCGCCGTTTTACGGCTCTGTGTCGCGCGGCGCGGCCTGCCTGCATCTTCGCTGTGTCAGCAAACCGAATTTTGCCGATCTGGCGGCACGCGAGGTCTCGCTTGTCCTCGCCACAATTGAGGTCTCGGACGTGCACGGGCTTTTTGAGGAGCTGAAAGGACGCGGCGCAGAGTTTGTTCAGGAACCAACCAGCCAGAACTGGGGTGGAACGGACTTCCATGTCCGTGACCCCGACGGGAACGCGATTTCGTTCGTCGCGTACGAATGACGGTGATCTATCCGAGGCGTTTGGCGCTATCAGAACCATAGCAATCAGTGCATTTCCGCAATGGTGAAATGACCGCCTCTGGCGCAAAGCTGCCAACGCCGCGTCGTTGTCAATTGGTGGCATCTGCTACCTGGTTCCGCAAATTCCCTGCCCCTGTCGGAAACGGCGCAAGCGGAACGTCCTTCGGATGTAACCACCCGGTTACGAGCAAGGAGGGTTTCATTCATGCCGAAGGTCATTTCCCATCTGTGGTTCGCCGAAAAGGCCCGCGAGGCGGTCGCGCACTACGTTTCGCTCATCCCGAACTCCAAAGTCATCCGCACGTCCGGCGTGCCGGCGGAGACACCGAGCGGCCCGCCCGGCAGCGTCACGATCATCGAGTTCACGCTCGGCGACCAGCATTTCACTGCGTTGGAAGCAGGCCCTCTCGATCCGTTCAACCATTCCTTCTCGATCCAGGTCCTGTGCGATACCCAGGAGGAAATCGACCGGATCTGGGATGGCCTGCTCGCCGATGGCGGCGCCACGGAGCAATGCGGCTGGCTGAGAGATCGCTGGGGCCTGTGCTGGCAGATCGTTCCGCGCGTGCTCATCGAAATGGTCGACGATCCCGACCGCGCGGCTGCGAAGCGGGCCACCGAAGCCATGCTGGGAATGATCAAGCTCGATATCGCCGGGCTCGAGCGTGCCTTTTCCGCCTCGCCGACCTGAATTTCGGAGCAGAGCGCAACCCGGTCGGGTGGCAGCGGAGCATCTCCGGCATGACGCCGCCACGCGGCGTGTCGGCCTCAGTTGTGGGGCTCGCACACCCTGTCGCGTTGCACCGCGCGCCCGGGAAGCGCGAAGTCGGCCGCGCTCGAATCCTTCTGCGATACACGGGTGGGCGCCATCGGCCAGCCGATCGCGAAGAAGGGGTCGTCCCATCGAACGACGCGTTCATGCTGCTCGGAATACCCGGCCGACGTGGTGTAGATCACTTCGGTCGCGTCGGTGAGAGACATGAAACCATGCGCGCAGCCGGGCGGAACATAGACGAGCGAGAGCTTTTCCGCTGAGAGTTCCACACCCGCCCAGCGGCCGAATGTCGGGGATCCGTGGCGGACATCCGCAACGACGTCGTAGATGCGCCCGCGCACGCATCTCAAAATCTTCGCCTCGGCGGCCGGCTCCACCTGATAGTGCAGGCCCCGGACGGTCCCGGCATTGAACGTGACCGAATTGTTGATCTGTCCGATCGAGGCGATGAGGCCCTGTTCGATGAGAAGATCGGCCGAGAAGAGCTTGGTAAAATTGCCGCGCTCGTCTTCCTGCTGGTCGAGTTCGATCAGGAAGGCGCCGTCGACGGACAGCGGGTTGAGCTTCATGGGCGCGGCCTCCGGCCAGCGGGCAGCCGATACCGCCACGCCGCCTCGATCGCGCGCTGCTGCCGGCCCTTTTCTTCCCTGCCGGACCCTCCCGGTTCCCGGTCGCCTTTCTCCATCATGCTCCCACCACTAGCCGCGAATATCTGCCCAGCACCCAACGCAGGACGAAGATGACGGCAAAACAGGTTGCCGTTCCAAGCAGGAACGTAATCGCCCCCCCGAGGACGAGATCCCAGTTCGAATCCGGTGACGACGCTATATCCGCCGAGAAACCGATGAAGCGGCGGAACACGAAGCCGTGGAGGAAGTAGAGCCCGAACGCATAGGACCCGAAAAGCGAAAGCAGCCGCGCGGGCCCCGGCGGCAATCCGCCCGAGAAACGCCAGACCCAGAGCATGAGCAGCAGACCGAGCGACAGCTTCTGCACGTAGTAGACGCTCTCCCTGAGCGAGGTCGGGCCCCAGTAGTCGATGTCGCGTGCATTGAGCACGACGAGGGTGGCGGTCGCCGCGACGGCGAGAAGTCCGAGCAACCATGCATAGCGGGAAACGTCCGTCAGCCGGCCTTCGATATCCCTGCCGAGGTACAATCCAATAATATATGCACCGGTAAAGTATAGGATCGTCGATAGCGTAACTTCTGTGCCCGTCCGGGAGAACAACATCGGTAGAATGATTGCCGAGGCCAGGAGCAAGTTGCGAAAGCGCGAAGCAAGCAGAGCGTGCAACACGGGACTGAGAGCGTAAAGAAGCAGCACCACCGGTATATACCAGTAGACGACCTGCGCCTCGCCCCACAAGAGATTGTAGCCGAGCGTCCTTGCAAAGGAGCCGATGCTGATGCCATCGGGCGCGCCGTTTGCGGACAGGAAGAAGACGAGGGTCGTGAACAGGACCGTCATCACCACATAGGGCGCCGCAATGTTCCGCAGGCGCCCCTTGTAGAAATCGGTCACCGGCTGCTTCGAGAGGCTGCGGGAATAGAATATCCCTGAAATTAGCGTGAAGTAGAGCGTCGTGTTGTGAAAAAGGATGTCGTTTGCGATGAAGACCGGGTTCGACGCGGCAACCGGTTCGTCGTAGCCCCGCAGCATGAAGCCGCGCCCGGCATGCATGATCATGATCTGCAGCATCGTCAGGCCGCGGAAATAATGGAGGTAGGCCAGCCTCTCGCGCGTCGCCACTCCGGCACCGAAAACCGCATCAGACCCGAAAGCGCTTGTGCTTGCTTGAGACAATACCGGGCGCTCCTGGTGGTTGCGGCTTTTGGGCGAGTGATACGGATTGCGATGTTACTTCCTCAAAGCGAATTGAAAATCTGCCGAAAGATATATTTTGGCTGGCAATACTGAGCTCCCCGCAAATCGTCTTTCGGAAATCCGCGCGCTTCCAGCGTTCTACGCGCGGAAATTGAAAGGCCACGCAGGGTATTCTCTACCCGGTCACTTCGGTTCAAAACACCCTCGGTCCCCTGCCCGGAAGACACGGCGGCGGTTCATCGGACACCCCTTGCAGCCCACCTGCAACCGGACCTTGCCGGATCTTCTTCTCCCGTGCCTGCCCCAGTCGCCACGTGGAGCAGCACGAGGACATGCCGCCGGAACCTGCCCCCGTTCAGCCCAAACCGTTTCTCGGTTTTCCCCGCTCGCGGCAGCCATGCGATCATCCTGTCGTTCCGCCGCGGATACACTGCGAGGCGTCGTGGCGAGGCGGGACCGGCGCTCTGTGCGGAGGAAGGACGTGAGCTTCCGCACCGGGGGTCCGCAGAAAATGGTTCCCCTCTCACCCCCTTGAACAGGGGCGGGACGTGCCTGTGCGGCACATATGAATGGACCGGCGACTGGCCGGCCGAAGAGCGGCCGATCCGCCAAGGCGGAACGGCTCTCTGAAAGCCCGCCTTTCGTGGCGCCGCGGCGACCGTGCCAAGGTCCCGCCGCGAGTGCCACCCTGGAAAGGTGCCGTCATCCGCGCAGAGGAACCGGAGTTGCGGGCACAAACCGCCGAACGGGGCGCCGCAAGGTGCCATACTGTTTCATTTCACGAGGCAGCTTCCGGCGCCCCGTCCGAACCCTTCTGCAAACCCACGGCGGCAAACCGCGCGTGGATATCCGTGCGCGGCATGGCAAAAGGGGGCAACAGCGATCCTCCCCTGCCGGTCCCTTCCGGCCCTGCCTCCCCCTCCCCGTGTCCGCGACGGTTGTGGTCGGAACGCAGACATGGCACGTTGGGCGTTGCGTCCGGCGGACCTTTGCCACGGTCCTCCTCGGAGACGGCAGAAACTGATGGGATGGTTCCGAGGGAGACCGAATGAGCCGCAGTCCGTACGAAGTTCTCGGCGTTGCCCGCGATGCGCCACAGAAGGACATCCAGAGCGCCTACCGAAAGCTTGCGAAGAAGCTTCACCCTGACCTCAACCCCGGCGACAAGAGCGCCGAGGAGAAGTTCAAGGCGGTCTCGGCCGCCTATTCGTTGCTGGGCGACGAGGAGAAACGCGGCAAGTACGATCGCGGGGAGATCGACGAGACCGGTGCGGAAGCGGCTCCGCGACACTATTACCGCGAATATGCCTCCGCCGGCGACACGGCCGGGCGCTACGGCAGCGCCCAGGGCTTCGGCGACTTCACCGATGCCGACGAGGTGTTTTCCGGCTTCTTCTCGCGCGGGGGCCAGGGCGGTCGCCGGACGATGCGCGGACGGGACGCGCATTTCTCGATGGAGATCGACTTCCTGGACGCGGCCAACGGCGCCAAGAGGCAGATCGGCCTGCCCGACGGGCCGCCCATCGATCTGCAGATCCCGCCGGGCACCCGTGACGGCCAGA
This sequence comes from Sinorhizobium sp. BG8, assembly GCF_016864555.1. Classification (NCBI taxonomy): domain Bacteria; kingdom Pseudomonadati; phylum Pseudomonadota; class Alphaproteobacteria; order Hyphomicrobiales; family Rhizobiaceae; genus Sinorhizobium; species Sinorhizobium sp. BG8. The sequence continues at coordinate 2,575,872 of NZ_CP044011.1, read as the reverse complement.
CGCTCAGGCTGCGCGGCAAGGGCGAGCCCGGCTTCGACGGCGGACAGGCGGGCGATGCACTGATCGAGATCCGCGTTCGCCCGCACCCGCTCTTCAAGGCCGATGGCGACGACGTGCGCTTCGAGGTCCCGATCTCGCTTTCGGAGGCTGTGCTCGGCGGCAAGATCCGCGTGCCGACGCTCGACGGGGCGGTCAATGTCACCATTCCGGCAAATTCCAACACCGGCAAGACGCTACGTCTCAAGGGCAAGGGACTGCACAGACAGGGCGGAGGACATGGCGATGCCTACGTCACGCTCAAAATCATGCTTCCGGCGGAACCCGACCAGGAACTGGCCGCTTTCATCCAGGGCTGGTCCGCGGGCAAGGCGGAGGATCCGCGCAAGGGCATGGGAGGCTGATCATGGACGACACCGAGTTCTGCAGGAGTCTCGAGATCGAGGTCTCGGTCCTCCGCGTCTGGATCGAACAGAGGTGGCTGTTGCCGAGGGACACCGAGGGGGCCGCGGTCTTCGAGGAGGCGGACCTTGCCCGCGCCCGCCTCATCCAGGACCTGTCCGGTCCGATGGGCGTCAATTCCCCCGGCGTCGATGTCGCGATGCATCTTCTCGACCAGATTCACGATCTTCGTGGTAGACTGACAGAGGTCCTCGCCGCGATCCGCGAGCAGGATCAGGAGATCCAGGAGCGCATCCTGTCCACAATAGAGCGGCGGTAGCCCCGGCTGCCGCCGAAACAGCCCTTGCCTCACGAGGAGCCCGAGATGACAGCCGAAAAGCCCCGTAGCGGAAAGCCCCCGGCCCAGAAGTCGCCGGAAGACGAAAAGGCCAAGCGGAAGGAACAGGACGACTATCTCGAGGAAGCCCTGGAGGAGACCTTCCCCGCCAGTGATCCCATCGCGCCGGGTCACGTCACGGACAGCAAGCACTGAGCCGTAGGGCACTGCTTCCCGACCGCCCTTCCCCGCCGGGCCGGTAATCGGCCCACGGAGCATGCCGCCCGGCATCGGCGGTCCTTATGCTTTCCTTATGCCGGGCACCGTTCTTCGCAATCGAAATCCTACGGCGTGCAGATCTAGCATGCGGGCATCGTCAAATCGGAAACGATGCCATGTCGTCCAACCCAAACGATCCCCTCCACTTTCTCTCCACGCGGATGGTCTTTGCCCGTCTCGCGCTCGATGCCTTCGCCCGCAGACCGAAGCAGCCGTCCGGTCGTGCCAACGCCCTGCGCGAGAACCGCCTCCGGGCGCTGCGCACCCTGGCCACGACCGCGCTCATCCTCGCCGGCATCGGCTGGCTTATCATCATCGGCTGAACCGGCAGAGGATTGCTTCATGCACAGTGAGGGTCAAACGAACGATAACCCTGACGAGGCGGTGACCGGGGAAGGCGCGTGGTCGAGCGATCCGGTTTCCAGCCTGGCGGACCGGCTTTCCGCCGCCCGTATCCTTCGCGAGCACCACGTCTGGGAAGCGCTGCGCGTTCTCCCCGCACTCGCCGAATTCCGCGATGACAGCGACCGCTTCGCCAGATTTCGGGCGCTGATGGAGGCGGGATCCCTCATCGAGGCAATCCAGTTCCTCGGCACCGCCGCACGGCCGGAATGGCGCCTGATAGATGTCTCCCGCAGCGAGGAAAACTGGATCTGCCAGCTTGAGCGTGGAGGAGCAGGCGGTGCCATCCCGCGCTGGCACGCCACCGCGCGGCACCGTGACCGCGCGGCAGCCCTTCTCGCAGCCGTCGTCTCGAGCGAGCAGCACACAAAAACAACCGATCGAAACATACCGGAGCATTCCATGCCGACTTCCCTTCGAAGATATCTTCCCGAAGGCGCAATCTGCGATCTCGTCACCCCCTTCCGCGATGGAGAGGTCGACCGCGTCGGGCTGATGACGCTCATCGAGTGGCAGATCCGCAGCGGGATCTCAGGTCTCGTCGTCTGCGGCGAGGCAAGCGAAGCACCAACCCTCTCGCGCGAGGAACGCGCAGCGGTCATCGGTCTTGCGGCTGACGTCGTCGATCATCAGGTGCCGCTTCTCGCAGGCACCGGCACCAATTCGACCGAAACCACGATCGGTCTAACGCGACAGGCACAGGCCCTTGGCGCGGACGCAGCTGTCGTCGTAACGCCCTACTACAACAAGCCGTCGCAGGAGGGCCTGTTTCGTCATTTCGAAAAACTGGCGGCGGCCGTCGATCTCCCGATCATCGTGTGCAACGCGCCCGGTCGCACGGCGGTAGACCTCTCCACGCGGACGCTGGAACGCCTCGCCTCGATCCCCTCGATCGTCGGCGTCATGGATTGCACCGGGGACATGACCCGCTTTGCCGGACTGCCGCCCGCGCTTCGGGACCGTTTCCGTCATCTCTCGGGTCACGACGCGACCGCCTGCCCGTTCTTCCTGTGCGGCGGCAGCGGCTCGATCTCCGCCGGGGCCAACGTGGCACCACGGCTCTTCGCGGCCATGCACAGTGCGCTTAGGACCGGCAACGTCGATGCGGCCTATGCCCTGCAGGCGCGGCTCAATCCACTTGTGCAGGCATTGGAGAAGGAAGGCACGCCCGCCGCCATCAAGCATGCGCTGTCCCTCGTGCTTCCCCTCAGCGCCGAGGTGCGGCTCCCGATCACGGCTGCGGCCCTCGAAACGCAGGCGGAAATCCGGATGGCCCTGTCGTCGCTGCCCGAATGCGGCGAACGGCACCGGCGTGCAGGGTGAGGCGCGAAATGACGGGAACCGGACTTCCGAACACCCCACCGGGACAGGACCCGGCACCATGGCGCGCCGCTCTGCGGGCGCTTGCCCCGCGACTTGCCGTCGTCCTTCTTCTCGCCGCCGTCGTCGAGGCCATCACCTCCACGGCGCCGTGACTTCCCATCCAGTTCTTCAACAAGGAAATGCAGCCCCATGGCCAGTCGCCATCACAAGCAATGGAATGTTCCCGAAGCCGCCCGCTTCACGATCGGCCGTGACGATCACGGCTGGTGGGTCGTCAACGACAGACTTGGGAGGGTCGGAGGCCTCTTCGTCAGCGAGGACGCCGCCCTCCATTTCGCCGCCGCCGAATGCGGGCGTAACCCGACGGAGATTTCGAGGGCGCCGCAGGGCGTCATCGTCGAATTCGGCGGATTTTCCAGACCGGCCTCCACAGCGGGAACGCTGGCACGCCCACCGAGGCTCGTCCGTACCCGGCACTGACGGCCGTGGGCGCCGCACTCGGTCGTCGATGGCCGGCGGTGACGAGCGGCCAGGGAATCCCCTTCCGTCGCGCCATGCCACACCCCAAAAATCCACCCGGATCATCCCCGCACAAAACGCCGATGATAGGATCCATCAAGCGAGCGCTCTTGCAGGGATTCCTTAACCCGGGAAAGCGAGTATCAGGGAGATCGCGGCATCGTCAGGAACTCCATGTCAACGAACGGCTTCCCCTACACGCATTACGACCTCAACGACCAGCGCTCCGGATCGGTGATCGAAATCACGCTGACGGCGGTTGCCAATGTCCGGCTGATGACCCATGCGAATTTCGACCTGTTCAAGAATGCGCGCAAGCACAAGTTCCTGGGCGGGGTCGCGAAGAAGTCGCCGATCCGTCTGTCAATTCCGGAAAGCGGTCACTGGCATGTCGTGGTCGACATGGAAGGCCATCCGACCAAGGCCGAAAGCTCCATCAAGCTCTTCCCGCCACCGAAACCGGCACCGCGGCCACGCTTCAATCAGGCGTCCTGAGCCTTCAGCGGCGTTCGCGGCGCAGCTTGGCCCACCAGTCCAGCCGCTTGCGGATCTCGCGCTCGAATCCGCGCTCCGGCGGATCATAGAAGGTCTGCCGGCCCATCTTCTCCGGAAAATAGTCCTGGCCGGAAAAGGCGTCGGGCTCGTCGTGGTCGTAGCGGTAGCCGTCACCGTACCCTTCCCCCTTCATCAGCTTGGTGGGGGCGTTGAGGATATGCTTAGGCGGCAGCAGGGAGCCGTTTTCCTTGGCCGCACGCGTCGCCGCCTTGAAGGCGGTGTAGACGGCGTTCGACTTCGGTGCGGTGGCGAGGTAAACGCAGGCCTCGGCGAGCGCGAGCTCACCTTCCGGCGAACCGAGGAAATCGTAGGCGTCCTTGGCGGCATTGCAGACGACGAGCGCCTGCGGATCGGCAAGGCCGATGTCTTCCACCGCCATCCGCACCAGCCGCCGACCGAGAAAGAGCGGATCCTCCCCGGCATCGAACATGCGCGCCAGGTAGTAGAGTGCCGCATCCGGATCCGATCCGCGGACCGACTTGTGGAGCGCCGAGATGAGATTGTAGTGGCCGTCCTGCGCCTTGTCGTAGACCGGCGCCCTTCGCTGGACGATACGGAACAGGTCTTCCTGGCCGAACACTTCATCCGGTCGGGCAGCACGCCATACCTCTTCGGCAAGCGTCAGGACCGCACGGCCGTCGCCATCCGCCATCCGGATCAGCGACGCGCGCGCGTCCGGGTCGAGCGGCAGCGCCCTGCTCTCGGTTTCCTCGGCGCGCTTCAGCAGTTCCTCGAGGCTGTCAGCGTCATGCGACTTGAACGTCAGGACACGGGCACGCGACAGAAGCGCTGCGTTGAGCTCGAAGGAGGGATTCTCCGTTGTCGCGCCGATGAGGATAATGGTGCCATCCTCCATCACAGGAAGGAAACTGTCCTGCTGCGCCCTGTTGAAGCGGTGGATCTCGTCCACGAAAAGCAGTGTCTGGCGACCGTTCATGCGCCTCTGGCGCGCCGCGTCGAAGACCTTCTTCAGGTCCGCGACACCCGAGAAAATGGCGGAGATCTGTTCAAAGGCGAGACCGGCCTCTCCGGAAAGCAGGCGGGCGACGGTCGTCTTGCCCGTACCGGGAGGTCCCCAGAAAATCATCGAGCCGAGCGAGCCCGCCTCGATCATCCGGGAAAGCACGCCGTCCTCCCCGGTGAGATGCTCCTGACCGGACACCTCCTTCAGCGTCTGCGGCCGCAGACGGTCGGCAAGCGGCCGCTTGGCCGCCATTCCTTCCGGTTCCTTGGGCGTGAAAAGGTCGCTCATCGGAAAAACTGTCGGATACGCTGGCCGTCGCGCTCGATCTCGACGCGCCAGATGGAGGGATCCTCGTCCACGAGGCTTTCCAGCACCTCGGTGGAAGCCACGGCCGTACCGTTCAGCTCAACAACGATATCGCGCGGCTGCAGGCCGATGCGTGCGGCTGGCGAGCCTCGATTGACTTGCGTCACCACCACGCCCGACGAACTCGTCGACATGCGCAGCTCCTCGGCGAGACGCGGCGAAAGATTGGCGACCACGGCGCCTGCGAAGGGGTTGCGTCCCTCGACCAGCCGCTCGTCGCGCGGCACGGTCTCCGGTGCGCGGTCGAGCGCAATCGTCAGCTGTTCCTGTTCCTTGCCGTCGATGCTGACGGTCAGCGTCGCCTTGCCGCCGATGCCGACCGTCGCCAGGCGATAACCGAGGGCGTCGGGATGTTCGACCGGAATGCCGTTCACGGCAAGAACCACCTGGCCGGGCTTCAGGCCCGCCTTCTCCGCGGGGCTGTTTGGCAGGACTTTCGACACGAGCGCGCCGCGTGCACGATCGAGACCCAGCGCCTCGGCGACCTCCGAGGTGACGGCGTCGAAGGTCGCGCCGACGAAGGGACGGTCGAACGTCGTGCTTCCGCCTTCCGCGCTCGTCACAAAGGCTTTCACAAGGTTGGCGGGAATGGCGAAGCCCACGCCGTTCGAACCGCCTCCCGGGAAAAGATGGCCGTGTTGATGCCGATGAGCTCGCCCTTCATGTTGATGAGACCGCCACCGGAGTTGCCGGGATTGATCGAGGCGTCGGTCTGGATGAAGAAGCCGAAATCACCGGACTTGATCTGATTGCGTGCGAGGGCGGAAACGATGCCGCTGGTGACAGTCTGCCCCACTCCGAACGGATTGCCGATCGCCAGAACGAGGTCACCGACCTCCACCGCGTCGCTGTCGCCGAGCGGCATAGTCTCGAACTCTGCCTTCGCGTCGATCTTCAGCACCGCAAGGTCCACCCGGTCGTCCTTGAGCATCACCTTGCACGGATATTCGCGACCATCGGCGAGTGCGACCTTGATGTCGTTTGCACCGTCGATCACGTGATTGTTCGTGACGACGATGCCATTCTTGCCGACGATGACCCCGGAACCCAGCGACGACTGTTTCTCCGAGCGATTCGGCATCCGCTGTCCGAAGAACTCCTCGAAGAAGGGATTGTCTTCGAAGATCGATCGGCGCTCGACCACCTTTTCGGCATAGACGTTCACGACTGCGTTGGCGGTCTGCTTCACGAGGGGCGCAAAAGACAGCTGCATTTCGAGTTTGGACTGGGGAACGGCCCTCTCGGCCTGAGCCATCGCCGGCCCGCAGGCAACCATGGCAAAAACAAACGCCGTTACAATTCGTTGGCCGATCAGCATGAAGCATTCTCCGTTTCTTCGCCGCCACGTTCAGATAGGATTTCGGACGAAAAAAGGCAAACGCGGTCGCGGTCGGACTATACGAAGAAACTCACGTTGCGCGCACGAAAACGTGGTTGCCCGCCCCCTTTCGCCGTGAACGAATCTCTGTTTTCCTCAACCGTCACACCCGCCTTATCATCGACGAGTGCAACGATCGTACTTGTGCCATCATCCATCGCACTCGTTGCTCAAGGAGCAAGGCCATGCCAGCCTACCGCGTCCCGAAAATCGCCAGTTCGGAGATTACGCCGAAGCAGTGTTTCCTGAACCGCCGGGCTTTCCTCGCCACCTCCGCGGGCGGCCTGCTTCTAGCCGGTGCGGCAAGCGCCGAGGCCGCAGCACTGAAAGCGGCCGCAAGCAGCTACAAGGTCGACGAGCCGCTGACGCCTGAAAAGGATGTCACGACCTACAACAATTTCTACGAGTTCGGCATGGGCAAGGCCGATCCGGCTGCCAGTTCAGAAAACTTCAAGCCGACGCCCTGGACGGTAAAGGTCGACGGCATGGTTTCGAAGCCGAAGGACTTCGGCATCGAGGAACTTCTCGGAATGCCGATCGAAGAGCGCATCTACCGTATGCGCTGCGTCGAGGCCTGGTCGATGGTCATACCCTGGATCGGCTTCCCCCTTTCTGCCCTCCTCGACAAGGTCGAACCGCTCGGCAGCGCCAAGTACGTAGCATTCGAGACCGTCGTCAGGCCCGAGGAGATGCCCGGCCAGGCTGGCTATTTCCAGTCGCTGCCCTGGCCCTATGTCGAAGGTCTGCGCCTGGACGAGGCCCGGCATCCCCTGGCCATCCTCGCCGTCGGGCTCTACGGCCAGACGCTCCCGAACCAGAACGGAGCACCCATCCGGCTCGTCGTTCCCTGGAAGTACGGGTTCAAGGGGATCAAGTCGATCGTCCGGATCACGCTTACGGACCAGGAACCGAAGAACACATGGCAGGTCGCCAACCCGCAGGAGTACGGTTTCTATGCGAACGTCAATCCGGAGGTCGATCATCCGCGCTGGAGCCAGGCCACGGAGCGTCGGATCGGTGGCGGGGGCTTCTTCGGTGCGGATCGCCGGCCGACTCTTCCCTTCAACGGCTATGGCGAGGAGGTCGCAAGCCTCTATGCCGGCATGGACTTGAGGGCAAACTTCTGATGGGCGTCAAGCTGGAGATTCCGAAGCGCTGGCAACCCGCCTCGGTCTGGATGCTCTATGCCATCGGCCTCGTGCCGGCTGTCTCGCAGTTCTATCTCGGAGCTACCGGCCGCCTTGGGCCAGACCCCGTCAAGACCTTCGAGCTGGCACTTGGGCTATGGACCCTTCGCTTCCTCATCCTGACCCTTGCCATCAGCCCCTTACGCGAACTCGGCGGCTGGAACCTCATCCGCTACAGGCGGGCACTGGGACTTCTGACTTTCTACTACGCGGTGATGCATTTCTCCGTGTACATGATCCTCGACCAGGCGCTCTACCTCAAGGCGGTCGTTCAGGATGTGCTCAAGCGGCCCTTCATCATGTTTGGAATGGCAGCGCTTGTCCTCCTCATACCCCTCGCCCTGACATCAAACACCTACTCGATCCGACGCCTGGGAATGAACTGGAACCGGCTGCACCGCCTCGTCTACATCATCGCGGCGCTTGGGATCATCCATTTCGCGCTGTCCACCAAGGTTCTAACCGTGGAACAGTACGTCTATCTCACGATCATCATCGGGCTGCTGCTCTATCGCTCGGCCCGCCCGATCATCCGCGAGTTCAAAGGCGGACGCGCTCGGCTGCGCCCCGCAGTGGTACGGCAAAGCGTCAAATAACGCGAAGATTCGGACCTTTCGGCCCGACTCCTGCTTCCTGGCCAGCATGGTGGGCCTTGTCGGCCGCGCTGCTGACGACGCGGTTCCGGCCATTGCTCTTGGCAAGATAGAGCAACCGGTCCGCGCGGCTGATCGCGTCATGGATCGTGTGATCGCCGGCAGCCGTGACCGCGACGCCGAAACTCGCGGTGATCGAGTGGTCGATGCCGATGTGGCCGAGGTCTTGTTCCGACAATGCGAGGCGCACCGTGTTCGCGAGCATATGGGCGTCCTGCAAGCGGCAATTCGGCAGATAGGCGATAAACTCCTCACCGCCGAAGCGGGCGACAGCAACGCCCGGCCAGTCAAGCGAGCGCAGGTGCGTGGCTACCTCACGGATAGCCTCGTCCCCGGCAGCGTGTCCGAAGCGGTCGTTGATCGACTTGAACCAATCGATATCGGCAACGATGATGGCGGCGTCGTTCTTGCCCGCATGCCCGTTTTCACCGATGAGCTGGTCGAAGCCTCGACGGTTGAGAAGACCGGTCAGTGGATCCTCCTCCGACGCCTTGCGGTGCCGCTCGACGATCCGTAACGCCACGGAAGCAAGCGCCGTCAGCGCCATGAGCAATGCACCGATCGTCGCCGTGATCTGCATGATGAAGGCGTAGGACGAGCCAATAAAGGCATCCATGGCAGGGCTACCCGCCATGATGAAGAAGACGACCGTGCGCACCGTCGTCTCCAGCATGACGAAGATCACAGCGCCAAGGAGCGCACGATCCACCCACGTGGCGGCCCGGCGCCAGGAGGACAGCAGCGCAACCAGCATCAGCAGGCTGCAGGCAATGTCGCTGACGAAGAGCTCGACGCGCAGGCTTTGCGCGACAAAAACCGCGTAGGCGATGACGCCATAGGCGACAGCAGCAATGCCAAGACGAAGGGCGAGATGCCGGGGCGCGTCAAAATGCGTGGTCAGGCCATTGCTGTAGAGGAGGAAGGCGCTGAGGAACGTGGCGTCCGCCGTCATCGCGACCAGGGGCACCGGCGCGACAGCCTGCAGAAGCGGCGCAAGGAAGCCGAGCGCCGCACAGAGATAGCCGCCACCCCAAGACAGGGCGGAACGGTTGCCGAAGCGCGCGACGATGAGAAACGCCACGCCGAACAGGGTGAGAACCACCGGCAGCAGAAATGCGAAATTCTCGACCATCGCCCAAACTCGATTAAACCCGGACGGGACCTTAAGGCTCGGGGCTAAAGACAATCCCTAGCGACATGGTTTCCAAAACCTTGCAAAGCGCATTTTTGAAAAGAAAAAGCCGGACGCTTTCGCGTCCGGCTTCAAGACGTCCGGTGAGGACGTTTTTTCGATCAGGCGGCTTCGGCAGCGTCTGCTTCAGCGGCAACGCGAACCTTGTCGGCTGCGCCCTTGGCGTCGACGTCACGGTCGACGAACTCGATGACGGCCAGAGCCGCATTGTCGCCGTGGCGGAAGCCTGCCTTCATGATGCGAAGGTAGCCGCCGTTGCGGTTTGCGTAACGGCTTGCGATCGCGTCGAACAGCTTCGAAACAACGGCAACGTCGCGGATCTGCGAGATCGCCTGACGGCGAGCGTGCAGGTCGCCGCGCTTGCCGAGCGTGACAAGCTTTTCGACGATCGGACGAATTTCCTTCGCCTTCGGGAGCGTCGTTACGATCTGCTCATGCGTGATGAGCGAAGCAGCCATGTTGGCAAACATTGCCTTGCGGTGGCTGGCGGTCCTATTCAGCTTGCGGCCGGCTTTCTGGTGGCGCATTGCTATTCTCCTTTAATGCAGGGACCCATTCTCGTTCGGGCCTGCCGTTTCCTGGCACATACAGGCGTCAACACCTGCTGTTTGACGGGGAAAGGCAGCGAAAAGACCCTGCCTTTTGTTCTGTTAGTACTGGTCTTCGTAACGCTTTGCGAGATCTTCGATGTTCTCGGGCGGCCATGCCGGCACTTCCATGCCGAGGTGCAGGCCCATGGAAGCGAGAACTTCCTTGATTTCGTTCAGCGACTTGCGACCAAAGTTGGGAGTCCGGAGCATTTCGGCTTCGGTCTTCTGAATGAGGTCGCCGATGTAGACGATGTTGTCGTTCTTCAGGCAGTTGGCCGAACGGACGGACAGTTCCAGTTCGTCAACCTTCTTGAGAAGCGCCGGGTTGAAGGCGAGTTCCGTGACGGACTCTTCTTCAGCTTCCTTCTGCGGCTCGTCGAAGTTGACGAAGACCGACAGCTGGTCCTGAAGGATGCGGGCCGCGAATGCGATCGCATCTTCACCCGTGACCGAACCATCGGTTTCGATCGACATCGTCAGCTTGTCGTAGTCGAGAACCTGGCCTTCGCGGGTGTTTTCCACCTTGTAGGACACTTTCTTGACCGGCGAGTACAGGCTGTCGACCGGGATGAGGCCGATCGGAGCGTCTTCCGAGCGGTTACGCTCGGCCGGAACATAGCCCTTGCCGTTGTTGACGGTGAACTCCATGCGGATCTCGGCGCCCTCGTCGAGGGTGCAGATCACATGGTTCGGGTTGAGGATCTCGATATCGCCAACCGTCTGGATGTCGCCAGCCGTAACAACGCCCGGGCCCTGCTTGCGCACGACCATGCGCTTGGCATCGTCGCCATCCATCTTGATGGCGATTTCCTTGATGTTGAGCACGATGTCCGTCACGTCTTCCCGAACGCCCGGGATAGAGGAGAACTCATGCAGCACGCCGTCGATCTGCACGGCCGTAACAGCGGCACCACGCAGAGAGGAGAGCAGAACGCGACGAAGCGCGTTGCCGAGCGTCAGGCCGAAGCCACGCTCCAGGGGTTCCGCGACCAGGCTAACCTTGGTGCGGCCCGAGGAGGAGAACTCCACCTTGTTCGGCTTGATCAGTTCCTGCCAGTTTTTCTGGATCATATTTCTTGCCTTCCGTTCGCCGGCACCATCCAATCGTGCCGGCCGAGCCTTGAAGAGCCGGGAGGAGCGCCCGCGCGCTCACCGACCGGTTGAATGCAAATGATCAGACGCGGCGCTTCTTGCGCGGACGGCAGCCATTGTGCGGGATCGGCGTGACGTCGCGGATCGAAGTGATCATGAAGCCGGCAGCCTGCAGTGCACGCAGAGCCGATTCGCGACCGGAACCCGGACCGCAGACTTCGACTTCGAGCGACTTCATGCCGTGCTCCTGAGCCTTCTTGGCGCAGTCTTCAGCAGCGATCTGGGCAGCGAACGGGGTCGACTTGCGCGAACCCTTGAAGCCCTTTGCACCGGCGGACGACCAGGCAATCGCGTTGCCCTGTGCGTCGGTGATGGTGATCATCGTGTTGTTGAACGAAGAATTGACGTGAGCAACACCAGAGGTGATGTTCTTGCGTTCGCGACGGCGGACGCGTGCGGCTTCCTTGGCCATGGGTATTCCTTTCGTTGATCTCGACACCGCCGTAGTTCCAGCGGCTCCACCGGGTTGGAGCTCAGTCGCCCCTGCCCTGTCCTTGAATATGCGCGACGTAAAGAGAACGACCGCGCGGCGATATCGTCACTGCCGTAGCACCAGCAGCTCCACCGATCGGGGCAACCGTCTCTTGACGGCCCGCTGAAATGACAGCGGCAAAGCCCCTTTCGAAACTCAAAAGAGGCCGGCGCATCGCGCCAGCCCCTTATTCCCCGTTTCCGGGAAATTACTTCTTCTTGCCGGCGATGGCCTTTGCCGGACCCTTGCGGGTGCGAGCATTGGTGTGCGTGCGCTGGCCGCGGACCGGAAGGCCGCGACGATGACGCAGGCCGCGGTAGCAGCCGAGGTCCATCAGACGCTTGATGTTCATAGCCGTCTCACGACGCAGGTCGCCTTCGACCTGATAGTCGCGGTCGATCGTTTCACGGATCTGCAGGATTTCCGCATCCGTGAGCTGGTGCACGCGGCGATCAGCCGGAATACCGACCTTCTCGATGATCTCCTGTGCGAATTTCGGACCGATCCCGTGAATGTAGCGCAGCGCGATGACTACGCGCTTTGCAGTCGGGATGTTGACGCCAGCGATACGTGCCACGCCTGTTCTCCTTGCTTCCAGTTGCCATCCGGCAATAGGTGCTTCGTTATGCGGCCGCATCCGGCCACTCGTTCAACATGAGGTTCGGGACACGTCAAAAACGACCGCACCCGGACTTCGTTCTTCTGAAATCCGCGCCGACCGCTTTTCATGCCGCGAGTTGGCGCTGTCTTAAGAGGAATCGGCCGGAAAAGTCAACTCCCCGACCGCCTGTTTTTCAACCTGTTCCGGGCCTAGCCAAGAATCCCGTTGATGGCTGCGGTGACAACGCCGACATCAGCCATGCCATCGATCGTCTTCAGCTTGCCGGTCGTCGAATAGTAATTCGACAGCGGAGCGGTCTTTTCCCGATACTCGGTGAGTCGGCGCTTGAACGCCTCGGGATTGTCATCCGAGCGCACAGTGCCCCGGCTGCAATGGTTTCGGCCACACGGGTTTCCATCCGCTTGACCAACGCATCCTCGTCGACCTTCAGCTCGATCACCGCATCGAGGCCAAGCCCCTTGCCGGCAAGGATGCCATCAAGCGCTTCGGCCTGCGGAACCGTACGGGGATAGCCGTCGAGGATGAAGCCCCTGGCACAGTCCGCCGAATCAATCCGGTCCGACACGATCTCGTTGACTATCGCGTCCGAAACCAGCTGCCCGGCGTCCATGACTGCCTTGGCACGCTTTCCGACCTCGGTCTGGGCAGCTACGGCCGCCCTCAGCATATCTCCCGTGGAGAGCTGCGGAATGCCGTACTTCTCCGTCAGCAGCTTGGCTTGCGTCCCCTTGCCTGCTCCCGGCGGTCCCAAGAATATCAGTCTCATCGTCCCCTCTTCCCTCCACGCAGCTTCGATTTCTTGATCAGCCCCTCATATTGCTGAGCAATCAGGTGACCCTGTATCTGTGCTACCGTATCAAGGGTCACGCTGACAACAATCAAAAGCGACGTACCACCAAGGTAGAACGGCACACCCGTCTGCGCGATTAGGATTTCAGGAAGAATGCACACGAATACAAGATAGAGCGCGCCGATCACCGTGATGCGAGTCAGCACGTAGTCGATGTACTCCGCCGTACGCTCGCCCGGACGGATGCCCGGAATGAAGCCACCGTGCTTCTTCAGATTGTCGGCCGTGTCCTTCGGATTGAAGACGATAGCCGTATAGAAGAAGGCAAAGAAGGCAATCATTGCCGCGTAGAGGATCATGTAGAGCGGCTTGCCGTGACCGAGCGACGAAACGATCGTCGTCGCCCAGGCAGGCAGAGCTGCGGTGTTGCTGAAACCAGCAAGCGTCGCGGGCAAGAGCAGAAGCGAGGACGCGAAGATCGCGGGGATAACGCCCGAGGTGTTGAGCTTCAGCGGCAGGTGCGACGTATCGCCCTGGAACATGCGGTTGCCGACCTGGCGCTTCGGATACTGGATCAGGAGCCGGCGCTGCGCGCGCTCCACGAAGACGATGACCGCAATGACCGCAACAGCCATGACGACGACCGCGAAGATCACGCCGACCGAGAGCGCGCCGGTACGGCCGAGCTCGAGGGTTCCGGCCAGTGCCGTCGGGAGGTGAGCCACGATACCCGCGAAAATGATCAGCGAGATACCGTTGCCGATGCCGCGCGAGGTAATCTGCTCGCCCAGCCACATCAGGAACATCGTGCCGCCGAGCAGCGAGATCACGGTCGAAATGCGGAAGAACCAGCCCGGATCGTTCACAAGGCCGGATCCGCTTTCGAGACCGACCGAAATACCATAAGCCTGGAGGGCGCCGAGCAGCACCGTACCGTAGCGGGTGTACTGGTTGATGATCTTGCGGCCCTGCTCACCTTCCTTCTTCAGCTGCTCGAGCGAAGGAACGACCGATGTCATCAGCTGCACGATGATCGACGCGGAGATGTACGGCATGATGCCGAGCGCGAAGATCGCCATGCGCTCGACGGCGCCACCGGAGAACATGTTGAAGAGGCCGAGAATACCGCTGCTCTGGCCCTGGAAGGCCTGCGCGAAGGCTTCCGGGTTGAGGCCGGGAAGCGGAATGTAGGTACCGAGTCGGTACACCAGCAGCGCGCCGAGCGTGAACCAAAGGCGCTTCTTCAGGTCCTCCGCCTTGGCGAAGGTCGAGAAATTGAGATTCGAGGCGAGTTGTTCCGCTGCCGAAGCCATGCATATCTCCGCGTAACCATTTCCGGTGGCGGATGAACCGGCCAGGTCCGGAAACAGCTGATCCGTTGCCGCATCCCCTGCCCGGCCTTCTGGCCGCGCCTCAGGGCATACGCTTGAAATTCCTTCGACCAGCTTCACCCGCAGGGGGAACGCTGGATGTTCGGAGGCTAAACCCGGACCGACGCGGATTGTCAAGCAATCCGGGCCTCACCTTGGCTTTTCCTTCCGGACGGCGTGCGGAGTGTTGCATCCACATGCCGATGTGAGGCTCACATATGGGCGCAAAATCGCCCGGTGTGAAGCACACCGGGCGATTAATTCGTCATTACTCGGCAGCAGCCGAAAGCAGCTTGATGGAACCGCCGGCCTTTTCGATCTTTTCGATCGCGGCCTTGGAGGCGCCAGCAACTTCGATCGTTACCTTCGCCTTCAGTTCGCCGTCAGCGAGAACGCGGACGCCGTCCTTGGCGCGACGGATAACGCCGGCTGCCTTGAGGGCAGCTGCATCAACAGTTGCCTTCGGGTCGAGCTTGTTGGCGTCGATCGCGGTCTGGATACGAGCGAGCGAAACAACAACGAATTCGGAAGCGAAGATGTTGTTGAAGCCGCGCTTCGGCAGACGACGGTAGATGGGCATCTGACCGCCTTCGAAGCCGTTGATCGCAACGCCCGAACGAGCCTTCTGACCCTTGACACCGCGACCTGCGGTCTTGCCGGAGCCCGAACCAATACCGCGGCCGAGGCGCTTGCGGCTGTGGGTCGAACCCTCGTTGTCCTTGATTTCATTCAGTTTCATGATTCATCTCCCTCACTTCTCGTCGACAACGCGAACGAGGTGCTGGACGGCACGGATCATGCCGCGAACGGAAGGAGTGTCTTCCAGCGTGCGAACCCGGTGCATCTTGTTAAGACCGAGGCCGATCAGCGTCTGGCGCTGAACAGCCGGGCGGCGGATCGGCGAGCCGATCTGCTCGACGGTGACCGTCTTCTGTGCAACTTCTTTCTTGGCCATGGTTCAGGCTCCCTTATTCTTCGGAAGCAACGCCGGCGGAAGCACGGCGGGCCTGGAGCGTGGCGTACTTGATGCCGCGCTGCGCCGCGATGTCCTTCGGGTGCATCTGGTTCTTGAGAGCGTCGAACGTCGCACGGATCATGTTGTACGGGTTCGAGGAACCCGTCGACTTCGCGACGACGTCGTGCATGCCGAGCGTTTCGAACACAGCGCGCATCGGACCACCAGCGATGATACCGGTACCGGCCTTGGCCGAACGGAGCAGAACCTTACCGGCGCCGTGACGGCCGTGCACATCGTGGTGCAGCGTGCGGCCGGAGCGCAGCGGTACGAAGATCAGGTCGCGCTTGGCAGCTTCCGTTGCCTTGCGGATTGCTTCCGGAACTTCACGAGCCTTGCCGTGGCCGAAGCCGACGCGGCCTTTCTGGTCACCAACGACGACGAGAGCAGCGAAGCCGAAACGACGGCCGCCCTTCACCACCTTGGCGACGCGGTTGATTGCTACGAGCTTGTCGACAAATTCGCTGTCGCGCTCTTCGCGGCTCTGGCGATCTTCGCGAGAGCCCCTTCTTTCCTGTGCCATTGTCCTTTTCCTTTTTCTTTTCCGGGTGCAATCGGCAGATTGACGAAAGTCGCCCCCATCTCGATGAAACGGAAGCGACGATATTCCACTGTGCACCTAACGGGCGCGGATGCGCCCGAAGTGCATCAGAAGTTGAGGCCACCTTCACGGGCAGCTTCGGCAAGAGCCTTGATGCGGCCGTGATAGATGAAGGCGCCGCGGTCGAAAACCACGTCCTTGACGCCAGCCTTGACGGCGCGCTCTGCAATGAGCTTGCCAACAGCAGCCGCAGCTGCCGTGTCGGCGCCCGTCTTCAGGGACGAGCGCAGATCGGTGTCGAGCGTGGAAGCGGACGCAAGCGTCTTGCCGGCCACGTCGTCGATAACCTGTACGTAGATGTTCTTCGACGAGCGATGAACCGACAGGCGCGGACGGCCGTTGGCGACCGCCTTGATTTGACGGCGCACGCGGCTGGCGCGACGCACAAGAGTATCTTTCCTGCTAGCCATTTCGCGTGATCCTTACTTCTTCTTGCCTTCTTTGCGGACAATCCGCTCTTCGGCGTACTTGACACCCTTGCCCTTGTAGGGCTCGGGGCCACGGTATTCGCGGATTTCCGCGGCAACCTGGCCGACCTGCTGCTTGTTGATGCCGGACACGATGATTTCGGTCGGCTTCGGAACAGCAATCGTGATGCCTTCCGGCGTCTGATAGACGACGTCATGGCTGAAGCCGAGTGCCAGCTGCAGGTTCTTGCCCTGCATGGAAGCGCGGTAACCGACGCCGTTGATTTCGAGCTTGCGCTCGTAGCCGTCCTTCACGCCCTTGAAGATGTTTTCGATCATCGTGCGGGACATGCCCCACTTGGACCGCGCATCCTTGGACTGGCTGACCGGCTGTACAACAACGGCGTTGTCTTCCAGCTTCACGGAAACTTCGTCATTAGCGACGAAGAAGAGTTCACCCTTCGGGCCCTTTGCGGAAACCTTCTGGCCATCAACCGAAGCCGTGACACCAGCCGGAACCTGAACGGGCTTTTTACCGATACGAGACATTTTTTATACCTGTCTGTTCGTTATGGAGATCCTGTGCGCTGTCTTAGAAGACAGAGCAAAGAAGCTCGCCACCAACATTCTGTTCGCGTGCCTGGTGATCGGCCATCACACCCTTCGGAGTCGAAAGGATGGTGATGCCGAGACCGTTCGCGACCTGCGGAATGGACTTAACCGAGACATAAACCCGGCGGCCCGGCTTGGAGACGCGGTCGATCTTGCGGATCACAGACGCGCCTTCGTGATACTTCAGCTCGATGTTCAGCTCGGCCTTGCCGTTGCCGAATTCGACTTCGGAGTATCCACGGATGTAGCCCTCAGCCTGGAGGACGTCGAGAACGCGTGCGCGCAGCTTCGAAGCCGGCGTGGAAACGCTCGACTTACGGCGGGCAGCACCGTTACGGATACGGGTGAGCATATCGCCCAGCGGATCAGTCATTGCCATGTGCCCAGCTCCTTACCAGCTCGACTTGACGACGCCCGGCACTTTGCCGAGGTTGCCGAGTTCACGCAGCGCGATACGCGACATGCGAAGTTTGCGATAGAATGCGCGCGGACGGCCCGTGACTTCGCAACGATTGCGGATGCGGGTCTTGGAGCCATTGCGCGGCAGGGCGGCAAGCTTGATGGTGGCCTTGAACCGCTCTTCGATCGGAAGAGCCTGATTCTGGATGATCGCCTTGAGAGCCGCACGCTTCGCGGCCTGTCCGGCAACCAGTTTGCGGCGGCGCTTGTTCTTTTCAACTGCGCTCGTTTTCGCCATAACAGTTATCCTTCTTTACGCTTGTCGTTACGGATTACTGACGGAACGGGAAGTTGAACTCTTTCAGGAGAGCCCGAGCTTCGTCGTCGTTAGTGGCCGTCGTGCAAACGATGATGTCCATGCCCCACATCTGATCAACCTTGTCGTAGTTGATTTCAGGGAACACAATGTGCTCCTTGATACCCATGGCGAAGTTGCCACGGCCATCGAAGGACTTCGGGTTCAGACCACGGAAGTCGCGCACGCGGGGGAGCGCGATGTTCACGAGGCGATCCAGAAATTCATACATGCGGGCGCCACGAAGGGTGACCTTGGCACCGATCGGCATGCCTTCACGAACCTTGAAGCCAGCGATCGAGTTGCGAGCGCGCGTGATGACCGGCTTCTGGCCGGCGATCGCTGCGAGATCGGCAGCAGCAACGGTGGGCTTCTTCGAGTCCGCCGTGGCTTCGCCAACGCCCATATTGATCACGATCTTCTCGAGGCGCGGGATCTGCATCTCGTTGGCGAAGGAGAACTGTTCCTGGAGTGCCTGGCGAATACGCGAGACATATTCCTTCTTGAGCCGGGGCTCATACTTAGAGTCAGCCATCGATCGACACTCCCGAACGCTTAGCCACACGAACCTTCTTGTCGCCTTCGATCTTGAAACCGACGCGGGTCGGCTTGCCGTCCTTGGGGTCGGCGATCGCGATGTTCGACAGATGGATCGATGCTTCCTTGGTGATGATGCCGGCTTCCTGGGTCTGGGTCTGGCGCTGGTGACGCTTCACCAGGTTGACACCACGAACGACCGCACGGTCTTCCTTCGGCATGACCTGAACTACTTCACCGGTGCGGCCCTTGTCCTTACCGGTCAATACGACGACCTTGTCGCCCTTGCGAATCTTCTGCATAGCCATCGCTCCTTTAGAGTACTTCCGGAGCCAGCGAGATGATCTTCATGTGGTTCTTGGCGCGAAGTTCGCGCGGAACCGGTCCGAAGATACGGCTGCCGATCGGCTCTTTCTTGTTGTCGATCAGGACGGCTGCGTTGTTGTCGAAACGAATGACGCTGCCATCGGGACGACGGATGTCCTTGGCGGTGCGAACGACAACCGCCTTCATCACGTCACCCTTCTTGACGCGGCCGCGCGGGATCGCTTCCTTGATCGACACGACGATAATATCGCCGACCGAAGCGTACTTGCGCTTGGAACCGCCCAGCACCTTGATGCACATGACACGACGTGCGCCGGAGTTATCCGCCACGTCGAGGTTTGTTTGCATCTGAATCATATCAGGTCGCCTTCTTGTTGTTACCGGACTGGTTGGGCCTGGGCCCCCTATTCCGGCTTGGAGAATCTATGTTTTTTGCGCGGGATGGGTCTTGCCAAGGTGGTTTCCTCGGTGGTTTCCCACGGGACCTTCCCTGCGCTCAAAGCAAAAGAACGCTCGATTCCGAGCGTCCTTGCGCTGCTTCATACAGATTTTTGCGCCAACTGCAAGAGCCGAGCGCGATTCCGTACAAATTAAGCCTGGGAGGATACAACCACCCAACGCTTGTCCTTGGAGATCGGCGGGCATTCCTCAATGGAAACCACGTCGCCAACCTTGTACTGGTTGGCTTCGTCGTGCGCCTTGTACTTCTTGGAACGACGCACGGTCTTCTGAAGAAGCGGGTGTGCAAAGCGGCGCTCGACGCGAACGACAACAGTCTTGTCGTTCTTGTCGCTGACGACTGTGCCCTGCAGAATGCGTTTCGGCATTTTTCTTGGTCCTTAGGCCTTGGCTTCTGCCGCCTTCTGGCGGGCAATGGTCTTCACGCGGGCGATGTCCTTGCGGACTTCGTTGATACGCGACGTTTTTTCGAGCTGGCCAGTCGCCTTCTGAAAGCGCAGGTTGAACTGCTCCTTCTTCAGCTTGGCGAGCTCCTCGTTGAGCTGATCTGCGCTGAGTGCGCGAACATCTGCGGCTTTCATGGGCTCAATCCTTACTCTGCAATGCGCTGAACGAAGCGCGTCTTGACCGAGAGCTTGGCGGAGCCGAGGCGCAGAGCCTCGCGCGCGATTTCCTCGCTGACGCCATCGATCTCAAACATCATGCGGCCGGGCTTGACCTTGCATGCCCAGTATTCAACCGAGCCCTTACCCTTACCCATGCGGACTTCGGTCGGCTTCGCGGTTACCGGAACATCCGGGAACACGCGGATCCAAACGCGGCCTGCACGCTTCATGTAGCGGGTAATCGCGCGGCGGGCCGCTTCGATTTCGCGGGCATTAACGCGGTTGGGTTCTTGCGCCTTCAGGCCGAATTCGCCGAAGGCTAGGTCAGAACCGCCCTTGGCAACGCCCTTGATGCGGCCCTTGAACTGCTTGCGGTACTTCGTACGCTTTGGCTGCAACATTTTTCTATTCTCCGAACTTGTCTGCCACGCACGCTATCAAGCGTTTTCGCGGCGGCGATCTCTGTCTCTGGTGTTGCCGCCCTGGCTGTCACCCTCGGTCGCACGACGCTCGGAAGCCATCGGATCATGCTCAAGGATTTCGCCCTTGAAGATCCAGACCTTGACGCCGCAGATACCGAATGCGGTTTCTGCCTCGGCCGTGCCGTAGTCGATATCTGCGCGCAGCGTGTGCAGCGGCACACGACCTTCGCGGTACCACTCGGTACGGGCAATTTCAGCACCACCAAGACGGCCGGCGCAGGTGATCTTGATGCCTTCGGCACCAAGACGCATGGCCGACTGAACCGCACGCTTCATGGCGCGACGGAATGCAACGCGGCGCTCGAGCTGCTGGGCGATCGACTGAGCGACGAGCGTCGCGTCGACTTCCGGCTTGCGCACTTCAACGATGTTGAGGTGCGTTTCGGAGTTGGTCATCTCGGAAAGCTTCTTGCGGAGCTTCTCGATGTCTGCGCCCTTCTTGCCGATGATCAGGCCCGGACGAGCCGAGTGGATCGTGACGCGGCACTTCTTGTGCGGACGCTCGATGACCACCTTGGCGATACCAGCCTGCTTCAGCTCTTCCATCAGGTATTCGCGGATCTTCAGGTCTTCGTGAAGAAGCTGACCGTATTCTGCGTTGTCCGCAAACCAGCGGCTGTCCCAGGTACGGTTGATGCCGAGGCGGAAACCGATTGGATTAATCTTCTGGCCCATTATGCGGCCTCCCCTTTGGCTTCGACTTCGCGAACGACGATCGTCAGGTGCGAGAACGGCTTCTCAACACGCGATGCACGGCCGCGGCCACGAGCGTGGAAACGCTTCATGACGATGGACTTGCCGACGAATGCCTCAGCGACGATCAGAGAATCAACGTCGAGATCGTGGTTGTTTTCCGCGTTTGCGATTGCCGATTCAAGGGTCTTCTTGACCGTTTCTGCAATGCGCTTGCGCGAGAATTCGAGTTCGGCCAGAGCGCGGTCGACCTTCTTGCCGCGGATCATCGCGGCAACGAGGTTGAGCTTCTGGGGGCTGACGCGGATCGTGCGCGCAATTGCCTGCGCTTCATTATCCTTCAGCCGGCGTTCGGCTTTTGCCTTGCCCATCGTTACTTCCTCTTCGCCTTCTTGTCCGCACCGTGACCGTAGTAGGTCCGGGTCGGAGAGAATTCGCCAAACTTATGGCCGACCATGTCTTCGTTGACGCTGACCGGAACGTGCTTGCTGCCGTTGTAGACACCGAAGGTGAGACCAACAAACTGCGGCAGGATCGTGGAGCGACGGCTCCAGATCTTGATCACTTCATTGCGGCCGCCTTCGCGCACCTTCTCAGCCTTCTTGAGAAGATAGCCGTCAACAAACGGGCCTTTCCATACTGAACGAGCCATTTCTGACTACCTCTCTTACTTCTTCTTCAGGTGGCGCGAGCGCATGATGAACTTGTCGGTCGACTTGTTCGAACGGGTGCGCTTGCCCTTGGTCGGCTTGCCCCACGGCGAAACCGGGTGACGACCGCCGGAGGTGCGGCCTTCACCACCGCCGTGCGGGTGGTCGACCGGGTTCATGACAACACCGCGGTTGTGCGGGGTCTTGCCGCGCCAGCGAGTACGACCGGCCTTGCCGTCGTTGATGTTGCCGTGGTCCGGGTTGGAGACCGCGCCGATCGAAGCAAGGCAAGAGCCGTGCACCAGGCGCTGTTCACCGGAGTTCAGACGCAGGATCGCCATGCCGGCGTCGCGGCCGACGAGCTGGACGAACGTGCCTGCCGAACGGGCGATCTGGCCGCCCTTGCCCGGCTTCATCTCGACGTTGTGAACGATCGAGCCAACCGGGATGTACTGCAGGGGCATCGTGTTGCCCGGCTTGACGTCGACAGCCTTGTCGGAGGCGATGACCTTGTCGCCGGCAGCGAGGCGCTGCGGAGCGAGGATGTAGGCCTGATCGCCATCGGCATAGTTGACGAGCGCGATGAACGCGGTGCGGTTCGGGTCGTATTCCAGACGGTCGACCGTGCCTTCGACGTCGAACTTGCGACGCTTGAAGTCAACCAGACGGTAGGTACGCTTGTGACCGCCGCCGATAAAGCGGGCAGTGATGCGACCGAGGTTGTTACGGCCACCGCTCTTGGACAGACCTTCGGTCAGAGCCTTGACCGGCTTGCCCTTGTACAGGCCCGAACGGTCGACAATGACCAGCTGACGCTGGCTCGGGGTGGTCGGATTGAAACTTTTCAATGCCATTTTCTTGTTCCCTTTGGGTCTTTAGCCGACTGGGCTGCCTTAGAGCCCGGTGGAGACGTCGATCGACTGACCGTCAGCGAGCGTGACGATAGCCTTCTTGACATCTCCCTGCCGGCCGGAGAAGCCGCGGAAACGCTTGACCTTGCCCTTGCGAAGCAGCGTGTTCACAGCCTTGACCTTGACGCCGAACAGAGCTTCGACGGCGGCCTTGATTTCCGGCTTCGAAGCGTCCTTGGCGACGTTGAATACGACCTGGTTCTGTTCGGATACCAGCGTCGACTTTTCGGTGATCGACGGCGAGACGATCACATCATAGTGGCGAAGATCCGTCATTTGAACCGCTCCTCCAGAGCTTCGACCGCAGCCTTGGAAAGCACGAGCTTGCCGCGGCGCAGGATGTCGTAAACATTGATGCCCTGGATCGGGAGAACGTCCACGTTCGGGATGTTCCGTGCTGCGAGCTTGAAGTTGTTGTCGAGCTCGGCGCCACCGATGAAGAGGGCGTTGGTGAGGCCCAGGCTGGCAAACGTGCCGGCGAGTGCCTTGGTCTTTGCTTCGTTGGCAACGAGGTCATCAACGATGATGACATCCTCTGCCCTCAGCTTGGCAGACAGGGCGTGACGCAGGCCGAGTGCGCGAACCTTCTTGGGAAGGTCGTGCTCGTGGCTGCGAACGACCGGGCCGTGAGCCTTGCCGCCGCCGCGGAACTGCGGAGCGCGTGCCGAATGGTGACGTGCGCGGCCGGTGCCCTTCTGCTTGTACATCTTCGCGCCGGTGCGGGAGACTTCCGCACGGCCCTTGGACTTGTGGGTGCCCTGCTGCTTCTTAGCGAGCTGCCAGCGGATAACGCGAGCGATGATGTCCTCGCGCGGCTCCAGGCCGAAAATTGCCTCAGAAAGGGAGACCTTGCCGGCGTCCTTTCCCTCGAGGGTCGTGACTTTGAGATCCATGATCGGGCTCCCTTACTCTGCTGCGGCGCGCACGCCAGCCGGACGCGGAGCGTCTGCCGGGGTGCCGGACTTGATGGCGTCGCGTACAACGATCCAGGAACCCTTGGAGCCCGGTACTGCGCCCTTGACGAGGATCAGACCACGGTCTTCATCCGTGGAAACCACTTCGAGGTTCTGGGTGGTGACGCGCGTCTGGCCCATGTGACCAGCCATGCGCTTGCCCTTCCAGACGCGACCCGGATCCTGGTTGGAACCGGTCGAACCATGCGAACGGTGAGAAACGGACACGCCGTGCGTTGCACGCAGACCGCCGAAGTTGTGGCGCTTCATGGCGCCGGCAAAGCCCTTACCGATCGTGGTGCCCGTGACGTCGACCAGCTGGCCGGCGACAAAGTGGCTTGCGGTCAGTTCCGCGCCGATGTCGATCAGGTTTTCCGTGGTGACGCGGAACTCGACGAGCTTCGCCTTCGGCTCAACGCTTGCAGCGGCGAACTGGCCGCGCAGTGCCTTGGACGTGTTCTTTACCTTGGAATGGCCCGCACCGAGCTGAACTGCGGTGTAGCCGTTCTTGTCTTCCGTGCGCTGGGCTACCACCTGGCAGTTTTCCAGACGCAATACTGTTACCGGGATATGCTCGCCGGCGTCGTTATAGACCCGGGTCATTCCCACTTTCTGTGCAATCACACCTGAACGCATTGGTTCAATCCTTTTGAGAGTCCCTGTCGGGGCAGAACCCCTCCACGCCTCTTGTTAAAGATCCCGGCAATCCTCACGGATTTCCGGTTTCCCGTTCCTGGAAGCCGTTGGCGGACAGCCACGTACCTTCCTTGTTATTTCGGCTTGCGCCGGACCCTCTGGAGCCTTGGGTGACGGTAAAACACCCGCGGCGGCTCCAGCATTCTTCTTAGAGCTTGATCTCGACGTCGACGCCGGCAGCCAGGTCGAGCTTCATCAGCGCGTCCACGGTCTGGGGGTCGGGTCGACGATGTCGAGGAGGCGCTTGTGTGTGCGCATCTCGAACTGTTCGCGGCTCTTCTTGTCAACGTGCGGCGAGCGGTTGACGGTAAACTTTTCAATACGCGTCGGAAGCGGCACCGGTCCGCGCACGCTTGCACCAGTGCGCTTCGCCGTCGACACGATTTCACGCGTGGAGGCATCGAGGATCCGGTGATCAAACGCCTTAAGGCGGATGCGGATATTCTGGCCGTTCATACGACTTGTCCTTGTTCGTGTTTTCCGTGGCCCCGATAAGGGAGACACATTGAACTTCTATTAACGTTCGGCCGGCCGCTTCTATCAAAGATCGGAGGGACAGGGTGACCCCTGCCCCTTTTCTCGAAACGGCCGGACCGGCCTGACTTACTCGACGATGGAGGCGACGATGCCGGCGCCGACGGTGCGGCCGCCTTCGCGGATCGCGAAGCGCAGCTTTTCTTCCATCGCGATCGGAACGATCAGCTCGACGGCAACGGTGACGTTGTCGCCCGGCATGACCATTTCCGTGCCTTCCGGAAGCGAAACGATGCCTGTCACGTCCGTCGTGCGGAAGTAGAACTGCGGACGGTAGTTCGTGAAGAACGGCGTATGACGGCCGCCTTCTTCCTTCGTCAGGATGTAGGCTTCAGCCATGAACTTCTTGTGCGGCTTGACCGAACCCGGCTTGCACAGGATCTGGCCACGCTCGACGCCGTCACGGTTCACACCGCGAACCAGTGCGCCGATGTTGTCGCCGGCCTGGCCCTGGTCGAGCAGCTTGCGGAACATTTCAACGCCGGTAACAGTCGTCTTCGAGGTCGGGCGGATGCCGACAATCTCGACTTCTTCGCCAACCTTGACGATACCGCGCTCGACGCGGCCGGTCACAACCGTACCACGGCCCGAGATCGAGAACACGTCTTCGATCGGCATCAGGAACGGCTGGTCGATCGGACGCTCAGGCGTCGGGATGTAGGCGTCAACCGCTGCCATCAGCTCGCGGATCGCGTCTTCGCCGATCTTCTTGTCCGAATCTTCGAGAGCGGCAAGTGCCGAGCCCTTGATGATCGGAATGTCGTCGCCCGGGAATTCGTAGGACGACAGAAGTTCGCGAACTTCCAGCTCGACGAGCTCGAGGAGCTCGGCGTCGTCAACCTGGTCGACCTTGTTCAGGAACACGACGATCGCGGGAACGCCAACCTGGCGGGCGAGCAGGATGTGCTCGCGCGTCTGCGGCATCGGGCCGTCAGCAGCCGAGCAAACCAGGATCGCGCCGTCCATCTGGGCAGCACCGGTGATCATGTTCTTCACATAGTCGGCGTGGCCGGGGCAGTCGACGTGCGCATAGTGGCGGTTCGGCGTCTCGTACTCGACGTGTGCCGTCGAGATGGTGATGCCGCGTGCCTTTTCTTCCGGCGCTGCGTCGATCTGGTCATAGGCCTTGAACTCACCAAAGTACTTGGTGATCGCAGCCGTCAGCGACGTCTTGCCATGGTCAACGTGGCCAATCGTGCCAATGTTTACGTGAGGCTTATTGCGCTCAAACTTACCTTTTGCCATTTCCGGCTCTCCATTTCTGTCCCCTAGCGGGGAATTCGTTCAATTCTGTTACTGGCGGCTGTCTCCGGTCACTTCTGACCGGAGTACTTGGCTTGAATTTCCTGTGCGACGTTCGTCGGAACCGGCGCATAGTGATCGAACAGCATCGTGTACTGAGCGCGACCCTGCGACATGGAGCGCAGGTTGTCGACGTACTTGAACATGTTCGCCAGCGGGACATGCGCGTTGATAACAACCGCGACGCCGCGCGATTCCTGGCCCTGGATCTGGCCACGACGGGAGTTCAGGTCGCCGATGACATCACCGACGTAGTCTTCCGGGGTCACAACCTCGACCTTCATCATCGGCTCGAGGAGCTGTGCACCAGCCTTCTTCGCTGCTTCACGGAAGCAGGCGCGGGAAGCGATTTCGAACGCCAGAACCGACGAGTCGACGTCGTGGAACGCACCGTCGATGAGCGTCGCCTTGACGCCGAGCATCGGGAAGCCTGCCAGCGGACCGGAAGAAAGAACGCTCTCGATACCCTTCTGAACGCCCGGGATGTATTCCTTCGGAACAGCACCACCGACGATCTTGGATTCGAAAACGAAGTCTTCGCCTTCCGGGTTCGGTTCGAACACCAACTTGACGCGGGCGAACTGACCGGTACCACCCGACTGCTTCTTGTGGGTGTAGTCTTCCTCGTGCTTCTTCGTGATCGTTTCGCGGTAGGCAACCTGCGGCGCGCCGACGGTTGCTTCGACCTTGAACTCGCGACGCATGCGGTCGACGAGAATGTCGAGGTGGAGTTCACCCATGCCTGCGATGATCGTCTGGCCGGACTCTTCGTCGGTCTTGACGCGGAAGGACGGATCTTCGGCTGCCAGGCGGTTGAGCGCGAGGCCCATCTTTTCCTGGTCGCCCTTGGTCTTCGGCTCGATCGCGATCTGAATGACCGGCTCCGGGAATTCCATGCGCTCGAGGATAACCGGCTTCAGGGGATCGCAGAGCGTATCGCCAGTCGTGGTTTCCTTGAGGCCGGCGAGAGCAACGATGTCGCCTGCAAAGGCTTCTTCGATGTCTTCACGGGAGTTCGAGTGCATCTGCAGCATGCGGCCGACGCGCTCGCGCTTTTCCTTGACCGTGTTCATGACCGACGTGCCCTTCTCGAGCTTGCCGGAGTAGATGCGGGCGAAGGTGAGCGAACCGACGAAGGGGTCGTTCATGATCTTGAAGGCGAGCATCGAAAGCGGCTCTTCGTCAGAAGCATGACGCTCAATTTCGGCTTCGGTCTTGACGTCCACGCCCTTGATGGCCGGGATGTCTGCCGGCGACGGCAGGAAGTCCACGACGGCATCGAGAAGCGGCTGTACGCCCTTGTTCTTGAACGCAGTACCGCAGAACATCGGGTGGAACTTCACGTCGATGGTGCCGCGGCGAACGAGTTCGCGGATCTTGTCGTTGGACGGCATCTCACCTTCGAGATAGGCTTCCATCGCGGCTTCGTCGATTTCGACGACGGTCTCGATGAGCTTCTCGCGGTATTCTTCCGCCTTGGCCTTCATGTCTTCCGGGATCTCGACGACGTCCCACTGGGCGCCGAGCGATTCGTCGCGCCAGATGAGTGCGTTCATCTCGATCAGGTCGATGACGCCCTTGAATTCGGTCTCAGCGCCGATCGGCAGCTGCATGACGACAGCGGTCGCACCGAGACGGGTCTTGATCATCTCGACCGAGCGGTAGAAGTCAGCGCCGGTCTTGTCCATCTTGTTGCAGAAGATCATGCGCGGAACATGATACTTCTCGGCCTGACGCCAGACGGTTTCCGTCTGCGGCTCAACGCCGGCGTTGGCATCGAGCAGCGCGATTGCGCCGTCGAGAACGCGCAGCGAACGCTCGACTTCGATGGTGAAGTCAACGTGGCCGGGGTGTCGATGATGTTGAAGCGGCGCATCTTGCCGTCACGGCCCTTCCAGAAGGTCGTGGTGGCAGCAGACGTGATGGTGATACCGCGTTCCTGCTCCTGCTCCATCCAGTCCATCGTAGCGGCGCCGTCATGGACTTCGCCGATCTTGTGGGACTTGCCGGTGTAGTAAAGGATGCGTTCGGTCGTCGTCGTCTTGCCGGCGTCGATGTGCGCCATGATACCGAAGTTACGGTAGTCTTCGATTTTGTATTCGCGTGCCATTGTGGACTGCCTCTCGAGATTACCAGCGGTAGTGCGAGAACGCACGGTTGGCATCAGCCATCTTGTGCGTGTCTTCGCGCTTCTTGACGGCGCTGCCACGGTTGTTCGCTGCGTCCATGAGTTCGCCGGAAAGGCGCTCGACCATGGTCGTTTCGTTACGCTTGCGAGCAGCCGCGATCAGCCAACGGATCGCCAGAGCCTGACGGCGCTCCGGACGGACGTCGACGGGGACCTGGTAGGTCGCACCACCAACGCGGCGCGAACGCACTTCGACGTGCGGCGCTACATTGTCCAGGGCCTGATGGAAGATACCCAGCGGCTCCTGCTTCGACTTGCCCTGTACGGCATCGAACGCACCGTAAACGATGGTTTCGGCGACGGACTTCTTACCATCAAGCATGATGGCGTTCATGAATTTCGTGACGACGAGATCACCGAACTTCGGATCCGGGTTAATCTCGCGCTTTTCTGCTCTATGACGACGGGACATCGTTTTCGTCTCTCAACTTTGAATTTTTGGATCCGGCGAAATGGCGCCGGTTACTGGTTACTTCGGACGCTTCGCACCGTACTTCGAACGGCGCTGCTTGCGGTTCTTGACGCCCTGGGTGTCGAGAACGCCGCGGATGATGTGGTAACGCACACCCGGAAGGTCCTTCACGCGGCCGCCACGGATCATGACAACGGAGTGTTCCTGCAGGTTGTGACCTTCACCCGGAATGTAACCGATGACTTCGAAGCCGTTGGTCAGGCGGATCTTGGCAACCTTACGCAGAGCCGAGTTCGGCTTCTTCGGGGTCGTCGTGTAAACGCGGGTGCAAACGCCACGCTTCTGCGGGTTTTCCTGCAGAGCAGGAACCTTGTTGCGCTTTACCTGTGCCTGACGCGGCTTGCGGATCAGCTGGTTTACGGTAGGCATATAACCATCCCTTGCAAAATCTTGTCTCGTTACCCTTTCGGGCGGATCAATGCCGTCTCCGGCGACTGCCACACGATTGCCTTTCATGCGCAAAACAAGGCCGATCCACTTTTCCGCGGATGGCCCCTAAAAGGCAGAGGACGCGCTATATCCGCGTCGTGCGTGCAGCATTCATGTCTCAACGTGCGTAAAGAACCTTGTTTGAGGCGAACTCCAGAACGAGTCGTTCCGAACCAGCCAGCCTCACATGGGCTCTGATGGCGTGCGGTCTACTGTTTAAAGGGGAATACGTCAAGGGGCGCGGCGAAAGAATCTTGCCCGCAACCGGCGGCAACGCCTGCAAAGCCGGAGGTTTGGCGGCAATCCCCGCCCCTTCCGACCAGTCGCCTGGACCGTTTGGTACCTGCACTTCTTCGATATGATTCCTAAAGTTTCGTAAATTTAGAATCAACCGGCGAAATTTGTTTATTCACGGTCCGACCGATTCCCTGCCCGGGCCTTGTCTTTTTCGAAGACGGCGCGATTCTATTTGGGTTCCATGGACGAAGGGCCTATAGGAACCGAAAAATCCCAGACATGCGAAGGATGAACAATGGGCGTCTCCCCTGACAACGACAACACCGCCGACGAGCCGATGGTCTTCATCATCATCGGCAAGGCCTATGAACATGACGGAGACGAAGAAGGTGTCGACATCCACGTGATGCTGCGTGCTCCCGATGACGACACTGCGGTACGCGAGACGCTGAATGCGCTCTCGGCGGAAGGCTTCCTCGAGGCGGATCTCGACCAGATCGGCACGCTGACGGACGCCCCCGACGAGGAGCCTCACGCTTCCGCTTACCAGGGCGCGCTCGAAGGCGAAGTCGCGATCATACGCTTCACCTGATACGCGAGTACCGCGAGACGGCACACGCGTGCCACCAAGGCAAGACGAAAGAAGCCGCCCGGAGCAATCCGGGCGGCTTCTTCAATATCGGGGGCTGGAGCAGAGGGAGCCGGAGCCCCCTCCTCGCCTTTACTCGGCCGCAGCGCCTTCGCTGCCAGCAAGATCGGCAAGCATCGGCGTTGCAACGCCGGCGCCCGTCGACTTGCGGCGCTCGTCGAGGATCATCTCGTCGCGCGAGGTCGCGATGCGGCGGATCTGGGTCATGGTTCCGCCCGTACCGGCCGGGATCAGACGACCGACGATGACGTTTTCCTTCAGACCCTGCAGGCCGTCCATCTTGCCGGCGATCGCGGCTTCCGTGAGAACCTTGGTGGTTTCCTGGAAGGACGCAGCCGAGATGAAGGACGGGGTCTGCAGCGAGGCCTTGGTGATACCCAGCAGGACCGGGTCGCCGTAGGCCGGCTTCTTGCCTTCCTCGATCAGGCGGTCGTTGGCGTCTTCGAGCTCGATCCGGTCGACATTGTCGCCGACGATGTAGGTCGAGTCGCCCGCATCGGTGATTTCCACCTTCTGCAGCATCTGACGAACGATCACCTCGATGTGCTTGTCGTTGATGACAACGCCCTGCAGACGATAGACTTCCTGAATTTCGTTCACGAGATAGGAAGCCAGAGCCTCCACGCCCTTGATCGCCAGGATGTCGTGCGGTGCCGGGTTGCCGTCGAGGATGTAGTCGCCCTTTTCGATGTAGTCGCCGTCCTGAAGATGGAAGGGCTTGCCCTTCGGGATCAGGTACTCGACCGGCTCGACACCGTCCTCAGCAGGCTCGATCGTCACGCGACGCTTGTTCTTGTAGTCGCGGCCGAAGCGAACCGTACCATCGATCTCTGCGATGATGGCGTGGTCCTTCGGACGACGGGCTTCGAACAGCTCGGCCACGCGCGGCAGACCACCGGTGATGTCCTTGGTCTTGGCGCTTTCCAGCGGCGAACGTGCAAGCACGTCACCCTGGCTGACCTTCTGGCCCGGCTCGACCGACAGGATCGCGTCGACGGAGAGCATGAAGCGCGCATCGCCACCACGGGACAGCTTGGCGACAGCGCCATTCTTGTCCTTGATCACGATTGCCGGCTTCAGGTCCGTACCACGCGGCGTCGAGCGCCAGTCGATGACCGAACGCTTGGTGATGCCCGTCGACTCATCGGTCGATTCCAGAACCGAGATGCCGTCGACGACGTCTTCGAAGTGAACGGTACCTTCCACTTCCGTCATCATCGGACGGGTGTAGGGGTCCCACTCTGCGAGACGCTGTCCGCGCTTCACCTTGTCGCCATCGTCCACGAAGATCTTCGAACCGTAGGCAACGCGCTGCGAGGAACGTTCCACGCCACGCTCGTCCAGGATCTGGATCGCCATGTTGCGGCCCATTGCGACGAGAACGCCTTCGGAGTTGCGCAGCATGTTGCGGTTCTTGATCTGCACCGTGCCTTCATACGACGCTTCCAGGAACGACTGGTCGACCACGGTCGCCGTGCCGCCCAAGTGGAAGGTACGCATGGTGAGCTGGGTGCCAGGTTCACCGATCGACTGTGCCGCGATGACGCCAACGGCTTCGCCCATGTTGACGGGCGTACCGCGTGCAAGGTCACGACCGTAGCAGACGCCGCAGACACCGGTCTGGATTTCGCAGGTTAGCGCCGAACGAATGCGGATCGACTGGATGCCAGCCTTTTCGATTTCGACTACGTCGGCCTCGAGGATCATCCGGCCCGCGTCGACGATGCGGACACCCGTGACCGGGTGATCGATGTCGTCGAGAGCGGTACGGCCCAGAACGCGAGTGCCTATCGAAGCCACGACCTGGCCGGCATCGACGATCGCCGTCATCGTGAGGCCCTTGTCGGTGCCGCAATCGACATGCGTGACGATGCAATCCTGCGCCACGTCGACGAGACGACGGGTCAGGTAACCGGAGTTCGCGGTCTTCAAGGCGGTGTCCGCCAGACCCTTACGGGCACCGTGCGTCGAGTTGAAGTACTCGTTCACGGTCAGGCCTTCCTTGAAGTTCGAGATGATCGGCGTCTCGATGATTTCACCCGACGGCTTGGCCATCAGGCCGCGCATGCCGCCCAGCTGGCGCATCTGGTTCGGAGAACCACGAGCACCCGAGTGCGACATCATGTAGATCGAGTTCATCGGCTTCTGGCGACCATTGTCGTCAAACTCGACCGCCTTGATGCGCGCCATCATCTCTTCGGCGACCTTTTCGGTCGCCTTGCCCCAGGCATCAACGACCTTGTTGTACTTCTCGCCCTGAGTGATCAGACCGTCGTTGTACTGCTGCTCGTATTCCTTCACCAGGGACTCGGTGTCGGCAACGATCTTCGCCTTGGTATCCGGAATGACCATGTCGTCCTTGCCGAACGAGATGCCGGCGCGGCAAGCGTGCGCAAAGCCGAGCTGCATGATCCGGTCGCAGAAAATGACCGTGTCCTTCTGGCCGCAGTGACGGTAGACCGTGTCGATCATCTTGGAGATGTTCTTCTTGGTCATTTCCTGGTTGCAGATATCGAACGGGATGTTCGGATTCTTCGGCAGGAGTTCGCCGATGATCATGCGGCCAGGAGTCGTCTCATGGATCTTCGAGACCGGGTTGCCGTCGGCGTCGACGGTCTTGTAGCGGCCCTTGATCTTGGCATGCAGGGTGACCGACTTCGTCTCAAGCGCATGATGAAGTTCGCCGAGGTCGGAGAAGGCCATGCCTTCGCCCGGCTCGTTCTGGTTCATGATCGAGAGGTAGTAGAGGCCGAGAACCATGTCCTGCGACGGAACGATGATCGGTGCGCCGTTCGCCGGGTGCAGGATGTTGTTGGTCGACATCATGAGCACGCGGGCTTCGAGCTGGGCTTCGAGCGACAGCGGCACGTGAACGGCCATCTGGTCACCGTCGAAGTCGGCGTTGAAGGCCGTGCAGACGAGCGGATGCAGCTGGATCGCCTTGCCTTCGACCAGGATCGGTTCGAAGGCCTGGATGCCCAGGCGGTGCAGCGTCGGTGCGCGGTTCAGGAGAACCGGATGCTCGCGGATGACCTCGTCGAGGATATCCCAGACCTCAGGCTTTTCCTTCTCAACCAGCTTCTTCGCCTGCTTGACGGTCGAGGAGAAACCCTTCGCATCGAGACGGGCGTAGATGAACGGCTTGAACAGTTCGAGCGCCATCTTCTTCGGAAGGCCGCACTGGTGCAGCTTCAGTTCCGGACCCGTCACAATGACCGAACGACCGGAATAGTCGACGCGCTTGCCGAGCAGGTTCTGGCGGAAGCGGCCCTGCTTACCCTTGAGCATGTCGGACAGCGACTTCAGCGGACGCTTGTTGGCACCGGTGATGACGCGGCCACGGCGGCCGTTGTCGAACAGGGCGTCAACCGATTCCTGAAGCATGCGCTTCTCGTTACGGATGATGATGCCCGGTGCGCGCAGCTCGATGAGGCGCTTCAGACGGTTGTTACGGTTGATCACGCGGCGGTACAGATCGTTCAGGTCCGACGTCGCGAAACGGCCGCCGTCCAGCGGAACCAGCGGGCGCAGGTCCGGCGGGATGACCGGAACGACCTTCATGATCATCCATTCCGGGCGGTTGCCGGACTCCATGAAGTTCTCGACGATCTTCAGGCGCTTCATCAGCTTCTTCTGCTTGAGATCCGACGTGGTGTCGGCCAGATCTGAACGCAGGTCGCCGGCGATCTTCTCGAGGTTCATCGAGGCGAGCATTTCATAGATCGCCTCGGCGCCGATCATCGCGGTGAACTGGTCTTCACCGTACTCGTCGACCGCGATCATGTACTCCTCTTCGCTGAGGAGCTGGTTTTCCTTCAGTGCCGTCAGGCCTGGCTCGGTGACGATGTAGTTCTCGAAATAGAGAACGCGCTCGACATCCTTCAGCGTCATGTCGAGCAGGGTCGCGATGCGGCTCGGCAGGGACTTCAGGAACCAGATGTGCGCGACGGGCGCTGCGAGTTCGATGTGGCCCATGCGCTCACGGCGAACGCGCGACAGCGTGACTTCGACGCCGCACTTTTCGCAGATGATGCCCTTGTACTTCATGCGCTTGTACTTGCCGCACAGGCACTCGTAGTCCTTGATCGGGCCAAAGATGCGCGCGCAGAACAAGCCGTCGCGTTCGGGCTTGAACGTGCGGTAGTTGATCGTCTCCGGCTTTTTGATTTCGCCGTAAGACCAGGAGAGAATCTTCTCGGGGCTGGCGATCGAAATCCGGATGGAGTCGAAAGTCTGCGCAGGCACCTGCGGATTGAAAAGATTCATGACCTCTTGGTTCATGCCTGTCTCCTTCGTGGGCCGTAGCCCTCAGCTTGGCGAACGAATACGGCGATACCCGGGTGCCGAAACGCTGCCTGAAACGGATAATGCCGCTCTATCAAAGCGGCCAATTTCCCTGCCACGCCAGAACAGGCGGGACGGGAACGGTGCGCGCCGCCAAGGCAGCGCGCACCCGATATGACTTATTCCGCGGCGTCCGGAAGCTGCGCTGCTTCTGCAGCCGGGTCGACCTTCGAGTTTTCCAACTCGACGCTGAGACCCAGCGAGCGCATTTCCTTGACGAGAACGTTGAAGCTTTCCGGAATACCGGCTTCGAACGTGTCGTCGCCCCTGACGATCGCTTCGTAGACCTTCGTACGACCGGCCACGTCGTCCGACTTCACCGTCAGCATTTCCTGCAGGGTGTAGGCGGCGCCATAGGCCTCGAGCGCCCAGACTTCCATTTCCCCGAAGCGCTGACCGCCGAACTGCGCCTTGCCGCCCAGCGGCTGCTGGGTAACGAGCGAGTAAGGACCGATCGAACGGGCGTGGATCTTGTCGTCGACAAGGTGGTTGAGCTTCAACATGTAGATGTAGCCCACTGTCACCTGACGGTCGAACTGATCGCCGGTACGTCCATCATAAAGCGTGGACTGGCCGGTAACCTTCAGGCCCGCCTGAGAAAGCATCTCGTTGACGTCCTTCTCGACGGCGCCGTCGAAGACCGGCGTCGCGATCGATACGCCGCGGCGGGTCTGCTCCGCCAGGCGAACGATGGACTCATCGTCGTACTGCTTGATCGGCTCGCCCTTCGGACCGGATCCGATGACGCTGTCGATGGTGTCGCGAAGCGGCTTGATCTCGCCGCCCGCCTTGTAGGCGTCCAGCATCTCGCCGATCTGCTTGCCCATGCCGGCACAAGCCCAACCAAGGTGCGTCTCGAGAATCTGACCGACGTTCATGCGCGAAGGCACGCCCAGCGGATTCAGCACGATGTCGACGTGCGTGCCGTCCTCGAGGAACGGCATGTCCTCGACAGGCACGATGCGCGACACGACACCCTTGTTGCCGTGACGGCCGGCCATCTTGTCGCCCGGCTGGATCTTGCGCTTAACAGCAACGAAGACCTTGACCATCTTCATGACGCCCGGAGGCATTTCGTCGCCGCGCTGAACCTTCTCGACCTTGTCCATGAAGCGCTGTTCGAGGCGCGACTTGGACTCGTCGTACTGACCACGGAGCGCTTCGATCTCGCCCTGGACCTTTTCGTCCTCGACGGCAAACATCCACCACTGCGAGCGGGGATATTCGCTGATGACAGCGTTGGAAAGCTCGGTGCCCTTCTTGAAGCTCTTGGGGCCGGCAACAGCCACGTGACCGCGAAGCATGTCGACCAGACGGCCGTAGACGTTGCGGTCGAGGATCGCCTGCTCGTCGTCGCGGTCCTTTGCCAGGCGCTCGATTTCCTCGCGCTCGATCGCCATCGCGCGCTCGTCCTTCTCAACGCCGTGGCGATTGAAGACGCGAACTTCGACGACGGTGCCGAACGTGCCCGGGGGCATGCGCATGGAGGTGTCGCGGACGTCGGAAGCCTTTTCACCGAAGATGGCGCGCAGAAGCTTTTCTTCCGGCGTCATCGGGCTTTCGCCCTTAGGCGTGATCTTGCCGACGAGAATGTCGCCCGGCTGAACTTCCGCACCGATGTAGACGATGCCTGCTTCGTCGAGATTCTTCAGCGCTTCTTCCGAAACGTTCGGAATGTCGCGCGTGATTTCTTCCGGACCAAGCTTGGTGTCACGCGCCATCACTTCGAATTCCTCGATGTGGATGGAGGTGAACACGTCGTCGGACACGATCCGCTCGGAGAGCAGGATGGAGTCTTCGTAGTTGTAGCCGTTCCACGGCATGAACGCGACGAGCGCGTTGCGGCCGAGAGCCAGATCGCCGAGGTCGGTCGACGGACCGTCCGCGATGATGTCGCCCTTGTTCAGAACGTCGCCGACGGTGACCAGCGGACGCTGGTTGACGCAGGTGTTCTGGTTCGAACGCTGGAACTTCTGCAGACGGTAGATGTCGACGCCGGACTTCGACGGATCGAGGTCTTCGGTCGCACGGATAACGATACGCGTCGCGTCGACCTGGTCGACAACGCCGCCGCGGCGGGCCGCGATGGCAGCACCGGAGTCGCGGGCAACGACCGGCTCCATGCCGGTACCGACGAACGGAGCTTCCGCACGCAGGAGCGGCACGGCTTGACGCTGCATGTTCGAACCCATGAGCGCGCGGTTCGCGTCGTCGTTCTCAAGGAACGGGATGAGCGCGGCCGCTACCGAAACGAGCTGCTTCGGCGAAACGTCCATCAGGTTGATCTGGTCGCGCGGGGCGAGCATAACTTCGCCGGCGTGACGGCAAACGACGAATTCTTCCGAGAAGGAGTTGTCGTCGTTGAGTACCGAGTTCGCCTGAGCAACGTGGTACTTGGCCTCTTCCATGGCGGAGAGGTAGACCACGTCCGTCGTCACCTTGCCGTCCACGATCTTGCGGTACGGGCTCTCGATGAAGCCGTACTTGTTGACGCGGGCGAAGGTTGCGAGCGAGTTGATCAGACCGATGTTCGGGCCTTCCGGCGTTTCGATCGGGCAAATACGGCCGTAGTGGGTCGGATGAACGTCGCGGACTTCGAAGCCTGCGCGCTCGCGGGTCAGACCACCCGGACCAAGAGCCGAAAGACGACGCTTGTGAGTGATTTCCGAAAGCGGGTTCACCTGGTCCATGAACTGCGAGAGCTGCGAGGAACCGAAGAATTCGCGAACGGCAGCAGCTGCCGGCTTCGCATTGATCAGGTCCTGCGGCATGACCGTGTCGATCTCGATCGAGGACATACGTTCCTTGATCGCGCGCTCCATGCGAAGCAGGCCGAGACGGTACTGGTTCTCCATCAGCTCGCCGACCGAACGGACACGACGGTTGCCGAGGTTGTCGATGTCGTCGATCTCGCCCTTGCCGTCACGCAGTTCGACGAGCATCTTGACGACAGCCAGGATGTCTTCCTTGCGCAGGATACGAACAGTGTCGGCGACGTCGAGATCGAGACGCATGTTCATCTTCACGCGACCGACGGCGGAGAGGTCGTAACGCTCCGCATCGAAGAACAGCGTGTTGAACATGGCTTCGGCCGAATCCATGGTCGGCGGCTCACCCGGACGCATGACGCGGTAGATGTCGAACAGAGCGTCCTGACGGTTCTCGTTCTTGTCGGCCGAAAGCGTGTTGCGGATATAGGCGCCCACGTTGATGTGGTCGATGTCGAGAACCGGGATCTCGTCGAAGCCTGCCGACAGGATCACAGGAAGTGTCTTCTCGTCGATCTCGTCGCCGGCTTCCAGATAGATCTCACCGGTCGCCATGTTGACGACATCCTCGGCAAGGTAGTTGCCGTAAAGGTCATCATCCGTGGCCTTGAGGGCCTTGAGACCCTTTTCGGTGAGCTGCTTCAGCAGACGCGGGGTCAGCTTCTTGCCGGCCTCGACCACGACTTCGCCAGTGTCGGCGTCAACGAGGTCGGCCAGGACCTTCTGGCCCTTCAGCGTGTCGGGCTGGAACGGAATGCGCCAGCCGTCACCTTCGCGCTGGTAGAGCGACTGCGTGTAGAAGGTCGACAGGATTTCTTCGCCGTCCATGCCGAGCGCCATCAGCAGCGACGTCACCGGGATCTTGCGGCGGCGGTCGATACGGGCATGCACGATGTCCTTGGCGTCGAACTCGATGTCGAGCCAGGAGCCGCGGTACGGGATGACGCGGGCTGCGAAGAGCAGCTTGCCCGACGAGTGGCTCTTGCCCTTGTCGTGGTCGAAGAACACGCCCGGCGAGCGGTGCATCTGGGAGACGATGACGCGCTCGGTGCCGTTGACGATGAACGTGCCGTTGTCGGTCATGAGCGGCATGTCGCCCATGTAGACGTTCTGTTCCTTGATGTCCTTGATCGACTTCGCGCCGGTATCCTCGTCGATATCGAACACGATGAGGCGCAGCGTCACCTTGAGGGGAGCTGCGTAGGTCAGGTCGCGCTGACGGCACTCGTCGACATCGAACTTGGGCTGTTCGAACTCGTAGGAAACGAATTCGAGCATGGACGCGCCCGAGAAGTCGGTGATCGGAAATACCGACTTGAAGACGGATTGAAGGCCTTCGTCCGGACGGCCGCCAACGGGTTCGTCCACCATGAGAAACTGGTCGTAGGAAGCCTTTTGAACCTCGATCAGGTTCGGCATCTCAGCGACTTCGGGAATCTTACCAAAAAACTTGCGTACGCGCCTGCGACCGTTAAACGAAAGGGTCTGAGCCATCGTCGCTCCTTTAAAATTTGCATCCGGGCCTGCAACAGACGGTCACCGCTGGCCAGTCGGCTCCGTCAAACAATGGGTCGTTCAATCTCGTCTCACTTCCAGCAACGGGAGCACGGATTTGCTTCGCCGTTCCTGTTCGAGACTATCCTCTTGAAGAACCCATTACCCAAAAGCCGGTTTCACGGGGCTTTTGGGTAATATGTTCCGAAAGCGACCAGAAGGAGGCGGCCGATTGGCCACCTCCCCTGTATTGGCGAAGATTACTTGACGTCGACCTTGGCGCCAGCGTCTTCGAGCTTCTTCTTGAGGTCCGCTGCTTCAGCCTTGGAAACAGCTTCCTTGACCGGCTTCGGAGCGCCTTCGACGAGGTCCTTGGCTTCCTTGAGGCCGAGACCGGTGATGGCGCGGACTTCCTTGATGACGTTGATCTTGTTCGCACCGGCATCCGTGAGGATGACGTCGAACTCGGTCTTTTCTTCTTCAGCAGCTGCAGCAGCACCTGCACCGCCAGCAGCAGCAGCAACAGCTACCGGAGCAGCGGCGGAAACGCCCCACTTTTCTTCGAGGAGCTTCGAAAGCTCAGCGGCTTCGAGCACGGTGAGCGAGGAGAGGTCTTCAACGATCTTTGCGAGATCAGCCATTTTGATAGTTCCTTTTGTTCGGTTCGAACTGGGTTGTTTGATTTACAGCGAAAAACCGCCTCAAGCGGCTTCGTCCTTCTTGGCGTAAGCTGCGAACACGCGTGCAAGCTGGCTTGCCGGTGCTGCAACGACCGTGGCGACGCGCGTTGCCGGGGCTGCAAGCAGGCCCAGGAGCTTTGCACGAAGCTCGTCGAGCGAAGGCAGGGTCGCAAGCGACTTAACTGCTTCTGCGTCGAGAGTGGTCGCACCCATGGCGCCACCGAGAACAACGAGCTTGTCGTTGGTCTTGGCGAAATCCATGGCAACCTTCGGAGCAATCATCGGATCATTCGCGTATGCAATGAGCGTCTGACCCTGGAAGAGATCAGACATCCCTTCCGACTCCGTACCTTGAAGGGCAATCTTGGCCAGGCGGTTCTTCGCGACTTTGACGGTTCCGCCAGCTGCACGCATTTTCGAACGAAGATCGTTCATCTGTGCAACCGTGATACCGGCATAGCGGGCCACGACGACTGAACCGGAAGCCTTGAAGACTTCGTTCAGCTCCGTGACGAATTCGCGTTTTTCCGCTCTTTCCACTGCCTATCTCCAGTTGACGAGGCTGTGACTGTCACAGTCCCCATCGGGTTTGCCTTTGCCGCAAGGGATCGTCTTTACGAGATCCCGAGCGACGCTCGAGGATCCTGTCCCCTCGCGCTCGACCGTTTCCGGTCGCGGCACAAGGCAAGGTAGGTTCGAACCGAATTCTGCGCCGGGGCGCGAAAACTCGAGTCTTACCCGTCTCATGCAGGCAAAGTGATTAAGGGATAACCACCTGCAATCTCGGACAGGAGTTCCGGGTTGCCCCGGAAATTCCCGGCCAGACAAGGCCGGGAACTCTTGATGAGGAACGATCCTTTGAGGGTGCCTCGCACCTTCCGGACCGCTCCCAAACCGGGCCGAAGCCCGGCCAAACTTTATGCGACGCTGAGCGTCGACGGGTCGATCTTGACGCCCGGGCCCATGGTCGAGGAGATCGCTACGCGCTTGACGTAGTTGCCCTTCGCACCAGCCGGCTTCGCCTTGATGACCGCATCAGCAAAGGCGCGGATGTTCTCTTCGATCGCCTTGACGTCGAACGAGGCCTTGCCAATGCCGGCATGCACGATACCGGCCTTCTCGACGCGGAACTCAACGGCGCCGCCCTTGGAAGCCTTGACGGCACCGGCAACGTCCATGGTCACGGTTCCGACCTTCGGGTTCGGCATCATGCCACGCGGGCCGAGAACCTTACCGAGGCGGCCGACGAGCGGCATCATGTCCGGGGTGGCGATGCAGCGATCGAAATCGATCTTGCCGCCCTGAACGATCTCGACGAGATCTTCCGCACCGATGACGTCTGCACCAGCAGCCTTGGCTTCATCAGCCTTGGCGCCACGTGCGAAGACGGCAACGCGAACGTCGCGGCCAGTGCCGTTCGGCAGGTTGACGACGCCGCGGACCATCTGGTCAGCGTGACGCGGATCAACACCGAGGTTCATCGCGACTTCGATCGTCTCGTCGAACTTGGCGACAGCCCGTTCCTTGACCATCGTTACGGCTTCGCTGAGGCCATAGACCTTGGTCGGGTCGACGCCTTCACGGATCTTCTGAATACGCTTTGCAAGCTTCGCCATGGTCTTAACCTACCACTTCCAGGCCCATGGCGCGGGCGGAGCCCTCGATCATGGCCATTGCGCCTTCGATATCGGCAGCGTTGAGATCCTTCATCTTGGCTTCGGCAATCGTCTTGACCTGAGCCTTGGTGATCGAACCAGCCTTGGTCTTGCCAGGCAGCTTCGAACCGGACTGGATCTTCGCTTCCTTCTTCAGGAAGTAGCTGACCGGCGGCTGCTTCATGACGAAGGTGAAGGACTTGTCCTGGTAGTAGGTGATGACGACCGGGATCGGCATACCCTTTTCCATTTCCTGCGTGGCGGCATTGAACGCCTTGCAGAATTCCATGATGTTAATGCCACGCTGACCGAGCGCAGGACCAATCGGCGGGGACGGGTTTGCCGATCCTGCCTTGACCTGCAGCTTGAGCTGGCCTGCAACTTTCTTAGCCATTTCTCTCTGCCTTTCCAAATACGACCGGTTTCCCGGCCTACGAATGCCGACCCGAGGGCCGGCGGCTGCGGTTGCGTGGTGCGGTCGAAAGGCCCGGCTTCAGGCCATTCCCCCTCCCACGCGATGACGGGAACACCCGTCTACCGGCACCATGAGGCGCCGGAATTCAAGACGCGCCGCGGGAAGCCACAAAGCTTCCCCGGCGCAAAAATCAGATCTTCTCGACCTGGCCGTATTCGAGCTCGACCGGCGTAGCGCGGCCAAAGATCGAGACTTCGACCTTGAGGCGCGAACGCTCCTCGTCGACATCCTGAACCACGCCGTTGAACGACGCGAACGGACCATCCGACACGCGGACCTGCTCGCCGATCTCGAAGGAGACCGAAGGCTTCGGACGATCGACGCCATCCTGCACCTGCGACAGGATGCGCTCGGCTTCGGAATCCGGAATCGGGACCGGCTTGTTGTCGGACCCAAGGAACCCCGTAACCTTCGGGGTGTTCTTGATGAGGTGGTAGGCCTCGTCCGTCAGGTTCGCACGAACCAGGACGTAGCCGGGGAAGAACTTGCGCTCGGAGTCGACCTTGCGGCCACGACGCACTTCCACGACCTTCTCAGTCGGAACCAGGATTTTCTCGAACAGATGATCGAGCCCCT
Organism: Sinorhizobium sp. BG8; assembly: GCF_016864555.1. Taxonomy (NCBI): domain Bacteria; kingdom Pseudomonadati; phylum Pseudomonadota; class Alphaproteobacteria; order Hyphomicrobiales; family Rhizobiaceae; genus Sinorhizobium; species Sinorhizobium sp. BG8. The sequence continues at coordinate 2,533,838 of NZ_CP044011.1, read as the reverse complement.
TCTGACGCGCCTTCTCCTCGATCGACTCGGCAACCTTCTTTTCGAAGTTCGAATAGGCGTGGACGATGTACCAACGCGAAGCCATGCTCATCTCCAACCAGTTACGTGCCGACGTTCAGGATAAGGCCGATCAGCCATCCCATCAGTTGGTCCGCAGCGAAGAAGAACAGCGCCGCAAAAAAGACCATGATCAAAACCATGACGGTCGAGATCATCGTCTCACGTCGCGACGGCCAAGTGACTTTCGCCGTCTCAGAGCGGACCTGCTGCAGAAACGTAAATGGATTTGTCTTCGATGCCATTGAATGCCCACGCCATTACGGCGCGTAAAGCTGAAACATCAGCCCCACGCACCGCGTGTCTGTTTTGCTTTACATAAAGCCCGATTCCCTTTTTCACAAGAGGCAAACGGACTTTTCGCGAATTTATAGCGCCCCGCCCTCTCGCCGAAACGAAAGAAGCAGCCGCACGCCAATGACCCAGAGCACCAAATTGCTTTCGTTTTTCAGTGCGCTGCGTTCCTGCGGAAGTAAACTTCCAGTTAGCCGATACCATCATCGCTGCAACACTCTGCGCTGACGAGGAAGTGGCAGGGGCAGAGGGGCTCGAACCCCGACCTGCGGTTTTGGAGACCGCCGCTCTACCAACTGAGCTATACCCCTAACTGCCTTGGAACCCTTCGCTTCGGAAGAGCATCACACGAGGCAGGGCGTCTTTACGGCGCTGCCGACGAATTGGCAAGGGCGGGATGCAGATTTTTTCACAATTGATCGCCGCCTCCCCGCTATTCATACCCGCGGACCCGCTATCGTCCTATACGAACACATATTTCCGCCAGTCATGCTCCTCGCGGAAGCCCAGCACTTCGCGAATCTTGCGGTTGGACATCAGGCCTTCATGTTCACCGATCTCCCGGGTGAACGGCACGTTCGGGAAATACCGCGCGGCGAGCTCCCTCGACGGGAGATTCGACACGGCGCTGTCGTTGACGGCATTGAACACCTGATAGCCGAGCCCGTCCTTCTCGATGCAGAGCTTCACTACCTGGCCAAGGTCGCGCGCATCCACATAGTTCCACGCATTGCGCTTGCGCAGGGGCGGATCGGCGAGGAAGGCGGGGAACAGATCGTATTCATGCGGCTCTATCACGTTGCCGATTCTCAGCGCATAGATGTCCGCGCCGAATCGCTCGGCAAAGGCCCGGGCCGTCTTCTCGTTCAGTACCTTGGACAACCCGTAGGAATCCATCGGATCGACGTCGTAGTCTTCCTCCAGCGGGAAACTGTGGAAGTCCCTGTCTCCCTCGGCAAAGCAGATGCCGTAGGTGGTCTCGCTCGAAGCAACGATCACCTTGCTGACGCCGAGATTCACGGCCGCCTCGATCACGTTGTACGTGCCCATCGTGTTGACACGGAAGGTCTCGTTGTCCGGCCGGATGAGAATGCGCGGAATGGCCGCGAAGTGCACGACGGCATCGAAGGTATGCCCGTGCGGCTGCTTGTCGAGATCGGGAAGCGAACGATGCATGGAAAGCGCATTAAACATCTGACCCGAATCGGTGATGTCGGCCAAAAGATTGGTGACGCCGGGGCTCTCAAGAGGAACGAGATCGACGTTGTGAACGTCGTATCCGGCCGCGACTAGATAGGGCACGACGTGCCGGCCAGCCTTGCCCGAGCCACCGGTGAACAGAATACGCTTCGTCATCAAATATTTCCTCCCAACCGTTTCATGTTTCACTGATCGAGCCGGGCAAGAACCCTTGCCACAGATGCGTCGATCGCCATTCCCGACGTATCCAGTATGTCCGCCCCGTACTCCGCGGCCTCCTTACGAAGATAGAGCGCCCAGTTCATCATGTCTTGCGTTGCGAGTTCCGGCTGGTTGCGATTGACGCGTAACCGCTGCCGCCGGGTCTGGTCGTCGCAATCGACAAGGATCGGACGATAGGCCACGCCGCCGACCGCCGCTGCAGCGTGCTTGAGGAAGGCGAGCCGGGCCTGTCCCTCGAACAGGACAGCGGACGCCCCGCTTCTCAAGACCTTCAGGCGCCGCATCCATTCCAGCACCATCGCATATTGCCACGCCTCCGGCGAGCCGAAGTCGGAAATCATCCGCGCCGTCTCAGGCACGCCGATACTGTCAAAGTGGAGGACAGGCATGTCGGGGCGTGCCGCCCGCACCGCTTGCGCAATCGTCGTCTTCCCTGCCCCGGAGGCACCTGTCAGGACCACGATTGCCATCATCCCCCTGAAACGCAAAAGCCCCGCCGTTTCCGGCGGGGCTCTCTATTGGGGATCGCGCGAGCAATTACTCGACGATGGAGGCGACGATTCCGGCGCCGACGGTGCGGCCGCCTTCGCGGATCGCGAAGCGCAGCTTTTCTTCCATCGCGATCGGAACGATCAGCTCGACGGCAACGGTGACGTTGTCGCCCGGCATGACCATTTCCGTGCCTTCCGGAAGCGAAACGATGCCTGTCACGTCCGTCGTGCGGAAGTAGAACTGCGGACGGTAGTTCGTGAAGAACGGCGTATGACGGCCGCCTTCTTCCTTCGTCAGGATGTAGGCTTCAGCCATGAACTTCTTGTGCGGCTTGACCGAACCCGGCTTGCACAGGATCTGGCCACGCTCGACGCCGTCACGGTTCACACCGCGAACCAGTGCGCCGATGTTGTCGCCGGCCTGGCCCTGGTCGAGCAGCTTGCGGAACATTTCAACGCCGGTAACAGTCGTCTTCGAGGTCGGGCGGATGCCGACAATCTCGACTTCTTCGCCAACCTTGACGATACCGCGCTCGACGCGGCCGGTCACAACCGTACCACGGCCCGAGATCGAGAACACGTCTTCGATCGGCATCAGGAACGGCTGGTCGATCGGACGCTCAGGCGTCGGGATGTAGGCGTCAACCGCTGCCATCAGCTCGCGGATCGCGTCTTCGCCGATCTTCTTGTCCGAATCTTCGAGAGCGGCAAGTGCCGAGCCCTTGATGATCGGAATGTCGTCGCCCGGGAATTCGTAGGACGACAGAAGTTCGCGAACTTCCAGCTCGACGAGCTCGAGGAGCTCGGCGTCGTCAACCTGGTCGACCTTGTTCAGGAACACGACGATCGCGGGAACGCCAACCTGGCGGGCGAGCAGGATGTGCTCGCGCGTCTGCGGCATCGGGCCGTCAGCAGCCGAGCAAACCAGGATCGCGCCGTCCATCTGGGCAGCACCGGTGATCATGTTCTTCACATAGTCGGCGTGGCCGGGGCAGTCGACGTGCGCATAGTGGCGGTTCGGCGTCTCGTACTCGACGTGTGCCGTCGAGATGGTGATGCCGCGTGCCTTTTCTTCCGGCGCTGCGTCGATCTGGTCATAGGCCTTGAACTCACCAAAGTACTTGGTGATCGCAGCCGTCAGCGACGTCTTGCCATGGTCAACGTGGCCAATCGTGCCAATGTTTACGTGAGGCTTATTGCGCTCAAACTTACCTTTTGCCATGTGAATCTTTCCTGTAAACGAAAGTTGGGCGAACCGGCCCTTCCGGTTTGGCAGCCGTTTAAGGCTTTCGCAACGTTTGCGCAAGCGCTAAATGCGCGGGCACGCCAGCAGGAGCGCCGCCGCGATCGTGGCACGGACCCACGGGCGAAGCAGCAGGACCTGCCGCGGATGTCGCTTGCCAAAAGGTCACGTTGATTAGCGCTTTGCGATAATTTCCTCATTCATGACATGAGGTGCGCCGCCGGTCGCGACACAGTTCCTCGACGCATCACGCCGGGAGCGCGCACGCGAACACTGAGGAGCGGTGCGCGAATGGCATCGGTTTCGACCGAACGATACAACCAAACGGTTGCCTGCACGACAGTTTCGCCCCGATTTCCCAGGTATCCAGCGTTGCACGAGACCGAGCTACAGCTTTTCCTTGCCTTAGACAGAAGTGAAATGCACACGGGCGAAGTGACCGCCGGGGTTCGAGCGGCCGGGACCGTCCGTACAGCCGCGAACAACCGGACTTCAGCGGACGCCCGAGAGAAACCCCATGACCGTGGAGAGAAACCTCTGCGGCTGATCGGCCTTCCCTGACGGCTCATCCGGCATCGTGTCCGCGACAGCAGGATCAGGCCCGGACTGTTGCGTCTTGTCCGCTCCCTCCCCGCGCTCGACCGTTTCGAGAAACGCTGCCAGCGCTTGTCGCTCGGGGTGCGAAGGATCGGTGGCCAGGAACAGATCCACCGGAGTGATCGTCTCGGCGCCGCCGGACGACGGATTGGCCCTGTGCAGCACGACGAGTTCACCCGTTCCTTCATCCCTGCCCACGAACCAGCGATCGCCGTTTGCGCTGGCCGAGAATTCCCGAAATGCTTCCATGACCTGAGCCCTCCGAACGCTGTCAAAGGAATATAGAAGGGACATGGCGCATTGTTAGGGCTCGGAGCACGGAATGGCGGCTCTCAGGCTGCTCACCCATGGGACGGTGCATCCGCCGCGGGCGATCGGGAGCTACTGTGCTCCCTTGCCTTTTGGGACCGCATGCGCAACGATCCCGATACGGGCGTTCTGATCGGATACGTCCTTGGCGACTGTGGCAGCCAGAGGAGCAGACGTACCCCGACACAGAAACCGAGTGCGCCGCCTCCTGGTCCGCGCAGGCATAGACCACCCCCACCCACCGTTCAGCATTGGAGAGTTACATGCCCAATCGAGCCTTGCTTGTCGTCGTCGCAACCGCACTCCTGGCACTCTCAGGATGCACAAGCACCGCCTCGAACAACACGACCTATGCGCAGCCCCGGGATGCAGGCGGCGTCCGCATTCCCCTGAACTGACGAAGATCCATCGCGATGTCCATAGAGATCAGCAGGTTCGGCTGAACACCGAATCGGCTGGAAGATTCGCGGCAAGGTGAACTGGAAGCATGAGTGTCGCCGGCGGCATTGATGGCGCGTGCGCCAAGTTGCTCTCGCGGGCGATTGGGAGAGCTGGAGCGGGTAGCGGGAATCGAACCCGCGTATTCAGCTTGGAAGGCTTCCAGATCTTTCAATGATTACAGGCCGGCGTGTCACTCATGTGTTGCAAAGCCGGTCTGCCGTGTCAGAACGCTGTACTCGGTTCGTTTGCCTACATTGATGCCGCGCCCTACCTCCTCAGAATAGGAGGCGCTCGATGCAAAGTATCCCCTCACCTCACCAAACAGACATCCACTGCCGATCGCTTGATTGCGAGGAAGCAATCGAGGCTGCGTTCCAGGAACTGATCTGGCGCGCCATGCAAGCCGGCTGGAACGAGGAAGAAGCCTGCCAGGCAATTGCCTCGCTTGCGGACAATCACATCCTGGCTATGAACGCGAACGCCGAGACAGACGCGGCGATTCGAAAAGCGATCGAGAAACAGCGATGACGGACAAGGAAGGCCCCAGGCCGCGATACCGCTGGGTGAAAGATGGCCCATCCGACACCGGCTTCCATGCCTACGATGGGGAGCGCGGTTTCGGCAGGCTGATCCAGCCTCCGAATGATCCAAGCAACAGCTGGGAATGGAACTTGACGTGCCTGCACGGGCTCAAGAAGAATCCGACGTTGATCGTGGGATGGTACGGGAGAGCGGAGACGTCCCGGCTGGGGGCAAAGGCTTGCGAGGATGCCTATGAAAACTTCATGGCTGGCAAGCTGCGGGGCATGGTGCCGGAGGATATCGAGGATGTCCTCGCGCTGGAGCGCAGGATGAAAAGCAGACGGGAAGAAGCTGAATGAGCGACGAGAAGAACTCCACCAAGACGGACAATTTGCACGTCGAGCATTATTGCGAGCATCCGGGCTGCAAGGAGTGGGGGCGTTCGGCTTTGAGAACCGGCGCCAGGGGCGGGTTGACTGGTTCTGTATGGAGCATCGGCCGATTGACATAATGCGGCAGGATACACCAGCATAGCGAGCATGGCCCGCACCGTCCTAATCTACTCTCTGGGAATGATCGTCTGCCTTTCGGCGGTGATTGGAATCATCATCCGAATAGGAATGCTGCTCGGGGTTTGGTGATCAGCTCAGCCCGAGCTTGACGGCAATCCACTTGCCGAAGGTCGCAAGGGTTGCGCCGAATGTCGCGGCCACCACCACGATCAAAAGCCGCATTCCGATGAAGCGTTCCTTCCACCGTCCGATGTCCGCGGTGATCGGTTCCATTTTCTTCAAGCGGGTATCTAGATCAGCGAGCTTGCGGTCAACGTCGTCAATCCGCCGGTCGGTCATCTCCGCCTTCTGGTATTGCTGCTTCCGGTCTGCCCTCGCCTGGTCTTGGTCGGCAAGGATGCGATCGACCTTCGCGTCGAGGGAGCCGAGCTGCTGGTGCATGGCGGCATCGATTTCAGGTGGGGACATTTCGGCTCCAGTTAGTTCGGTGCTATAGATACAGCGGGGTTTGCCACACTCGCCCGCACGTCGTCGTAGAAGCCCGCGCACCATGCGGTGCGGGCATTATCGTTTTCGTGGACGATCTCCCAGCGCTTGATCGTCCAGCGGGCTTTCTCGCCCACCTTCGGATCAACGCCCGGCATTTTGTCGCGGCAGTAGTCCGGCCAATCGGGAAGGCCTGTCGAGGCCGAAGCGGTCGCCGTTGTCGCAGCGGCTTGCTCTGCCTGGCGGATCTGGTCAGTGGTTCCGCAGCCACTCAAGATCGCCGTCAGACCAAGTGCAGCCATCGTCGCCAGTGTCCTTGGCAATCGCATCTTCCAACCTTTCGTTTGCTTGTTTTTCGGCGATACGCGCGGCTTTCGCCTGCGCCTCCGCTTCTCTGGCCTTGCGGGTCGCGAGCAAGGCCTCCTCATTCGCCTTGGCCAAGAGCGCATTTGCGGCGGCCAACTTGGAGCGCTGCACGTAGCCCTCGATCGCGGCTTCGGCGGCCTTGGCTCTTTCCGTCTTCACCCGCCCGACGATGACGTCACGAAGGAACGGAACCCGGTCGACGAAGGGGATCTCGCGGACGATCGGAAGTCCTTCGTAGTAGGCCAGCAGCGCGAGGATGACGCAGCCGGCGAACCCGATCTGTTTGACAATCGAAACGAGAACACTCATGGGAGCGGCCTCGTCTCGTCCGGCGACCGGCGCTCGCTGCCCTTGATCTTGTCATCCCAGACCGCGCCGAAGACGTAGCCGGTGATGACGATTCCGAGCAGCATAAACGCACCGCTGACTATGTCGCGGTTGAGGCCGGTATCCTTGCCGAACAGCGCAAGCCAGAAGAGAAGAGCAAAGCAGACGCCAAGCGTGCTGAACACGGCCACACGCCGCCAGAACCATGACCGATCCATCAGAGCCTCGCCGCCTGCACATGCATCCAGTCGAAGTTCTTGGCGCGGCCGAGGCTAAGCCAGCCCTCGCTTTCCCATGCCACCCAGAACGGCACGGCGTCGGGCTGCGCAAGCCGCGCCTTGTCCCGTCCCCAGTTCAGCTGGTTGCGCTCCGGATCGAAATCGATGGCAATACCCCAGCTATGCATCGAATAGCTGGAGCCGCCCCGCATGCGCCGAACGTTCAGCGAGCCGCCGAACAGATCGATACCGAGCGACTTGCGCTCTGCCGCGGAATAGATGCCGGCAATCTTGTTGAGCGCGATGCCGGCCGAAATCGCGACCTTCTCATGCAGCGTCATCTTCCGCACGCGCGTGCCCTTGTCCCATGCGAGATACATGTCGAAAGGGATATCGATCGTGGTCTGTCGCTGACCAACCGGGCCGTAAAACGACATGCAGTCCGCTTGCCGTGGCCAGACCGTGCCCGACGGTTGATGCGCTTCGGTTGCCGGCTGAACGTCACGACCCGCGACGGCGTTCTCAGGCAGCACGGTGCTTGCCGGCATACGCAAGAAACTGACGGTCGTTCCGTCCGCTGCACCCGTTACCTCGACGCCGCGCGCCTTCTGGAATGCCTTGAGGGCATTGACGGTAACAGGCCCGATCACTTCGTCGATCGTGCCGACAGGGTAGCCGTGCGCGGTCAGCCGGCTTTGCAGCCACTGTTCAAAATTCATAGCTCTGTCCTTTGAGTTTGGAGGCCTATCGACCACGCATGAGGGCGCGGCCACGCTGAGACGTGGTCGTGATCGTATGTGGGTTTCAATTGGGCTTAGAGCGCGCGGCGGCGCACCGAGGCAAAGAATGCCGCGTGGTTGTTGGTTAGCTTACAGATGTGTGGCAGGTTTGCAGCGAAGAGGATTCAAATGTCTTGGCTAGTTGATCAGGCCGTGTTTGAACTATAAGCGTTCCCCCTCACAACGGGGAAATTTGATGTCAGACGCGAGTGTTAAAAGGGAAGCTCTCCAAAAAATCAGAGCGCTCATCTCGAAGGGGCAAAAGCAGCAAGCTGAAGGAATTGCATACCTATTCAAGGTGGACGAGCGACACGCCAGCATCGACGAGATAACATTCTACGCTAAAGTTCTGATGGAGATTGGGTTCATTCAGGAGGCCGAACGTTCCCTAAAGGCCGCTATCGCTAAAGCCAACAAGGCTAATTTTACACATCAACTTGAATCACTCTTCTGGCAGATGAGAACCAAGCCTGATCTCAGAAGAATGCGGTCTGGGGTGGCGCTTTCCCATGCCCTTTCGCTTCCTGGAATTAACTCAGTTCTCGATGTCGGTTCCGGCGGTGAAGAGCACGCGTTGCGCTTCGCTCAGGCCAACAAGATGGTTCATTGCGTTGACTACGGAACTTCGATCTATGTCCAGAACTCAGAGGCTTTGGCGGATACCGAGCGCCACCCGAACATACGCAAGACCATTGGCGACTTCATGACTTTCAAGTCAACCGAAAAGTACGATCTCGTTTGGTGCAGCCACGTTCTGGAGCACCAGGTGAATCCGAACTTGTTCCTTAAAAAATGCCTGTCTCACCTTAACGACAATGGCTGGCTCGCTGTCACGGTCCCCCCGTTGAAACATCCGATAGTCGGGGGACACGTCACCCTGTGGAACGCAGGAATATTGTTGTATCAGTTCGTTCTCGCCGGTAACGACTGCTCTAGTGCTCTCATAATGAATTATGATTACAACATCACCGTGATGGTGCCAAAGGCGCCAGTCGAGCTCCCTACCCTCGACTACGACTCTGGGGATGTTGATCGGCTTTCAAAGTTCTTCCCGCCCGACTGCGCCGAAAACTTTGACGGCCGCATGTACGGTCATGCGATAAGAAATCTCACACGATGCTAAACGAGGTTGGCGGAGCACTGAAGCCACCGCCAACATTGTTTTATCGCAGCACGAATTCGTTCTGGCCGATTATCTTGCCCAACGTCGGAAAGCGCATTACCCAAAGTCTGTATCTAGCGCGACGGTTCTTCGGGGTCAGTTTTCGATATTGGGAAAGCTTTGCCACCGCGAGAGGCCTGTTCCCCGCCTTGAAATATGCCTCGGCGGCCGCCCGCAAATAGTTCGACTTCCTAGGGTCCATCTCAAAAACCTCCATGAAGCCCTCAGCGGCTGCAGTGAAGTTCTTATCAGCGAAAGCGTCTTTTGCTTTGCCCAGCACACTCGTTGCGGTCAGTTTTTTAGCTGGTTTCTTAGCTGGTTTCTTAGCTGGTTTTTTAGCTGGCGCATCGGGCGGCGCTTGTACAGTTTCTGACTGTATCGCAATACTCTCTTTCCAGATGATCTGGCTTGGCTCAAGTTGTTCCATTATAGCCGGCTCAACAGCCAAATATCTTTCCTTCTCTACGCCATAGATATCCTCGAAAGCGATACCGTAGAGCAGCGGAACATCTTTCGGCATCGGCTTTCGAAGGTACAAATCAAGAATCAGCGTGCTTGACTCTGGGGGAAGGATCGAGGTTGCAGGAGCAACTGGAGAGTTATTCTTATATTCCCTTGCCAATGCAACCACGCCTGAATGAGCGTAGTCCACAAAGCACTTGCGCCGCAAATCTAACTTGTTCGGTCGCCCCACCGGCTTTACGCCAGCCTCGGTCTCGGTCATTTTCAAGACGCTATCCTCACTACTGCAGATGAGGCTTTCGTATATGAACCTGTGCGTACAGATACCGAGGGACGAGTTGTCGTCCACGCCGAAATGTGAAACGTATCCTTTAAGGTCAAGCTGGTTCTTCACGCCAGAAGCCGTATTGAACACCGCAAAGTAATATCCTTTGAGATCTGTCCTGAGCAGTGTAGTTAGAGCCTCCTGCATGGTGCCGGCATATCCAATGTCCACAACCGCGTGCTCGCCGCCACCGACGCCTTTCTCGGCAAGATACCGCATCAGCGCTGCCCTTTCACCCGCGGCGATGGCGAGCAAGGTGTCCTCAATGTCCACGACCAGCGCAGACAGAGTTTCGCGATCTGTATTGTTGTCAATGATAGCATCAAGGCCCGAGAAACCATGTCGCTCAGCCACAAGTGGGTCTATTTGTCCCGGAGCGACACCGTAATTTTGCTCCAGCCAGCTTTCGAGGGTAGAAGCGAATATTCGCCGACCTACCGGTTGCAAAAGATCGATCCTGTTTCGGATGAGAGCCACCCGAGACATTCTGCGGGAACAATAAAGATAGTCCGTCTCGATCCCACTTTCTTCAGCAGGGAACAGTTCGTCGAAGACACGCTTCATAACCAGGCCGTCTCGCGACAGGAAGAAGAGTTTCTTCACTCTATCCGACTTGGCCTCACGATAGAGCCAGAAGCTCATACCCAAGATAGCAGGCCCGAGAGCCGTGTAGCCGAACTGGAACGGATCGTCACGAAAGAACGAATCCTCAGTGCGGCTGTCAGCCGCATCAAAGAAACGATCTGCTATCAACGCATCGACAACACTCTTTGTAAGCGACCAGCGCTTCTTTCCAGCTGCGGCTAGCCTTACCGCGAACTCCGAAGATTTCCGAAAATTCACCACCGATCTGGGTAAATGGATGGTGGCAATGTCGAGCGCATTCGGCGACGACAAATCACCTATGGGATTGTCACCGACATGGACCATCTGCGAAGGGTTTATTCTCAAATCTTGCAGAATGTGAACAAAGAGATCACCTTCGCGCTTTGTCTTCATCAATTCATTCGACAGGTAAAGAGTCGAATATCCATTAATGCCAGCACGATCCAGCAACTCGAGGATCACTGATCGCGGTAGATACATATCGGAGGCGAGGATAATTCTCTTATTGAGCATCTTCGCGTAGTGAAACAGGTCGCGTCCGATAATACGCACATCTACGCAACGAAGCTCCGTCTCAACTTCCAACTCCTGCAGGCGAGAAATTGTGACGTCGTCAATCCCAGTTAACTTTTTAAACTCCTGATAGATTTGATCGAACGTTACTTCCTCTACACCGCCTTCGCGGGCCTTCTTCAATGCCGCCTTCTCGGCATGCACGCGAGTGGTCTTAAAGTCCGACACGTGCCCGTCAGACAACTCGCTGGCCGCACCTTTCATCAGATGGAAAACGTCACGGGGGGAATCGACGTTCCGGCGGATCAACGTGTCAAAGACGTCGAAGGAGACGACGTCTGCCGCCCCGATCCGTACTTTTGCCGCGGAAATGTTGAGCATAGAATTACCCCTTCCGCGCAAGAAGGGAGGAGACATTGTTATAGAGGCCCTCTAGGCGATCGATTTGCCTGAAGCCCCAATACCAATTCAACATATCCCGAACCTTGTTTCTACCGTCAATGAAATTGATAGATCGAGCGTCGGGCCGTTCACCGCCCGAAAACACATATCTCCAGAAGTCAGAAAAGAGATAGTTGTGCAGCAAACTACAGTACCCATCGTCAGAGTAAATTCGAACAGGAGGCTTAAAAAGGTATTGAGTTTCTTTTCCGAAATACTTTGCCTCGGTAACCACAGACGATGATATCGTGAATACGAACTCAATTTCGTCCGATGCCAGCAGCATGTAAGTAGGATTCTCTGTTAGCGAAACGTTCTTAAACCCGCGGGCATAGGAGAGTGTCTTTTCGTCTCCGTTCTTCACGAACGGGTGCCGTGAGTAATAGATGTGATGGTAGCGTTGGGCAGCGGCATCGAACTCAGGACAAAAGTTGAGTAGGCTCAACATCCCCCGGTCAGACGCGATAGCTTTGTCTTTTAAGGTTTGCCCCACGTAAAGCGCGCTGTGCGGCTTGAGATCGTTGCTAATGCGCGGCTTGCCGCGGTACATCTGCACCCTCAGCCGGCCCGCATAGACGTAGCTCAACTCTTCAGGCAATTCGAATGACGACATCCGCTCCTTAAATTCATGGTCGTTCGAGTTGAACGCAAACAGAAGGTCATCCAAAAACCTTATTGGATGCAGCCACATATCGATATATGTGAGCCCGGATCGATCGATAACTTCCCGCGTTGCGGCGCTCAGCTCGTAGCCGAAAATAACGCTACCTGGCGGAAAGTGCTGCCTAAAGTAGTCGATGGACGCATCCGCCACCTTCGAAGCCTCAAAAAAAATCTGAGTTTCCTCAAGGTCGACGGCCATTCCGGAGAGTTCAAAGAACCGCTCGCGTTCGAACCCGAATGCGTCGTTCCACCGCCTCGACGCCACCGCGACAGCCACTCCGGAACCATTTGATAGTGGCCGGCTAAACAGATCCTGCAGCCACCTAAGGTTGCTATCCTGCTCTTTCATACTGGTGGACAAGATGTCCGAGGCTATAAAAACGTTGGAGAATTGAATTGTATTGGCCAAGATCACATCCCTAAAGAACAGTCCGTAACGATACCGCACAATGGAAACGCGATTCGCGAGCGAGGACGTCTCGCTGAGACGGAACTGGTCCTCGCGAGACGGTGCTCCTATACCGCAAAGAAGTTTGAGACGGAAGATGCCCCAAACATCGGACGGACCAAAATAGACGAGCCGACTGAAGTTACTACGGCTCGAGGCGCACCTCGATACCGAGGATAGATGCAGGTTAGCAAATAGCGATCGGAATCTCGCCTGGTGTCAAGAAAGCCGGCCAGTACGAAAGAAATTAGGGACAGGGGACGGCAAGCGATTGAGAAGGTGAACTATCAGAAGGCAGCCCATGAGTTTAAGATTGCTGCTCGATGCTATCGGGCAAGCGCAAGGCCGCTATCCTTCCACCTTATTAAGCAAACATGAAAGTCTGCTCCACAAATCAAAGCGATCTCGCGCAGAATACGTGAATTGCTTCGGCCGCCATTTCTCCAGTTCCTGCCAAAACCCTTTATGATTGCGTAAGGCGTGCAATACAACCGGGATAGCCTGGCGAAAGCGAGACGTTCGATCGAGGAACTGTTCCACGCGGCGTGCGTTCGGCAGTCCGTTTACAGCCCCCCTCACTGGCATGTTGATCGAGCGAGAGGAATTGCTTGACCTCATCACCGAGATGAAGCATCGCTTTCGGGTTAGTGGCGACAGTGAAAAACTTGCAGATGAATGAGAGGATTCCGATGAAGCCGGTTAGCAACGTACTGAGCCTCTTCACGGCCAGAAAGGCGCGGAAGAAGGAACTCGATTTCCAGCAGATGTCAATTGTGCATCATCTAGGCATGGCAGCCGACCGGGATAACGAATTTAAACAGGACGCTATCCCGGTCGCCAATGCACTATTCGACGGGCAATTCTCGATGGAATATGTGATCAAGGTTGCGGACTTCCTTGACATCCCGACAGAGAACATCCCGGCGTTGCAGGCATACCTGAGCGCAGTTGATGACCGCTTGTACCAAGAGCGTTTCAAACGCTGATCACTGCTTGAACACGGCAACCCTAAGTGTTCCCGACGCAAGGTCGATCGTGCTTCCGGTCTCGTTCTGCAGCCTGACCGTAACTGTGTCCGCCGAGGTCACGTGTGCGGTCAGGATCATCGCTTGTGTGTTCAACGAGAACGACGGAATGCAATAGTCCCCTAGTACGGCACCCGTGACGGTGACGTTGTACGAGGCGCCGGCTCCGTCCGCCAGGCTCGCAGGGTCCCATGTGGTGGAGCCTGTGAGGATTTGAGGGAGCTCCCTCCAGTCGGAGTTCCCGGTGGACGTTGGCTTGACGTATACCTTGCCAGTGCTCTCATCGACGTACACCGTGCCGCGGTTGCCGCCGACACTCCCGATCGGCGTTCCAGCACCTCCGGTTAGCGAGGCTTGCCCAGTGCCAAAAAACTGCTGGCGCGCGAAGTCGGAGCGCTTTCTGAACGAGGTGCTGCCGTCGTCATAAGTGTTGTCGACGCTGGGTAAGTTATGGGCGCTGTGACTGTTCCATAAGTTAGTGCGGTCGAAGTAAAACGAGCGGCTGCCGTCCGCCTTGGTAAACTCCATGGAGGGGACCTCCATGTTCGACGCAAGCGCGAACAAGCCCGTGTCTGATGGGTAAGCGCTGCTCGCAGCGGCATTGTCCAACACAGGCCTCGTATCAATTCCTGTGTCATTCTTCATCCCGCGGATGCCGTCGATGAAGCAGTACTGAGTGCGCCCGGCCGGGTTCGCGACCCGGGCGTTGTCAGCCTCGCCGAGCGAGGTGATGATACGTGATGGCTTGGGGCCGCTGCCTTCGTCCTGCACGATGATCCTTGATCCGGACAGTGCGTGAACATGAATTGCAACTTCTTCGATTGTCTGGATCGCTCCATAGATTTCAAGCTCAGTCATGCGCCAACCGGACGCAACGAATGCCGCGCCAGGGGATGGCATGGCATTCGCACCGAGCGCGCTGCTATGGCAGACGTTGCCCGATTGATGCTGCATGCCCGCAAACTTGCAGTTGTTGTCCCACGTTACGTGGGATGTCCCGCCACCAAAACGGCGGGCATAGATGTGGTTGCCTACCGAAATCGAGCCTGCGGATACCACACCCGTCAGCCGCAGATTGCTACCGACCTTGGATATCCCCGTGAAGGTCGTGGACCCGACCAAGGTGAACAATCCCGTGCCATAACCGATGTAGCTGAAGGCCGAAGGGTCGAACGGGTGATCGTCCGCCCAGGGAACCTCGATATAGTCGGCCCCAACCGTGACGCAGCGGAAAGCGTCCGCGCCGCGGATTTCCGTTGCACGGAAGCCCGCTGTCTGGACGTTCTCATGCGCGATGCCCCACATCGCGGGTATAGCGGAATCTGCCGGATTCGCAGGGATGGCGAGAAGCAGTTCCCCCATCATCCGGAAGTGGCCGACGCTTTCAACATCCTTGATAAGCATCTGGTTTGCCATCTCGATGACGAGACCGACATCCCAATCCGCAGCCCACGCGTCAGTCGCGAGGCCAGCGGTAATGTACTTGTCAAGACCATTGACTCCGCCTCCATCCGGAATGATCCGAAGCCCAGAAAGGCGCGAGCCCGCAGCACCTGGCGCGAACCACAAACCGGCGGAGAACGCCTTGCGGGAACGCCCTGCCGCAGTCGCGACGGCCGTTTCGAACGACGATAACCGATAAGCCGAATCGTTCCCTAGAGAGGCGGAAGGGTTCGTTACTACACCCCCGCTCACGAGCATGGAACTGATGCCGTGCACGGTGTAAGCTTTCGGCCCCGTACCGGTCAGGATGATTTGCGTTGGCGCTTCGCTCGATACACCATCGCCAGCGCTTGGCGGCTTCGGATGCCAGTACCCACGACCGCGCCCCACAATCTCGACAGGCTTCGTAAATTTCAGGCCCGTGTCTATGCGATAGTTTCCATAGAGCAGATCGAGCTTGACGCCCTTGCCCGCGTTGGCTTCCGCCGTCATCGCTTGAAGTGCCGTAGTGCTCAGATTGCCGCCTGTCGGGTCCGGGTTGCCGGGCGCATCGAGGATGCAATAGGTGTCCCGCCCGCGCGCGCGCAGCGTACGATACTGGCCGCTCGTCCACACAGCCGCACCGAGAATGTCCCCTAGCTCGGCGAGCGTCTTCTCTTCCCGGCTTGTCCCATCCTCGTTGGTGACGGCGATGCTGCCGGCCTGAAGCTCTGGGACGAGATCAATCATCTCCTCGCGAACGTAGTCCTTGATTGCTCCACCGTCCGTTCTCCCGGTCTGACCGTCGCGCATGACAGGGAAGCTGACGCCCGAGAGGTCCGAGGAATTGTCGGAACTGAGTTCATCGATGCGAAGGGCTTCGATGGCTTCACCGGCAATGACAATCGTGCTCATGCGAATACCACCACGTTCAGGGCAAAATCATTGAGCGAGAAATCCCGCAGCATGCGGAATGTCGCGCCATATCTGGTCTTTGCGGTCGTCTGCAGAAAGAAGTCGTGATCGTGGGAGGAGCTGCTCGGAAAGCTTCCGCCCTCGTTTGCTCCGGTGTTGATCTCGCGGGGCGTAACGCTGATTTTCGGGGTGCGCGCGAGATTGTAAACGATCGAGGCACTGCCTTCGGAAGCGTTGCTATAGGGGAGCGTCGTGATCGTCCCGGAGGCCGTCATTTCCTCGATCACCCTGGCGACGTTCACCAGATTGGTGATCGTCGGAATATTGCCGGAACTGGTGACCACGCGGCTAACCAGCATGTCGTCATACTTCGAATCGAAAGTCGCGCTGGACTCGGCAAGCGAACTCGAATTGTAGGTCAGGTCGGAGACATCCTTGAGCGCAAAACCGGCCGTCGGCGACCAGCGGAGATGATAGGTCTTGTTGCCGGCTGTCGCGAAATCCGCCTGCACCGTCGTCACAGAGAAAATGCCGCGGTGCAGAAACTCATAACCAGCCGGCACACGTATCTGCCCGGTCGAAGGAGAGACGACGGGCAAGCGCCCGTCGCTCGTCAGCACCTCCGGGAATATAGGCAGGCGAGCACGCGCCTGCGTCATGAGGAGATAATTTTCCACGGCGCCGCCGCCGGTCGCCGCCGCGATCTTCAGGGCGATAGCTTGAAGGAGCTGCGTCATGTCGGCCGAGTCGGGCGTGAGGCCGGCGTCTGTGATGACAGCGACGATCTCGCGCTGCGCCGCCTCGACGGCCATGGCGGGCACACGTGAGCCTGACTGGGCGCCAGCCGTATTGCGGTCCACATAGGCAGCGTTCGGATCTGAGCTGCCATAAGGCGGGCTATACTTCATGATGACCTCTCGTAGGTTCTGGGCTCAGAGCGAGACGAACAGCGGATTGCCGTATTCGTCGATGATTGGGGCGTTGCTGTCGGTGATCAGCAGCGCGTAATCGATCCACGGCATAAGCACGGGGATCGTCCATGCCGGCGCCAGCTTGCGCAGCAAGCAGAGGATTTCCTCTGCAACACCGAAGGAGAAGAGCGGGTCGTAACCGCACTCGCCAGCGCCGGCCTCGAAGTAGCTGAAACCTGAATCCTTCACGCGAACGATCCAGTAGGTCTCTTCCGAGCCGTCCCCCGTCTCATGATAGCTGGCGCACTCGGACAATCCGCAGGTGAAGATGTCCGGTTCCTCGATCTCGATCTCGAAACCATAGGCGGCAGCAACCCGGATAAAGTCGGTTGGATGAGCGACAGCCCCGCCCCTCACCTTGTCTGCCAGCGCGGAAAGCCTTTCCGTGGTGGTGCGGTCTCCACTGAAGCAGGGTTCCGGAAGCCCGTGATCATCCTCCCATGCGTCGAGCAGCTCCGCCGCCCCGCGTGGGCTTGCCTCTATCGCGACACGAAAGGCCCTCGCATAGAGCAAGACGAGACCGTCAAGGAGGACACGCGTGAACCGCGCCAGATTGGACGAGAGCGGAACCGCCTCCCCGTCCGGCGATCCCCACGCCGCCCCTTGCGGCCAAAGCGACAACCCTGCCGTGATCAGATCGTCGTTCGTCGGTGCGCTCAGCGCGTCAGCCGGCTCCGCAACTGCCGTCGAAGTACCTTCAGTGTAACCCCTCGTGATGGTGTGGAAGACCGGGCTACGAGACATAGGTGATCTCTCCGAGCACGGCGTATTCGCCGCCGGTCAGCATCACATCGCCGGCAGGCTCTACCAGCAGGTGACGATCCTCGTCGATCACCGCGGAGATCGCCTCGTCAATCCATGAGCGCGAGAACATGAAGACGTCGCCCGTAACGCCCGGCTTGCCCTTTTCGAGGAGCACCGTTGCGACAGCCGAGGAGATCGCTTCTCGCACCGCGGTCGTATCGGTCACGAGACCGGAAATGGTGAGATCGACGGACTTGGCTACGGGCGCCGCAGCCACACTGTCGTCGACCCTTATCAACCGCTTCGCGTCGATCGCCGCCTGGACGACCTCGACATCGCTATCCGTCGGGATGAGGTTCGGCCTCCCGTTGAAGAGGAAAAGCACGGCGACGAAGCCCGGTCCCGCCGGGTCACGGTACGCCCAGGCCTTGGCGACCCCAGGCACGGCAAGGGCGATCTGCTCATAGTCGGAGAGCGTTCCAGCGCCAGGCGGATTGCGCTTGCGCACCAGCGCCCGCGCCCGCAGCGCCTCGTCGGTCTCAATATCAGCTCCGCCGCCCAGTCCGTCGTCAGAGATGATCCATTCCGAGGAGAGCGCCGGCCAGAGAATAGGATCTGCAAGCGCGAGCGATCCTCCTCCATCCCTGTTCGAATGGGCTCCCACGACTTCGGACACCACAGCGAAGGTAATAGCGCCGCTGGGGCTCGCCGATGCCGGGCTTGCCGACAGATAGGTCACCTCGCCCGAGACGAACCGGATACCGGCGGGGTAGATGACGTTGGCCTCGCCCGTGCCTCCGATCGACCCCGAGGCCGCAGCGGCCGGCTTGCGGAAGATGCCGACGTCCGCAGCATGACGGACGAGGAACTGCGAATCCGCCGTCGACAGGAAGATCTGCCGCGCGAGATAGGCCATGCGCAACTCGAATTCATGACTAAGGGCGGCCAGTACCTTGCCCGTCACCGTCACGAAATTGGTAGCGAGTGCTGAATCGGTACCCGGCAGGTATTCGCGAAACGCACCGCGAACGCGTACGGAAATGTCAGCGAGCGAGCGGACGGTCCACGCCATCGATCTGCCTCCAGAGGATTTCGAATGTCTTGTTGAAGCTCTGCGTACCGTCGCGGCCGTAGAGCGCGATGGCGAGATCGAGCCGGTTCGCTCTCCGGTCAGCGGTGGCCGTCACTGTCGCCCGCACCGCTGCGCCCTGGTCGATCAGAGGCTGCAGCGCTTCCAGAGCATAGGTTTCGGCAAGCGTCTCGATCCCCTCGTAGAGCGCCGAGCGGCGAAGCAGCCAGAGCTTCGAACCGATCGCCGTTTCTCCGGGTCCGAGATCGAAGCTGTCGCCCACCCAGCCCTTGTTGACGTCGCCGTCCCTGAGTTCATAAGCCTCGACACGGCGATCAGTCATGAGGCAGATCAGTACCTGCGTCGCCAACCCTTGCTCCGCGCGGAAGTCGCCGGGTGAAGTCGAATGTGTCAGACTGTTCAGAATGAGGTCGCCGCTAAAGCCGTCCCAACCGAGATCGGGCGCGCGATAAGGTTCCTCGCCGTCATCAAGCGGAATGATCCGGAGCATGAAGCGCCTTTAGTGAACGTGGTGGTTTGTGTTGCCCAGCTCGTCGATGATCGTACCGCTGGCATGGATGTTGCCGTTGACTTCCAGATTGCCGGTAATGGTGACATTTCCGGTGATCTGCCACTCGCCTCCGATCATGGTGATGGTGCGGCTCGCGAAGTCCATCACGACCTCCGACATCAGCAGGCGAATGATGTTGCCGTTGGCGTCGTAGAGCGCCGTTGCGCCCGATGGCAAACCGGTCGGGCGCTTCTCCGGATGCTCACCGCCGAGCACATAGCCCTCGTCGCTCTGCCCGTTCGGAAAGACCAACAATCCTTTGGCGCCGCTTATCGGCTGCGACGCGAAGCCGTGCGGCTCGGGGCGGTGTAGCCTCGTGAAACCCTGTCCATAGCGTCCGCGACCGTTGACGAACTGCTGCCCCTTCTTCTCCTCGATCGTTCCGTCGAACTCAAAGCGCGCGCCGTTCATCATTCCTGCTCCCATGTGGCCGTGATTTTGCCCGGCGCCGCGTAGGCGTCAGAGGAACTGCCGCGCGGGTTCTCGCCGCCATAGCCGCGCGGATCGGCAAGCGAGAGCGTCGCCGTGGTGCCGTCTTCGCCGTCGCCGGTCTGCGACAGCGTCACGGCCTTGATCAGCATCGAGCCGTTGATGCCAATCCAGTCATCCTCGACGTAGACGAGGAAGTTGGGCGTCCAGATTATCCCGGCAGAATCCCGCCATCCGGTGACCGTGATCTCTGCCGTTGCCGCATTGCCGGCGGCGCGTTTGGCCTGCCATTCCGCCCGCTTTTTCATGCGGTCGGTCGTCGACTCGCCCTCGTGTTGCAACACCAGCGGCCGATCGCGCGAAACACTGCTGTCGGTCGCGACCGCCTGTCCGCGAAGCTGCTGTGCGTCGATGCCTTCGCTCGCCTGTCCACGAACGTGCACCTTGGAGTGACGGCCGCGCTCGGTGAAGCTCGCCGACGCCCTTCTGATGTTGACACCAAAGCGAAGACCGCCTGAATGAGTGCCGGCCGGTTTGGTGGCAAGTTTCAGCCTGCCTTCGGGCGTGTCATGGATAAGAATTCCGCGCCCACGCGCCCGTCGCTCTATCGTGTGGAACTGGCTTTCCCCAACGCGAAGGCGATGCACGGGCTCAACCGGGAGGCCGCCGTCATCCTCCACGCCGACACCCAGCCCATCGTATTCGCGGGCGATATCGGCGAGGCTCTTGCCCCGGACTTCACCGGTCTTGTGAAGGACAGAGCATTCCGTCGCGTCGACGGTTCGCGAAACCAGAGAGACCGACAGCGCCCGGGCCTCTCCCTCGTGCGATGGCGACACGTCTCGGACATAGCCTGTCAGCACCGTCGTCCCGCTCGCCTTGATGACGACTTCCTGCCCGACCGAAACCGGAACGCGATCGCCCGCGGGCACCAGGTCGACGCTCGCCGTGCGCACCGCTTCCTCGACGGACATCGATATAGCAACTCCGATGATCGGCGGCATTCCGGCAATCGTCACGGTCTCAAGCATCTGTCAGGGTCCGTTTGCAATTGTCAGCTGGCGAGCGCGTCGAAGCTCACCGGCATAAGCATCGGTGTGGAGCTGTCGGCAATCTCAACCAGTTGCGCCGCGCGCGTGGCGTCGCCGTAGAGCTGATAGGCAAGGGCCGTCGAGGGAAGTGAAACCCCCGCCGCAACCCGCACCATCGGTGTCGAATTGGCAGCAATTTCCGAAACCAAACGGATTGCTACCTGCACCAGGTTGCGCAGCCATGCGTAAAGATCGGGATCGAGGCGCGCTGCGACCGCATAGGCCTCCTCGGCGATCGTTCCGAGGCTCGCCCTGGCATTCCTTGCCGACGGCCGCGACGGCCACGACACCCGTCCGGCGGACAGCGCCTGCCCGACAGCACAAAGGAATACGATCGCTTCACGCGTTTCCGTGTCCGCCGTCTCCGGGACCACAAACGCCGCAAAGCCACGCGCATCGGTCACGCTCTCGCCGATGATCCGCGTCAGATCGATGATCTCGGCGGCAAATTCCGCACTGTCGAGATCAGGCGCCTCGGCAACGCGCGTTGCGATATCGGCCTCGTCTTCCGCATCGGTGACGATATCGGCAACGACGGTCGCGACCCAGTCGAGAATGACAGTCCTGTCCGCAGCCATCAGAATAACCCTCCGAATGCGGACCTTGCCGCAGCAAGTCCCGACGAGAATGCCGCTCCGACATCCCCAATTGTCAGACCGGACGCCGTCCCGGCGAATGGAACCGCCGCCCTGATATCGAAAGCGAGATATCCATTGCGGTCGCGCTCGCGCATGCGGCGCCATTCGAGGATATGAACCATCTGGCCGCCGTCGATCGGCAATACCAGCATGCCGGGTCCAGCCGCGTCGAGCGCCGCCGTCAGACGGTGCGCGCGCCCGTCGGCAGTGTCACCGGTGACATAGGCCGCAACGTCGAATGTCCGCGTCCGTCTCCCCTGATCTTCGATGATCGATGTCTCGCCGCCGGCGTATTCGTGGATTGCCGCCCGCCTCCCGCCCGCCAGATCGTCCCGCTCGACGTAAAAGCTCACCCCCCGGAACGAGGCGGAGAGAAGCGTTTTTGTCCAGTCCCGCATAGCTAGCGCCCACCCGCACCGTTCGCCGACGCCGCCACCGCCGGCATGCTGCGGCCGGTGTCAGCGTTCACATTCGACCTGCCGTTGATGGCTGCGTTGGCGACAGCGACCTGCGCGCTGTTGAGCTTGTTTGCCGCCTGGAGCATTTTCTCTGCGGCGGACATGAGGGCCGCGCCGACGTCGACACCTGCGACCTTGAAGAAGGCCGCACTTTCCTCGATCGCCTGCCCGGCAGCTCGCCCTCCTTCGGCAACTTTCTGTGCCGCCTCGTCGCTGGTGTCCTTCAGGCCGCTAGCGTCGATCTTCAACGCATCCTTGAGTTCGTCGCGTGACGGAACGCGGAAGAAACTCCCCGAAACCTGCCCCATCGCCGCGACAGTCGGAGACGGACGGAGCCCTGCAGGAACGCCTTCCAATCGCTCCGGCATGGACGGGAGCGCAGTGGGACGGGAAACGGGAAGCGGGAGAGCACCCGTGCCACCGCCCGGAAACTCCTTTTGTGCTTTCCAGCCAGCAGGCAGACGCGGCCCCTGCTCATACTTCGAGCGGATCGACGGGCGGTTGAAGCCGCCCTCCATGGCCATGCGGTCTGATTCCTCGGTTTCATTCCCGCGGGCGCCGCCTCGGCCGTTGGTGTTCTGGAACTTCCACCATTCCTTGTCGAGGAAGCCCATACCGCGCGCGTCCAGGGCTCGATCGACGGCTGCCTGATAGTCCGTCTCGTTGGAAACGAAATCCATTGCAGACGTCGCCGCCGGAGCGATCTTGCCGCCAATACTGTTCTTCAACCTTTCCCAGCTCGACCAGGCCCGATCGATGCTTGCCTGCGCATCGTCCGTGACGCGCTTGACGTCCCGCATGACGGTTCCGTCGACTTCGGAGGAGTTCACCGCATCAACAAATCGCTTGTAGGAATCTGCGCTGGTAATCAGCGACTGCATGCCGAGGCGGAATTCCTGATCGGTGAAGAGCAGCGGCAGCTTCGACAGGTCGCCGTCGATGGCCTCCTTGGACAGACGAACGAAAGCGGAGACCGCATCCTCGCCGTTCTTGCGGGCCGCCTCCAGTTCCTTGCGGAGATTGATTCCGAAGCTGGAGAATTTCTTGGCCGTGTCCGAGGAGAACATTTTGCCGAAGATGTTTTGCGCCTGCGTCGCCGCAGCACTCGCATCGCCCGTGTCCTCGCGCAGCGTTTGGAGTATGGCGATCAGCTGCTTGAGACCGTCTTCCCCGGTATAGCCGAGGGAGGCAAAGGAGTTCGCCAGCTCGGGAATATAGGCGGCCATGTCCTTCAGTTCGAACTGACCTGCCTTGCCGCCTGTCACCATGACATCGAAGGCGCGCTGCATCTGTCCGGCCTCGATCTTCAACGCCGAAGACGCCTTGATCGCGGTATTGGCGATGTCCTGCGTCGCGGAGCCGGACGCTTGCGCGGTCGCCAGAACTGACGGCAGGAAATCCATAGCCTCCTTCAACGAAAGACCGGACGAAACGAGCGTATCGAGCGCCTCGATCGCGCTGTCGACCGGCAACGCCATGTCCTTCGAGACTTGCTGCATGCGGGAAAATGCGGCTTCGGTTTCCGCCGAGCTCGAGCCCGCCGTGATCCCGATGCGCGTCATCTGCCGCTCGACCGCAGCGAACTCCTTGACCGCGGATGTCGCGAAAGCCGTGAGTGCAGCAGGTGCCGCAATCCGGCCGACTGCCGCCATCATCGACGTGGCGCTACGGCCGACCATTGACTGCTGACGGTTGAGCGCAGACGCCTGCCGGTTCACCTGCTGCATCCGGCCGGCAAGCGACTGGAACACCCGGCCCGTCCGATCGACGGCGGAGATCTTCAGCCTGGCTTCGACTTCACGCGTCATTTCGAGTTTTCCCGGAATTCAACATAGCGATGGATCCAGTAGTGGATCTGACGCACGGTCATCAGCTCGACGCGACCTGCGTCCCATCCGAAGCGGAAGACGAGCCAGTCCGCGGCGTCTCGCGCGCTGGCAGCTCCTGAAAAAAACTAAGCACTGCCCGCCCGACAGCCAACGCGTCCCTCACACCCAGAGTGGACAAGTTATCAGCCGTCGGCGTCACGGCGAGCTTGCGCACGTAGTCGTCGACAACATCAGGCAGGGTGATCAGCACATTCGAGCCGTCCGGCGCCGGCTGCCACTGCTGTGGCTCGCCGAGACCATCAATGAAGATTTCCTTGTAGGTCGGCTCGCGCAGCGTGACGCTATCGAATGTGCCATCGTGCCCCTGGTAGGAGCGCGAGAGCTTCACGGTCACCTTTTCCAAGGCTTAGTCCTCCGTCTTGCGGTAACCTTCCGCGGCGATCGAAACACCTGTTACCTCGCCATTGAGCCGGTTCTTCTGCGGATCGCCAACGACAACGGCACTCGTGAAGAAATGCGTCACGCCCGTCGTGTCCTCGATGAAAGTCACGTTGAAGCGATCGGCTTTCATCAAAGCATCGAGGTCAAGCCCGCGGTCGGCAAAGCTGAACTCCGCCGTTCGTGCCCGCGGCGTCATTACTCGATCGACCGACCCATCCTGGTTGGTGATAGACTCGCTGGAGACGCCGGCCGTGTTCATGTTGAGCGTGCCGCGAAGCGAGATCTGCTCGCCGTTGGAGAGCTTCATGCGGACGATGCCGCCGAAATCCTTCTTACCCATGGAAATATCCTTTCGTGGCGCCAGGCGTTAGGCGGCAGTTGCGCTAAGCTGGCTGTTGGCGACGGCGAGGCCCGCGAAGATGTCCATCGCGTTGACGAAGTCGAGTTCGAGGTGGATGTTGACGCGGTTCGCATTATCGCTGTCGCGGGTCACGACGAGCGCCTGCGTCGCTGCCGAAACGTTCTCCAGCACCCCGCTCATTTCGATATAGGAGTGGATGAGCGTCGCCTTGATGTCCTTCGGCGTGGTGAGCGCCTCCAGATTGTCCGGGTTGTCGTCGGCAAGCCCCTTGTTCGAGTGTTCGGCGGCGAGATCCGCGCGAAACTTCTTAAGCGCATACATCAGCTGATAGGGCCGCTGGATGTCGCGGAAGGTGGTATCGGGCGCGCCGTCGGTTGTCTGCTGCTGGGTGATAAGCTTGTCGATCATCACGCTACCCGTCCGATCGACCTTCCATGTGGAAACTCCGTTCTTGAGGAAGGCATCGCGCGTGGCATAGTCGGGCCAGTAGGCGCGGTCACGGGGCGCCGTGATGCCATCAACGACAAGGCCGGTCTGGTTGCGCGAGACGTCGCCATTTGCCCCGCCTCCGAACCAGGCGGCGACACGGCCGACGACGGCGGAGACAAACTCATAGTCGGGCTCGGCATTGCCACCGGCGGAAAATCGGGGAACGAGCGTCAGATGCCAGTCGTCTTTCGCAAGCCCCGCCGTCGTCAGGTCCGAACTCGTGCCGGTCTTCGGATAGAAGAAATGGCCATAGAGCTGCTGCGCATAGGACCAGCGCCCGGCGATGTTGTTGAGGAAGCTCGACGCAAGCGCCAGGTTGGCGCTGTCACCGAATGCCGAGATCATCGTCTCGAAAGGATCATCACCCATGGTGGCAAGCGCGTTGGCGATCGAGGGCACGCCGGCTCCTGCCGTGGTCGTCGCCATTGCGACATTGCCGGTAAAGGCATTCACGCCGTCGACGACAGGAATGGAGATGTCGATGCCGCTGGCATAGGCGCCAGCATGGCGCGCCGTGAGCGTGATGACGCCCGCCGCCGAAGTGGCCGTAAAGGGAAGCGAGCGCTTGGTCAGCCGGTCATAATAGCCGTTGATCGCAGCCGTCAGCGCGGTCGCCACGGCCGTTGCGGTCGCTCCGGCCGCAATGTCGATGGCGATCGAGCGCCCCGCGATCAGTATGGTACCCTGTCCGCCGGCGGCTGGGACCGCGCTGATGGTAATGGTCCGCACCTCCGGCGTGCCGGATGCCGCCACATGTCCGACCCAGATTTCCTGCGACGGCGCATTGCGGCGTGCAGCAAGATACATTGATTCAAGCATCGAGCCGGCGCCGCAAAGGAGACGCGCGTCCATCTCGTTGTTGCAGGTCGAGATCTCACCGGCGGCAAGCGAACCCGTCGCCGTTGCGTGGCCGAGCAGAATTACGCGGCTTTCATTTTCGAACTGACCGCCGCTGGTCACGTCGAAGGCTAGGATTGGCGCGGTCAGGTTTGACGGTATCGTCATGGGGAAAGCTCCTCAAAGGGTGGAGTGGTTACTTCTTCGGCTTTTCCGCCGTCGCTTCGGCCGCGGCCGCCGCATCATCGGTGACAGGCACGAGGTCGCCATCCTTGACGAGGCGGGCCTGATAGGGATTGGAGAAATCGACCGGCAGGCCGTCGGAAGGCCAATCGCTGTTGCCGGGAGACATGGGAACGCGCCGTCCGGGCGCCGGGCGGTAAAGGTTGGGCATTGCGGTTCTCCGGATGGTCAGGGTTGAGGCAGCGCTTCACCGGTCACGCCGGGCGCTGTAGTCAGTTTCGTGCTTTTAAGCGCAGGCACCGCCTGCTGGGCGAAGTGCGCGGCGAGTGCGGCAAGCTTCGCCCGTGCATAGGATTGCGCGGGGAGTCCAGACAGCAGCGTCCGGCAAGGCTCCGGCAACTCTCCGTCCGGCACATCAAAATCGTCGTCGCGGATGTCGCAGTGCAGCCGGATGGTCTGGCGCTGCCAGCGCATGCCAAGTTCTGGAGCGCTAAAAGTCTTGATCTCTATGGCGCTGACGCTGTGAACCACCCGCCGGAACAAAGAACCTGATGGCGCATGCTCCAGCAGATAGCGTACCTGCGCCGTCAGCGCCGCCAACACCAGGCGCGCATCCGGATCTTCTTCCGCCATGGCATCGGCAAACTGTCCGCCCTCGTCTTGCATTCCGACGGCGAGTTCGGCGACGATGTCGATCACGGCGTCGGCATCCCGGTCCGATGCGTCGGATATGGCGCTGCGCAGCCGAGAGCCACTCTCAGCCGTATAAAGCGCAAGAACCGGCGTATAAGGTTGGCCTGCGTCCAGATCCTGCAAAGGTACCGCGCGGCTGTCATAGACGCGCTCGCCGGCAAGCGTAGGGAAACCGGACTGGTCAATAATCGCCTGCGTCGGGCACAACACCTCGATCGCGGCCAGGCGGACCGCTTCGGCGGCAAGCATCAGACAGACTCCCCAAGCGGCTGGATCTTGGTGACCGCGGCGAGGACCGTGCCCACGCCGTCCGGTTTGAAACTCGTGATGCGAAAGGTTTGTCCGTCCCTGACACGAACCAGCGCACATTCGGCGGTGAGCGGCTGGCCCGGCACAATCCGGATCGACGCACTGATGGCAGGAGACGCATTGAGCATCCTGCCCTCTCCGGTCAGCGGTCGGATGGAGGCCTCATTTTCGGCGAGCGTGTTCTCGAAAAAGCAGGCGACCGTTTCATAGGCTGACGCGTGGTCCGGCGTCGTCGGTCCGTTGACCCCGCCCGAACGAGCGAGCGGAACGACGGTCACGGCATCGCCGTGTACCGTCTCGACAACGACGCGACTTGCCCGCGCCAGCCTCTGAAACAAAGCATCCATCTTAGACGGTCGTCGGTCCGAGCAGCACCTTGCCGGTGGAGCTGGGGTTGGCGGCCGCCTCGGCGGCGATGCCGATCAGCGTATTGCCGGAAGAGGTAGTGGTCGCCTCCGTTCCGGTCCAGTAGATCTTGGCGCCGACGGTCCAGGCCTGCGCGGACGTCTTGGCAAGCGTGTGAACGCCCGTGCGCTGGAGAGGGAACGTAACGCCTTCGGCGGCCGTCAACGCGGCAATGCCGATGAGCGAGCCGATGATGACAGGCTTTCCGGAGACGACGCCGCCGCTCGGTGCGGGGACGTCGAGAACGTCGCCGGGCTGAGTGAAATTTTTCATGGGGAAACCCTCAGTGAAAGGAAACGGGTGAAGAAACACGAAGGGCGGCGAGCGCCCCTCGCTGGGACGTTAGGCGCCGGCGTTCTTGTAGCCACCGCGGTAGTCGGTCGCGCCGCAACCAAAGTCGTGCTCAACCGACATGGCGAAGCCCTGCTGGCCAAAGGGCTCGTCCATGCGAACGCGCGGGGCCTCGTATCCTTCGAGGTAGCCCCAACGATAGTTGGCGATGCCGGTTTCCGGGTCGGCGAACAGATGCCAGGCATTGCCGGAGATCTGGGCCGTTTCGAGCACTTCCAGCCGTCCGGAAAAGATGTTGACGTTGGACATGGTTGCCGGCGTGATCGAGGCGACGAGCTTTTCGGCTTCCGTCGCCTTGTCCGGCCCGACAAGCAGGGTCCTCGCCGGATTCTGCAGAAGCGGATTGCCTTCGAGGCTCTTCTGCTTGGAAAGCGCCGCGCGCCCCTTGCCGACGTCGTCGACAGTGATCGCGGTTCCGGTCGCAGCCAGATTGCCGTGATCGGCGTGGAAGACTGTCTTCGTGTCGGCAAGCGCCCCGTTGAAGGCGCTGGCGTAGAAGGTAACTTCCTCAAAGAGCGCAACCGAGGATCCGTAGCTGGACAGGAGTTCGGCGATTGCACCGAGATCGTCGTTGATCAGCATCTGGCGGGTGATGCGTAGCGCAATCGCGTAGCTGAACGCCTGCACGGTTTCCTTGCCTTCGCTGAAGGTGCCGTACTTGATCTCGCCATTCTCGATCACCTTCTGCAGCAGCGGGAAATCCCCGAGCTTGACAGAGGTGTGCGGGCGGAAGTCCCGGAAGTTGCGCTTGCGGGCGATCCGGCGATAGGTCGGCTGCGCGAGCGCATAGCGGCCCTCGAGCGTCCGGTTGATCGCGCCTTCGAAGATGATCGGAAAATCCGACGTGGTATGCGACGCGCGGGTGTAGATGTCGTCGACCTGCCGGACGTTCATGACCAGGCCTCCGCGATATCCGGCGCATTCCGCCGCCATATCGATCAACCCCTTGTCGGCGTACTGGCGCGCAGCTTCGCTGGGACCAGCCTGCGGCATCGGAACGCCGAGCCTGTAGCCAAGCGCTTCCGTCATGGCCGAGCGCCTGGTCTCGCGCTCGTCGTGGATGATGCGAGCCGGAGAGGTCGGCGTTGCCGAGGATGCGCGGGCGAGATGTTCGAATGCCCGGACGCGGAAGGCGTCGACCGTTTCGCCAGAACGGATTGCGGCATCGATCGCCGTATCTTCCATGCGCGCCTGACGGCCGAGGGAAAGAATGTCAGCGGAGCGAACCGCATCGCCCGATGCAACCGGCGGCGGGGTCGTCTGCTGGCTGCGCTGGTCCATCTGCTCGAGTTCAGCTTCGCGCCGCTCGATCTCCGACTGCACCTTCGCCATGTCGGCGAGGATCTGCTTGTGCTCGTCTTCGATCGAACGGGCCGCATCGGCCTCGATGCCTTCCCTGACTTCGGCAAGCTTTGCGGCGGCCCTTGCCTTCAGCTGGGCAAGCTCCTCCCGCAACTCCTTCAGAGTTTTCATGATGATTTCCTTTCAGAGGTTGCCTCGCCCCGGAAGGCCTTTGACGGGCTGATGGCGGGCGCGGGAGTTACCGCGAACGCACCAATTCGTTTTGAGCTGCAGCCATGCGCATGCGGATGCGCTGGAGTTCAATCTGCGTTGCCGGACCTGACATGACGCGGCAGGCGAACGTCTCGGAGACGCCCTCGCCGCTGCGCACATGTGCACCGGCATCCGCCGGGATAGGCACCGCGGAGATCTCCCAAGGCTCCCAGTCGACCACGCGGTGCAACGGCGTCTGGCCGATCCGTTCCGTCTTCTCGACCACATGGATGCGGTAGCCGACCGAAATGTTGGAAACGACGCCTTCCTTGATCTTGGCGACGCGATCGACAACATCAGCGGCGTTCGACAACAGGATCTTTGCCAGCCCCTTGCCGCCCTCGATCCGGGCCGAGCCGCGCACGACGGAACCAAGTACGTCACCGAGACTCCATTTCGAATGCGTATCGAGGAAGGGCGCGCCGGAGTTCAGACGGTCAAGCCGTACATTCGAACCGTCGACCACCAGTTCCTCGTCGAATTCGCCGTCGGCCCATGACACGCGGCGTACCGTGGCACCCGTTGTCCAGACGACGTCGATCGTGTTGGTGGCCTCATCAAAAGACTGCGCGCGCACTTCGGCGTCCCGAAGCATCTTCGGGAACTGGATAACCTTGCTCATCGTGATGTCCTGTCTCAGGTTTCGGGAGCCGGTTCGGGCCGTTCGGTTCGTCCGCCGGCCGGGCGGCGGGGATCGATATCCAGCGCCACGCCGGAACCGTCGATCGTCGCGAAGAACGTCTTGAAGTCGGCGACGACCTTGCGCCAGTCGCTCCCCCAGGCGGATATGAATTCCTGTGGCGACATTCGCCCTGCGCGAACCGCGAGAATGTCGGCCTCCAGATCCTTCTTCGGATCGATCGGCTCGTTGGCCGGCATGATCAAATCGCAAGGATAGCCAGCCCGGCGATATGCCAGTTTGCCGGCCATGACCGCGCGATCGGCAAACCGGCGCGCCACCGGCATGCAAAGGCGCGGGCCGACGATGTGATACTGGATCTGCTCGACGAGCCGGCGAAACTCGATCTTGCCTGCCCGAAGGCTGGAATAGTTTGCCTGCCGGAGATCTCCGGTCATCTGGTCATAGGTAAGTCCGGCGCCAGCGGCCATCGCCTGCATGCCGGCGATGTAGGTCTCGGCGAAGGCCGATTGCGAAGATGGATTGGAAAACGTGATATCCGCCTCGCCGATATCGGCAATCATGCCGGGCTCGATGCGCGTGACCGGTTTTCCTTTTTCGTCCTTGGTCGCCGCCAGAACATTCATCCCGCCCGGCTGCCTCTTGATGAAGCCGGCAAAGCTCGCCTGTGTCCGGGCCTGGACGATTGCGGCCTCCATGAGATCCTGAATCTCGCTCGCGGTGACCAGAAGCGGCGCGAACCACGATATCCCCCGCACCTGGCCAAAGCGCAGCGGACGATAGAGGTGGCAGAGATCTTCCCAGGCGACGAGCGAGGATGCCGCAACACTGGCAAGGGACATATCGCCGGGATGCTCCGGCAGAAGCCAGAGCCCCTTGCGGCGCCCCCACTTGCCGAGCTGCACGCCGAGACGGACGGTCTGGTCTGCGAAATATCGGTCGCGGCTCGTATCGATCTGATCCCCTTCGAGGCCGAGGAGCCGCATTGGTACCGATCCGTCCGCCTCCCCCATTTCGAGGTCGATCATCCGCACGACACTGTCGCCGCCCTCCACCATGGAACGAACCGTAAGCGCCTGCATGGCACCAAAGCCCATCACGCCCTCGGCGTCTGAGACTTCCTGCCATTCCTCCCACGCGCTGCTGAACGCTTTGTCCGCCCGATCGGAGCCGGTATTCGGCACGACAGTGATCCCGGTTCCGACCACATGCGAGGTCAGAACGTCGAGAATCCGCTGCCCCATCCAGCGATTGCGCACGAAGTCACGGGCGCGGTTCCGCAGCGTGCCGAGCGCGCCCCCGACCTCGACATTGGCCGAGGTGGCGCGAGCGCGCCACGCCTTGTTGCGACGACCGGTCTGCGCGGACGCGTAGTCACGCTCGCGAAAGTGATCAAGCATCTGCCGCGAGGCGGCGCGCTTCAGACCAGCTTCCGGGCTGAACACTGAGATAACCTTATCGAGAACGTTCATCAGTACCCGCCATCGAACTCGGTGAAATAGACCTTGCCGCCGTCAGCGCAGGCATCGAGCGACGCGCGGATGAGATCGCGCGCCTTCAGAAGATCGCTCATCGACTGATACTCGACCTCGTGCGTCTGGAACCGAACCCGCTTCGCGCCGGTCGCGATCGCCGTCTCGATAGCCGCGAGATCGGCCTGAACCCATGTAGTCTGAACGGTCATGGTCACTCCCAGAACGATCCGCCGTTTCCGTACCAGCCCGAACCATCCTCCGGCGCGGCCTCGTCGACCTCTATCCGTTCGACCGGATCGGTTGAGCTCTCGCTCGACATCGCCGCGTGCTGGGCGACCTGCAACGGAGCCGGTGCGAACATGTCCGGCATTTTCACCGTTTCCGGTACGCCGCGCATTGCGGCAAGCGACGCCCATTCCTGCGGCGTCATTCGCGACACACCGAGATAATCGGCGAGCGCGTTGTTGTAGACTTCGCAGTCGAGAAGGTGGTTTTCCTCGCCGGCGCGCAGAACCCAGATCCGCCGCACGCGCCCCTTGCCCTTGACCTTTTCCGTCCCGAGATATTCCGAGGTAATCTGCCGGAAATAGACTTCATCCATCCATTTCCCGAAATGCATGTAACCGGGCGGGTCCTGTTCCTTACCGGCTGCAAGCCCTTCTTTCCGAAGATCGGCATAGAGTGCACCCTTCAGAGACCAGGTGCCGACGCCCCACACCATCGCACCGCTGCGGATGCGCTTGCCGTTGAAGTCGATATCAACCGGAGACGGCTGCCCCAGCGCCGGACGAGACCAGCCGTCCAGCCCTTTCAGGGCGAAGGTCGCGTGCTTGCCGCGCACCCAGGTGTAAACCACGTGCGAGCGGTAGCCTGAGTCTATCCCGAATGCATCCACAGTCCGCCTCTGCCCGAACGCGTCCGGCCACTGCTTCGTCCGGATCTCCTCCAGCATCACGAAGGCTCCGCCATGCGGATCATCGGTCGCGCCGTCAAGATAGCCGGCATCAACGACCCAGGACTGACGATCCGGCGCGTAGGCGCGGATTGAGTACCAGATGCCTTTCATCTGCACGTCGGCCGAGCCGACCAGGATGAGGCCGAGCGCCGGAATGTGTCCGCGCGTCAGATGGGAGTCGCGGCGCTCCATGAGACGAACGTGGTCCGGAGCGTCGCCCTTCATATCGTAGGCGAGGCCGAGCGTCAGGTTGTAGAACACCTTCAGTTTCTGCGGATCGTCATTCGCTTCGACGAAACGTGAGGCGATCTTGTCCCACGGAACGAAGGGAGAGGTCAGGGCGTCGAAGTGGTAGGACGGGAACGCGCCGGGCCGCGGCGCTTCCGCAATCCACCGGCCCTTGCGCATCAACGCCACTTTCTCGTGCGCCTCGACGATACCGCCGCAGCACGGCGTCACATAGTGCGCCTCGTATGGGTAGCTGTCGTTGAAGCGAAAGTGCTTTCGGTCGAAGATGAATTTGAAGTCGGCGCCGCACTGCGGGCACGGAATGTGCCAATAGCGCTGGTCACCGGCATGGAAATAGTCGTCGATCTTCGACGCGCCCTTGACGGTCGGCGTCGAGACGTAGGCCCGCAGCCACTCGCCGGACATCAGGAAGGATTCCTGCCGCGCCTCGACCATGCCGATGGGATCGCCCTGTCCGTCGAGGTCGTCAGGGTATTCGTCGATCTCGTCGAGCCAGGCCTTCTTGATCGTCTTCGAACGCAGATCGGCCGCGGAAGTCGCAATCGCGAGCGTGAGCGAACCGTGCGGGTAACGCTTCGATGTGGTCGTCGAGGCGTCGCCCTCGCGCGACGTCTGCGGTTTCACCTTCTTCTTGAGCAGCGGCGACTGCTCGATCGCGGGCCCCAGCTTGTCGCGATTAAAGTCGGAGAGCGCGCCGGTCGTCGGCTGAACGATCATGCCCCGGCACGGGTCCTTGTCGATCATGTGCCCGACTGCCGCCAACACCATCGTCGTGAAGCCGGTCTGCGCAGATTTGCGAACGGCGATCTCGTTGACGCCCGCTTCCGTCGCCATCATGTCGAGCGGTTCACAGATGTAAGGCGTCTCGCGCGCATCCCAGATTTCGCCGGAGCGCGGTCCGTCCGGCACGACCAGGTGCTTTTGCGCCCACGCCGACGGCGTCACGACGTCTTCCGGCATCAGACCGGCCGCGAGCACACCGGCTAGGACGGCGAGCGCCGAGCGCTTCAGGGCAACCCTCATTCGCCTTCTCCGGCAAAAAGATCGAGTTCGACACCGGCCTTTTCGGCTTCCGCAGCCTCGCCGAGGATGGTGGCCATGCGGTTCGCGATGGTCTGGCGCTGCTCGTGAATGCGGGAGCGGAGCAGTCGGCGCAGTGCCGGCTCACCCTGTCGCGCCGCTTCCATCAGATCGGTGATCCAGTTGAAGGGCGCGTTCAGATCGCGCACCAACTCCTCGGTAATGCGGATCATCGCCGTCTCGATGCCATGCGGCCCGCGGATCGGCAGCAGCTGCCCCGTCCGCTCGGCATAGTCGAGCGCCTTAAGCTTGGCCTCGTATTGCGCCCGTTCGGCCTGTGCATCTCGGAGCGGAGCAGGCACCGGCGCGGCATCGGCCGCGGCGGCCTTGCGCTTGGTCTCGGCACCACTCTCACGAAAGGCATCGCCCGCCTGGCCGACGGCCCGGTCATAGGTCGCCAGCTCGACGAGCTTGCTGCGACCATCGCGTCTGGTCGCGAGAAGCCCGTCCTTCTCAAGCCGGGCCACCCGCTCGTGCACCGTCTGGCGCGACACGCCCTTGCGCTTTGCAAGGTCGGCGATCGTCACCCATACGCCGCCGTCGCCGGTCGGTGTCGAAGACTGGTTTTCGAGGGCGTTCATGATTGGCGCAAGGTCTCGTTGTCAGGCCTGACGCCTGTTGTCAGGCTTGTCAGGTCAGGATTTCAGGTGCTCTGACTAGCGGAATTTCGGGGTCGTCCCGGCCCGCTTGGGGGTAGGTCCGGGAGGGACCCATCGAGGGGGCGCCCGGTCGAGGGGTCGAGGTCAGGGGTCGAGGGGGTCAGCGCGGGAGCTGGCGTTCGATCTCGTGAAGGACGCGGGGTGCGAGGTGCTCCTCGATCAGCTGCGCCAACACTGGCAGGAACTCGTCGGGATTGTTCGTCACGTCATGCGCAGGGTTTGCCCCGAACAGTTCGTGGATCGGCAGCCTGCCCTTCCCGTCCCGCATCAACACGGCCCTATGCCCACTCGCCATCGTGGCGATAAAAGCCGACTTGTATGAGCCCCGTGCCCGAGTGGTTACGCCGGTTTTCGTCTGTCGCGCTCCCAGCTTGGCCAGCCCGATCCAGCCAGACTTCTCGATCACCTCGACGGTATTGCCGCCGGCGTTGAAGTAGGCCTTGGTCAGCGCCTGCACCATTCGGACCGGCACCTTTGTGCGCTTGTGCGAGTGGTCGACGATGCGGGTGCGCGCCATGTCGCGCATGCGCCGCATTGCCCTCGCCATAGCCTTCGTCTTGATCTCACCAGGCAGGCGGGCGATTGCCCGTCCGAGGTTGTCGAAGTCGGAAGCGTCAAAGCGGATTTCGGCGGTCATACCCCTTGATACGAAAACGGCGACCCGAAGGCCGCCGAGGTATCCAGAGGGGAACGATTGAACATAGCTTGCGCACTGCCCCTGAATCGGCGCCTCGCTCGGGAGGCAGTCAGGGAAGGGTCCGACCGGTGTACCGACCCCGGAACTTGCGTTCCCGACCTTTCGGCCGTTCTCAGGGGCTCACTGCAGGATCATCGGATCATCCTTGAGGCAATTCTTACTCACGGTTTTTCGAGAATTGCAAGAGGCACCAGGAGCGGCGTCATTGCGCCAAACATCTGCGCTTCGACCACGGCATCGCCTCGCCCGTCGTCTCGGCAGGAAACGATCTCACCGGTGATACCGGCAAACGGGCCCTGCCCTATGCGCACCTTCATGCCACGCTTGAACAACCCCGCCGGCACTTCCCAGTCATAAGCCCCCTCGCAGGCCTTCGTCTTGAATCGTTGCACTTCTTCGTTGTGAATCGGCAAGGGCGTTTCGCAGCCGCCGATGACGGAAATCACGTGCTCGACACCGAGCAAGCCGAGGAATGCCTGCTCCGAGCGGAGGCATTGCACCAGCACATAACCGGTCATGACCGGGATCATCTGCGCCGGGATCACGCGACCGCGACGGCGATACTCCCGCCCCTTCCGCATCGGCACCAACGCCTCGATGCCGGCCTCCAGCAGCGACTTTTCCACAGCTTCCTCGCGCCCGCTCCACACCCGCAGCGCGAACCATGGCGAATCAGCCTTGCATGCAAGCGAGGCCGCACCCAGCATTTCGGAGCGGATTTGCCTCATGCGATCCTCGAAGTGCATGCCGCAATCCGACCCAACCCGCGCGCCGTCAAAGCCACTATGCCGCATATTCATCGCCTCGCTCCATTGCCAATGCCACGCGCGCTGCGCGCTCGAATTCAACCAGCCCGGCCGGGCCACCCTTCGGGAAGTAGACAACCGGCATGCTGCCGGGGTTCGGCACGAAGGGCCGGTTCGCCTCGTGATCGTGCCGGCGCCATTCCTCGAACAGGGCAGAGCCAACCGGGACCGGCTCGCAAAGATCCGCAAGCGCCGCAAAGCGCCCCTCCGCCTGTCCACGCTCGCGATTGCCGGCCAGCTCGTGCAGCCGGTTGACCTCCGGATAGCCCCCATCGCGGACCATCCGGCGATACTCCGCCTGCTCGAAATCGTCAGGAAAGATCAGCGCGCCATTCTCGCCGATGCGGACGCCCTTGCCGGCGATGTAGGCATGTGCCCGGCTTGCGCTCGCCCGGCCCAGCGCCTCGAATGTCCGCTGCATGGCCTCCCGGCGGCCGACAGGCATCTCGACCGAGACCGGCCCCTTGATGAAAGCCATCTCGCGCAGAGCCGCCCAGACCGGCCCGAAAGGCGCGACCGCGATCACTTCGGCTTTCGCGGCCACACGCGGCACGATCGCTTCCACGTCGAGGAATTTCCGGTCGCGCAGGTAGACGCCGAGCGGCACGGCTTTCGGGTTTCCGTCGCGGTCCTTCGGGCATGCGGCGAGATAGGCGTCGCGCCGCTCTTCAGCCAGCCGGCGTTCTTCGGGCGAAAGCTTGGTGAACTGGCGCAGCGACCAATCCGTCGAGGACGACAGCACTTTCGGCCACGGGTTGCGCTTCAAGCCGACCTCAAGCGCCTTGACGCGCTTCATCAGCGTCCGCGGATCGGCCTCGCCGTCGTCGGCTGGCGATGCCGGTTCCGCTTCCTGCCTTTGCCCCCGCTCGCCCGCGCCCTCTCTCTCTGATGGTTCTATTGGTGGTTCTATGGTGGTTTGGGTGACACCGTGACACCCTTTTATGTCGTCAGTGTCACCCTTAGCGTCGTCAGTGTCACCCTTGGCATCCGCGCCCCAAACGGCGAGCGGCAAAGCCTGCAAAATTGTCATGTCGAAGTCATACCGGCGCGTCGATCCCGGCCCGCGCCCGCCTTCGGAAATGATGCGTAAAACCCCCTCGTCGACGAACGCCGCCAGGGTCCGCTGTACCGTCCGGCAGGAGGTGTTGCATTGAGCGGCGATCCGCTCGACGCTTGGCCAGATCCCTCGCCCTTCTTCGTCGGCGTGGTCAGCAAGGCGCGCGGCAATAACCTTCCGGATCGAACTGCCGAAATCCCGATCCCAGACGATCAAGGAGCACTTGTTGCTCATTCGGCCGCCTCCCTGATCACCATCAGCTCGGGGCAGTTCGCCGCCACGATCGCCGCCTCGACGGGCGGAGAGACGCTGTTGCCGACGCAGGAGACCTGGACCGACTTCGGAAACGAGATCCAGACCGGCGCTCCGCCGTCCTCCGGCACGCTCCAGCCGCCGTCGATCACGTAGTCGGGCGGAAAGCCTTGCGCGTTGTAGAGTTCGCGCGGCGTCAGCATCCGCATGCCGATATCGACGATGACGAAGGTCTCGCCGCCGATCGAAAGCGTCACGAATTCGCGTTCGTCCCAGAAGCCATGCGCGCGCAGGAAGGCAGCGACCTCGCGGGCGCGAACTGCCTGCGCCTCGGTGAAGGGCGGCGCCGAGATTGCCCCCTCGACATGACTGAAACGCGGCTTGGTGGTGATCGTGTGAAACGGTTCTGTTTCCGGCGTATCCTGATCAACGCCGTAGTAGGCGTGCAGGTATGGTGCCACCAGCAGCGACTTGCCGCCGCCGTCCGCCGTGATGGTGCCGTTCGGCTCGTCCATCGCGTGTCCGGTGCTCGTGCCGAACTGGCGCGAGACGAAGGCGGAGATGACGCCCTGTTGCGCACCGGTCGCCGTGACGGTCGATAGCGGCGCATCGGCTGACCGGCCGGGGTTCACCCCGCCGTCGCGACGACTGTCGTTGTTGTGTTGCGCGACGAAGGCGACCGCCACGCAGCTGTCCGCCTTCGCCGTGATCGTGGCCACAGGTTCGTCGCCGCCTCGCGGGCGGCTCTGCCCTGCCCGGCCACCGCATCCGACGAGCGTCGGAATGATGACCGCGTTCTGGTCCTTCGTGCTCGCCGTGATCGTATGGTGAGGCGCATCGACGGGCCGAACCGCCCCGCCCTGTTGAGCATGCGTGAGCACAGGCGCGATGACCGTCTGGCCCGCACCCCCAGCCGTAATCGTATGCGTTGGCTCATCCGCTCCGTTGAACGGCTTTCCCGAATTGCGCATCGTCATTAGATGCGGAGCGATGACACCGAGGGGCGCCGCGCCGCCCGGCCGCTTGATGAAGCTGTTCGCGGTGATGGTCGACATCGGCTCGTCCATCGCGCTGCCCGTTGCGCCGCTGTTGAAGCGGCTGACCGAGGGCGCAATGAGCGCTTTCTCTCCTCGATTCGCGCCGGTGATCGTGTTGAATGGCGCCGCCAGATCCTCGCAGCGCGCGCCGTGGGTCAGGTTCACGAGGAACGGCCGCTCGGCATCGAGCACATAGCGCTTCATCCCGCGCGCGACCCGCGCCATGGTGTTGCCGGCGAGCGGGCGCACCGCCCTCAAGCCGTGCTTCGCCATGATCTCGTCGCCCGTGTCGAAGATCGAGGGGCAAGGTAGGCTCCAGTCGATGCATTCCGCCGCCGTCCGCCAGGGCAGTTTCTTGCCCGCAATCACGTCCGGATCGCCCGGCCGTCCGTGCGTCGGCTCCGGCCAGATGATCGGTTTTCCGTCAAAGCGTATGATGACAAAGAGCCGCTTGCGGATGGTCGGCGCGCCGTAGTCACAGGCGCGCAGCTCGCGCGACTGGATCTTGCCGCCGAGCCGCTTCAGCGCCTTCACCCACGCTTGGTAGCTCTCGCCCTTGCGCTCCGGGTCCGGCATCAGCCCGCGTTCGGTTTCGATCAGCGGACCATAATCCTTGAACTCCTCGACGTTCTCCATGGTGACGACGTCGACCCGGCCGCCGCTCTTCTGGATGCGTTCGATCCAGCCGGGAATGATCCAGGCGAGATCGCGGATGTTGCGCTCCACGGGCTTGCCGCCCTTGGCCTTGGAGAAGTGCTTGCAGTCGGGAGAGAAGTGCATCAGCCCGATATGCCGCCCGCGCAGGTGGTCGAGCGGGTCGACGCGGTAGACGTTCTCCGAAAGGTGAAGCGTCTCCGGATGGTTCGCCGCATGGAGCGCTAGCGCCGCCGGATTGTGGTTGATGGCGATGTCGGGCGAGCGGCCGAGCGCCATCTCGATACCCGTCGAGGCCCCGCCGCCGCCCGCAAAGCTGTCGACGATCAATGGGCGGCCCGAACCATGATGACGCGGGAGCTGCTCAAAGGCAGCGCCAGAAAAGAGGCTATCGCGATACATCACGGCGCCTCCATGCGCGAAGCCGGAAGCCCGGCCGCAACGTTCCGCATGCGTCCGCGCCCCACATCGACGGCCATGCTGTTCACAATCCCGCCTTCCGCGTCCCGCGGCGTGCGCAGCGCCAAAAGCTCCGCATCGAGATAGGCAATCCCCTCGTGAAAACCGGTGAGCATGAAGCGGTTGCGGAGCGTGAATTCGCAGGTCATCAGCAGCGAAAGCGAGCACCGCAGCAGCGCCGCCGCCCGTTCCGCGTCATTCGTCGCCGCCGCGATCTCGGCAATTCCTTCGCGAAGTTCGTTCATCGGGCGATCTCCCGCTCGATGCGCTTGGCAACGCGCTGGATCTCGCTCGCCTGCCCGGCCAGGTCGTCGCGCAGCTTGCGAAGGCGGTTCACCTCCTCGCAGTGCCTCTTCTCCTGCTCGATGAAGGCATCGTGCCGCGCCTTGAACTCGGTAGCCGCGCGCAGAAACTCGTCATAGAGCGGATTGGAGCCTTCCGGCCCGAAGAAGGAGTCGCGGACTTCCGCCACCCAGGCGCGCGGCACTCCCAGATCCTTGGCGACCAGGGCGTCGGTCCACGGCGTCTTGTAGCGGCCCTCGCCATAGACCTCGTCGAGCTTGTCGTTGATGATGCGCCGTTCCGTCCGCCCCATTTCCGGCGGCGGCGCGGCTTTGGCTGAAACGGCGGTGGGCTTGACAGTCGCCGTGGGCGACGCGTCCGCCGGCTTGGAGGTCAGCGACATCTCTGGTCCTTTCACTGAGGGTTTTGCAGCGCGCGACTTGCGCAGGCATTCCGGGCAGGCGTCCTTCCGGGAGGAGCTGCCGACAGACCAGCCGGCCGCGTGGAAATGGGCGATGACGGATGCGGGAGGTCGAGGAACGCCACCGCGTTTCAAGGGGAAGTAGGCAACGGCCTCGCAGTCGGAGCAGGTGATCTGATAGGCGAGCGCGACAGTCTCGCCGAACGGGATACGGGCCTGCGGAAAGGTGCGCTCGCTCACGCCGCCTCGCTTTCCGCCACGGCGGGCACGTAGTCTTTCCAGTCCACGCGGCGGATCTCGGTCCGGTCGCCGTAGCTGCCGCCCTCGTCCCGCTCCCAGATGAACCACGCAGTATTCATTCGGCTGCTCGCCGTCGGCCCGTCCCAGCCGTCGCGGTGCATCATCGGCAGCCGCCGCTTGAAAACGTAGATCCGGGCGGGTGAGCATTCGTCCATCACGAAGGTACGGTCGGGGTCGTAGAAACCGGCAAGGAAATTGAGATTGAGCAGAAGCGCCATCTTGCCGGGGCGGTGCACGCGCAGCGCATGCGCCACGAAGGCATTCAGCACCTCGCCATAGGGGGATTGGTCACGATGTCCGGCTCGCCGGGATGCGCCTCGCTCAAGAGGAAATCGGCAACGACCTGCACCTCGCCGTGCTGGTCCGCCGTGCCGTAGTCGACGAGATCCGACAAGATGACGTCATAGCCCGCCGCCTCCAGCATGCCCGAAATCGCGCCGCGACCGCAGGCCGGCTCCAACACGGTCGGCAGGAAGGTTTCAAGCGCGAGCAGGGTATGCATCGCCTCCGGCGGCGTCTCGTAGAGATTGTTTCCGCGCTCTTCTTTCGTCGCGGACTGCGTGCCCACGGCGACGCGCAGGTTTGCGCGGCTCGGTTCGAGCCCTGCCGCGACCCGAGCCATAATGGCCCGCTCGACAATGCCCGGCGAACGCTCTTCCGCCGCCGCAAGCTTGCGCGCCTCGTGGATTTCCTTGCGGGAAAGCCCCGTATCCTCGGCACGCAAACCGTTTCCGTCTGAAACGGTTTTTGGCCTCCCGCCCTTGGTCGCCGTACCCGCCTCTTGCGCCGCGCCCCATTGCGACGAGATCAGGATCTTTGCCCGCGTCTCGATCAGCAACGCATCGCCCTGCAGCTGCCGCGCCTTCGCGACGAGCTGCTCGGCGGCGCCGAACTTCTCGGCAAACCGCGCTTCGGCTTTCGCCTGCTCATAGGCGCCTTCCGCCAGAATCCGGGCGCGGATAACATCGCCATCGTCGAGCAGCGCGCGCGCCCGCAGCACCGTCGCCGTCAGGTCCGAGGCATCGAAGCGCACGGGCGCTGTAGCTGCCTCTTCTGGGATCGGCTCCCGAACCGCGACCGCGTTTACGGCTACCGGCGCAATCTCTCCGGCCGCCGCCCTGCCCGCATCGGTCAAAGACCAGACAAAGCCATCCTTCGGGTCGCGGGAAAGCAGCCCCTTGCTGTTGAGGCTGCGCGCCCGCTTCTGCTCGCTGTCGCCGTCGCAGCGGTAGCTGCCATTGGCAAGCGCCTCGGTCAGGATATGGCGCTGCCCGTCGCTTAACTGCTTGATCGAAAGCGCCATCATGCGGCCCTCGCGAGCATCCGCATGTATTCGATGCCGGCTGCGGTAATGCGAAGCACGCCTTCCGCGGCGTGTTCGGCGAGGTATCCGGCGGCCAGCGCCTGCTCCGCCGCCCGCTCGCGCATGGCCGTTTGGGCGAACACGGTCCCGTCGGCACTGACGAAAGCGGCGCGGACCATGGCCCGCGCCGTTCCGCTCAGCGGCTGGATAAACATCTCGTCGAGCGGATCGAACCGCCGCAGCGCCTGTTTCCGGCCCGGCCCCATCATTCGCCCTCCCCGTTCACGACGCGCAGAGCGGCAACCGCGCCCTGTCGCGCCTTGACGTTGGCAAGCGAGGCCCGGAGGTTCGAGGAGGCGGCATCAAGAGCGGATGCAATCCTGTCGACCGTCGTCGCTTCCGCCGGGGTAATCTTCCCGTCTTCCATGGCGAGCGCCATCGCGTTCATCAGCTCGGAGGCCTGCCGCATCACCTCGGCATGGCTGGTCAACACGGAAATGTCGGTCGCCCGCTCCTGGTCGGGGTCGGTCAGCCGCCGCCCGTTGGCCTCCGCCTGTACCGCCGTGAGGAAGGGCGCGCGGGCATCGCGCTCCAGCGTGACGACGGCCGGGATCGGCATCACCGTTCCATCGTTCGGGTCGTACCACCGCCCCACGGTCGATTTGGAATAGCCGCACTTTGCGGCCGCCCGTTCCACGCCGCCGCAGGCCTCGATCAGGTCCCGTTGTGCGGCCTTCAGTCTCATGATGAATGCGTCGGTCATGGCGTCCTCTGGAAAAAGACATGGCTTTCCCGCGCCGGGAAATCCGGGCGGGTTTTCCCGTGGCGGGAAGAATTCGGAAGTGAGAGATTCAGCGGGTCAGATCACGGAGGCCCGCATGCACAGGGATGAACCAAAAGAGACGCCCCGTCGCAGTCGCGTGGCCACGAATGCGACGGGACGCCAGGTGCGGCACAGCCGAGGGGAGGAATCCCGGCATGCGCCGCGGGGAATAGGGCATGAAAAAAAGGCGCGCCGGAGACTGTTGCAGGCCTCCGACGCTGACGCGAACCGGCGGAACGACGAGCCGGACGCGAAGGGAAGGAAGAGAGGCTGCTCATTCGGCGGCCTCGCTGGGCTCGCGCGGAAGGAAGTCATCCGCGGAAAGCTCCACACCCTGTTCGCGCGCGGCCGCAAGCAGTGTGCGAACGTGCTTGAAGGGGATGATGCCGCCCGTGCCACCAGCCGTCTTTTCGCGTGCCCAGTTGGACACGCGGGTACGATGAACGCCGGTAATGGTAGCCACTTTGCTAGGGCCGCCTAGCCGATTGATGATGGTGCGAGCAGGTTCCATGCACGCAATGTAGCCAAAATAGCTACGAACGCAAGAGGAGTGTAGCGATCTTGGAAACTGATTTGTTGCCAACACATCGCTACAATGAGGATATGGACAAGAATTGGGTCGAAGCCGCACTGGCTCACAGCAAGCTGAAACAGGCCGAGGTCACCCGTCGCCTTCATAATCGATTCGGGTGGCGCGAGGACCGTTCGCTTATAAACAAGATCCTGAAGGGTCGTCGAATTCTGGACGCCAAGGAGATGTTTGCCATCTCTGAGGTCACCGGCTTTCCGTTGCCGGCGGACGAGACCACGCCGCCTCAGACCGTCCCGCTGATTTCATGGGTCAGTGCGGGAACACTATCTAGGGATGACGCGGCCGACGAACACCTCGGCAGCCTGATAGTCGCAGACCTTCCGAAGGGTGACTGGATCGCCCTACGCGTGGAAGGGAATTCTATGGACAGAATATCGCCACCGGAGAGCATAATCTTCGTCGATCGCGGAGACACAAAGCTAGTCAACAACGGATGCTACGTCATCGACGACGGCGAAGGAAACGCAACGTACAAGCGGTATCGCCCAGGTCCGCCGCAGCGGTTCGAACCCGTATCGACCGATCCAAACATTGAACCGATCTACTTCGACAACGAGCCCCGCGTGGTTGGACGCGTGCGACGCTCGCTCATCAATATGTAAGAAAACCGCCTACCTGCCGCCCTCGAAATAACCCAGGGCGGCCAAGATCATCGGGCCCACGAGACCCCGATCGCCAGCCGCGTGCGCATCGCACGCAAGCTTGAGCGCTGCCAGCGCCGACCCCCTCGACGCCGCAGGCGCACTCCACCCCTCCAACAGCAACATGGGTCCGCAATACGTGGTGTCTGCGTAGGCGTTCGCCTCATCATCATCTTCCGGCGCATTCTCGATGAAATCAGCGAGCCCGCTCCGATAAGCATGGATCGCATCTAACAGGGCATCGCTCGTCGACAGCGTTGAAACCTCCGGGAAACTGTCCTCCGGCAGATAGCTGGACTCTCTATGCGGCATTTCCACTCCAACTCGATACAGCTTTCAATT
Source organism: Sinorhizobium sp. BG8 (assembly GCF_016864555.1). Lineage (NCBI taxonomy): Bacteria > Pseudomonadati > Pseudomonadota > Alphaproteobacteria > Hyphomicrobiales > Rhizobiaceae > Sinorhizobium > Sinorhizobium sp. BG8. The sequence continues at coordinate 2,489,645 of NZ_CP044011.1, read as the reverse complement.
CTGCGTCGCAGCCTCCAAACGATTTGCAACGCCCCTCAAAATTCGCTACTGCGCCTCACCTACGCAGAAAGTGACCTGATATTCCCAATTTGAAACAATCCCTTTTCGTTTAATTCCCGCACGTTACGGGAAAATCTTTCTCAATTTCACCACCTACTATTACTACCAGCCGCGCTTCACTGCGCAAGGCGCAAAGTGGTGCACCGGTGGTGCATATCAGGTGGAATATTTTTATGTCATCAGTTCAGCATGTCGAAGGATGACCCTCAATTCAACTTGCGGATGCCATTGGACCTCAGAAGAAAGGTCACGGCTGCAGCCAAGGAGAATGGACGCTCAGTCACCGCGGAGATCAATTCGCGTCTAGAGTCGACATTTGCAAACGATGATCCGGACAACGGCGCCGCATCGGTACGGGAAATCATTAACCGTGCCACCTCGTTGCTGAAGCACTTCGAGAACCGTGGCCAATAACCCTGACTAGGTAGGCCGGCGGCATATTCGTTTCCGCGAAACAGCCACTTTAACAGCATCGCGAGTACCCCTCTTGCAGCTACGATTCGTAGCTACCAAAATATTTGTAGCCGTAATAGCTACGTCATCTTTACAGATGTAGCGTTTATGGCTACGTTTTCCCCGTCGAAATGCTTCGAACGGAGAAACGCCCATGCACAACGCACCCTACGAAACCCGCAATATCCGCCACGACATGGCCGAGACCATGCTGCGCATCGGTCACGGCTGCACCGCCGATGATCTGATCGGCGAAGGCTTCACCGGCCGCCAGGTCGAGCTGCATGGCCCAGCCGCCCGCGATCTCGCCAATGCCCGCGCCATCCGCAGGAGCTGACGGAGATGGAGGCGCCCCGCGACTATCCGGCCGAGGACCACAGCGGCGATCTCGCGGCCGTCCGCCGCAACCATCTGCGGACGCAGCTCGCCATGTGGTCAATCATCGCGGTCTGCATCCTCGCTCTTCTGGCGCTGACCATGGGGGGCGATGCCTGATGCGCGCCGCCCCCGTCTCCACCCGCGAAGACACGGCGCCGCTCGATGCGGAATGGCAGTCGATCCACCGCCGCCGCGCAGCCCTTGCCCGCGCCGACCGGTTCACCAGCCACCTGATGTCCTACGCCGCCGGCATTGCCACCATGGCCATCATTCAAGGCGTCGCCCTCATCGCCAGCCGCCTCAACTGACCGGCCGCGCCCGCGCGTCCGGCTCCTCCCCCAAGCCACCAAGGAACACCAACCATGAAGAAGATCCGCGACGCGTCCATGATCATCGGCATGCTGGAGAACGGACAGTTCAATCCGGCACTCTCCGAAGAGATCGGCGATACGCTGAAGAAACTCGCCGACATGTCGGACGAGAACCCCCACGCCACTTTCAAAGGCACCACGACCGTCAAGCTCGCCTTCTCCGTCAAGGACGGCATGGTCACGATCGGCGTCGAGATGGATTCCAAGACCCCGAAGCGCCCCCGCAAGAACTCGGTTTTCTGGGTCGTCGAGGATGGCGCCCTTTCGACCGAACACCCGCGCCAGCACGACATGTTCGCGGGACCGCGCGACGCCAGCGAGCGCGCGAGCGTCAGCCAGTAACCGGCCCCAGCCTTTCAGCTTCCCACCTCAACCAGAAGGAAAACACCAATGGACCAGCTGTCCGAAACCGCCGTCACAGCAATCGCCGCCCTCGCGCAGGAGGCGAAGACCGAGATCGTCATAATCTCCCTTCCGTCCAGCGTTCAGGGCGTGCCGGCGAGCATTCCCGTCCTGCTCAATCGTACCAATGGCAGCGTCTCCGGTATCCACAACCTCGTCGAGCCGTGGCGCACACGCCCGGAGCGCAAGATCGGCACGGCGGCCGTCGCAACGCTCGAGTCCTTCGTAGAGCTGGTGAACCGGCACAGGTTGAGCACGAGCGCGATCTTTGCCGAAACCGACTGGCAGAAGCCGAGCCTCACCGCCGTGATCGATTATCACGCCGCAGCCGTTCCCGATAATGGCAAGCACCGCATCCTCTATTCCTTCCCCCAGTCGGAGGAATGGAAGGTCTGGACGGCCGTGCATGGCAAGGCAATGGACCAGGCGTCCTTTGCCGAATTCATCGAAGATCACGCTCACGACCTTGCCGCCCCCGATACGCTGGAGGAGGAAACCTTCGCGAAGATGTTCTCCGCGAAGGTCGCCTTCCCGAATGATCTCGTTGTGCTGTCCCGCGGCCTGCAGATCAACGCCGAGGTGCGCGTGAAAAACGCCATCAAGCTGCAGTCGGGCGAAAGCCAGATCGTTTTCGAGGAAGATCACAAGAACGCCGACGGCCAGCCGATCAGCGTGCATGGCGTCTTCGTCATCAACATCCCGATCTTCCACGGCGGCGAGGCGACACGCATCCCCGTGCGCCTGCGATACAAGCTGCGCGACGGCGTCATTGCCTGGACCTTCGTCCTCTTCCGGCCCGATCTCTACATCACCGAGGAAGTCCGCCGCGCGCTCGAATTCGCCGCGCGCGAGACCGAGCTGCCGAAGTTCGAGGGCCGCCCGGAAATGTCCGGCACGTCAGCCTGATTTCGAAGCAACGGGGCGGAAAGCCGCCCCGTCACTCCCCTTCATCGTCGAGGAACACCCGTCGTGACCCACATCACCATCATGCTCGATGCAGCCACCGAGGCGCGCCTCCGCCTCGCGGCGGAAATCCACGATCGCCGCGTCGAAGATCTGGCGGAACTCGCTATCGCCGAGGCCGGCCACGCCTATTTCGCCGATCGTCCGCAGGAAGACCCCGCCCGCAACATGGGCGTGCTGCACCCCCTGCTTTTCGCCGAGGCGCTCTGATGTCCGAGAGCACCACCCTCCAGAAGTCGACGCCGCTTTCGAGCCGCATCACGCCAAAGATCGAGGCGCATATCCGCGCCCGCATTCTCGCCGGCGCCATCTACCGCGAGATTGCCGAGGAGATCGGCTGCGGCAGGCCCGAGCTTATCTCCTATGTAGCCACCCGCAAGCCGCGCTGGCTGCGCGAGGAACTCGCCCGGCGTCGGGCGGCCGACAGCAGGCGCACCATCCTCTACAAGCCCGTTGCCCGCAAATCCGGCAGCTACGACATGCGCCCGGTCAGCGTCGCCTACAACACCATGCACGTGCTGCAGATGATGGAGGAAGGTCGATGATCCTGCCCGCCAAGCCCCTCTTCCGCGTCTTTCTCCACGACGGCCGCACCGTCGTCATCGGCGCAGTCAACGCCCTGCTGGCAGAGAAAAAGGTCATAGCCGACCACCCCGGCAGCTGTGTGAAAACGGTGAAGTTCGTCAGGAAGGGTCGCGCCAATGGCTGACGGAACGAAGATCGAGTGGACCGACGCCACATGGAACCCGATCACGGGCTGCGCCGTGGTCTCGCCGGGCTGCACCAACTGCTACGCCATGAAGCTCGCAGGCACCCGCCTACAGCATCACCCGAGCCGCGCCGCCCTGACGATCCTCCCCAGGAAGCATTTTTCGCTCCCGTGCCCGAAACGGACTTGACGGGCTATCCGATCGAGGATGAAGACCTGCGCTACTGGCGAGTTTGGTGGCAAGGATCGGGACCGCAGCGCGGCGACCACATCATGTTGGCGTCGAGGTTTGATCTCGGTTACGAGCGCGAGATAGCCTACCTCGGCGACCAGCATCATGAGGCGGCAAGTGCGCTCGTCCACCTCCATAACATAGCCATCGATAAGCTCCGCAAGGCGCTGTCCGTCGTCACGGAGAGCCAGTCATGATCGACGGTTTCTCAGTCTACCGCCGCAACTACGGTCATTGGGATATTTCGTCTCGCGATCATGGTCGTCTCTTCCGCCTTCGTGGCGGGCCGAGCCAGTGGGACGTTATCGACGAGCGCAAAGGCAAAGGCGCGAACTCGTCGATGATCGCCTTCAAAGATCAGTCGGCGGCGATGGCATACATCTGCGCCGAACTGATGCACGAGCTGCTGACGGTTGAGGGCCAGACGCCGCACGTCATGGAAAGCTGGAACATCAACTGGACGAACCAGCATGACGGGCTTGGTCCGAGCTATGCCAGCCAGCCGCCCCAGACGAGGGCGGAGGAAGCCCGCTGATGGATCTCGCCACCGCCCGCAAGCTCCTGCCCGATATCCGAAGCGCGAGCGACCTTGCCAGCCCGCTCTGGTCCGAATCCTACGACACGACAGCCATGCGCGCCGAAATCTGCGTCGAGAACACCGTGACCGGCGAGGTCGAGCCGATCGCGGCCCTCCTCCCCGATTGCAGCCACGACGACCGCCGACTGATGATCAGGTCACCGGAATATGTGGCGGCGCTGCTCGTGCTGCTCAATGAAGCGTTCCGCGTCATCCGCGAGCTGCAGCCGAAACAAGCGAAGCCCAAAGACTTCGCCGCCGAATGCGCCATGAAGTGCGCAAACGATCACCTGTTTCGCCGCTACCTCGCCGAACGCCACCAGCTGGAGGCGACCGATCTGGAGCGCATCAAGACACGCGTGCGCAGCCTTCTCGCCGTCCAGTCCATGGGAGAACTGAACAAGGACGAGAACGCCCGCAAGCGCTGGCAGTCGCTGCGGAATGATTTCGACAATTGGCGGAGGGCGCGATGACGCTTCCCGGAATCAATGAAAGAGGCGCCGCATGACGAGATCCGCACTTCGCCAGGCCGACGCCGAGCGACTGATCAAGGCCGCCCAGAAACATGGCGCAGTCGTGCAATTCGACATGAAGACGCTGGTTGCTACCATTATCCCCGCTGTCCACAGCCCTGCCCCGATTGACGCTGGCTTGCTCCCCGACCGCATCCTTCCTTCGGGCATCCCCGCCCGAAATGGAAAGGAACACTGGGATGAGGACTGATAGGCCCGGTTACCAGTACCGGAAGAACAAGGACGGCACGCTCGTCCACTACTGGAACCCGAAACGCGCAGTGAAGGGAGCGCCAGACTACCTGTCTGCACGCCGCCTCGATGATGGTTTGACCGACGAGCAGATTACCGAGACCTGCAAGCGGTTGACGGATCAGCTGCGGCACGAACTCAGGCATCTGGGCGCGGCGCCTACCTACAGCGGCACGATCAAATCCCTGATAGATGTCTATCGACACGATCCGACCAGTTCACTCCGGACGGTCAAGCATTCTACCCGAATCAGAGACTACGAGCCGAGCCTGAGGGTGCTGGAGAAGAACGTCGGGGAGATTGAAATCGCTACCCTGAGGGCCTCCGACTTCAAAAGATGGTTCGAACGATGGCGTAGAAAAGGCCACAGACGGGCCTCAGGCGCGATTAAGCTCCTCCGGGTGATAATCTCCTACGGAGCCGGAGAACGCCTCCACGGCTGCGCAGAGGCCCGCTTGATCCTTTCGGATATGCGCTTCGAACTTCCGGCCCCGCGGACGGTCGCGATGACCTACGATCAGTGCTTGGCGATCGTGGCAAAGAGCGCCGAGATGGAATGCCCCTCAATCGGGTTTGTCGAGGCGGTAAAGTTCGAAACGGCGCTCCGGCGTATCGACGTCATTGGCGAATGGGCACCGTCTTCGGAGGGCCAGCCTTTCCGGTGGACAGGCCTGCAAGCCAAATCCATTTCGAAGGATATGATTCTCACGCTCAAGACCAGCAAGACGGGCGTGGGCGTCGCACGCGATCTCAAAACCTTGCCGCTGGTCCAGGAAGCCTTGAAAGCCTACCGCATTCCCGACATCGGCCCCGTCGTGATCGACGAGGACACCGGGAAACCATACTGGGAGAATCGCTACACCGAGAAATTCCGCAAGGTGCGGGATGCCGCGGGCGTGCCCTCGAATATCTGGTCGATGGATTCGCGAGCGGGCGCCGTGTCGGAAACGGTTGAAGCAACCGGCTCTCTGGAAGCAGCAAGAGACCTCGCGACTCACACCACGACGAAAACCACTCGTCGTTACAGCCGTGGCGACGGTTTGGAGGCAAGCCGCAAGGTAGCAGAAGCAAGAGCTGGAAAACGGCCGAAATCAGCCGAGTGACACGGCAGTGACACGAGTGACACGCCACCACCTGTAAGTGATTGAAAAGATTGGAGCGGGTAGCGGGAATCGAACCCGCGTATTCAGCTTGGAAGGCTGCTGCTCTACCATTGAGCTATACCCGCGGCGTTCGATCCGAACCAACAGAATGGTGGAGGGAGTTGGATTTGAACCAACGTAGGCTGAGCCAACGGATTTACAGTCCGTCCCCTTTAACCACTCGGGCATCCCTCCATTTTTCTGTCGGGATCAAGCGACCAAGCATAAGCAGATCAGAGAGGCAATTCCGTGAGGCGCGGCCCCTTCGATCTGGGCGGCTATATGACCGGCCTCCTTGATCCTGTCAACACGAGGGTACGGAAATTTTTGCGAAAAACACGACAAAGGTTGCGAGGCCGTTTCGAGCACCGGGGATTTGCGGAACGGTCAACGAAGGCTATAAGGCGGCATGAGCAAAGACGAAAAGACCGGCAAGAGCGCCAAAGACACCCACTACGCCAAGCTGCGCAGGGCGCACCGCGACCAGCGGCGCGAACGGGGCGAAATACCCACGCCCAAAGACGACCGCAGGCGCCGGCAGGCCGAGAGCTGGAAAGCGCCGGAAATCGCGCCCGACCAGGTCTTCCTCTACGGACTTCACACGGTTCGCGCGGCTCTCGACAACGCCGAGCGAAAGATCGTCAAGCTCAGCGTGACCCAGAACGCCGCCCTCAGGCTCGAGCTGCCGGATCCGGCCACCCTGCCCTATCCCGTCGAAACCGTGCTTCCTTCCGATCTCGACAAGATCCTCGGACCCGAGGCGATCCACCAGGGCGTCATGCTGGAGACGCGTCCCTTGCCCGTCCGCAGGCTGGAGGCACTCAAGGACAGCCCGCTTATCCTCGTGCTGGACCAGGTGACGGATCCGCACAACGTGGGTGCCATCATGCGCTCCGCCGTCGCGTTCGACGCAGGCGCCGTAATCACCACAATGCGCCACTCGCCCACCGAGTCGGGCGTGCTTGCCAAGACCGCTTCCGGTGCTCTCGAGCTCATTCCCTATATCCAGATCACCAATCTGGCCGAGGCGCTCGAGGAACTGCACAAGCTTGGATTCTTGACCATCGGTCTCGATTCGGAAGGTCCGCAGCCGCTCGAGGGTACTTTCTCCGGCGACCGAATCGCACTCGTCATGGGATCAGAGGGCAAGGGACTGCGCCAGAAGACGCGCGCCACCTGCAAGGCGCTTGCGCGCCTCGACATGCCCGGCGCCATCAAGTCGCTGAACGTGTCGAATGCCGCGGCGATCGCCATGTATGCCGCACGGCAGTTTCTCGCGAAGTAGAGATCAATCGGCTGCGAAGGCGACCGGCATCGACATCAGGGAAGGCCTGGCGGACACCGGGCATCCGTCCTGAACCTTCTGCCAGCTCGTCACGTTGAGAACCATCGTGCATCGCGCGAGATATCGGCGGCCATCGACATTGAGGCAGACAACGGAGCCGAGTTCGTGCTTGGACCCGTCGCGATTGCGGCAGGTACAGCGCGCATCCGGCGGCCCGCCGGCGGCTGGAAGAGCCTCAGCCGCTACGCCGGCCAGCACTGCCGCGAACAGGATCATTCTTGAGAAGCGGGCCATCGCCGAATTTTAGTCCGATCGGCGGATTTGTCGAGCTTGCACGGCGCTGCGCGGCGAAGGCAACACCCATCCGGTGCCGAAGGGAATCGGTCGTCCAGAATCGAACGAGCCGCCGGACGACTGTCCGGCGGCTCGAGAATCATCTGCCTGCGCGACAGGATCAGCCGGCGAGCTTCCAGTCGCCACGGCCGGCGATCGACTTCTCGGCTTCGGCAATCGCGGAATCCTTGGCGTCACCACCAAGCGCCAGGCCTTCTGCCCGAACGAATTCGATATCGGTGATGCCGAGGAAGCCGAGGACTGCCTGCAGGTAGGCTTCCTGGTGGTCCATGGCCGCAGCAGGGCCGCTGGAGTAGTGGCCGCCACGGGTGGAGACGACGATCACCTTCTTGCCCTTGGCCAGGCCTTCGGGACCATTTTCCGTGTAGCGGAAGGTCTTGCCGGCGACCGCGATGCGGTCGATCCAGGCCTTGAGCTGGCTCGGCAGGGAGAAGTTGTACATAGGAGCACCGATGACGAGCGTGTCGGCTGCGAGGAACTCATCGAGGACGGTCGCCGATACGGCAACTTCGCCGGCAACCTGGGCGTCGATTTCCTCGGGCTTGGCGTTGGCCGCCATCAGGTGTCCGCCGTGAAGGTGGGGAAGCGCCTCGGCAACGAGATCGCGGTAAACCACCTTGGCCTCGGCGTGATCGGCCTTGATCTGGGCGACGATGGCCGCTGTCAGGCGGCGGGATACGGAATGGTCTCCGAGAATGCCGGAGTCGATGTGAAGAACGTTCATGGTCTTGCACCTTTGAGCGGGTTTCGATGCACAGACATATGTTCCGAAAACAATGACCCGATAAGCCGGCCGAAGGACAATTGACTGTTTCCCGAGAGAAACAATAAATGGACAGTTCCGATCAAACGCCACGCCGGAAGCCGATCCATGCAGGACCTCAATGATCTCGCCCTGTTTGCCGCAGTCGTCAGGAACAAGGGTTTCACTGCCGCAGCCAACGCGCTCGGCGTGCCGAAATCAAAGGTGAGCAAGCGGGTGGCCAGTCTGGAGGAGCAACTGGGCGTACGCCTTCTCGAACGCTCGACCCGCAAGCTCAGGGTGACGGAAATCGGACAATCCTTCTACGAACACTGCGCGACCGTGCTCGAGAGCGTCGAGGCTGCCGAGGCCGTGATCGCGGCGGCGAAGGATGAGCCGGCCGGGATGGTGCGGCTCGCCATGCCGCCGGGCTTTGCGCCAATGCTCGCGGATGCGATCCCGTCCTTCCTCAAGAAATACCCGCTGATTCGCCTTTCGATTACCGTGACCAACCGACCGATCGATCTCATCGAGGAGCGCATCGACGTGGCGCTGCGGGTTCGCGAGGGATATGACAGCGACCAGTCTGTCATCGTGCGCAAGTTCGGTGGCACGCGAAGCTATCTTGCAGCGAGCCCATCCTTCGTCGAGAAGCGCGGGCCGATCACCCTCGAGACGCTGCCACGGATGCCGACAGTGGCTCTCCACGAGCAGTCGTCGCGCGTGATCTGGACCCTCGTGAACGCTGAAGGCGATTTTCACGACATCGCTCACACGCCCGTGCTTGCCTGTGCAGACTTCGCGATCCTTGAGCGGGCAGCGATCGAAGGTATCGGCATCGGCCTCCTGCCCGATACGCTCGTTGAGCGCGGGTTCAGAACCGGTGTGCTCGTGCCCATCCTGCCCGAGTGGTCGTCACCGGAATCGACCGTCCATGCGGCCTTCCCCTCCCGGCACGGCATGCTTCCCGCTGTCCGGGCGCTGATCGAGTTCCTCGCGGAGAACCTCCCGCGCTCGATGTCCCGCTGTGCCGAAGTCATTCCCCGGCCCGCCATGATTCCCGACTGGACTATCTGATGAACATCATGTTTTTCGCTTTACAGCGGCGCGAAATATGATAACTCCCTCCAGCAATGATGCCCTTATAGCTCAGTTGGTAGAGCACCTGATTTGTAATCAGGGGGTCGCGAGTTCGAGTCTTGCTGGGGGCACCATTTTCTGACAAATCCACGAACACGTGGCGTCTGGCTTAAATTGTCAGTATCAGAGCATTCACGCTTAACCGCCGCCTCGAGTTCAGCATATTTTCCGACGATTGTTATCGTCGTGCCTGCCTCCTTGCGAGTGCCTGTCACAATCACGCGCTCTAAAATGGAGCCCAAATAACGCTTGATACTCGCCGGCTCACCATGCCGGAGATGATCGATTACCTTACAAGAAAAATAATCAATCTGGTCATCGCTGATACCTGCCACTTCCTTGTCAGAGATCAATTCCCTGACAGCGCCTCTGCACTGGCTAAGATTCGATTGCGCCTTTTCCAAGCGCTCAAGTATCAACGGCTCCTTGGCCAAATTCGGTGAATGCTTTGCGATCGTGTACAAATTTTCGAAGGTCTGCTCAGCCACTTTAAGGCGGTCCCGCAGGGCCTGGGCGTGCCCTTCTCGCTCGGATTGCTCCGCGAGGTAATGCTCTCTCAGCTTTTCCAAAAGAGAACGAATGCGTCGCGGATCGAGTACCTGGGTAATGATCTCATCAATAACAATCTCATCGAGCGTTGTTTCGGGAACTCTGGGTCCATCGCAGTCGAACTTGCCAAACCGATCGTCCCGTCCGCAATGATAGTAGCGGTAATCTTTGCCAACGTGGTTTCTTCCGGTTGAGAGCGTCATTCCCGCGCCACACCCACAAAAGGCAATCCCGGATAATAGGAGCGGACTGGAGAACTTTTTTGCCGTGCCAAGTCGCGGGTCTTTGCTTTGAAGCTGCTCCGCGAGAGCCTCGAACTCCTCTGAAGTAACGATTGCAGGTACGGGAATGACTATGAGCTCCGGCGAGCGACTCAGCCATTGTTCATCTTTGGCATTTTCGTTGTAAAGTTTGGTGCCCTTGTAAATCGGGTTGGTCAATATCCTATGGATGTGGGCTTTATTCCACCGCCGAATCCGACCAATGCAGATGTGTTCTTCATTTAGCTTAACGGCAATTGCCTTAACACCCAACGGAGGGCTGTCGGGAGAGCCGTACAACGCCAAATCGAAGATGCGGCGCGCGAGTGGGCGCTCCTCCTCGTTCACAACAATAATTTTGCGCGACGGGTCCGAATCGACTGGAACGGCCTTGTAACCAAGAGGGAGTACTCCGCCTACGTAGAACCCTTCCAGCGCTAGCCGGGTCATAGTTCGGCTTGTGTCTTCAGCAGTTTTTCTTGAGTGCACTTCATCAACGAGCGTTGATGCAGCTTTCCCAATAAAGCCCCCAATGTCTTTAGAAAAATTCTGTGTAACAAATACGAGTTCAATCCCGTTCTCGAATAACATTGTCTCATATCTATCAAAATCACTCATCCTCCTGGAGAACCTTGCAGTATGATAAACAACAAGTTTTTGAATTTTTGGATGAGAATTAAGAACATCATCAATCATTTTCTTAAATATCGGTCGATTTGTCGTCTTTGCGCTCCGACCCTCTTCCTTGTACACGTCTACAAGTATCCATCCTTTATCTTTTATATACCGCTTTAGCTGCTGCTCCTGATCTGGAATCGACAAATTGCTCGCAGCGCTTTCTCCCGTAGAAACACGGCAATACGCAACAGCCCGAACCGCCAAACTCGCCAGCGACGTGGAGTTCGTCGTTTTACCCTGGAGCAGTTTCCGCCTCGCCGAGACCGAGCCTCTCCGCCCGAAATCCGTTTTTTCAGATGCAAGAGTTTCGGGGGGCTTTTTGGGCATTGGTATCATCCTTCATTTTCCAGGCGGACGGTTCGGTTCCCGCCCGATGTCAAAAAGGGCACTCATGATAGTGCTCGCAAGCCCGGCTCTGAGGGCGCGTACTTCAATATCGGTCACTCGAAAGTCTGTTGTGAAGACCGTCGTGACAATCCAGCGTCCGCTGGCTCTTGTTTGCATGCGGCACGGAAACTTTGACTGTGGGCGAAAATTTTCGGTCACAGATCGCGCTCGAGAGAACCCTGAAGATGGCAGTAGGGACATCTGGTTGCCACGCGTCTTCATATGTCGCTCCGTTAAGCGGTCACTTCTTTGTTATTGGCAAACCTACTGAATTTCGCGGCCTCACGGAGCCACCGACGTGAATGCGTCGCCCCCTATCCGCTGAATGGAATACGATCATCTGGAGCGAACATCGATCGATCGGCGGTGGAGGACGTTGCTACAATCTTCGTCTCATTGGTAATTTTAGGCGTTTGGCGATCTCTTTTGTTCCCAATGGCCCCGTCGCACCATCACCCGAGAGAAATAGTTGGAAAACCAATTTGACGTTCTTGGCCTCCAGCAAGTCAGCAACGAGTCTTTGCCGGGTTCTTCCATAGGGTAGAACAGCGGTTGCAGTGGAATATGGCCGGCGGGACCCCGTCGAATATCCGCCTCTCGGCAGCATCGCCAATGCAGCCCTGATGTACAGACTGTCTTGTCGAGAGAGATATTCGCCGAACTTTCCCATGAGGCGTCTCATAGTAGTTCGATCCTGAGCGCCTGCCACGCCTTCGGAAATCGAAACTAAACGGACCTCGGCGCACTCCAGCACTTGGACATAACGATTTAATCCGCGCATACCTCGAAAGAAACGGCTGTTCGTGGTCACGACAACGACGTCGAAAGAATGGTCAATATCGACTGCCCGAGCAATCATCCGTTGGAACTGTGGGCGCTTCCCATCAGTACCACTACAGCCACTGTCAGCGTATTCTGCAATGAACTGCCATCCACGTGCCGCGCAAAACTGCTCGATCTGCGCTCTTTGATCCACGAGCTTGAGATCGTCTGCACAGGCATTCCGAAGATATGCGACTGCACGTGTTTTCATTTCATCGTGTGCTACCACCTCAGCCTCCTCCTGTAGGTATACTAGGAACAAACCATTCTACCGCCGTCCGGCAGCTAGGTATCGTCGAGTGCTGCAGCGCTGTAATGGAAGCACCATCCGATCCTTTTTTCCACTACTTTAGCGCGAATAAAAAGTATTGATCAAACAAAACTATTTTGGCCGACCATCAAAGGGAAAAACTTTGCATCGACCGCTATTTGGAGTCTTTAATTATAGGCTATACTTAGGTTTCTTTACCTAACTAAAGACTTCAATTTTTCCCACCATAGAACAATTTTCTAATTTAAAAATTCAACTTATGGTTCACTTTTGCGTGAGAATCTATAAGATTGCGCCTTCGCTTCCATCCGCCAGCGGCTGGAAGCGACAATTGCTCTTTTTGATTGTGAGCCTGCGCAATTGAAGATGACCCGACTGGCGCACGCCGTCTGTTAATGAGTTGTTTCTCGCTCCTGACTACTAATCTCCGCTTGATACTCCCATTCCGGCTGCGGCCAGGTGCCTTTGTTGAAAGCGAGCACGGCGCGGATATCGTCGTCGCTCATGACACTCCCGAATCCCCGCATGTCGCTTTTGTAGCCTCCGCCGACGACCGCTGCAGGACCCTTCCTTGGTGATGCGGAAAAGCGCGCCGTCAGGGTGGTGCCGGGTGTGGCCGAATTCGTCGTGCGGTGGCGCAGCCATGCGCCCGGAGGGCAGCGGGCTTTCCAGTCCCGCTGGCCTTCAAGGTTCGCGCCCTAGTGGCGCAAGGCCGACCGTGTGGCTTGCAACTCGCCGGACGCGGCGTCAACGCGACGTGGAGAGCGCCGTCTTCCGCATTAGAAGCGTTCGCGCAGAATAACTGCATCGGGCGGACGCCATCGCTGACTTCGAAGGTCAACTTGGCGGAGCCGTCAAGACGGACGTGTTCGGAAAACTTGCGGTCGGTGGCCGAGAACTTCCCGGCTGATATATGTGTCCGCTCGTTTTCGTCGATGTCCCAGAGTTGGACTAAGATATCCGACCAGGCCTCCTAAATCGCCCCGAAATACAGCGCGGAAAACTGGCCAGCCTTGATCTTGATCGCATGATAGCCGGGCTTCACGGGCCTTCCGTCATGGAGGAACACCAACGGTAGGTCTGGTGTCTCTCCGGCTCTGCCGAGCAATTCTCCGAGAGAGATGTCGGTTCGGTGGGAATGGCTATTGTGCCGACGACTTGATCTAAAAACGGGCTGGAACTAGGGTCGCCCGCTAGAGAATAGGGAAAATACTTCATGCCGGTAACCTTCATCCCCACCATCGGGCGACGCGAGAACGATGCGGTTGCGAACAATCTGGTTCGCGCAGTCCGTGCGGGAGAGGTGTTTGGCCTAACCGAAAAGATCGTCCTCTATGCCGGATGGCCCCAAGTCAAAGACTACGACGGCCGAACCCATAGCTCCGACTTGACGGTGGTGGGCGATACACAGGGTATAAAACTGGTCAAGATTTCGTTGTCGTCCGACAGGGCGGACGTTAAGCGAGATGCCATCAGCATCCTTCAAGCGGCCGCCACGACAGAGTCCCTGATGGGAAAGAGCCTGCAACTGAAAAAGAAGCGTCGGCTGATTTTTGACGTCGTTCCAATCATTTACGCCCCAAACCTTGATCCGAAAAAATTTGACAACGACGAAGTCGAGTTCGCGGGCAGCGACGGTGAACTCTTCCGCCTGCTCAAACAAGAGAGTGGCCCGCTCGACAGCACTCAAATTGCAGAGGTTCAAGCCATTATCGAAGGCGCAAAGGCCCTTGGACAAATACTGGATGCCGAAGAAGACGAGGAAGTACATCCGGTAGCCCGAGCATATCGCGACCTCGAAGCTGTGATCTATAATTTCGATGCAACACAGAGATCGGTTGCACTAACCGCCATTCAAGGGCCCCAGCGCATTCGCGGTTTGGCCGGCACTGGCAAAACGGTCATCCTGGCTATGAAGGCCGCGCTTGCGCACATTGAAAATCCAAACGCGAAGATTCTGATTACCTACTATACTCGGAGTCTCCGAGATATCATTGAGCGATTGATCACTCGGTTTCACCGGCACTTTGCAGAGGTCGATCCGAACTGGGATAACGTCCATGTTCGCCATGGTTGGGGGCGGCAAAATTTGCCTGGCGTCTATCGTGATACCTGTATCCGCGCAGGCGTCTCGCCGAAGTCGTACAATGAGGTAAGCAACGTCAGCGATCCATTTGGCACCGTCTGCCGCGACTTGGTGGATCGAGGCGTTGTTGCCCCGTACTATGATGTTATTCTGGTGGATGAAGGTCAGGACTTTCCCGACGGCTTCTACCAAATGTGCTTCTATCTCGCAAAAGGCGACCGCGATCGGAAGCAGATCATCTGGGCATATGATGAGCTTCAGAACGTATTCGACGTGAAGGTACGAGAGCCCGAACAGTTGTTCGGAAAAGACACTGACGGGCAACCTCGCATCTCCCTGACCCGCAGCCTGCCAGGAGGAACTGAAACAAACGATTTCGTTCTCCAACGCTCGTATCGAAATCAACGCGACGTGTTGATCCTCGCACACGCGGTAGGTTTCGGCATCTATGGTGAAATTGTCCAGATGCTCGAGAATGCCAAGCACTGGGAGGACGTCGGCTATGACGTGGTGTCGGGAACTTTCACGTCAGGCAGCGAAAATGTTGTAGAGCGTCCGCTTGTGAATAGTCCGAGCGTCTTGGAAACGCCTGCTGAGGTTCCGATTATTCGGGGACAATCAGCTGATTCCTTTGGCGAAGAAGTCGAAGCCGCAGTGGCAGAGGTACGCTCTTTCATTGATAAAGGCATTCATCCACATCAAATCCTGGTAGTGAGCTTGGATGACCGCACCGCTAGGAGCTACTTCACCAAGATTGCCGACGGGCTTCTGGCCGTCGGCATTCCTTGCAATAATATCATCATCGACAAATACAGCGAACCGCCGTTCCGGATAGATGGCAAAGTGACGTTGAGCACCGTCTATCGCGCCAAAGGAAATGAGGCCGCGGTTGTGATCGTCGTGGGTGCCGATGCAGCCTCCTTGAAGACGAGAACCGGCCGAAACAAGCTCTTTGTTGCCTTTACCCGTACTAAGGGGTGGTTGCGCGTTTTCGGCATGGCCACTAGGACCTTTTCTCAATTAGCGTCGGAGATTAACGCCGCGGTCGAGAATAGCCCGCGATTAAGCTTCACTATGCCAAACATGAGCCAGCTGAACACAATTCAACGTGGTCTGGAAGAAAAGCATGCCCGCCTGGTCGAGGCCAAGCGTCGAATGGAACGTTTGAAGAATGAGCTCAACCTGTCTGATGAGGATATGGCGAGCTTGGTCGAGGAAGACTAATGACGCGGGATGACTTCAATGCGAGCATCCGGGCGATCCATGCTTTCTTCGAAAGCGAGGAATTTCTCGAACACACGGTCTATTTAGTGGCACTGCCCCGGTCTGAAGACTTCAATAAGACCAGTCTTACGTCGAGAGATTATGGGGTCGTTTATGAAAAGGGCCTCTCCCTATCGCACTACAATTTCATATTAAAAGACCTCGCATACTTTCAGTTCTCACACGATTCCGGGGGCGACTGGGCGCTGGCGTACTACCCAAATCCTCGAGTGAGTGGCTCGCCGGATGCCCTTGCCGAATTTAATGAATTGAAGGACGCTTTAGAACGAGACGAGATCAATGACGAAGAGTATTCGTCATTGATTTCAAGCCTCAATGTTGGCAACTACATTCCGCGTGTGCGGTTCGAGTACAGCGAGAGCCAGTACAAACGCGTGCGACATCCTGGGGCGCATTTCCACATCGGTATGTCCGGCGATGATCGATGGGCCTCATCACGCAAACTATCTCCTCGATCTTTTGGCATGCTCATCGCTAAGCATTACTATCCCGATCTATGGTGGAAGAATTCGCGGTTCTCGCTGGCCGAAGAGGATCAAGAGCTGCCAGGCAAGATCGAGACATGTTTCGACGAGAAGCTCCTTAACTCGATTCGAGGCGATGGTGTTTCTTTGGTTTTCGCGGCATTTGAGCGACAGACGTTCCACTTTGGGGCGTTGCAACCAAACGAAGCGGGCTAGCCCCGCGGTTGGGATGAGAAATCATGCTGTGAGGCCGTATCGCTCTCGTGAGCGCCGCCCAGAAGCCACCCGGAAATCGCCCGAGGAAATTTGAGCCGAAAATAAGCTCCAACTGGCCGAAGACCAAGTGCCTTCGAGATCGATAGAAACGAATCGGCATATCGTTTTAGCTGACGGCAGCGATCTGAAGACAAGCTGCCGACGCAAGGGGACAAGCGGGCATCCGGAGCGACCGCAACGTCATAGGTTCGGCCATCGTCGCGATCTTACGGCATTCGGATGCCGCCGGCGTGGCTAAGGTCCCGTTGGATTATGTCTACATTTCCGTCAGATAGAACCGACGGCTATTCGACTATTCTTATCAAGAGATCGGTATGGGACGTTCACGAGCGAGGTGTCTGCGGACGCCAGCGAGACCGTAATGTGTGATCGAAGTGTAGAGCCCGACAATCGACCCGTAGTTTAGGAAGAATCCCAGCGTCGACTCCGTGAAGTCACATGTCGAGTGTGTAGGTCAGCATCAGCTTCGAACCAAAGGCCATTTCGAACGAACTCTTCATGCCCCAAGCCGCGATCGCGAGTGCACCCGCGCGAGCCAGCAAAGCGCGGGAGAGACTGCGCTCTTGCACGCCCAACATTCCCCGGAAAGTGGCCATCACTACCGTCCACCTGCTCCCAAGGTGGAGCGCGATGACCAGGAGGTCTTCAGTTGGAAGACCGGAAGCCGACAGCGCCAGCTTCAGTTCTGGATCGCCTCCCGGGACTGGCTCCAACCTGATGTCGCTCATGACGGCTTCACCTCGGGAGCACAGCAGGGCGTAAGTTCGGCAATCAGCGGCGCACAGAGTTCGCTCGAGCCGCCGCAGCAGTCTTTCAACAGAAAGAGGGTTAGGTCGCGCAGCCCCTGAAGGTCCGCTCGGTAGATGATCGAGCGACTCTGGCGTTCGCTTGTCACGAGGCCCGCGCGTGACAGTGTCGCAAGGTGCGCGGACATGGTGTTCTGCGGGACCTCGAGAAGGCGGGCGAGTTCGCCGGCTGGCACGCCGTCGGGTTCGTGTCGGACGAGAAGTCGAAAAGTCTCGAGCCTGGTGGTCTGAGCGAGTGCGGCAAGCGCTGCGATTGCTACATTGATATCCATTAATCCAGAATAACGGATATAATGGCGCTGTCAACACTCCCTCCCCGCCATGCTTCTCGTCCAGGCAAAAATTGCGCCCCACACGGGCAGGCAAAATTCGAACCAACGCTATTGACCTTCCCATCGTTGGAGGCCCCATCTTCATTGAGATGAAACGAGCAGGAGACTATCCAATGATCCATCTAAATGTTCCGGATATGACTTGTGGCCACTGTGTGGGCGCGGTCGAGAAGGCAGTAAGGTCCGTCGATCCCGAGGCCAAGATTGCAGTCGATCTCGAGGCAAAGACGGCATCCATTGAATCCACGATCGGAGCAGAAGCCTTCATCGCCGCAATCGAAGAAGCGGGCTATGGGGCCGCCTTCAACAAATCGTGCTGCAGCCACGTCGCTTGAACACGTAGCATAAACACGCGCCGCAGGCTGCGGCGCGTGTCGGCAACGAGTTTCAGATAGGAAGATCAGAGGTTACACCAACAGCGACATTGATCAAGCTGCCAGCCGCTGCCTTGGCTCGTCAATCTCTCACCCGATATCGGGCATGACACGATGTGCACGTCTCCAGCATCATATGGAACGTGTGTTCGGCCGACATTGCGGCTCGGTTGGATTCATTCCGGGGGCGTTTTGCGAGTGGCCCGCCGCTAACCTGTTCGCCCATCCGCATTCGCATCTCATTCGGCATGGAGCCCGGGCTGTCGGAGGCTGCGTCGGCCAGTCCCTCGGCGTATCTCTCGAGGTCGTTTGATAGCTGCGCGAACCGTTCCCGTTCTGCTGCGATCAACTCGTTTGCCTCGGAACCCTTCACGGCCGTTACCGTCGCGAAGTCGGCGACGAGCCTCGTACCTGAGTAACGCTTGATCGCTTCTGAGGCGTCCCTGAAGGCCGTTGGCGAGTAGGTATCCGGTGATTTGAACATGGTCGCAATTGTTTTCGCGGCCGCAGCCATGGCTTTCATGTCTTGCTGACGCTGCGCCACCACTTCATTAATCGACTGTCCAGTGGACTGAAACGCGAAAAGGATGACCGCGGCAAAGGCTGAAATGAAGACTCCCGACCGCACTTTGCTGCTCCGTATCCTGACAAGCGTCTTCGGTTTATATTGATGAAGATCAAGGCGTACATGAGGAAGGCGACTATCGTTCTGTAAACGGCGACAATGAGCTGAGAGAATGGCAGTTCACAATAGGTTCGTGGCATTGTGGAAGTTCATCATGGCTGCTGTCGTTGCGGGCCTGCTGCTTAACGCGCCCGTTCAGGCCATGGCAACTGATTGCCACACGGAGGGAGTGGCGGTCGGAACCGTTCACGCACCTCCGCAACTCGCACCTGCTGATGCAGATCATCATCAGAACAACGCGTTCAAGGACAATCTTTGTTGCGCCAAAACGTGTGCTGTGTGTATCGGGAGCATCCCTTCTCCCGCCTCCGTGGCTTTGGGGTACGAACCCACGCCAGCATATTTCACTGACCGGCTTATCAGCCTGTCGGGCCAAGACTCCCCTGCCGTTTTCGAGCCACCTCGATCGATCCTGCTTTGACGAACCCGGCCTGACCAGTCTCGGGCCGAAATATCAGCAGGTCGATTTTCGACCGGATCGAAAGACATCACCATGCAACGCCGAGAATTCTTAAAGACGCTGGCCGTTGGCACAGCTGCCTTCGTGCCCATTGTAAAATCCCAGTGGCTGAACAACGCCCAGGCAGCGACCAACGGAGCAACCGAGCTATCCATCTCCAAACGCGTCCTGGAGGTGAACGGGAAAGCCGCGACCGTATTTGGACTCGGTGCGGCGGATGGAAAGTCGGGATTGGTCCTCAACGCTGGAGGCGATTTCGATGTCAACCTGTTGAACCAAACGAATGAAGATACGCTGATCCATTGGCATGGATTGACACCCCCATGGGGCATGGATGGGGTACCAGACAATCCAGCCAAGCTGCTGACCTCAGGCGAAACCCGGCACTACCTATTTCCAGTTGGACAGGGAGGGACGCACTGGATGCACGCGCATACGCTTCAGGAGCAGACGCTTCTGGCGGCCCCTCTGATCGTGCGGACCGCGGCCGACCTGGCGCGTGACGAACAGGAAGTCGTCATCCTGCTCCATGACTTTTCCTTCAAGACACCCGAGGAATTGCTGGCCGGACTGAAGGCTCCCGGCGCGACCGATGCCATGGGACATGGCGGGGCTTCCGACCATGTGAGGACCAGGATGCAAAGCATGGAGGGAATGCATCAGCAGCACATGTCGGGCAGCATGGCGATGCCAGGCATGCCAGCCATGGACCTGAACGACATCGAGTACGACGCCTACCTTGCGAACGACCGTACCTTGGATGATCCCGAGATCGTAGCCGTTGAAAAGGGAGGGCGCGTCCGCCTGCGGATCATCAACGGTGCAACGGCAACTGCCTTCACGATCGACACAGGCACCCTTCCTGGCGACCTGATTGCGGTCGATGGAAATGAGGTAGTCCCTGTATCGGGCGCTCGCTTCCCCATTTCGATGGGTCAAAGGCTCGACATTCGCCTGCAACTTCCGCCTGGTTCTGGAGTATTCCCCATTCTCGCCCTGCGTGAAGGAGCGAAGGAACGAACGGGCATCATATTGACCACCCAAGGTGCAAACATTTCAAAACTCAATGCGAGCGGGACCGAAAGCGGCCCCGTGCTCGACCTCTTTGTCGAAGAAATGCTGGTGGCGACCCAATCCCTCGCGCAGCGCGCCCCGGACAGGACATATGCACTGACACTCACGGGAGACATGGCCTCCTACATCTGGGAGATCGGGAGCGCGGACGGGCCGATGAAGGTGACGACCGGGAACCGCGTGGAACTGGCGATGCGGAACATGTCCATGATGGCCCATCCGATGCACCTGCACGGCCATCATTTCCAGGTCGTGGCGGTGAACGGCAAACGGATCAACGGGGCGATCCGCGACACGGTGCTCGTGCCACCCATGGCCGAAGTGGCTGTTCAGTTCGATACAACCAATCCGGGTCGCTGGCCCTTCCACTGCCATCACCTCTACCACATGGCGACGGGCATGATGTCGTTCGTAACCTATGAAAACGCAATCTAGGCCGGAGACGAGCATGGAACACGAACTTCACAAGCATGGGCACGAACTCTCCGGAGATGGACATCACGGCCACCATCACCACGGACAACATCCGGGCTCCGGGCAGCCCAGCACGCTGCCAGCGCAGGCCGTGCCCGAAGGTACGGTCTACACCTGCCCAATGCATCCGCAGATCAGGCAAATCGGCCCAGGCAACTGCCCTATCTGCGGCATGACCCTGGAGCCGGTGATCGCCACCGCCGAGACCGGACCCAGCGAAGAGTACCGGGACATGCTGCGCCGCTTTTGGGTTGGCTTGGTGCTCTCGTTGCCGGTTCTCGCCTTGGAAATGGGGGGCCACCTGACAAACCTTCACATGCTGCTGGGGGCGCAGTCGTCGAACTGGCTGCAGATGGTGCTGGCGACCCCGGTCGTTCTCTGGGCGGGATGGCCGTTCTTCCAGAGGGGCTGGCAGTCAATAGTGACGCGACACCTCAACATGTTCACATTGATAGCGATGGGCACTGGGGTCGCCTGGATTTACAGCGTCGTCGCCACGGTATTCCCGGGCATCTTTCCCGCCACATTCCGTTCAGGCGAAGGCTCCGTTGCCGTCTACTTCGAGGCCGCAGCCGTCATCACGGTTCTCGTTCTATTGGGACAAGTGCTGGAACTGCGGGCACGCGAACAGACGGGCGGCGCAATCCGCGCCCTGCTCGATCTGGCTCCCAAGATCGCCCGGAGGGTGAATGCGGACGGCTCGGAGGAAGACGTCGGTCTTGATCTCGTGGCGGTCGGAGACCGACTGCGTGTTCGTCCGGGAGAAAAGGTTCCCGTGGACGGCATGCTTCTCGAAGGACGCAGTTCGGTGGACGAGTCCATGATCACCGGTGAATCGATGCCGGTGACCAAGGAGATTGGCGCGAAGCTGATCGGCGGCACCATGAACCAGACTGGTGCCTTCGTCATGGAAGCCGGCAAGGTCGGCCGTGACACGATGCTCTCCCAGATCGTGCAGATGGTCGCGGACGCCCAACGGTCGCGCGCACCTATCCAACGCCTCGCCGACGAGGTCTCGGGATGGTTCGTTCCTCTCGTAATCGTGATCGCGGTCATCTCCTTCGTCGCCTGGATGTCGTTCGGACCCGAACCGAAGTTCGCCCATGGGCTAGTGGCGGCCGTTGCCGTCCTCATCATTGCATGCCCCTGCGCGCTCGGCCTCGCGACGCCGATGTCGATCATGGTCGGTGTTGGACGCGGCGCGCGCCTCGGGGTGCTGATCAAGAATGCCGAGGCGCTTGAGCGCTTTGAAAAAGTGAACACGCTTGTGGTCGACAAAACGGGGACCCTCACCGAGGGGCGACCCAAGGTTACGGCGATCATCCCTGGCCCCGAGCTGTCAGAGACGGAGTTGCTTCGTCTGGCTGCAACCCTGGAGAACTCTAGCGAGCACCCGTTGGCCCTCGCCATCGTCAACGCCGCTCGTGAAGGCGGCGTCCCGATAGGCAACGCTCAGGACTTCGACAGCCCGGTGGGCAAAGGCGTCACAGGCAAGGTTGATGGCCACACACTGATCCTCGGAAGCCATCGGATCATGGAAGAAGAGCGGATCGACGTCTCGTCCATGACAGCCAAGGCGGAGGAGCTGCGCAACGATGGCGCTACGGTCATTTTCATGGCCATGGACGGACGCGTGGCTGGGCTGTTTGCGATTGCCGACCCGATCAAAGCCACCACCCCGGACGCCGTCAAAGCGCTTGTGGACGCGGGAATACGCGCCGTCATGCTCACCGGCGACAACAAGACGACGGCCCAAGCGGTTGCCCGGCGACTGGGAATTGCTGAAGTCGAAGCAGAGGTTCTTCCCGAGGATAAGAGCAAGATCGTCTCTCGCCTGCGAAGTGAGGGACGGATCGTCGGAATGGCCGGCGACGGTGTCAACGACGCGCCAGCGCTGGCGGCCGCGGATGTGGGCATAGCCATGGGGACCGGAACAGACGTGGCGATTGAAAGCGCCGGGGTTACGCTCCTGAAAGGTGATCTTCAGGGCATCGTGCGAGCCAGGCAGCTTAGCCACGTCACCATGGCAAACATTCGCCAAAACCTTTTCTTTGCCTTCATCTACAACACCTTGGGAGTCCCGGTTGCCGCAGGCGTTCTCTACCCGGCCTTCGGCATATTGCTTTCCCCGATCATCGCGGCTGCGGCAATGGCGCTGTCTTCGGTCAGCGTCATCGGCAATTCCCTTAGGTTGAGGAGCGTCAAACTATGACATCGTCACGGACCTGGACGCTTATGGCCGCATCTTTGGTCGTCATCGGCCTGTTCTTCGTCCTGCGGGAGCATTGGGGCCACGCCCTTGGATTCCTGCCCTATCTGGTGCTGCTGGCGTGTCCCATCATGCACCTCTTTCACGGACATGGCGGGCATGGCGGCCACGGCCATCATCGAAGTGCGTCGGACGAAGAAAAATGAGCTACCAGTACTCGGCCAACTCCAGGGTTCGCATCCAAGCGTCGGCCGAGACACTCTTTTCGTATCTGGACGATCATCGTCGTCTTGCCGGACATATGTCACAACCGTCGATGATGATGCTCGGCGGTCGAATGTCGTACGAATTCGATCAGACCGAGGGCCGAGAAATTGGCGGGCGCGTACGTATGACCGGGGCAATCCTCGGCATGAGGCTCCGTGTAGAAGAAACTATCATCGAGCGGCGACCACCGACCCGCAAAGTCTGGGAAACGACGAACGAACCCCTCCTCCTGGTCATCGGTTCATATCGGATGGGCTTTGACATCGAGGCGATGAAGGTGTTTTCCGATCTCAGGGTGTTTATCGACTACAACCTTCCAGTGACGCTGACTGGACGTCTGATGGGCGGTTTTCTTGGCCCGATGTATGCCCGTTGGTGCGTAGGTCGAATAGCATCGGCTGCCGCCATCCGTTTCCAAGACACCGCGGGTCTTTGATCAAGCACAAACCAGCCCTCACGGGGGTGTATTATTGAACTGTATCCTGTCGAGCAGTCTTTGGGAGCAAAAGGAGAACGCAAATGGTCCCGGGAAAACTGACACGCATGACAGTAGTAGCCGCCTTACTTCTTTCAATGGGCCCCTTAACCTCGGCATTGGCCCAGTCAGGCACTGACACCACTCAGGCCCAAGGGACCCAGACAGAGCATGACCAGATGCCTGGGATGGCAATGGGCGGCAGAATGCAGGGAATGATGGGCGGCATGCCCATGGCTCCGATGCGCGGTCACATGATGAAAATCATGTTCGCTGTGGCGGACACCGATGGCGACGGCGGATTGTCCTTTGAAGAAGTCACGGCGGTCCACAAACGAATATTCGACAGCGTAGACGCGAACGACGACGGCAAGGTCACACTCGAAGAGATGCAGACCTTCATGCAAGGCCAATGACAACTGCGCCATTGAGTGATGGCAACCAGACCCGCCATCGAACACGCGCCGCTTAGGCGACGCGTGTTGGATTAGACCACGCTAGGCCGACATTTCTTCGCAACTTTTCGCGCAGCGCCGGCACGCGTCTACGCAACTCTGCATGTCGCCGATACGCTCGCAGTCGTCCGCACATTCAAGACAGATTTCTGCGCATTCCCGGCATACATGCCTGTGATGCTCAGACCCCAGGAGCATGAAATGTGCGGAGGTCCGGCAGATTCCGCGCATGCCATCATAAGCTGGAAATGGCGCGGTTTTGTATGTTCACCGCCCATCTCCAGGCAGTGATGCATGGCTGTCGATAGACATTCCCGATAGCAGGCCAAACAGTTGTCGATGCAAGCCTTCATCTCGGGCGACTGAGTATGATGCATAGCTCTTCTCCCGCTTTGCCAGTGCGACTACTGGGCGTGCTCATTGATCCACGTGTTCATATCCTCGATTTCCTTTTTCTGGGCGTCGATGATCTTCTCAGCCATCGATTTAGCCTCTGCATCGTCGCCGAATTTCAGTTCGACCTCAGACATGGAGATCGCGCCCATGTGATGGGCGATCATCCCGCACACGAAAGCGACATCGGGGTCTTTCGCCATCATTCCTTGCATCATCGCTGGATGCATTTCCCGCATACCCTCCATCATCGCCTTTTGATGTTCGGCCATGTCGCCCATCTGCATTTCCGGCATCTGCATGGCCTGGCTCGTTGCCATGTCTCCTTTGCATTTGTCCGGTAGCGCCATCTGCGCGGAGCTGAGGCTGGGAACGGCCAACACGGCCAGGGGAACGGCGGCGGCAACAACCATTTTTGTCCAGGAAGTCATTTGAATCTCCTTCGCTTTGTAACGGGGCATCAAAGTTAACCAGAACCCGGCTTGGGCGGAGGATAGAGGCTCCAAGTGATTACAAAAGGATGCTGAATCCCGACGGGATGCGGTCCATGCTGAAGAGCGAAACTGTTCGGCAAGACCGGAAGGACGGGAAAAACCCAAACGCACTGAGGCTGGCAACAGGTGCCCGTCACACCTCCCTCTGGGTCGTGCGAGGGGCCATTTTCGCACTGATGAGCAGAGACTGCCGCTAGTCCAGAATGGTGCGAGAAAGCCACCATGAGGACAAGTAGAACCAATGAGCAGAGTCTGACAAATGCGTGGGAGAGCGACATTTTTGGCAACCCACTGTTTTTCCAAGAACAGATTGGGTGCCAGGGAAGTTCCGTCAAAAAACGCCGCGAGCTGATTGAGTTTCGAGCGACTGTGAGAGCGATCAATGGGAACTGTGCGCGTTTTGCTCCGATTCATCGGCTTCGGCCGACACTGCCTCGAAAAGTGCTGGCTGACTTTCGCCTTTTACAACCAGCTTGCCTACTAAACCGCGCGCCGCCCGGGACAAGGCATGGTCAACCAGAACGTATTCACCGGGAACGTCCAAGGTCATGTCGACCACCGATGCACCGCCTGGCGGGACGGTGATCGTTTGCACGTCTTTCAATGGCTCTGTTGTCAGCGACGCAAGCTGATACGCCTTGTCAAAGATTTCGCCGATCACGTGGAAACTCGATGTCTTGTTCGGCCCGCCGACCCCGAAGTAGATACGAGCTGTCTCGCCAACCTTGGCCGTCAGGGCATTGTTGCCAGTCAGCGCATTTGCGGCTCCGTTAAACACATAGTACTCCGGGGCTTCCGCCATCAGCTTGTCGACGCTCTCGGTCAACTTACCTTTCGAGCCGTATGCCTGCGACGTGTAGACCTCGCCCTGCATGACGTAGAATTCCCGATCGACAGGAGGTAGGCCCTTCTCCGGTTCGACGAGGATCAATCCATACATGCCGTTGGCGATGTGGTGCGCGGCCAGCGGAACTGCACAGTGATAGACGTAGAGACCGGGTTTCAATGCCTTGAACGAGAACCCTTTTGTTTCTCCTGGTGCCGCGTCTGTCGCGACCGCTCCACCGCCCGGCCCCGTCACCGCATGGAAGTCGACGCTGTGGCGCTCACTGCTGTCGGCAAGGTTCGTGAGTTCCACCTGGATCGTGTCGCCCACCCGTGCACGAACGAATGGGCCAGGGACTTTCTTGTTGAACGTCCAATAGTGATAGGTTGCTCCGTCGGCTAACCTTCCGGTCACCTCGACGGTGTCCAGTTTGACCTTGATTGTTTCGGAACCGCTCCTTGCAATCGGCGGCGCTAGGTCGGTAGCCGCCCGGACAATATCGAGTGGGTCGGCAGCGGTCCCGTTCTCGGACGGATGGTCGTGGGAACCTCCGGCAAAGGCAGGCACTACTGTCACCGACATCAATGCCAGTGCAATGCCCAAAGAGAAACGTCTGTGGAAGTCGGTCATCGGATGAATCCTGAACGTTGCCTGTACTGCAACCATTCAAGACCTCACCCGTGCTGCTATCTTTGAGCTATCGCAAGCAAGGCTAGCACTCTCGAATTCGTGATCCGAGCCGTAACGGCTCTTCCGAGAGAAGGAGACCATGAGTTCGCAGCGCACCGCCCGAATTACCGATCGGCGTAGGATTCAGCCGATCGGTAAGGAAGGTCGACGGGTCTACATAGCATGGCCGACGGGTAGGCCAGTGGAAACCGCCGCCATCCAAATCGCCATGGCGATCATCATCAGGTTTTCCGTGAGCGAGATGAAGCCGAGCGGAACGTTGCTCGATCCGCCTACGCACGCGCACTTCAGTTCCCGCTTGTCGATGTACACGGCCTTGAAGACCGATGCTGCTCCCACCGTGCCGATGAAGAGCGCGACCGGGACCGACAACCAATTCAACGCGCCCGCGATCATCAAGACGCCAGCCAGTCCTTCGGCATATGGGTAAATGTAGCTGTACGGAACCCAACGCTTCGCGAGCAGATCGTAATTCAGGAACATCGTCGCAAAACTCTCGACGTTCTGAAGCTTCAGCATGGCAAGCACGACCATCGACAAGGCAATGAACCATTCCGCCGCACGCAGGGTGAAAGGGTCACCGCTGACCGCGTAGCTCGCCGCCATTGCCATTAGGGCGGTCAAGGCGAACAAGACGATCACAGGGCGATAGCTCGTGGCCTTAGTGTCGGCAACGGGCTTGCCAAGGAACTTGCGAAGGTCGTCATACCCGCCGATCCTATCTTCCCCGATGAAAACCTGCGGTGTGGTCGCCACGCCTTGCTGTGCCTTGAAGGCGTCCGTCTCTTCGCGGGTCGACAGGTGGCGATCGTCGACTTCATAACCAGACCGCCTCAGCAGGTCTTTCGCCTTCAATCCGTACGGGCAAGTGTGGTCTGGCATCACCATGCGGTAGAGAACCGCCTTCCTCGCCAGATGTGCGGGGTTCGTCTTGTCCAACATTTCACGTCTCCTTCATCTTGTGAAACCGTTGGCAAGACCATACGTTCCGTACCATAGTACGGAGTCAAGAGCCCATGGATATGACCATCGGAAAACTCGCAGCGGCTGGACACGTCGGCGTGGAGACCATCCGCTACTATCAGCGCCGGGGACTGTTGGACACTCCCCGGCGGTCGCAGGGAGTTCGTCGCTACGGCGAGGAGCACGTGCGACGTCTTATGTTTATCAGACATGCACAGACGGCTGGCTTTACGCTTGAGGAGATCAAGGAGCTTCTCGACCTAGATTCCGGAGAAGACAGGGAGCGAGCGCGGACCCTGGCGAGCGAGCGGATTGATGCCCTGAATACTAGGATCATCGAGCTAGAACGCGCGCGGGAAGCCCTGCGGCGGCTCGTCGGCGAATGTGCCACGGGTAAGCCAGGTCCTTGTCCAATCCTGGCGTCCTTTGATTTGTAGCCGCGCCGACTAGAGATGTTGCGCAAAAGACATTCCGATATCAGCGGCTCGCGCCGGCCAGTCTAAACGCAAGACCTCATCAACAGCGATTGGAACAGGTGGATGCTCGCCGCAAGAATCCCCCGGCTCGGCACTGGGCGGTATAGCATTGAGCCACAAGCGATCTTCGTCCGCTTTGCGCCAAAGACGGACGAGCAGCTCGGGCCAATTGAGCGACCGTAGTGGGGCCGGAAGGGGACTGGCAGCTTCCTGGCCGGGGCTGTGGAAAGCGGAAATGAGCGCTCCCGCCGCCGAGGTCTGATCGAGCTAAGTGCGGACAAGCGCTGAAGGCAGGATCATGCGTTCATCCTGCGTACCTAAGCCTATGACGGAATCTGCCTTATCCAATCGCTGAATCCGGCTCGAGAGCCTCGCTCCTTCGTATTTCTGTCGGGTCGAGTATCTGAACTTCGACGCAGCCCATCTCTAACGTCCCGCGCGGTTTCCCCGTACTGCTGTTTGAAGGCACGGGCGAAATGGTCGCTCCGCGCGAATCCGATCTCGGCGGCGATATCGGATATGCGGCGCGTGTCGGCGGGGTCAGCGAGAATGGTCCTGATGCATTCGAGCCGACGGCTCTGGATATAGTGCAGAACACCGTCTTCGTGTTCGAACAACCTGTAGAGCGTTCTGCGGGACACACCGACAATGTTGCAAATGGCATCGATACTCAGTGCATTTGATTTGAGATGTGCCTCGATATAACGCTTGGCGCGACGCAGCAGCACCATTTCGAGAGCCGGACGCGCCGCCTCGACGTTCGTCAGCGACGGGGCCAGGCAGGCCACCAACATGTGGCAGGTGGCTCCAGCGAGAGCTGCTTCGTCCCCCGATGGCAGGCTTGGCAAGCGGCGCGCCAGCATCTCCAGATACTCCGCCAGAAGCACGGCATAAGGCCCGATGGAGCCGAACCGTGAAGTCCCCCCAAGTTTGGAAGACGGTCTTCAATGAGCCGTCGGGGTAGGAAAAGCGAAACGAGGTTGCAGTCCGGTTCATCGCTGATCAGTTCGCACGACAGGTCTAGTACCGATATCTGGCCTGCTTTACCTTCGAACTGGCCTCGTGCCGTATCGGCCCTCCAGCCACCGGTCCGATAAAGGTTCAGGACAAAGTGATCCATGCCGTCGCGCCGCGCCCGCGCGGCAGCTCTCCTGTAGCGCTGTGCGCCGAGAGCGGCATCCGTAATGACCATGTCTCCCAACTGGAAAGCCGTGACGCTGACATTGAAGGTCGCACTGGGCTCCCGTGGAAGTCGTTCGACATCGAAAACGACATCGATACTCTCCCGCCAGACCTCGAAATCCTCGCTCGCGAACTGGGTGCTCTCAATGGTCGAACTACACATTGGGAATCCGTCTTGAGTTGCTTCAAGTTTGGCACGCACAGTCAAGTTTTGGCACGGATATGGTCTTGAGCATAGCGCGAGGACGTCTAGTCTCAAGCGCGAAATTCGCATGATGGAAAACCGAGAGTTTAACGCCTCAGCGGAGGCCCCATGCCGAACGTTCTGGAGCCTGTCGATGCGTTGAAGCGCATCGACGCGTGGATCGCCCATAAGCACCCGGAGCGCCAGCCTTTCGTAAGAGCGGGCGCGAAACCCGACACCATAGCCCGGATCGAAGCTAAACTTGGGAGAAGGTTACCTCCCGATGTCAGGCGTCTGTACTCCGCCCACGATGGGCAGCCGGCCGGGAGCCCCGCGCTCTGCTTGAATCAACGGTGGTTGCCGCTCGATCTTGTCACCGTTGCCTGGGAGGACCTGTGCCAGCGATATGGTTGCGCAACCAACGAGACGCATCGAGACGGCAGCCAATGTCTCGACCACCTGGTGTGGTCGTCAAATTGGCTTCCTCTGTTCGGAAGCCCGCGCGGCGACCACTACTGCGTCGATCTGTGTCCCGATGCTCCGGATCAATACGGCCAGATCATCTGGTATCTCTATGACGATCTCGAACGCCCCGTCGTCGCCCACAGCATCGCCGAACTCTTCACGCGTATCGCGATCGGGATCAGCACGGGGCGGTGGGCACTCGACGACGGATACGACGGATTAAGTGACTGAAAACAGCGCTCCAGCGCAACGGTATCAGGAGATGACAGTGAGATCGCTAACGGTACTTTTGATTGCAGCAGCGTCGGTGCTTCCCGCATCCGCAGTTCTGGCGCAGCAGGCGGCGGCACCGCCCCTTGTCGAACAGATCAACCACGGCAACTGGCTTCCACAGGCCGAGGCAGAGTCGCTTCTCGACGATCTCTTCTACCAGCGCGCGGTCTATGCCTACATGACCATGCTCCCCGCGATGAACACCATCGGCATGCGGGACGGTTCCGCCGAAGCGTTCGGCAAGGGGTACAACATCCTGCCCATCTGGAAAGACCGGATGGACTCGCGCGCCTGGATTCCCACCCCCAACGGCGACGTCATCTATTCACTGACGTTTCTCGATCTGAAGGAGACCGGTCCTCTGGTCGTCGCCGCGCCACCGAATGTGATCGGCATGTTCACCGATCTGTTCCAGCGCACGATTACCGATGTCGGTCTGATCGGACCAGATCGCGCCCGCGGCGGGCTCTACCTGTTGTTGCCGCCGGACTATGAGGGCGAGGTCCCTCAGGGCTATTTCGCCTTCAAATCGAGTACCTACAACGTCATGCTGTTTTTCCGCACCGTGATGGCCAAGGGCACGACCGCTCCTGACCCGAAGCAGGCCGTGGCACTTGCGGAGCAGACGCGCATCTATCCGCTATGGGCAACGGAAAAAGACACCAAGCCGATGGAGTTTCCCAACGGCAGCGGCAAGCGCGTCAACATGATGTATCCGGTCGACAGCAGCTATTGGGACAAGCTCAAGGCGTTTGTCGATCAGGAGCCGATTTCGGCAATCGATTCCGAATTGCGGGGCGTCCTGGCATCCATCGGCATCGTCAAGGGTCAACCGTTCACTCCGACGGATAAGCAGCGCGAACTCCTGGATAAGGCAGTCGAGACGGCACCGAAGATGATCCTGGCCAATCGGCAGATCGGTCGCGCGGACGGGCGTAACCTCTACTACAAGGATAGGCAGTACGAAAATGTCTGGGCCGGCGCGACCTCCGAATGGATGCAGAGCACCTATCTCGATGTGGACCAGCGGGCCGGTTTCTTCCAGATCGCCTTTTCATCAGCACCGGCCATGGTCATGCACACGCTGGGAGCCGGATCGAAATATCCGACGGCGCGCCGGGATGCGAACGGCGACTTCCTGAACGGATCGAACAGCTACAAGCTCCATTTGCCACCGAACGCGCCGGCTGCGCTGTTCTGGGCCGTCACGCTCTACAACATCACCGACGGAACCATGGTCGAAACCCCGCAACAAATGCCGTCGATCAATAGTCTGAATGAGGCTGTGGTGAAGAACGCGGACGGTTCGATCGACCTGTGGTTCGGACCATCCAAGCCGGCGGATGCACCGGATACGAATTTCATCCAGACCGTCAACGACAGGAATTTCATAGCGACGGTGCGTCTCTACGGGACGGGCGTCGAATTCTTCGATCAGACCTGGCGGCCCGATGATGTGGTCAAGATAAATTGACGGTGCACAGGCAACGCCCCGCTGCAACGTCCATTCAATGAAGGACACTGTAATGAAAACGAAGTCTACCGATCATCTGGAAGTTTCCCGACGCGATCTCATGAAAGGCGGCGCGGCCTCGCTTGCTACCATAGGCACGGGTGCGGCCCTTCCCGTCGCGGCAACCGGAGCGTCGCTGATGGCCTCGGCCGCGCCCGTCATTGCGCAGGAGACATCTGAGAGCGGCGTAAAGCTTGCCATAACGACGGCGGAGGTGAAGCCGCTCGAATCCTACGTCCGATCCCTTGCCCGCAGTGCCTATATCTGGGGCTGGCCGATGGTCAACATGTACAACCGCCGTGCCCGGATCACCCAAGCGCCTCATCCGGGATTGCTGGGTGGCGTGCTGCCCGTCGCGCCGCGCGGCCAGATCGGCATGCTGCATGACTATATCGAGCCGAGTGAGCGCGCCATTGCCTGCCCCAATCAGGACGTGGTCTACGGACAGGGATTCTTTGACCTCGATACCGAGCCGGTTGTCGTGCAGGTCCCCGATTTCGGCGACCGCTTCTGGGTCTATGCTGCCTATGACCACCGGACCGACCAGTACGGGCGGATTGGCAAGGCTTATGGCACGAAGCCCGGCTTCTATCTGC
Source organism: Sinorhizobium sp. BG8 (assembly GCF_016864555.1). Lineage (NCBI taxonomy): Bacteria > Pseudomonadati > Pseudomonadota > Alphaproteobacteria > Hyphomicrobiales > Rhizobiaceae > Sinorhizobium > Sinorhizobium sp. BG8. Next base: position 2,457,330 of record NZ_CP044011.1, on the reverse strand, counting down.
TGGCTGGCCCCAACTGGAAGGGTGGTGTACCGAATGGCATTGCAGATGTCGTGCGTGCGTCCACGACGCTTGCGAACATCATCCCGCGAATTTTCATGAACGACACCGACGAGGATCGCGCAGCAATCCAGCCTTTGATCAACCAGATCGTCGTCTATCCGCTGACTGAATTCACGGGCGAGATGAAGACCATCGAATGGAGCAAGGCGAAAGACATCCCCAATCCCGACCAGCAGGGTGGCGGTGGCGAGACCCATTGGGTCGTGCCGGAGAAGTTCTTCGATCAGTTCCCCGAAGTGCTCGACATGGTTCCACCCCAGCCGGGCGAAGAGGCCATGTATGCGCAGTTCCGCTGGTTGAACGAGGTCGCAGCCGCCGATCCCGCCGTGAAAAAGGCCATTGTCGAGGAGGCTGCCGCCACTGAGAAGGACGTGATCGTTCACTTCCGCGAATGGGCAACCAACGGCAAGCCGGCCGGAAACGGCTGGAACCGTTCGATGAACAATGCCGAATTTGGTCTGGACTATTACAACCGCGTGGCCACATCGAAGTCGAACATGTTCGAAAACCGGCCGAACGAGACCCAGTATTTCTATACCGATTTTGACTCGAGCGGTACTCAGTTGCAGGGCGGCAAGACTTACTCGATCACCTTTGCCAAGGGAGAGGAGCCTCCAGTCAACGGTTTCTGGTCGATGACCCTCTACAACGAGGAGCACTTTTTTCACCCGAACGCGCTGAAGCGCTACTCGCTCGGCACCAAGAATACGAGCTTGAAGCGCAATGCCGACGGGTCGCTGACGCTTTATGCGGGTTCAAAGAATCCAGGCGGCGACAAGGAGGGTAATTGGCTGCCGGCACCGGAAGGGACCTTCTCGCTCTACATCCGCGCCTATTGGGGCAAGGAGCCGATCATCGACGGTAGTTGGCAGCCACCGAAGATCGAGATGGCAGACCTCTAGCAATTCGGCGGGACTTGAACGCACTTCAAAGCACGGGGCTCGGTTGGACAAACCAAGTCCCGTTTTAGGCGACGGCCCTGCAAGGCCGAGATCGCGGGACTGTGCTCACTGCGTCATGTCCGCTTTGCGGCAACGGCGGCCGCTGGCTCGATGACCATTATGGGAACGCACATCCGCCATGTGTCCGGCGAACCGATCTTTTCGCCGTATGTTTCTTGCGTGAACAACGGCAGAAGGCACGGCCCCAGATGTGGGAACCGTGCCGACCACCTTACTCCGCCGCCGCCGTGAGGTGGGATACTGCGGTTTCACCAAGATGCTGTTTGAGGAACGGAATGATGCGGTTTAGCGCAATTCCGGTCGGGGTTGGATTGTCATACAGATCATAATGCGACCAGCCTTCGACCACGACCAGTTCCTTTTTCTTCGATGCCGCACGGCCATAGATTTCCATGCCGTCGCGATAGGCTCCGAAGCCACCGGGTTTGTCGCCGAACACGACCATCATCGGCTGCGTCAGCAATGTTTCAGAGAACGCAAATGCATCCCAGGCGATAGCGGGTGCGGCATGGGAGACCAGCATCCGGGTGCCCGATCCCTCGGCCGGGCATCTGTTTCGGTAATAGTCGGTCGCTTCCAGCACATCGATGTCGGCGATACCCGCTGCCTTTCCGTCTTCCACGCTGGTAGGCAGGAAGACGTTGATGCGCTCTTCTGCCCCGCCGTTCTCGGCCGTGCGCTGTGTAGCCATTCCTTCGAGCGCCTCGACAGGATCGAAGTTGCTGAACCCTTCGCGCATCAGCCGTCCGAAGTTCACGCCCGTGATGCTGACCAGCGCCTTGATCCGCTTGTCGATGATCGTAGCCTTGATCGAGTAGCCACCACCGCCGCAGATGCCGAGAATACCGATCCGGTCAGGATCGATGTAAGGCAGGGACTGAGTGTAGTCGATCACATCACGGTAGTCCTTGACCCGCTGCTCGGGGTCTTCGATCCACCGCGGTTCCCCACCACTGCCGCCCTGGAAGCTGGCATCAGGGACGATGACCACAAAGCCCGCCCTGGCCAGTGCCGCGCCGTAGACATTGCCAGATGTCTGTTCCTTGCAGCTACCGATAGGGTGGTTCGAAACCACAGCCGGATATCGCCTTTGGGCACTAAAATCTGGCGGGAAATGAATGTTGGCGGCGATATCCCAGTACATGCCAGGGTTTCGAATGCTAACCGTTTCCATGTGTCTCTCCTGTTCCGTTTAGTGCGCCACACGAGCCGTTCACCGGAGTTCAGTCATTCAGCGGCTTGCCGCGAAGTCTCTATGGCCACAAGCCTGGTTTGGAAGAATGGTGCGAGTACCGACACTGCTTCGGTGACGTATTTTTCACCGTCATAGAGTTCCATGTGGTTTGCGCCTTCAACGACATGAAGCGCCTTGTCCTGCGATGCCGCACGCTTCAGGAGATCATCGCTCATCCACTTGCTGCCAGCCTTGCTGCCGACCACGATCTGCAGAGGCTGCGTCAGGTAAACCTCGGCCATGTGATAGGCATCATAGGTGATGATTTGGTTGAGGCTGCGTAGCGTGGCAAAGCCGGGAGCGGTCGGATATTCGGCGCGGGGCGTGTGGTAGTATTCCCAGGCCTGACGCAGTTCTTCGTTCGGCGCATCCTCTTCTTTCAGCGGTGCGAGCGGCATCCGGCCCTTCTCGGCGCTGGCGGCATCCGTGGTCCGGGCATTCGAGCCCGCCTCGATATAGGCAAGAGCGTCGATGTCCTTGACGTTGTTTTCCCAACCGTTGCGGAACATCGAGCCGATATTCACCGCGCTGACGGTGCCGACGGCCTTGATGCGGCGATCCTGGATAGCGGCATTGGCGGTGTAGCCAGCACCTGCGCAGATGCCCATCGCGCCGATACGATCCTGATCGATATAGGCAAGCGTCGTCAGGTAATCGATGACGGCGCTTATATCTTCGGTGCGAATGTAAGGGTTCTCGAGCTGGCGGGGTTCGCCGCCACTCTCGCCCTGATAGGATGCATCATAAGCGATCGCTACGAAGCCCGCCTCAGCGAGCTTACGGGCGTAAGTCCCGGCAGTCTGCTCCTTCACGCCGCCGCCCGGATGGGACACGACGACGGCCGGATACTTGCCGCCCTCGCTGAAACCTGTGGGGAAGTTGATGAATGCCGACATGGTGATGGTCGGGTTGTTCGAGTTCACGAAACTGATCTTTCCCATTGTCATCTCCTCTTGTTGTCTCTGGCCGCTTTCGCGCCAGAAGTGGATGACTGGAAAGATACCGCCGACCCGCCTATCATTCCATGATAGAGAAATGCATGAACCTATCACTGAGATGATTGATGGATAGACAGGATATGGCTGACCTGACGGCCTTCGTCGTGGTGGCCGATGAACGCAATTTTACGCGGGCGGCGTTGAAGCTCGGGCTCTCGCAGTCTGCGCTCAGCGGCATTGTCCGTCGCCTGGAAGAGCGGCTGGGTGTCCGGCTTCTGGCGCGAACCTCGCGTAGCGTTGCGCCTACGGAAGCGGGCGAACGGCTGGTGCAAACACTGACGCCGATGCTCCGCGAGCTCGACCAGAGCTTCGCGGACCTGAGCGCGTTCAGGGATAAACCAGCAGGATCGATCCGCATCACCTCGGTCGAACATGCGGCGAAAACCATCATTCGGCCCGCACTCACACGATTGTTGACGAAATATCCCGACATCAATGTCGAGGTGATCGTCGATTATGGTTTGGTCGACGTCGTTGCCGATCGTTTCGATGCTGGGGTTCGACTGGGCGAACAGGTTGCCAAGGATATGATCGCGGTCCGGATGAGCCCGGATGTGCCGATGGCGATCGTCGGCTCTCCGGAATACTTCACGACATATCCCGTTCCTGACAATCCTGAGCAGCTCATCGATCATCGCGGCATCAATTTGCGTCTTCCAACGACTGGTGTCTTGAGCGCGTGGCGATTCATCGAGCGAGGGCGCGAGGTCAGGGTCCATGTCGACGGCCCGCTGGTCTTCAACACGATCGACCTGATCCTTGATGCCGCACTTGATGGACTGGGGCTCGCCTACATGCCCCTCGACCAGGTGACGGATCACCTTGCTACCGGACGTCTAATCAGGGTTTTGGAGGAAAGCACGCCGCCGCTTCCCGGCTATCACCTGTACTATCCGAGCAGGCGGCACTCGTCCCCGGCCTTCACTCTATTCGTCGAGGCCGTTCGTTATAGAAGTTGAGGCGCAGCGGCTGCCGTTGTGTAATACGAGTATGCTCGACGGTTGAGCGGAATGTCCGCTTTTAGGCGGGAACTCGAATGCGCTGAATGGCGAAGTAGAAGGCGCATAGCCGACCGCGCAGTCTGCAAACACGGAAACATCGCTCTGGGAGGTGCGGCCCCGCTATGTGCAGGGCCGCACTCCGTCAAATCTCGGTATGCTCCGCTAGTTCCAGCGCATCCTCGATGTCCACACCAAGGTACCTGACCGTGTTCTCAATCTTGGTATGACCGAGCAATATCTGGATTGCACGAAGATTGCCCGTCGCTTTGTAGATCATCGCGGCCTTCGTGCGTCGAAGCGAGTGCGTGCCGTAGTCTTCGCGTCTTAGCCCAATGGCAGTCACCCACTCATCGACCAACCGGGCATACTGACGAGTGCTAAGATGATCGGCACGATCGACACGACTGGGAAAGGCGTAGTCGTCAACTGTTCCACCTCTCCGTTCAAGCCAAGCAAGCAGGCTTGCCCTCACTTCGGTCGTGATCTCGAACTGTACGGGACGACTGGTCTTCTGCTGAACGACCATGGCGCGGGTTCGAACTTCTTGGCCTGTGACGAGGGTCCCGATTTTGATCTTAGCGAGATCGCAGCCCCGGAGCTTACTGTCGATTGCGAGATCAAACAGCGCGCGATCTCTCATGTGCCCCTCCCGGTCTAGGAAGAAGCGGATCGCCCAAATCTGGCGCTGTTTCAGGGGCTTCTTGACGCCCACCTTTCGGCCGGCGTTCCATGCCGGTCGGCCCAATGCGGCAGGATCGTATTGTGCAATACCCATCTGAGTTCTCCTTCGGCCACCGTGGCCTTCAGGAAAACACGTGACGCAAGGATTCACCGGGCCGTCACCGGCCTGTCCACTTCTGGCGCGAAATAGTTGGAGGCGGTCGTGCCACCGATGTGCCCACGTCTGGCGTCGGGCCATAGCGGCCGCGTTCTAGCTCTTGCGTAACGACAAGCTCACAAGAAGATAAAGTTCAACTCGGAAGGTATTCTCCACTCCAGCTTTCACTGATCGTCCGACCAGTGAAGAGTTCATCGACGGCAGCGTCGGTCAGGCCAAGAGCCTTGACGACTTCTCGGGTCGACGCGCCATACTTTTCGGCGGGCGGTCGCGCATAGATTACGCCATGTACGGGCCGGACCGCATAAGGGTCGAGATGTGTCACCGTGTGCCCACTGGGGTGATCGGCATAGACGGAGAAGGAGTAGCTGCCGCGATCGGTGCCAGGCGTGCCGTCGGCCGGACGAGAGGTCGTGGCACGGATCGCCTCGATGTTGTCGCAGATCGCGGCTCCGATGCCTGCCTTTTGAAAGCGCTCCATCCATAGTTTCGCCGGAGCGGTCGCAATAATCGCGCTCAGGACTTCGAAGCGTTCGCGCTCGGCGATCGCGGCTATCCTCTCCAGACTCTCGACATTTTTGAAACGCGGCAGGTCCTTCTCCGAGGCGGCGATCACGATCCAGCAATCCTCGGCCCTATAGAGGCGATGAAGCGCATGGTATCCGCGGGCAGCCGGACCCGACGGCTCGTCGAAAGGTGCGCGGCCTTGGAAATCAAAGCAGAACGGCATCTGCGCCAGCCCGCTCAAAGCCGAGAGGGAAGTGCGTGCACGGCCCACCTTGCCAGTCATTTGCTTCTGGTAAAGCGCGGCGGCAACGCCGAGCGCCGCACCGAAGCCGCACATCACGTCGATCGTGCCGACATGGGCATGCTCCTCCGGCGTCGTTATGGAGCCACCGAACCGGAGCATGATGCCGGTCGCCGCCTGGACGAGGTCGTCGTAGCCAAGGTAGTCGGTTCGCGTGCCCTTCCGGACGCCGCCGAAGCAATCTAACTGGCAGAAGATGGCATCGGGATTGATTTTCTTCAGGCCTTCTGCGTCGAGACCATTCGATTTGACTTGGCGGTCGGTCGCATTCCAGACAACGACGTCCACGGAACGAACGAGTTCCTCGAACAGCTTCCTTCCATCCGGGGAGCCGATGTCGAGCAGCACCGACTTCTTTCCGCGCATATGGGTCATGCCGAAGATGACGGTGTTCCAGCAGTCAAACAGCGGCGTCGCTGGATCGATCTTGATCACCTCCGCCCCGAAGCGCGAGAGATATGAGACCGAATGCGGGCCGGCGATGACGTTGCATAGGTCGAGAACCCTGACCCCATCAAGCCAACCTGACTTCTTCTCGCTCGCCACGGCACTCTTCGGAAGCGTGGAGCCCACCGCCCGCAAAGTCGACAGCGCCTCGTCGAAATCGGCCTTCCGTCGGGGTGTCGGTTCCAGCATGGCCTCGCCGCTCTCCTCGAGCCAGGCCATCGGACCGGGCTGGATCATCCGGCCATAGACGGGATCGTCGACCTCTATCATCAGCCCCGCCATGTCGGCGTGGTCGTCGCTGATCCACTCCTGCAGCCAGCGGTGCGGCGCGCCAGGAAACTGCCCCTTGCCGAAAATGCGTTCCCATTCCTTCGCCGTCCGGGTCAGGAAGACGGTCTTCATCCGCTCGGAAATCTTGTCGGCCCAGAATTTTGGCAGTGGATAGACCCCCAGAGAGACATCGGACGACCATTCCGAGGTGGGGAGATAAGTGTCGGGTTCCTCCTGAAGGCCCTCGGCGACGAGCTCGTCGTAGATGCCAAGTGTCTGCAGACACCGCTTGGCATGGAATTTGTGGCTCGGGCAGACGACATAAAAGCTGCGGCCATCCTTGCATGGATAGCTGCGGTAGAAGGGGTCGAGGAAGGCCTGAAGATCGTCGTAGGTAACGTCCATCGGCAGCCCTTCGCTACGGCGTCTTTCGATTTCCTGTTCGCGCTGGGTCTTGTAACGGAGGGGATAGTCTTCGATCTTGATCGAATTGTAGCAAAGTCCCTCCATGACGGCGCTGGCGAGAGGGACTTCGATTTGATCGCCAAGGCCCGTCTTCGCACGGGCCTGGAGGGCGAGCGCCGCAGCGGACGCGGCCAGCATCGTGCCATAGGCGGAAGCCAGCGGCAGCGGCGAGAAGGAAGGGTTCACGCCCATCAGGACCCGGTTCAGTCCCATGTCCGTAAACACGCCAGAAGACGCCGCGATAACGGATTCGAATGCCCGCCATTCGCGGCGAAGTTCGTCATTGGAGGCGAACCCGGGGATGGAAACAGTGATGAGCTCGGGGCGTGTCTGCCGCAGCGCGGCGAAGTCGATGCCGAGGCGCTTCATGACGCCGGGGCGGAAGTTCTCGATGACTATGTCGGCCTCGGCGATCAGCGTCAGCGCCTCGGTCCGGCCTCCGTCGGTTTTCAGGTCGAGTTCGACAAGCAGTTTGTTGCGATTCAGCGTCGCGTTAGCCGGGCTGTCCCAAAGAGTACCGTTGGGCGGGTCAATGTGAATGACGGTCGCGCCGAGATCGCCAAGGATCATGGCGACGGCCGGACCCGCGATGTACTGCCCGAAGTCGACGACCTTGACCCCATGGAAAGGAAGAGCTTCACGCATTGTCGTATTCTCCCAGAAAATGTGTTTTGGGGTTCAGGCAACGGCGACGTGGCGCGCGTCCTCGATGATCATCCCGGCTGCCTTCTCGGCGATCATCAGGGTCGGCGAGTTGGTGTTGCCACTGACGATGGTCGGCATGACGCTGGCATCGACGATGCGAAGGCCTTCGATGCCTCGTACCCGCAGGCGGCTGTCGACAACGGCCATGGGGTCGGCATTAGTTCCCATCTTGGCGGTGCCCGCCGGGTGGAAGATGGTGTTGGCTATGTCGCCTGCGAGCTTCACCAGTTCTTCGTCCGTTTGGAATTGCGGACCCGGCTTCCATTCCTCCGGCTCGTACTTGCGCAGAGCGGGCTGGCTGGCGATCTTGCGGACCTGCCTCAAGCTGTCCACCGCGACTTTCCGATCCTCTGCTGTCGCCAGATAGTTCGGGGAAATCATCGGTGCGTCCTCCATCCGGCCGGAGCGGATTTTGACACTGCCGCGGCTGGTCGGATTGAGATTGCACACGCTTGCGGTCAATGCCGGAAAGTCGTGCAGAGGTTCGCCGAAGGCATCGAGGCTCAGAGGCTGGACGTGGTATTCGAGATTGGCATGGGCCTGGCTTGGGTCGGATCGGGTGAAGGCCCCCAATTGCGACGGCGACATGCTCATCGGTCCGGTACGCTTCATCGCATATTCGAGACCGATCATCGCCTTTCCGATCATTGAATTCGCGATTGTGTTGAGCGTGCGCGCGCCCTTGAGCTTGTAGACGGCCCGGATTTGCAGGTGATCCTGGAGGTTCTCACCGACACCGGGCAGGTCGACCGCGATGTCGATGCCATGCTTTTGCAGGAGAGCGGCCGGGCCGATGCCGGACAATTGAAGAACTTGAGGCGATCCGACGGCACCTGCGGACAAGATGACCTCGCGGCGTGCCGAAAATTCAACCCGGCGGCCGGAGTGGTGCAGGATCACTCCCTTGCAGACCTTGCCGCCATTCGGATTGGTGTCGATCACCAGCTTTTCGACATGGGCCTCCGTCAGGATCGTCAGATTCTTGCGGGCTCTCGCCGGGCGCAGAAAAGCCTTCGACGCATTCCAGCGCCAACCGGAGCGCTGGTTCACCTCGAAATAGCCGACACCTTCGTTGTCGCCGCTGTTGAAGTCGTCGGTTCGGGGAAATCCGGCTTGGCCTGCGGCCTCGGCGAAGGCCTCGAGCACGTCCCAACGGAGCCTTTGCTTCTCAACGCGCCATTCACCGCCATGGCCATGCATGTCCGAGAAGCGGCTGTTGCCGCCCGTCTTTGGATCGGCTCCGCCGTCCATCCTGTAATGGTCTTCGTGCGCCTTGAATTTTGGCAACACCGCGTTCCAAGACCAACTGTCGTCTCCAGTCGCCGTCGCCCAGGCGTCGTAATCGCGGGCCTGTCCGCGCATGTAGATCATGCCGTTGATCGACGAGCATCCACCGAGCGTCTTGCCGCGCGGATAGCGGAGCGTCCTGCCATTGAGGCCGGGGTCCGCTTCGGTTTTGTAAAGCCAGTCGGTCCGTGGGTTGCCGATGCAGTACAGGTAACCCACGGGAATATGAATCCAGGGGTAGTTGTCCTTCTTGCCCGCCTCGAGAAGCAGGACTCGCATGGTGGGATCGCGGCTCAGACGATTGGCCAGCAGGCAACCTGCCGTTCCCGCGCCGATGACGATGTAATCAAATAGTTCCTCAAGCATGATGCTCAAATCCAGATTTCCACCGCAGAAGAAGCGGTCTCCTCGATGCCAAAATCTGCCACGAAACTGACCATTCTGATATGGCGCAAAATATCATGTCGCCATTACTTTTTTCGATGGTAAGGTCATCGCTTGAGTACCGTGCTTAGGGATGTCAATGCGTGATCTGCCGCCTTTAAAGGCTCTTCGTGTATTTGAAGCATGCATTCGGCTGGGAACGTTCACAGCCGCCGCGCGAGAGTTGAACGTCGGTCAGCCAGCGATCAGCCATCAGATACAGGCACTGGAGAATGACCTTGGCCTCACGCTGTTCGAGAGGAATGGCGGGGTCACCACGCCTACCGCCGATGCTCTCGCTTACCATGCAAGGATCGCATCCGCCCTTGCCGATATCGCGACCGCTACCCGATCATTGCGGGAGCGGGCGAATGGACCCAGTCTGACGCTCGGCACCTATCCGGGCTTGGCGATGTTCTGGCTGATGCCGAAACTTGCGAACCTGCGAAACAGAGATAGTGATCTCTCAGTCAGGGTCGTGACCGCCGAACGCGACCACCATATTTCAATGGACAACGTCGACTGCGCAATCCTCTTCGGTGACGGTCATTGGAACGGTATGGAGGCCAGGTTATTGATCCCGGAAGCGGTGGTCCCGATTGCGGCCCCCTCCGTCGCGACTAAGCTCGCCTCTCTGTCGATGGGGGACATCTTCATGCAAGGGCCTCTGATCCATCTCGAGGACTCGGAGAGGCGTTGGTTTAACTGGAATGATTGGAAATCGCGCCGCGCTCCCCACGCAATTCGCGCCGCACCAGGCATCGAGGTGTCCAATCACGGCATCGCCATCCACGAGGCCCTGTTAGGGCACGGCGTCGCTCTCGGATGGCGGGGCGTCATCGACGACCTGGTGTCAAGTGGCCTGCTCGTCGAGCTTGACCACGAGCCGCTGACCTCTGAGCGTGGCTACTACCTCGTCGGGCCAGAAAAATTCATGAAGTCGCATCTCGGCACTGAACTGCTGGCCGCACTTTCCGGCTGAGCTCTTCCAATCGTTCATGATGGCAGTCGCACCTGCATCATCTGCGAATCTCGGCGCTCGGCCGGGCACAAAGTGCGCGCACTTGTATACATGTCGCCTTTTTGGCGCGCAAAAGACATGACGCTACCGCATCGCTATGCCCGCTTTCGGCCGAGCGCGATGAGGGCCGATACGACCGAGATGCGGGCGCGAAGCTGACGCGAAAGGGGCCGATCGCCTACCATCCGTTATCAGGACACTCAACACGAAGAGCAGACATTGGAGCTCTCGCCGCCGAGGTCTGGGATTCGCCCATTGCGGACATCGAGTATTCTACAAAGCTCTCGCTCGGTGGCCGTCGCGTCGGGTTTGTCTTCGATAGCCAAATGCGATGCCTGAATACCCGATCGGGCGGCGCAAACGCGCCATGGCTACCCCGCGGGAGTTTGGACTACCCGCGAAATAGCGCAGTCCGAATACCGGATCAGAGCGTGACGACGATCTTGCCGATCTGCTCGTTACTCTCAAGGAAGGCGGTTGCTTCCTTAATCTGTTCGAAGGGGAAGGTCCGGGCGATTATGGGGTCGAGCGCGCCCGAGCGCAGTCCGTCGCTGATATACGCCTTCGCGCGCTCCAAGATGCCGTTGTCTCCGACAATCTCATTATACAAATAACCCTTGAGCGTCAGGCTCTTGCCCAGGACGGCGAACTGAGGAAATGGTCCTGCGTCCGGGCTGAGAGCGCCATACTCCAGCAAAATCCCGGCTACCGCCATGCAATCCGCAAGCTGTGCGATAGCGGGTCCGCCGATCGGATCGAACACGACACGCGTACCTTTCCCGTCGGTGATTTCCATGACCCGGTCAACCAGGTCCTCTTCCGCCGTCGCGATGACGTGATGCGCGCCAGCTTCCCGGAGTGCGGCCGCCTTGGCATTGGTCCGTGTCGTGGCAATCACCGTGGCTCCAACGCTCCGGGCAACCTGGAACGCGGCCAGACCGACGCTGCTCGAGGCCGCCGACACGATGACGAAGTCCGCTGACGACAACCTAGCCTGTTCAATCAGCGCACCCCATGCCGTGACATATTGCATCCAGGTTGCGGCGGCTTTCTCGAAGGAGAGGTTTTCCGGATGCATGACGACATGTCGGGCCGGAATGTTGATGACCTCGCCATACGTTCCCCAACGCGCCATGTCCAACGTGGGTATGACGCTTACCGCATCGCCCTTCGTAAACCCGGTGACGGTAGACCCGAAGGACATCACATTGCCCGCAGCCTCGTAACCCAGCATCGAGGGAAACTCGGCTTGCTGGACATAGGCATTGCGACGGAACATGACCTCGGCTCGGTTGAGGCCGATGGCTTTCACAGCGATCTGGACTTCGTCTTCCGCTGGCGGCGCGACGTCGATTTCCTCGATGCGGAGAACCTCAGGCCCTCCATACTCGTGAAAACGTACAATTCTGGGCATGCTTCAAGCTCCTTGCATGGTTTTCCATATCGCTCTTGCGTCAAGCGATCGGTCACATGCATTTGGCAAGTGGCATCCAAAATGAAAATACGGTAATCAAAAGCATATAGTGCCCAAAAGTATACTGTAAGCGAGGCGACGATGAAAAAGGACAGGAACTACGATGAAGTGCCGGGCTGCACGATGTACGCCGCACTCAATCTCATCAGCGGGAAGTGGAAGGGCATGATCCTGTACCACCTGCTCAAGGGCACTCTCCGGTTCAATGCACTGAAGCGGGAGCTCGGTGACTGTTCGCAGCGCCTTCTGATCAAGCAGCTTCGCGAACTAGAGGATGACGGTCTCGTCGAACGCAAAGTATTCGCCGTCATCCCGCCCAAGGTGGAATACTCGATCAGTGAGGAAGGCCGAACTCTCGCGCCCATTCTGCTCGGGTTGCGGGACTGGGGCCATGGATGGCTGACACGGCGAAACCTGGTCGCCCGTGACGATCATCTCGTTGCGCCATCCGACTATCGAACGCCGGACGCCGCGTGACGGCGATCGCCGTGATCAGCGATGGCGCAAAGACTCCAGCAGTGCGGCGAATGCTGGTGTAGGCTGCCGCCGGTTTGGGTAGAAAATATGAAAACCCTGGCACCGTAGACTCCATTCGGGCAGCACTTCTTCCAACAAACCGTCGGCGATGTATCGCTCCGTGAGGTCTTCGGGGACGTATGCAAGGCAGATGCCGTCGAGCGCCGCCTGGAGGCCCGGCAGGATCGTGTTGTACGTCAATTGGCCATCGACCTTGACGCTGAACTCCTTGCCATTCTCCTGGAAATCCCAGGCCCATAGCCCGCCACTTGTCGTCAGCCGAAGCCCAGCGCAGTTATGGCCCGTTAGATCATGTGGTGTCTGCGGCCTGCCATGACGCTCGAAATACTCAGGCGTGCCGACCAGCGAAAAACGCCAGTCTGGGCCGATACGAACGGCGATCATGTCTTTGGCCAGCAGGTCGCCTTGCCTGATCCCGGCGTCGATACGCTGACCGACGATATCCGTCAGACCGTAATCCTGGAAAATCTCGACCTTGATTTCCGGGTAAGCTCTGACGAAGTCGGCGATCTTGTCGCGGAGCACATACTCGCTGACATGGTCCGTGCAGGTCAGACGCACGATGCCCGCCGGACGTTCCCGAAGCTCCCCAAGTGCCTCGATCTGGAATTCGATCTCGTCGAACAGCGGGCCGATGGAGCGCAACAGGCGTTCGCCGGCGGCTGTCGCGGCGACCTTCCTTGTGGTTCTCGTTAGAAGACGGATGCCCAGCTTTTCCTCGAGGCCCCGGATCGTGTGACTGAGGGCTGACGTGGTGACGCCGAGTTTGGCCGCCGCCTTGGTGAAGCTTTCCTCCCGCGCGACCGCGACGAAGCCGATCATGTCGTTGAGGCTTCCGATGGCCATTGTTGAATTCCTCTCAAAATAACATTGAGATTATACGGACTAATCCGCAGACGTGAAGGGGATTATCTTTCAAGTCACCGAAGCTGCGATGCAGCGACACAGACAGAAAGGACATATCCCATGTCAGCAGGTATCGAAAACAAGGTCGTCGTCATCACCGGAGCCAGCAGTGGTCTCGGCGAGGCAGCCGCAAGGATGCTTGCGACCAAGGGTGCGAAACTCGTGCTCGGAGCCCGCCGTGCTGACCGCATCGACGCGCTCGCGGCATCCATCGTCGCTGGAGGCGGCAATGCGGTCGCGAAGGCCACCGACGTCACGAAGCTGGAAGACGTTCAGGCGCTGGTCGATCTGGCGGTCACGACCTTTGGTCGCGTCGACGTGATCCTCAACAACGCTGGCCTGATGCCCAGCTCCATGCTTGGCCTCCTCAAGGTCGAGGACTGGGATCGCATGATCGACGTCAACCTAAAGGGCGTTCTATACGGCATCGCCGCCGTCCTCCCCAAGATGCAGGCGCAAAAGAGCGGCCATATCATCAACGTCTCGTCTGTCTCGGGCCACAAGGTCACTCCGGGCACGGCAGTCTATGCAGCCACCAAGCACGGCGTTCGGGTGATCACAGAAGGCCTCCGACAGGAAGTCGCCGCCGACAACATTCGCACGACGATCCTGTCTCCGGGTGCCGTCGCAACGGAACTGCCGGACAGCGTCACGCATGCCGAGACGGCCGCGGCGATCAAGGAATTCTACAAGATCGCCATTCCGGCCGAGAGCTTCGCAAGGATGGTGGCGTTTGCCATCGAGCAGCCTGAAGACGTCGCGGTCAATGAAATCCTGTTCCGTCCGACCGCCCAGGAATACTGAGGACCATAGCGATGAAGCCGCACGTCATCCTCCATATGATGTCGAGCATCGACGGCCGTATCGTCGTGACGGACTGGCCTGATGAGATCGACGTGGCCGACATCTACGAACAGGTTCACGCACGCCTGAACGGCGATGCGTGGATCGTCGGCCGTGCCACCATGGCGGAGTTCGAGGAAGGTGAACCGCGCCCGCTAAAGGCTTCCGAGCGCTTTCCGAGGTCAACCTGGAAAGCACCGAATGCAGTTAAAGGGCCGTACGGCATTGCCTTCGACCGCCACGGCAAGCTTCACCTGAACAAGGGGGATGCGAATGGCGATCCGCTCGTCGTTGTTCTGACGGAAAAGGTGTCCGACGACCATCTTGCGGAACTCCGCCGCGACGGCATCTCATACATCTTCGCCGGAGCCGACGACATCGATCTTCGGAAGACACTATCGATCCTGGCTGAAGAGTTCGGGATCGAGCGGCTTCTTCTCGAAGGCGGCGGCGGCATCAATGGTGCTTTCCTCGCCGACGACCTGATCGACGAGATCAGTCTGCTGGTGATGCCCGTCGCGGATGGAGCCGTCGACGCTCCGACGTTGTTCGACCGCATTGGCGGGACGACGAGAGCGCTGAGGCTAGATGCCGTCGAGCGTCTCGAGGGGGATGTCGTCCACCTTCGCTACCGACTGGCCGCGAGATGACCGCGCGGCCTCATCACTGTCGGTAGGCGCTCCCAGCCCGCCGACGACCAGGACTGCATCAACACGGTACCTCCCGAGGCCGTGAAGGGCGGTCGCATGCCTAAACGTCCCCGAAACCCATGATGGAGATACCGCATGTGCAGCAGATGTAACGACCCGAACCATAGCGAACAGGAGGCCCTGCTCGGCCGCCGCAAACTTCTCCTTGGCGGTGCGGGCGTCGCCGCAGCCCCTATCCTTGCGGGGATGGTCGCCGGATCGGCGCAGGCCCAGGCCACCAGTACGCCCACCGGAAATCTCGATGCGTCCAAGGCGCGGGCCTGGATGGCACAGAGCGCTACGAGCGGACTGGCACCTGCAGAGATCAACCGCCGCGCAGTCGGCCCGAACGACGTCCACATGCAAATCCTGTATTCGGGCATTTGCCATTCGGACATCCACATGACGCGAAGCGAGTGGGGGCAGATGTCCTATCCGATGGTTCCCGGCCACGAGATCATCGGCCGGGTTACGGCGGTCGGCGCGAACGTCACCAAATTCAAGGTCGGCGACATCGGCGGCGTCGGGTGCCTGGTCGATTCTTGCGGCACCTGCGTCGAATGCCTCAATGACCGCGAGCATGCGTGCCTCAACGGGAAGACACTGACATACGCTGCGCCGGACAAGGTATCCGGCGGACTGACTTTCGGTGGCTATTCCACGGGCATCGTTGTCACGGAAAAGTTCGTGATCCGCATTCCTCCGGGTGTGAACCTGGCGGGGATGGCCCCGATCCTGTGCGCGGGCATCACGACCTTCTCGCCGCTCCAGCACTGGAAAGCATCCCGTGGTCAGAAAGTCGGAGTGATTGGCCTTGGTGGTCTGGGCCACATGGCGGTCAAGCTTGCGGTCGCCAAGGGCGCGGATGTCAGCGTCTTCACTACCACTCCCGGCAAGCGTGAGAGCGCCATCCAGATGGGTGCCAAGGAGGTCGTGCTTTGGGACGATGCCGAAGCCATGGAGCGCTTGGCGTCCAGCTTCGATCTGCTTGTCGCCGCCGTTCCAAAGGCCTTCGAAATCCAGCAGTTCATGAACCTGCTCAAGACCGACGCCACGCTCGTCAACGTCGGCGCGCTTGAGGCCCTGAATGGTTTCAACGGAATGCTGAACAACACGGCCCGCCGCAACCTGTCGGGTTCGATGATCGGCGGTATCGCCGAGACACAGGAAGTCGTCGACTACTGCGCTGCCCGGAACATCACGGCCGACATCGAACTGATCAAGCCTGAACAGATCAACGAAGCCTTCGACCGTGTCGTCGGCAAGGACGTCAAGTTCCGTTTCGTCATCGACATGACGGCTGCATGACCTCGTGAAGGCGGACCCGGGCGATATCCTGATAATACGCCCGGGTCTGAAATAATTCGATTGAGAAAAGGAGACCCGAGATGGCGAACGAAAAGGTCTGGTTCATCACCGGCGCGTCGTCCGGATTCGGATACGAGCTTGCCAAGGCCGTGCTTGCACGCGGGGATATCGCCGTTGTCGGCGCGCGTCGCATCGAGCGGCTCAAGCGTCTGATCTCAGGATACGAGGACCACGCGCTTGCCGTCGCCCTCGACGTCACCGAGGCATCGTCGCGCGAATGCGCGTTGAAGGCCGCCGTGGAACGGTTCGGCCGGATCGACGTCTTGGCCAACATTGCAGGGCGTGGCATCAACGGGGCGGTGGAAGAACTGTCGATCGACCAGGTTCGGCAGGCCTTCGAATTGAACTTCTTCGGGGCCATCGAACTCGTCCGCGCCGCGCTTCCGGGAATGCGCGCCAATCGTTCAGGTCACATCATCAACATGACGAGCATCTGTGGCCTGGTGGCGATGTCCGATCTCGGCGCTTACTGCGCATCGAAGTTCGCGCTCGAGGCTTGGACGGAAGCGCTCGCTGGCGAGGTACGTCATCTCGGTATCAAGACGACGCTCGTTGAGCCAGGCGGTTTCCGCACGGAGTTCGAGGGCGGCGCGATCCTGAGGCCGGAGACGCGGATCGCGGACTACGCATCCGTCGTCGATCCGATCGAACACCAGTTGTCGGCCGCCGCTGGCAACCAGATCGGAGACCCCGCCATCGCGGCCAAGATCATTCTGGACGCCGTCGACGATCCGACGTCTCCACTGCGGCTTGTCCTTGGAAGCGATGCCAATAGCTACTGGGAATCGCACTCGAACCAGACCGCCGAAGACATTGCCCGCTGGCGAGACCGCGGCGTCAGCACCGATTTCTCGGCGCTGTCATGAACTGATCGAAGGGAGCGAGGAATGAACAAAGCCAGTCGCCAACACCCTTGGTCGCGTGTCGTCATAGCGTTTCTGATCAGTCTATTGGTAACGATGATCGTTGGCATCGTTGTTCATTCCCAGATCATCCTGCGGGAAATAAGTGCCTTGGGCCACGAGGTGGACCTGGGCACCCGGATGTCGAGCACAGTGTCTGACCTCCTCGTCTTCGCTCCGGTGTTCGGGGCGATCTCGCTTGCACTGCTACCTGCATTCGCGTTGTCCAGCTTTGTTTCCAGAGGCGTGAATCGAGGGCTAAGACCCGTCGCTTATGCTCTCAGCGGTTGGACAGCGATCTACGCAGCCTTTCGCGTCATCGATGCGTTCGCGCCGATGCCCGTCTTCCTCGCGGGGACACGGCACTGGATCGACGGCCTGTTGGTAGCGTCCGCCGGGGCCGTTGGCGGTATCAGCTACTCATGCCTGACCAAGCGCTTCGAGCTCCGGGATATCACACGGCCCACAATCACCGTCGTCTCGGCGGCCTGCTCGATCTGGATCGTCGCCATCCTCGCGGCGTCGTTGACCCGGCCCTCAGTCCAGAGCATCGCCGCCTCATCGCACAGCGGTTTGAAGGTGGAAACGCTCGCTTCGGGCTTGCCCTTTCCGTGGTCTCTCGCGTTCCTGCCTGACGGTCGAATGTTGATCACCGAGCGAGGCGGCAACCTGCGGATGGCTGCAAGCGACGGCAGGGTCGAGGAAAGCGCTGTCCCGATCGCGCCGGTCTCGGACTTTGATGTTCTAGGGGCACGTCTGCTTGACGTCGCTGTCGATCCTGAGTTCATGGTCAATCAGAGTATCTACCTGTCCTTCTCCCACGCGCTCGCGGGAGGTGATACAGCCAGCCTCGTCAAAGGGCGACTAACGCAGAAAGGTGTCGAGGGAGCGGCGGTCATCTTCACCGCAGACCCGGGCGAGCAAGGTGCATCGGTCTCGGGAGGACGCATCGCCTTCCTTGAGGATCGGACGCTAGTGTTCACGCTCGGCGATGGCTTCGCCCGGCGCGAGGCCGCTCAGGACATCTCCAACCATCGTGGCAAAAGCGTTCGCTTGAACCGGGATGGCAGCGTGCCGGCAGATAATCCCTTCGTGGAAAAGCAAGACGCCGCGCTCGGGCTCTACACCATCGGACACCGCCACCCGCAGGGCGTGGCGGTCGATCCACGAAGTGGGCGTCTATATTCGAACGAACACGGTGCGCGTGGCGGAGACGAGATTAACCTTATGCTTCCCGGACGAAACTATGGATGGCCGATCACAACCCACGGGATCGATTACAGTTTTGCTCGGATCACGCCCTTTGCCGAGTTGCCGGGGATAGAATCCCCGCTGTTCCAATGGACTCCGTCGGTTGCTCCATCTGGAATGGCCATTTATGCCGGTGCTGAATTTCCAGATTGGGAAGGCGATATCCTCGTGTCGACCCTACGAGGGCGAAGTATCCGCAAGATAGAGATGTCCGATGGCAAGCCCACGGGTCAGCAAGAGGTCCTCGTCTTTGATATTGGCGCGCGCATTCGCGACGTTAGGGTTGGTCCAGGGGGAGGGATTTATTTTCTGACCGATGAAGAGGTCGGAAGATTGGTGCGTGTATCGAGCGCACAACGCTAGACGCGAGCTCTTCGCAATTACGATCAGGTGCGGTCGAGACGAACTTCGCATCGCCTCAGATCATCGGAATGCCTACTTGTGCAATGATTGAAACGCGAGCCAGAACGATGGTTGGCGCAACGTCGCCCCACGTGGCTGCTGCGTCATGTCCGCTTTGCAGCAACAGCGACCGATGGCTCGATGACCACTATAAAGGCGCAAAGGGGCCGATACCACACCGTCCGCTGCCACACTCAACACGAAAGGCGGACATCAGAGCTCTTGCCGCCGAGGTCTGGAAATTGGCCCGATGCGGACAAAGGAGAAGGGACAGTCGGGAGCAAGGGTTCGCTCCCGACAAATCTCTTCATCAGAACTTCACAAGGTTGAGTGCGGGGAGTGGACCACCGGGGAACTGCACGAGCTTTCCACCGACCGAGACCGGACCGAGATCGACCCCAGCGAAGCCCAATTTGGCGATCAGCGCACCAACTTCGGCCTTCGACCTCGCGTCATCTCCCGAGTAAAAGAGGACACGGCTTCCACCCTCGGCACGCGGATCGCCAGAGAGCAGATGCGGAGGAAGATGGTTGAACGCCTTTACGACGCGAGCGCCTGGCACCAGGTCGGCGAAGACTTCTGTCGACAATCGCCCATTGAGTTCCGCTGGCTGGAAGAGAGGACGCTCGATCGGGTTGTTGGCGTCGATGACGATGCGCCCGGCCCAATCAGAAAGACCCGCCAATGCCTTTGGCAACTTCGACCACGGCACGGCGACCAGCACGAGATCGGCCTTGGCCGCTTCCTCGATAGTGCCTGCCGTGATGTGTGGCGTCAGTTCTTGTGCGAAGTCCCGCAATGTGTCGGGACCACGGCTGTTGGAGATCGTTGCGGCGATACTGTTCCGGGCAAGCGCGCGGGCGAATGCGGAGCCGATCTCGCCGGCTCCAATGATACCGATAGACATTGGAAGTCTCCAGGTTGGGTTGCTGATCAGGCGGTGAAGCCGCCATCGGCGACGATGTCAGCGCCGGTTACGAAGGCAGCCTCTGGGCTGGCGAGATAAGCCACGACACTGGCGACCTCGTAGTCCTTGCCGTAGCGGCCAATCGCCATGCCGGGGCCGACGATCTTCGAGACGGGACCTCCATCCGGGTTCATGTCGGTGTCGGTCGGGCCGGGGTGCACGGTGTTCACGGTGATGCCCTTGGGGCCGAGGTCTCTCACGAGGCTGCGGTTGAAGCCGGCGACGGCTCCCTTCGTCAGCGTGTAGAGAGAGGCTGTCGGAAAGGCTGCGTACCGGACCATGGACGAACCAATATGGATGATGCGCCCACCCGACTTCATACGACGTGCGGCTTCCTGCGTGCCGACGAACACACCGGTCACATTGACCGCGATCATGCGCTCGTAATCTTCGAACTTGATGTCCTCGATCGGGCCGCCGAGCGCGATTCCCGCATTGTTGACAAGGATGTCGAGGGAGCCGAACGTTTCCTCCGTCTTGGCAACCGCAGCCCGTACGGATTCAGGTTTCCCAGAGTCGGCCTGGATGGCGATGGCACGACCGCCTGCGTCTTCGATTTCCTTCACGACTGCGGCAGCCTTTTCCGGCGAGGCGCTGTAGGTAATGGCGACTGCGGCTCCATCTGCCGCGAGGCGCTTTGCGATGGCTGCGCCGATAGAACGGGAACCGCCCGTGACGAGAGCGGTCTTGCCGGAGAGTTTCAAAGAGATGTTGGTCATTGCGATCACTCCATTGCTTGGTTTCGATGGAGTGAATATCGCCCTCTTATTCCCCTATTATTAGAGACAATTGACTGTTATTAATTTCAAGCAATCATTGAAAGATGCTTCATGGAAACACTGGCAAATCTGGAGTCCTTCGTTCGCAGCGCGGAGCTTGGCAGCTTCTCGTCCGCAGCCCGCAGGCTGGGATTGACGCCAGCAGCGGTCAGCAGGAACGTCGCCGCTCTGGAATCCAACCTGAAGCTTCGGCTCTTCCAGCGCAGCACACGGAGTTTGGCACTTACAGAGGCGGGCGAGCGCTTCCTCCATTCGGTCCGTGATCACCTGGAGAGCCTTCAAGGTGCGATTGCCGAGGCATCTAACGAACAGACCGAACCGGCAGGTGTACTGAAACTCAGCATGAGTCCCACATTTGGAGTTGAATACATTCTTCCGACGTTGCCCGAATTCATGCGTCGATACCCGCTTATCAGGCCCGAATGGATGTTTGAAAACCGTCAGGTGGACCTGATCGCTGAGGGGTACGATGCGGCAATCGGCGGCGGTTTCGAGTTGACACCGGGCATCATCGCGAAAACCCTTGCCTCGGCCCACATCATCGCGGTTGCCTCGCCGTCATACATGCAGGACCGCGTTCCGCCTCACGACCCATCTGGCCTGACTGAGCTAGATGGGATCGTCATGCGTTCATTGCGGACAGGTCGAATTCGACAATGGCAGATGCGAAACGTCGCAGGTGAAGAGCAGTCGGCGGCGCTGAAGGAAAGGATCGTGGTGAACGACCCAGCAGCGATGCGATCGGCTGCTGTTCTGGGGCTTGGCGTCGCCTTGATCGCGAAATCGGACGCATTGCCTTACTTGGAGAATGGTGAGCTTATCCGGCTGATACCCGCGTGGTACGCGGACGCTGGTCCTATTTCGATTTACTATGCGAACCGGACCTTGCTGCCCACCAAAACCCGAGTGTTTATTGATTTCATAGGCGACATCTTTCAACGCGAGAAGTGGCCAGAGCGATTTGCAGGAACACTGGGCTGATGACCGCAATGGGCGCAATCAACCCGTCCCGCCCCTGTCGCTAGCGATGTCTGCTTTCGGGCAGCGGCCAAGTTGGTCTCAACGGCTGACATAAGGGGGCGCGAAGCCGTCCTCCAGTGACCGGACCATCTATGTCCGTTATGGACCCAACAGCGGTCATCGCTAGCTTAAAAAAATAGTGGTCGTAGGCAGCCGTATGTCTCGATCCACTCCTGAGAGATGAAAGATGTGATTGAGTACGCCGCGCGCAAAGCGCCTAAACTGCGCCGAGGCTTCAAAACCCAAACACGGATTGTGTTCCGAGCATACCAAAGGCGAGAATCAGGTAGCGACCTGCTTTCGCTATGCTCACCAAGATGAGAAACGACCAGAACGGTTCGCGCAAAACGCCTGAAAGAACGGTCAACGCGTCTCCGAACAGGGGCATCCATGACAGCAGAAGTGACCAGCGCCCAAACCTTCGGTACCAGCCTTCCGCTCTTTGCAGCTGGGCCTCCTTGACGGGAAACCAAGACTTGTCTCGGTATCGCTCGATGCAGCGTCCCAAGCCCCAGTTAACTGCAGCACCCAAGACGTTGCCGACGCTGGCAACAAGGATCAGTCGGACAGGTGAAAACTCGCCGGCGAGCAAAAGACCCACCAAAACAGGCTCGGACTGAAAGGGCAGAATCGTCGCGGCTCCGAACGCCGCGAGAAAGAGCCCCAGGTACGCACTCCATTCCAGCATCTCGCTTTGCCGATACAATAAGGTGGTTGCCGAGAGCCGCTGGTAGATGAAAGCTGGACGAACAACAATCCTGTGCCCACGGTGTTGACCTTGCCATTGTGGCAAGGTGTAGAGATTCGATGCTTTCCACAGCGACGTGATCAAACTCCGCGAACTGCCACACTGTCGATGGAATGCGATGTTGTGTGGAGCTGACAATTGACAAGTATTAGGGCGATGGTAGTCCTCAGGCATGGGTATGTTTCGAATCACATTGTCGAAAATGCTGGTTCTGCTTCGCTTGGTGATCATTGCGTCACTGGCGGGATACTCGTTGCCTTCGGCTTCCGCTGCCATGCATGGAAGCTGGTCTGCCGTCGCGCCGGATCAGACCGACGGTCACCACGCGACGTCCGACGTCCACCAGGAACACGGGGACCACCACTCCAATCCGGATGACGATCAAGAGCTCTCCAAACAGGAGTGCTGCAACGCGTTCTGCGTCAGCCTAGCGATCGTCGTTGAGACGGATATAATCGGCGGCCCGCGCCTGGCTGTCCTCCATGAATTCGTCGACGACGCACATATTCAGAGCGGAGTTTCTCCGCTTCAGCGCCCCCCAATCTCTGAGTAGGTCTGTCCCGCTCCAGCGGGTCTGAGCGTGCGATTGCGAGCGTGACTACGCTGCAGCCGCCGATGCCATTTCCTATTCGGATTTTACCATGAGACCATTTTATTTCGTGGTCGCATTGCCGCTCGCCGCGAGCGGATGCGCTACCACCTTGCCTCCCGATGTTGTCGCCTCGCAGCAATCCGAGTCCGCGCAGCTATCCGGTCGCCCGACAGGCTACACAAGCCCGTTCGCTGGCTACACCCATCGCGTACCGGTTGATCCCAAACCCTGGCGTCAGCAAAACGACGCGCAGTCTCCCGAAGGAGACGCGTCATGAGCAAAACGACATTGAAGATCGCCGTAGCGGCCGCATTTCCTCTGATGCTCGCTGGTTGCGCGTCCACGAACGAGTACGCCGCCAAGGACGCAGGGTTCTCAGCCGTTTCGGCGAAGACCGCCGAAAGCACGGGCAAACAGACGGTCTGGGTGCAGAACCAGCAGCAGGCGCGAGCTGTGTCCGCCCAAGTGAAGACATTGATGGCGAAAAAGACCATCGATGTGGAGACTGCCGTACAGGTGGCCCTCCTCAACAACAAGGGATTGCAGGCAGCCTATGCCGATCTCGGGGATTCGGCCGCCGACGCGTGGCAGTCGACCATGCTGCTCAATCCGACCGTGGGGATCGGCTTCAACGGAATCGGGACCCCCGGCCTGGAGGCGTTCAATTCGATCGAGGGGGTGATCGCCACCAACATCCTCGCCCTGGCGACCCACCAGCGGAACGTCGACATCGCCGACACCAACTATCGACGCGCCCAACTCGCCGCGGCTCAGCGGACGCTACAGCTCGCGGCAGACACACGTCGCGCCTGGATCAATACCGTCGCGGCATGGGAGACGGTCGCCCAGCTGAACCAGGCCCAGGCGGCTGCCGATGCTGCCTCCGAGCTTGCCCAGAAGCTCGGTGAAACCGGTGCGATGACTAAGGGAAGCCAGGCGCGCGAGCATGTCTTCTACGCCGAACTCGCCGGTCAAACAGCGAAAGCTCGACTGGATGCGAGGCTTGCCAAGGAAGAGCTAACGCGACTGATGGGCCTGTGGGGCTCTGACGTCGACTACCAGGTCGCCAATCGCCTCCCCTCACTGCCGAAGGGCGTGATGAAGAACGACATGATCGAGGCCGAGGCACTTCAGCGCCGAGTCGATCTTCAGATGGCGAAGCTCGACCTTGATGCGACAGCAAAGTCGTACAAGCTCACCGAAGCGACTCGATACGTGACCGACCTCGAGCTAATCGGCGGTTTCGAGACCGAGCGCGAAAGGGAAGACGGAGACACGAAGCACGAGACAACGGCAATCGCCGAACTTGAATTCGTCATTCCGATCTTCGACAGCGGCAAGGCGCGAATGCGCAAGTCCGAACTGGCATACATGCGGGCCGCAAACCTCCTTGCCGAGAAGTCCGTCAATGTTCGCTCCGAGGCGCGCTCCGCCTATCAGGCGTACCGCGCCAACTACGACATCGCACGCCACTACCGAAACAATGTGGTGCCACTGCGGACCAAGGTCGAGGAGGAGTCCCTCCTCACTTACAACGGGATGATCACCAACACATTCGAACTGCTCGCCGACAGTCGGGAGAAGGTCAATTCGATCCTTCTCGCCGTGAATGCAAAGCGCGACTTCTGGCTCTCCGAGGCAAACCTCGCTCCCGCGATCTACGGCGGTGGCGCTGGAGCGTCGTCCGGCGCGACTGAAGTTGCCGCAGCCGCCGACAGCGGCGGCGGCGGGCACTGAGAAAGGAAACACCAAGATGTTTAACAGAAGGCAGATACTTGGCGCGGGCGCGGCACTGGTCTCCTCCACGGCCTGGGCGAAAACCTCCAACATGGGATTGCCCGAGGCCGCAGTCATGGAAACCGCCGAGACGCAGATCACGGCTCGCCCGACGTCCGGTCCAGACTACACGCCCGTCGTGACGCTCAACGGCTGGACGCTTCCCTACCGCATGAACAACGGCGTCAAGGAGTTCCACCTTGTTGCCGAGCCGGTTGAGCGGGAAATCGCTGAGGGCATGACCGCCTACTTGTGGGGCTACAACGGTCAGTCGCCGGGCCCGACGATCGAGGCGGTCGAAGGCGACCGCGTGCGCATCTTCGTCACCAACAAGCTGCCGGAGCACACCACCATCCACTGGCACGGAATGATCCTGCCGTCAGGCATGGACGGCGTCGGCGGCCTGAGCCAACCACATATTCCGGTCGGCAAAACCTTCGTCTACGAGTTCGACCTCGTGAAGTCCGGGACCTTCATGTACCACCCGCATTCCGACGAGATGGTGCAGATGGCCATGGGAATGATGGGCTTCTTCGTAGTCCATCCCAAGGACCCCAAGTTCATGCCCGTCGACCGTGACTTCGTATTCCTGCTCAACGCCTACGACATTGATCCCGGCTCCTACGTGCCGCGCATCATGGAAATGACCGACTTCAACATGTGGTGTTGGAATAGCCGAGTGTTTCCGGACATCACGCCTCTCGTAGTATCCAAAAACGACCGCGTACGCGTCCGGGTCGGCAATTTGACGATGACCAACCACCCGATCCACATGCACGGCTACGACTTCGAGGTGACCTGTACCGATGGCGGATGGGTGCGGCCGGAGGCACGTTGGCCGGAGGTCAGCATCGACATCCCGGTGGGCGCGATGCGGGCCTATGAGTTCGATGCCAAATACGTCGGGGACTGGGCGATCCATTGCCACAAGTCCCATCACACGATGAATGCCATGGGCCACGACATCCCGACCTTCATCGGCGTCGACAAGAAGCAGGTTGCCGAGAAGATCAGGAAGCTTCGCCCCGAATACATGCCGATGGGGACCGCCGGCATGGCCGACATGGGCGAGATGGAGATGGAAATCCCCGAAAACACGGTCCCGATGATGACGGGATGGGGTCCATACGGCCCGATCGAAATGGGCGGCATGTTCTCGGTCGTCAAGGTGCGCGAGGGCATCTCTGCCGGCGATTACGCCGATCCCGGTTGGTACGAAAATCCCCCGGCACCCAGGCCTGGGAGTGGACCGGTGAACTGCCCGACACGACCAAAGCCAAAGACGCAAAGACCCAGATCACACCGAAACACTCGAACCACGGGTGATCTCGCATGCCAATGTTCAACCACTCAAAGGAACAAGCAATGAAAGCTGCAGTATTCGGACTTCTTCTCGCCGCCGCCGCCTCCCCGGCGCTGGCTTCAGGCAGCCACGCAGGCGGCCATGGTGAAATGGCGGTCGGCGAACCCGGCACCAAGGCCAAGGCTACCCAGACCATCCGAGTCACGATGAAGGAAACCGACGACGGGAAAATGGTCTTTACTCCGTCGACGTTCAAAGTCCGCAAGGGCCAGACCATAGTCTTCGCCATCAAGAACGCGGGCGAGCTGGATCACGAGTTCGTTCTCGACCAGGAAGACAAGATCATGGAGCACAAGGCCGTGATGGAGAAGTTCCCGGAAATGGAACACGACGATCCCAATGCGATCCGGCTCGCTGCCGGTCAATCGGGCGAGATCATCTGGAAATTCACAAACGACGGCACCTTCAAGATCGCCTGCCTGGTCCCCGGTCACTACGACGCGGGAATGCACGGCGACGTGACCGTCTCCAAAAAGTAATCAATCCGAAGGAGTTAAAGCAATGAAGCTGATCATCAAAGTAACCCTAGCCTCCGCTCTTTCCCTCGCTACTGCTTATGGCGCTCTGGCGGCGGAGTTCACCAAAGGGACGGTCAAGAAGGTCGATACCAAAGCCAAGAAGGTCACCCTGATCCACGAGGAACTGAAGGACCTCGACATGCCGGCGATGACGATGGTTTTCCGGGTCCAGGACGACGCGCTTCTCGAGAAGCTCACGGAAGGCGCGACTGTCGAGTTCGTGGCAGAACGCGTTAACGGCAAGCTCACCGTGACACAGGTGAAATAACATCAACAGCGAGGTGCGGCCATCGTCCCGCCTCGCAACGCCTCCAGGTTCCACCAAACAAAGTCCACAGACATGAAGTCTTCGCTCCACCCCGACTGGGATTCAGATCGGGAGATACGTTCGATCCTGCTGCGGTTCGTGGCGTTTGCGATTCTGGTTGCCAACCTCGTGCTGGGAGGCACCGAGGGAGCCATGACCACACATCTCGTGGTCGTTGTCGTCTACCTTGGTATCAGCGTGGCTTCTGTAGCCACCACCCGTTACGTGCCGCGCAATAGCTGGCCGAACACTGTCTTTGTCGTGCTGGACGCCATGCTGGTTGCGCTGCTGCTGTACGCGCACATTTTGGGCGGCCCAGTCAGCGAAAACCACAACCTGACCACATCCGGTCTCGCCGTTGCCTTTATACTGCTCGTTCACATTGGCCTGAAGCTGGACCGACGGCTGGTGCTCGTCTTTTCGGGAATCGTACTCACTTCCTGGGTTGCGATGTTGGCGATCACAGCTGCCCGCCACCCGGCTGAAGACGTCGCCTCCTTGCTCGCCTCGTTCATGAACCAGGACCTCGGGCTGACGGTGAGCTTCGGCTTCACTGCATTCGCGATCTATCTCCTGGCCCGGGATCACGACCGAACTCGGAGGGAGGCGATAAAGGCGGATCGACGGCGTCTCAATCTCTCCCGCTTCTTCTCGCCGTTTGTTGTCTCGGAATTGCAGGAACGTGGCGACGCCCTCGGATTGCAGCGCCGGAAAGCGGCGATCATGTTTGTCGACTTGCGCGATTTTACAAGCTTCGCGGAGACCGCTCCCGCTCCCGAGTTGGCATTCGTGCTTGGAGAATATCGACAGCTTGTTTCACAAATCATTTTCGAGCACGGCGGAACCGTCGACAAGTTTATCGGAGACGGCGTCATGGCCGTCTTCGGACATCCAAAACCAACCGAGAAAGACGCGGACCGCGCACTTGCATGCGCCCTAGAACTCGTAGATGCCTTGAGCGACTGGAAACGTCACAGCAACAGCAACGGCCTTCCGGCGTTACATGCCGCAGTCGGTCTCCACTACGGCACTGTTGTTGGGGGCGTTCTGGACAGCGGATGTCATAGCGAGTTCACGGTCATCGGGGACACGGTCAACGTGGCGCAGCGGCTGGAGACGATGGCGAAGTCACTCGCGACGCCCCTGGTTGTTTCGTCCGACGTGATCGCTCACCTGCACTCAACCGTACCGTCCGCAGCTTGGGTAAAGCAGCCGCTAGCCCTGCTTCACGGCAGACGAGAGCCCATCGATGTCTGGTACATCGATCGTCGCGATAGCGGGCGAACCGATCATCCCTATGAAACGGAAGGGCTGCAGACAGCAACCCAGAGATCAGACTTCCAATCGATCCCACGGGCCAACGATGTGGACACCGCATAGTCTACCCCTCTGACCGAAACTCTGGCGGGATCGGAACACTTCACGAGTGCTCGATGCCTTCCTGGATCGCTGTAAACGTCGCCGCTCTTATCGTGCTTCTGCGACAACGAGATCAGCACGTCGTAGTCGTAGTCTGCCTGATCGGAGAGGCGATTTCCAACGAGGCCAAGGCTGACGACGGTATCATCACCGAAATTCGCGGTGTGAAAGATCAGGGGCTCTGCGGCAGTAGCGATCGAAGCCGTAAGCGCGCCTGCAGAAAGGGTGAGTAAAAGGCTACGCATTCCCACCTCCCATGGATCAGCAGCGTTGATCATATCATAGCGACGACAGAGCCGACGACTTCATTTCTCAATTGCCGACTCGACGTGTTTCGCCGCGTTGCTCGGGATTGGCTAGCGATCGGCGGAGAGAGCTTCAGACTTCGGGAAGCGGAACATTCGTGTTCCTCGCATTCGGGCCAGCAAATTGAGCGTTATGAGTTAGCCTCTACAGGTTGGCCAGCCAGACAAAATTTTGGACGACGAAAACCAACTACAACCCGTCGACATCCGTTACTTCAGCCTCCATCGCCGCAGCGCCGCATCGACCTCCTTCTCGATCTCCTCCTTGTCTGCACCTGACCAGGCATCTTCGGCCGCTTTCCGTACCCACGACGGATCGAGAGTATCGTAGCCCAACGGGTCATGATTGGGTGGCACGGGGCAGCCCGTCGAAGCAGACGGTTCCGTCCCGGTCTCCGCCGGCGTTTTTGCCGGCTCACCGACTGATCGTTGTTTGGAGACCAAGATACGTCGCCCGAGTGGACGAAACCCGACCTCGTCGAGACCAGACCCAAAAGAGCGGTTTTCAGCGCGTCCCTCCGCTCCCCGCTTCGACTTGATCGACCGAGAGCCTCCCGTCTTTCCAAACCGCCGTTTCCTCGGCATGCTATGCTCCCATGCTGCGCGGAATCTTTGCGAGGCTGACCGTCGGCCGACGATGTCTTTCGATGATGTCACGGACGTCATCACCAGATAGCGACTTCGCCTGGATCAACCGAGCGGCTATCTCGTCCAATGCGGAACGCCGATTCCTGATGATGTCCTTAGCTCTTTCGAACTCGTTGGCGATGACATCGTGTACGCGTTTCCGCAATCCGGGGTCGTTGGCGCGGAGTAAGTCGAGGCGGCCCACGGCGTTGTCAGCCACCACCAACGTGTGCCCCATGCCGAGACCTGCCTCCAAGAGCGTTGCGGTTCTGGTCACGGTATTCAGGTCGGCGGTATGAGAACCTGCCGCGCCGTCGAAGAAGGCGTCGAATACCACCGTTTCGGCGGCAATACCTCCCAACGACACGGCGATATCGTCAAGGTAGGCAGCTCTGGTCCTGCGCATATGGCGCGGCATCGCGTAGGTCGCACCGCCGACCTGATTGCCATTGCCTGGGATGGCGTAGCTGGCGATTTTCAGGTTCACCAATTCACCGAACCCGAGCTCGACGGCGACAACGGCATGTCCGGCCTCGTGGACCGCGACGGAACGAAGGTATTCGGCCGGAAGCTCCGGTGCCGGCGGTAATTCTCCGACGATGTGCTCGCCAGCGAAGTCTTGCTTTCTTCGGCGCGCCGATCGCTTAGCAAACCGTACAAGTTGCTCGATGTCGGCTCCTGAGTAACCCTCGGTCGCGAGGGTGAACTGCTCGGCCTGGTTCGGATCGAGGTCGAGGCCGCTGTGATACTTCAGGATTGAAAGCCTGGCATTATCGTCAGGCAGCGTCACCTCAAAATGCTGACCAAGCCTGCCCGCCCTGCGGATTGCCGGGTCGATCTGTTCCGGGTTGTTGCACGCCGAGACGACCACTACCCCCTTGCGCCGGTAGAAACCGTCCAGCAACTCGAGAAAGGCGGCAATCACGGCGCGCATGTAGCCACGGTTCCGATCCGTCTCACTTCGGTCTCCAAACGTGTCGACCTCGTCGACCAGCAAAATTGCGGGAGCTTTCCCCTTGGCCTCCTCAAAAGAGGCACGCATTGCCTTCAAATGCTCATCCAGCGCACCCGCCGTCTGCCAGCTGGAAACCGAACCGTAAATGAGGGGAACGCCGCACGTCTTTGCCAATGCCCCGGCGAACAACGTTTTCCCCGAACCGGGCGGCCCAAAAATCAAGATACCGGAGTCGACGTCCCCCCACGGGATTCGTCCTGCCTTGTATTCCTCGAGGTCGAACGCGAGATCGCGCCCCCAATCGAGAAGCGATCCAAACCCATGCATTTCGTCAAGCGTTGGTCCTTCGGCTTCGTTGTCCGCTGCAATACGTGCGGCGCGCGGATACTGCCGTAGCCGTTCCAGCGCAGCAGCCGGCTGACGACGGGTCTGAAAAGCATGATGCAGTCGAGACCAAGACTCCGAAATCAGGATTTCGACATCCCTCTCGGTCACTGGAATTCCGAAACGCCGCAGCGCCGCCGCCGCCTGCCTTCTGGTCGGGGGCGCGACACTCACGACGACATCAGCGAGAAGCCACGCCTCGGTGTCGAGCGCGTGCCCGGGCCCCGCGAAGAAAATCGCCTGGTCCTTGTTCAGGGCCACGATTTGGTCCCTGTGGCGTTTTTCGTCCCAAGCGCCGACGCACGGGTTGTAGTCCCGCTCCTCCCAGAGCCCCATCAGAAAGACCTCGGCGGCCTGGGAGTAGATCGGCAAGTAGCAGTCGTCTTGGATTTGCAGGATAGCGATGAACTTCGAGTTCTTCCGATTACGAGAACGAAGCGCCGCGGCGATCCCGCAATAGGCGAGGTAAACCGGCAGGGTCACATAGGGATCGTCGTTCGGTTTTGATAGCTTCCACGGGCAGCGAAACCGCTTGTCAGAACGTCTAGCCAACTGCGTGATCTCCCAGGTCGATTACAAGACTTGGGTCGAAGTCGGGGACCGGTTCGTCTGGATAGCCGCGCGGGTTGCAGATCACCCGGGTGTCTACGATGCAGTAGTCGCTGCGATTGTGCAGGTGGCCGTGAATCCATGCGAGAGGTTGGTACTTGGCGATGTCCGGTTCGAGATTGGAGACGAAGCTCGGCGTCAGCGGATCGCCGACGAATTCCGGAGCTAGAGAAAGGACGCTCGGCGCATGATGCGTCACGACGACCGTCGGGCCGGCACCTGGTTCGTCAAGGGTCCTTCGGATGAAGTCCTTGTCCATGTGGTTGAAACCGCTTGCATGGCCTGCTGTAAACCGCCGAAACGGCTCTTTCGACATCTTGATTTTGCGATAGTCGTTCAGCTCGTTTTGTGCGCTGTGGAGCGCCCAATTCATGTTGCCGTAAAGATTGAAATCGCCCCACAGCGTCGCACCGACGAAACGAAACCGGCCAAGGGTGACGGCGCAGCGGCTCAGCACGTGGACGTCGGGGTAGCGCTCGGCAGCCGTGTCCAGCGCTTCTTTCAGTCCTTCGACGATCGAGCTGCGGTAGAACTCGTGATTGCCGGGAACCAGAATTACCGGCATGAACCGGGACACATGTTCGCCCAGATAGACGACGCTCTTCGCAGGCCCACGGTCGCAGACGTCGCCCGCACAAATGCAGACATCAGCGTCAGGAACTGCCAGAGGGGCGAGCCCTACATCGAACTCGGTATGAAGGTCAGAGAAAATCCAAGCCCTCATGGCCGATCCCCCATGCCTTCGTCCCAGCCCTCGGGATCAACCCGCGTTCCAAGCCGATACCATCGAGACATCGTCCGCGCGATCCCGCGCTCCGGATCAAAATAGAAGAGTTCACTAGATAACGCCTGTTTCCCGTCACGGATCGATGGATGTCCAATCGGTCGTCCTATCAAGCAAGGCACGGTACGTCTGGCCAGCGACCAAGAGTTAATGGCAACACTTGGTGAGGGCGCTTGAACGCACCCGTCGACGCTTTCCAGGTCACAAGCTAGTTTCCTGAGGTCTTCGATAAGGGACGCACGAGGCATTCCAAACCATCCCTCGATGAGCGAATCACTAAACCGCATTGGTTCACTCCAATTTTTCGACTCATCGTAATGAGTCGTAACAGTCACAATATATATTTTTTGACTCATATAAAGCATGCAAAAGCATTTGTTGACATTTTTATTGGCGACCGGCTTGTCGGGTAAATGAGGACTCCCGCACCCTCCGATTGCCTCCGTGCTGCCCGCGCGCTTACAGGTCTGTCCCAGCGCGAAGCCGCCGCTCGGGCCAAAACTTCCCAGAACACGCTTTCAGCTGCCGAGAGCTCAAGACCAGTGCTCACGGAAACAAACCTTTTGATTGTGGATTTTTATCTAAACCAAGGCATCGAACTCTTGGGCGAGACGGCTATAGGTAAGGAGCCACTTCGAACCGGAGCAAGATGGGTGGCACCACAAAATCCGGACGCAAGCGAGGAAGTGAAGAAGGGTTTTCGGTCACAGAAATTCCCGATCTCATTCCGCGCGGCGCGTGCTTTACTGGAAATGGATCAGGCCCAAGTTGCCGAAGCAGCTGGGCTTACAGTCGCAATCATCCAGAATCTTGAGCGCGGGCGACTTTCGGCTGGTCCGCTGGAGACACTCCGCAATTGGTATGAAAAACATGGCGTCGATTTTCTGGGATGGGGCGATGCTGCTTCCAGCAATTATTACGGCGTAGGCGTACGCTGGAAATCTCACGGCAGAGGTACCGAGGATGTGTAGCCGACAGAGACGGATCGGCCCGTGCTCGTCCAAACGCGCGATGTCTAAAAATTGGACATTCCAACTCTGCACAGCGCAGGAAGATTTGGGCTCCACCGCCGTCCGGCGACTTGGCAATACGAGACAATTCCTCACTTACCTTTCGCTGCTCGTGAACGGCTCAGATACTTTTTCACGGTGGCTCTGCTCACGCCGAGGGATTGAGCGATGCGTTTAATAGAGCGCCCATCATTAAACATTTCAACTATGTTTTCGGTGAGGTGAGAACAATCCGTTGATGGGATTTTCTTGTTTATTTCCCAATACATAGCGCGGTTCAGATTTTTGCCACGATCGGCGCACCATTTTCTCACCGACAACCTAGCGCGCCGACCGTCCCTTCGTAGGGTCGTCCCAAGCTGCGGTCTATTTCTGCATCAGCTCGATGAAATCCGTCAGGATCGCCATGAAGACGCCGCTCGACGTGGCGACGACACCGCACATGAACAGGCGGTTGGCCTTGTCGTAGCTGGTCCTCTTGAGCGAAATCGGATGCAGGAGGATCTTGAGCGTGATGATCTGCAGGACGATGCCGAGGACGAGCAGCAGCAGCGCCGGCAGATCGATGATCTGCCAGGGTATCGGGTTGCTGGTCCATTGGGTGACGAATCCCAGGGAAAATGAAAGCACGATGCCCACGACGGTCAGCGTGCCGTTTCGAAAGAGGGTCTCGATCAGTTGGTCGTCGTCGTCTTTCACGAGGATTTCCCTTCGGTTCAATCGCCCCTCGCTCCAGTCCGCGGCTCGAACCCGTCACGTCCGGAACGACAGAAACTACGCTTTCCTGTCCATCGCCTTGATGACGGCCTGGCCTGCGGCGATCGCCTGGAGCTGCGAGGTAAACTGCCCCTGGACTGGATAGGTCACGCCACGGAACTTCACCACGAAGCCCCATCGGCCGTTTGCGAGCTTGCGCACGGTGACGGTGGTTTCCGGTTGGGATGTCATTGCATTTCTCCACGTGTTGCCGCGCGTCCGCGAGCGGACTGCACAAGGTTCTGCCCAGCCAAATAGCATCGGTCGGGCGCGCTATCAATTTCGCCCGCGCGGCACCGTGAATTTGCGACTGCACCGCATTCCGACGAAGCCGGGGATCCGCCATGAGGAAACCGACCCAGCGCCGCTTCAAGCGGCGTTTGCACTCGTTGTTGATGCGTGCCAAAAAAGGCGAACCGACGAACGCTGGTGGCGATGCGAATCGACCGCGATAAGCCATTGAAAGCGCTGGCATAGGAAACGGACCGGCAGGTATGACACGCTCTTTCAAGACCCTTGCCTTCGTGGCCTCGCAGTCGCCGGAAGCGCAGGACGCGCGACGCGAGCTCATCACGATCTACGGCAATACGGACCCGGAGCGGGCGGACGTCATCGTGGCGCTCGGGGCGACGGTTTCATGCTGCAGACGCTGCACACCACGATGAATCCCGGAAAACTCGTCTACGGCATGAACCGCGGTTCGGTCGGCTTCCTGATGAATCGATACGACACCGAGAACCTGCACACGCGCATTGCACATGCGGTGGAGAATGCCTTCCGGCCACTCGAGATGCAGACCACGGACGCAAGCGGCAACCAGCGCACAGCGCTGGCCATCAACGAGGTCTATCTCTTCCGGCAATCGTACCAGGCTGCCAAGCTCCGGGTGGCGATCGATGGCAAGGTGCGGCTTGAGGAGCTGATCTGCGACGGGCTCCTGCTTTCCACGCCCGCGGGTTCGACAGCCTACAACCTCTCGGCCCACGGGCCCATCCTGCCGCTGGAAGCGCCGCTGCTCGCCATGACGCCGGTGAGCCCGTTCCGGCCCCGGCGGTGGCGTGGCGCGCTGCTGCCCAACAAGGTGATGGTCGAGATCGAGGTGCTGGAGCCGGAAAAACGTCCGGTCAACGCCGTGGCCGACAATACCGAGGTCAAATCGGTCACATCGGTGCGCATTGCCGAGTCGACGGAAATGACCGCGCGGATCCTTTCTGATCCCGACCACTCATGGTCGGACAGGATTCTCGCGGAGCAGTTCGACTATTGATCGCGACGGGGCCCACACAAGGGCCGCCCGACGCGCCCGCACATGCACATGGACCATGAAGGAAGACGGTTGCCGCATCGCTGGAACGCGCAGCAGCCGTCGAGCAATGGAGAAACGCCAATGAACCGGATATCCCTCCCCTCCGTTCTCCTGGCCCTATGCCTCGCGACCATTCCCGCAGCGGCAGCCGAGGAAAGCCCGACGCCAGTGCCCTCCAGCGTCACCTTCGTGACGAGCAGCGGCTACTGGGAGGAGACAGCCCATCCGGACAACGGCGCGGACGCCGCCGGCGCAAAATCGAAGGCCGAATCGCAAGAGGATGCCGCATCGGCGACGAAGAGTCCGACCCGGCGCGGATATTACAAGCTCATCGCGGTACGCCAGAAGGACGGGACCGCGCGGATCCACCTGCAGCAGATCGAGGCCACTGCGGACGGTCCGAAGATCCTCACATCGACGGAACTGGACGAGTTCACCGCGCTGAAGCCCTATGTCACCGACATCCGTCCGGAGAGTTCGACCGGCATTTCGTCCCAGCCCGGGCTGTTCGCGACCATCTACCTGAAGACCGATCCGAAGGCCGTGGAACCCGAGAGCTGGACGGTGCTCATCGACGACCTCGGAGACATCAAGATCGAGAAGGCGACGAACTGAGGTCATCCGGGCCACCGTCGTCAAATGCCAACGGGCGCCGAAGCGCCCGTCAAACAATCCCAGAAGCTGAGTTGCCTCAGGCTATGTCTTCGACGACAGCATCGGCGCCGCCGCTCACGCGATGGGCGAGTGCTGCCTCCATGAACTCGTTGAGTTCGCCGTCGAGGACGTCCGAGGGAGCCGTGCTTTCGACACCCGTGCGAAGATCCTTCACCAGCTGGTACGGCTGAAGGACGTAGGACCGGATCTGGTGGCCCCAGCCGATGTCGGTCTTGGAAGCGGCCTCGGCATTCGCAGCCTCTTCCCGCTTCTTCAACTCTGCCTCATAGAGCCGTGCGCGCAGCATGTCCCACGCCTTTGCGCGGTTCTTGTGCTGCGAGCGTTCCTGCTGGCACTGCACGACGATACCGGACGGAATGTGCGTGATGCGCACGGCCGAGTCGGTCGTGTTGACGTGCTGTCCGCCGGCACCCGACGAGCGGTAGGTATCGATGCGGCAGTCGCTCTCGTTGACGTCGATCTGGATCGAGTCATCCACCACGGGATAGACCCAGATGGAGGAGAAGGAAGTGTGGCGCCGCGCGTTACTGTCGTAGGGCGAGATGCGCACCAGCCGATGCACGCCCGACTCCGTCTTCAGCCAGCCATAGGCATTCTGGCCCTTGACGAGAAGCGTCGCAGACTTGATGCCGGCCTCTTCGCCGTCATGGATTTCCAGGAGCTCGGTCTTGAAGCCCTGGCGTTCCGCCCAGCGCGAATACATGCGCAGGAGCATGTTCGCCCAGTCCTGGCTCTCGGTACCGCCGGCACCCGAATGCACTTCGAGATAGGTGTCGTTGCTGTCGGCCTCGCCGGAAAGCATGGCCTCGACCTGACGGCGCGCCGTTTCGGTGCGAAGCTCCTTCAGCGCCTCTTCAGCTTCCTTGACGATCGAAGCATCGCCCTCTTCCTCACCGAGTTCGATGAGTTCGATGTTCTCGCCTAGCTGCCGCTCGAAGCTGCGAACTCCGTTGATGCCGTCGTCCAGCTGCTGGCGTTCGCGCATCAGCTTCTGCGCTTCGGCCGCATCGTTCCAGAGGCTTGGATCCTCGGCCTTGTTGTTCAACCAGTCCAGTCGTCTTACCGCCTGATCCCAGTCAAAGATGCCTCCTCAGCAGGCTTATGGCCTGCTTGATTTCATCGACTACATTCTCGATTTCCGCGCGCATGTCCGTGTTCTTCGATGCTGTTGAAAGTGGGTCGTCAAATAGTCACGGCCGGCGCGGATGTAAAGCCCCGCGCAGGCCGCCGACACTGGTGAAGATGTGATCAGAAGAGGCCGCCGGTCCCGCCGGTAACAGCCTGGTTGGCCTGGGGCGAACTGCGCAGGATTTCCTCCGGCGTCGCATATTCCTCGCCGCCGATCACAGAGAATACGTCCGCCGGTCCCGTGCCGGGCTTGAACGCTTCCATGATCGTGTCGGGATCGCCGGCATTGGCCTGCATGCCCGTCTTGCGGTTAACCGGAATGATGCTCATGCCTTCCGGAATGAGGAACTTGGTCACCGGCATGCCCTCGAGCGCGCTCTGCATGAACTCGTTGAAGATCGGCGCGGACAGCGAGCCACCGGTTGCGCCGCGGCCGAGCGGTGCCGGATTGTCGAAGCCGATGTAGAGGCCGGCGACGAGGTCCGGCGTATAGCCAACAAACCAGGCGTCCTTCTCGTCGTTGGTCGTGCCGGTCTTGCCGGCGATCTCGCGGTCGACCTTGATCTTGCCTGCGGCCGTGCCGCGGGAGATGACGCCTTCCATCATCGACGTGATCTGGTACGCGGTCATCGGATCGAGAACCTGTTCGCGGTTGTCGACGAGAACGGGCTCTTCCTGGTTTTCCCAGTCATTGGCGTTGCAGTTGTCGCAGGTCCGCTCCTCGTGGCGGAAAATGGTCTTGCCGTAGCGGTCCTGGATGCGGTCGATCAGCGAAGGCTTGATCTGCTTGCCGCCGTTCGCCAGCACAGAATAGGCCGAAACCATGCGCAGGACGGTGGTTTCGCCGGAACCGAGCGACATGGCGAGCACGGGCAGCATCTTGTCGTAGATCCCGAAGCGTTCGGCATACTCGGCCACGAGATTCATGCCCATGTCATTGGCAAGGCGCACGGTCATCAGATTGCGCGACTTTTCGATACCGAGGCGCAGCGTCGAGGGGCCGGCGGAACCGCCGCCGTAGTTCTGCGGCCGCCAGACTTCGCCGCCGGCAACAATCTCGATCGGCGCATCCATGATCACGGATGCGGGCGTATAGCCGTTGTCGAGGGCCGCGGCGTAGACGAAGGGCTTGAACGAAGAGCCGGGCTGGCGCATCGCCTGGGTCGCACGGTTGAATTCGGACTGCCCATAGGAGAAGCCGCCCACCATGGCGAGCACGCGGCCGGTGTGGGGATCCATCACGACCATGCCGCCCTGAACCTTCGGTGGCTGGCGCAGGCGATAGGAGTCCCCGTTCTCGGTCGGCTCGACATAGACGACGTCGCCAATTTCGAAGACACCCTGCGGGGACTTCGCGGTCTTGCGGTCACCTTTGGCGGAACGGTAGGCCCACTTCAGGTCGTCAGCCTGGATGCGCCCGGTCACACGTTCCTCGACGACCTTGCCGGAGGCCTCCTTGCGTGGCTGGAGACCGATGTCCGCACCTGCATCATCAACGCCGGTGACGACCGCCAGCTTCCATTCGGGCACGTCGTTGAGAGCATCGATCTTGCTCAGCTCGACACCCCAGTCGCTGCCCATCTCGATATGCTTGATGGGTCCATGGAAACCGCGACGCTCGTCATAGCTCAGCAGTCCCTTCTGGAGCGACTTGCGGGCGATTACCTGGAGACGCGGATCGAGGGACGTGCGGACGGAGAGGCCACCTTCATAGAGGGCATTGTCGCCGTACTTCTCGATGATCTGGCGGCGGACGTCTTCCGCGAAGAACTCGGAGGCAAACAGATAGGAGCCGCGGTTACGCGGCGTCACGCCGAGCGGCTGCTTCTTGGCCTCATCGCCGTCGCTCTTTGCGACGTAGCCGTTCTCGACCATGCGGTCGATGACCCAGTTGCGCCGCTCGATCGCCGCTTCGGCCTTGCGGAAGGGATGATAGTTCGACGGCCCCTTGGGCAGGGCAGCGAGGTAGGCAGTTTCGGCGATGGACAACTCGGTGACAGACTTGTCGAAATAGGTGAGCGCCGCGCCGGCGATGCCATAGGAATTCAGGCCGAAGAAGATCTCGTTCAGATACAGCTCGAGAATACGGTCCTTGCTGTAAGCCTGCTCGATGCGGAAGGACAGGATCGCTTCCTTGACCTTGCGGTCGATCGTCTGGTCGGACGACAGCAGGAAGTTCTTGGCAACCTGCTGGGTGATCGTCGAGGCGCCAACCGGACGCCGGCCGGAACCCATGTTCTGGACGTTGGTAACGATAGCGCGGAAGAGACCGGAAACATCAACGCCGGGATGCTTGTAGAAGTTCTTGTCTTCGGCCGACAGGAATGCCGCCTTGACGCGATCCGGGATCGCCTGGATCGGCAGATAGAGCCGTCGCTCGCGGGCGTATTCCGCCATCAGGGAGCCGTCGCCTGCGTGCACGCGCGTCGTCACCGGCGGCGCATAGCTGTTCAGAACCTCGTAGTCGGGAAGATCCTTGGTGACGTTTCCGAGATAGAGGGCGACAACCGCCGCGACGCCGAGAAAGAAGACGGCGCCGATCCCGAAAAAATATCCAATCAATCGTATCATCTGCGAACTACCGGTACCTATTACAATTCTGCTTACAATTCCGCCGGCGGGGCCGACAGGCCTGCCGCGTCACTCGGGAGATCAAGCCGTGTACATCCCCCAGCGGTTTATCGCAACGACAGGCGGACGATCCCACGCGAGTCGTCCCCTGCTCCGATCCGTCTAGCGACCGGAATGTGAGGAAAATAGGGCTTCGCCCCGACACTGCGCGGCGTCACGGGCACAATCGGAACCGCTGTCACTTTTCCGGCACAGCGCGAACCTAGCACGGAACGTATGGAATGACTGCACAAATCGCACGCTGTCCGCGATTTCACCCACCATTGGCCGTAGCGGTTGCACGATAGCGATCGACAGCCTGGGCGATCAGCGCGGCCACCTTCTTGCGCCAGGCCGGATCGAGCAGCAGCTTCTCGTCGTCCTTGTTCGACAGGAAGCCGAGCTCGAGCAGTATCGAAGGCACATCCGGCGCCTGCAGCACGCGAAAGCCGGCGTGGCGGTGCGGATTGTTGATCAGCAGCACCTGCCCTTCGAACGAGTCGACCACGGATTTGGCGAGGTTGATGGAGAATGCCTGCGTCTCCCGCCGCGTCAGATCGATAAGTATATCGGCGACCTCGGCCGGCTCGCGATCGAATGCGATGCCGGCGATCTCGTCGGAGAGGTTCTCACGTTCGGCAAGGTTGGCGGCAAGGCTGTCGGAGGCCTTGTCCGAAATGGTGTAGACCGTCGCGCCGCGAATGTTCTTCTGCCTCAGGGTGTCGGCGTGAATGGAAATGAACAGGTTGGCCTTCCTGTTGCGCGCAAGCTGGACGCGCTGCGGCAGGGAAAGGAACTCATCCTTGTCCCGCGTCAGAAATGCCTCGGTGTCGGAGAGACCATTCAACGCGGCAGCAAGTTCGCGGGCGAAATCCAGCGTGACGTGCTTTTCCTCCGTCTTGGTATCGACGCCATGGGCCCCGTTGTCGATGCCGCCATGGCCGGCATCCACCGCGACGACGAAGGGGCCAGACTTCGGCGACGCCGCATCCGGAAGCATGATGGCAACGCTTTCCTGCGTCGTGGACGGTTCCGACTGCCAATCCTGTTTTGCCATCAACGCGGAAAATTGCTCTTCGGTCGCGAGCGCCGTGTCGAGGATGAGCCGGTAGCTTGCGCCCTCCCCCTCTTCCTTGACGTCTGAAAGGACAACGCTGACCGGCCGCTTCGCGGTCATCACGATCCGTGCGCGACCGGCGGCCATGGTTCCATAGCGGATGTCGCTGAATAGCCCCCGCGCCACCAGGTCATCCGGCTCGAGGCCGAAGTTGGTGGCGGGAAGATCGATCAGCACGCGGAAGGGATTGGCGATGTAGTGGATCGTGTATTCGGGCCTGCGGTCGAAATCGATCACGACGCGCGTCCGGGCGTCGTCACCCGCGATCCTTGCATCGTAGGCCAGGAGAGGCTTCTCCGCCTGTGACGCCTCGGTCGCGGAGGCAGCCGGCTGGATTTTTCCGTCCACCGCGTGCGCCGGACCCGCAGCCAACGCAAGGAAGGCAGCGACGGCAATGGCGCGCGCACCGCGTATCACCTTGCTCTGCTCAAGAGTTATTGACCGATTGCGAAAATCCAAAACCGTCCGTCCGTCTATCCAGGAGCCGATCTGGCGCGGCCAGAAGCGGCGGGCTCGCGGGAGGCACCTAATGCACCGCATCCTCCGTATCGGAGAAACACTGATGCGCGCAATACGGTTAATGAAGTGTTGCACGGGGGTGTGACGCCGCTCTGGATTCGAGCCGACCGATTCCAGCAGCATTATGACGGGATTTGGCTTTTCCCTTGCCATTGTGACATATAAAACATAAAAGCAAATTCAGGGAAAAAGCGTAGACGGGATAGAATCGCGTCAACAGGCAGCCATTCCATGGTGGAGGTGGCGCCGAACCGGGCATTCATCCGCCGTCGCAGCGCTCTATTCCTGCATACTAATGAATCGCGGTAATCCGGCGGTGGCCGGACCAGTTAGGGGTGGATCTCCACCAGTCGCCCTCAGGGGCATGTTTCATCGGACCACTAGGTCTAGGCATTGGCATTCTCGTTCGGTCATTGATGTCGTCGCAGCGGTATTCGTCAGAAGTTAACAGGCTCCGGAACGCTCCCGTACCGGCCAGTCCCTGTCTGCTGCTCCCTCACCCGGCGAGAACTTACATATCCGGCGCCAGGTCGCCATCCGCAGGCACGCCTCCCATGAGGAGCTCGCTGCCTGAGGGAACAAGGCCGCGCCGAGGAGCAGAAACTACATGGCAGAGAAAATGCTTATTG
Organism: Sinorhizobium sp. BG8; assembly: GCF_016864555.1. Lineage (NCBI taxonomy): Bacteria > Pseudomonadati > Pseudomonadota > Alphaproteobacteria > Hyphomicrobiales > Rhizobiaceae > Sinorhizobium > Sinorhizobium sp. BG8. The sequence continues at coordinate 2,415,536 of NZ_CP044011.1, read as the reverse complement.
ATGCGTCTCACGCCGAGGAGACGCGGGTTGTCGTCGTTCGCGGGAACCGCATAGAAGAATTCGACTTCGAGTCGGAGCACAAGAAACAGATCCGCGGCAACATCTACCTTGCCAAGGTCACGCGGGTCGAACCGTCGCTGCAGGCCGCCTTCGTCGATTACGGCGGAAACCGTCACGGCTTCCTGGCCTTCGCGGAAATCCATCCGGACTACTATCAGATCCCGCTGGCGGACCGGCAGGCCCTTCTGAGGGCCGAGGCCGAAGAACACCGGCACGACAACGACATCGAGCAGATCGAGACCGGAACTGACGTCAAGGCGAGCGAAGAGTCGTCGGTGGAAACCGAAGCTGCCGAAACCGACCAGCCTGTCGTCGAAGTGGCGGTAGCGGAAGAGGTTTCCGTCGAAGCAGAGGTTGTCGAGGAAAAGCCGAAGGCCAAGCCACGCCGCACCCGCAAGGCGCGCACCAAGGCAGCGGCAAGCGAAGAGACAGAGCAGCCAGCCGAAGAAGCGGCCGCCGCAGAACAATCCGATGACGGCGAAACCCCGTCCGGCAGCATGGCCGCGGTTGTCGACACGGATGAAGTCTCCGAGTCGCTCGACGGCCGCCGCAATCGCGACGACGACGATGACGACGACGATCACGGCCACGAAGAGAAGGAAGTGATCGAATCCGTCGGCGCGGAAGACGCGATGGAAGAGGTTCCCGATCGTGCTGCACGCAGGCCCCGCAAGCAGTACCGGATTCAGGAAGTCATCAAGCGGCGCCAGATCCTGCTGGTGCAGGTCGCCAAGGAAGAACGCGGCAACAAGGGTGCTGCGCTCACGACCTATCTCTCGCTTGCCGGCCGCTATTCGGTTCTCATGCCGAACACGGCGCGTGGCGGCGGCATTTCCCGCAAGATCACCAATCTCCAGGACCGCAAGCGCCTGAAGGAAATCGCCCGCGGCCTCGAAGTGCCGCAGGGTATGGGCGTCATCCTGCGCACCGCCGGTGCCAACCGCACCAAGGTCGAGGTCAAGCGCGACTTCGAATACCTGATGCGCCTTTGGGAGAACGTCCGTACGCTTACACTGAGTTCGACGGCTCCCTGCCTCGTCTATGAGGAAGGCAGCCTGATCAAGCGCTCGATCCGCGATCTCTACAACAAGGACATCGGCGAGATCATCGTTGCCGGCGAGGAAGGCTACAAGGAAGCCAAGGGCTTCATGAAGATGCTGATGCCGAGCCACGCGAAGGTCGTCCAGCCCTACCGCGACGTGCATCCGATCTTCTCCCGGTCGGGCATCGAAGCCCAGCTCGACCGCATGCTGCAGCCCCAGGTGACCCTCAAGTCCGGCGGCTACATCATCATCAACCAGACCGAAGCCCTCGTATCGATCGACGTCAACTCCGGACGCTCCACCCGCGAGCATTCGATCGAAGAGACGGCGCTGCAGACAAACCTCGAGGCAGCCGAGGAAGTCGCGCGCCAGCTGCGCCTTCGCGACCTTGCCGGTCTCGTCGTCATCGACTTCATCGACATGGAGGAGAAGCGCAACAACCGCGCGGTCGAAAAGCGCCTCAAGGACCATCTGAAGAACGATCGCGCCCGCATCCAGGTCGGCCGCATCTCGCACTTCGGCCTGCTCGAGATGTCCCGCCAGCGCATTCGCGCGTCGGTTCTCGAAAGCACGATGCAGACCTGCCCGCACTGCAACGGCACGGGCCATATCCGCTCGCAGTCCTCGGTCGCGCTCCATGTGCTGCGCGGCATCGAGGAATACCTGCTCAAGAACACCACGCACAACATCACCGTCCGCACGATCCCGGACATCGCGCTTTATCTACTGAACTACAAGCGCGGCACGATCACGGACTACGAAGCCCGCTTCGGCGTCCAGATCATCATCGAGGCCGATGCGCATGTGGGTGCACAGCACTTCGCGATCGACCGCGGCGAACCGGTGGAAAACCCGGTGAAGATCGAACAGATCCTTCACTTCGAGCCGGAGCCGGAAGAAGAGGAAGACATTCCCGTCGAGGAAGAGATCGACGAAGAGGAAGTCATCGAGAGCCGTCCTGCCGCGGCAGCGCAGCAGCAGCAGGACGACCAGAACGGCCGCAAGCGCAAGCGCCGTCGCCGGCGCCGCGGACGTGGCGGCCGTGAAGGCGGCGAAGGTGCCGAGGGCGCCGACACTGCATCGTTCGGTGGCGAGGCTGCCGATGACGAACTCGGCGAAGACGAGGATGAAGGCGACGAGGCCGCGGCTGCGAGCGATGCGAGCGCCGAAAGCGTGAGCGAACAGCAGAAGCGCAAGCGTCGCCGGCGCGGCAAGCGCGGCGGTCGTCGAAACCGTCCGGAGGGTGCCGAAGGCGCCGATCTCGAAGCGACGGCGGACGAAGCCGACGACGAGACCGAGGACCATGTGAGCGACGCCGGAGACGCCGGTGCCGTTGCAGCGGTCATACCGGTCGAGGAACTGCCCGCCCCCACCGCGGTGGCCGCCGAAGCACCTGCCGAAGCCGTGGAAGCGCCTGCGGAAGAAGCTCCGGCCAAGCCGAAGCGTACCCGCAAGCCTAAGGCAAAGGCCAAGGAAGCGGTGGACGTCGACCAGACCGCACAGGCGGTAGTCGAGGCCCAGCCCGTGGAGACCGACGCTGCCGCCGAGGCAAAGCCGGCTCCGGAGCCGGAAGTCGAGGAAGCTGCCGCTGTGCTCGACGATGCGAAGCCCGTTCGTGCCAACCGCGACCTGGCAAACATTGCAAGCGCGCCTGTCGTGACCTCTTCCTCCAAGCAGGAAGACGAGGAAAAGGCAGACAAGCCCAAGAAGGGCGGATGGTGGCAGCGCAAGGGTTTCTTCTGAGACACCGCGCGACTTCACACAGACATACGAGCGAACCCGGCTTAGTGCCGGGTTCTTTCGTTTTATGAGACCTAAAGATGGATGCGGGTTCCGAGGTCCGCGCCTTTAGAACCATGTATCAGGGAGGCGCAGCTTGTGCGCGCCGACGCTGCGACACGATTGGGCGCACTGCCGCACGCGTCAGGCAGGCAGTCGCTCCCGAACTCTCCCGGACGATACGAAATGTCTGTTTTGTGAAGATCGTCTATTCGAGCCAGGCGCCGATCCGGTCCATGGCTTCCACCATGTCGTCGTAGCTTCCGGCATAGGAGAACCGCATCGTGCGGTGTCCCTCGATGGGATCGAAGTCGAACCCCGGCGTCGCCGCGACGTTGATCTCGGCGAGCATCTTTCGCGCGAAAGCCATGCTGTCGTTGGTGAAGCGGCTCACGTCCGCATAGGCGTAGAATGCACCATCCATCGGGGAAGCGATCGACAGGCCGAGTTCGGGCAGGCGCCGGGCGAGCATGTCGCGATTGCGGCGGTAGGCATCCCGGTACCGATCAAGTTCCTCCGTGGCGCCGAAGGCTGCGGCGGCTGCGATCTGGGAGAGTTCCGGGGCCGAGATGTAGAGGCTCTGGGCGACGCGCTCTATCGGGCGGACGAGTTCCTCCGGGAGAACCATCCAGCCGATGCGCCAGCCCGTCATGCAATAGTACTTGGAGAAGGAATTGATGACGACCGCCTGGTCGGTCAGTTCAAGAGCCGTCGTCTCCTGCCCGACAAAGGTGAGGCCATGGTAGATCTCGTCGGAAATGAAGGCGATGCCGTTTGCGGTGCAATAGTCAGCAAGGGCTTTCAGGTTGTCCCTGCCCGTCACCGTTCCCGTGGGGTTCGCCGGACTGGCGAGAAGCACGCCATCGAGCTTCTTGCCGCTTTCGCTCTGGGCCTTCTCGAGGCTCTCAGGGGTCAAGGTGAAGCCATTCTCTGCGCTCACCTCAATCTCCACCGTCTCGATTCCGAGCGCGGCGAGAATGTTGCGGTAGGCGGGATAACCCGGGCGGGCGATCGCAACCCGGTCGCCCGGATCGAAGAGGACGAGAAACGCGAGATTGAAGCCGGCCGACGAACCGGTGGTCACGGCGATGCGGCCGGGATCGACCGAAACGCCATGCCGTGTCCGGTAGTCGTCCGCGATCGCCTGGCGCAGCGCCTGAAGCCCGAGGGCGTCGGTATAGCCGATGCGACCATGCTCGAGGGCGGTGCGGGCCGCTGCAAGCACTGCCTGGGGCGCAGGATGCACCGGCTGGCCAACAGCCATGGAAATGACGGGATGGCCGGCCGACCTGCGTCTCGTCGCCTCCGCCAGAACGTCCATGGCGTGAAAGGGCTCGACTGCGCTGCGTCTGGAAAATTTCATCGAAGGCATCCCGTTATCTGTGCATCGCCGTTTCCTGTGCCGCAAGAATCACCTGTTCACAATCCCGCGACCACCGGAATTCCGCCGCTTTTGCAGTTTCGTTTGCCGGGCAGCCGCCGTAAGTTCGAATCACCGAATGGCGGAAAGCGCCACGCGACGCTGGCTGCGCGCGACATGGATGTGACGGAGCACCCGGCTCTGCGATTTGACGAGGACTGTAACGGCAATGAAATTGGCTCAATCCCTGGCGGCCGGCGCCATGGCGCTCGCTCTCGGCACGGCAGTGCCCCTGCAGGCTTTCGCGCTTGACGACAAGCAGAAGGAAGAGATCGGCGCCTATATCAAGGAATACCTCCTCGCCAATCCCGAAATCCTCATAGACGTTCAGGAAGCCCTCCAGGACAAGCAGGCGAAGGCCCAGCAGGCTCAGGCCCAGGCCGCGATAGTTGACAACGAGAAGGAGATCTTCTCGTCAAAGAACGACGTCACGCTCGGCAATCCGGATGGCGATGTCACGGTCGTCGAGTTCTTCGACTACAACTGCGGCTATTGCAAGCGGGCGCTGTCCGACATGGATGACATCCTGGCCAAGGACAAGAACGTCCGCTTCGTGCTCAAGGAATTGCCGATTCTCGGCCCCGATTCGCTTGCCGCCCACAAGGTAAGCGCCGCATTCCGCGACCTCGCTCCCGAAAAATATGGCGAGTTCCACCGCACGCTGCTCGGGGGAGAAGGCCGCGCCACGGAAGAGAGCGCCATCGAGGTCGCCGTCAAGCTTGGCGTCACCGAGGCGGACATCCGCAAGGCGATGGAAGAAAAGCCCCATGACGATGCGGTGCGCGCGACCTACTCGCTTGCAAACAGTCTCGGCATCACCGGCACGCCCTCCTACATCATCGGCAAGGAGGCTGTGTTCGGCGCCATCGGTTCCGAGGCCATAGAGGACAAGGTCGCCAACGTGCGCGCCTGCGGCCAGACGGCATGCTGAAGACCGCCATCATTCGGCCATCCCGATCGTGTTGAGCCAATCCCACTTGTGGACAAGCTTGCATACCCGTGTTGGGGCTTTCCCTGCAGGGACCGCCGGTCTATAGGTAAATTTCGATCCAGCATGCGGAATTTCGAATGGCATCCACGTTTTTCGTGCTCAACGGACCTAACCTCAATATGCTCGGCAAACGCGAGCCCGGTATCTATGGCGGGCAGACGCTCGCGGACATAGAAGCGCTTTGCCGCGACGAAGGCGCCAAACTCGGCTTCGACATCGATTTCCGGCAATCCAACCACGAGGGCACGCTCGTCGACTGGATCCACGAGGCCGGGAGCAAGGCGGCGGGCATCGCCATCAATCCCGGCGCCTATGGACATACGTCCATCGCGATGCACGATGCGATCCGCTCGATCTCGGTCCCGGTCGTCGAGCTGCATCTTTCGAACATCCATGCGCGCGAAGAATTCCGGCACAAATCCATGATCGCTCCCGCGGTCAAGGGCGTCATCTGCGGATTTGGCGCCCACAGCTACATCCTTGCGCTGAACGCGCTTTCCAACATCACGAAATAACAAGAAAAAGAGGCTTTTCCCATGGCTGACAAGAAACAGGGTATCGACCAGACGCTGATCCGCGATCTTGCCAATATCCTCAACGAGACCGATCTGACCGAGATCGAAGTGGAGCAGGACGACCTGCGCATCCGCGTCTCGCGCGCCGGCACGCCGCAATACGTTTCCGCGCCGGTTCCGGCTGTGGCAGCACCGGTGGCTGCGGTTTCCGTCGCTGCACCGGCTGCCGAGACCGCTCGTACCAACAAGAACGCGGTCACCGCACCGATGGTCGGAACCGCCTATCTTGCCGCGGCACCGGGCGCCCGTCCGTTCGTCGAAGTCGGCGCGACTGTCACCGAGGGCCAGACGATCCTCATCATCGAAGCCATGAAGACGATGAACCAGATTCCGGCGCCGCGTTCCGGCAAGGTCGTTGAAATCCTCGTGGAAGACGCTGCCCCGGTCGAGTATGGCGAACCGCTGATCGTCATCGAGTAAGGCCAGGCTCATGATTTCCAAGATCCTCATAGCCAACCGCGGCGAAATCGCCCTCCGGGTCCTCAGGGCCTGCAAGGAGCTCGGCATCGCCACAGTCGCCGTGCACTCGACGGCGGATGCCGACGCGATGCACGTCCGCCTTGCCGACGAAAGCGTCTGCATCGGCCCGCCGCCCTCGCGCGAAAGCTACCTGAACATCCACCAGATCGTCGCTGCCTGCGAGATCACGGGCGCGGATGCGGTGCACCCGGGATACGGCTTCCTGTCGGAAAATGCGAAGTTCGCTGAGATCCTCGATGCGCACGGCATAACCTTCATCGGGCCGACCGCCGAGCACATCCGCATCATGGGTGACAAGATCACCGCCAAGAAGACGGCGGAAGAGCTTGGCATTCCCGTGGTTCCGGGCTCGGACGGCGAGGTCAAGCCGGAGAACGCGCGGGAGATCGCCCGCAAGATTGGCTTCCCTGTCCTGATCAAGGCGACCGCCGGCGGCGGCGGACGCGGCATGAAGGTCGCCAGGACCGAGGCCGACCTGGACGAAGCCATTTCGACGGCACGCGCCGAGGCTGCGGCCGCATTCGGCAACGACGCGGTCTACATGGAAAAGTACCTTGGCCAGCCGCGGCACATCGAGGTGCAGATTGTTGGCGACGGCGAAGGCAATGCGATCCACCTCGGTGAACGCGATTGCTCGCTCCAGCGGCGCCACCAGAAGGTCTGGGAAGAAGCGAACTCCCCTGCCCTCAACGTCGAACAGCGGATGAAGATCGGCCAGGTCTGCGCCGATGCGATGAAGAAGCTGAAGTACCGCGGTGCCGGCACCATCGAATTCCTCTACGAGAACGGCGAGTTCTATTTCATCGAAATGAACACGCGTCTCCAGGTGGAACACCCGATCACCGAGGCCATTACCGGAATCGATCTCGTACACGAGCAGATCCGCGTCGCCTCCGGCGGCGGGCTCTCGGTCCGCCAGGAAGATATCGTCTTCTCCGGACACGCGATCGAATGCCGCATCAATGCCGAGGATGCACGTACCTTCGTGCCCTCGCCCGGCACGATCACGCATTTCCACGCACCGGGTGGTCTTGGAGTGCGCATCGATTCCGGCGCCTATCAGGGCTATCGGATTCCTCCGTACTACGACAGCCTGATCGGCAAACTGATCGTTCACGGACGCACCCGTGTCGAATGCATGATGCGTCTGCGTCGCGCTCTCGACGAATTCGTGGTAGATGGTATCAAGACGACATTGCCGCTGTTCCAGGATCTCGTATCCAACCAGGACATCGCCAATGGTGACTACGACATCCATTGGCTGGAGACCTATCTGGCCAAAACCTCCCACTGAGGATGAACCGCGATGGCGGGGCGACGCAGCAGACAACCGGACATAACGCCGGAACTTCTCCTGCGCGCCTACTCCATCGGCCTCTTCCCGATGGCTGACTCGGCAGACGACCCGGAACTCTTCTGGGTCGAGCCCGACATGCGCGGCATCATTCCGCTAGACAAGTTTCACGTCTCGCGCAGCCTCGCCAAGACGATCCGAAAGAAGCCCTTCGACATCCGCGTCGACACCGCATTCGACGCAGTGATTGCCGCCTGTGCCGAAGCTGCACCGGACCGGCCGTCCACCTGGATTAACCGGAAGATCAAGGCCCTCTACTCCACGCTCCATCACATGGGACATGCCCATTCCGTCGAGGCCTGGGAAGGCGACCATCTCGTCGGTGGTCTCTATGGCGTTTCGCTGGGGGCTGCGTTCTTCGGTGAAAGCATGTTCTCCCGGCGCACGGACGCCTCCAAGATATGCCTCGTCTATCTCGTCGAACGGATGAAGGCGAAGGGCTTCCGGCTGCTTGATACGCAGTTCACCACCGAACACCTGAAGTCCTTCGGGGCGATCGACGTGCCCAAGCACAAGTACGAGGACCTGCTCGCAAGAGCCCTCTCCTCGCCGCACCTGCGCTTCTGAAGCGGGGATCGGGCGCCCGGCGCCGAACTCGCTCCATCGTTTTCATTTGAAATCCAGAGAGCGTTGCCGCACTGGCCCAGGCTTGAGCGATGGGATCCGCTGGCCGAAATACCCGGCCTACTGCGTCTGTGTGGTTTCCGGCGGAGGAACGTCGGACTTCACCTTGCACTCGACGAGCCACACGTCATAGACCGGATGCTCGACGGCATTGAGACCGGGGCTGTCGGCGAACATCCATCCGGTGAAGATGCGGCGGATCTTGCGGTCGAGCGTGATTTCGTCGACCTCCACGAAGGTCGTCACCTTCTGCGCTTCCGTATCGTCGCGATTGTAGCAGACGCGCGGAGTGACCTGCAGGGCACCGAACTGGACGGTCTCGCCGATGTAGACGTCGAAGCTCGTGATGCGGCCGGTAATCTTGTCGATGCCGGAGAATACCGCGACGGGATTGGAGATGCGCGTCGCCTCGGCCGGAAGCGCCGCCAGAAGGACAGCACCCATCGTCACGGCTGCCGCTGCTCCCGCGCAAACAGTTCTCAGGCTGTCCGTAAATTTCATCTGTGCCATTCTCCTGCGGTCGCGCAGCCTTTTATCTTCAGCCATGCGCTACCGGGCAAATGTGGCCAATCTGTATCAGGAGCGCGGCGACCAGGCGTCGTAGTCACCCGTGACGCGAGGACGTTCGCCGGTGACGGCAAGCGAGCCCGGCGGACGATAGGCCTGAGCACTACCGGTGCCGTTTGCACGGTGGGTCTTCTGCCATTCGCGCGGCTTGTATTCCTCATCCGCCGGCGAAACGTCGGTGCGATGGTGCATCCAACCATGCCAGCCGGGAGGAATTGCCGATGCGTCGGCATAACCGTTGTAGATGACCCAGCGCCTTGTACGGCCCTCGGAGTCCTTGCCGCCCTGATAGTAGACGTTGCCGAATTCGTCTTCACCGACCTTGGTGCCGAAGCGCCAGGTGTGAAAGCGCGTTCCGATCGTCTGGTTGTTCCACCAGGTAAAGATTTGCAGAAGAAGCTTCATGGGATCGCCGTCCTTGGCAGAGCAGCACGGAGTGCCACTCCTTCTCGAATTACACACTGCGCTTATGGCGCGCCACCGCCGCAATGTCCAGCGATTCCCGCTGTTTCACCCTTCATTTCAGCCGGAGCTTGAAGCCGATATGCGATGGCTCGAAGCCCAGGCGCGCATAGAACCGATGGGCATCCTTGCGAACCGCGTTGGAGGTCAGTTGAATCTTGCCCAGCCCCTGACGGCGCGCCTCTTCGATGGCAAAGCGGATCATGGCCTCGCCGATCCCCCGCCCCCGCCGATCCTGCCGCGTCTGGACCGCCTCCAGCAGCAGGCTAGAACTTCCTCGGCCGGGCAGGCTGGAGAGAACCGTCGTCTGGAACGTCCCGACGATTTCGCCGCCGATCTCGGCGACGAAGAGCGTGTCGTTCGGCGAAGCCTCGATCCGGTCGAAGGCTCTCACGTAGTCGTCGTAAGCCCTCTCTTCCGTCGTATCGCCATGGCCGCCGAGGGCGTCCGCGGCAAAGATCGCAATCAGCGCCCGAAGGTCGGCGCGCGTTGCGGTCCGTATCGTGGTTGTGTGCGCCATTCCATCCATGTCGTGCGAACTCCTCGTGTCGACGGGACACTTGGCATCGTTCCACGAAGGGAATGTGACAGCGGAGTGAAAGATTTCCAACGTGTGCCGCGAACGGCCGAACTCGCTACGCAGGCTTTAACGTGTTGTTTTTACGCTGTCTTGTGCCGGAATCGGTGAACACATCGGGGAGATGCGCGTCAGAGCAGCGACTTCTGCATGATGAGCGCGGGAATGCCCGACTGGGCATCGTTGCAACTGGCCGTATCGCCGGTTTTCACGAAGCCGTGCGCCAGATAGAAACCTATCGCGGCATGGTTCTGCGGCTCCACCTCCAACTGCATGATCTCCGCATCGGGAAAGCATGTCTCGAGCTCGGCGAACATCTCGCGGCCGACGCCCTGGCGCTGGAACTTCGGCAGCACGTAGAGCTGATGCAGAATGGCACCTTTCCGCAGGGTATCGGACATCGCGGCATATCCCATGCCGCCGATCTCCTTGCCGTTGTCGGCGACCACGAACTCCGAATTCTTCCGGGCAAGCTGCGCTTTAAGCGCCGGCACGGAATGCCATCTCGCCGTCAGCTCCGCGACCTTGTCGGCGCCGTAGAGCGCGTCGTAGGTCGCGTGCCATGTCTCACCGAGGAGCGTGCTGACCTTGGCCAGATCACGCTCCGATGCGGTGCGGACGAAGAACATCGGGGTCAGTCCTCGAGGCCGAGCTTGGCCTTGACGAGCGCCTGAACGGCCTGCGGGTTGGCCTTGCCGCCCGTTGCCTTCATGACCTGACCGACGAACCAGCCGGCAAGCGAGGGCTTTGCCTGCACCTTGGCCACCTGGTCGGGATTGGCGGCGATGATCTCGTCGACGGCCTTCTCGATGGCGCCGGTATCGGTCACCTGCTTCATGCCGCGTGACTCGACGATCTCCGTGGGAGAACCGCCCTCGTTCCAGACAATCTCAAAGAGGTCCTTGGCGATTTTTCCGGAGATCGTGCCATCCTTGATCAGATCGATGATCTGGCCGAGCTGGACCGGAGAAACAGGCGTCTCTTCAATGCCTTTGCCGGCCTTGTTCAAGGCGCCGAGCAGGTCGTTGATGACCCAGTTCGCGGCGATCTTGCCGTCGCGGCCAGCGGCCACAGCCTCGAAGTAGTCGGCAATTGCCTTCTCGGACACCAGAACCGAGGCGTCGTAGACTGAAAGGCCGAGATCCTTGACAAATCGCTCTTTCTTGTCGTCGGGCAGCTCCGGCAGATCGGCAAGCAGCTTGCCGACGAACGCATTGTCGAACTCGAGCGGCAGAAGATCCGGATCGGGGAAATAGCGATAGTCGTGCGCATCCTCCTTGGAGCGCATAGAACGCGTCTCACCCTTGCCGGGATCGAAAAGGCGGGTTTCCTGGTCGATCGAGCCGCCGTCCTCCAGAATGCCGATCTGGCGACGCGCTTCATATTCGATCGCCTGTCCGACAAAGCGGATGGAGTTGACGTTCTTGATCTCGCAGCGCGTGCCGAATCCCTCACCCGGCCGGCGGACGGAGACGTTCACGTCCGCGCGCATCGAGCCTTCGTCCATGTTGCCGTCGCAGGTTCCGAGATAGCGCAGAATGGTCCGCAGCTTGGTCAGGTAGGCCTTGGCCTCATCCGAGGACCGCAGATCCGGCTTCGACACGATTTCCATCAGCGCGACGCCCGAACGGTTGAGATCCACGTAGGACATCGTGGGGTGCTGGTCGTGCATGGACTTGCCGGCGTCCTGCTCGAGGTGGAGGCGCTCGATTCCGATCTCCACGTCCTCGAAGTTGCCCTGGCGGTCAGGACCGATCGAGATCGTGATCTTGCCCTCGCCGACGATGGGATCCTTGTACTGCGAGATCTGGTAGCCCTGCGGCAGGTCCGGATAGAAGTAGTTCTTGCGGTCGAAGACGGAGCGATGATTGATCTGCGCCTTGAGGCCGAGGCCGGTGCGAACCGCCTGCTTCACGCACTCCTCGTTGATCACCGGAAGCATGCCGGGCATGGCCGCATCTACGAGAGAAACATTGGCGTTCGGGGCATTGCCGAACTCCGTGGCAGCACCGGAGAAGAGCTTCGAGCTGCTGGTGACCTGCGCGTGCACCTCCATGCCGATGATCACCTCCCAGTCGCCGGTGGCACCGGGGATGTAGCGTTTCGGATCGGAGATGCGGACGTCGACAATGGTCATGATTAGCTCTTTGAAGATCGCTTCGGGTGGCTGATTTTCGAACTGTGTCGGTAGACCATATGGGCCTGTGGCGCAAGGCTTTCGCCCTCCCACGCCCGGCTGCAACGATAGCGCCCCCGTAAAATCCGTGAGCGAGGCGTTAACGGGCACCGGCTATGCTTGAACGATGAGCGCCTTGCCGATTGCCGTCGCCCTTGTGGCGATCAATTTTCTAACGTTCCTCGTCTTCTGGTGGGACAAGGAAGCAGCCCGCGCCGGAGAATGGCGGGTGCGGGAACGCACGCTTCTCGGCTTGGCCCTCGTTGGCGGAAGCCCCGGCGCCATTCTTGCCCAACGCTTGTTGCGTCACAAGACGCGCAAGGAGCCGTTCGCCTCCATCTTGAAGCTCATCATCGGCTGTCAACTTGCGCTGGCGATCATCTCGATCTTAGCGCCAGACTGGTTTTTCCGGGTGATCGCACAGGCACCTTGACCGCCCTGGCGCGACTTCCTAAGTTCGGCGCGTCCAATATGGGGAGCATTTCATGCACTCTTCGAGAGAGTCCCGCTAAGGGCCCTGCCCGCAAATTCATCTTGCGCGCATGGGCCGGGAAAAACGCTTCAGCCTGCCTGGCATAGCCTGGCGGATCGTTTTTTCGCGTTCTCGAAGAACGCCCCTATGGACTTCACCGATATGGATATTTCCCACGCAGAACAGCGCATTCTCCATCTGCTCGCCCAAGGCGGCAGGATCGAACTCGAGCGGGACGAAACCCGCACCATCATCAACGTCTTCTGCATCACGCGCGACGGCTGGCGGGCCAACGGCCTCGACATCGAGCTGTTTAGAAAGCTGAAGCGACGCAAATGCATCTCGTCCAGCGGCGGAAGACCCTATCGGATCACCGGGCGTGGGCTCGTCCTGGTACGGTCCCAGCTCGACAATTGTTGACAAGTGCGTGCGCGACTTCGGTCGCGCACGTCTTCCGGCGTGTCGGGTTGTCCGAAAAATGCTCAGAAGCCGTTCGATCCGTAGCCGAGCGGCTCATCCTCCACCAGGTTGCGGCGCAGCCCGATCGACTCGACGTCGCGGTCGAGCTTGGGCGAATAGGCAACGGACAGCCAGCTGACCGAATAGCCGTGTTTGCGAAAGAAGGAGAGCGCCAGCGCGTTGCGGGCGTGGGTCTGCAATCCTGCCGCCTCATGGGAGGCTTCCACCATTTCGGCCTCTACAGCTGAAAGAAGAGCCGAACCGATCCCCTGCCGCTGCGCCTGTGGCGCAACCCAGAGGTCGGTGATCTCCTCGTCCATTGCCTCGCGGGCCGCCCAGCCGGCAAGCACGCCATCCAGTTCCGCAGCGATAACCGTGGACCAGTGCCTGCTGAGGAATGCGGCGAAGGCGTTGCGCGCGTTCTCTCTCAGCGCATCGAGGTCGGCAACGCCGAGCACCGCCTGTTCCCAGGCAAGCATGCCGATATCCGCCAGCGCAGAAACCTCATGCTGTCGCGCATTTCGAATGCTGATCATGAAGCCGGCCCCTTTCCCCGGCAATCATCAAACCATCCGAATCATCGTTTGGCGAGGGGCAACTGCAACCTGCGAACGAGCGCGGGTCGTCGAGGTACCGAACCTTCGGTACAGGAGCTGGGGCGGAACCTATGCCGCAGGTCGCGCCGCCATCGGGGACGGCGGCGCGATCAGGAAATTACCACCACTTGGTGGGTGCGAAGCGACCTGCTGCCTGTTCAATGACGTGCGCCGTCTTGAAGAGCGTCTCTTCATCGAACGGCTTGCCGATGAGCTGCAGGCCGAGCGGCAGGCCCTTGTGGTCGAGGCCGGCGGGAACCGCGATGCCCGGAAGACCCGCCATGTTCACCGTCACCGTGAAGATGTCGTTCAGGTACATCTTCACCGGATCGGCGGCGAGATCCTCGTCGGCGATGCCGAAGGCCGAGGACGGGGTGGCGGGCGTCAGGATGGCGTCGACGCCGGCATTGAAGACGAGTTCGAAATCGCGCTTGATCAGCGTGCGGACCTTCTGAGCCTGTAGGTAGTACGCATCGTAGTAACCAGCCGAAAGCACGTAGGTGCCGATCATGATGCGGCGCTTGACCTCCTTGCCGAAGCCGGCGGCGCGCGTCTTCTCGTACATGTCGACGATGTCCTTGCCTTCGACGCGCAGGCCGTAGCGAACGCCGTCGTAACGGGCAAGGTTCGACGATGCCTCGGCGGGGGCGACGATGTAGTAGGCCGGCAGCGCGTACTTCGTGTGGGGCAGGCTGATGTCGACAATCTCGGCGCCCGCTTCCTTGAGCCAGGCGATGCCCTGCTGCCAGAGCGCTTCGATCTCCTCCGGCATGCCGTCGACGCGGTACTCCTTCGGGATACCGATTCTCATGCCCTTCACGGACTGTCCGATCGACTTTTCATAGTCCGGCACCGGCAGGTCGACGGAGGTGGTGTCCTTCGCATCGACGCTTGCCATGGATTTCAGGAGGATAGCCGCATCGCGGACGTCGCGGGCAATCGGGCCAGCCTGGTCCAGCGAGGACGCGAACGCGACTACGCCCCAACGCGAGCATCGTCCGTAGGTCGGCTTGATGCCGACGGTACCCGTGAAGGCCGCAGGCTGGCGGATCGAGCCGCCCGTATCCGTCGCGGTGGCGCCGGCGCAGAGGAACGCGGCCACGGCAGCAGCCGAGCCGCCGGACGACCCACCCGGCACGAGGTCCAGGTTCGAGCCCTTTGCGCGCCAGGGGTTCTTCACCGGACCGTAGAACGAGGTCTCGTTCGACGAGCCCATGGCAAACTCGTCCATGTTCAGCTTGCCGAGCATGACGGCGCCATCGTTCCAGAGGTTCTGGGTCACGGTCGATTCGTATCGCGGCTTGAACCCGTCGAGGATGTGGCTGCAAGCCTGGGTATGAACGCCTTCCGTCCCGAAGAGGTCCTTGATGCCCAGCGGGATGCCTTCGAGCGCTCCCGCCTTGCCCTCGGCTATGCGGTCGTCGGATGCCTTTGCCATCTCGCGGGCCTTCTCAGGCGTCACCGTGACATAGGCATTGAGCGCCCCGTTCGCAGCCTCGATCGCCGCAAGGTAGGCATCCGTCAGCTCGACGGCAGTGATCTCCTTGCCAGCGAGCTTTTCGCGGGCTTCGGCAATGGTCAGGCGGGTAAGATCGGTCATGGTGAAATCACTTCGGTCACGCAGCGCAAAGCTGCTTCTGGTAGAACACTGAATAAGGCGAAGCCGGATAGTCGAGAACCGGGCCGCAAAGCGAGAAGCCGGCTTTCTCGTAGAGTGCCCAGGCAGCCGGATGGCGGTCCCCCGTTTCCAGCACCAGCGTGGCGAGATTCTCGGATTCTGCAGCCGCGATGATCCGGGAGAGGATCGCCTTGCCGACCCCCTGCCCCTGCCATTGCGGGCGGGTGAACATGCGCTTCACCTCGCCAACGGTCGAGGAATGGCGCTTCAGCGCACCGCATCCGACCACTTCGCCGCCATCACGGGCGATCCAGACGGTCACGGACGGCTCGGCCATCTGCTCCACCGTAAGATGAAAGCAGGCTTCCGGAGGCGAAAGTGCCAGCAGCGTGTCGTTCAGATCCGCGACGAGATCACGAACGTCGTCCTGCAGCGGGCTCTCGACTGCGAGGGTGATGGCCAAGATTTACTCCACCACTTTCGGCACGAGGAAGAAGTTGCGGTCGGTAACGGGTGCATTGGCAACGATATCGGTGGCCTTGTTGCCGTCCGTTACCGCGTCGACACGCTCCTTCATCTCCATCGGAGTAACCGACGTCATCGGAGCGACGCCTTCGACATCCACTTCCGAGAGTTGCTCCACGAAGCCGAGAATGGCGTTCAGCTCGCCCGTCATGCGGCTGGCCTCCTCTTCGGTGACTGCGATGCGAGCAAGGTGCGCCACGCGCTTCACGGTGGCAAGATCTACGGACATGGGCGTTCTCCGGCAGAAAATTTGCTATCGCTATAATGACCAAGCATCAGAGGCGCAACGGGGGAATGCCCACGCTTGCGCCTCACCGGGCATTTTCGCTGTCAACGCGAAAGGCCGACGCCGACTTTGGCCACCTCTACCTTCGTTGCGACCCCGTCCATGCCGGCCACGAACTTGTCAGCCGTCTTGTCGATGATCCCGAACGAGCCGTAGTGGCACGGAATGACCGTTTCGAACTTGAAGTAGCGCTGGCAGGCAAGAGCAGCCACGGCTCCTCCCATGGTGAAACGGTCGCCGATGGGCACGAGGCCAATCTCGGGCATGTGCAGCTCGTTGATCAGAGCCATGTCGGAGAAGATGTCCGTGTCACCCATGTGATATAGCGTCGGCTCGTCCTCGAAATGCAGGACGAGGCCGTTGGCGTTGCCGAGAGAATGGGAAACGCCGTCCTCGGTGATCTGCGCCGACGAATGCAGTGCATTGACGAAGGTCGCGGAGAAACCATCGAAGTGAACCGTGCCACCTGTGTTGCCCATCTCCAGCTTGGAGACGCCCCTGGAGCCAAGCCAGGCCGCGAGGTCCGCATTGGCGAGGACCGTGGCACCGGTCTCCTTGGCAATCGCGATCGTATCGCCGACATGGTCGCCATGTCCGTGGGTCAGCAGAACGTGGGTAAGGCCGGCGACGGCATCGCGGCGGGTCGCCTCATCGAAGGCCGGGTTACCGGTGAAGAACGGGTCGATCAGGATTTTCGCGTTTGCCGTCTCGATGTGAAAGGCCGAATGGCCGAGCCAGGTGATCTTCATGAAATTTCTCCTTGCAGGATGCTCCCTGCGACCAGCATATGGATCCAAGGCACTGGGAATGAAAGTGGGAATCGGAAGTCAATGGCAATTCTATCGATCGAGGAACTGGCAGAGAAGCTTGGCCCCGGCGAGGCCGTTGCCGGTCTCGATCTCGGCACCAAGACGATAGGGCTTTCTCTCTCCGATCTCGGACGTCGGCTGGCGACACCCCGTCCGGTGCTGAAGCGCGTGAAATTCACGGTGGATGCGGAAGCTCTGCTTTCCTTCGCCCACAAGGAGAAGGTCGTCGCCTTCGTCATCGGCCTTCCCGTCAACATGGATGGAAGCGCCGGACCGCGTGTGCAGGCAACGCGCGCCTTCGTGCGCAACATGGTCGAGAAGACCGAGATCCCTTTCGTATACTGGGACGAGCGGCTTTCGACCGTCGCCGCGGAAAGGGCCCTCATCGAGATGGACGTTTCTCGCAAGAAGCGCGCGGAGCGGATTGATTCCGCTGCCGCATCCTTCATCCTTCAGGGAGCGCTCGACAGGCTCTCCTCGCTTGCCCGCAACGGCTCGGACGGCTGAGCGGCCGCCTTGCGCGCATGCCACCAGGCGCGAATGCGGGCCCGCCGGCGAAACGCGATCACAGCGAATACGACAAGGCTGTCGACGACGATGGCGCGTGCGACGAGCGGCGGAAGGACTTCCGGCGGCACGCCGAGAATGTGCCCGTAGATGCGAAACACAAGATCATGCGCATCGCGCGTCAGCATGAAAATGCCGAAGCTCATGTCGTAGTAGGACAGACCGTACCAGCTGCCGAGCAGCGCGATCGGGCCGGCCCACAGGATCAGGAACCACTTCATGCGATCCTCGCTTGACGGCCAAAGCCGTCGGCGAGTTTCAAGCCCGCCTCGCCCAAACCGAGTAGGACCGGCAGGAAGACCGCCGGCACGGTGATATCCAGCGCCAGGCAGGAAAAGAAGGTCGTCATGACCGCGATTGAGGCCGCTCTGGCCATTGGCAATCCATTCTCCGGTGCTGGTTAACGCATTGTTTATATGACCTTGGCCCGTTAACGCTTTCCACGCAACGTAAACCAATTGTTAAGGTTAATTTCCACAGCGGACGCTTTCGCGTGAGGACAATGCGGGCGAAAACGCAAACCACTCGGCAACTCGCGGGCGAAAACGCACCGTTGCCGGTTCGGTTCCACGACCCGGAGCAATCAAGTGTCGATGGGAGGGATGGACAAGAACGCCGGGCTGACCGTCCCTCAGGAACAGCATTTAGCCGGCCTCCCCCGCCCTGCGGAAAGGGTCCGAAGCAATGCGACGCCGAAGCCGGCGACGGCATGCTCTATCTTTACTATATGAGCTCTGGCGAGGTCTGGCCCGGCCTATGCGGCGGGCGGGTAGAGAAGATCGACGATCTGGGCTGAGTCGAACCGGGAATCGAGCATCCCATAAGTGGAACGCCAGCCGGCGGCGAGCCTCGTCTCCAGGAAGGCGTCGGCTATACGACCGGCGCCTACGCGATAGAGTTCTGCGGCGGCAGCAGCGAGCGCCAGTTGCTCGACAAGCATGCGTGCCGCCCCCTCGTCCCGCTCGCAAAGCGACATGGCCGCACGCAATACGTCGACCGTCTTCTTTCCTGCAGCGCCGAGGTCGCGGGTCAGGGTAGCGAATACGAGTTCGAAGAGGTCCCGACCGCGGCTCAGCACCCTGAGAAGATCAAGCGCCATGACATTGCCCGACCCTTCCCAGATCGCATTGACCGGAGCCTCGCGATAGTGGCGGGCAATTGGGCGCTCCTCGACGTAGCCGCTGCCTCCGATGCATTCCATCGCCTCGTAGATCAGGGCCGGCGCGATCTTGCAGCACCAGTACTTCACGACCGGTGTCATGACGCGTGCGTAGGCCGCATCCTCGGCACTTGTCGGCGCCTTGTCGAAGGCCTCCGCAAGCCGGAAGGCGAGCGCACTCGCTCCGGCCACGTCGAGCGCCATGTCGGCAAGCACGCGGGTCATGATCGGCTGGCTGACCAACACCTTGCCGAAGACGTTGCGTCCGCGGGCATGGTGCACCGCCTCGGCGAGCGATGCCCGCATGATGCCGGCCGAAGCGAGGGCGCAATCGAGCCTCGTCAGCGTCACCATGTCGAGAATCGTACGAATGCCGCCGTCCGGGGTTCCGAGCAGGAAGCCGAACGCCTCGGAGAACTCGACCTCCGACGAAGCGTTGGAGCGATTGCCGACCTTGTCTTTCAACCGCTGCAGGCGCAGGCCGTTGGGGGAGCCGTCCTCGAGCAGGCGCGGCACCAGAAAACATCCCATCCCTTCGCGGGTCTTGGCGAGCATGACGAAGGCGTCGCTCATCGGCGCCGACATGAACCATTTGTGGCCGCTCAGCCGGTAGATCCCCTCCCCGACGCGCTCGGCGGTCGAGGTGTTGGCGCGGACATCGGTTCCGCCCTGTTTTTCCGTCATGCCCATGCCGATGGTCACCGCGCTCTTCTGGGTGGCCGGCTTGTTGGCGGAATCGTACTTGCGGGAAAGAACGCGGCGCCCCCACTCCCGTTGAACGGCAGGCGAGGCGGAAAGAGCCGCAACGGAGGCGCTCGTCATGGTGAGAGGGCACAGATGGCCACATTCGAGCTGCGCCGTCAGGTAGAAGCGAACAGCGCGTGCGCGGTGCGCCCGGCCCTGCTCATCCGCGACGTTTTCCCAGACCGAACAATTGAGGCCGTTCGTCATCGAACGCCGCATAAGCGCGTGCCAGGCCGGGTGAAAATCGACGACATCGATCCGCTCGCCGCGCGGCCCGTGCGTGCGTAGCTCGGGCACGCCCTGATTCGCCATGCGCGCCAGTTCCTGCGCCTCGGGCGAGGTCACATACCGGCCGATCACGTCGAATTCGTCACGCAACGCCTTCGGCATGGACGCGGTCGCGTCCACGAGAAGCGGATCGGTTCTGTAGGCGTTGATGCCGGACCAAAGCTTGGGCTGGTTCAGTTCGGCGAGTTTCTGTTCGTTGCGGTTTTCGCGAGTCATGCCCGGGTTCTATCCTAAGTGATTGCGGCGTGAAACGGGGTCGGCAGCCGCGACATTCAAAACTCTGGAATAAAACGACGAGGACGGAACGGAAGCCGCCGTGCCGCCTTGCCGCCGCCGGTGGGAGCAACTATAGACCGCGCGTATCCACGAAAGTTGAGGCGGGTCCCAATGGATTTCTTTCCGCATCGCCACCTTCTCGGCATAAAGGGTCTGACCGAACAGGAAATTACGCTCCTGCTCGACAAGGCAGACGAGGCCGTCAAGATAAGTCGCCAAAGGGAGAAGAAAACCTCCACCCTTCGCGGCCTTACCCAGATCAATCTGTTCTTCGAGGCCTCCACGCGCACGCAGTCCTCATTCGAACTCGCCGGCAAGCGGCTCGGCGCCGACGTGATGAACATGTCGGTTTCGAACTCCTCCGTGAAGAAGGGCGAGACGCTGATCGACACCGCGATGACGCTGAACGCGATGCATCCGGACGTGCTGGTCGTGCGCCACTCCTCGGCCGGTGCCGCCGCCCTGCTCGCCCAGAAGGTCTCCTGCTCCGTCGTCAATGCCGGCGACGGGCAGCATGAGCATCCGACGCAGGCGCTTCTCGACGCGCTCACCATCCGGCGCGCCAAAGGCAAGCTGTCGCGGATCATCGTGGCGATTTGCGGCGACGTGCTGCACTCGCGCGTCGCCCGTTCAAACATCCTTCTCCTCAACCAGATGGGCGCGCGGGTCCGGGTCGTGGCGCCGTCGACACTGTTGCCCACCGGCATCGCCGAGATGGGGGCCGAGGTCTATCATTCGATGGCGGAAGGCCTGAAGGATGCGGACGTCGTCATGATGCTCCGCCTCCAGCGCGAGCGCATGTCCGGCGCCTTCGTCCCGTCGGTTCGCGAGTATTTCCACTACTACGGCCTCGACGCAGAGAAGCTCAAGGCGGCCAAGGAAGACGCGCTCGTCATGCATCCGGGGCCGATGAACCGCGGTGTCGAGATTGCCTCGGAAATCGCCGACGGTCCCCAGAGCGTCATCGAACAGCAGGTCGAGATGGGTGTCGCCGTGCGCATGGCCGTCATGGAAACCCTTCTTCTTTCGCAAAACCAGGGGCCCCGCACATGAGCCGCCCGACCGTTCTACAGAATCTCCGCATCATCGACCCCTCACGCAACGTCGACGAAATCGGAACGATCGTCATCGAGCACGGGCGGATCTCCGCTGCCGGACAATCGGCACTGAACCAGGGCGCGCCGTCGGATGCCGAGGTGATGGACTGCAGCGGGCTGATCGCAGCCCCCGGACTGGTCGATGCGCGGGTCTTCGTCGGCGAACCCGGCGCGGAACACCGCGAGACGATCGAATCCGCCTCCCGGGCGGCGGCGGCCGGCGGTGTCACCACCTTCATCATGATGCCCGACACCGATCCTGTTATCGACGACATCGCGCTCGTGGAATTCGTTCTGAAGACGGCGCGCGACAAGGCGATCGTGAACATCCACCCTGCCGCTGCCCTAACCAAGGGACTGCAGGGCGAGGAGATGACCGAGTTCGGCCTTCTCATGGCAGCAGGCGCAGTCGCCTTTACCAACGGCCGGCATGCGATGCATAACGCGCAGGTCCTTCGCCGGGCGATGACATACGGACGCGAATTCGGCGCCGTCATCGCACTCGAGACGCGCGACAAGCACCTCGGCGCCGGCGGCGTGATGAACGAAGGCCTCCTTGCCAGCTGGCTCGGCCTCTCCGGTACGCCGCGCGAAGCCGAGCTCATCCCGCTGGAGCGCGACCTGAGGATCGCGGCGCTTACGCGTGCCGCATACCACGCAGCGCAGATCTCCGTTCCCGAATCGGCGGAAGCCGTGCGGATCGCCCGCGAGCGTGGTGCGAACGTTACCTGCGGCGTCTCCATCAATCACCTGACGCTCAACGAGAACGACATCGGCGAATACCGCACGTTCTTCAAGCTTTCACCGCCGCTGCGCGCGGAAGCCGACCGATCGGCCATGGTGGATGCACTCGCGAGCGGTGCAATCGATATCATCGTCTCCGCGCATGACCCTCAGGACGTCGATACGAAGCGCCTGCCCTTTGCCGATGCCGCCGACGGGGCGATCGGGCTGGAGACCCTTCTGGCGGCGGCCCTCAGGTTGCATCACAGCGGCGAAGTAAGCCTGATGCGGCTGATCGATGCCATGTCGACGCGCCCGGCCAAGACATTTGGCCTCGATGCGGGAACGCTCATGCCGGGCGCGCGCGCCGACATCGTGCTCATCGACCCGGACGAACCCTGGATCGCCTCGAAGGATCAGCTGGTCTCCCGATCCAAGAATACACCCTTCGAAGATGCCCGCTTTACGGGACGGGCGCTTCAAACCTATGTTGCAGGAAAGCGCGTTCATTCGGTGCGGTAAACATCGCATGCTGAACAGCCAGGCATCTCCCCGGTCAATGGGACATGACCGGGGCGTCTGCCCGGCCGCAAGCCCCGCCAGGCGAGCCAGACTTGCGGGGCAATCATTTCAGGAGGCAGAGCGACCTGACCCGTCCAGTCGGAGGGGTGGCGCTCAGGGGGACGTCCGGGAGACGCAATTGACTGACATATTGACCTGGCAGATCGGTCTGCCCGCCACACTCGCCAGCCTCGTTTTCGGATATCTGCTGGGCTCCATACCCTTTGGCCTGATCGTCACGCGGATGGCAGGTCTCGGCGACGTGCGCCAGATCGGCTCGGGAAACATCGGGGCAACGAACGTTCTGAGAACGGGAAACAAGAAGCTTGCGGCCGTCACTCTCGCCCTGGACGCACTCAAGGGTACGGCTGCCGCGGCGATAGCCTCCCGTTGGGGCCTCGAGGCTGGCATTGCAGCAGGCTTCGCTGCCTTCCTCGGCCACCTCTATCCGGTCTGGCTCGGCTTCAAGGGGGGCAAGGGTGTCGCGACGTATCTCGGCATTCTTCTTGGCCTTGTCCCAGTCATGATGCCGATCTTCGCCGCAATCTGGATCGCGACCGCTTATCTCACCCGCTTTTCCTCGTTGTCCGCCCTGGTTGCAACGGCGATCAGTCCGGTTGTATTGTATGCGCTCGGACACGAGAAGGTGGCGGCTCTCTTCGTCATCCTGACAGTCATGACTTGGTGGAAGCACAAGGCCAACATCTCCCGGCTGCTGAACGGCACCGAGAGCCGGATCGGGGACAAGGGATAGGATGAACAACCGCAGCGCAAGGGAACAGGCATTGCGCTGACGGAAAAACAGAGGATCGCCTGGCTGCGGCTGATCCGAAGCGACAATGTCGGACCGGCGACATTCCGCGATCTCATCAACCATTTCGGCAGTGCCGAAACCGCCCTCGAGATGCTCCCGGAACTTTCCAGGCGCGGCGGATCCATGAGGGCAATCCGCGTAGCAAGCCACGCCGATGCGGTGCGCGAACTCGAGATGGCGGCACGGCACCGGGCCGCTTTCATCGGCATCGGCGAGCCCGACTATCCTCCCCTTCTGCGACATATCGACGGCGCTCCCCCGCTGATTGCGGTGAAAGGCAATGCCGGCATCGCGACCGAACCGGCCGCCGGTATCGTCGGATCGCGAAACGCCTCCATATACGGAAGCAAGTTCGCCGCGCTCCTTGCACGCGAGATCGGGCGGGCCGGCTATGCGATCGTCTCCGGACTGGCACGCGGGATTGATACGGCAGCGCATCGTGCCAGCCTGGAAACAGGAACGATGGCGATCCTTGCGGGAGGTATCGACCAGCCCTACCCGCCCGAGAATGCGCCACTGCTCGACGAGATCACCTCCGGCAACGGGCTGGCGATCAGCGAGATGCCGTTCGGATGGGAACCGCGCGCCCGGGATTTCCCGCGCCGCAACCGGCTCATCGCCGGAATTTCGCTGGGCCTTGTCGTCGTCGAAGCGGCCGACCGGTCCGGTTCGCTGATCACAGCCCGAAATGCCGCGGAGTTCGGCCGTCTCGTCTTCGCCGTTCCCGGATCGCCACTCGACCCCCGCTGCCATGGAACCAATGGCCTGCTGAAGGATGGAGCCATCATCGCGACGGAATCCGAAGACGTACTGAGCCATCTGCGGCCACTTCAGGAACCTGATTTCTTCTCCGGCCAGACGGGCGCCGGAGAGCCTGCGTCGCCACCGGATCCCGAAACCATGAAGCGACCACCTGATGACGACGATCGCCAACGGATCACCGAAGCCCTCGGACCGACGCCGGTCGAGATCGACGATATCCTGCGCCACACGGAGTTGCCTGCGTCCGTGGTCTACCTGGTGTTGCTCGAGCTGGACCTCGCCGGACGGTTGCATCGCTATCCGGGAGGCCTCGTCTCACTAGCGATTGGGTGAGAGCGGCCGCAATCCTGCCTGTATATCGCCCGCCTCGACATAGGCCATCTCGATAAGATAGCGCAGCATATCGGCCCCTTCGCTATGTGCGACCAAACGAAGCTCACCAAGCATCTGACGAATATACGTGATGTTTTCCCGCGTCTGGGCCGATGGAGGCGGAGATACGGCTGATTTGGAAGTCATCGCAGTTTCCCGATCGAACATGGCCGCGGAATCAACGCGTGGCCAAGGCCCTCTACACCTCAAGGATGATAAAGCAATAATCCTAAATTGCAATAAACGTCATTTCCCTTATTAGTTGCATTGCGTTGTGGAGCAGTTATTTTGGGCTCACCTCTTGACCGCGACGCATTCACTGTTCATTTCGAGGCATCGACTTTCCTGCGCAAGTTGAGTTTTCAGCCCTCCCTCCAACAGATGGCGCCCGGCATCAGAGTAAGAGTATGAACGTTGTAGTGGTTGAATCGCCTGCAAAGGCCAAGACAATCAACAAGTACCTCGGGTCGGGCTACAAGGTCCTCGCCTCATTCGGACATGTTCGCGATCTTCCGGCAAAGGACGGCTCGGTGCGCCCCGACGAGGACTTCGATATGTCCTGGGAGGTCGATGGCGCATCCGCCAAGCGCATGAAGGACATTGCCGACGCAGTGAAGTCCTCGGACGGCCTCATTCTCGCAACCGACCCTGATCGCGAGGGCGAAGCGATTTCATGGCACGTGCTCGATCTTCTGAAGAAGAAGAAGGTCATCGGCGACAAGCCGGTCAAGCGCGTCGTCTTCAACGCCATTACCAAGTCTGCTGTCCTCGATGCCATGAAGTCGCCGCGCGACATCGACATCGACCTGGTCGATGCCTATCTGGCCCGTCGGGCGCTCGACTACCTCGTCGGCTTCAACCTGTCGCCGGTGCTGTGGCGCAAGCTGCCGGGCGCACGCTCCGCAGGGCGTGTCCAGTCCGTGGCGCTTCGCCTCGTCTGCGATCGTGAATCGGAAATCGAGCGGTTCGTCTCCGAGGAATACTGGAACATCTCCGCACTTCTCAAGACACCGCGCGGCGACGAGTTCGAGGCACGCCTCGTCTCGGCATCCGGCAAGCGTCTGCAACCCAGGGCTATAGGCAACGGCGAGGAAGCCGGCCGCCTCAAGACCCTGCTGGAGGGCGCGAGCTACCGCGTCGAGAGCGTCGAGGCCAAGCCGACCAAACGCAACCCCGGCCCTCCCTTCACCACTTCGACCCTGCAGCAGGCGGCGTCCTCGAAGCTCGGCTTCTCGGCTTCGCGCACCATGCAGGTGGCACAGAAACTCTACGAAGGCATCGACATCGGCGGCGAGACCGTCGGTCTCATCACCTATATGCGAACCGACGGCGTGCAGATGGCACCCGAAGCGATCGACGCAGCCCGGCGCGCGATCGCCGGCCAGTTCGGCGACCGTTACCTTCCGGAAAAGGCGCGCTTCTACTCCACCAAGGCCAAGAACGCCCAGGAAGCGCACGAGGCCATCCGGCCAACGGACTTCGACCGCACGCCGGATCAGGTACGTCGCTACCTCGACGCCGACCAGCTTCGCCTCTACGACCTCATCTGGAAGCGCGGCATTGCCAGCCAGATGGCCTCGGCCGAGATCGAGCGCACCACCGTCGAGATCGATGCGGACAATGCCGGCAACAAGGCCGGTCTGCGCGCAACCGGTTCGGTAATCCGCTTCGACGGCTTCATTGCGGCCTACACCGACCAGAAGGAAGATGGCGAGCAGTCCGACGACGGCGATGAGGATGGCCGCCTGCCCGAGATCAATGCGCGCGAGGATCTCGCGAAACAGAAGATCAATGCATCGCAGCATTTCACCGAGCCGCCGCCGCGCTATTCCGAAGCGTCCCTCATCAAGAAGATGGAAGAACTCGGCATCGGCCGTCCTTCCACCTATGCGGCAACGCTCGCAACCTTGCGCGACCGCGAATACGTGGTGATCGACAAGCGCAAGCTGATCCCGCAGTCGAAGGGCCGGCTCGTAACCGCCTTCCTGGAGAGCTTCTTCACGCGTTACGTCGAATACGACTTCACCGCCTCCCTGGAGGAGAAGCTCGACCAGATCTCTGCCGGCGAGCTGAAGTGGAAGGACGTCCTTCGTGACTTCTGGCGCGATTTCTTCGCCCAGATCGAGGATACCAAGGAGCTCCGCGTCACCAACGTGCTCGACGCTCTCAACGAGGAACTGGCGCCTCTCGTCTTCCCGAAGCGCGACGATGGTGGCGATCCGCGCACCTGCCAGGTCTGCGGCACGGGTCAGCTTTCGCTGAAGCTCGGAAAGTACGGCGCATTCGTCGGCTGCTCGAACTATCCGGAATGCAACTACACCCGCCAGCTGTCCTCCGACACCAACGGCGATGCGGAGGCGGCTGCCTCAAGCGAACCGCAGTCGCTCGGCAAGGATCCGCACACCGGGGAAGAGATTACCCTGCGCAGCGGCCGTTTCGGCCCCTATGTGCAGCGTGGCGACGGCAAGGAGGCAAAGCGGGCGAGCTTGCCGAAAGGCTGGACACCCGCGAGTATCGATCACGAGAAGGCCATGGCGCTTCTGTCGCTTCCCCGCGATATCGGTGCACACCCGGAAACGGGCAAGATGATCTCGTCCGGGATCGGCCGCTATGGCCCGTTCGTGCTCCACGACGGTTCCTATGCGAACCTCGAATCCGTGGAAGACGTGTTCTCGATCGGCCTCAACCGCGCGGTATCAGTCATTGCCGACAAGCAATCCAAGGGCCCGGGCGGCCGCGGCGGCAAGACGGCTGCGGCGCTCAAGGAACTGGGCGACCACCCGGACGGCGGCGCAATCACTGTCCGTGACGGCAAGTACGGTCCCTACGTCAACTGGGGCAAGATCAACGCGACCCTGCCCAAGGGGCAAGACGCACAGTCGGTCACGCTTGAAGAAGCGCTCCAGCTGATTGCCGGCAAAGCGGCCAAGGCACCCGCTGGCAAGGCCAAGGCGAAGGCAAAGACGGCGACAGCGAAATCCGCGAAGTCGGACGAGACGAAGACAGCGAAGCCCAAGGCCAAGCCGAAAGCCGCAGCAAAGACCAAGAAGGCCTGACAGAGATGACACGCGAGCCGCGCGACCGGTCCAGACACTCAACGCGGTCCGGCCGGGCCGGCAGGGAGCTCGCGCCGGGCGCGGACATACCGATCATCCACGGCGAAATCCCGCCGCGAGAGGTGCTTCTGCGTTTCATCGCGGAAAATCCGGAACGGGCATCGAAGCGTGAAATCTCCAAGGCATTCGGCCTCAAGGGAGAGACGCGTGTCGAGCTGAAGGCCCTTCTGAAGAGGCTCGAAGAAGAAGGCCTGCTCGAAAAGCGTCGCAAGTCGCTCACCCGTCCGGGAGGCCTGCCACCGGTGACAGTCCTCGACATCACGACGCGCGATGTCGACGGCGAGCTTATCGGCCGCCCCGCTGAATGGCTGGAGGAGGCCGGCGTGGCGCCCGCCGTGGCGATCCGCCAGTCCACCGTCGGCAAATCTTCCGGGAAAGCCCCCGTCGCCGGCCTCGGCGATCGCGTGCTGGCCAAGATCTTTCCTGCAAAGGAACGCGGCGGGCCCGCCTACACCGCGCGCATCATCAAGGTGCTCGACAAGCGCAAGAATATCGGCATGGGCGTGTTCCGTCCGACCCCGGGCGGCGGCGGACGAATCATGCCGATCGACCGGCGTGGCGAGGAAATGACCGTCGATGCCGACTATACCGCCGGGGCGAAGGACGGCGATCTGGTCGAACTGGACGTCGTGCGGACGGGCCGCTACGGGCTGCCGCGCGCGCAGATCAAGTCGGTGGTCGGATCCGTGGCATCGGAGAAGGCGATCTCCATGATCGCGATCCATGCACACGGCATCCCCCATGTCTTTCCCGACGCGGTCATCCGCGAGGCGGAGGCCGCAGGGCCGGCTACCATGGCCAACCGCGAGGACTGGCGCAGCCTGCCATTGATCACCATCGATCCGGCGGATGCAAAGGATCACGACGACGCGGTTCACGCCGAGGCGGATCCCTCCCCCGACAACCCCGGCGGCGTCATCGTCACCGTCGCGATCGCCGACGTGAGCTACTACGTGCGGCCGAAGTCCGCTCTCGACCGGGAGGCGCTGAAGCGTGGCAACTCGGTCTACTTCCCCGATCGCGTGGTTCCCATGCTGCCCGAGCGCATCTCGAACGATCTGTGCTCGCTCAAGGAAGGCGTCGACAGGCCTGCATTGGCCGTCCGCATGGTGTTTTCGAAAGAAGGTCGAAAAGCTGGCCACACCTTCCACCGGATCATGATGAAGAGCGCCGCGAAGCTCTCCTATCAGCAGGCGCAGGCCGCGATCGACGGCCAGACCGACGACAAGACCGGTCCGATCCTCGAACAGATCCTGAAGCCCCTCTGGAACGCCTACCGGATCATGACGATCGGACGCGACCGCCGCCAGCCGCTCGAGCTCGACATGCCCGAACGCAAGATTCTCCTCAAGGAGGACGGCACCGTCGATCGGGTAATCGTGCCGCCACGGCTCGATGCGCACAAGCTGATCGAAGAAATGATGATCCAGGCGAACGTGGCAGCGGCAGAAACACTGGAGACGAAGCGCCAGGCGCTGATCTATCGCGTCCACGACGCGCCGTCCCTGGCCAAGCAGGAGACCCTGCGCGAATTCCTTCAGACGCTCGACCTTTCGCTCGCCAAGGGCGGGAACATGCGCTCGAACCACTTCAACGGCATCCTGTCGAAGGCACAAGGCAAGCCCTTCGAGCAGATGGTCAACGAAATGGTCCTGCGCTCGCAGAGCCAGGCCATCTACAGCCCTGAGAACATCGGGCATTTCGGCCTCAACCTGATGAAGTATGCCCACTTCACGTCACCCATCCGCCGCTATGCGGATCTTATCGTGCACAGGGCACTGGTCGGCTCACTGCATTTCGGCGAAGGCGGGCTGACACCGGACGAGGAAGCGGCACTGGACGACATCGCGGCCGAAATCTCCACGTTCGAGCGCCGCGCCATGGCTGCCGAACGCGATACGGTAGACCGGCTGATCGCGCACCATCTCAGCGGCCGGGTGAACGAGGAGTTCGACGCACGCGTCTCGGGCGTCACAAAGGCGGGACTATTTGTCACCCTTCCCGACTATGGCGCCGACGGCTTTGTGCCTATATCTACGCTCGGGCGCGACTACTTCATCTATGACGAGGCGCACCAGGCGCTTTCCGGTGAGAAGACGGGGCTCGGATATCGTCTCGGAGACCCGGTTCGCGTGAAACTCGTGGAGGCCGTTCCGCTCGCTGGAGCGCTCCGTTTCGAGATGCTGAGCGAAGGGCGCAAGATGCCGACGGGCGTGCGCTCCTTCCACAAGGCGGGACGACGGGACCGAGGCGCCCCGAGGCGCCAGCCGGGTACACGCCCGCCGCGCGGCAGAAGATAGGCCGGCTGGAAACGCCGGCAAGGAAGGAAACGTCATGCAGGCGAACGAAGCTTCAAAAGGCGTGGTTCATTTCGAACAGCAGCGCGCGGAGCGGCCGCTCGGCCAATCGATCAGGCGTGGCCTTCTCAACACCTGTCCCGCGTGCGGCAGTGGCCGTCTGTTCAAGAGCTTCCTGAAGCCGGTGGACAATTGCGCCGCCTGCGGCGAGGCAATGCATCACCAGCGCGCCGACGACCTGCCCCCCTACATCGTCATCACGATCGTGGGCCATCTCGTGCTGACGGGCTATCTGATGACGGACCTGGTGTTCGTACTGCCGACATGGGTGCACATGGCAATCTGGGCGCCGATCACCATCATCTGCTCGCTTCTTCTGCTGCAGCCTGTCAAAGGCGGAACAATTGGTTTGCAATGGGCCCTGCGGTTGCACGGCTTCGACGGAAAAGCCGACGAGCCCATGGACGTCATCCCGGCCAGGGACACACGCGGCTGATGCCGACGGCGCCAGTTCGCACGGCGGACGCTGCCTCCGTCCTGCTCGTCGACCGTTCCGACAATGGGTGTCGTGTGCTGATGGGCCGACGCAGCAGGAAGCACGTCTTCATGCCAGAGGTCTATGTCTTCCCCGGCGGGCGGCGCGATCGCACGGACGCCGGCATTCCTGTCTCGGGCGACCTGCATCCGCTTGCACGGGAACGGCTGGAGCTGAGAACAGGCAAGCGCGTGACCCAGGCCACCTTGCGGGCGATCGCGATCGCCGGCCTTCGCGAACTGCATGAGGAAGCCGGATTGACGGTCGGAACGGCGCCGGATAGCGGGACAACGGCGTTGCCGTTCCTGCCCGATCTCTCGCGCCTGAGGTTTCTCGCCCGGGCCATCACTCCGCCCGGCCATGTCCGCCGCTTCGACACCCGTTTCTTCACCCTCTTCACCGATGAGGCTGAAATCGACCCGGCAAGCGTCAGGGGAAACCACGAGCTGGAGGACCTCAGGTGGATCGATGTCTTCGACGCATCGGGCATCGAGATGGCCGACATTACTGTCCTGATCCTTGAAGAGCTCAGAATTTGCCTTCAAGAAGACTCGTCATTGCCGTACGGAAGGGCCGCAGCTTTCTTCCATACACGGCGCGGACAGTTCGTCCGGGAAAGACTTTGAGGAAATAGTTCGCATGTCACAGCCGCAATCCGGCCAAATGGCTCCGGTGGAAGAAATTCACTGGCCGTCGCTCGTTGCGGCTATCTCGGCCATATCGGCTGTCGGTATCGCCATGGGCCTCGGTCTGCCGCTGCTGAGCATCATCATGGAAAAGCGAGGGATTTCCTCAACCCTCATCGGACTGAACTCGGCCATGGCAGGTATAGCGGCGATGGCGGCGGCACCGGTCACGACGCGCCTGGCGCACTCCCTCGGGACCGCCAACACCATGCTCGCCGCAGTCGTCCTTGCCGCCATCAGCGCGCTCGGCTTCTATTACATCCAGAATTTCTGGCTCTGGTTCCCGTTGCGCGTCGTGTTCCATGGCGCGATCACGATGCTCTTCATCCTGTCGGAGTTCTGGATCAACGCCGCCGCGCCACCGCGTCGCCGCGGCCTTGTGCTCGGGATCTACGCAACCGTGCTGTCTCTCGGGTTTGCCGCGGGACCATTGCTCTTTTCCCTTCTCGGCAGCAACGGCGTCCTGCCGTTTGCCGTCGGCGCCGGCGTCATCCTTCTGGCGGCCGTACCGATCTTCATCGCGCGCGACGAAGGACCTGTTATCGACGAGAAACCCGAGCTGCACTTCATGCGCTATGTCTTCCTCGTGCCGACCGCTACGGCCGCCGTCTTCGTGTTCGGCGCGGTGGAGGCCGGCGGCCTCTCCCTCTTCCCTGTCTATGCGACACGCGTCGGCTTCACCGAATCGCAAGCCGCCCTTCTGCTCACCAGCATGGGGCTCGGAAACGTTCTCTTCCAGATACCGCTTGGCCTGCTGTCGGACCATATGAAGGACCGGCGCGCGCTGCTGTCGATCATGGCGCTGATTGGCATGGTGGGAGCGCTGGCGCTGCCGCTGCTCGCGGAGAACTGGATCCTGATGGCGATCGTCCTGCTGTTCTGGGGCGGATGCGTGGCCGGCCTCTATACTGTAGGCCTGAGCCACCTCGGATCCAGCCTGCACGGAGCGAATCTCGCGGCCGCCAACGCAGCCTTCGTTTTCTGCTACGCCGTTGGAACCGTGGCAGGGCCGCAGGTGATCGGCGCAGCCATGGATGCAGGCCGCCAGAATGGCTTTGCGTGGGCTATCGTGTCCTTTTTCGGCTTATACGTGGCACTTTCTCTCGTCCGGATTGCTATGGGGCCAAAACGGGCTTGACTTTTCGGGCGCGATTTGTAGTTTCGCGCCAACTTACGGCGTGGCTTTCTCCGGGAGGCTGTCCGTCGCTGTAAACCAATCCAACGTGCGCGTGAACCTTTCCAGAAGCCGGTTCGTTTTTGGGGTCGTGCGCCAAGGCCGTGGGGCAGAAGTGCCGTCACGGCTTCGTTTTTGTAAAAGGCAGGACGACCATGGCCAAGGCTACCACTATCAAGATCAAGCTGCTGTCGACAGCCGACACGGGTTTCTTCTACGTCACGACTAAGAACAGCCGCACGATGACGGAAAAGATGACGAAGACCAAGTACGACCCGGTCGCGAAGAAGCACGTCGAATTCAAGGAAACCAAGATCAAGTGAATCTTGATCGTCACTGGTTCGAGAAAGGCGCCCGGCAATTGCCGCGGCGCCTTTTTCTTTCCACAGGCTCCGGCCGCCAACTGTCCCCACCTATTGCCGCCGGCTCCTCGGTTGCCCTGCGGGACGGGGTTCGCGTCGAGACCGGCTCATCGTCCGGAAGTTGTCCTCCGCGAATTGCCCGGCGCTCGCCCTTCCCCATCTCAGGGAAGTGGACGCTGTGCCGAAATGAACATCCGGAGCGGTATCTTATGGCAATCTTTTGAACGGATCTGACATGAGAAACGCCGCTCCGTGACGGAGCGGCGCTGAACGGGGTCGACCGGAGGCGACAACGGCACGAGGATTCCGTTAAAGTCGCATCCAGTCGACCGACCCCACGACCCAGGAGATGCGGCGGACCTAGCATCATGGGGTAACCGGTTTCTTGGGCATATCGTTGCCCCTAAATGGAACAATTGCGCAAAATCAGGTGAAAATCAATGAATTCTTAATGGGACACCGCCCCTGTTGGATGGATGGTTAATCCACCCCGCATTCGCGACAGGCGTGTGTCGCCTCGTGGGCTAGCTGTTCGCAGCCATCGCGTGCACCGGCGCATGCGCTTCCTGTAATGACGTGTAGCGCGGTCCCGCGCTGCGACCGGCGCGGTGTCCCGGCACACCCTCTCCCCCGGGCGTCGGACCTGCTACGACTCACGTATGAGTGGCCGTATAATCAATTACAGATTGCAATACGCCCGGAATACCAGTCTCTGCTGCCTTCCAATGGATGATATCAGGACCAGGGCCTGCTGTGGAGATCCTGTGGATGTACTGTGGAAAGGCACTGGATAGTAACGGGACAACCCGCCCCACAGCCGGGTTTGGCAATGCAGATCACACGAGAAGCGGCGATCCGGAATCAGGAAGTACTGTTGAGAAGGGAACCGGGATGGAGCTGCCGAACCGCGAGCCTCAGGCGGCGGCTGCGACGACCCGGTTGCGGCCTGCGCGCTTCGCTTCATAGAGGGCAGCATCGGCCCGCTTCATCAGCGCATCCGGCGTATCGCCCTCCGGCAGTACGGTAGCGATGCCGAGGGAGGCCGTCACCTGCAGCGCCTCCTGGGCCGCTCCGATCGCGAAAGGCTGTTGCTCGATTATGGTGCGCAAACGCTCCGCGACCTTGGCGGCCGTCTCGGCGGACGTGTCGGGCATCACCAGGACGAACTCTTCGCCGCCATAGCGGCATGCGAGGTCCGCGCCACGCACGGCCGAGCGGACGCGGTTGGAGAATTCCTTCAGCACGTCGTCACCGGCATCATGGCCATAGGTATCGTTGACCGCCTTGAAGCGATCGATGTCGGTCATGCAGATCGAGAGCGGACGCCCCCGCGCCATCGCGCGGTCGATCAGCACCTTGAGGTGATTGTCGAGGTAACGGCGATTGTAGAGCCCCGTAAGCCCGTCGGTCACGGCCAGCTCGATCGTCTCCCTTACGCTTGCGCGAAGGCTGTCGTCGTAGCGCTTGCGCCGGATCTGGGTCAGGGTGCGGGCAAGCAGCTCGTTCGGGTCGATTGGCCGCATCAGATAGTCGGTCACACCGAGATCGAGTGCGCGGACCACCATCTCCTCGTTGCCCTGTTCCGCAATCAGGAGAATCGGCAGGAAACGGGTACGCTCGAGGGAGCGCAATTGCGAGCAGAGCCGCAGCGGATCGTGGTCGGTGAAATTCGCATTGACGATAACGAGTTCGTAGGAGTTTTCGGCCGCATCGAAGAGTGCTGCCTGCGGGTCGGATATGCAGATGACGTCGGCGATCGGCTTCAGCGAGCGGACGATGCGCTCCTGCGAGCTGCCGCGGCCGTCGACGAGCAGCACGTGCCCCGGCTCGTTGCCGATGGCGCCGTTCAGTCCGTCCTGCATCTGGAGTGCGCGCGCGGTGGCCGCGCGTGCGCGCAGCTCATCGGTGAGCGTCTTCAGCCGCACGAGGCTCTTCACCCGCGACATCAATTGCAGGTCGTTCACCGGCTTGGTCAGGAAATCGTCGGCGCCGGCCTTCAGTCCCGGATGCGGTCGGAGGGCTGGTCGAGGGCAGTCACCATGACGACCGGAATATGCGCAGTGCGCGGATTGGACTTCAGCCGCTCGCAGACCTCGAATCCATCGATGCCGGGCATCATGACATCGAGGAGGATGAGATCAACCTGGGTACGTTCACAGAGCGAAAGAGCCTCGTGACCGTTTCCCGCCGTCAGGACATCGAAATACTCGGCAAGCAGCCGCGCTTCCAGCAATTTCACATTGGCCGGAATGTCGTCAACGACAAGAATTCGTGCGGTCATGCGCCCTGCCCCTGCCCCGGCTCCTATGCGTCGCCGAGGTACGTCTTTATGGTTTCAATGAATTTCGGTACCGATATCGGTTTTGAAACATAAGCTTCGCAGCCACCCTGACGTATCCTTTCCTCGTCACCCTTCATCGCGAAGGCAGTGACTGCGATGACCGGAATGACATGGAGTTCGTCGTCCTCCTTGAGCCATTTCGTCACCTCGAGACCGGAAACCTCAGGCAGCTGAATATCCATTAAAATAAGGTCGGGGCGGTACTTTCGGGCAAGATCGAGTGCTTCCATGCCATTGCGGGTCTGAATGGTCGTGTATCCGGAGGCCTCGATGAGGTCCCGGAAGAGCTTCATGTTGAGCTCGTTATCCTCGACGATCATGACTTGCTT
Organism: Sinorhizobium sp. BG8; assembly: GCF_016864555.1. NCBI lineage: Bacteria > Pseudomonadati > Pseudomonadota > Alphaproteobacteria > Hyphomicrobiales > Rhizobiaceae > Sinorhizobium > Sinorhizobium sp. BG8. The sequence continues at coordinate 2,380,460 of NZ_CP044011.1, read as the reverse complement.
GGGCATCGCGCGTCCTTGTTCATAACTCCAGCCTTGCAACCTTCCGCGAGAAATATAAGTTGCGGCTATGCCGAATTCATCCAGCCTGACCATCGCCAAACTAGTGCCATTTGGTTGATTAAAAGGTAACTTTTCCGGAAAACCCAGATGCAACGCCAAAAAGATACACCTGTCGCCGATGCCGAGGCGACCGCCATTGCCGTGCTTGGCTGGCTGGCCGGCGAGCCCGAACACCTTTCCCGTTTCCTTGCGCTGAGCGGGGTCGAACCGGGCATGCTGCGCAAGGCGGCCGGCGAACTTTCCTTCCTGGCCGCGCTCGTGGAATTCCTCATGGGGCACGAGCCGACATTGATGGCCTTCTGCGAGGCGACGGATATTCGGCCCGAAACGGTGGTACGCGCCCACGCGGTCCTGTGCGGACCGCCTGCCAGCGACGAGTATTCGTCATGGTAACGAGCACGGTTACGATCGACCATATCCGTCTTGGCGACCGTCCCCTGGTCGTCTGCGACGTCGATGAGGTCGTTCTCGAATTCCTGACCCCGTTTCGCGAGTTCCTGAACTCGCGAGGCCACGATCTGCTGCCCAGATCGTTCCGGCTGCACGGGAACATCGTGGGGCTTATCGATGGAACGATAACCGACAACGCCGTCATCTCCGCGCTGCAGGAGGATTTCTTCGCCGATCAGGAGGCCTGGCAGCGGCCGGCGCTCCAGGCCGTCGAGACACTGACGATGCTCGGCAAGGACGCGGACGTCGTCTTCCTGACGGCCATGCCGCCGCGCCACGAGGCAACCCGCCGCCGGCTGCTGGATCGGGTGGGGCTCACATTTCCGATGGTCGCCACCGAGGAGGAAAAGGGACCGGTGGTGCGCGCCCTGCATCGCCAGCGCTCCCTGCCCGCGGTCTTCATCGACGACATATCGCGCAACCTCGAATCCGTTCGCGCACATGCGCCGGACACGCTGCTGCTGCATCTGATGGCGAACGCGGAATTTCGCGCCATGGCGCCTGCGCTCGGCGATGGCGTCGTGAGTGCAACGGACTGGACTCACGCCGCAAGCCTCATTCGCGCGCATTGGATGCCGATCGCAGGCAGGTGACGCGAACGGCATCATGCAGCTAAAGCCCGCCGCGGAAGCGGAGGTCCCGATCGCGTTCTCACCTGCAACAGACGATGAGGAAGCCAGTCAGAGCCTTGCCTCATCGAGAAGAAATGAAGTGTTGACGCCATGCACTTGCGAGCCCCCGCGCTCTTGAGTGGCAGCAGCATACGCGTTACTTTCCCCACGTTCAATATTTGTTCTCACCATGGGCCTGAACGACACGCGTTTTCCGGGGTTCTGCCGCGACTGCCTGAAAGGGCAGCCCGACAATCTGCGCCGTTGCCTCGCCTGCGGCAGCCCCAGGCTCCTGTATCATCCCGAGCTCTACCGCCTCACGCTTGCGCACATCGATTGCGACGCCTTCTACGCTTCTGTCGAGAAGCGCGACAATCCCGAGCTTGCCGACAAGCCGGTGATCATTGGCGGCGGCAAGCGCGGAGTCGTCTCGACGGCGTGCTATGTCGCGCGCATCCATGGGGTCCGATCGGCAATGCCAATGTTCAAGGCGCTCGAGGCCTGTCCGCAGGCGATCGTGATCAAGCCCGACATGGAGAAGTACGTGAAGGTGGGGCGCGAGGTGCGCTCGCTCATGCAGGAACTGACGCCGCTCGTGCAACCGCTCTCGATCGACGAGGCCTTTCTCGAGCTCAAGGGTACCGAGCGGCTTCACCACGACCCACCCGCTCGGGTGCTTGCGCGCTTCGCCAGACGCGTCGAGAGCGAGATCGGGATCACCGTTTCGGTCGGGCTTTCCTACTGCAAGTTTCTCGCAAAGGTCGCCTCCGACCTCCAGAAGCCGCGCGGCTTCTCGGTTGTCGGAGAGGAGGAAGCGCTGGACTTCTTGAAGGACAAGTCGGTCCGAATGATCTGGGGCGTTGGAAAGGCCTTTGCGGAGACGCTGGAGCGCGACGGCATCCGTCTGATAGGCCAGTTGCAGACCATGGAGGAAAGCGATCTCATGCGCCGCTACGGCGTCATGGGCAAGCGGCTCTACAATCTCTCGCGCGGACAGGACGATCGCGAGGTCCATCTCAACGACGCGGCCAAGAGCGTCTCCTCGGAAACCACCTTCTTCGAGGACATTTCAGCTGGCGACGAACTCATCGCGATCCTGCGCCGCCTCAGCGAGCAGGTCGCTTCCCGGCTTCGCAAGACCGGCATCGCGGGGCAGACGGTCGTTCTCAAGCTCAAGACAAGCGACTTCAAGACCCGCACCCGCAACCGCAAGCTGGAGGATCCCACCATGCTTGCGGACCGCATCTTCCGCATCGGCGCGGAACTCCTGAAGAAGGAAGTGAACGGGACCAAGTTCCGGCTCATCGGCATTGGCGTCACTGATCTCACAGATCCGCAGCGCGCCGATCCTCCCGACCTTGTCGATCCGCAGGCCGGCCGCCGCGCGGCTGCGGAGGCGGCCATGAACACGCTCCGCGACAAGTTCGGAAAGAACAGCGTCGAAACCGGATACACCTTCGGCAAGGACCGGCGCTGAGCACCCGAGGTGCGTGCTTCAGCCTATCCCCGGCAGCCGTTTGAAATCGCGCGGCGGAGGGCTGCTGTCGATTCGGAGGATTCGTATCAAAACTTCGTTAAATGCCACGGGGCATAATCGCGGTTCCTTGTATCGCGTATGGAACCAGATTGATGACCTTCAGCCGGATAGCCGGGATCGGCCTCCTTGCCATTGCGTTTGCGTCCCCGGCATCAGCAGGCACCCTCGAAGGTCCTCTGGAGATCATCGTTTCGAGGGACCTTCAGTCCTTGAAGGTCTATGACGGCGACGTCGTCGTCGCTTCGTCGAAGGTGTCGAGCGGCAAGCCGGGGCACACCACACCCACGGGCATCTTCTCGATTCTCGAAAAGAAGCGGATGCACCATTCGAACCTCTATGACGATGCCGAGATGCCATTCATGCAACGGCTGACATGGTCGGGCATCGCGCTGCACGCCTCCAATCACGTGCCGTCCTATCCGGCCTCCCACGGATGCGTCCGTCTTCCGAGCGACTTCGCCAGAACGCTCTACCAGTTGACCCGGCGGGGCGGCCATGTGCTGATCAGCGGCGGCGAAGTGGCGCCGCGCCGCGTCGTGCATCGGGTCCTCTTCCGCCCGGGTGTCACCGAACCGGACGAACCCTTGCTGTCGGATGCGAAGCTTCGCCTGACGAGCCATGGAGACATGACGGGCAGCATCGAGGTCGCCATGAACGAACCGAAGCCCGAAACGCCGAGCCCGGTCGTCATGCGGACGGACTCCGATCCGCTGCGCATCCTGATCACCCGGCGAGGTGACCGCGAAAAACTGATGGACCTCCAGGAGACGCTTTCCGGGCTTGGCTACGACGTCGGGATTCCCGACGGCTTCGCAGGTCCCCTCACCTACACGGCGCTGCGGGCGTTCCAGGCGGCCGAGGGTCTCAAGACCGACGGGATGCTGACACAGGATCTTGCAAAGGCAATCTACGCAAAGGCGGGCAAGGGATCACCCCCGAACGGCCAGATCATGGTTCGCAAGAATTTCACGCCACTCTTCGAAGGACCCGTCGAGATCCTCAATCCCGAAATCGCGCTCGGAGCCCAGTTCCTGCTGGCACGCGGCGTCGACACCGACCAGGGGCTGGTGGACTGGTACGGCGTCAGCCTTGCGAACGAGCTGCCGGCGTCCACGATGAAGCGGCTCGGCATCACCACGATCGAGGATTCATTCGACGCGGAGGCGATCAGCAGGACACTCGATCGCCTTGTCATCCCGCAGGACACACGGGCACGAATCGCTCAGATGATGACCGAGGGCACGTCCATTTCCATTTCCGACATGGGGCTCGGACCGGAAACCGGCGCGGGAACCGATTTCATCACCGTCACCCGCGAGAGCGCCGGCTCCGGCAGCCGCGTGAGCAATAGGCACAAGGTCGAGAGCTCAGTCGTCACCATCAAGTGAACACCCAAAGGGCCTCGACTTTCTACCGGAGGCGCAGCCTAAGATATCCAGCGGACAATCTTCCCGGCCGACGGCGGCTCTCCCCGAGGAGAGCAACCCGGTCCGATCAGGCACAACGGCACGATCCGCCGCCGGGCCAGCGTTCACCTCAGCAAGGTTTTGCCCCTAGACCAGTTCCACGTCGATCACGCCTGGCGCCGTGCGCAGCGCGGCGGCAATCTCCGGCGAGATCCTGTAGCGCTCGTTCAGCTCCACTTCGATCTCGCGCTGGCCGTTGTCCTTGATGACGATAAAGGAGACGAGGCCGTCGCCCTTGGCGTTGAGATGCGAGGCGATGGATCGCAAGGGGCCTGAATCGCGCACATAGACGCGTAGCGCCTTCTGCTGCTGAAGGGCTTCTTCCTCCAGGGAGCGCAATGTCTGGATACGCATACCGATCCCCTCCGGCCGCTCTTCCGCCTGCACCGTCATCACCAGCGATTTCCCGGGCTCCAGCAGGTCACGGTACTGGTTCAGCATCTCGGAGAACAGCACGGCCTCGAACTGGCCCGAGGCATCGGAGAAGGCGACGATCCCCATCTTGTTGCCGGTGCGTGTCTTGCGCTCCTGCTTGGAGGTTACAGTGCCGGCGAGGCGTCCTGCCGTTGCGCCCTTCTTCACTGCCGCTGCAAAATCCGAGAAGCCTTGAACCCGCATCTTCGCGAGCATCACGTTGTAGGTGTCGAGCGGATGGGCGGAGAGGTAGAAGCCGAGCACCTGGAACTCCCGGTGCAGCTTCTCGGATGCGAGCCAAGGCGTGTAGGAGGGAAATGAAATGACCTCCGGACCGGTTGCGGCGCCCGCACCGAACATGTCGCTCTGGCCGCTTGTCTTGTTTTCCTGCGCACGTTGGGCATAGCCGAGCAGGCGGTCCATCCCGCCGATCAGCGCGGCACGGTCATGGCCGAAACAATCGAAGGCACCTGCGGAAATCAGGCTTTCAAAGACGCGCCGGTTGACGAACTTGGGGTCGATCCTAAGGCAAAAGTCCTCGAGGCTTTCGAAGGGACGGTCGCCGCGCACGTCGACGATGTGCTGAACCGCGGCCTCGCCAACGCCCTTGATTGCCGCAAGCGCATAGTAGATGCGGTTTTCGCCGGTCTCGAAATGAGCAAACGACGTCTGCACCGAAGGCGGCACGACCTTGATGCCGAGGCGCGCAGCATCCTGCCTGAAATCGTTGAGCTTGTCCGTGTTCGACATGTCGTAGGTCATCGACGCGGCGAGGAACTCGACTGGATAGTGCGCCTTGAGGTAGGCCGTCTGGTAGGAGACGATGGCGTAGGCGGCGGCGTGCGACTTGTTGAAGCCGTAGTTCGCGAACTTGGCGAGCAGGTCGAAGATGAGGTCGGATTGCGGCTTGGAGACGCCGTTCTTCACCGCGCCCTCGACGAAGCGGGCACGCTGCTTGTCCATCTCCTCCTTGATCTTCTTACCCATGGCGCGGCGAAGCAGATCGGCCTCGCCGAGAGAGTATCCCGACAGAACCTGGGCGATCTGCATCACCTGTTCCTGGTAGACGATAACGCCCTGGGTTTCCTTCAGGAGATGATCGATCATCGGATGGATCGATTCGATCTCCTCTTCACCGTGCTTGCGGGCGTTGTAGACCGGGATGTTCTCCATCGGGCCCGGCCGGTAGAGGGCCACGAGCGCGATGATGTCCTCGATGCAGTCCGGACGCATGCCGATGAGCGCCTTGCGCATGCCGGCACTTTCAACCTGGAAGACGCCGACCGTTTCGCCGCGCGACAGCATCTCGTAGGTCAGGCCGTCATCCAGCGGCAGGCTTTCGAGCTTCACCTCGATCTCGCGCTTGCGGATGAAATCCACCGCGGTCTTGAGAACGGTCAGGGTCTTCAGCCCGAGGAAGTCGAACTTCACGAGGCCGGCCTGCTCCACCCATTTCATGTTGAACTGGGTGACGGGCATGTCGGAGCGCGGATCGCGATACATCGGCACGAGCTGCGACAGCGGCCTGTCGCCGATGACGATGCCGGCGGCATGCGTCGAGGCGTGGCGGTAAAGCCCCTCGATCTTCTGGGCGATGTCGAGCAGGCGTGCGACGACCGGCTCGTTCTCCGCCTCTTCCTGCAGCTTGGGCTCCTCCTCGATCGCCTTGTAGAGGGGCGTCGGGTTCGCAGGATTGTTCGGCACCAGCTTGCAGATCCGGTCGACCTGCCCGTAGGGCATTTCGAGGACTCGCCCGACATCCCGCAAGGCCGCGCGCGCCTGCAGCGAACCGAAGGTGATGATCTGCGCCACCTGTTCGCGGCCATACTTCCGCTGGACGTAGCGGATCACCTCTTCGCGGCGGTCCTGGCAGAAGTCGATGTCGAAGTCCGGCATCGACACACGTTCGGGGTTCAGGAAGCGCTCGAACAGAAGAGAGAACCGCAGCGGATCGACATCGGTGATGGTCAGCGCATAGGCGACCAGCGAGCCTGCACCCGAACCACGGCCGGGTCCGACGGGTATGTTCTGCTGCTTGGCCCACTTGATGAAGTCGGAAACGATCAGGAAGTAGCCCGGAAATTTCATTCGCTCGATGACGCCGAGCTCGAAATCAAGGCGCTCCACATAGTCCTCGCGCGAATAACCCGGCGAAAGGCCGAGCTTGTCCATTCGCTCTTCCAGCCCTTCGGCCGCCTGGCGGCGGAGTTCCGCGGATTCGGCACGCTCGGCCTCCGCGGGATCGTCGGTGGCACCGGTGAAGCGCGGCAGGATCGGCCCACGCGTCTTCAGGATGAAGGAGCATCGCCGCGCAATCTCGACGGTGTTCTCGAGCGCCTCCGGCATGTCGGCGAAGAGCGCCGCCATGTCCTTCCGGCTCTTGAGGTAGTGATCCGGCGACAGGCGGAAACGGCTGTCGTCCGACACCATGGCATTGTGCGCGACGGCCATGAGAGCGTCGTGAGCGTCGTAGTCGTCCGGCGACGGAAAGAACGGCTCGTTGGTCGCGACCAGCGGCAGGTCCTGTGCATAGGCGAATTCGATCATGCGGCGTTCGTGCTGCCGGTCGTAGCGTCCGTGCCGCTGCAGCTCGACATAGAGGCGATCTCCAAAGAGCCGCTTCAGCGCGGAGAGCCTCGAGGCCGCGACCGTAGGCTGGCCCGCGATGAGTGCCATGTCGACGGGTCCCGTGGAAGCGCCCGTGAGGGCGATGAGCCCTTCAGTGCCCTCCTCCAGCCAGGAAAGCGCGATGCGCACAGACTGGCCGCCCTCGCCGCCGAGATAGGCGCGGCTCACCAGTTCAACAAGGCGAACATAACCCTCCTCCGTCGCAGCGAGCAGGACCACGGACGGGAGCTTGGCAAGCTGGGCCTGACCGCCGCGCCGCTCACCGTCACCTTCGTCCTCCATGTCGATCGAGAGCTGGCAGCCGATCACCGGCTGAATGCCGTCGCCGACCGCCTTCTGGGAAAATTCCAGAGCCGCAAACAGGTTGTTCGTGTCGGTGATGGCAATGGCCGGCTGGCCGTCCGAGACCGCCTTGCCGACAATCTTCTTGATGGGCAGCGCCCCTTCGAGCAGGGAAAAGGCCGAATGCACCCTCAGATGCACGAAAGCCGGCGATCCTTTCGCCTCGTCTCCGGAAACCGTCGCCGTCGTATCACCCGCCATACCTGCACCTCATCGAAGAAGAGGTGACGATACACGGATTCGCCGCTCGTGAGTCCATAACGGCAGCGCACGACCGCCCTTTTCCCCGATATCAAACGGAGGGACCACGCAGAACCAAACACCCGGGCGGCCGATTGCGACTGCGAAGGTAGTCTCTACATTCCGAGGATGATGACGGAGAAGCTCGCCACGAACATGGCCATGGATGCGAATGCAGCGAGGTCACGCAGAAAATCGGTCATTGCAAGGCTCCCTTTCTTTGTATGTTTTTATTTTGTTCTATTTTTGTTCACGTGTCAAGCGAGCCATATCGCGACGCGGATCCGGAAGGCCAGACGCGTCTGGACAATCGGAAGGGATCGAATAGTCTCGTTTCACCTGATCCCGCCGCACGAACCGGAGCCCCGGAACCATCGATGAAACGTCTCTTGCCGCTGATCCTTGCCGCGCTTTTGCCGATGCCGGTCGGCGCCGCCGATTTTCCGGCCGACAGGATCGTCGCTGCCGCAGGCGGAGACTGGAACAAGGATGCCAATCCCGACCTCGCGCTGATCGCAAAGCCCGAGGAAGGCAGCGACGACGACAACGGCATCTATATTTACATCAACAAGGGTGACGAAAAGCGGCTCGAGCTGGTCACCGCACTTCCCAACAAGGTCTGGGGAAACTACGCCATGTTCGGCCAGGAGCCGGAACTTGCCGCACTTGCTAACGGCTCGATCGCAATCACCACGAAGAACGATGCTGTCGGGCGAGACCGCTGGCGGCAGACGCTGACGGTCGCCTACCGCAATTTTGACTTCGTCGTGGCAGGATACACCTACTCGTCCTACGATACGCTCGATCAGAACAATACGACCGAATGCGATTTCAACGTCCTGACCGGCAAGGGGAAGGTCAACAGCAAGGCACTCACCGTGAAGGGCGAGCTGGTTTTGCTCAAGGACTGGGACGACCAGATCGGTCAGAAGGCTTGCGGCCTCGGCGGCGAGTAAGGGGCCGCCCGCAGCACCGAAGCCGTTTAGCGCAGTTCGTGCACCTTGCCGTCCTCGATCGTGACACGACGATCCATGAGGGAGGCAAGCTCGTGGTTGTGGGTTGCGATCAATGCCGCGAGCCCCGACTGGCGAACCAGGGCTTCCAGCGCCTCGAACACATAGCCGGCCGTCTCCGGATCAAGGTTGCCCGTCGGCTCGTCCGCAAGAAGAACCATTGGCGCGTTGGCGACCGCGCGGGCGATCGCGACGCGCTGCTGCTCACCGCCGGAGAGCTCCGAGGGGCGGTGTTCGGCGCGATGGCCGATGCGCATGTAGTCCAGCAACTGGGCCGCGCGCACCCGAGCTTCCGCCTTGGAAAGACCGGAGATCAGCTGCGGCATCATGATGTTTTCCAGCGCGGAGAATTCCGGCAGGAGATGATGGAACTGGTACACGAACCCGATTTCAGCTCTTCGGATGGCCGTACGCTTCTCGTCGTCGAGATTGCCGCACGAGACCCCGTTGATCATCACCTCGCCCGCGTCCGGCTTCTCCAGAAGGCCGGCGATGTGAAGGAGCGTCGACTTGCCGGTACCGGAAGGCGCCACCAATGCCACCGTCTCGCCGCTGCGCAAGGTGAAATCGGCTCCCTTCAGGATCGAAAGCAGCGTCTCGCCCTGGCCGTAATGGCGCTCGACGCCGGACAGTTGCAATGCCACGCGTGCATTCATGGAAATGGTCTTCCTATTCGTAACGAAGGGCCTGGACGGGATCGAGCCTGGATGCGCGCCACGCCGGGAAGATGGTCGCCAGGAAGGAGAGGAGAAGTGCCATGACGATGACGGAGACGGTTTCGCCTGCGTTCATGTCGGCCGGCAGCTGACTCAGGAAGTAGAGCTCGGGGTTGAACAGCGTCGTCCCCGAGATCCAGGAAAAGAACTGGCGGATCGATTCGACATTGAGGCAGACGATGACGCCGAGAAGCACGCCCGCGAATGTTCCGACCGTGCCGATCGCGGCCCCGGTCATGAAGAAGATCCGCATGATCGCCCCGGAACTCGCACCCATGGTGCGCAGGATTGCGATATCGCTGCCCTTGTCCTTCACCAGCATGATGAGGCCGGAGATGATGTTGAGCGCGGCCACCAGCACGATCAGCGTCAGGATCATGAACATCACGTTCCGCTCGACTTCAAGCGCGGAGAAGAAGGTGCGATTGCGCTGCCGCCAGTCGGTTATGTAGATCTGCCGCCCGGCCGCCGCCTCCACGGATTCGCGCAGGTCGTCTATGCGATCAGGATCGGAAACGAAAAGCTCGATCGACTGCACGATGCCTTCGGCATTGAAGTAGAGCTGCGACTCTTCCAGCGGCATGTAGATGATCGATGCATCGTATTCCGACATGCCGATCTCGAAGACAGCCGAAACGGGATAGCTCTTCACGCGAGGATTGACGCCGAGCGGCGTGACGTCACCCTCGGGCGCCACCAGCGTTATCTGCTGACCTGCTCGGATGCCGAGCGCCTCGGCCATGCGGGCGCCAATCGCCACGCCGTTACCGGCAGCAAAACCGACGAGATCGCCTTCCTTGATATGGTCCGAGACCATCTTCATCTTGGTCAGGTCTTCGGCGCGAATGCCGCGGACCAGCGCGCCGGTACCCGCGCCGCCCGGCCCGGAAGCCAGCGTCTGCCCCTCGACGAGCGGGATGGCCATGGTCACGCCGGGCACCGCGGAGAACTTCTCGGCGAGCGCAGCGTAATTATCCAGCGGCCCGTCGATCGGCTGCACGATCATGTGGCCGTTGATGCCCAGAATTCGCGAGATGAGTTCCGTACGGAAACCGTTCATCACCGCCATCACGATGATGAGCGTCGCCACGCCGAGCATAATGCCGATGAAGGAGAAACCCGCGATGACCGAAATAAACGCTTCCTTGCGGCGGGACCGCAGGTAGCGCCAGGCGACCATTCGTTCGAAAGCGGAAAACGGGCGGCTTGCCAGCCGGCTTTCCACCGGCCTCTCAACTTCGCCGCTCGCTGCCTCTGCCATGATGTCTCCGGATCAGTTAGCCGTCACTCGGGCGATCGCCGCCTCGACGGTCAGGGTCTCGCGTGCGCCGGTCTTGCGGTCCTTCACTTCCACTTCGCCATTCGCGACGGAACGCGGGCCGGCAATGATCTGAAGGGGCGCACCGATGAGGTCGGCCGTGGCGAACTTGGTCCCTGCCCGGTCGTCCGTGTCGTCATAGAGGGCATCGACGCCCGCGTTGCGGAGCGCCGTATAGATCTGCTCGCAGGCACCGTCGCAGCCTGCGTCGCCGGCCTTCATGTTAATGATGATCGCTTCGAAGGGGGCGACCGCCTTCGGCCAGATGATGCCGTTCTCATCGTGCGATGCTTCGATGATCGCCGGCACGAGACGGGTCGGTCCGATGCCATAGGAGCCCATGTGGACCGGATGCTCCTTGCCGTCGGGGCCTTGTACCTTCGCGCCCAGCGGCTCGGAGTATTTTGTGCCGAAATAGAAGATATGGCCGACCTCGATACCGCGGGCCGAAAGCCGTTCACCCTCGGGGATGGCGTCGAACGCGTCCGCATCGTGCATTTCGGACGTTGCGGCGTAGAGGGAGGTCCACTTGTCGAAGATGCCGCGGAGACCCGCAACGTCGTCGAAATTGGTATCCACGTCCGGAATGTCGAAGTTCAGGAAGTCCTTGTGGCAGAACACTTCGGACTCGCCGGTCTCCGCCAGGATGATGAACTCGTGGCTGAGATTGCCCCCGATCGGACCCGTGTCGGCGCGCATCGGAATGGCGCGCAGTCCCATGCGCGAGAAGGTACGCAGGTAGGCAGCGAACATACGATTGTAAGCGTGCTCCGCGCTTTCGCGGTCAAGGTCGAAGGAGTAGGCGTCCTTCATCAGGAATTCGCGCGATCGCATGGTGCCGAAACGCGGACGGATCTCGTCACGGAACTTGAGCTGGATATGGTAGAGATTGAGCGGCAGGTCCTTGTAGGACTTGACGTAGGAACGGAACACGTCCGTGATCATCTCTTCGTTGGTCGGACCATAGAGCATCGGCCGGTCCTGCCGGTCCTTGATGCGCAGCATCTCCTTGCCGTAGGCATCATAGCGGCCGCTTTCCTGCCAGAGCTCGGCAGACTGCAGCGTCGGCATCAGCAGTTCGACTGCGCCGGAGCGGTTCTGTTCCTCACGGATGATCGCATTGACCTTGTCGAGCACGCGCTTACCCAGCGGCAGCCATGTATAGATGCCGGAGGAATTCTGCTTGATCATGCCGGCGCGAAGCATCAACCGGTGCGAGACGATCTCCGCCTCCTTGGGGTTTTCCTTCAGAATGGGCATGAAAAAGCGAGAGAGGCGCATGGCAGGGTCCAGTTGATGCTTCCGCCTAAACGAAGAATCGGGCGAAACGACGTTGATTTTCACGCGTACATAAACGCTTCATCGCAGGAAGGGAACCCGGCGGAAGGGTCTCGGACGGCAATCTTGAACTGCGAAGGTGCGGCAACCGGAGCTTCGTAAGCCGGCTCGAAAAAGAGCCCGTCAATAACGGAAATTGCGGGAAGTTTGTCAACGGAAAAAAAATATTCCAGTGTATCAAAAATGCAAAAAAAGCGGATGACAACGCCTAAGGTTTGGGCTAGGTTCAGGCCACAAAAGAGGCAGGGAGTACAAATTCCTGTCATTTTCGCGGTCAAGTCTTGGGAGGATCAGATCTTTGGCGCGCGCAGACGCTGCCACCGGCAACGGATAAAGATCACGCGATACTTTAAAAACAGGGCTTTCAGCCTTGTTTTTTTTTGCCTTCTCGAAACCGCTTTAGAAGCCCGCTATTACAGATTTGTGACAACGCGTCGGCAAATTTCACCCGTCCGGCGGATTTGTATGATTTTCTTGCTACCAATGGTCGAAATGTACCCGGTTCGCATCCACCGACATACGGCGGAAGGCGTAGGTGCCAACAAGCGAATGAACCGATTCAGGGTACAAATTCCAGCTGGACGAAAAAAATGAAAAAAACGTCCGGGCCGCATATTCCGAGGGGTAGTCGCACCTATACCAATGATTGAGGCGCGACACGCGTTGCCGATCCGGCATCCCTTTGTCGGAGGCAAGACAAGCGTGCGCCCGTCACATCTCCAACCCCGTCTTGGGATCAGTCAAATTTCGGTGCGAATTGCGGGATGGAGTCGATGCCATAGCCGTACTTCACCGAAGCGACATACCAACAGCCGTAGATGATCGCGGAGACGATGGTCGTCATCAGGACTACCCGGCCAGCGCGGAAACGGGCGGGCGCGCTCTCCACGCTTCCCAGCACGACCTCGTTTTCTTCCGCCTGGGTCTTCAGGCCGAATGGCAGAACCGCAAAGAGGGTCAGCCACCAGACGATGAAATAGACGGCGAAGATCGAGAATAACTGCATCGAATGCGTCCTTGATGGGCCTGCGTCTCTCCGGCAAGCCCTGACCGATGGCAATGGCGAAACGTGACGCCGGTGCGGCTTCTAATACCCCCGCCGGCGATCGAATTCAAACCCGATGCAAGCGACGTGCTGTCACACCTGCTCAAGCTCGATCAGCGTACCGAAGAAGTCCTTGGGGTGGAGGAACAGAACCGGCTTTCCGTGGGCACCGATCTTCGGGTTACCGTCCCCAAGAATGCGCGCTCCACCCTCGACCAGCCTGTCGCGTGCCGCGAGGATGTCCTCCACTTCGTAGCACACGTGGTGCATGCCGCCGGACGGCGACTTCTCGAGGAAGGAGGCGATGGGCGACGCCTCCCCGAGCGGCTCCAGCAGCTCGACCTTGGTGTTCGGAAGTTCCACGAAGACGACCGTCACGCCGTGCTCGGGAAGGGCCTGGGGGGCGGTGACCGTTGCACCGAGAACATCACGATAGGAGCCGGCCGCAGTAGCGAGATCCGGAACGGCAATCGCGATGTGATTCACGCGGCCTAGCATCACTTCTTCTCCCGGTCACAAAGTGGTTACGGCCGCAGGCAGCAGCCGTCAGGTGGTCATACCTTCGTCACGAAGACCGTGACGACGGGCTTCTTGCCCCAGGTGTCGTTTGCCATTGCCCGAACGGCCCGGCGCACGGCCTCCCTGACGGTCGCGAGATCCTTGCGTCGCGCGCGGGGAATGCTCTCGACGGCACCCAGTACCGCGTCATAGAGCGTATCGCCCATGTCCTCGCCCTCGTCGTCGAACTCGGGCAAGCCGTAGGGCTCCACCTCCGGATCGCCGAGGAAATCATAGCGCTCGTCCAGGATGACATTGACCGAGACGTGGCCGACGAAGGAGAGCTTGCGGCGATCGCCGATCCCCATCTCCTCGTAGTCCCCGATGAGGTTGCCGTCCTTGAAGATACGCCCGTGCGGCGCCTCGCCGATGACTTCCGCCGGCCCCGGAGCAAGCCGCAGGATGTTGCCGTTGCGCACCCTTGGGACCGACAGGACGCCGGACTGTTCGGCGAGTTCCGCCTGCGCGGTCAGATGCGCCGCCTCGCCGTGAACGGGTACCACCATCTGCGGGCGGGTCCAGGCATACATCTGCTGCAATTCGTTGCGGCGTGGATGACCCGAGACGTGCACGAGTGCCTCGCTGTCCGTCACGATATGGAGACCCTGTTCGATGAGGCCGTTCTTGATGTCGTTGATCGCCTTCTCGTTGCCCGGAATGGCGCGCGACGAGAAAATGACCGTGTCGCCGGCCGTGAAGGCGACGTCACGCATTTCGTCGCGCGCGATCTTCGCAAGCGCCGCGCGGGGCTCACCCTGGCTGCCGGTCAGGATGACCACGACCTTGTCACGCGGAATGTAGCCGAACTCGTCTTCCGCGATAAAGGGCTTCAGTCCTTCCATCAGGCCAATGTCGCGCGCAACGTTGGTCACGCGCTTCATCGAACTGCCGAGAAGAAGAACCTCGCGGCCGGCAGCTTCCGCGGCTTCCGCGATCGAGCGAATACGGCCAACATTCGAGGAGAAGGTGGTGATCGCCACCCTGCCCTCGGCTTTTTCGATGATCTGGCGCAGGCTCTCCGAAACTTCCTGTTCGGACGGGGACACGCCGTCACGCTGTGCATTCGTGGAATCGCAAACGAGTGCCAACACGCCCTCGTCTCCGATCGCCCGGAAACGCGCCTCGTCCGTCAGAGGCCCAAGCGACGGTGCCAGGTCGATTTTCCAGTCGCCCGTATGGACAACATTTCCGAGCGGAGTGCGGATCACAAGAGACATCGGCTCGGGGATGGAATGGTTGACGCCGACGGCTTCCACCTCGAATGGCCCGATGTTGATGCGGTCGCCCTGCTTGAAAATCGTGATCGGGATGTCGCCACGGCTGCGTTCGTAGTCACGCTTTGCCTCGAGCATGCCGGCCGTGAACGGCGAGGCATAGACCGGCACGTTCAATCCCGGCCACAGCTCGTTCAGGCCGCCATAGTGGTCCTCATGGGCATGGGTGATGACGATGCCCTTGAGGTTCTTGCGTTCCTCGGCCAGAAACCGGATATCCGGCAATACAAGATCGACGCCCGGAAGCTCCGGCCCCGGAAAGGTCACGCCGCAATCGACCATGAGCCACTGGCGGTTTCCGCGCGGACCATAGCCGTAGAGCCCGAGGTTCATGCCGATCTCGCCGACGCCGCCGAGCGGTACGAACACCAGTTCTTCTTGTTTTGCCATTTTTTGCTTTATTCCAACTATCCGAAAAATACATCGCCAGCGGCGATCAGGCGTGTGCTGCCATCGTCCATTTCTAGTTTAAGCAGTCCTGTATCATCAATTCCCGCGAAAAGCCCGGAAATTGAACGGTCCGGCAGATTCACCGTGATCCTCTCGCCGATCCCGCCCGCGACCTTGCGCCATCGCACCATGATCTCATCGATGCCCCGACCGCTGTCCCAGAGCGCGAGCACATCCGCCATCTCCCGGAAAAGGTGGGCGAAGAGCTCCTGGGGCGACGCAGATGCACCGAACTCCCGAAGCGTCGCAACCGGATAGAGACCCACGTCAGGTGCAACGGCGACATTGATGCCGCAACCGATCACCACTGCCTGGCGCCCGTCCCTCATCGTCTCGCTCTCCACGAGAATGCCGCAGACCTTCCTGCGCTCGACTAGAATGTCGTTCGGCCACTTGATCAGAACGCTCGGCGCGGCGACCGGCATCACGCACGAGATTGCCGACTGCACGGCGACCGCTACGGCGAGCGGCAGGGAGGCAAGGCTCGCATGCGGCGCCGGATCGACCAGGAGCAGCGAGGCGTAGAGGTTTCCTGCCTCCGACTGCCACGGGCGGCCGCGCCGGCCACGCCCGACGGTCTGACGCTCTGCCGTTATCCAAAGACCTGAAAGCGCGCCGTTTCGGGCGCGCTCCAGGCATTCCGTATTCGTGGAGCCGGTTTCAGCCAGCGCCTCGTGCCGGAAGTCGTCGAGCGACATCCGGCGGGGGCCGTCAAACGTGCTCAAAAGAACGTCCGCGCGGCGGCCTCGGCGGCAGCCCCGATCGGGCCACCGATCAGCACGTAGCCGGCAACGAAGAGACCGGCCAGGCCGAACACCAGCTTCAGTTCACCGGCGGTGCGGGCGAACTCGCCCGTCGCCTCGTCGAACCACATCACCTTGATGATGCGCAGGTAATAGTAAGCGCCAACAACGGAAGCGAGCACGCCGATGATGGCAAGCGCATAGAGATGCGCCTCGATCGCCGCCATGAAGACGAAGTACTTGGCGAAGAAGCCTGCAAGCGGCGGGATGCCAGCCAGCGAGAACATCAGGATGGTCAGGACCGTCGCCATGAAGGGGTTCGTGGTCGAGAGCCCAGCAAGGTCATCGACGTTCTCGACGTTGCCGCCTTCCTTGCGACGCATCGCGAGGATGCAGGCGAACGTACCCAGCGTCATGATCATGTAGATGAGCATGTAGAGTGCGACGCCGCGCACACCGGCCATCGAACCTGCGGCAAGACCGACAAGCGCGTAGCCCATGTGACCGATGGACGAATAGGCCATCAGACGCTTGATGTTACGCTGTCCGATCGCGGCGAAGGAGCCGAGCAGCATCGAGGCGATCGAGATGAAGACGATGATCTGCTGCCAGTCCGCAGCGACCGGTTCGAACGCCTCGATAACGATGCGCACGAGCATAGCCATCGCCGCCACCTTCGGCGCACCTGCGAAGAATGCGGTCACAGGTGTCGGAGCACCCTCGTAGACGTCCGGCGTCCACATGTGGAACGGTACCGCCGAGATCTTGAAGGCAAAACCTGCAAGCACGAAGACGAGGCCGAAAACGAGGCCGAGCGAGCGACCTTCGGTCGAGATCGCCGTTGCAATCGCTTCAAAGCCGGTGTGGCCGGTGAAGCCATAGATGAGCGACATGCCGTAGAGCAGCATGCCCGAGGACAGCGCGCCCAGCACGAAGTACTTCAGGCCAGCTTCCGTCGAGCGGAGGCTGTCGCGATTGATCGCCGCCACGACGTAGGCGGCAAGAGACTGAAGTTCGAGCGCCAGGTAGACCGAAATCAGGTCGTTGGCCGAAATCATCAGCATCATGCCGAGCGTCGCCAGCACGATCAGGACGGGAAACTCGAACCGGTCGATCTGCTCGGAGCGGGCATGCCCCACGGTCATCACCATCGCGGTGACGGAACCGATCAGGGCAAGAACCTTCATGAACTTGGCGAAGGGATCCGAAAGGAAGGCGCCGCCATAGGCAGCCCCCTCACCCGTAACCATCACCAGCCAAAGGCCGGCAATGATGAGCAGGGCCACGGCAAGGCCGGTCACCGTGCTCGCCGAGCGTTCGCCGGAGAAGACACCGATCATCAGCAGGAGCATCGCGCCAAGCGCAAGAATGATCTCGGGCGTCGAGAGCTGAAGGCTGGCAAGGATTGTATCAGCGGTCATGTCGGAAAGTCCCGTCGTCAGTTCATCGACAGCGCAACAGATTGCGCCGCCTCAAGAGCTGCGGTGTAGTTATTAAGAAGCGCATCGACCGAAGCCGCCGTGGCATCGAAGACCGGTGCAGGATAGACGCCGAAGAGGATCGTCAGGGCAACGAGAGGATAGAGAATGATCTTCTCGCGCGCCGACAGGTCGAGCAGCGCCTTCAGGCTTTCCTTCTCCAGCGCACCGAATATCACGCGGCGATAGAGCCAGAGGGCATAGGCTGCGGACAGGATGACACCGGTGGTGGCGAAGAAGGCGACCCAGGTGTTGGTGCGGAATGCGCCAAGCAGGGTGGTGACTTCGCCGATGAAGCCCGACGTACCCGGAAGACCGACGTTAGCCATGGTGAACACCATGAAGGCCACGGCATACTTCGGCATGTTGTTGACGAGGCCGCCATAGGCCGCGATCTCGCGGGTGTGAAGCCGATCGTACACCACGCCGACACAGAGGAAGAGCGCGCCGGAGACGATACCGTGGGAGAGCATCTGGAACAGAGCGCCCTGGACCCCCTGCACGTTGGCAGCAAAGATGCCCATGGTCACGTAGCCCATGTGGGCGACCGACGAGTAGGCGATCAGCTTCTTGATGTCGTCCTGCATCATCGCCACCAACGAGGTGTAGATGATCGCGACGACGGACAGCGTGAAGACGAACGGCGCGAAATAGTCGGATGCCAGCGGGAACATCGGGAGCGAGAACCGCAGGAAGCCATAGCCGCCGAGCTTCAAGAGAATGCCAGCCAGGATGACCGAACCCGCGGTCGGCGCCTGAACGTGCGCATCGGGAAGCCAGGTGTGGACCGGCCACATCGGCATCTTCACCGCGAAGGAGGCGAAGAAGGCAAGCCATAGCCACGTCTGCATATGCGCCGGGAACTGGTAGGCGAGCAGTTCCGTGATGTCAGTCGTTCCTGCCTGCCAGTACATTGCCATAATGGCAAGCAGCATCAGCACGGAGCCGAGGAGCGTGTAGAGGAAGAACTTGTAGCTGGCATAGACACGGTCCTTGCCGCCCCACACGCCGATGATGATGAACATCGGGATGAGACCGGCTTCGAAGAACACGTAGAACAGCACGATATCGAGCGATACGAACACGCCGACCATGAACACTTCCAGGATGAGGAAGGCGATCATGTATTCCTTCAGGCGCTTCTCGATCGAGTTCCAGCTCGCCAGAACACAGAAGGGCATCAGGAAGGTCGACAGGATGACGAACAGCATGGAGATGCCGTCGACGCCCAGATGGTAGGAAATGCCTGTTCCGAGCCACTCGTGCTTCTCGATCATCTGGAAGCCCGGGTTCGAATAATCGAAGCCGGCCCAGATGAAGAGCGACAGCAGGAAGGTGAACACCGTCGTCAGCAGAGAAACGTTCAGAATGTTGCGCCGGCCGTAGACGCCGTCTTCACGCGTCAGCAGCAGCAGCACCACACCGACGAGCGGAAGGAAGGTGACCGCGGAAAGAATGGGCCAATCGGTCATCAGAGAGAACTCCCGAGCATCATCCATGTGGCGAGTGCGGCAATTCCGAGCAGCATCGCGAATGCGTAGTGATAGAGGTAACCAGTCTGGAGACGGACGACGCGATCCGTCACGTCGATGACGCGAGCCGCGACACCGTTCGGCCCGAGGCCGTCGATGACCGCACCGTCACCCTTCTTCCAGAGGAACTTGCCGACCCACATGGCGGGGCGGACGAAGAGGAAATCATAGAGCTCGTCGAAGTACCACTTGTTCAGCAGGAACCTGTAGAGCACGCGATGCTGGTCGGCCAGGTACTTCGGCGTTTCCGGCGAGCGGATGTACATGTACCAGGAGACGATGAAGCCGAGCGACATGGCGACGAAGGGGCTCCACTTCACCCACAGGGGAACGTGGTGATATTCCTCCAGGATCTCGTTCTCGGCGGACGTGAAGAGCGCGCCCTTCCAGAACTCGACGTAGTGGTGACCGAAGAAGTAGTCGTGGAACAGCACGCCCGCGAGCACCGCGCCAGCGGCGAGGATGTAGAGCGGAACCAGCATCACGGCCGGAGATTCATGCACATGGTGCATGACGTCCGACGAAGCGCGCGGCTTGCCGAAGAAGGTAAGGAAGGCAAGGCGCCACGAGTAGAAGCTCGTGAAGAGCGCGGCGATGACCAGCAGCGTGAAGGCGAAACCGGAGACCGCGCTGTGCGAAGCGAAGGTCGACTCGATGATGGCGTCCTTAGAGAAGAAGCCCGCAAAGCCGATGAGCGTACCGGGGATGCCGAGGCCGGTAAGGGCCAGCGTGCCGATCGTCATCATCCAGAAGGTCACGGGGATGTGCTTGCGAAGGCCACCCATGTAACGCATGTCCTGCTCGCCATCGACGGCGTGGATAACGGAGCCCGCACCAAGGAACAGAAGTGCCTTGAAGAAGGCGTGCGTGAACAGGTGGAAGATAGCCGCGCCATAGGCGCCGACGCCGAGGGCGACGAACATGTAGCCGAGCTGCGAGCAGGTCGAATAGGCGATCACGCGCTTGATGTCGTTCTGCACGAGGCCGACGGTCGCCGCGAAGAAGGCGGTGATGGCACCGATCACGGTGACGACGGTCAGAGCATCCGGAGAAAGCTCGAACAGGGGCGACATGCGGGCGACGAGGAAGACGCCTGCGGTCACCATTGTTGCGGCATGGATGAGAGCCGAGACCGGGGTCGGGCCTTCCATGGCGTCCGGAAGCCAGGTGTGCAGCAGGAACTGCGCCGACTTACCCATCGCGCCCATGAAGAGCAGCAGGCAGGTCGCCGTCATCGCGTCGGCCTTGTCGAGGTGCATCCCGAAGAGGTTGATGATGGGTTCAGCTGTATCGGCCGCGCCTTCAGCAGGCAGGAACGAGGCAGCGGACGCAAAGATCGTCTCGAGGTTCACCGATCCGAACAGGACGAAGACGCTGAAGATGCCGAGCGCGAAGCCGAAGTCGCCGACGCGGTTGACGATGAATGCCTTCATTGCAGCGGCGCAGGCCGAGGGCTTCTTGTACCAGAAACCGATGAGCAGGTAGGAGGCAAGGCCGACGCCTTCCCAGCCGAAGAACATCTGAAGCAGGTTGTCGGACGTCACCAGCATCAGCATGGCGAAGGTGAACAGCGACAGGTAGGAGAAGAACCGCGGGCGATGCGGATCGTGATGCATGTAGCCGATCGAGTAGATGTGGACGAGCGTCGACACCGTGTTCACGACGACAAGCATCACAGCCGTCAGCGAGTCGACGCGGAACGCCCATTCGACGTCGAACGTGCCAGACTGGATCCAGCGCATGACGCTGACCCTGACCATCTCTTCATGGCCAAGAGCCATGTTGGAGAACACGATCCAGGAAAGAACCGCGGCGATGATCATGAAGCCGCTGGTGATGTATTCGGATGCCTTGGCGCCGATGGCGCCGCCGCCCAGGCCGGCGATCAGCGCACCGATCAGCGGCAGGAAAACTATGGCCTTGATGATCGTATCCATGAGCCGATCAACCCTTCATCATGTTGACGTCTTCGACCGCGATCGAACCGCGGTTGCGATAGAAGACGACGAGAATTGCAAGACCGATCGCAGCCTCGGCTGCCGCCACGGTCAAAATGAACAAAGCGAATACCTGGCCGACGATATCGTTGAGGAAAGCGGAGAACGCGACCATGTTGATATTGACCGCAAGCAGGATGAGTTCCACCGACATCAGGATGATGATGACGTTCTTGCGGTTCAGGAAGATACCGAAGACGCCGAGGGTGAAGAGAATGGCGCTAACGGTGAGATAGTGGGAAATACCGATTTCCATGATGTGGGTTCCTTAGCTCCGTCCGCTCACACGCCCTGCCCGGGCTTGACCTTGACCACTTCGACCGCAGTCTCCGGCTTGCGAGCAACCTGCCTGGAGATATCCTGACGCTTGATATGTTCCCGATGGCGCAGCGTCAGCACGATGGCGCCGATCATGGCGACCAGAAGCACGAGGCCGGCGATCTGGAAGAAATAGACGTAATGGGTGTAGAGCACGTCCCCGAGCGCCGCGGTATTGGTCCGCTCGGTCACGGCCGGGATCGGCATGGCCACATTCTTGGCGATTTCCGGCGACAGCGTGGAGCCGCCCACCACGATGATCAGCTCTGCCGCGAGGATCAGGCCGACGAGCGCTCCAACAGGCGCATGCTCCATGACGCCGGCGCGCAACTCCGCGAAATCGATGTCGAGCATCATCACGACGAACAGGAAGAGCACCGCAACCGCGCCGACATAGACGACGAGGAGGATCATGGCCAGGAACTCGGCGCCGGTCAGCAGGAAGAGCCCGGCCGAGTTGAAGAAGGTCAGGATCAGGAACAACACGGAATAGACCGGGTTGCGGGACGCGATCACCATGAACGCCGACCCCACGGCCACAAAGGCGAAGATATAGAAGAATAGAGCCTGGAGACCCATGTTGGTGCCTTTTCGTCTTCCGCGGAAGGGTCTGGCTTCAAAGCCCCCTTCCCGCCTCGGCCCGGTGTATTCGCCACCAGGCCCATGCCTATCACTTGCAGTGCCGCCGCTTCTTCGAGCGCCGGCCTCAACTCAATTCTATCAGCGGTAGGGTGCGTCGATCGCGATGTTGCGCGCGATTTCGCGTTCCCAACGGTCGCCGTTATCGAGGAGCCGCTGCTTGTCGTAGTACAGTTCCTCGCGAGTTTCCGTCGAGAACTCGAAATTCGGACCTTCCACGATCGCGTCGACCGGGCAGGCTTCCTGGCAGAAACCGCAATAGATGCACTTCACCATGTCGATGTCGTAGCGCACCGTACGGCGGGTGCCGTCGTTGCGGCGCGGGCCGGCCTCGATCGTGATTGCCTGGGCAGGACAGATCGCCTCGCAAAGCTTGCACGCAATGCAGCGTTCCTCGCCGTTCGGATAGCGGCGCAGAGCGTGCTCGCCGCGGAAGCGCGGCGAAACCGGACCCTTCTCGAAGGGATAGTTCAGCGTGGCCTTGGGCCGGAAGAAATAGCGCATCGACAGGAAGAAGGCGCCAACGAATTCCTTGAGGAACAGCGAACCGACGGCTTGCGAAATACTAGCCATTACAAAGCTCCAATGTTGCCGAAGTCACTGATGGTCATGCGGTCCATCCTGTGAGCTTCAGCACGAATGCAACGATCACGACCATGGCCAGCGACAGCGGGAGGAACACCTTCCAGCCTAGACGCATGAGTTGGTCGTAGCGGTAGCGCGGCACGAATGCCTTCACCATCGCGAACATGAAGAAGACGAAGCCTGCCTTCAGCAGGAACCAGATGATGCCCGGTACCCAGTTGAACAGCCAGAAATCGACCGGGGGCAGCCAGCCGCCGAGGAAGAGGATCGTGGTCAGTGCGCACATCAGGCAGATGGCGGCATATTCGCCGAGCATGAACATCATGTACGGCGTGGAGCCATACTCGACCATGAAGCCTGCGACGAGTTCGGATTCAGCTTCCGGCAGGTCGAAGGGCGGACGGTTCGTTTCCGCCAGCGCCGAGATGAAGAACACCACGAACATCGGGAACAGGGCCAGCCAGTGCCAGTCGAGGAACGAACCCGGCAGGCCGATCATCGTGCCGATGCCGTCGCGCTGGGAATTCACGATGTCGGTCAGGTTAAGCGAGCCGACGCAGAGAAGAACCGTGACGATGACGAAGCCGATGGACACTTCGTAGGAGACCATCTGCGCAGCCGAACGAAGCGCGCCGAGGAACGGGTACTTCGAGTTCGAAGCCCAGCCGCCCATGATGATGCCGTAGACCTCGAGCGAGGAAATCGCGAAGACGTAGAGTATGCCGACGTTGATGTTGGCGATGACCCAGTTCTCGTTGAGCGGGATAACGGCCCATGCCGCAAGCGCCAAGGTGACCGAGACGAGCGGAGCAAGGAGGAAGATCGCCTTGTTGGCGCCCGCCGGAATGACGGGCTCCTTGAAGACGAACTTCAAAAGGTCGGCGAAGGACTGGAAAAGCCCCCACGGCCCCACCACATTGGGTCCACGACGCAGCTGAACTGCAGCCCAGATCTTACGGTCTGCGAGTAGAATGTAGGCGATGAAGAGGAGGAGCGCGACCAGAAGCAGGAGCGACTGGCCGATCATGATGGCCGCGGGCCATACGTATGTCGAAATGATAGAGTCCATGATGCCTTAATCCCCTGCGCTCATTCCGCCGCGGCTTTGAAGTTGTTACGGGCAAGTGCCGAGCACTCGGCCATTACCGCGGAGGCGCGCGCTATCGGGTTCGTCAAATAGAAGTCTTTGATCGGCGACGCAAACCCGGATTTGCCCAACTTGCCGCCTTTTTTCGCGAGCGCCACAATATCCTCGATGCTGCCGGCCGCGATCGCGTCGACATCGGCGAAATGCGGGTGGGCGGCATAGAGCTTGGCGCGCAGGACCGCCAGCGAATCGAACGGCAGCTTCTTGCCTAGAACGTCGGACAGGGCACGGATGATCGCCCAGTCTTCGCGTGCTTCGCCCGGTGCGAAACCGGCACGGTTTCCGACCTGAACGCGTCCCTCGGTGTTGACCCAGGTACCCGACTTCTCGGTGTAGGTCGCGCCCGGCAGAATCACATCAGCCACGTGCGCGGCGTTGTCGCCATGCGAACCGATGTAGACGGTGAACGCGGTCTTCTTGGAGAAGTCCATTTCATCGGCGCCGAGCAGGAAGACCACGTCCGTGCCCGTCAGCATGTCGGCGGCAGCCTTGCCATCCTTGCCGGGAACGAAGTCGAGGTCCAGTCCGCCAACCCGCGAAGCAGCCGTGTGGAGGACGGCAAGTCCGTTCCACTCCGCCGTGACAGCGCCGACGGCGTCGGCAAGCTTGGCCACGCTGGACAGCACCGCCAGACCGTCGGCGCGAGAGAGCGCGCCCTGGCCGACGATGATCATCGGGTTCTTGGCCTTCTTCAGCTTGGCCGCAAACTTGTTTGTCCCATCCACGAGCTCCGCCAGCGTCTCCGTACCGGCGCCGAGGTATTCGTAGTCGTAGCGCAGTTCGGCCTGCTCGCCGATCACGCCGATCGGGAAGCCATCCATGCGCCAGCGCTTGCGGATGCGTGCGTTGAGGACAGCAGCCTCGAGGCGGGGATTGGCGCCGACGATGAGGAGCGCGTCGGCGGCCTCGATGCCTGCGATGGTCGGGTTGAAGAGATAGCTTGCACGGCCGAGCGAAGGATCGAGCGCCGAACCATCCTGGCGGCAATCGAGGTTCGTGGAACCGAGCGACTTCACCAGTTCGGAGAGGGCGTACATTTCCTCGACGGAAGCGAGGTCGCCTGCGATCGCACCGATGCGGTCGCCGGACTTGCCGGCAACGGCGGTCTTGATCGCCGCAAACGCCTCGGACCAGGAAGCAGGCTGCAAACGGCCGTCCTTGCGGACATAGGGCCGATCGAGGCGCTGGGTCTTCAGACCGTCCCAGATGAAGCGGGTCTTGTCGGAGATCCATTCCTCGTTGATGTCTTCATTGACGCGCGGAAGGATGCGCATCACTTCGCGGCCGCGGGTGTCGACGCGGATCGCCGAACCGACGGCGTCCATGACGTCGACCGACTCGGTCTTGTTGAGCTCCCACGGACGGGCGGTGAAGGCGAACGGCTTGGACGTCAGCGCACCAACGGGGCAAAGGTCGACCACGTTGCCCTGAAGCTCGGACGTCATCGCCTGCTCGAGGTAGGTGGTGATCTCGGCATCCTCGCCGCGGCCAATAAGGCCGAGCTCGGTGATACCAGCGACTTCCGTGGTGAAGCGGACACAACGCGTGCAGTGAATGCAGCGGTTCATGATCGTCTTGACCAGCGGGCCGATGTACTTGTCTTCGACGGCGCGCTTGTTTTCCTGGTAGCGCGAGCTGTCGATACCGAAGGCCATGGCCTGGTCCTGCAGGTCGCATTCGCCACCCTGGTCGCAGATAGGGCAATCCAGCGGGTGGTTGATGAGCAGGAACTCCATCACGCCTTCGCGGGCCTTCTTGACCATCGGCGTTGTCGTGAAGACTTCCGGCGGCTCGCCGTTCGGGCCCGGACGCAGGTCACGGACACTCATGGCGCAGGAGGCTGCCGGCTTGGGCGGACCGCCCTTTACCTCGACGAGACACATGCGGCAGTTGCCCGCCACCGAAAGCCGCTCATGGAAACAAAAGCGCGGAACCTCGGCGCCGGCGTCCTCGCACGCCTGCAACAGCGTGAAATGATCCGGAACCTCAATTTCTTTTCCATCGACTTTCAGCTTTGCCATATCCGTCTTCCCGCTTTCCACGCAAATCCTGCGTCTCGTCAGCGCCATGTGTGCGGTGGACTTCCGGGTCATTGCACCCTTCCGTCCACCTGAATTCGTTTCGTTCGCCGGTCAGAGTGAAGCCTACCGGCTCCCCTGCCCCAGCACCCTTGCCTGCTCCACCCAGCCGTCCCGGGCTATCCGCCCTTCGATGCCGAGTTCACCTTCAATCTTCGCGACGTCCAGCTCGGACCAGGCCGCGATATCGGCATAGCGTCTGATGCCCATGCCGTTAAGAACCTGCTCCAGCTTCGGGCCGACGCCTGAAATGAGTTTCAGATCGTCAACCGCTTCCGCCGTGGCCGCCGATGCCGCAGCTGCGGCCGGTGCCTTCTTCATCTCAATCCTGGCCGAACGAGGTTTCGCCCGGACCACCTTCTGCGTCGCCGTCACCTGCTCCGTCCGCGGGGCATTCATTCGCCCACCAGCGTCTTCGCCGGATATCCGCCCGACTGGCATGGCGGTTCTTTCGGCTGCACCTTGCATGGCTCCGAACACCATCCCCGCAATCTGCCCGGTCATGCCGAACCCGATTGCAGTTACCGCTGCTACAGCAGCCATCGGATGGGTCATCAGCGGATGCAGCGGCATCGCCGGCATCTGCTTCAGCCACTGTGCGAGGGCGAATACATCTTCGCCCGCCGCGCTTGCCGGGTGGACTGGATCACTATTTCGTTCCTGTCCCACCGGCTTTGTCATCGTCCTTACTCCGCTGCTTCGAGCACGGCGCCGTGCGCCATGGCGTTGTGAGTGTATTGGTCGATCCGCTTTTCGATCTCCGGTCGGAAGTTCCGGATCAGGCCCTGGATAGGCCAGGCGGCTGCGTCGCCGAGCGCGCAGATGGTGTGACCTTCGATCTGCTTGGTGACGTCGAAGAGCATGTCGATCTCGCGCTTCTGTGCGTTACCGCGAACCATGCGCTCCATCACGCGCCACATCCAGCCGGTGCCTTCGCGGCAGGGCGTGCACTGTCCGCAGCTCTCATGCTTGAAGAACTGAGACAGACGCGCGATCGCCTTGATGATGTCGGTCGACTTGTCCATGACGATGACCGCCGCCGTTCCGAACGAGGACTTCACCTCGCGCAGACCGTCGAAGTCCATCTGGCAATCGATGATGTCTTCGGCCTTGACGACCGGGCACGATGCGCCCCCCGGAATGACCGCCAGGAGATTGTCCCAGCCGCCGCGGATACCGCCCGCGTGCTTCTCGATCAGCTCGCGGAACGTGATGCCCATCGCTTCCTCGACCGTGCAAGGCCGGTTCACGTGTCCGGACACCATGAAAAGCTTGGTGCCGACATTGTTCGGACGACCGATCGACGAGAACCAGCCGGCCCCGCGACGCAGGATCGTCGGCGCGACCGCGATCGATTCGACGTTGTTGACCGTCGTCGGGCAACCGTAGAGACCCATGTTCGCCGGGAACGGGGGCTTCAGGCGCGGTTGGCCCTTCTTGCCCTCGAGGCTTTCGAGCAGCGCGGTTTCCTCGCCGCAGATATAGGCACCCGCGCCGTGATGGACGAAAATGTCCATGTCCCAGCCGTGGATGTTGTTCTTGCCGAGCAGGTTCGCGTCATAGCATTCGTCGATCGCCGCCTGCAGGGCTTCGCGCTCCCGCATGTACTCGCCGCGAACGTAGATGTACGCGGTGTGTGCGCCCATCGCAAAGCTTGCGATCAGGCAGCCCTCGATCAGCGTATGCGGATCGTGACGCATGATGTCGCGGTCTTTGCAGGTGCCGGGCTCGGATTCGTCGGCATTGACCACCAGATAGTGGGGCCGCCCGTCGCTTTCCTTGGGCATGAACGACCACTTCAGGCCGGTCGGGAAGCCTGCACCGCCACGGCCGCGCAGCCCGGAGGCCTTCATCTCGTTGATGATCCAGTCGCGACCCTTTTCGAGAAGCTGCTTCGTACCGTCCCAGTGGCCGCGGCTCATCGCGCCCTTGAGCGACTTGTCCTTCAGGCCGTAGATGTTGGTGAAGATGCGATCCTGATCCTTAAGCATATTTCACCTCTTACCGCGGCTTCTTGCCGAAGACCTTGATGTATTCGGCTTCGCCGCCCTTGGCGAGTGCCTTGGCCTGCTTGACCCAGTCCTCGCGCTCGATGCGGCCCTTGAAATTGAGATATCCATCGACCCATTCGCGCTCCG
The DNA here is from genome assembly GCF_016864555.1 of Sinorhizobium sp. BG8. Taxonomy (NCBI): domain Bacteria; kingdom Pseudomonadati; phylum Pseudomonadota; class Alphaproteobacteria; order Hyphomicrobiales; family Rhizobiaceae; genus Sinorhizobium; species Sinorhizobium sp. BG8. The sequence continues at coordinate 2,352,345 of NZ_CP044011.1, read as the reverse complement.
CCTTCTTCCAGGCGGAGATCTGCGCATAGGTGAAGATACCGAGTTCGTGCAGCGTGCCCTCGATCTTCGGACCGACGCCCGAAATCAGTTTGAGGTCATCGACTGCGTCTGGCCTTGCGATGCCTGCCGGGCGGTTCTTGTCTTCCAGGGATGGCTTGCCGACGAGAGCTGCGCCCTTGGCGCCGCCTTCCGCACGCGTGTCGCCCTTGACCTTGGTGTTGGCCGCTGCCTCCGCCTTGGCGGTTGCCGGCGTCTTCAGGGACGGATCGGTTACCGGCGCGTCGGTCTTGGGCCGCGCTGCATCGGAGGGCGGCACGCTGACCGCCGCTACGTCGTCCGCCTTCTTGGCGCGCGGTGCGGTTACCTTCTTGGCAGGGGCTTCCGGCTCGTTGAGGCTCGTCAGCCCGCCGGCAGGGGCGGAAAAGACGCGATCGATCTGCGGACCCGGCGTTACGTCGGCGCCCTTGCCGGCTTCGAACCGGTCGATGATGTATTCGAGTTGCGTCGGCGTCAGGTCTTCGTAGCTATCCTTGAAGATCATGACCATCGGTGCGTTGACGCAAGCGCCCTGACACTCGACCTCTTCCCACGACAGCGTGCCGCCGTGGTTGAGCTCGAAAGGCTCGGCGTGGATCTTGCTCTTGCACACCTTCATCAGGTCCTCGGCGCCGCGAAGCATGCAGGGCGTCGTGCCACAGACCTGGATATGCGCCCGCGTTCCAACCGGCTTCAGCTGGAACTGGGTATAGAACGTCGCCACTTCGAGGACACGGATGTAGGCCATGCCGAGCATGTCGGCGATCGCCTCGATCGCAGCCTTGGTGACCCAGCCGTCCTGCTCCTGCGCCCGCATCAGAAGCGGGATGACGGCGGACTGCTCACGGCCCTTCGGGTATTTCTTGATCGTTGCCTTCGCCCAGATCGCATTCTCCTTAGAGAACGCGAAGCTCGGCGGCTGAACATTGTCATCGGCTAGTCGACGAACGGACATACTTTCACGCCTTATCAGTTAATCAGCCGGCACTGGGTCGCCGACACATTGGCGAACTCGCAGGCATAGGCCGATTTCTCTTTCTGCATAAACACGACATACCGGCTGCCGTTGGGCGCCGCCGCCTTGATCTCGTAGCCCTCGGCGATAAGCTGGGCCATGGTGGCCGAACCGCTCTTGCTGCGGCTGCCGATGTCCTGGGCGGACGCGGCAGACACAGCGGACAGGAGAAGCGTGAGGGCGACAGCGAGCCTAGGCATCAGCGGTCAACCTCACCAAAGACGATGTCGAGAGAACCCAGGATGGCCGATACGTCGGCGAGCTGGTGACCGCGACAGATGAAATCCATCGCCTGAAGGTGGGCATAGCCCGGGGCGCGGATCTTGCAGCGGTACGGCTTGTTGCTGCCGTCGGAGACCAGGTAGACGCCGAACTCGCCCTTGGGCGCCTCGACGGCCGCGTAGACCTCTCCCTCCGGCACGTGATAGCCCTCGGTGTAGAGCTTGAAGTGGTGGATGAGCGCTTCCATCGAGCGCTTCATCTGGCCACGCTTCGGCGGCACGATCTTGCCATCCATCGACGACACCGGGCCGATCTTGGCATCGCCAAGCAGCCGGTTCACGCACTGGCGCATGATCTTGACCGCTTCGCGCATCTCGATCATGCGGATCAGATAGCGGTCGTAGCAATCGCCGTTCTTGCCGATCGGAATATCGAATTCAAGGTCGGAATAGCACTCGTAAGGCTGAGAACGCCGCAGATCCCAGGCAGCACCCGAACCGCGCACCATCACGCCGGAGAAGCCCCAGGCCCAGGCATCCTCGAGCTTTACGACGCCGATATCGACGTTGCGCTGCTTGAAGATACGGTTTCCGGTGAGAAGATCATCGATATCGTCGAGGGTCTTCAGGAACGGATCGATCCACTTGCCGATGTCTTCCACCAGCTCGTGCGGGAGGTCCTGGTGGACACCTCCCGGCCGGACATAGGCTGCATGCATACGGGCGCCGCAGGCGCGCTCGTAGAAGACCATCAGCTTTTCGCGCTCTTCGAAACCCCAGAGCGGCGGCGTCAGCGCGCCGACGTCCATGGCCTGCGTGGTCACGTTGAGAAGATGCGAAAGGATACGGCCAATTTCGGAATAGAGAACGCGAATCAACTGGCCGCGGATCGGCACCTCGGTTCCCGTCAGGCGCTCCACCGCGAGGGCAAAGGCGTGCTCCTGGTTCATCGGCGCCACGTAGTCGAGGCGATCGAAATATGGCACGGCCTGCAGATAGGTCTTCGTCTCGATCAGCTTTTCGGTTCCGCGATGCAGCAGGCCGATATGCGGATCGACGCGCTCGACGATTTCACCGTCGAGCTCGAGCACCAGGCGAAGAACGCCGTGGGCGGCCGGATGCTGCGGTCCGAAGTTGATGTTGAAGTTGCGGACGTTGTGTTCGTTCATGTGCGGCGCGCTCCGCGCTCAAGGATAAAACTCGGCATATTTCCGGCGATAGGACAGATCATTGCTGCTTCGCCTTTTCATCGCCCGGAAGCACGTAGTCGGTGCCTTCCCACGGCGAGAGGAAGTCGAAGTTGCGGAACTCCTGCCGAAGCTCCACCGGTTCGTAGACCACGCGCTTGACCTCGTCGTCATAGCGCACCTCGACGAACCCGGTCGTCGGGAAGTCCTTCCGAAGCGGATAGCCTTCGAAGCCGTAGTCCGTGAGGATACGGCGAAGATCCGGGTGCTCCGTGAAGAGAATGCCGTACATGTCGTAGGCCTCGCGCTCGAACCAGTCGGCGCCCGGATAGACGCTGCAGGCCGACGGGACGGGAACGTCCTCGCCCGTGGCAACCTTCACGCGGATGCGCAGATTCTGGCGCGGCGACAGCAGATGATAGACCACGTCGAAGCGGTCCTCGCGGCTCGGCCAGTCGACGCCACAAACGTCGATCAGGCTGACAAAGCCACACTGCACGTCATCCCTGAGGAACGTCAGCAGATCGAGCAGCTTTTCGCCGCTCGTCACCAGCGTCAGTTCGCCATAGTTGATTGCCGACGCGGAGAGCAATGCACCGCGCGTTTCACCGATATAGGAAGCTAGCTCCTGAAGGGCTTCGCTCATGTCGTCAGTCCCCTGCCCTTAGCGCTCGATCGTGCCCGTGCGGCGAATCTTCTTCTGAAGCAGAAGCACGCCATAAAGCAGCGCTTCCGCCGTGGGAGGACAGCCCGGAACATAGATATCGATAGGCACGATGCGGTCGCAGCCGCGCACCACGGAATAGGAATAGTGATAGTACCCGCCGCCGTTGGCGCAGGACCCCATCGAGATCACATAGCGCGGCTCTGGCATCTGGTCGTAGACCTTGCGAAGCGCCGGCGCCATCTTGTTGGTCAGCGTGCCCGCGACGATCATCACGTCGGACTGGCGCGGAGACGCGCGCGGCGCGAAGCCGAAACGCTCGACGTCATAACGCGGCATCGAAAGCTGCATCATCTCGACGGCGCAACAGGCAAGGCCGAAGGTCATCCACATCAGCGAACCGGTACGGGCCCAGTTGATGAGCTCGTCGGTCGAGGTGACGAGAAATCCCTTGTCGGCGAGCTCGTTGTTGATCTCGCCAAAGAATGCGTCGTCGCTGCCGATCGGCTTGCCAGTGTTGGGATCGATGATCCCCTTGGCCTGCGGCGAAACGAGCGTCGTCGGAGCTTGGGCTAGTGCCATTCCAGCGCCCCCTTCTTCCATTCATATATAAAGCCGATGGTAAGCACGGCGAGGAACACCATCATCGACCAGAAGCCGAACCAACCCATGTCGGCGAAGGAAACCGCCCAGGGGAAGAGGAAGGCCACTTCGAGGTCAAAGATAATGAAGAGAATCGACACCAGGTAGAATCGGATGTCGAACTTCATTCGTGCGTCGTCGAAAGCATTGAATCCGCATTCATAAGCGGAAAGCTTTTCCGAATCGGGCGCCTTGTACGCGACCGCGAAAGGCGCGATCAGAAGCGCGACGCCGATCACGAGCGCGATACCAATGAAGATTGCGATCGGGATATAGGAACCGAGAAGTTCAGTCATTGTCGTCCGTCCTGCTTGCGAGGGCGTCGGAGAGACACCGTTCGGTCCATGACCTGCAAGCCCAGAAGTTATGTTGCAACGCCAGAGTGGTTATCGCAGTGAGCGTCGCTGTGCAAGGCTTTGTCGGACATTCGTCAAAATGATTACATAGTTTCGCGCAGTGCCGCCAAATCACGATCGAAACGATTTGATTCCCGGACAGACGCCAGAGGGAGAACGGCGGCAACCGCAAAGCCACGCCACCACGCGGGGGCGAACGCGTGCAGTGCAGCATAATCAGGGACATGGGCACGACCGAGTCGCATTTGATCGCGCCGGAACTAAAAAACCCGCGTTCTGCCATTCGGCTTTCCAGCAGCGATGCCGCGTCTTCAGCGGCCGGATCGCGATGGCGAATCAAAAAAGATCGGGAACGGCTCAATGCGCAAAAAGCTACGCGAACCGGCGCGTTGCCGGCACAAGCTGAACAATGAGTTTATGAGAGTGAAATGGCGCGAGTGACGGGGCTCGAACCCGCGACCTCCGGCGTGACAGGCCGGCACTCTAACCGACTGAGCTACACCCGCGCATGTTGGCTTTTGCAAGCCTGGACCTTCGTGACCGAACCTTTTGAAATGGCGCGAGTGACGGGGCTCGAACCCGCGACCTCCGGCGTGACAGGCCGGCACTCTAACCGACTGAGCTACACCCGCATTTCCATCTCATGGTCCGGACGCCGGAGCGTCCTTGTCAAAGCGGCCTCGCCGTTTTGATGAGCGGCTAACTAAGGGGTTCCCCATTGGGTGTCAAGCAGGTTTGAATACAAAACGATGACGGGCGGAGAAATGTTTTGGATAGAGGAAAGACGCCGCGGCGAAAATCGCGCGGGAACCCTCTCAATCCCCTCCCCGGTAACGGCATCACCGGGATGCACGCTTGGAAACGCTCCAAGGCGACGTGCAGTTATCCACATGCCCCTCCCGCTGCCGGCGGCCCTCCAATACGCACTTGCACAAAAAAAATCGAAAAAGCGCACAAATGCTCTTGCGGTTTCATTCGTATCCGCATAGATCACGGCCACCAACGCGGCGGGCGATTAGCTCAGTTGGTAGAGCGCCTCGTTTACACCGAGGATGTCGGGAGTTCGAGTCTCTCATCGCCCACCATTTTCCCCTTTAAAACCGCCGTAAGCAGTAGTTGGAACCGGTCTCTCGGGTCCTCCGCTGCGACTGCCCTATCGCGTCAAAAGCAGACCCACATAGGCGAGAACCGTGAGCAGGAGCCCGCGGAAGGCAAATGCGACGTAGCGATACTTGTCAGCTGCCAGCATCGCCATCGCATCGGCGTTTTCCAGATACTGATCGAAGAGATATCGCGTATCGCCCTCGGCAGCGGCTGCGCGGAAGGCCTCCCGGTGCTTCGGCCATGCGCCCCAGAAGAGCGAGGTGGCCTTGTTCACTCGTCGCGGCAACACGACCAGGATCGCCGAGACGATCGAAACGACCAATGATACGGCGAGCAAGGCCGAGAGCAGCGTGTCCGCAATGCTTTCGGAGGCATAGCTCGACAGGGTGAACACGCCCCTGCCTTCGCCTGACGTGACGAGGAAGGCCAGCATGAACGTGAAGATATAGGCCGCCTTCTGGTCGGAGATCTTCACCTGGTCATAGAAGATGTCATTGACCTTCTTCACATGCTGCAGGTGCTCGGCCTCGATTGTCTGGACCGCCTGATGCGGTTCCGCATGCGTTGCCCCTATTGGAAACTCGACATTCGCCATTGTCATTTTCTCCCCGATTCGCCGGCCCGCCGGAGATTGCGTGTCCCGATACCCTCGACGCACCCTCCACTTGACATTGCGGTAGCATTTGAGACTGGTTACCACCGATGAGGGGATTTTCAATATTATGCCGGCGGCAAGCTTCGCCGGCGCTGACGGTCGCGCATGCCGCCGCCGGATCACCGTTCGTTCCGCGACCGCGGTCGAGGTGGACGCGACAGCGATTCGCAATGCCTGCGAAGGCCCTCTTTTCATGAACGGAGCTGCGGGAATCAGCAGACCGCCGAGAATCGGCAGGCCCGCGAGGCTCGCGCTCCTGACCGCCGCGGTCATCACCGTCGTCTCGGTGCTTTCCTCCGTGCCCGGCTGGTCGCTGCTCGAGCTCAGAAGCTTCGACTATCTCTCGACACTGGACGACCCATCGCCGCCGGAGGGAGGGCCGATCGTGGTCGCGATCGACGAACCTTCCCTCGCCGACCTCAACGCGCAATGGCCGTGGCCGCGCAGCCTCCACGCCCAGCTGATCGAAAGCCTTCGCGCGGCAGGTGCCAAGGCGATCGGCATGGACATCATCTTCGCGGAGCCCTCTGATCCCGCAAACGACAAGGCGCTTGCCGATGCGCTCGGGCCGGACGTGGTGCTCGCGGGCGACGAGAGCGTGATCGTGACACCACAGGCCGAGCAGTTGCTGCGCACGACGCCGCTGCGACAGTTCACCGACGCAGGCGCGGTCACGGGTCTCGCCTCGATTTCTCTGCACGGCGACGGCATCTTCCGGGATATCCCGCACTATAAAGACGGTTTCGCCCTCCAGCTCTCCCGCGTCTCCGGCCGCGAGACAAAGTCGCCGGTCGGACCGCTGATGGTGCAGTCCTATGGCCCCGGACGCAGCTATCAGACCGTATCCTACTACCAGGCGCTCGACCCCGATAACTTCCTGCCTAAGGACATCTTTCGCGACCGGGTCGTCCTTGTCGGCCTGAGTTTGCAGAACGCCCCGGAGATCAAGGCGGGCGGCACGGACGCTTTCGCGACACCTTATACAGTCCACACGGGCCGGCTCGTTTCCGGCGTCGAGATCCAGGCCACGATCTTCGACAATCTGACACGAGGCGATTCGATTGCCCGGGCGAGCCCGATGCTGGTCGTTCTCGGTATTGTCCTTGCCGCACTTCTCGGCGCTTTCGTAGTGAGGAAGGAAACGCGCTGGCAGGCGGCGCTGACATCGCTTCTCGTCGTGATCCTACTCGCGGCAGCAAGCTTCCTTGCGATTCGCCTCGGCCACGTTTTCGTCTCGCCGCTCGGCCCGGCGCTCGCCTTCGTATGCGTCGTGATCAGCCAGGCGGCGTTCGACTATGCCGACGAGCGGCGCAACCGGCAGCAGATCATCCGGGCTTTCTCCCAGTATCTTTCCCCGACCCTGGTCGAGCGGCTGGCGATGGATCCTTCGCAGCTGCGCCTCGGAGGCGAGCGGCGCACGCTGACAATCCTCTTCTGCGATGTGCGCGGCTTCACCACCATTGCCGAGAAGATGAAGGAAGATCCTGAGCAGCTGACGGCGCTCATCAACCGCCTGCTGACGCCCCTCTCCGACATCGTCATGGGCCACGGCGGCACGATCGACAAGTATATCGGCGACTGCCTCATGGCCTTCTGGAACGCCCCGCTCGACGACGCGGATCATGCGGTGCATGCCGTCGCGGCGGCGCGCGGCATGCTCTCCGGCATGGACTCCCTCAACGCCGAGCTGGAACGGGAGGCAAAGGAACGGGGAACGCCTTATCACAGGCTTCGCATCGGCATCGGCATCAACACCGGCGAGTGCGTGGTCGGCAACATGGGATCGCTGCAACGGTTCGACTATTCGGTGCTGGGCGATGCGGTGAACCTTGCTTCCCGGCTCGAGGGCGCATCAAAGAACTACGGCGTTCCGCTGCTGCTTGGCGAGGAGACTGCCCGGCAGGCGGGCGCCGCCTTCGCCATCCTCGAACTGGACCGGATTACAGTGAAGGGACGCACGACGGCATCGCCGGTCTACACCGCGATGGCGGCGCTTGATCCCAAGGCCGCTGAAATGCACGCCCGGCTGGTCGCGGCCAAGTATGCCGATACGCTCCACGAGAGCGACCCGCTGTTCGACGCCCTTTCCAAGGCCATCCCCCAGCTCTCCGCCTACTACGAGATCGTACGCTCGGAGCGGGCCCAAGGCGGCGCCTGATTCTTCGATATCGGCGAACCTGTTGCCCCTGCCTGCGCTCGGTGCTACGCGCAAAGCCACATTGACAGGATCAGATCCGGGAGGAGCCCCATGAGACACCGCAAATTCGGCCGCACCGCATTCACCACGACCGACATAGGCTTCGGCGCGTGGCAGATCGGCGGCGCCTGGGGCGACGTCAGCGAGGCGGACGGGCGCGCTGCCCTGAATGCCGCGCTCGACGCAGGCATCACCTTCATCGACACGGCCGACGTCTACGGCGACGGGCGGTCGGAGAAAATCATCGCAGACGTGCTGAAATCGCGGGGCGGTCACCGGCCGATGGTGGCAACCAAGGCCGGCCGTCGGCTTTCGCCGCACGTCGCGGATGGATACACCAAAGAGAACCTCGAGGCCTTCATCGACCGGAGCCTCCTCAATCTCGGTGTCGACTGCCTCGATCTGGTGCAGCTTCATTGCCCGCCGACGGAGGTCTACTACCGGCCGGAAGTCTTCCATGCGCTCGACGAGATCAAGGCCGCCGGCAAGATCGCTACCTACGGGGTGAGCGTCGAAAAAGTGGAAGAAGGGCTGAAGGCGATCGAGTATCCCGGCGTCGTCAGCGTGCAGATCATCTACAACATTTTCCGCCAGCGTCCGGCGAACCTCTTCTTCAAGGAAGCGGCCCGCAAGAAGGTCGCGGTAATCGCCCGAGTGCCGCTCGCAAGCGGCTTGCTGTCCGGCAAGATTTCCGCCGACACGGCGTTTGCCGCTGACGACCACCGCAACTTCAACCGCCACGGCGAGGCATTCGACGTTGGCGAAACCTTTGCCGGCGTGCCGTTCGAAACCGGTCTCCAGGCGGTCGAGGAAATCCGTGCGCTGGTTCCTGCCGGCGAAACCATGGCCGCCTTCGCATTGCGCTGGATTCTCATGAACGAAGCCGTGAGCGTCGTGATCCCCGGTGCACGCAATGCCGCCCAGGCCGAAGCCAATGCGCGGGCTGCGAGCCTTCCGGTATTTTCCGAGGATCTGATGGAGGCGACACGCGAGATCTATTATCGCCTCGTCGCTCCGCACGTTCACAATCGCTGGTGACGGCGACGCTCCTTAAGCAACGCCGAGGGCGGCAGTAAGCCCGCCGTCGATAACGAAGTCCGCGCCGGTGCAGAAAGCGGCGCGGTCCGAAGCCAGGTAGGCGACCATTTCGGCGACTTCCTGCGGTTCCCCGATCCGCCCGAGCGGATGCGCGGCACCGAATCTCCGGAATACCTCCCCGAGGTCTGCTCCTTCTCCGTCGAACGTGCGTGCCGCAAGCTCCAGAATCGGTGTCCTCACCGAACCGGGGCTTACCGAATTGACCCGGATGCCCTCGGCCGCATGGTCGAGCGCCATTGCGCGGGTCAGCGCATGGATCGCCCCCTTGCTCGCGACATAGGCGGCTACACCTTTCTGGCACGCGTGACCCTGCACCGAGGATATGTTCACGATCGCGCCGCCGCCGCGCCTTGCCATGTGCGGCACGCCGAAATGCGCGGTCAGATGGATCGAACCGACATTGACCGCCATGCAGCGCGCGAAGGTCTCCGCATCCGTGGTCACCGCCGTGCCATAGGGATGGATTGCCGCCGAGTTTACGATGATGTCCAGCCCGCCTGCCGAGGCGCAGATCTCGTCAATCGCCTCTCCGACCTCCCCTGCGACCGACACGTCGGTTTTGCGGACAAGAAGCGACAGGCGGCCTTCCGTGGCGATGGACCGGAGTTCATCGTTCGCGCCTTCGTCGATGCCTAGACACATGACCGTGGCGCCGCCTTCCGCAAGCCGGATCGCCGATGCGCGGCCTATGCCGCTTGTCCCGGTCACCAGGGCAGCCTTGCCCGCGAATTCCTGATCCTTCACTCCGTTTCCTCCTCTTGCCGCCAGCGCCCGCGCCCTCCCGGCACGACCGGGCGGGATCTGCACGGCCGGCGCATGATCCGCAATAGAGCACGGGGCGTCAGCGACAGGAAGCACCTCCCCGCGCCGATTCCACTCCCCTTTCGGAGAGACGCGGGCGGGTGGCATCAAGCGCCAGACCGGCATTCGATCGGTCTTGCACCACATTCCCGTCTGTGGTCCAAAGTCCGGGAGCAGGAGGAGGAAATGACGATGGAAGAGTGCTTTCGCTGGTATGGGCCTAACGATCCGGTGACGCTGGATCATATCAAACAGGCGGGAGCCACCGGCGTCGTCTCGGCCCTTCACCACATCTACGACGGCTCCGCGTGGCCAAGCGAAGAGATCGAGAGGTACAAGGCCGGGATAGAATCATCCGGCCTGACATGGTCGGTGGTCGAGAGCATTCCCGTGCACAATTCCATCAAGATCGCGAGCCGGGAACGCGACCGCTATGTCGGCTACTACAAGGACACGATCCGGGCGCTTGCGGGAGCTGGCGTCACCACGATCTGCTACAACTTCATGCCGGTGGTCGACTGGACGCGGACGGACCTCATGTACCGGATGCCCTCGACCGGATATGCGCTGAGATTCGACGCAGTCGATTTCGCCGCCTACGATCTCCTGGTACTGGAGCGCCCCGGCGCGGAGAAGGACTACACACCCGAGCGCATCCGGGAGGCCGAGGCCAGGCTCGCAAGCCTCGACGCCGAAAAGGTCGCCACGATCGAGCGAAACCTGATCGCCGGCCTCCCCGCCACCGAACGTACCTATGACCGGGATGGATTTCGACGGGCGCTTGCCGACTACCAGGGCGTCGATGCCGATACGCTGAGGGCGAACCTCGTTTCCTTCCTCAAGGAAATCGTACCGGTCGCCGAAGAAGTCGGGGCGCGACTGTGCATCCATCCGGACGATCCGCCATTCTCCCTCTTCGGCCTTCCCCGCGTAGTTTCGACGGCGGCGGATGTTCGGGCAATCCTCGCGGCAGCCGACAGCCCGGCCAACGGCATCACCTTCTGCACCGGGTCCTACGGCGTGCGCGCCGACAACGATCTCGTCGCGATGATCCGTGAATTCGGCCCGCAAATCCATTTCGCTCACCTGCGCAACGTGACCCGGGAGGCCGATGGTTCCTTCCATGAATCGGACCACCTCGACGGCTCGACCGACATGGTCGCCGTGGTTGCGGCACTGCTCAAGGAACAGGCCCGGCGGAAGGAGGAAGGTCGCCCGGACTGGCAGATTCCCATGCGTCCCGACCACGGCCATCTGCTTGCCGACGACATCGGAAAGGCGAGAATCAACCCGGGCTATTCGCTCATCGGACGACTGAAGGGACTGGCCGAGCTGCGCGGCGTCATGCGCGCGCTCTCCACGGTGAGAGAGGTCTAGATTCCGGCTCGAACATCAGTCAAAATAATAACGACTATTGCAGCTATCTATTTCGTTTATGCGCAACCCCAAGCTACCGTTTGATCCATCGTCTGATAATCAACCTCCAAGGGGAACGAAAATGAAGAAGACGCTCCTGGCCCTGGTCCTCGCGGCCACGGCCCTCACCGCTGTTCCGGCCATGGCCGAGACACTCAAGATCGGAACCGAGGGCGCCTACCCGCCCTTCAACTTCCAGGACTCCGCGGGCAACCTCGCGGGCTTCGACGTCGAGATCGGGCTTGCGCTCTGCGAAAAGCTGAAGGTCGAGTGTGAAGTCGTCGCCCAGGACTGGGATGGCATCATCCCCGGTCTGCAGGCGAAGAAGTACGACATGATCATCGCATCGATGTTCATTACGGACGAGCGCAAGAAGCAGGTGTCCTTTACCGATCCCTACTACCTCGCCGCCATGACCCACGCCGCAGCAAAGGGATCCGGCATAACCGACTTCACCAACGAAGGCATGAAGGGCAAGACGATCGGCGCGCAGTCCGGCACGACGCAGGCCGACTATGTCGCAGCCGTCTATCCGGATGCAGACATCAAGCTCTACCCGACGCAGGACGAAGTGAACCTGGACATGGCCAACGGTCGGCTGGACCTCGAGGTTGGCGACATGATCCCCCTGCTCGACTGGGTCACCAAGAACGACGACGGCAAGGCCTGCTGCGAACTGATCGGACAGCCGATAACCGATCCGAAATATGTCGGTGAAGGCGTCGGCATCGCGGTGCGCCAGGAGGACAACGCGCTCCGGGAGAAGCTCAACGCGGCCCTCAAGGAAATACGTGCCGACGGCACCTACCAGAAGATCAACGAAAAATACTTCTCCATCGATATCTACACGATGAAGTGAGATCTTTCGCTACCGAGCGTTCGGGCCGCAGGACTTCAGATGTCCTCCGGCCCGTTTCGTTTCGGGAAGACCCCGACCCGGCCTGACGGATGCCCATCAACCGACTCGAACGCTTCGCTCACAACCTCGACTGGAACCTGCTTCGCACCTTCGTGGTGGTAGTGGAGGAAGGCAGCATCACGCGTGCGGCCAACCGGCTGCTGCTCCAGCAACCCGCCGTCAGCATGGCTCTCAAGCGGCTCGAACAGTCGGTCGGCCACAAGCTCATCGATCGCCGGCCGGGTAGATTTGAACTGACGGAAGCGGGATCGAGGCTTCACCGGCTTTGCCGGGAGATCTTCACGGCCGTCGTGCGCCTTCCCGAGGCGGTCGAACTTTCCGGCGACGAGGTGACCGGGCACGTCACCATCCATTCGGTGAGCCACGCGCTTAATCCGCAATGGGACAGCGCGCTTGCCTCCTTCTTCCGCCTCTACCCGAAGGTGACGATCGGAATCACCGTGGAAACCACCGCCGACGTGATCAGCGCGGTCGAGCGCGGTGTCGCAACCCTCGGGCTGTCAGACGGAATCATTCCGGACAGCCTGGCCAAGGTGCCGTTCTGCTATGAGCATTACGCACTCTACTGCGGAAGAAATCACCGGCTGTTCGGCGCCTCCGACGTTCGGGTCGAGGACCTGCGCGGCGAGCCCTATGTCAGCTTTCTTGCAGACGTTCTCGGCGGGCCGCACATGGGGCCGGTCACCGCAGTGCGCGCCATCGGCTCGTTCGGCCAGCAGGTCCGCGCCATCGCCTTCAATGTCGAGGAGGTTCTGCGGCTGGTCATCGCCAACGCCGGGATCGGCATGTTACCGGTCCACATGACGGCAACGGCTGTCGAAATGGGCACGTTGTGGCAGCTTCCGCCCTACGACGTACTACCGGAAACCGAAACCTTCCGGATCACCAATCCAGATGCTGCCCTCAATTCCGCCGAACGTGCCTTCCTGGCCCACGTCGCCGATGTGCCGCCGTGGCGCCACCACCCGGCATAAACCAGACTGATAGTCACCTTCACCTCTATAAATTTGAATGCAGGTCCAAAAGGCCTTAGGTCTCCCGCATATCCAGAAGCGACGGGAAAACCATGCAACACTACGACATTGCAATCATCGGCGGCGGCATCGCAGGCATCTCGCTTGCGTATTTCCTGGCCCCGCATCGGTCGGTGGTGGTCCTCGAACGCGAGGAAGCCCTCGGCTACCACAGCACCGGCCGGTCCGCCGCGGAATTCACGCTTCGCGACAACGCGCCGGCGGTGAACACGCTTGCCGCGATCAGCCATCCTTTCATGGCCGATCCACCGGAAGGCTTTTCCGAGACGCCGCTTCTGAGACGGCGCGGCAGCGTCATGATCGGCGCCAAGGGAAAGGAAGAGCGGATCGAGACCCTCTACCAGCGCAGCAAGGCGGCAGGTGCATCCGTCGAGAAGCTGACCGTGGAGGCAGCACTCACGCACGTGCCCTTCCTCGATCCGGACAGCCTCGGTGGCGCCTACTTCGATCCCGACTATTGGGATATCGACGTCGATGCGCTCATGCAGGGATATGTGCGCGGCGCCCGCCGCAACGGGGCGGAATTCCTCCAGGGACGAACGCTCGAAAGCGCCACCCTTGACGACGGCCGATGGACGATCGACACGGGCAAGGATCAGATTTCGGTGGACCTCATCGTCAACGCCGCGGGCGGCTGGGCCGATACGGTGGCAGCGCTGTGTGGCGTGCGCCCGCTCTCCATCGTGCCCCACCGGCGGACCGCTATCACGGTCGACCTGCCCGAGGGGATAGACGTGGGGCTGCTGCCGGAGATCAACGAGGTCGACGAAGAATTCTACTTCAAGCCCGATGCGGGACGGCTGCTGGTCTCACCGGCGGACGCCACCCCCTGCGAACCGGCCGACGTCCAGCCGGAGGAAATCGACATTGCCTATGCCGCTCATCATTTGGAACAGGCGACGACACTGTCAGTACGCCGGGTTGCAAGCAGCTGGGCGGGGATGCGCAGTTTCAGCACCGACCGCCTCCCGGTCGTCGGCCCGGCGACGGACAATCCGGCCTTCTTCTGGCTGGCGGGACAGGGCGGATACGGCATTCTGACCTCCCCGGCGCTCGGAAGCCTGGCGGCCGCGCTGATTGCCGAGACCTCTCCGCTCAAGGGGTACGAACAGCATGAACTGGACGCCGAGGTCTTTTCGCCAGCGCGTTTCCAGTAGGCACCGCATCTCCACACTAGAACTGAAACGGGCGCCTCAAGGGCGCCCGTTTCATTTTCTGGATCAGGCCTGTGCGGCCGGCGTGGACGGCGCCCTTGTCGTCTCGCGATCCTTCCACCAGCGGCTGAGGAAGAGCAGGATCGGGCCGCCGATGTAGATCGACGAGGACGTGGCGACGATGACGCCGAAGACCATCGGCCAGGCGAACGGCTTGACGGTATCGCCACCCCAGATCGCCATCGGCAGCAGCGCGGCGGCCACGGCGACCGAGGTGAAGATGCATCGCATGATCACCTGGTTGATCGACAGGTCGATCAGCTCCGAGAACGGCATCGACTTGTATTTGCGCAGGTTCTCTCGCATGCGGTCGTAGACCACCACCTTGTCGTTGACCGAGTAACCGATCAGCGTCAGCACGGCGGCGATCGCCGTCAGGTTGAAGTCGATCTGCATCAGCGCGAAGAAGCCGATCATCTTGGTGATGTCGAGGATCAGCGTCGCGATGGCGCCCACGGCGAAGTGCCATTCGAACCGCCACCAGATGTAGATCAGGATGGCCAGCATGCCGAGGCCGACCGCGATGAAGCCGGAGCGGGCGAGTTCGGTGCTGACCGTCGGACCGACGACTTCCGTGCGTTCGAAGTTGGCATCCGGGATGACTTCCGCAACGGCCTCGCGGATCTTCCCCAGGGCGGCTGTCTGCGCCGCCTCGTCGCCCGGTTGCCGCTGGACGCGGACCAGCACCGAGGTCCCCTGGCCGAATTCCTGCAGGGCGACTTCGCCGAGGTTCAGCCCTTCCATCTTCTCGCGCACGATCGGAAGGTCGATCGGCGTCTTCGAGGTTGCCTCGACCTGAATACCACCGACGAAGTCGATGCCGTAGTTGAGGCCCGGCGTGAAGAAGAGAATGATCGAGCTGATCGAAAGGACGGCCGAAACGCCGATGGCGATGAAGCGACCGCGCATGAAGGAGAAGCTCGGAATGCTCCGAACAGCACCGAGGATCGAATGGATCTCGATCTTCTTCATCTTGCGGCGGACAACCACTTCGCGCATCAGCAGGCGAACGACCGTGATGGAGGTGAACATCGAGATCGCAAGCCCGAGGATCATGGTGACCGCAAAACCGCGCACGGGACCGCTGCCGAACATGAAGAGCAGGATCATACCGACCATCGTCGTCATGTTGCCGTCGACGATGGTGGCGTAGGCCTTGTTGAAGCCGACGTCGAGCGCCTTCATCGCGCCCGCTCCGCCCGCCGTCTCTTCTCGGATACGGGCATTGATGAGGATGTTGGCGTCCACAGCCATACCGATGCCGAGAATGATACCGGCGATGCCGGGCAAGGTCAGCGTCGAGCCGAGCAGGCCGAGGAAGCCGATCGTCATGATCGTGTGAAGGACCAGGCCGACGACGGCGATCAGGCCCCAGGCGCTGTAGAGACCAACCATCATGAGTACGACGAGGGCCAGACCGGCGAAGCCGGTGTAGAGGCCCATGCGGATCGAGTCGCTTCCGAGGTTAGGTCCGACTGTGCGTTCTTCGATGATCGTCAGCGGGGCCGGCAGCGCGCCCGAGCGCAGAAGCGCCGAAAGCACGGTCGCCTCCTGCGGGGTGAAGTTGCCGCTGATCTGGCCCTGGCCGCCGATAATCGGTTCGCGGATGACCGGAGCGGTCAGCACCTTGCCGTCGAGGACGATAGCGAAAGGACGGCCGACATTGGCTTTGGTGATGTCGGCGAACTGGCGGGCACCGGTCGTGTCGAAGGTGAAGGAGACGATCGGCTCGTTCGTGCGCTGGTCGAAGCCTGCCTTGGCGTCGGCGAGCCTGTCGCCCGAGATGGCGACGCGATCTTCCACCGCATACTTGTTGCCGTCGTTGGCTCCGGGAAGGATGGTTACGCCGCGTGGCGCCACACCGTTCGGGTCCGTGCTCGCATCGAGCATGTGGAAGCTCATCTGCGCGGTCGAACCGAGAAGCTGGCGCAGGCGCGTCGGATCCTGAAGGCCCGGAAGCTGTACCAGAATGCGGTCGCCACCCACGCGCTGGATCAACGGCTCGGCGACGCCGACCTGGTCGACACGACGACGGATGATCTCGAGGCTCTGCTCGACGGCAGCGGACATGCGGTCGTTGAGACCTGCCTCTGTCAGCGACACGGCAATGACCATGCCGTTGTTGGCAACGTCGATATCCGGCTGGCCACCACCGAAACCGAGGCTGCCGGCAGGAGCGGCAAGCTTGCGGACTTCGGGGAGAACCTTGTCGAGCGATGCCTGGTCGGGCAGCGTGATGGTCAGCTCGCTGCCGTTCAGCCTGGCGGCGGAGGCCCTCTCGCCGGCGGTCCTCAGGATGGCACGGACATCATTCAGCAGCACATCCATGCGCGCCTTGCGGAGTGCCGCGGAATCCACCTCCAAAACGAGGTGCGATCCACCCTTGAGGTCGAGACCGAGCGTGACGGGATTGGCAGGCAGATAGCGTCCGAAGGACTGCAACTGTGCGGGTGAAAGAATATTCGGGACGGCCGTCAGGACCCCGAAGAGGATGATGGCGATATAGGCCACCAGAGACCATTTGGAGGTGCGCATGGATGAATCCACTTCAAGCTTGCGTGGGAGCGCGCGACCGGACGGCGGCGGGCTCCCCTGAAAATCGGAGTTTGTGCCAGCCTTCCCGGCCGGCTTGGCTTAGCTGGCTGCGCGCGGAGGCGCCCGGCTGCGGAACGCGGCGGCGGCCGCGGATGTCACATGGGCATCGTCGCGGTGGAAAGCCTGAACGTCGGAAGAGACTTCAAAGGCATAGACCAGAGGCTGGTAGCGCGAAAGCGCCGCCTTGGCAGCACCGTCGCCATCGGAAACACCTGCCTTGGACTTCGATGAACGCCGCTCGGCGGTGGCGCCGCCGGGTATCCAGAGTTCGCTCCGTCCCATTCCACCGGCTGTCGACAGTGGCCTGGGCAGATCGCCGGACCGGGCACTTTCCGGCGTCGCGCAGGAAGGCTTGCCTTCCATGTTCTGCGATTCGCCCGCACGCGTGCCGCAACCGTCGTCGAGCAATGCAAACGGCGTGACGAGGAGGGTCAACAGAAAGGCAAGGAAGCCGATGGGCAAGCTGCCCCGGCGTATTCCCTTTGGCTCTCTATGCGACTGCTTGCTCATACCCATCCGTCCCGGAACGCGCAGCAACGCATGTCCCGCCGCCCGTGGTGCACGCCAAGAACCACTTCAGGCCTGTCAAGTCAAGTTCGCTAGGCCGGCCCGGTAACCTTTCGGTAACGGATAGTCGTATCTTCCGCCGTCACAGCTCATGAACGACCACGTCCGGGCATGCTTGGCGTGCGATGTCCCGCAGGTGCTGGTGATGGGTGAGGTATATGACCTGCCCGGTCTTCGCCATGTGACCCATCAGGCGGAACGTGTTGAGCGCGCGCTCGTCGTCGAACGTCTCCATGATGTCGTCGGCGATGAAGGGCAGGATCTCTCGATTCGCGGCAATCTCGTGGTAGCCGGCCACCCTGAGCGCGAAATAAAGCTGGAACCGTGTCCCCTTGGAGAGGTCCCGGGCAAGTTTCGAACCACCCGCCGCAGCGTTGGCGATAAGCAATTCGCTGTCCTTTTCCGCCACGGTGGCGAGACCCGTATACTCGCCGCCGCTGATCAATCGGAACGCCTCGGAAGCCCTGTCCATCATGGCGCTGCGATGACGCTCCCGATAAAGCCGAAGCGCCTGCTCGGCGGCCAGTATTCCCGCCTGGTTCGAGAGATAGCGGCGTGCGCGATCGGCAAGCTCGAGCAGGAGCGTCTTCTGATGCTCATCGATCCGGGCCACGGTGTCGTCATCGCCGACCCTCGCAAGGTCGTCGGCTGCCTTGGTGCGCGCCACGTGCAGATCCCGGACCTCGCGATCCTGCTCGTCGAAAAGCGCCTGCAGCTCGCTGCGCTCGGCAACCAGCTGCGGCTCATCGACCGCAGCGAGGATGGATTCCGCCTCCTCCTCGGTCGCGACCAGCAATTGCCGCGCGATGTCGCTGCCGGCCTGGTCGAGCCGAGCAAGCACGTCCCGGCGCCTGGCGTGCTGGGCAAGGAGCGCCGCCGCTTCGCCGAGGCTCTCGCATCGCAGGAACGTACAAATCTCGGCGGATCGCGCCTCATGAACCGCTCGCTGCTCGGCCAGTTCCCGTGCCTCGCCCTGGAGCTTGGCGCGATCGGCTTCGGCACGCATGCGATACGTCTCCGTTTCCTTTGCCGCCTGAATCCGGGCCGTCATCATGGCAAGTCCGTCGAGCGGATCGCTCGACGCCTCGGGCATGCCCAGCCTTTGTGAGAGCGTGGCGATCGCTTCGGAAAACTGCTCCGTATCGCGCCGCATGCCGGCGATCCGGTAGTCGAGCTTCCGCGCTTCTTCCACCTGCTGGGAAAGGTTCTGGAGGACGGGCAGCATGGAGGAAACCCGTTCCGGCTCCGGCTGCTCCGGTAGCGCCGAGATCCATGTTCCGGCCAGAAGGGAATTCCAGGTCGAGTTCCAGCTGGCGATGGCCGCGCGCGCCTCCTCGAGTTCTACCCGCGTTCCTTGTTGCGGATCCGCGCCAGATTGAGGTTTTCGTCTGCCGCCTGCTTCCGGGCACGGACCTCGACAAGCTTCGCCATCCGATCCTCCGCAAGGAGCAGCAGCTCGTCGAGACGGGCGGTATTGTCCTTGAGGCCGAGCAGATCTGTGAACCGTGCCTCCGCCTCCCCTGCCTCCTTCTGGAAAACGGCAAGCTCGGCCTTGGCGCGGGCGTGCCGGGCACGAAGTTCGAGCGCCGCCTCCCGGCGGGCAAGCCAGGCCTCGAGCGCCTCGAGACTCGTATCCGCCGCCAGCCCGAGGGCGACAACGGTCGCGCCGATCCGCTCCTCGAGAGCCTGGCGCTCCTTCTCCACGGCATCAGCGGCATTTCGCAACCCGTCGAGACGTGCTTCCGCTTCGGCAACCGCGCGCTCCTCGAGCCGCAGCTCGGAGTGGCGCTCCGTCTGGGCCAGGCGTTTCGCCGTCCCCCTGTCATCAGCCTCCATGGCGCTTGCGAAAATGTCGGCGGACCCTTCATCGAGCGCGGCCAGATGCTGCCGCCAAGCGTCATCTCGCGCTGAACGGAGTTCCGTCGCCTCATAGTCGCTGACCAGCCCCTCCGAGCGGCGGAGCCTGGAAAGACTTACCAGCCGGATGGCGAAATCGTTCTCCAGATCCGCGATCTGCCCGAGCGTCCTGCGCAGCTTTTCCTTTACGCTATCGAGGTCGGCCTTGAGTTCCTGCCTTTCGGCAGAGGCGGGTACGGGCAGCGCGGAGAGATCCTGCGCATCACCCTGCCAGGGCCATAGCCGTGCGATCGCATCGGCAAGAGACTCCGCCTCCATTGCCGCCGCTCGTTCCGCCTCCCTCCAGCGAGAGGAAATCCCGCCGGAGCGAACCGAACGGCAAATGGTCGAGAGCTCCGCCATGCGATCGGCTTCATCGACGGCACCTTCGTCTTCGATGCCCTCTGCGGCCTGTTGCGCGAGGGTGAGAGCCCTTTCCGTCTCGGCAGCCTCCCGTTCTGCCGCGGCGCACCGCTCCATCAATCCCGAGCGCAGGGAAAACTGCTTCGTCAGGGCGTCCGCCGATCCGGGTGGAAGCAGCACCGTTGCCGGATCGGTATGCGGCGGCAACTGCAGAAGGGCCAGTCTTTCTCCCGTGAGAGCGGAGATGCGCTCGCGGTCGGCGACGCGGCTTTCCATGTCCATGCGTGCGGTCCGGTAGCGCGCCTCCAGTCCCGAGTCGCCGAGCATACCAATCGCCGGTTCGTTGGCCAGCGCCACCTCGTCCCGGGAAAGGGAGGCAAGGTCGGTATCGAGGCGCTCGCCTTCGAGGTCTATCCGGGCGATACGGGCGCCGAGTTCCGCATCCTCGCGCGAGAGCCTGTCGACCAGTACCGCCCATTCCGGTGGCGGTGTCTCCCCGAGATCGAATGTCGCGAGCTGGGCGCGCAGATCCCGAAGTCTCTGCAGAAGCGGCATGGCCGCCAGCTGCCGGTCGAGCGCCTCCATCTGTCGTCTCGTCTGCGCACGCTGAGACAGGACCTCGTCGTAGCGGGCGGCGGCTGCATCCCGGCTGCGCACCAGGGTCCCGTAGTCACGGGCGGCGACGTCCCGCTGCTTGCGCTCCTCGCGCAACGCCTCGACTTCCGCCTTGAGGGCGGACAGCCGGTGCTTTCGCGCCTGAGGTCGATAGAACTCCTCGGTTTCGGACTTCATCCTCTGGAGAGAGGAGGTTATTCCCGAAAGGCCGGAGCTTGCGGAAAACAGCATTGCGCCGAGCTCGCCCTCGCTTTTGAGGATCCCCTCGCCACCCTTCTCGATGCTGTCATCGTCGAGCGAGAACATCATCTGGTAGGCATGCCGGTCGATCCCGCCGAGAACGGGCGAAAACAGCGTATCCGGGAGGGACCTGTCGTCGGCACCGACAAGCGACGCCTGGTTCCGCTTCAGCCGGTAGACCTCCTGGCGGTTCCCCGCGAAGGTGAAGTCGCCGCCGATGCGCAGCGCCGGATAGCCGTGCAGGAAACCGTATGTGCTCTTCAGCTCGATACCGAACAGCAGATCGAGATAGGCGGAAAAGAGGGTCGACTTTCCCGCCTCGTTGGGGCCGTGAACGATATGGATGTCCGAACCACCGGGTTGCGGCTCAGGAAAGACAAGGCTCCGGTCGGTGAACTTGCCGTAGCGAACGAGATCGAGGCGATTGATGCGCATCAGCCCGACGCCTCCGCACTCGCCGATGCGAGCCGCGCAAGAACGTCCTCGCTTCCCTCCGCGGCGATCTCGGCGAGAAGTGCCTCTTGCGCCTGTTCGTCGTCCGCCAGCAATTCGCGTGCTCCCTTGGGCAGCTGGCGAAGCAGATCCGAGAGCATTTCCCGCAGTTCGCTCTGGAATGCGTGAGAGGCGAGCACGTCGTCGCGCATCAGTCCGCCGAGTTCGAGAACGGGATCGAGGCCACCCTGGCCGGCAGGTGCGAGCGGCGCGTGGACCGAAAGCTCCACCTTCTCGATCCAGCAATCACCGATCGCCGCGGCAATATTCTGAAGCTCGCCTGCAAGCAGGTCCTCGTCACGCCGCAAACGCCAGGCAAGCGGCGTGGTCCCGGCAAGGTCGATGCGCATGACGAGATTGACGTCGCCCGCCTCCCGCTTGGCATGTGATGCACGCCGTTCCACGGCATCGAGCATGCCACCCCAATCCTCGATACCATCAAGATCGACGCGCAAACGCTCGAAGACTGCGACTGCGACCTGGTGTTCCTCCACCGAGATGCCGGCGTCGTCCGAGACCGTCACCAGCGTCACCGATTTCGGACCGGCTTCGTTGATGTCCCTGCCCTGCGGAATTCCGGGCATGACGATCCAAGGATTGCTCAGGTGCTGGCTGCGCTGGTGGATATGGCCAAGCGCCCAGTAGTCGAACCCGTGGGCGGTGAGGTCGGCGACGGTGCAGGGAGCGTAGGGATCGTGGCGCAACGATCCGCCGAGACTGGTATGGAGCATCCCGATGTTCACGGCATCGACGACGGGGCCGCGAAACGAAGGCAAGAGGCTCGAAGGAGCGTGCGGCTGGGCAAAACTGATGCCGTGCACGTTCACCGCGCGCCCGTCCTCCAGCGCGCCTGCAACGACCGGCTTCCCCCGTCCGTCGAAAACATGGACGTTGGCGGGAAAGGTAAGCTCGCGGGTGATCTGGGACTGGGCATCGTGGTTGCCGCGAATGAGAAAAATGCGGATCCCGGCTTGCTCCAGCCGCCGGAACTGGGCGGTAAGAAACAAGGCCGTCGCCATAGAGGTCTGCGACCCGTCATAGAGGTCGCCTGCGACCAGCAGCGCATCGACACGTTCGGCGATGCAGAGATCGACGATACGCTCGAGCGTCCGGCGCGTCGCTCCGCGAATGAGGTCGGCCAACTCGCCGTTGCGCAGCGCGAGCGAGGCAATGGGTGAGTCGAGATGCAGATCTGCGGTGTGAACGAAGCGGAAGGGCATGCGGGACAATCGCCCCGCGGGAGCGCCGGGGTCAATGCTCGCGTCTGCCTGCCCACGCTTTTTTGCCGCCACGTTTGTTTCCGGCGGCCCGAATTTTTTGTATCCGAACGTTTCCATCACCGCAGGCACAACGATCCGCAACAATTCGGGTGCCGCGCGCACGGCGATGGCCATGCACTTTTCCGGAAGCCGCTGCTATAGGGAAGGCATGGAACACGCACCTCACCTTCTCGTCGTCGACGACGACCTCGAAATTCGCCGGCTACTCGGAAAATACCTGGACGGACAAGGGTTCCGCGTAACGCTTGCGGCCGACAGGCGCGAATGCGAGGCGCGCCTCAAGGAGCACCGGATAGACCTCGTCGTCCTCGATGTGATGCTCCCGGACGGATCCGGGCTCGACATATGCCGGTGGCTGCGCAACGAGCGCTCGGACATTGGCGTCATCCTGCTTACCGCGCTCAAGGAAGACGTGGACCGGATCATTGGCCTGGAACTTGGAGCCGACGACTATCTCGGCAAGCCCTTCAACCCGCGCGAACTCGCCGCGAGAATAAAAGCCGTTCTGAGGCGCGGACGGGCAGAGCCTGAGAAGACGGGTCCTGAGATCTACCGCTTCTCCGGCTTCAGCGTCGACACGCAGACCCGGGTCGTTCTCGATCCGGACGGAAGCGAGATCGACCTGACGGGTGGCGAGTTCGAGCTGCTGATCGCATTCCTGGAGCGCCCGGGCCGCGTGCTTTCCCGAGATTCTCTGCTGGACCTCACGCAGGGCCGCAGCGCCGAGCCGTTCGACCGCTCCATCGACGTGCTGGTCAGCCGGCTCCGCCGCAAGCTCGGCGACGGCGGAGTATTCCGCCTGTTCAAGACCGTACGCAACGGCGGTTATCAGTTTTCGGCTCCCGTCGAGAAAGTTCACGGCTAAGCCATGGGCTCCCTGACCACCCGTTTTGCAGCGCTTCTGATCGCCTCGGTGATCGGCGTCGTCGTCCTCGCCGCCGTAATCACATCCTCGCTTGCCCGGGGCCCCGGCGAGGACCAGTTCGGTCGGGCCATGGCGGAGAAGGCGCTTCTCGCCCTCGACCTGTTCAAGGTATCCCCGGAGGCGGCGCGTACCGCGGGCGTCGAGATCGGTGGCAGGCCGGACGACGCCAGCGTCAAGCCCGATGTGAGCGAGAGGATCGGCAAGACAGTTCGCGAGATCCGTAAGGGCACGGAGGTTGTCGTTCTTGAGGACCGTGCCAGTGGACGGTCAAGGCTTGCGGTCAAGCTTCCCGACAACCAATGGGCCTATCTGGCGTTTCCGCACCGGCCGAGCTTTCCCTGGAAATCGCTGACACTCTACCTGACCGTCATCGCCGTCGGGGTCGGCGCCATCGCCATCTACAGCGCAAGACGCATGATGCAGCCTTTCCGCATGCTGGAAAGCACGATCTCGTCGATCGGGCCGGACGGAACAATTCCGGTCATTCCCGAAAAGGGCCACCCGAAGTTCGCGTGACGGCGGGCGCGATAAACCGCCTCTCCAGAAGGCTGAATGCCGCCGTGGAGAGCCGCATGCGCCTGATCGCCGCCGCCGGACATGACCTGCGCACCCCCATGACCCGCATGCGCCTTCGCGCAGAGTTTTTCGACGACGATGAACGGGAGTTCTGGCTAAAGGACATCGACGAACTCGATCGCATCGCCGATAGCGCCATCAGGCTGGTGCGCGAAGAGGTGAGTGACGATTCCCGCCAGCCGGTCCGCATCGACAGGATGGTGCAGGAAGTCGTCCGCGAGATCCGTGACCTCGGCCATGACGCGGCAGTCGCAGAGGCCGCCCCCGCTACCGCCCTTGCCATGCCCCTTGCCCTCAAGCGTGCCGTGAGAAACCTGGCCGTCAACGCCGCAACGCACGGCGGCGGTGTGCGTGTCACGGTCAAGGCCGCGCCCGACAGCGTCCGCGTCATTTTCGAGGATGATGGTCCCGGCATACCAGAGCCGATGATCCATCGCGTATTCGAGCCATTCTTCCGCGTGGACGAGGCGCGCCGCAAGTTTCACCCGGGCGCAGGCCTTGGGCTCGCCATTTCGCGCGAAATCATTGCCAAGAATGGTGGTACGCTCGAAATAGCCAACCGCCCCGAAGGCGGGCTGCGCCAGGTGGTCGTTCTGCCCGGCGCCCAGGCGGAAGCCTAGAACGCAACGCGCTCTAATCACATCCATACGCTGGTCGGACCCGAAGCGGCGCGTGGTCGTATGGAACCATGCTGACGCCTGGGCCCCTCGCCCACTCCGCCTCGATCCATCACGGATTGTTCACTGAACGTGATCGCTTCTGCGGCAAACATATCACCTTATTTGACATGGTACCTCATCAAACCTATATTGGAACGATGAGCTCCACCATCGACATCGCCCAGGGCATGTTCAAGCTGTACCATCAGGTTAGCCGCCTGGTGAACGAGTGCATGATGGACGAAGGCGTCTCGCTGGCGCGCAGCAAGTTTCTGCTGCTGCTCGAATGTCAGGGGCCGCAGCGCTCCACCGACATCGCCAGTGCTCTCGGGTTTGCCCCCCGCACTGTGACGGAAGCCATAGACGGTCTGGAGAGAGACAATCTGGTGATCCGGCAACCGGACCCGAAGGATCGCCGTGCAAAGATCGTTTCCATAACGGAGACGGGCCGAACGGTGATCAACGCAGCGCAGCAACCTCAACACAAGACATTGGACGCGATCTTCGCGGCTCTGGACGACTCCCAGAGGAGCCAGCTGGCAGAAATCATCACCTGCCTCAGCGAACGCACAGAGAAGATGCAACAGGAACGCGACCTCAGGGGTCCGGTTACCAAGACGGCGGTTTGAAGGTCGCCGCCGGCCTCTACGAGCGATACACCCGGAGCTGGCGCGATCTCTATTTCATACGGCTGCAGCAAGGTATCGGTGGTCTCTTCCAACCCAAAAAACGCCGGGACGCTAATCCCGGCGTTTTCCGTTTCATGCCCGCTTACATCGCGTTGACGGGACCGATCGTAAAGAACAGCGTCTCGCCCGATGAATCGTCCACGCCGTCGTTGTCGGTCACCACGTAGCCGTTTCCGGCGGCATCGATCGTGAAGCCCTCGACCTTGTCGACGACATAGCCGTTCAGTGCCTTGAGATCCGGGATCAGGTCGCGGACCTCCTCTTTTCTCACCACCGGCAGCGTCTCTCCCAGCTTGGCCGGCTTCAGATCGGCAACGGGGACACGGTAGATCTTTTTCAGCTGGGCAGCCTTGCCGATCAGGTTGTCTCGTTCGATCAGGTAGGCGTAGTCGCCGTTGACGGTGATTTCCGAAAGGCCGACCCAGCCGCTCTCGGTCTTTTCGAGCGGGTAGCGCACGGCGCCCCATTCCTTGGACGACGGCTTGTAGGAGACGAGCTTCACGAAGCCCTTCTCGTCGTCACCCCATTCGCGCTGGACGGCCATCCAGAGCACCTGCTCGTCGCCTTCGCCGATGCTGGTGATGCCTTCGAAGCCAAAGCGCTTCTCGTGGGCGCGCAACTCGGCGGGAATGGCGATCTCCTTGTCGATCTCTCCCTTCTCGTTCACGTGGATGATCGCGTGGGCATAGAGCTTGTCGGCGTCGCCTTCATTGGCGAGCCAGTAGCCGCCCTCGCCGTCCGGCGTCACGCCTTCGCTGTCGAGCTTCTGGGCGGCCGCACCGTTGCGAGTGATACGGAGCGCATCAACGATCTTCGCCGGCTTCTGCGTCGCGTCGATCGTGAAGATCGTCGGCTGCGAGGCGTAGAAGGAATCGTTGACGGCGACGAGCGTGCCCGGCTTATCCTTGACCGGTGCGAGACCAGAGAGAGCGCCGAAGCCGATCAGCTCGCCGTCCTTCTCGGTCGAAACGATCTGCGGATAGGTAGCTTCGCCTTCGCCGCGCTCATAGATCATGACATGCGAACGCGCGCCGCCGTCTTCGACGAGATCGGCTTCGTTGGCTGTCACCAGGAGGTTGCGGCTCGGGATGGCAACGGCACCCTCCGGGCTTACACCCGATGGCAGGAGCTGGAGAAGCTCAGGCTCCGCGCCAGTGTCCTTGTAGACGCCGACGACGGAGGCGCGCTCGGCGAGCACGAAGAAGAGGCTGTCATCGCCGAACTTGGCGGCTTCCAGACCTTCCGGCTCGATGCCCTTCTTGTTGCGCTTGTCCGGGTAGTGACCGATCTTGGCGATCTCACGCTCGAAGGCGGCGCCGTTCTCGTAAAGGACCTTGCCGTCCTTGCTGAAGATCGTGAAGCCGCGCGCGCCGCCCTTCCAGTCGCCTTCATTGGCAACAACGAGGCGGTTGTCGTCGAGCCACTTGACGGCGTCGGGCTCGCGGGCGACGTCCTTGACCTCGCCGGTGAACTTCAGCGCACCGTCCTTCCTCGTGTCGACGCCTTCGAGGCTCACCTTACCGGCGGAGAAGTGGTTCTTCACCGTGCCGGTCTTTCCGTCGATGATGACGATGTAGTTGTTCTCCTGCAGCGTCAGCGCAACTTCGTCGAGGCTGTTGAAGGAAACGAATTCCGGTTCCGGATCTTCGCCGGCAACGTCGGCCAGGCCGGTCAGCGTGACATGCTTGATCGAGCCGCAGTCGGCAACGCCATCCTTGAGCGACAGGAGGACCAGATCACCGGCCGGCATCTGCGGCAAGTCGCCGTCATTGACCTCTTCGTCGCGCTCATTCTCTATCGCGATCGCAGCAAGGGTGCGGTCCTTGTTGACCGCAACGGAATCCGGCTGGCCGCCCAGATCGCAACGCTCCTCGATCTTCTTCGAGGCTATGTCGACGGTCGCCAGAAAGCCGGACGGCTCCACAAAGCTCTTGCGCGTATTGACAGCAACGAGGGCCTTGGCTCCGGCAATCGCCACGGAGGTCGGCTCGCCTTCGAAGGAGACAATTCCGCCCGCCTTGGGGGCCGTCGCATCGGTGATGTCGATGAAGCCGATCGCCTTGAACGGGCTGTCGGAATAGACGAGCGTGTTGCCATCGTTGCTCGCAGCAATGATCTCCGAAGAGGTCGGGCTCTTTTGGTCCGCGTCCGCCGGCAGGTTGTCGGCGACGGCGAAGGACGCAATGCGATTGAATACCGGTTCGGCATGGGCAATGGATGCCGTGGAGGCAGCAAGAGCGGCCGTGACGACGGCGATGATAGTACGGGTCTTCATATGAATTCTCCCAGATCCCGTTGCAGGAAACACGGGGTTTCTGGCGCCTGCATGTTACAGATGCATGACAGTGAGATGACAGGAGAACAAAGAAAAAGGGCCCGGAAAACCGGACCCCAACTCTCCGAGCTGATCGCCGTGCAAGCACGGCGTCGGCATTGCCGTCAATTAGTTGACGGCGTCCTTCAGGCCCTTGCCGGCCGAGAACTTCGGCACGTTGCGTGCAGGAATCTCGATCTCGGCGCCGGTCGACAGGTTGCGCCCCTTAGAGGCTTCGCGGCGCGATACGGAGAAATTACCGAAACCGACAAGGCGAACATCGCCGCCGTTCTTGAGTTCGCCCTGGATGGTGTCAAATACGGCGTCGACAGCGGACGCTGCATCCGTCTTCGACAGGCCAGACTTCTCAGCCACTGCGGACACGAGTTCATTCTTGTTCATGTTTCCACCCCTTTCTTACGGTTCGAAACGACTCAAATACAAGTCGGGGGCAGAATACGCATCGCCATGTCTGCCGCAACCGTATTTGCGCTGTACCCCCTCAGAATCCAAGCTTTTTGCAACCTTCAAACAAAAAAGACCGGCAAAAATTGCCGGTCTTTCGCGTTTTGGTTCGTTGCGCGGGCCCGAATGGGGGCCATCAACGCTCAATGAGCAACCGAAGCGCCCGCCTCATCAGCCGATTCGACGGTCTTGGATGCGGCCGCCTGCTGGGTCATATCCCACTCGATCGGCTCCGGCTTGCGGACCAGCGCATGCTCGATCACCTCTCCCATTCGGGATACCGGAACGATCTCCATGTTGTTCTTCACGTTGTCCGGAATGTCTGCCAGATCCTTGGCATTCTCTTCCGGGATCAGCACCTTCTTGATGCCGCCGCGAAGCGCTGCAAGCAGCTTTTCCTTCAGGCCACCGATCGGCAGGACACGTCCGCGAAGCGTGATCTCGCCCGTCATCGCCACATCCTTCGAGACCGGAATGCCGGTCATGATGGAGACGATGGCGGTCGCCATTGCGACGCCGGCCGACGGACCATCCTTCGGCGTCGCACCTTCCGGCACGTGCACGTGGATGTCGTTCTTGTCGAACCGCGGAGGCTCGATGCCGAAATCGACGGCGCGCGAGCGGACATAGGAGGCCGCTGCGGAAATCGATTCCTTCATCACGTCCTTCAGGTTGCCGGTCACCGTCATGCGGCCCTTGCCACCCGGCAGGCTCACGCCTTCGATCGTCAGCAGTTCGCCGCCGACCTCGGTCCAGGCAAGCCCAGTAACCACGCCGACCTGATCGTCGCGTTCGGCTTCGCCGTGGCGGAAGCGCGGAACGCCCAGGAAGTCATGGATGTTATCCGCCGTGACTTCAACGGTCTTGGTCTTGCCCTTGATGATCTCGGTGACCGCCTTGCGGGCGAGCTTCATCAGTTCGCGCTCGAAGTTACGAACACCGGCTTCCCGCGTGTAGGTCTGGATCACCGCCATCAGGGCGCCGTCCGTGACCGAGAACTCCTTGGGCTGCAGGGCGTGATCGCGGATAGCCTTCGGCAGCAGGTGCCGCTTGGCGATCTCCAGCTTTTCCTCTTCGGTGTAGCCGGCGATACGGATCACTTCCATGCGGTCCATCAGGGGCGCAGGGATGTTCAGGGTGTTGGCCGTCGTGATGAACATCACGTTCGACAGATCGTATTCGACTTCCAGGTAGTGATCCATGAAGGTCGAGTTCTGTTCCGGATCCAGCACCTCGAGCAGGGCCGACGACGGGTCGCCGCGGAAATCCATGCCCATCTTGTCGATCTCGTCGAGCAGGAAGAGCGGATTGGACTTCTTTGCCTTCTTCATCGACTGGATGACCTTGCCGGGCATCGAGCCGATGTAGGTGCGGCGGTGACCGCGGATCTCGGCTTCGTCGCGAACGCCGCCGAGCGCCATGCGGATGTACTCGCGGCCGGTCGCCTTCGCGATCGACTTCGCAAGCGACGTCTTGCCGACGCCGGGAGGACCGACGAGGCACAGGATCGGGCCCTTGATCTTGGCCGAGCGAGCCTGGACGGCGAGATACTCCACGATGCGTTCCTTGACCTTGTCGAGACCGAAATGATCCTCATCAAGAATCTTCTCGGCGAGGTTGAGGTCGGTCTTGATCTTGGACTTCTTGCCCCACGGAATGCCGGTCAGCCAGTCGAGGTAGTTGCGCACCACCGTTGCCTCGGCGGACATCGGGCTCATTTGTCGCAGCTTCTTCAGCTCGGCATCGGCCTTCTCACGCGCTTCCTTGGAAAGCTTGACCTTGGAGATCTTCTCTTCCAGTTCGGCCATCTCGTCGCGGCCTTCCTCGCCGTCGCCGAGCTCCTTCTGGATCGCCTTCATCTGTTCGTTCAGGTAGTACTCGCGCTGCGTCTTCTCCATCTGGCGCTTGACGCGCGAGCGGATGCGCTTTTCCACCTGCAGGACAGAGATCTCGCCTTCCATGAAGCCGAGCGCCTTCTCGAGGCGCAGCTTCACGCTCGTCGTTTCCAGCATCTCCTGCTTCTCGACGATCTTGATCGAGAGGTGGGACGCGACGGTATCGGCGAGCTTCGAGTAATCCTCGATCTGGCTCGCAGCGCCAACGACTTCAGGAGAAATCTTCTTGTTGAGCTTTACGTAGTTCTCGAACTCCGAGACGACGGAACGGGCCAGCGCCTCGACTTCGACGGGATCCTCTTCCGGCTCCGGCAGCACATGCGCCATCGCCTCGTAGAATTCCTCACGATCGGTGTACTTGTCGATCTCGGCACGTGCGCGGCCCTCCACCAGCACCTTCACGGTGCCGTCAGGCAGCTTGAGAAGCTGGAGCACGTTGGCCACCGTACCGATCTTGTAGATCGCGTCGGTAGCCGGATCGTCGTCACCGGCATTGATCTGGGTCGCAAGCATGATCTGCTTGTCGGTTCCCATGACCTCCTCGAGTGCGCGGATCGATTTCTCGCGGCCGACGAACAGCGGCACGATCATGTGCGGGAAAACCACGATGTCGCGTAGAGGCAGAACCGGGAATGCCAAGTTGTCATGCGCCACAGACGTTTTTTTCGTCATGTCATTTCCTTTCAAACATCCCGTATCCCGGGAGTTGATGCCGCGCGCTCAAATACGCGTATCCGGCATACTTTTCCACCTACAAGTGGAGTGCAATTAGCCTGTTTTCAAGCCCGGTCCAACTCGCCCCCAAGCCATCTCTGGCGAAGGTCTGAGCTGTCGGAACCCATCCTGCCGCTGACCTGGCCCCTCCCGGCGAAAGGAACCGAATTAGACAAGAGAATCGACCTATCATCGCCGCCATGACCGATATTCGCAAGCGGTCGAAGCGGGCATCATGCTCTTACAACCCGTAATCCACCAGTCACGAGATTTCGCGATAGACCGCAGAAACGAAAAGACCCGCCGAGGCGGGTCAATTCGTCGTGTGAACATCGATCAGGCCGAAACGTTGGCCTTTTCCTCTGAACGCTCCGAGTAGATGTAGAGCGGGCGGGCGGACCCCTTGACGACTTCGTCGGAGATCACGACCTCGCGCACGCCTTCCAGCGTGGGTAGCTCGAACATCGTATCGAGCAGGATCTTCTCCATGATGGAGCGCAGACCGCGTGCACCGGTCTTGCGGATGATTGCCCGACGGGCAATCTCGCGCAACGCGTCCTCGTGGAAGGTCAGTTCCACGTCTTCCATCTCGAAGAGGCGCTGATACTGCTTGACGAGCGCATTCTTCGGCTCCGACAGGATCTGGATCAGTGCATCTTCGTCGAGGTCCTCGAGCGTCGCCAGAACAGGCAGACGGCCGATGAATTCCGGAATGAGGCCGAATTTCACCAGATCTTCCGGCTCCAGTTCGCGAAGCACTTCGCCAACCCGACGGTCTTCCGGCGCACGCACGGTGGCACCGAAGCCGATCGACGTCTTCTCGCCGCGGGCGGAGATGATCTTGTCGAGGCCGGCGAATGCACCGCCGCAGATGAAGAGGATGTTCGTCGTATCGACCTGCAGGAACTCCTGCTGGGGATGCTTGCGGCCACCCTGCGGGGGAACCGACGCGACGGTGCCTTCCATGATCTTCAGAAGCGCCTGCTGAACGCCCTCGCCCGACACGTCTCGGGTGATCGACGGGTTGTCCGACTTGCGCGAGATCTTGTCGACCTCGTCGATGTAGACGATGCCGCGCTGTGCCCGCTCGACGTTGTAGTCGGCAGCCTGCAGAAGCTTCAGGATGATGTTCTCGACGTCCTCGCCGACATAGCCTGCTTCTGTCAGCGTCGTGGCGTCCGCCATGGTGAAGGGAACGTCGATGATGCGTGCGAGCGTCTGGGCAAGGTAGGTCTTGCCGCAGCCGGTCGGACCGACCAGCATGATGTTCGACTTCGCGAGCTCGACATCCGAACCCTTCGCGGCATGTGCCAGGCGCTTGTAGTGGTTATGCACCGCAACCGACAGGATGCGCTTGGCCTGCTGCTGGCCGATAACGTATTCGTCAAGAACCTTGATGATGTCCTGGGGCGTCGGAACGCCGTCGCGGGACTTGACCATCGAGGTCTTGTTTTCCTCGCGGATGATGTCCATGCACAATTCGACGCATTCATCGCAGATGAACACCGTCGGCCCGGCAATCAGCTTCCGGACTTCGTGCTGGCTCTTGCCGCAGAATGAACAATAGAGAGTATTCTTAGAGTCGCCGCCGTTGCTGCCGCTGACCTTGCTCATATCACTTTCCTTCCAGCACGCCGGCCATCCCACCTGGAGATATCCGGTCTACTCACACCACCCACGCCGAGCCGCCAACCGCGGATCCGCTACAGGCTCTTGGGGGTACTAACCGGGCGAACCATTTGATCTTGCTCGCCGGTGGCAACGAATCCCCCACCGAAAAACCGAATGCTAGGTTGTCACATTTCAACATAGCATTAACGGGCATATTAGCCGCTTTGGTGTTGGGATAAACCCCGGGACCATTACAAATGTGTCACAATCGGCGTCATCCGTACACAAAAGCTTGACGTCAGGACGCCTGCACGCCCTCGATAGCTTCGCGGCTCGTGATCACCTTGTCGATGAGGCCCCAGTCCAGTGCCTCTTCGGAGCTCATGAAATGATCGCGGTCGAGGGTCTGTTCGACTTCCTCATAGGTACGTCCGCAATGTTTCACATAGATGTCATTGAGCCGTCTTTTCATCTTCAATATGTCACGAGCATGGCGCTCGATGTCCGACGCCTGGCCCTGGAAACCGCCTGAAGGCTGGTGAACCATGATGCGGGCGTTCGGCGTGGCGAAGCGCATGTCCTTGTGGCCGGCGGCAAGCAGGAGCGATCCCATGGACGCAGCCTGACCGATGCAGAGGGTCGAGACAGCCGGTCTGATGAACTGCATCGTGTCGTAGATCGCCATGCCCGACGTCACCACGCCACCCGGCGAGTTGATGTAGAGGGCGATCTCCTTCTTCGGGTTCTCGGCTTCGAGAAAGAGCAACTGCGCGCACACCAGCGACGCGATGTTGTCCTCGACGGGGCCAGTGAGGAATATGATGCGCTCTTTCAGGAGACGCGAGTAGATGTCGTACGAGCGCTCGCCGCGGTTGGTCTGCTCGACGACCATCGGCACCAGGGCCATGGCGGTATCTACGGGATTTCTCATATCAACCCTTCATCAGTCTGGCCCGGGAACCCACTTGCAAGCGCCGGGAATCAACACGTTTCATATTCCCTACATAGAGTGTCAGGGTACGGGACTTCAAGACAGCCCCCAACATTGGGGATGGTCAATGCCAGAACTGAGTTAATTGCACAGGCGTCCCCAAAGATTTCCACAAGCACGCACCGCCTCAGGGTAAACGAATTGTGAAGTGCTGGCACGCCTGCCATGCAGGCGAGCCGCGTGATATGATCGCAACGCCCGGTTCCGGGTGGCACCAGGAGAAGGACCCCCTCGATGTGGACCAGACCAATCGCGGCCGCGGCAACAGCCCTCATGTTGCTGGTCCTTCCCGCGGGGGCTCAACAGGCATCGGAAACCGTGGCGCCGGAATCGGGCGTAAGCACGGCAACCGCGCCGCTCGCGACCGCCAAGCAGTACATGGTCGCGGCCGCCCACCCACTCGCCGCTGAGGCAGGACGCGCCATTCTCGAAAAAGGCGGCAGCGCGATCGACGCCATGGTTGCGGTCCAGGCCGTGCTCGGGCTTGTCGAGCCGCAGTCGTCCGGCCTCGGAGGCGGCGCGTTCCTCCTCTACTACGACGCCTCCAACAAGCGGCTGACCACGCTCGACGGACGCGAGACGGCGCCGATGGCCGCTACGCCGAAGCTTTTCCTCGACAAGGACGGCAAGCCGCTCGAATTCTATGACGCCGTTGTCGGCGGGCGCTCCGTCGGCACGCCGGGCACGGTGATGCTGCTGCAGGAAGCGCACAACCGCTACGGAAAGCTCGACTGGAATACGCTTTTCGACCAGGCGATGAAGCTTGCGACCGATGGCTTCGCGGTCTCGCCCCGCCTGGCTGGCCTGATTGCAGATCAGGGCGACGGGCTGAAGACCTTCGAGACACCGGCGAAATACTTCTTCGACGACAAGGGCCAGCCGCTCAAGGCTGGCGCGGTCCTCAAGAACCCCGACTATGCGGAAACGCTGAGGGCGATCGCCGACGGCGGCGCGGACGCCTTCTACAACGGCCCCATTGCCGAGGCGATCGTCGATGCCGTGCGAATCGTCAACAAGAATGCCGGCGTGCTGGCGCTCGACGACCTCAGAAATTATCGGGTCAAGGAGCGCCGGCCGGTTTGCGTGGACTACCGCGCACGCCAGGTCTGCGGTATGGGACCGCCCTCCTCGGGCGCCGTGACGATCGGCCAGATCCTCGGCCTGGTCGAGAATTTCGACATCAAGGGACTGGGCAAGGACAATCCGGAGAGCTGGCGGATCATCGGGGATGCCCAGCGTCTCGCCTTTGCCGACCGTGGGCGCTACCTCGCCGATACGGATTTCGTTCCAGCGCCCATCAAGGGGCTGCTCGACAAGAAGTACCTAAGTGAACGGGCGGCCCTGCTCGACGGGGACAAGGCGCTGCCGGACGACAAGGTCAAGGCAGGCGAGCCGGAATGGGACCATGCCCTGTTGTTCGGGCGGGACCGTGCGATCGAGCTGCCCTCCACCACCCATTTCGTCATCGTCGATGCGGACGGGAACGTCGTCTCCATGACCTCGACGATCGAGAACGCGTTCGGATCGGGCCTGATGACGAAAGGTTTCCTGCTGAACAACGAGCTCACCGACTTCTCCTTCGAGACCCACGACGGATGGGTTCCGATCGCCAACAGGGTCGAGCCGGGGAAGCGACCGCGTTCCTCCATGGCACCGACCATCGTGATGAAAGACGGCAAGCCGCTGCTCGCAATCGGTTCGCCGGGCGGCAGTCAGATCATCGGCTACGTGGCCCAGGCGCTGATCGCCTATATCGACTGGGGCATGGACGTGCGCGAGATCGTTTCGATGCCGCACCTCATCAATCGCTTCGGCACCTATGACCTCGAAGCAGGGACTGCGGCCGAAAAGCTCCAGGAACCGCTGAAGGCGCTCGGCTACGAGGTCAAGCTCGGCGAGATGACCTCCGGCCTCCATGCGATCGAGATCACCGGCGAGGGCCTGAAGGGCAGCGCAGATCCGAGACGCGAAGGCGTTGCCCTCGGCAAGTAGTGTCCGCAGTGAGGCTTAGCCGTAGACCAGCTGGGTCTTCGTGGATCCCTCCCGCGCGACCCAGCGGGTGTCGTAGAGAATACCGATTACCTTCCAGGCATCGCGCGCGATGTCGGCCTTGATCTTGCCGTCGACGAGATCGAAGCGGAAGCTGAACTCGGCCGCTATCGGCACGACAGGATTGGTATCCCACCACAGGATCAGTGCGCATTCGGATTCCGCGTCTTCGAAATCGAGCTTCCAGCCCTCGTAGACGTGCTCCGTCACGCGCAGACCGTTGACCACCGCGACCGGTCCATTGCTCGGGGGCAGCGTGGCTTCACGCAGATCCTTGAAGGGCGCGAGGCAGTCGCCGACCGTCCTAAACTCTTCCGCTCCGTTCACCTTCACGCTGGCCGACCGGCTGAAAAGCGCCCAGAAGCCGGGGCCCTCCACTCCTCTGGCGGCCTTGATATCCTCTTCGAACTTTACCTCCCCCTCAGGATCCACGGCAGCAAAGTCCTCGCTGTCCGCCAGCAGGCGGTCGCCGTGGCGGAATTTCAACGTCGCGGTCCAATCCCCGTCGCTATCCACACGCCGCCGGAGCCGATAGACCAGCCCGGCGTCCCTCAGCAGCGCACCTTTCGCGCTTCCCTGGGATTGAAGCGTATCGAGAAAATAGAGCTGGCGTTTCTTGCCGGCCTCCGCGGAGTCCGCATCACCCTTGACGGTAATGCCATTCTGGACGAGCAAGGCGCGTACGGTCGTCCAGAAACCGTCGTTGGCCGCAACGAGACTCTGCGGATCTCCGGCAAATGCCGCAGGGTCGAGGGTGAGCTTGTATTCCCGGGACGTCAGTTCCATGAGATCGCTCCTCCGCGTGGCGCGTCAGGAAGGACGCGCGTGAAACATGGCAACACGACTGCGCAGAACTTTTTTCAGTTAACGTTTTTCACAGACGCATTATGCGCCGGAATCTTGCTGCCACAACGGGTATTTTCTCGCGATGCAACTGTAAATCGACGAAAGAGCAGACTTTCCCGGAAGTTTTGAATGGGATAGAGCAGCCCAATGGTTACTTCATTCCCCTTCCTTTCGATCGATCCCGCCAGCCGCCGCGTCTCGCTCGACGCCCGCGACCCAGCTTTCTACCGCGATCCGAACCCGGTCTATGCGGCGCTGCACGCGCACTGTCCCACCTTCTATTGGGAAGAGCAGAAGCGGTGGTATTTCACGGGATACGACCACGTGAACGGCCTTCTGAGAGACCGGCGCTTCGGCCGCCAGATCCTTCACGTGGCCAGCCGCGAGGAACTGGGAATGCCTGCGCCGTCGACGCACCTCGCAAATTTCGACGCCGCCGAGGCCTGGTCGCTCCTCGAACTGGAGCCGCCGGAACACACGCGGCTCAGGACTCTCGTCAACCGCGCCTTCGTCTCGCGCCAGATCGAGAGGCTGAAGCCGGAAATCACCGACCTCTGCAATCGGCTTATCGATGAATTTGAAGGGGATAGCAGGGTGGAACTGCTGTCGCGCTTCGCCGACATCCTGCCGGTGACGATGATCGCCCGCATGATCGGCATTCCCGACGAGATGGGGCCACAGCTCCTGAAGTGGTCGCATGCCTATGTCCGCATGTACATGTTCGGCAGAACCGAGGCCGACGAGCACGCGGCCGACACGGCAGCGGCCGAATTTGCGGACTATGTGCGCAGCGTGATCGCCGCACGTCGCGCAAAACCCGAAGACGATCTGCTGACCCACATGATCCATACGGAGCACAAGGGGCAGCTTCTCACCGAAGACGAGCTGATATCGACCACGATCGTTCTGCTCAACGCCGGGCATGAGGCGACCGTCCACCAGATCGGAAATGCGGTGCGCAGCATACTGGACAGCGGCCTTCCCCGGCATCGCTGTTTGCAGACGAGAAGACGACCGAACGGACCGTGGAGGAATGCCTGCGCATCTGTGCGCCCGTGCACATTTTCGAGCGCTATGCGCTTGAGGATGCCGAGATCGACGGGGTGTCATTCC
Source organism: Sinorhizobium sp. BG8 (assembly GCF_016864555.1). Classification (NCBI taxonomy): domain Bacteria; kingdom Pseudomonadati; phylum Pseudomonadota; class Alphaproteobacteria; order Hyphomicrobiales; family Rhizobiaceae; genus Sinorhizobium; species Sinorhizobium sp. BG8. The sequence continues at coordinate 2,314,891 of NZ_CP044011.1, read as the reverse complement.
GGCGCGGCGACAAGGCAGCGCTCATTCTCGCCGCGGCCAACCTTGATCCGCACCGGTTCACGGACCCCTTGAGTTTTCAGCCGGAGCGTGACGAAGGCGCGAACCTCTCCTTCGGCGCCGGCATCCATTTCTGCATAGGCGCGCCCCTCGCCCGGCTCGAACTCAATATCGCCCTGCCGATCCTGTTCCGCAGACTGCCGGGGCTGAGACTGGCAGGGACGCCCGTCGTCAAAGACGTCTATCATTTCCACGGGCTCGAAAGCCTCGATCTGGAGTGGTGAGGCGGTCCATGCCGCCTCTTCTGTCGCTGTAGCAGGAAACAGCAGGCGCCGATCGGGCCTCCCTGATCGCCGCCGGCGGAAACTGCGCAGAAGGACCGTGCTCTACAGCCTGATCACGTAGTCCTTCCGGGTCGTCTCAACGACTTCCCACGTTCCCTTGAAGCCGGGCCGGATGATCAGCCGCTCGCCGGCCTTCAGATCGAAGACCTCGCCATCGTCGGACACGAGGATCGAATGTCCCTCGAGAATGTGGAAGTACTCCCACTCGTCGTACTCAACCCTCCACTTGCCCGGCGTCGATTGCCAGATACCCGAATAGATGCCTCCGTCGGCTTCCTCGATGTTCCAGCTTGTGAACTGCGGGTCGCCCGAGATCAGGCGCTCGGCAACCGGATGGCCGATCTCGGGAACGATGTTGTCGATGTTGAAGCGTTGCGACAGGTTCATGTCAGTTTCCAGTTTTGCGGGGAGCATTTTTCGCCCGCTTCATGAAGATAGAGGCGCCCCGCCGATCTGGAGGGGCAGCCCGAAAGTTCGATCTGCGCGCACCATCGAAGGCCACATGCGGATCTCTCGGCGTCGCGCGGGCGTCAGGACTTTGCCAACGCCTGCTCGAGATCGGCAATAATATCCGCGACATCCTCGATACCGACCGACAGGCGGACGACGTCGGGGCCAGCCCCCGCCGCAACCTGCTGCTCCTCCGCCAATTGCCGGTGCGTCGTGGAGGCCGGATGGATGACCAGCGATCGGGTATCGCCGATGTTGGCGAGATGCGAAAACATCTGGAGCCCCTCGACGAACCGTTTGCCGGCCTCGTATCCGCCCTTCAGGCCGAAGGTGAAGACGGCTCCGCCGCCGCGCGGGGCGTATTTCTGTTGCAGGGCGTGGTTGGCATCACTCTCCAGCCCAGAATAATTGACCCAGGATATCTTGTCATTCGCCTTCAGCCATCTGGCGACAGCAAGGGCGTTGTCGCAATGGCGCTGCATGCGCAGCGGCAAAGTCTCGATGCCCGTCAGCAGCAGAAAGGCGTTGAAGGGCGAAATCGCGGGTCCGAGGTCCCTCAGGCCCAGCACGCGGCAGGCAATCGCGAAGGCGAAGTTGCCAAACGTCGAATGGAGAACCACCCCGCCATATTCGGGACGGGGCTCCGACAGGAATGGGTATTTGCCGGATGCCGACCAGTCGAACGTGCCGCCGTCGACGATGACACCGCCCATGGAATTCCCGTGTCCGCCCATGAATTTGGTCAGCGAATGCACCACCACGTCGGCGCCGTGTTCGAACGGACGAACGAGATAGGGGGTCGCCATGGTGTTATCGACGATAAGCGGCAAGCCGTGCCGGTGCGCGATATCGGCAATGGCGGCGATGTCCACGAAGGTACCGCCCGGATTGGCGAGGCTCTCGATGAAGATTGCCTTGGTCTTGTCGTCGATCTGGCTCTCGAAGGATGCGGGATCCTCGGGATCGGCCCAGCGCACATGCCAGTCGAAGGACTGGAACGAATGCCCGAACTGGTTGATCGACCCGCCGTAGAGCCTGCGCGCTGCGATGAAATTCTCCCCCGGACGCATGATCGTGTGAAAGACGATCATCTGCGCCGCATGACCTGAGGCGACGGCAAGCGCCGCCGTCCCGCCCTCGAGCGCCGCGACGCGCTCTTCGAGCACGGCCTGCGTCGGGTTCATGATGCGGGTATAGATGTTCCCGAAGGCCTGAAGCCCGAAAAGGGCTGCGGCATGGTCGGCGTCGTTGAAGACGAAGCTGGTGGTCTGGTAGATGGGGGTTGCCCGTGCACCGGTCGCGGCATCAGGCTGGGCACCCGCATGTACCGCGAGCGTCGAAAATCCTGGATTTCGTGCCGTCATCAATTCCTCCCTTTCATTTTTGTGCATTTCGCTTCATGCGCCTTGCCGGCGATCCGGGAGGGACCGCCCTCGCAAGGTAAGATTGTCATCTGCCGGTCCGGCAGGACTCGTTGAGATTTTCGGGATCATCCCACGAGGCGCGGGTACTCGATCGCCGGACAGCGATCCATCACCACCCGGATACCCGCGTCTTCGGCGCGTGAGGCGGCCTGGTCATGCCGCACGGAAAGCTGCCCCCAGATCACCTTGGGACGTGGATCAAGGAGGAGAACCTCGTCGACGAGGCCCGGCAGGGCGTGCGGAGCGCGAAACACGTCGACCATGTCAATCGGTTCCGGAATATCGGCAAGGTGGGCGTAGACTTTCTGCCCCTGAATCTCTTTTCCGGCCTGACCGGGATTGACCGGTATCACCCGGTATCCCTTCCGAAGCAGAAATCCCATCACGCGATAGCTCGGCCGTTCCGGATTCGGCGAGGCACCGACGAGGGCGATGACCTTCGTCTTCTGCAAGATCTCTGCAAGATAGCTATCGGGATAGTCGTCGTGATTCATTGCCCGCTCCCGTTGTCCCTCCGACAACATGAGAGGCACGCATCCAAAGTCAATACGGCAAATTGCGAGACGGCAATCAGGACGCGCGAAGCGTCAACTGCGCAAACTCCGTAGAAGGGCAACGATCCATCACGACCCGAAGCCCTGCTGCCTCCGCCCGCGCTGCCGCTGCATCGTCACGCACGGCGAACTGTCCCCACAGGACGGCGGGCAGCGGCCGGAGCGCGAGCACCTCGTCGACGACGGCATGAAGCTGGCTCGCCGGCCGGAACACATCGACCATGTCGATCGCCTCCGGGATGTCGGCAAGATGCGCGTACACCGTCTGCCCCAGTATTTGCTTGCCGGCGTGGCCGGGATTGACCGGAATGACGTGGTAGCCCTTGCCGAGCAGGAACCCCATGACGCCGTAGCTCGGACGCGAAACGTTCGCGGACGCACCCACCACGGCGATCGTGTGGACCGTCCGCAGGATTTCGCAGATGTAGGCGCTTGAATAGTGGTCGTGTTTCATCGAAGCCTCCCTCGGCGTTCGACGGCAAGGCCGCAGCAGTTCAGCACTGATCGTTCCGTTGCTCGATCCTTTATTCTACCCCTCTTTGCCGTAGATTGCGAATTTGGCCTCCGGCGCCCATGCTGCCCCCCGACGGACGTTTTCCGCTCGACAACCGGCAATACCCCAAAGATACCGATTGCAAATCGCGCCGTTTGAGCGGAAAAGGCGCGGCCGCCTTTCCTTTCTGGCTTCGCCACTCTCCTCGAGGTTCCGCCGTGCCGCTTGATGTCATCGCTCTTGTCCTGCTCGGAGCGGCACTCCATGCGACGTGGAACGCGATCGTCAAGGCGGGATCCGACAAATCGCTCGATGCGGCGATGATCGCGCTTGGTGCAGGCATGGTGGGCCTTGCGTTCCTGCCCTTCGTTCCGCTCCCCGCATCCGGGGCCTGGCCGTTCATTCTGGTCTCGGCCTTCCTGCAATTCGCCTATTTCCAGCTTGTTGCCGCCGCCTACCGGGCGGGCGACATCGGGTTGGTCTATCCGCTGATGCGTGGTGCGGCCCCCCTCATCGTGGCATCGACCAGCGGCATCGTGCTCGGCGAACATCTTTCGAATGCGGCCCTCGCCGGCATCCTGGTCATCTCGGCCGGCGTACTCACACTTGCCTTCGAATCGCGCCATGGCGGCCGGCACGCCTTTGTCCTGGCCCTTGCGAATGCGGTGGTGATTGCGACCTACACCTTCGTCGACGGCGCGGGCGCCAGGATATCCGGAAACGCCGTTTCCTACACGCTGTGGATGTCGTTGCTGCCGCCGGTCCTGCTCTTCAGCTGGGCGATCCTGCGACGTGGCCGCGACGTCGTCGCTCACCACGTCAAGCGAAACTGGAAACGCGGCCTGTTTGGCGGCGCCGGATCAATCGCCTCCTATGGCCTCGCGCTCTGGGCCATGACGAAAGCCCCCGTCGCCTCCGTCGCGGCATTGCGCGAAACCGCGATCGTTTTCGCGCTTTTGATCTCCGTCGTCATCCTCAAGGAAAAGGCGAGCATCTGGCGCTATCTCGCAGGTGCGACCATTGCCCTTGGCGTGCTCGTGCTGAAGCTGGGGTGACCTCTGGCCGGGATAGCGCAGCATTTCGCATTCGCTCCGTTCGCCTTCGGACCTGCCGAGCCTACTTCTCCGTCCACTCCGGCATCCGCTTGCCGAGAAACGCCCCGATGCCTTCCTTGGCATCGTCCATCAGCAGGTTTTCGGTCATGGCAGCGACCGCTGTCTCGTAGGCTTCGGCGAGAGGGAGGCCCGCCTGGGCACGATAGGTGGCCTTGCCGACCCGCAGGGCCTGGGGGGATTTGGACGCAATCACCGAAGCGTATTTGTCGACGACCTGGCGCAGATACTGCTTGGGAACAATGCGATTGACGAGCCCGAAATCCTTCGCGGTCGAAGCGTCGATCGTCTCCCCGGTCAAAAGCATTTCCATGGCCTGCTTCGGATGGGCGGCGCGCGCCACGGCAACCATCGGCGTGGAGCAGAAGAGGCCGATGTTGACGCCGGGAGTGCAGAAGGTGGAGCTGTCCGTGCAGACGGCAAGGTCGCATGTCGCGACGAGCTGGCATCCGGCGGCCGTCGCAAGGCCGTCGATCTCAGCGATCACGGGTTGCGACAAGCCGGCGATCTTCAGCATCAGGTCGGCGGCCATGCGAAGCGTCTTCTCGAAGAACTCCCTGCCCCTGTCCGGATCGGCGCGGTGTGCGGTCAGTTCCTTCAGGTCGTGGCCGGCGGAAAACAGGTTCCCCGTTGCTGCAATCACGACGACCCGCACGTCAGGGGCCGCCGAGGCTCTGTCGAGTTCGTCGGAAAGCGCGCTCATCATGGCGATCGAGAGGGCGTTTGCCGGCGGGCTGTTCAGCGTCAGCCTAAGCACGGCGCCAACCCGCTCCACCCGTACCAGGGACGCGCCGTTCTCCTTGTGGAAGGATACAACCTCCGCCATCTTCATTCTCCTGCTTCGCCATGAACGCGCCCCGTGGTACGCCCCTCGCCCCATCCTTTCAAGGCGCTGCGATCATGCCAGACCATAGACTTTTCGAGGGGTTGCCAAATAGGGGTACGGTTAGTACGCCCGGTCGACCAGCAGGGAGGCGGCCATGCAGTTCGATCCAGTGATGACAGTCGGCGAATTGAACCGGTTTCTGGAAACCGATTTTCCCGAGATCCACACGGACGGCAAGATCTTCGAGGTTACCTCCGTCGGCCCCGGCAGCCTGAGCATGCAACTCGATCCGGTCGCCAAGCACCTGCGCCCGGGCGGAACCGTATCGGGGCCCACGATGTTCGCGCTCGCCGATGTCGCTGCCTACTGCGTGATCCTCGCCCATATCGGCCCTGTCGCGCTGGCGGTCACCACCAATCTCAACATCAATTTCCTGCGCAAGCCGAGACCGGGGCCCCTCTCCTGCGTGTGTCGCCTGCTGAAGCTCGGCAAGCGCCTCGCAGTGGTCGAAGCATCGATTCTGGCCGGAAATGACGACGACCTTGTCGCCCACGCGACCGCAACCTACTCGATTCCACCGGAGAAAAATTGAGGTATCAAAATACCACAATTGCAAGCTATTGAATTTTCTGCGTTTTCTTTTCCTCTCCCGGAAATGTGCTCCTTGACGCCTTCCCGCCTTTTCCCTATAAGCCCAGCCAGATTGCGGTCCCTTCGGGCCGCTTTCGTTTTTGGCGCGTGAAAGCCCGCCAAACCAAGCAACAAGAAACGCCCGGGCTCTTGCGGTCTCGGGTCCCAAACGAAAAGAGTTTTACCATGGCAACCTTCGTACAGAAGCCCGCCGAGGTGGAAAAGAAGTGGATCCTCATCGATGCCGAAGGCCTCGTTGTCGGTCGTCTCGCCACCATCATCGCAAACCATCTGCGCGGCAAGCATAAGGCTACCTACACCCCCCACGTCGACGACGGCGACAATGTCATCGTCATCAACGCGGAAAAGGTCGCTCTGACCGGCAAGAAGTACTCCGACAAGAAGTACTACTGGCACACCGGTTACCCCGGCGGCATCAAGGAGCGTACGGCTCGCCAGATCATCGAAGGCCGCTTCCCGGAGCGCGTCATCGAGAAGGCTGTTGAGCGCATGGTTCCGCGCGGTCCGCTCGGCCGTCGCCAGATGAAGAACCTGCGCGTCTATGCTGGTTCCAACCACCCGCACGAAGCACAGCAGCCGGCCGTCCTCGACGTCGCCAAGCTGAACAGCAAGAACGTAAGGAGCGCCTGATAATGGCTGACCTCTCTTCCCTGAAGGATCTCGGCACCTCTGCCGCCGCTCCGGCATCCGCTCCGGTTCACGTCAAGAAAGTTGACGCCCAGGGCCGCGCCTACGCGACCGGCAAGCGCAAGGACGCCGTCGCCCGCGTATGGGTCAAGCCGGGCTCCGGCAAGATCACCGTCAACGGCAAGGCTTTCTCGGCCTACTTCGCCCGTCCGGTTCTGCAGATGATCCTGCAGCAGCCGATCATCGCGGCAGCACGCGACGGTCAGTTCGACATCGACGCCACGGTTGCTGGCGGCGGTCTGTCCGGCCAGGCCGGTGCCGTTCGTCACGGCATCTCCAAGGCGCTGACCTACTACGAGCCGGCGCTCCGCGCTGTTCTCAAGAAGGGCGGCTTCCTTACCCGCGACAGCCGTACCGTCGAGCGTAAGAAGTACGGCCGTGCAAAGGCACGTCGTTCGTTCCAGTTCTCGAAGCGTTGATCTCTTCCCGCAAGGGATCGGATTTGGAAAGGCCGGAGATTCGTCTCCGGCCTTTTTCGTATCTGGCTGCCGCCCTCCGAAGCGTGGGGCCGTTGGCACATCGCTTTACAGAAGAGCGATCGCAAACCGCGCGATTGCCTCCACGCGGCCTTCGGCCATGGCTTTCGTATCCGTGTCCTGACGGAAACTCCCGCGTTCGGCCGACCCTCAGCTTGCGAAGCCGAGGCCCTTTGATTCCTTGTCCTGCTGCGACGGGGCTTCGAGCATCTTCATGATCGCGTCCGCGACGACCTTCGCGCCCTCGGCGGCAAAGTGAACGGAGTCGACAAGGTACGGCATACCCTCGTTGACCATGACGCACTGGCCTGCCTCGAACCGGTTGCAGAACAACCTCTCGGGATAGATCCGGGTCGGACCGTCGATATCGGCGCTGTCCAGCACCGCATAGGACTTCGCCGCCTCGCCGAGGAACTCCTGATAGCTCTGCCCGACCTCCGGCTTGGCATCGCCCTTCAGCATGAGTTTTGCAGCCGTGTCAGCCGCCCGTACGCGAAGTGTGGGATGCGGATAGACCAGGACGACCTTCACCCCGGCCCGCTCGAGGCCGTCAACCGTTTCCCTGAGCTCGTCCTTCAGTCGCTTCATCCCGGCGGGCTTTTCGTCGGTGGCGACGCCCTCCACGAGGTAGGTTCCCCTGTCGAAGAACTCCTCCCATGAGGCAAAGAGAATGACGGTGCTGATCCCGCTCCTGATAATGAGGTTGTAAGCCTCCCTGTTGAAGTCAGGGCAATCGCGCGCGCCCGCCACGTCCCGCGCCGTGACGTCGAGGATCGGGGCGCAGTATCCGTGGGTAAGCTGATGCAGTGCGATTCCATCTTCCTTCAGGCGGCGCGCAAGTTCGGGCGCAATCGAGGCTGAGACGGAATCGCCCCAGATCGCATAGTGTTTCGCCTGTTCCGCGTTGAAGACGCAATCGCGGACAGCCGAATTGCTTCGCGCATCGCCACGCTGGAAGAGGCACTTCCTGCTCCACGACGTATCGGCAAGGAAATTCTTGACCGGCTCCGGAAGCCTCGAACGCATCCCGTCCGTATAGACTCCGACGAGACCGAATGAGATCAAGGCGAAGAGCGACACGGCCGAGGTGGTAAAGACCTGCCGGGTGTTCGCGAAGATAGGCACACTCCCCTTCCGGAATGGCCGTTCGACGAACCGCCACGACAGGTAGGCGAGGACAAAGGTCAGTCCACACAGCGCGAGCATGAACGCAGTGGACGGAACCGAAAGGCTGGACAGACGCGCAAAGGCAAAGAGCGGCTGATGCCACAGGTAGGCGCTATAGCTGAGCTGGCCGATCACGACGAGCGGTGCGGCAGACAGCAGCGTCGCTGCCCAGGTGCCCTTGACCGCGAACTGCAGGATCAGCGCGGTCCCGACGACCGGCACGAGCGCGTAGACCGAGGGGAACGGCACCGTTTCATCGAAGAAGAAGATCGAGAAGAGAACGAGCGCCAGCCCGAGCAGCGCAAACTGGCCGGCGGCGCGATGGGGGGCGACGCCTTCGCGGCGGAACTGCATCAGCGCGACGAGCGAGCCGGCGAGCAATTCCCAGGCGCGGGCGGGCAAGAGGTAGAAGTTCGCGTCCGGGGCGTTCTGCGCGCCCCATTGCGACAGGCCGAGGCTTGCCGCGGCGATTGCGAGGATCGTCCACGTCACCCAGCTTCGCCGGGTCTTCCAGAGCCCCATGAGAAGCAAGGGAAGGAGCACGTAGAACTGCTCCTCGACGCCAAGGCTCCAGGTATGCAGGAGCGGCACTTCATGGGAATCCGGGGCGAAATAGTCGCTCTTGTGCCAGAAATAGAAGTTCGAGACTGACAAGGCGGCGGTGATCAGGCTCTTCGAATAGTCGATGAAGGCCGCCGGCAGCATCCACCGCCAGGCGAACGGCATGCAGCACAGCATCACCAGCACCAGGGCCGGGAGAATGCGTCGCGCCCTGCGCTCGTAGAAGGACACCAGCGAGAAGGTCCCCGAATCGAGGTCGCGCAGGATCAGCGACGTGATGAGGTAACCGCTGATCACGAAGAATACGTCGACGCCGGCAAAACCGCCGCCCCAGAACGAGAAACCCGCATGAAAGAAAACGACTGAGACGACGGCGACGGCCCTCAGGCCGTCGATTTCATTTCGATACTGCATAAGTATTCCTGCATGCGGCGAAACTCTTCCGCCGGGTCTCGCACCTGACTGCCGCCCGGACGTTCTGCCAAGGAGCGCGGGACAGGCGCCCCAAGGCCCTTACATGGTGATGAAATTGAGGCAGACATCCCCGGACGTGCGTGCGCGATACAATCGGTCGCACCCGGTGTCACTCCCGGCCGGGGCAAAACCGTCACAATGGAGGGTTTGTCCAACGGGAAGTGAGCGGTGGTGGAAATTGCTATGGCGCCCTCTTGCCTTCATCGGTCGGATTGGCCAACGTCGCCGCAATTGCGGAGGATGCCCATGGCCAACAAGACGATCGATCATTCAATCACTGCGAAGTCTCTGAAGAGTGCCGCGTCGGATCCGACGCACGCGGGTGTTCTTTCCTTCATGCGCCGCAAGTACACCAAGAACCTCGCCGGAGCCGATGCGGTCGTCTGGGGCATTCCCTTCGATGCGGCCACCTCCAATCGTCCCGGCGCCCGGTTCGGACCTCAGGCGATCCGCCGGGCGTCGGCGATCATGGACAACGATCCGCAGTACCCCTTCGAGCGCGATCTCTTCGAGAGCATGGCTGTGATCGATTATGGCGATTGCCTGCTCGACTACGGCAATCACCAGAAGACCCCTGCCACGATCGAGAAGGAGGCCGCGAAGATCCTCAAGTCGGGCGCCTTCCTGCTGACCCTCGGCGGCGACCACTTCGTCACCTGGCCGGTCCTGAAGGCCCATGCCGCCCTCCACGGGCCGCTTGCCCTCGTCCAGTTCGATGCCCATCAGGACACCTGGCCCGACGAGAAGGGACGCATCGACCACGGCTCGTTCGTCGCACGGGCAGCGCGCGACGGGATCATCGATACCGACCGGTCGATCCAGGTCGGCATCCGGACCCACGCGCCGGAGGACTGCGGGATTCGCATCGTCTACGGCTATGACGTGGAGGAATTGAGCGCCGGCGAGATCGCTGACACGATCATCCGCCACGTCGGAGATCGCCCGGCCTATCTCACCTTCGATATCGACTGCCTCGATCCGGCCTATGCCCCCGGCACGGGAACACCGGTCTCCGGCGGCCCTTCCAGCGCCAAGATCCTTTCCGTTCTGCGCAAGCTCGGCGCGCTCCACATCAAGGGCGCGGACGTCGTTGAAGTTGCACCCGCCTACGACCACGCCGACATTACGGCGATCGCCGGCTCGACGATCGCGATGTACATGCTCGGCCTCCAGGCGGAATGGCTGGCGGAGAGGCGGAGCTGACAAGAGCAGGGAGGAGCAAGTCCCGCCTCCCCCTCTAACGAGCATCAGCAGGCCGCCGATCCGGCGGCCGGCGTGGCATCCTTCACGTGTTCCAATCCTGACATGGATGATCGATGGCGCCCTCGCCGGTTGCTCGGCCCGCACTGGCGACACTTCGCAACAGAACTTTCATAATCTTGGTGAGCCCGGCGCCGTTGCAACGCGCCAGACTGCGGGTTATATGCGCCACAAGGGCGCCGATCCCGGCCCTCTAGGGCGCTGTTTCAGGGCGCCGCTCATGGCCGGGTGAACGCCGAAAGCGATTTTGATCGCGTCGCGAAGCAGGGCTGGATCCATGAAACCGAAAATCTTCATCGATGGCGAACACGGCACGACGGGGTTGCAGATCCGCACCCGCATGGCCGGACGCAGCGACGTGGAACTCCTGTCCATTCCGGAAGCGGAGCGGCGTAACGCGGCACTCCGCGAGGACCTCCTGAACGGCGCCGACATTGCGATCCTGTGCCTGCCCGACGATGCGGCAAAGGAAGCCGTTGCCATGGTTTCCGGCAACAACAGCGTCCGCATCATCGACACCTCGACCGCACACCGCGTCAATCCGGACTGGGCCTACGGTTTCGCCGAGATGGACCAGGCGCAGGCAGGGAAGATCTCGGCTGCCCGCTATGTCGCCAACCCGGGCTGCTATCCGACCGGCGCAATCGGCCTGATCCGTCCGCTGAGGGCTTCCGGCATCCTTCCGGAAGACTATCCGATCACCGTCAATGCCGTGTCCGGCTACACGGGCGGCGGCAAGCAGATGATCGCCCAGATGGAGGATCCGTCGCATCCGGACGCCATCGATGCTCCCCATTTCCTCTACGGTCTGCCGCTCAAGCACAAGCATGTGCCGGAAATGCAGATCCATGGCCTGCTTCAGCGCGCACCGCTGTTCTCACCCTCCGTAGGCAAGTTCCCGCAAGGCATGATCGTGCAGGTTCCCCTCTATCTCGCGGACCTGAACGTTGGCGCCTCTCTCGGCTCCATCCACGCCGCCCTCAGCGATCACTATGCGGGCCAGGATATCGTCGAGGTGGTCGATCTCAAGGAGAGCGCTGCGATCGCCCGCGTCAATGCGGTAGAGCTCGCCAATACCGACAGGATGAAGCTGTTCGTCTTCGGCACGGCCGGGTCAGCGCACGTCAACCTCGTCGCGCTTCTCGACAATCTCGGCAAGGGAGCGTCCGGAGCCGCCGTCCAGAACATGGACCTGATGCTGCGCGCCTGACGCCAAGGTTTCTGCCGATTAGAGCAGACGACTGGAAAAGAAACGGGGCACGATCTCCTGCCGGGATCGTGCCCCTTCTTTTTGTCCGCGCAGCTGGGCTAATCCAGTCCTGCCCGCAAGAGCCCGTGGGATTTCGGGGCTCGAAAGGCTCTAGTGCCTTCCGACCGGATCCTCGCCCCATATTGCCGCCTCGCTCTGTGCCTGGTTCGGATACTCTCCGATGAAGCCGCGCCAGTGTGCGATCGCAAATCCGAGGACGACAAGCGCGCCTCCCTGGTGCGCGAGCGCCCAGGAAAGCGGAACCTGCCAGATCAGCGTCGCGATGCCGATCGCTGCCTGAAGACAGATGAGGCAGAACAGGAGGACGGAGCGCCGCGCATGGGTCGTCTGCGGAGCTGCCCGCAAGGAAATGATCATGTGCGCCAGTGCCAGGGCGAGGAGCACATAGGCTCCGCAGCGATGGACGAACTGCACCGTCTTCGGGTTTTCGAAGAGATTGATCCACCAGGGCTGCTGGACGAAGAGATTGCCCGGCACCAGGGCGCCGTCCATCAGCGGCCAGGTGTTGTAGGAGAGGCCGGCGTCGAGCCCTGCAACGAGGGCTCCCAGATAGATCTGGAACAGCGCCATGCACGCTATGATCGCCGCCATCAGTCTCGAATGCTCGGTCGGCGCGGAGTCGTTGCTGTGGGGCGAGAGCCCGCGCATGATCCACATCGTGCCCGAAAAGATGAGACAGGCGATCACGAGGTGGGTCGCAAGACGATACTGGCTGACCGAGACCCGGTCGGCGAGCCCCGAGGATACCATCCACCAGCCGATGAACCCCTGGAAGCCACCCAGCGCGAGAAGGCCCAGCAGCGGCATCCGCACCTGGCGCTCGATCCGGCCGGACAGCCAGAAGAACAGAAGAGGCAGCGCAAAGACGAAGCCGATCGAACGGGCGAGCAGCCGGTGGGCCCATTCCCACCAGAAGATGGTCTTGAACTCCTCCACCGTCATGCCGCTGTTGATCTGGCTGTACTGCGGAATGCGCTGGTAGAGCGCGAATTCCTCGTCCCACTCGGCGGCCGAAAGCGGCGGGATCACGCCATGGATCGGCTTCCATTCAGTAATCGACAGGCCCGATTCAGTGAGCCGCGTCGCACCGCCGACGAGCACGAGCGCGAACAGCACGAAAAGAACGACCCCAAGCCAGCGGCGCACCTGCCTGCGATTGCGCTCCTGCCGACTGATGTCGGTGAGAGAGCGGCGCTCGATTGCGCTATCGATGATTGTCATGGCGGCTCCTGTCTTGTTGGCGTTGATTTGCATCACCTCGCCGTGCAAAACAAGGGACGAACCTTTGCGGCATGCGGTCGCGGCATCCCCGCCGATCGGCTCTCCCGCAATAGACATGAGACAATGCCATGCCCCCTCGCCTGCGCAAGCTGATCGGGACCATCCTGATCATCATCCTCGTCCTCCTCTACGCGCTGATCGCGACGACCGTCGCGGCGGCTACCCTCGGGAGTTCACCCTGGTGGATCCACCTCGCCTACTTCCTGTTCACGGGCATTCTGTGGGTGCTTCCTGCAATGCTGATCATCAAGTGGATGGAAAAACCCGGCAAGTCTGGAGGCAAGTGACCTTGCGCATCGCCGTCATCGCAGACATTCACGGCAACGACCTGGCTCTGGAGGCTGTGCTGGCCGACATCGCCGCGCAGTCGGTCGACGACGTCGTCAACCTTGGCGACCACCTGAGCGGCGCGCTCAACGCCGCGCGCACGGCAGACATCCTGATGCGCCACCGTTTTCCCTCCGTTCGCGGCAATCACGATCGCTGGCTCGTGGAGAAGGCGCCGGAGAAGATGGGCAGTTGGGACAGCATGGCGCACCAGCAGCTTAAGCCGCATCACTTCGATTGGTTGAAAAGCTTGCCGCCAACGCTGGTCCACCGGGGCGAAATTTTCCTTTGCCACGCCACGCCCGTCGACGACACGACGTACTGGCTGGACGAGGCGACCCCGGATGGAACGATGCGGCTCTCGCAGCTCGAGCGCATCGAGAAGTTTGCCGAGGGGATCGACCATCCCGTCCTGCTTTGCGGCCACACCCATCTGCCGCGCATCGTCCGGCTCCGTGACGGCCGCATCGTCCTCAATCCGGGAAGCGTCGGCTGCCCGGGCTATGACGACGACGAGCCGGTGTTTCACAAGGTAGAGACCGGCTCGCCCCATGCCCGATACGCCATCATCGAGAAGACGGGCAGCACCTGGAACGCGGAGTTCAGGTTGGTCAGCTACGACCACATGGCCGCCTCACGCCTTGCGGCAAGCCGCGGCCAGCGGGAATGGGCGAACGTTCTGGCAAGAGGCTGGCTGGGCTGAGGACCACAACACCGGATGACAGGAGTTGGAATCAATTCGGCCCCTTATGAAGGCTTTCTAATCTAAAGAGAGAACTCCAACGTCTCTCGAAGTACCTGGTTCCACCATTCCCACTTGGCGGATGGAGGATACGGGCCAGTCGTAATGCTGGACGCCGGGGCGATACATTCCGGGACGGTTTCGTCGCGAAACGGAGACAGTTTCTGCGCGAAGCATCGATTTTGCGCTCCCTCGTTATCGCTTTGCTAACCGCGCCCGCGACTAAATGGGGGCGCAGCCCTCGACAGGGCCGGTTTTAAACCATTTCGGCAAGGAAAGATCCTAGCATATCGGCGCGGCGCTCCGTCCGTCCGGTCTCGAACAGGTTTGCCATGGTTGCCTTGCAGCTCGATTTTCAGATCATGCCGACCGAAAGGGAAATGCTCGGTACGCTCGCCAGCGCCGTGGTCGGCGGCGGCCGCATTCCCGCAACCATCCCGCTGTCGATCCGCCTCCACGATACGATGGAGCCGCTGGAACAAAGCTGGCGCGCGCTGGAATCGCGAAACGAGCTTTCGCTTCACCAGAGCTACGACTGGTGCAAGGCATGGATCGAGAGCCACGACTGCAAGCCGTTGATCGTCGAAGGCGTATCCGGCGGCCAGACCCATCTCATCCTGCCGCTCGAAATCGTCCGGCACGGGCCGATCCGTACCGCGCGGTTCCTGGGAAGCCGGTTCAGCAACATCAATACCGGCCTCTATACCGACGAATTCCGCTTTCTCGCCGCTCCTCCGCGTCTCAGGAAGGCGCTCGAACAGGCGCGCGGCCAGTTCGCGCGCTACTTCGATCTCTTCCTGCTCGAAAACATGCCGCTCACCTGGCGGGGCGAGACGAATTCCTTCGCAGACCTTCCGGCGGTGCTGAACCAAAACGCTTCCTTCCAGCTCGCGCTCTTTCCGGAGTTCGAACGGACGCTGGCGCAGGTCAACGCCAAACGCCGCAGGAAGAAATTCCGCAGCACCGAACGGCGGCTGGAGCTCGTCGGCGGATACGAACACGTGATCGCTACCTCCGCCGCTGACGGCAAGGCGTTGCTCGATGTGTTTTTCCGCCAGAAAGCCGCGCGGTTCGAGGCGATGGGCCTGCCAAACGTCTTCCGCGATGCGGAGACGCAGGATTTCTTCCATCGGCTCACGTCAGTCGTCCCGAACGAGGAAAGCTATCCGCTTCAGCTTCATGCGGTGCGCCTGAAGGCGGAACATGAAGACAAGATCGTTGCAATCGCCGGTGTGTCGCGGAAGGGCGATCACGTCATCTGCCAGTTCGGCTCGATCGATGACACGCTCGTTCCAGACGCGAGCCCCGGCGAGTTTCTTTTCTACCTCATCATCCGCCAGCTCTGCAGCGAAGGCGTGCGCCTGTTCGATTTCGGCATCGGAGACCAGCCCTACAAGCGGTCCTGGTGCACGATCGAAACGGCGCAGCATGACCTGCTCTGGCCGACGACGGTCGCCGGCAGCACGATTGCGGCGATCCATCGGGCCAAGGCTGGCGCGAAGCGCACGATCAAGCAGAATCCGAGGCTCTACAGCCTCATGCAGCGCCTGCGGTCCGGCAAGACCGAGTTCGTGGAAGTCGGCTCGGACAACGATTGACGCCCGAGCCCTTCGACGCCTGCCCTACGCCGCCCGGCGATCCGGATCGTGGGGCGGACGGCCGGTATCTGCGGTCATGAGCACGATCTCGCTGTAGCCGGCATTTCCGAATGCCTCTATCAGGGCGACGATCTCATCCTCCTCCGCCCCCGGGATGGAGAGAATGATCTCGGTCTCTCCAGAGCGCGACAGGCGGCGAATGCCCTGGACGTCCGCGGCACCGCATTCGACGATGACAGTCTCATAGGCGTCCGACAGCGCGTCGATGACCATGGACAGCCGGTCGATACCCTTCATCGCACGCTTGATGTCCGAATACCCGCGCGGGATGATATGGGCTGCCGAGAGGCGATCCCCGTGGATGATGTCGGCGAAGGCGGCGTCGCCGACGAGCAGATCGGTGATTCCGGGAAGGCGCATGGACTCGGCCATCAGACGGGTCGGGCATGCGGATCCCGTCAAATCGATCAGGACGGTCTTTCTCCCCTCCTCGGCCACGGTGCGCGCCAGCATCACGGCAGCGGTGGAGCCCTTGTCGCCCGATGGCGACACGGTGATCGCTACCGGGACATCGTTTTCCACGAGATGACGGGCAACCGCCGCAACGGAGAAGTCTTCTTCGCCCGAATCCGACGCCAGCAGGTCCGGCTCCGTCGGGCGGATCTCCTCCTCTTCCTCCGGTTCGTCAAAGCCCGAGAGCAGCGATCCCTGGACTTTCGTCACGGCTGTGGGAACTGGCTCGCCGGCAGCGACCTTCTTGGTCGGCAGCTCCGGAACCGCGGCCGCAAATGACCTTGCGACGACAGGCTCGACCACTACCGGCTCAGGCGGACGGGCAGGTTCGGCCGCGCGTTTTCTTTCGTCTTCACTCTTCACAGGCATGACCGGCGGGACGGCGCTCGGTCGCAGCGCACGGCCGCTGAAGAGTTCCACGAGCAGGATCCCGACGGCGCTCAACAGGAAGCCGGCCAGCCCGCCGACGACGGTGATGGGGACGACCTTCGGGAAATGAACCTCGGTCGGTTCGACCGCGGCGGAAATCACCCGCGCATCGGCCGGAGTGGAGTTGGTCGAAGTGCGCGATGCGGCTTCACGGTAGCGTGCGAGATAGGTTTCGAGCAACTGGCGCTGGGCCGTTGCCTCGCGCTCGAGCGCCCGCAGGCCGACTTCTTCCTCTCCGGCACGCGCGGAATCCGCCTTCACCGTATTGAGCTGGCCCATCAGCTGGCGTTCGCGCAGCCGCGCCACGTTCGCCTCGTTGTCGAGGCTCGCGAGAATCTTCTGGGTCTCCTCGCGGATCTGTCCGCGGATCGAGACAAGCTGCGAACGCAGCCCCTTCAACCGGGGATGACCGTCGAGCAGCGAGGTGGAGAGATCGGAGATCTGACCCTGGATCTGGGCCTCGCTCTCCTTCAGCCGCTGGATCATCTGGGATCCGACGACATCCGCGAGAGAATCCGCCTGACCGCCGTTCTTCAGCACGGCGCGCACGCTTTCGGCCCGCGCTTCGGCATTCGCCTTCTCGCCGCGAATGCGCGCGAGCTCGGCCGAAATGCCGTTCAACTGATTGACGGCGAATGTGCCGTCGCTACCCGCGGGCAACAGGTCCGAAGACGCGCGATAGGCCGCGACCTTCGCTTCCGCCTCCCTCACCTTTTCGCGCAGATTGGCAATCTCCGGCTCGAGCCAGCGGCTTGCCTCAGAGTTCGTATCCAGCTTGGCGCCGCTTTGCAGCGAGAGATAGACCTTCGCCATCTCGTTCGGGATCGCCGCGGCGAGCTTCGGGTCTTCTGAGGTGAACTCGACGCCGACGACGCGCGACTTCTCGACCTGGTAGACGGAAAGCTTCTGAATGAACTCCTTGAGCACGCGCTCTTCCGGCGCAAGCTCCAGCGGGTTCTTCTTGAGGCCGAAGAGCACCATCAGGTCTGAAATTGCAGACGGTTTCGCCGTGGGGTCGAACTCCTCGAGCTCGTACAGTTTCATGTTGCGGGCGACCTGCTTGACGAGGTCCACGGACTTCAGGATTTCCACCTGGCTCACGATACCCAGTTCGTCGAAGGCGGGCCGCTCGCCCGATGTCGTCCGGTCCGAACTCGTGGTGAAGGCAGGTTCGCGCGTCTCTATTATAAGGCGGGTCTCGCTGCGGTACTTCGGCGAAACGAGGCTGGCGCCGACAAAGGCGAGGCCGGCGCATGCGGCAGTGGCGAGCAGAACTGCCCGGCGCCTGCGCCAGATTGCACCGAACAGACCGCCGAGATCTATATCGACGTCCTGCTGGCTTCCGTAAACGCCTGTCATACCACCACTCCGCAACCTAGGTTTGTCGGCACCGTAAACAAACATGGTAACGCAACGGTTAATGGCGATCGCCGCCCCTCACCCCCGATCTGGCCAAACTCCTTGAAGAAAAACGCCGAATTCGCTGTCGCGAGCCGTGCGCCTTTACCAGCCGTTAACCCTAACGGATTGATAACGAGACCTGCAATCGGACCTCCGCAGATGGAAAAGGCGATGGACTTCGCGCTCAACAGAAATGGCTTCATCATCGCAATGGCGCTGCTCGCGACGATGCTGGCAGGCTGCACCAGCTATCGCCCTGCCCCGAAGGCGTTTCATGAGGCGACGATCCAGCCCTATCGGCTGGACAGCGGCGACAGGCTGCGCATCACCGTCTTCGAACAGGCCGGCCTCAGCAACACCTATTCGATCGACCAGGCCGGCTACGTCGCCTTCCCGCTGATCGGCTCCGTTCCGGCGCGCGGCCGGACGTTGCAGGAACTGGAAAGCGTGATCGCCGCCAAGCTCCGACAGGGCTACCTGCGCGATCCGGACGTCTCGATCGAGGTCGATCGTTATCGCTCGGTCTATATCATGGGCGAGGTAGGACAGGCCGGACAATACACCTATGTGGCGGGCATGACCGTCCAGAATGCCATTGCGGTGGCCGGTGGCTTCTCGCCGCGCGCCAACCAGGCGAATGTGGACGTCACCCGGAAGATCAACGGCGAGGTCATCACAGGCCGCGTGTCGATCTCGGATCCGGTCCTTGCAGGAGATACAATCTACGTTCGCGAGCGGCTGTTCTGACGGACATGCGCAAAGAGAGGCCGCTGCGCATCATCCATTGTTTCAGATCGCCGATCGGAGGGATATTCCGGCACGTGCGCGATCTGGCGGAGATCCATGCTAAGCAGGGCAACGAAGTCGGCATCCTGTGCGACAGCACGACGGGCGGTTCATATGAGGACAATCTCTTCGACGAGATCAGGCCCCACCTCTCGCTTGGACTGCTGCGACTGCCGATCGACCGTTCGCTCAGTATCAAGGACCTCTCCGCGTTCTGGAGCAGTTATCGTGAAATCAGAAGTTTGAAGCCGGATGTCCTGCACGGGCATGGCGCCAAGGGTGGCGCCATCGCTCGTCTCATCGGCTCAGCCCTGCGGGTCAACAGGTATCGCGTAGCCCGCCTCTATTCGCCGCACGGCGGCAGCCTGCACTATGCCCCGAACAGTCTCACGGGGCGCACGGTGTTCGGTCTCGAACGACTGCTCGAGTTCCAGACCGATTCCCTCGTATTCGTCTGCGACTTCGAGCGGCAAACCTATTCCGACAAGGTCGGCAAGCCCCGCTGCCGGGCCGAGCGGATCTACAACGGCATTCCGGATCGCGATTTCGAGACGGTCTATGTCCGTCCGGACGCGGTCGACTTCCTCTACATCGGAATGCTGAGGGACCTGAAAGGACCAGATGTCTTCATCGAAGCCTTCGCAAAGGCGGAGCGCCTGATGCGCCGGCCGCTTTCGGCGCTGATGATCGGCGACGGTCCGGACCAGCCGAAATACGAGCGGATGATGCTGGAGCTCGGCCTTGCGCGCCGCATCGGGATGCTCCCGGCGATGAAAACCCGGGAGGCCTTCTCACTCGCCCGCACTGTCGTCGTGCCCTCGCGGGCGGAATCGATGCCCTATATCGTCCTGGAGGCGCTTGCCGCGCGCAAGGGCGTGACCGCCAGCCGCGTCGGCGGCATACCGGAGATGCTCGGCCCGGACAGCATAGCGCTCGCCAATCCAGCGGATGCGGATGCGCTGGCAAGCATCATGGTCCAGTCGGTGCTCAACCCCCAGTGGAAGACGATCGCCATGCCCGATCCCGGGAAGGTGAAGGCAACGTTCTCCGCTTCGGTGATGGCCTCGTCCATGATGAGCCTCTACCACGACCTTCTTCCCGACGTGCCGGAACGGGTCGTGCGCAACCCTGAAACGGCGTCGTCCCCTCCCGCAACGTAAGCGTTTTCTTAGGGCCTTTCTGCTATCCGATGCGAAATGCATCCGCGGATTTCTGCCCATGAACCACGTCGACAAACCTGAAGCCTTCGACCCGGATGCCATACGGCGTCTGGTGTCCGAAATACGGACGATCGCGCCAAACGGCTCGGAAGAGGAAGTGGACGGCGGCAAGACGGTAGAACTGAACCCGCTTGCCAAACAGATCGCCATGCAATTTCGGGCGGATGCCTATTCGCCGTCGATGCTTCTCGGCCTGTTGAGGATCACCGAATTCGCCTCGCTGTTTGCGATCGGCTACGCGATCATCATGCTCTATGTCGCGCCCGGCATCGAAATGGCGCTCTTTTATGTGGCCGTACTTGCGGGCGGGTCCGCCACCGGCATCATGCTGATGCAACTCGCGGATGCCTACCAGATTCCTGCGCTGCGCTCGGCCTGGCGGATGACGCCGCGCATCCTGTGCGCATGGGCGGTGGCATTTGCCGTGATGGCGCTGGCGCTGTTCCTGTTCAAGACCGGCGATGTCTATTCGCGCGTCTGGTTCGTCTCCTGGTTCGTTCTCGGCGCCATCTATCTCATCGCCGAGCGCCAGCTGATCGCTTATTCGATCCGGCACTGGGCCCGCAACGGCACGATGGAGCGCCGCGCGGTGATCGTCGGCGGCGGCGAGCCTGCGAAGGAGCTCATCCGCTCGCTGGAACGCCAGCCGGAAAACGACATCCGCATCTGCGGCATCTTCGACGATCGCGACGAACGCCGGTCGCCCTCCGTGATCGCAGGGTACCCCAAGCTCGGAACCGTCGCGGAGTTGGTCGAATTTGCGCGTCTTGCGCGTATCGACATGCTGATCATATCGCTGCCGCTCTCCGCGGAAGCGCGCATCCTGGCTCTCCTGAAGAAGCTGTGGGTGCTTCCGGTCGACATCCGGCTTGCAGCGCATTCCAAGGGGCTTCGCTTTCGCCCGCGCAGCTATTCTCAGATCGGCAAGGTGCCGCTCCTCGACATCTTCGACAAGCCGATCGCCGACTGGGATTCTGTCGCCAAGCGGGCCTTCGACATAGCGTTCAGCCTGATCGCACTCGCGCTGCTGTGGCCCGTCCTGATCGGCGCGGCAGTCGCCGTCAAGCTGACCTCGCCAGGCCCGATCATCTTCAAGCAGAAACGCCATGGCTTCAACAACGAGGTCATCGACGTCTACAAATTCCGCTCGATGTACACCAACCTCTCCGACCCCACGGCGAAGCTGGCGGTCACGAAGGGCGATCCGCGTGTGACGCCGGTCGGCCGTTTCCTGCGCAAGTCCTCGATCGACGAGCTGCCTCAGCTCTTCAACGTGCTGAAGGGTGAACTTTCGCTGGTCGGCCCGCGCCCCCATGCGATCC
The DNA here is from genome assembly GCF_016864555.1 of Sinorhizobium sp. BG8. Classification (NCBI taxonomy): domain Bacteria; kingdom Pseudomonadati; phylum Pseudomonadota; class Alphaproteobacteria; order Hyphomicrobiales; family Rhizobiaceae; genus Sinorhizobium; species Sinorhizobium sp. BG8. The sequence goes on along the minus strand of NZ_CP044011.1, from coordinate 2,293,526 downwards.
AGGCCCAGTCGCACAATCGAAAGTATGTCGATGTCGTCGAGAGCTATTTCGCGCGCCATCGCGTGAAGCCCGGGGTCACGGGCTGGGCGCAGATCAATGGCTGGCGCGGCGAGATCGACCATGACGACAAGATCCGCTACCGCACCGAGTTCGATCTCTACTACATCGAGAACTGGTCGCTGTGGCTTGATCTCAAGATCCTGTTCCTGACGCCGATCCGCCTCCTGAACACGGAAAATGCCTATTGAGCGACGCGGTCACCCATTTCGCGCCGCCCTTCAGGCCGCAACTGGCGGCCGTCGGCGTTTTCGGTTCCGCCCTGGTGACGCTTGGCGTCTTCCTGTCCGGATTCGTCATTGCGGAGCCTGCCCCCTATGAAGTCTTCATGGCCGGCCTTATCGGCATGTGGGCGATCTTCGGCTTGCGGATATCGCGAAACGTCGCCCCGTTGCTGGCGCTGCTCCTCACCTTCAACATCGGCGGCATGCTGTCCCTGACCGTCATGACCGACATGGCGGACGGCCCGATCTACATTGCCGTCTCATTGTTCCTCGCTCTTTCGGCCGTGTTCTTCGCCGCGATCATCGAGGCACGGCCGCAACGTCTCCAGCTCATTTTCCGGGCGTGGGTCGCAAGCGCGCTCATCACCTCCCTCCTCGGCATCCTCGGATATTTCCATGCCTTTCCCGGCAGCGAGGCTTTCACGCTCTACGACCGGGCAAAGGGCGCCTTCCAGGATCCGAACGTCTTCGGCCCCTTTCTCGTCGCCCCGTCGCTCTATCTCATGCACGGCCTTCTCGCGGGCCGTCTCCTCGGGGCACCGCTCAAGATCGTCGGCGTCGTAATCCTCGCCCTCGGCGTCTTCCTGTCCTTCTCGCGTGCGGCCTGGGCGCTCTACCTGTTCTCCGTCGTCGCCCTGGTCTTCGTCATGCTGCTCAAGGAGCGGACGGCGGTGTTCCGCCTGAAGATCCTGACGCTCAGCATCTGCGCGGCCGGCGCCATGGTCGTGGCGCTCGTCTTCGCGCTGCAGTCCAGCGCCGTCTCCAACCTTTTCTCGAGCCGTACCCAACTCGTCCAGGAGTACGATGGCGGGCATCTCGGCCGCTTCGACCGCCATCGTATCGGCTTCCTGATGTCGATGGAAAAGCCGCTCGGCATCGGCCCGATGGTGTTCAGCACCATGTTTCCCGAGGACGAGCACAATATCTGGCTGAAGTCGCTGACGACCTACGGATGGATGGGCTTCCTCAGCTATCTCACCCTCGCCATCTGGACTTTCGCCGCAGGGTTCCAGTCCCTCCTTCGCGACCGGCCGTGGCAACCCTACCTGATGATCTCGTTCCTCACCTTCTGCGGACATACCGCCGTTGGCTTCGTCATCGATACCGACCACTGGCGCCATCTATACCTCCTTATCGGGGTCATCTGGGGCTGCCGGGCGCTGGAATTGCGCCACAACCGCCCGAGACACGACGGAGAGCGCCCGTGAACATGATCCGCGACAAGAACCTGCGCTCCCTGCGCGTGCTCCAGGTGCTGGAGCCGAGCGGTGGAGGATCCGGCCGCCACTTCATCGACCTTTGCGGCGGCCTCAAGCAGCGCGGCCATGTGGTTCACGCGATCTACTCGCCCGTCAGGGCGGAGCAGCGGTTCGTCGACGAATTGCTGGCACTCGGGCTCGACGGCGCGCATTGCGTCGAGATGGCCCGTGCGCCAGGCCCGGGCGACATCGCGTCGCTCGCAATCCTCAGGCGGCTTGCGCGCAGGCATGGTCCGTTCGACGTCATCCACGGCCACAGCTCCAAGGCGGGAGCCCTGGCTCGCATCCGTTTCCCGGGTGAGCCCGCCGCACGTGTCTATACGCCCCACGCATTCCGGACGATGGACCCCCACCTCAGCCGTGCGGGACACATGGTGTACGGAACCATCGAGCGGCTTCTTGCACGGTACTTCACGGACAGGCTCATCTGCGTCTCCGCCGACGAGTATGCCCATGCCCGGGCTCTCGGCATGCGGCGGGAGAAACTGGAGATCGTCGTCAACGGTGTGGTGACGCCGCCATCAGGCCTGAGGCAACAGATCCGCTCGAACCTCGGCATGTCGGACAACGATTTCGTCTACGGCTTCGTCGGCCGCCTTTCGAAGCAGAAGGCGCCGGAACGCCTGGTGCGCGCATTCGCGCTTGTGGCCGAACGGATGCCATCGGCGCATTTGCTGATGGTCGGGACGGGAGAGGATGAAGGACACATCCTGTCGTTGGCGGCCAAAATGCTTCCCGCGGACCGCTTCCACTTCACATCGCAGTATACCGGCGCCGAGGTCATGGACGCGATCGACGTCCTGACGATGCCGAGCCGCTACGAGGCCATGTCCTATGTGATGCTCGAAGCGGCTGCCGCAGCCAAGCCCATGGTGCTGACCGAGGTGGGCGGGGTCTCCATGGTGCTGAAGGACGGACAGAACGGAATCCTGGTCGCCAACACCGACGATGCTCGCCAGCTCGCCCACGCCATGCTCAGGATAGCCGATCCCGTGCGCCTTGCTCGATACGCAGAGGGAGCCCTCGCCCGCAAGGACGACTACAGCCTCAGCCGGATGGTGACCGACACCGAGGCCATCTACCGCAGCGTCCTGCGCTGAGAGGGCGTCCTCGCACCACCCCGGCGAAATGCTTGGACTTGTTCCCGAACCACCTTTTTTTCGCTTGCGCGGCGACAACCTACCGACTATGGAAAGCGTGCTTGCAAAAGCAGGTCGGAGCGTAGCGCAGCCCGGTAGCGCACTTGACTGGGGGTCAAGGGGTCGTGGGTTCGAATCCCGCCGCTCCGACCATTTATCTCAAACAGATTGCTACCACTGTTTGAACCAGCGATAGATTCGATGGCCGCACTATGGCCAGTGACGCGGCGAGCGGGCTCACCGCACAACGTTCCTGGAATTATCGGCTTTTCAATCCAGCAGCACAATCCATCGGCGCCGGACATCCTCTCACCGAAAACGGTGATCCAGCGAGCAGCCTGAACGCAGGCAGGGCTGGGCATGCGCCGCACGGCCTCCACCTCTTCTACTTTTTACAACTTCTGCCACTTGTCGCGCAGATCTTGTGCTCTACCTGAAATGGGCGGGCTCGGCCAAGCATCGACAAGTACTGCCCTTCATCTTCGAAGAAAATAACAACAGATGAGGCAATTCCCAACAGTGCAAGCAATCGACAAGTGAAGCTCTCTATGAGGAGAATGTGATGAGCGGAATGAATGATGTCGATACGCGTGACATTGAAATTCAAACACTTGATCTCGACCGGAGAAGCCTTCTCCTTGGCGGAACAATGCTCGCGGCCGCTGCCGTCGCGGGCACCACGGCAGCCGTGAAAACGGCAGCAGCCCAGGAGCAACCAGCCTCAGGAAGTGCAAAGACGCCGAACATTCTCGTCATCTTCGGCGACGACATAGGCATTCCGCAAATCAGCGCCTACACGATGGGCCTCATGGGTTATCGCACTCCGAACATCGACCGCATCGCGGCCGAGGGCGCGATCTTCACCGACTCCTACGGGCAGAACAGTTGCACCGCCGGACGCGCCTCATTCATCCTTGGACAGGAACCGTTCCGAACCGGCCTGCTGACGATCGGCATGCCGGGCGACCCGCACGGTATCCAGGACTGGATGCCGACCATTGCCGACGTAATGAAGTCGAAGGGCTATGCAACCGGCCAGTTCGGCAAGAACCACCTCGGCGACCGCGACCAACACCTACCTACCAATCACGGCTTCGACGAGTTCTTCGGCAACCTCTACCACCTCAACGCGGAAGAGGAACCGGAAGGCTACTTCTACCCGAAGGATCCCGAGTTCCGGAAGGACTTTGGTCCGCGTGGCGTGATCAAGTCCAGCGCGGACGGAAAGATCGAGGACACCGGCGCGCTCAACACCAAGCGCATGGAGACGGTCGACGAGGAATTCCTGGCCGCAGCCAAGGACTTCATCGACCGGCAGGCCAAGGCCGACAAACCCTTCTTTGTCTGGTTCAATTCGACGCGCATGCACGTCTTCACGCATCTGAAACCGGATTCACTGGGCAAGACCGGCAAGGGCATTCATGCCGACGGCATGGCCGAGCATGACGGCCATGTCGGGCAACTTCTGCAGCAGCTCGACGATCTCGGCATCGCCGACAACACGATCGTGCTCTACACGACCGACAACGGCGCCGAACTCGCGCTCTGGCCGGACGGCGCCCAGACGATGTTCCACGGCGAAAAGGGCACCACCTGGGAAGGCGGCATGCGCATTCCGATGATGGTGCGCTGGCCGGGCGTGGTGAAGCCGGGATCGCAGATCAACGACATCGTGACGCTGATGGACTGGATGCCGACATTCGCGACGGCCGCCGGTATTCCCGACATCAAGGACCAGATGAAAACGGGCTTCCAGTCAGGAAGCAAGAACTTCAAGGTCCATCTCGACGGCTACGACCTGACGGAACTGCTGAAAGGCACCGCCAAGACAACGCCACGCGACGTGATGTATTATTTCGATCAGGGCGGGAACCTCAACGCAATTCGCTGGAACGATTGGAAGCTCAGTTTCGCGCAGGCGAGCCACGGCAACATTGCCACGGCCACACGTGAAGTGCCGAGCTGGGCGGTCATCGCAAACCTGCGTATGGATCCCTACGAGCGGGCCATGGAAGACGGTGGCGGGGCCATTGAGTTCCTTGCCCGCAACATGTGGCTGCTCGTCCCGATCCAGGGCAAGATCAAGGAGTTCTTTGCAGACTTCAATGACTTCCCCTTCCAGACGGGAAGCACGCTGAACGCAAGTGGCATCAACTATGGATGGCTGCAGCAGCAGGCGGCGCTCAAGCGGCTCGGCGAGCTGGAGTCCCTGGCACCGCGTTAATTCTGCATAGAGATGAGAGGCGAGATTTCTCGCCTCTCACGCCCCCCGCGATGAGCGCATTTGCAATCGGACGTCCTGGTCGAGTTCCTGTTTGATCTTCGGCAGCCTCGGCGCGCGGATCGCCCAAGGCAGCGTCAGATATCATCGCCAACAGCGGACATGCCCGAAAACCCGGCTGACCTACATCAGCACGAACTCGCTCGGCTGGAGAACAGCGGGAACGTTTTTTTCTCCCATTGCTTCCAGCAGGCTGATCTCGATGGTTCTTGCCATGGCACTCAGGGGGATGGCGTGCGCGGTATTGTCAAACGGGTTTTCCAGCTCGACGCCCAGGGCGTCCAGGCCGAAAAAGGTGTAAGCGACGAGCACTGAGCAGAAGGGCGTCAGCCAACCGAGTGAATCGGCAAATCCAAGGGGGAAGAGAAAGCAGAAGAGATAGGCCGTCCGATGCAACAGCAAGGAATAGGCGAAGGGAAGCGGTGTCGTGCGGATACGCTCGCATGCCGCCTGAACGCCCCCGAGTTGCGCCACGGAACGATCGAGCGTCTGGTACATGACATCGCTCACCTGCCCTTCGCGATTGAGCAACGCTAGCCTTTGCGATGCGCGCCTCAGAATTGCTTCGGGACGGTTGGCGACATCCGCAAGGTCGCTGTGCAGCCGGGGATCAAACTCGGACCGTGACGGATCGGACGGCCGACCGGGTCTCAGATGAATGGCAAGCGCATGTACGAACAGGATTGCGTCCGTCAGCAGGTCACGCCGGCACTTCGCCGCCGCGTCGGTACCATCCTCCAGGACGAGTGTCTGCCGGCCGAAGCTGCGGCACACCGATATCATCTCGCCCCATTGCTTGCGCGCCTCCCACCAGCGGTCATAGCAGGCATTGTTGCGAAACCCCAGGAAGACGGAAAGCGCAATACCAAGCAGGGCGAACGGAACGCCCGCGAAGGAAGGGACAAGCGCCGGATAGTGCTCGTGGAACAGGACGACCAGCGCGGCAAAGGCTGCGGTCAGGCCAAGTTGTGGCAGGATCTTGGGGACCACCGAACCGCGAGTGACGTACAGGAGTTGCAGAAAGGTCGGGGGTGGGCGAACGATCATGGTTGTCTCTCTGCTGCGGTTCTACCTGCAACCGCCCGATTGTGCTAGGGCAAATGCATAGAGAACAGAGGAGCTCCGGACCATGAAAATCAGCGCACGCAATCGGCTGAAGGGCAAGGTGGTGGATGTGACCCTTGGCGCGACGACAGCCCATGTCCGGATTGATGTCGGGGGTTCGATCGTCACTGCCTCGATCACCAACGAGGCCGTGGCGGAACTGGGACTGGCGGCTGGCAAGGAAGCCTATGCGGTCGTGAAGGCCTCCGATGTCATGGTAGCGGTGGACGACTGAGGGGACGCCTCTCCCCTGGACCGCGGTACGAACAAGTGGTCGATCCTCGCGCTCCCGGTTGAAGTCGTTGCGCGCTTTCGCCGGAGCGCCCCTCAGATTGTCAACAATACCGTGCTCGACTACAGTTCATGACAGCTCGAGCAGAATTCACCTGGTTCGATAGAGGCACTGGGCAGGAAACTTTCCGAACTCCCAGCGGACGATTGCCCGGGCCCGTCTCGACCGCGGCCGCCTTTCCGGCGTCCGTGGACCTCGGGAAGGAGCGCCCGCTTTGTCGCTGCACGATTCGTGAGTGGAGGCGCAGAGGTGGAACAGAACTCGCAGATTGGCCCAGCCGGACCTGACGACTTCCCTGCCATTCGAGCCCTGTGCAACGGCTTCCTCGACTGGTGTCGATCCCGATATGGCGAGAATGCCTGGTTCGTCGACCGCTACTACACGCCGGAACAATGGGCCGCGCTGCTGGAGAGCCTGCCGAGGATTCACGCGGCTCCGGACGGGGAAGTCCTTGTTGCCCGCCTGAACGGAAAGGTGGTCGGCTGCGTGATGATGCAGCGGATCGACCAGCACACATGCGAGATGAAGCGCATGTTCATCGGCCCCGAGGGCCGCGGCATGGGGCTGGGCCGACGGCTCGCCGAGACCATCGTGCGCGTGGCCGGTGAGCGGGGCTACACCACCATGCGGCTGGATACCGGCCGCAACCATGATGAGGCACTGGGGCTCTACCGCTCACTGGGGTTCCGGGAAATCGCCCCCTACTACCAAGCACCTCCGGAACTGCGCAACCATCTCGTCTTCATGGAAGCCCCTCTGGTAAGGTAGCGCCGTCGCCCTCTCGATCGGTCTTCGCCCAGGAGCAACAACGGAGTACGGCCGGATGCCCAACTGGGTCTGATCGCTTTTGCTACCTAATGCCGGGTATTTTGCAGACCAGATCTGCCCGGGGCCGCAGAGCCGGGTCGCCGGCGCTCCTATGAAGGACGTGGGTTGGGTGTGGGCACATCCGTTGCGTTCTCGTTGGCCCAGGTGCGGATCGCGTGGACCTGCCCGGGTATCTGGTCCTGCAAATAGCTCTCATGACCCGGCAGGCCCATCGGATAGAGCGTGTCTCGGCTCGCCTCGTAGGCGGCGCTCTTGTCGGTGCAGAGGCGGATGCGCATGTCCTCCGGAGCGACATCGCTCCGGTTTTGCAGATCGTCAACGCGCTCTGCACCGGCAGGCAGGCGGCCATCGAAGGCTTGCGTCAGATATTGCGCAGACCGTTCGTTGCGTTCGCGTTCCGTGGTCGCGCCCATGATGACCACCATCACGCGCTTTCCATTTCGCGAGGCCAGCCCGACCAGATTTCGTCCTGATGCGCACAGGAAGCCGGTCTTCATCCCGATCGTGCCACCGAAGCGGGTCAGGAGCAAATTGTTGGACTTGATCTCCTTCCCGTCGATCGTGACCGAGGATGCCTGGAAGAAGCGGCTGTATTCGGGGAATTTTCGATCCACTTCCATTCCAAGGATCGCGAGATCGCGCGCGGTCGTATAGTTCTTCCGGTCAAACAGGCCATTCGGATTGGAAAAATGGGTGCCCGACATCCCGAGGCGTGCTGCGGTCTCATTCATTCGCCGGACGAATGCCTGCTCGTCGGAGGCTACCGTTTCCGCAAGGGCCACAGCGACGTCATTGGCCGATGCGGCGATCATGGCAAAGAGCGAGTCCTCGAGCGTCATCGTCCGCCCGAAAGTCAGGCCGGATTCCAGAAACGCCTGTTTGGTCGCGTTTCGCGTCATCATAACCGGCGTCGTCAAAGTGACTTCGCCCGATCGAAGGGCCTCGAATACAACGAAGGCCGTCATGAGCTTGGTTGTCGAGGCCGGATACCAGGGCACGCCGGCATCCTCCTGATAGAGCACCTGATGGGTCTCGGAATCCACGACGAGCACAGGCGTGGCATTTGCGGGTAGACATGTGAAAAGGGATGCAAGAAGCATCAGTCCTTTCAATGGTCGCCCGACCATTGTGTTCTTGGCCATGTGCCAGTCTCCAGAGGGAAGAATGTTCTAATGGCATGATGCTCCATCGGAACACAAGCATTTGCTGCAGTGCGGTGTTCCGAAGGTGGCAGGAAAGAGCCTTCCTGTTGACCGAGGTGGCCGCCGGAGGCGTATAGCGCCCCCTGGCCATGAGGGCTGGAGCGAGCTACTGGCCTGCCGGTATCTCGGGCTGCGGCCAGCGGTCGAGCGCTTCTCGACCGGCATCGGTCAAGCCGTAGACGCCCCTGTCGAGCCGCTCGAACCAGCCATAGACATTCGAAAGCAATATCTTCCCTGCCTCCGGTATGCCGGTTCTTACATCGCGAACACGCGAGGGGCCCGCGGCCAGGGCAGCCGCGCAGCCGAGAGCCTGCTGGCGATAGGCGGTCATGACCGGTGCGCGCGTGCTGCCGCCAAGTGCGGGATCGCCCCGTCGCTTCAAATGCTCGCGCATGAGCCTCGAGCGCCGTTTCGGATTGGTCCGGGGCATGGGTGAAACGGAGCCGACGATGACGCTGACATCGCCTGCATCGGAAACACCGAGCATGCCGATGCCGAGCCTACGGCAGAGGTCGCGGTAGCGCCTGTCTGCCTCACGTCCCCTGCCCTTGGCCGAGACTCTGGCAGCAATCCAGACCTCGTCCGAAATGGCCGCCCGATCGACGGCCTGCAGGATGAGTTCCAGATTGAAGGTCAGTTTCAGCTCGCAGATCACGACAGCGGGCGGGTCGCCGTCGCTGAGCCCGACAAGATCGCAGCCTCCAACCTCGCCCTTGACGACGTAGCCTGCCTTCTCGAGGAAGCCTTTTACGGGCAGATAAAGCGAAGTTTCCATAGTGCTGCACATCAACGCGGAGAATCGGTAGAGAAGCTACATCGAGAGCCCGTCCAGGTCACCGCGTGTCGTCACCAACGCAGCTCCACCACCCGGATATTGCGATCCTCACCAACACACCCTCGCACGAAGGTCCGGAACACCGCAGGCTTGCATGACACGCTTTCACCTGCCGGCAAGCGCCGCCGCCTGTCAGATCGCTCCAGCCGTCCAGTTCTCAATATCATCACGCGCTCCGATGAGGGCGAGACCATGGGCGATGGACAAGAGTTCACCACCGCTTTCGATGCGGCTTCGGTCGAAACGCTGTTCGAACACCCGGCGCACGGCTGGCACGAACGATGTCCCACCGGTCAGGAACACCTTGTCGATATCGCCGGCAGGCATGTTCGTCTTCGTAAGCACCTCATCCAGCGCTCCCTCGATCTGATTGAGTTCCGGAGCGATCCAGCTCTCGAAATCGGCCCGCCTGACGGATCGCCGGGCCGCTTCCCCGAGCGGCGCAAACGAAAACTCCGTCTCCTCGGCGCTCGAAAGCCGCATCTTCGTCGCCGAAACGGCCTGGTAGAGCGGGTAACCCTCGTCCATTTCGATGAGTTCGATGAAGGCTTCAAGCTTCTCCGGCTCCAGGCTCACCTGCACCAGTTTCTTCAATTCCGCGAAATCGCGCAGCGTCTTGAAGATGGAAAGCTGGTTCCAGCGCCCGAAATTCGCATAGTAACCGGAGGGCACCTCGAGCAGTTTGTCGAAGCTCTTGAACAGTGTGCCCTTGCCGATCATCGGGGAGACGATGTTGTCGATGATGCGGTAATCGAAATTGTCCCCCGCGACTGCGACGCCCGAGTGGCCGATCGGTGTAGCGGTCAGGCGCCCGGCATGGCTCTCGAAGCGGATCAGCGAATAGTCCGTCGTGCCCCCGCCGAAATCGCTGACAAGCACGACGGCGTCCCGATCGAGGTTGCGCGCGAAATAGAACGCAGCGGCAACCGGCTCGTAGACGTGGTGGATTTCAGGGAAGCCAAAGCGCGCGAGTGCGGTGTTGTAGCGCTCCGTTGCGAGCTGCTCGTCCGGATTGCTCCCCGCGAAGCGCACCGGGCGCCCGACAACGACACGTTTCGCCCCCTCGCTCACGGCATCTCCGGCATAGTCCCGCAGGCGCGACAGGAAGGCATGCATGATGTCCTCGAACGCGAAGCGCTTGGCGAAGATCATCGTGCCCTGGAACAAGGGTGACGCGGCGAAAGTCTTGATCGATTGCAGGAACCGGCATTCACCGGGGTTATCGATGAACTGTGCAATGGCTGCCGGTCCCGCCTCGCAGGCAATCTGGTGCACGCCCTTCTTCATGAAGGCCAGCGCGGTCCTGAGCGTATCCGTTTCACCAGCCGGCGTGTGCATGACCACGGACTGGGTGGCATTGCCGCTGGCTGTCGCGAGGACGGAATTGGTGGTGCCAAAGTCGAGGCCATAGGCGGTCGTCATGAGAAGTCCGATGTGCTGAAGAGGCGGGAGGGGCGCCTCCTCCCATGTCTAAGGGGCAAAAGCAAGACAGATTGCGCGGCACCGACTGACCGCGCGGCTCATCGCCCGGAGTTGGCCCGGAGTTGGCACGGCGTCGGGACGATGCCTTGAAATGCCCGGCGAGGTGCGTGCGAGCACATGTCCCGGCCACGGGCCTGAGGCGGTGTCGGGACGTTACTGGCCCGGCGCTTCGCACCTCAGCGCCGGTAAGCTCAGATTGGCCTCCAGACCACCCAGGTGTGACTGCCTGAACCTGAGCTCGCCGCCGTACGCTGCTGCGATGTCGCTGGATATGGCGAGACCGAGCCCGTGCCCCGCATCCGCGTCGGTCACGCCACGCTTCAACATCCGTGCATAGTATTCGGCGTCCACCCCGGGGCCGTCATCCCCCACCCGAACCGTTACCATCTGGCCTTCCGCAACGGCGGAAACCTGGATGCGTCGACGCGCGAAGCGAACTGCATTGTCCAGAATGTTGCCGATCGCCTCTGCAACGTCGGCCGGATCTGCCTGAACGGCCACACGGGAGTCGATATCGATGCTCCAGTCGATCCCCTTGCCTTCGGTTATGGGCGAAAGCACCGTCACCAGCTTCCCCATTGGGCATTCCTTCCATCGACGTTTCAACGCAGACAGGATTGCAGAAGCCCGCTTACTGGCCGCTGAGAGCGAATGTCAGCACTTTGTCAGGAATGATCGGCGGTCAAGGCCACCGATGTGAAAACGCGAGAGCCGACCTTCCGCCGGCCTCGATCACACACGGACCGAAGTGATCAACGGCCCGTTCACGCGCCATTGAAGAACACTTTTCACGATGGACGTCCTGAGCCGCCGAACGTTGCGTTTATCACGCTCTTGATTGCCCAATAACGGTCGAGACCGTCATTTCACATCGAAACAAAAGGTGAGCTGAACTTCACGGTTTCTTGCCCGATCTGCCGCATGCACTCGGAACAATCTCACCACTTCCGGACTTTCTGCACCGTGAAATGAATAACCGGAGTGAGAACTATGAGTTTGAAGATTATTATTGCGTCCACGCTGGCGCTTTCTGCATTTACTGTCCCGGCCTTTGCCGACGACAATGACGGAGCAATCACCGGAGCTGCCGGTGGCGCGGCCACGGGAGCGATTGTAGGCGGACCGGTGGGCGCCGTAGTCGGCGGCGTTGTCGGACTTGCCGCCGGTGCAGCACTTGATCCGCCGCCGCGCGAAGTCATCACCTATGTCGAGCAGCAGCCGATGCCCGAGACAGTGGTGGTCCAGGAACCCGTTGAGGTCGGCCGCCCCATCCCGCAGACCGTCGTGCTGACCCCGGTGCCGGACAACCCGACCTATTCCTATGCGGTTGTGAACCAGCAGCGCGTCATCGTGGATCCGCGGACCCATACCGTCGTGCAGGTTCTGCAGTAGGGCCTGACCCAATTGAGTAGTGCGTAGCCCCTCGCGTGAACACCATGCGAGGGGCGTTCCTTTTGCTGACGGGCCAAGGCAACCTCTCCGGCCGGATCCATTGGAGAGCCGTCTTGCCGCGCCCTCGATGTCTTCATCTCCCCGAGGAGCAAACAACCTTGGATAGCGGGAGTGCGGCATGCCGTGATCTCCGTCGCAGGTATTCCTGTGGAGGTTCCCGCTTTTGTCACTCGGAAATCGGTGCGAATGTGCTATCGCGAAGCCATATACGGAACGTGGAACACGCGAGGAAGACATGTCGGATGACGAGATCCTGAGAGACGGCGACGGGCTTGAAATGGAGCATTCGGAGCTTTCGGGCGAATTCACGGAAGACGGGGTGACCGTACTGGTCGACATCTTCCGCCCTGCCGGTACCCAGAACGACTGGCGGATGGAAGTGATCACCCAGGAAGAGGACCTCATCGAGTGGGAGGCCCCCTTCGCCACCGACCGCGAGGCCTTCGACGAATTCCTGGCGACGATCGCGCGGGACGGCATACGCACGTTCCTGGACGACACCGAGCCTTCGGTTCACTGAAACTTCGAGATCCCGAAGATGTCATCCACGCGTCCGTGTCCGGTTTTGACGCCTGTCTTTAAGCCGGAACAGGTGCGCTCCTTCGGGAGATATGGGCTGGCCCCACGCTTTCGCATCGTCTTCGACGAACGTCCCGTGTGACGGGCGTCAATGGACCCGCATTCCCATACGTGAGATACTCTCTTCGCACGGTGGAGGTCGGTCATGAACCATATCGACGAGATCGACGCGGCGGTCACACGCCTCATAGAATTCCGAAGGCGTATCATGGCGAATGTCGGAACGGACAAGGAAAGCCTGGAGACACTGGCGGCGATCCAAAATGCGTTCGCCGATCTCGTCATCGCCCGCGACCATGAGGAGGCACTGCTCACGGATCCGCTGGGGCTCGACGCATTCATCGATTTCCGGAATTGAGGCCGTCTCTCCGGCAGCGGGCGCATGGTGGGCACCGCTCGTACGTACCCCGCACCGCCTGAGACGAATCCACTGCGGATGAGTACCGTTCACAATAAACATATACATAACTCTGCTATACGACAAAAACAGAGGCGTATCCGCACTTGTTTTCCGTTTGTTCTCAGTATTTTACGATTCCCTTATAAGTATCCGCAAGATTTGTTCTCTTTCGTTCACGTTCTGTATTCTCCATAGAATTGATCCATTGGCGGGAAATACAAAGCTGATCGTCGATTGTGAGCGGAGCCGCCAAATTTTACTCTGCCTCTTCGCTGGTGGAACTGGCTGCGCATTTCACTCGAAGGAAATCAGCGGCGCGTACGGCTCCGTCCGGCGATGCCACGGGCTGCCACACGACAATGGTGCCGCGTGTTCGACCTCGAAAGGCGTTTCGGGACCCTTCGATGGAATCACTCACGCCTGAGTCGGCTGTTTTGCATATCTCGCGATGTTGGCGCCGGTGAGAACTCATGGCGCCATGCTTCAGGATCCGAACGCCGTGAGGATTTACATTGCGCCTAGGGAGCGCCGGGATCGATTGTGGACGCCAAGCGTCAGCGTACCTGGTCCAGGAGCCGCTTGCATTCCAACAGGTCGTAGAGCGCTTCCTGCAGCAGGGCACGATCCTCCTTGCCGACGCTGGTCTTGCCGATGGAGATTTCGGGGGCCTCGTCCCCTCCTCCGACAAAACTGAAGAATCGGCGGCTTGCCGGCGGCTTGGCGCGGCCGACGATCTGATCTTCGTCAGTCAGCTTCGGACCTGCCGGCTCCTCATGCGTGGCCGCCGCCAGTGCTTCGATCGTCGCAAGGTCGCCGCTCGCGATGGCGGCGACGAACTTGTTTCCGTTGAGTTTCAGTAGCTTCTGCACGCCCTTGATCGTGTAGCCGTGATCGTAGAGCAGGTGACGGATACCCTTGAGGAGGTCGACATCCTCGGGTCGGTAGTAGCGACGACCGCCGCCGCGCTTCATCGGCTTGATTTGCGAGAAGCGTGTTTCCCAGAAACGCAGCACATGCTGCGGCAGATCGAGATCGTCGGCAACTTCGCTTATGGTGCGAAACGCATCGGGACTCTTGTCCATGGAAAACCTCCCGGCATAAGACGGCGTCAGCTCAACAGAAGCATACCACCGAATCCTTGCATTTCAGCGGGTTGACCGAAGTTTTTCAACCGAAAAATAGGTCACCCACCACGGGGATGTCTTTCACTGGCTTACCGGAGACTGCGGCTTCTGCTTGCCGCGGCGCGCGACATGGGCCTTGAGAACCCTCTGCTTCAGGACATTCGATGCCTTGAAGGTCATCACGCGCCTGGGAGAAATCGGCACTTCCTCACCCGTTTTCGGGTTCCGGCCGATGCGTTCGTTCTTGTCCCGAACCTGAAACGTTGCAAACGAGGACAGCTTCACGCTCTCGCCACGGACGATCGCATTGCAAATCTCGTCGATGACGGTTTCCACCAACTCAGCCGACTCGGTGCGCGAAAGGCCAACCTTGCGGAATACGGATTCGGCCAAATCTGCGCGTGTCACTGTCTTCCCGCTCATCTTTCCCCACCGATTTTTATAATGATTGCGCTTGGTTGCTGGCAGAAGACTATTGCCGAAGCACTTGACGGTCAAGCCATCCGAAAGGCTCACGGATCCTTGCTGGCGCTACCAGCGCAGGAGCACCGCTCCCCAGGTGAAGCCGCCGCCCATGGCCTCGAGCAGAACGAGATCGCCTTCCTTGATCCGGCCGTCGCCTGCGGCTGCAGCGATCGCGAGCGGAATCGATGCGGCAGACGTGTTGCCGTGCAGATCCACGGTCACGACAACCTTGTCGAGCGGAATGCCGAGCTTCTTCGCGGAGCCATCGATGATTCGCTTGTTGGCCTGGTGTGGCACCATCCAGTCGATGTCGTCGGCGGTCGTTCCCGTTGCCTCGAATGCCGCTACGATCACATCGGTGATCATGCCCACGGCATGCTTGAAGACCTCGCGGCCCTCCATGCGAAGGTGCCCGACCGTTCCGGTCGACGACGGCCCGCCATCCACGTATAGCTTGTCGCGGTGCGCTCCGTCAGAGCGCAGCTGTGCCGTCAGCACGCCACGGTCCGCAGTCGTGCCCTCGCCTTCCTGTGCCTCGAGCACGATGGCGCCGGCTCCGTCGCCGAAGAGCACGCAGGTCGTCCGGTCGGTCCAGTCCAGAATGCGCGAGAAGGTCTCCGCGCCGATTACCAGCGCCCGTTTTGCCAGGCCGCCGCGGATGTAGGCATCGGCCGTCGCAACCGCATAGACGAAGCCAGAACAGACAGCCTGCACGTCGAAGGCGAAGCCGTGGTGCATGCCCAGGCGGTTCTGGATGTTCACTGCCGTGGCCGGGAAAGTGTTGTCGGGGGTCGATGTCGCCACGATGATGAGATCGATGTCGGCGGCGGAAAGCCCAGCCTTTTCAAGCGCGGCCCGCGCGGCTCCCTCCCCGAGAGAGGCCGTGGTCTCACCCTCTCCGGCGATATGTCTCTGGCGAATACCGGTGCGTTGCACGATCCATTCGTCGGAAGTATCGACCATCTTTTCCAGCTCACCATTGGTGAGCACACGCTTCGGAAGCGCAGCCCCGAAGCCCCGAACCACTGAACGGATCATTCTCATTACACCCCGTCGCTCATGCTTTCCGCGACACCCTCGCCGGGGCGGCCTGCATGATATTTTTGTAGATCTTTTTCTATTTTGTCCTTGAGCCCGTTACGGGCCATGTCATAAGCCACATCCACCGCCGCCGCGAAGCCCTCGGCATCGGTGCCGCCGTGGCTCTTGATGACGATCCCGTTCAGCCCGAGAAAGACGCCGCCGTTGACCTTGCGCGGATCCATTTTTTCCCGCACCCGGTCGAAAGCGCTTTTTGCCAGAATGTAGCCGATACGCGCAAGCCAGGTTCTCGACATCGCCGCGCGCAGATACTCCGCGATCTGACGAGCCGTACCTTCCGCCGCCTTTAGGGCAATGTTTCCGGAAAAGCCTTCAGTCACCACAACATCCACGGTGCCGCGGCCGATATCGTCACCTTCGACGAAGCCATAGTAGTCAATCGTGTCAAAATTGGCCTCGCGGATCAGTTGGCCCGCCGCCTTGACCTCTTCCTGGCCCTTGATCTCTTCCACGCCGACATTCAGGAGCCCGACCGTCGGACGATCGATCTCGAAAAGCGCCCGCGCCATCGCACCGCCCATGAGTGCGAAGTCGAAAAGCTGGTTGGCGTCCGCTCCGATCGTCGCACCGATGTCCAGCACGATGCTTTCGCCCTTGAGGGTCGGCCAGATGCCTGCGATCGCCGGCCGCTCGATGTCCGCCATCATCTTCAGGCAGAACTTGGACATCGCCATCAGGGCGCCGGTGTTACCGGCGGAAACAGCGACATCGGCCTCGCCCTTGGCAACGGCATCGATCGCCCGCCACATGGACGACTTGCCCCGCCCGCGCCTGAGCGCCTGGCTCGGCTTCTCGTCCATGGCGACCGCGATGTCGCAGTGATGGAAGGTGCTCGCCGCCTTCAGTTTCGGGTAATTCTCCAGAATGTCCCGGCACTCCGACTCGACGCCGAAGAGCTGAAAACGGATTTCTGGATGGCGTTCGAGTGCTTTGGCTGCGCCCGGTATGACGACCTTGGGTCCAAAATCGCCACCCATGGCATCAACGGAAATTCTGACCACGCGTGTCTTATCCTTACTTTCCAACCCTCGGGCCGGACAGATCCGACCGGATGCCTCGAGCCGGCTCCAAACTCTTCTTATCTTCGCAAGCCGCTTGTCCAAGTGACTCCACTTGCACGGAGGTCGCGCCGGGGCGGAATTTCGGTCAAAATACCGGTTTTCACCCGACTGACAACTGAATTATCGGCGCATTGCGACTGCGTTCAGTCTTTTTTCCAGTCCTTGAGCACCGCAAAGGGAGACGGCTTCCGATCGTCCTCCTCGGTGCTCTCTATATGTCCCTTGAAGTCGATCCCCTCCTTGCGCGGATAGGGATCGATCGCAAGCGCGGCATGTTCTGCGGCGATCTCACCGGCATCGACGGTATCGCCCGTGAAAATCTCGGGTGCGTCGGGTCCGTCCGGATCGAGCAGCATCTCGCCCTCGGGCCGCGGCATTTGCGCGAGCTTCGATCCCTGCGGCACGAAGAGCGCCTCGAAGGTCTCGTCGATCAGGGATTCGACCGGATCCAGAGTGACGACGCAGGCCTGCACGATCGCGCTCGTCACGCGACCCTTCACCCGAACGCCATCCTTCTTCCAGCGCTGGATCTGAAGGCCGGCCTCGAAGCTCTTCACCTCGAGAACATTCCAGACGCGCGCGATTTCAGAGCGCTCGCGCTCGTCCGCCTCGAGATGCACCTCGACCGGATTGGCGGAAATGTGCCCGACCTTCACCGGATAGGAAAAAGGGGCCTGCTCGACTTTGGTCATGTCTTCGTTCTTTCTCAGTCGTTCTCTTGTGCTGGCGCCGGTCGCGTCGTCGCCTCATTGCGGGCCTGGAAGGACCAGGCTCCCCGATATCACGTCCTCCTCGGTCTCGGCGGCGAGTGCCCCTCGACCCTGAAGAGGTAGTCCGCAAGGCCCGTCATGTCGGGCGTTCCCGCAGCCGGTTCCGGATGGAAATTGCGCGAAAGCGCCTGGGCCAGGGCCTCCCTGTCGCCCGCGTCCAGCGCTGCCGCATAGGATTCGAGGCGTCCATAGAACATGCCCGCAAATTTCTTCATGCGTTTCGGAACGGCGACGTCGCCAACGCCGAGTTCGCGGATCGAGTGATCCACATCCTCGAAGAAGGCATCGACGATCTCCTGTGCGATCTGCTGCCCGGAAACGCCGGACGACCGGGTCCTGCGAAAGTAGAGGATCAGAATCGCGGACAGCATCTCGAAACGCCCCATGACCGTATCCGGGACGCCAAGCGCTTCATAGAGATAGGGCTCGCGCGCAACGGCCGTCAGATGCGCGTACTGTTTGTTGACGATCCGCTGGTTTCCGTTTTTTCTGCTAAACAGACCGAAAATCATCATAAAGCCTAGTTTTGTCTCATTGAAGGGAGCGGCCCGCCGCATGCCATGTTGCATGAGGGGCGAAGCTGGTTTACCGAAGCGTGCACGAATTGCAATGGCTGTCCGGCCATACATAGTTTCAAGGGGGATGTCGTTGAAGAGACGGTATTTCAGGACTGATATGAATCTGTTGCGTAACACCGCCATTGCCATTGCCCTTTCGACCACCGTGCTTGCCGGATGCCAGACAGGCGAGGTTCTCCACCAGGGTTACGTCGTCGATCAGGAAACGCTCGCGCTCGCCCCAGTGGGCTCGTCGCGCGAACAGGTGCTTTTGTCGTTGGGCTCGCCCTCGACCACGGCGACCTTCGATCATGAAGTATTCTACTATATTTCGCAGACCCGGTCGCGGCCGGTCGCCTTCATGAAGCCGAAGATCGTCGACCAGAGCATCCTTGCCGTCTATTTCAATGGCGAGGGAACCGTCGATCGGCTTGCGAACTACACGCTCAAGGATGGCGTACCGTTCGACATGATCACGCGCACCACTCCGACGGGCGGTGTGGAACTGACCTTCCTCGGACAGTTGCTCAAGGGCGGTGCGAACCCCGGCCAGCTCATCCAGCAGCTTGCGGACGAATCGAACAGGTCCCAGACCCAGCGATAACGGAGATCCGGCGGCCTCGGCCGCCGTTTTCTTTCGACGAAACGAAAAGACCCGCGGCTGCCGCCGCGGGTCTTCGTTTCTTCTATCCCGCATGCCTCAGGCGAGTATCGCCAGAAGTAGCAGCGCCACGATGTTAGTTATCTTGATGGCGGGATTGACGGCCGGGCCGGCCGTATCCTTGTAGGGATCGCCGACGGTGTCGCCCGTGACGGAGGCCTTGTGCGCCTCTGATCCCTTCAGGTGACGCGTGCCGTCCTTGTCGACGAAGCCGTCCTCGAAGCTCTTCTTCGCATTGTCCCATGCGCCGCCGCCCGACGTCATGGAGATGGCGACGAACAGGCCGTTGACGATGACGCCGAGAAGCGAGGCGCCGAGCGCCGCAAAGGCCGAAGCCTTGGAACCCGAGATCAGCAGAACGCCAAAGTACACCACCACCGGCGCCAGCACCGGCAGGAGCGACGGCACGATCATTTCCCTGATCGCCGCCTTGGTCAGCAGGTCGACTGCCTTGCCATAGTCCGGCTTGTCGCGGCCTTCCATGATACCGGGCTTCTCGCGGAACTGCCTGCGAACCTCCTCGACGATGGAACCCGCCGCCCGCCCGACGGCCGTCATCGCGATGCCGCCGAAGAGATAGGGGATCAGCCCGCCGAAGATGAGGCCGGCCACCACGTAGGGATTGGACAGATCGAAGGAGATCGTCCCGATATCCTTGAAGTAAGGATAGGTATCTCCGTTCGCCGCGAAATGATGCAGGTCGTTGGAGTAAGCCGCGAAGAGGACCAGTGCGCCAAGACCCGCCGAGCCGATCGCGTAGCCCTTGGTGACCGCCTTCGTGGTGTTGCCGACCGCGTCCAGCGCATCCGTCGACTTGCGCACTTCCGGCGGCAGGTGCGCCATTTCCGCGATGCCGCCTGCGTTGTCCGTCACCGGACCGAAGGCGTCGAGGGCGACGATCATGCCGGCAAGACCGAGCATGGCCGTTACGGCGATCCCGGTGCCGAAGAGGCCCGCCAGCTGGTACGTCGTGATGATCCCGCCGACGATCACGATCGCCGGGAGGGCGGTCGATTCGAGGGAGACCGCGAGACCCTGGATGACGTTCGTTCCGTGCCCCGTGACCGAAGCCTGCGCGATCGAGTTTACCGGCCGCTTGTTCGTCCCCGTATAATATTCGGTGATGACGACGATCAGCGCGGTGACGACGAGCCCCAGAAGCGCGCAGACGAAGAGGCGCATGCCCGTGATGTCGACACCTTCGACAATGCCCACCGAGCCCCAGCCGATGGTGAGCGACGTGGCGACGGCGACGCCGACGATGGAGAGAAGGCCGGTGACGATGAGGCCCTTGTAGAGGGCGCCCATGATCGAGCCGTTGCTGCCGAGCTTCACGAAGAACGTGCCGATGATCGAGGTGATGACGCAGGCCGCGCAGATCGTCAGCGGATAGACCGCCAGCATCGGTGAGACCGGGAAGAAGATCGAGGCGAGAACCATGGTGGCAACCACGGAGACCGCATAGGTCTCGAAGAGGTCGGCCGCCATGCCTGCGCAGTCACCGACGTTGTCGCCGACGTTGTCGGCAATCGTCGCCGGGTTGCGCGGGTCGTCCTCGGGGATGCCAGCCTCGACCTTGCCGACGAGGTCCCCACCAACGTCGGCTCCCTTGGTGAAGATGCCACCGCCCAGACGGGCGAAGATCGAGATCAGCGACGCACCGAAACCGAGCGCCACGAGAGCGTCCGTCACCTCGCGCGAGGCAGGATCGTGGCCGAGAATGACCGTCAGGATATAGTAGTAGATCGAAACGCCAAGGAGGGCGAGACCGGCAACGAGCATGCCGGTAATGGCGCCGGACTTGAAGGCAATGTCCAGACCGGAGGAAAGGCTGGCCGAAGCGGCCTGCGCGGTGCGCACGTTGGCGCGGACCGACACATGCATTCCGATAAAGCCGGCAAGGCCGGAAAGAACGGCGCCGATCAGGAAGCCGATGGCGGCCGAAGCGGAGAGCAACAACCAGACCCCGATGAAGACGACGACGCCGACAAGTGCAATGGTTTTATATTGACGTGTGAGATAGGCCTGTGCGCCTTCTCGAATATAGCCTGCAATTTCCTGCATGCGGGGGTTCCCCTGGTCGGAGGCAAGCACCGACCTTGTCGCCCAGATGGCATAAGCCACCGAAAGCAACCCGCATGCGATAACGCCCAACAATATGGTCATTTCGCCTTTTCCTCCTGTGAGGCCATCGTCCTCCGGATGGCCATAAAAAACGCCAGCTACCCGTTGCCTCCTCGCAATCCGGGTGGTTGACGCTGGCGTCAGAGTGCGTTTGCGAATCGCTGGCGTCAAGCCCCGCCGCAACCGAGCGTAGGGCGGGCCAAGCACGGCTGAACCTTAGGATCAGGCGCTCTTGCGGCGGCTTCTTACGGCAAGAGCCAGAAGGAGGATCAGGCACAGGCCCGAGACGGGCCAGAAGGCAAGGCTGATCGTCTGCCATCCGAAGGCGTTGAACACCTTGCCGGAGGAGAAGGAGGCAAGCGCCACCGTGCCGAAGAGAATGATGTCGTGGAAACCCTGCACCTTGTCGGCTTCATGCGGGCGGTAGCTGGATGCCACGATCGCGGTAGACCCGATGAAGCCGAAGTTCCAGCCCACACCGAGGAGCACCAGCGCACCCCAAAAGTTCCAGAGTTCTATCCCCATGTGGGCGATCGCCGCGCAAACCATCAGCAGGATGAGCCCGGCGGCAACGACCTTTTCCGATCCAAACTTCTGGATCAGCATGCCGGTGAAGAAGCTCGGCGCGAACATCGCAAGCACGTGCCACTGAATGCCGAGGGTCGCGAGTTCCTGGGAAAACCCGCAGCCAATGACCATCGCAAGCGGCGCACCGGTCATCATGAAGGTCATCAGCGCATAGGTGGAGATGCCGCAGACCATGCCGGTCAGGAAGCGCTGGGTGAGCACGATCTCGGCAAGTGGCCGCACCGGCTCCGATCCCGGTTGAGGCTTCCCCCTGCCCTGATCCGGCAGGCGCAGGAGAAGGAAGGGCACGATCGCCAGCAGGCAAAGCGGTGCAAGCGCCGCGAACGCGCCGGCGAACTGGATCGGTTCGAGGAGATCCTTGGTGAAGATCACGATCTGCGGGCCGAGGATCGCCGAGACCATGCCGCCGGCAAGGATCCACGATATGGCACGCGGCTTGTAGAAGGAGGGCGAAGCGTCCGCCGCCGCGAACCGGATCTTCTGGGTGAAGCCTGACGACACGCCGACGAGCACGAATGCGCCTGCGAGCATCCAGAAATCGGCGCGAATCAACGCGATCGCGGCAACAAGCCCCCCGATCGCGCCGATCAGCGCTCCGCCGACGAACCCGGCGACACGGCCGAAGAAGCGCGCCGCAAGAGCGACCAGTATGGCCCCCAGCGACACGCCGACATTGAACCCGGTAAGGGGTGCGGTCGCGAGCGACTTGTCTTCACCAAGCAGTTGATAGCCGGCGATGCCGCCGATCGAGAAAACAATCGGTCCCGCGGAGGCGAGAATTGCCTGCGCGCCCGTCAGCAGGAGAACGTTACGCCTCGCCGCGGAGAGCTCACGCTCAAGGCCACCGCTTCCCGCCGTTCTCGTATCCATGCTTGCCTATTTCCTGGAACCGGGACGAACCTGCTTGGCGATCCTGTCAAGAACCGCGTTGACGAGCTTCGGCTCCTCCGTTTCGAAGAAGGCCTTGGCGATTTCGACGTACTCGGTCACGATCACCGCAACCGGTATGTCCTTGCGCTCGATCAGTTCGAAGGTGCCAGCCCGAAGAATGGCGCGCACGGTGGAATCGAGACGCGAGAGTGCCCAGTCGTCCTGGAGTGCCGCGCCGATCAACGGATCGAGCTGGCGCTGTTCGCGCACCACGCCAGACACGATCGAGCGGAACCAGGAGGCATCCGCCTTCAGGTAGGTCTCCCCGTCGAGCTCGCGGCCCAGACGGTGCTCTTCGTACTCGGCGACGATTTCCAGCACGCCGGTCCCGCCGACGTCCATCTGGTAGAGCGCCTGCACGGCAGCGAGCCGTGCCGCGCCGCGCTGGTTCGCCTGTTTTACCGGTTGATCCTGCGTTTCCTTGGTCACAGTTCGCCGCCCAGTTTCTTCTTGAGTTCGATCATGGTCAGC
This sequence comes from Sinorhizobium sp. BG8, assembly GCF_016864555.1. Taxonomy (NCBI): domain Bacteria; kingdom Pseudomonadati; phylum Pseudomonadota; class Alphaproteobacteria; order Hyphomicrobiales; family Rhizobiaceae; genus Sinorhizobium; species Sinorhizobium sp. BG8. Next base: position 2,270,540 of record NZ_CP044011.1, on the reverse strand, counting down.
GCCGCACGCGCCGCAAAACCACCCTTGTCGCCCTCCGTACGCCGGGCCCTTGCCCAGGCCTGGTCATCGTTCTCGACAGTCAGGATACCATTGCCGATCGGCAGGCTCTCGCTGACCGCAAGGTCCATGATGGCGCGCGAGGATTCATTCGATACGATATCGAAATGATAGGTCTCGCCGCGGATCACCATTCCGAGCGCGACGAAGCCATCGTATTCCGTGCCGCCATTATCCGCTCCGTCGAGCGCCATGGCAATCGCCGCCGGAATTTCCAGGGCTCCGGGAACCGTGACGATGTCGTAGGTGGCGCCCGCCGCGTCGAGGGCATGCTTCGCGCCGTCGAGCATCGCGTCCGCCATGTCGTCGTAGAACCGCGCCTCGACGATCAGAAGATGTGGGTTTTCGGATAGGGCCATGGATCACCTGAAAATTGGAGGCATGCGCGGATCGTCGCGTCTGAGGCGGCGGTCAAACCACGACATCGCCGCCATGGCAAGCGATTTTCGGCGTTCTGGGGCAAATGCCGGCGCGATCCTGCGCCACGCGGGGACGGACTGGCCCTAGCCGACCAGTCGCAGATCGGCGACGGATACCCGGTTCCGTCCGTCCCGTTTTGCCGTGTAGAGCGCCTTGTCCGCATTGTTGAGGACGCTGTCGAATGTCGCCCCCTGCTTGCTGCCGAAGGCGATCCCGGCGCTCACGGAGCAAACAATGGGGCCGATTTCGGTCACCACTCGCCGTTGGGCGAAGACGGATCGGATCCGCTCGGCGGCAGCCATGGCTCGCTCGGGAAGCGCCCGGTGCAGCACAAGGGCGAATTCCTCGCCGCCGAAGCGCGCCGCGCAATCCGTCTCCCTGCAGTTTTCGGAGAGCACCTCGGCAAAAGCCAGGAGCACCTTGTCGCCGATCGCATGGCCGTAACGATCGTTGATCGCCTTGAAGCGATCGAGGTCGAACGCGACGATTGCGGTATGCTCGCCGATTGGCTCGCCGCCATATCTGTCGAACAGGGCACGACGATTGAGAAGTCCGGTCAGCGCGTCGGTCATCGCCTCCCGCCTGTGGCTACCGGCAAGCCGCCACTGGTTGAGCGCCAGAGACATCGCTCCAATTCCCGTGATGCCGACGACGGCCGCGACGAGGTTCAGATCTTCCGCCCAGTTGTCCGGAGCATGGCCGAGCACCCACTGTCCGTTCCAGGCCAGAACGGCAGCACAGTTCAGGAAGGAGACAGCGACGATGCAGTAGAGGCCGGCAATTCCGGTGATCGGCAGGGGAGCCTCGGCGCGTCCCTTCCAGTATTCCCATGCGGTCGCCCAGAGAAGCGAGGCTGCAGCGGTGTTGAGGATCACCAGTCCAAGCCCGTCATACTCTCCAAGAAAGGCACCGGCGGTCACCGGACCCGTCACGAGGAAAGCGGTCAAGGTATGCCATCGCCCCGGCTTGCCCGTCCGATACCGATAGGCGGCACCGTAGATGAAGGAAAAGCCGCCCAGGAGCAGAAGGAATGAAATCGCTCCGAGCCATGAGCCGGGCGTTTCCACATAGACGCTGTAGCAGGCAACACTTGGTACAACGAGACCGATTCCGACAGCCCAGGACAGCATGAAGCGCTCGATCTGTGCCGAGATCCAGCTGGCAAACAGAGTAAATGCCAGGCAAAGCCCTGATAGCCCGATGGCCAGCAAGAGCGTGTTGTAGTCAAGCGCCATGCGTGGAAGAATCCGATTCCGCTGGAATTGCACCCTAGCGTGACGCTAGCGGCAAACAAGTATCCATATCGTTACGTGAGGTAGATGACCCCCGTGATTTTGCTGCGGAATCCGAGCGTTGAACACATTTTCCGCCTGCGGTTCGGCAATTTCCGGGTGCGTCCGCAATCACATTTTCGAGAGCGCCCTTCCGCGGTCGCCCAGTGAGGAACCAGACATGAAAACCAAGGCGTCACCGGTCATACGACCCGGAAACCTCGAACTCGAGCACTGGCGGCAGGGTAGCTTCTTCGAGTCGCGTGACGTCTCATTCGGCGCGCACCTCGGACTGACGAACCTTGGCATAGGTTACGGCGAGGTTCCGGCCGGCAAGGCCGGCTGCCCGTTCCACAATCACCATGTCGAGGAGGAGCTGTTCATCATCCTCGAGGGAGAAGGCACCTATCGGTTTGGCAACGAGCGCTACGAGGTCGGCCCCGGCGATATCCTCGGGGCACCGGCTGGCGGCCCGGAAACGGCCCACCATCTCATCAACACGGGCAGCGAACCGCTGAAATACCTTTCCATCTCGACCATGGCCGCGACGGAAATCTGCGAATACCCGGATTCCGGAAAGTTCCTGGCCAAGACACGCATCCCGGGCGAGGCGAAAGCCCGGTTCCGCTACATCGGACGCACCGAAAGCGCTGTGGACTATTGGGACGGAGAGCCGGGCGCCTGACTTTCTGCGGCGGGTGGCCGGCGCCTGCCCTCTCCTACTCCGCCTTCGCCACCGGGAACTCCGCCAGCCTTGCGGCATAACGCGCCATCGTGTCGACCTCGAAGTTGACGAAGTCGCCGGCCTTGCGCTCGCCCCAGGTCGTGACTTCGAGCGTATGGCGGATCAAAAGCACGTCGAAATCCGCACCTTTCACCGAATTGACGGTGAGCGAAGTCCCGTCGAGAGCGACGGAGCCCTTCGGTGCCACGAAACGCTCGAGCCCTGCGGGCGCACGCAGCCGGAAGCGCGTTGCGTCGCCCTCAGCCTCGATCGTGAGGATTTCCGCCTTCCCATCCACGTGGCCGGAGACGATATGTCCGCCGAGTTCGTCGCCGATCTTGAGCGACCGCTCGAGATTGACCCGCGTACCGGAATTCCATCCGGCGATCGTCGTCAGCCGAAGTGCCTCCTCCCAGGCCTCGACCTCGAACCAGCGCTCGTTCGAACCGGTCTCAGGAAGAGCCGTTACGGTCAGGCAGGTCCCCGAGTGCGAGATCGAGGCGCCCATGTCGATCGTGGACGGGTCGTAGCTGGTACGCACGCGAAGCCGGACACCCTCGTTCATGGGGGTGACTTTCTCCACGGTGCCAATATCGGTGACTATGCCGGTGAACATCAGTTGTCTCTTTCGTATTCTTCGCAAAGGTCCGGGCCAAACTGCATGGTGCGCCGGAGTGAAAATCCTGCTGGCGCACGGCCCGGCACACATGGGGATGCGATGCCGCCAAGTCCAATCGTCCCCGGAGCGCCGAACAGAATAATGCGGTCGACGAGACCGGAATCGAGGAACCTCTGGGCGGTCCGTGCACCGCCCTCCACCAGAAGGGTGGAAATATTTCTCGAGGCCAGTGCCTCCAGCAATTCGCAGAGATCCCGCGGATTGCAGAGCAAAGTCTCGACCCCGGCCTGGATCAGCGCTTCTCGACGGACCTGAAAGGCAGGGTCCGTGCTGTTATCGAAGCCCGGCGGCGTGTCTGCAGCAACGATGACCGGAACGCTTCCCGCCGACTTCACCAGCTTGCCTTCTGGCGGCAGTTCCAGGAGTGCGTCGAGAACGATGCGGACCGGCGAGCGCTCCTCAAGGCCCGGCAGGCGAACAGTCAGTTCCGGATCGTCGGCGACGGCCGTTCCAATCCCGACCAGGATCGCGTCGCTTTCGGCGCGCAGCACCTGAACCTGACCGCGCGACACCGGCCCGGAAATCGCGATCTGCCCTGCTCCCAGGCGACCGATCATGCCATCGGCCGAAACGGCAAGCTTGAGAGTCACATGCGGGCGTTTCTTCGTCTGCCGCATGAGGTATCCTGCGAGCGTCCGGCGGCCCTCGGCTTCCAGAACGCCCGTCTCGACTGCAATCCCCGCCTCGCGAAGCATCGCGAACCCGCGTCCGGCGACACGTTCGTCGGGATCGGGGACCGAGACGACCACGCGCGTGATGCCGGCTGCGATGAGCGCATCGGCGCAGGGCGGCGTCTTGCCGTGATGGGAGCACGGTTCGAGCGTGACATAGGCAGTCGCGCCACGGGCCGCTGGGCCCGCTTCCGCGAGCGCCTGGGTTTCCGCGTGAGGTCGCCCTCCCCGCGCCGTAACAGCCGAGCCGATGACGACACCATCCTTGACGATGAGGCACGCTACCGACGGGTTCGTCGAGGTCAGTCCAAGGTGGTTGCGGCTGAGGCGGATGGCTGCCGCCATGAAGCGTTCGTCTGCGCCCGCCCCGGTCATGTCTATCTGTCCGCCCCGGGATCGCGCGCGATCTTCGCCTCGACCTCGGAAAGGATCTTCTCGAAGTCGTCGACATGCGAGAAGTCGCGATAGACCGAGGCGTAGCGGACGAAGGCAACGTCATCCAGCGCCTTCAAGGCTTCAAGCACCTGCAGGCCGATTTCCTCCGACGAGATTTCGGTCTCGCCCGAGCTTTCCAGCCGGCGCACGATGCCGGATACGGCGCGCTCGATCCGGTCGCGGTCGACCGGTCGCTTGCGCAAGGCGATTTCGAACGACCGCATGAGCTTGTCACGATCGAAAGGCGCCTTGCGTCCAGTCTTCTTGATCACCATCAGCTCGCGCAACTGCACCCGCTCGAAGGTCGTGAACCGACCGCCGCAATCGGGACAGATGCGGCGGCGGCGAATGGCGGTCCCGTCCTCTGCAGGACGGGAATCCTTCACTTGCGTGTCTTCGGAGGCGCAGTACGGGCAGCGCATCGGCGCTCCTTACATGTAGGGGTACATCGGGAAGCGGTCGGTGAGCTTCACCACCTTCTCCCGTACGGCCGCCTCGACCGAAGCATTGCCCTCGTCGGAATTGGCCGCCTTCAGGCCGTCGAGAACCTCGACGATCAGGTTGCCGATTTCCTTGAATTCGGCTTCCTTGAAGCCGCGGGTGGTGCCGGCAGGCGTGCCGAGACGAACACCCGAGGTGACGAAGGGCTTTTCCGGATCGAAGGGAATGCCGTTCTTGTTGCAGGTGATGTAGCCGCGGCCGAGTGCAGCCTCGGCGCGCTTGCCGGTGGCGTTCTTCTTGCGCAGGTCGACGAGCATCAGGTGGTTGTCGGTGCCGCCCGAAACGATGTCGAGACCGCCGGCCTTCAGCGTTTCGGCAAGCGTCTTGGCGTTCTTGACGATCTGCGCGGCATAGTCCTTGAACTCCGGCTGCAGTGCTTCACCGAAGGCGACGGCCTTGGCGGCGATGATGTGCATCAGCGGGCCGCCCTGCAGGCCCGGGAAGACTGCCGAGTTGATTTTCTTGGCGATATCCTCGTCGTTCGTCAGCACGACGCCGCCGCGCGGACCGCGGAGCGACTTGTGGGTCGTCGTGGTGGCGACATGGCAATGCGGGAACGGCGACGGATGCTGGTCACCGGCGACGAGGCCGGCAATGTGGGCCATGTCGACCATCAGGTAGGCGCCGACTTCATCGGCGATCTCGCGGAAGCGCTTCCAGTCCCAGATACGGGAATAGGCGGTGCCGCCGGCGATGATCAGCTTCGGCTTGTGCTCGCGCGCCTTCTTCGCGACATCGTCCATGTCGAGCAGATGGTCGTCTTCACGCACGCCGTAGGAGATGACGTTGAACCACTTGCCGGACATGTTGACCGGCGAGCCGTGCGTCAGGTGGCCGCCCGAGTTGAGGTCGAGGCCCATGAAGGTGTCGCCCGGCTGCAGGAGCGCCAGGAACACGGCCTGGTTCATCTGCGAACCGGAATTCGGCTGAACGTTGGCGAAGTTGACGCCGAACAGCTTCTTGGCGCGCTCGATGGCGAGCTCCTCGGCAATGTCGACGAACTGGCAGCCGCCATAGTAGCGCTTGCCCGGGTAGCCCTCGGCATACTTGTTCGTCATGATCGAGCCCTGCGCTTCGAGCACGGCGCGCGACACGATGTTTTCGGAAGCGATCAGTTCGATCTCATGGCGCTGGCGACCGAGTTCCTTCTCGATTGCGCCGAAGATCTCCGGATCCGTTTGGGCGAGAGAGCGGCTGAAGAATACGTCCGTGGCGGAAGAATGGCTCATCCTGAAGGCTCCTTGAGGTCGGTGGCAAGTCTTTAACTTCCTCGCATGGCAAGGGCAATATCCGCTGTACGGATTGCGCCATTTCCAACCAGCCTTTGACACAAAAACGACCCCCCTTTCGGGAGGTCGTCCAAAATACGTGAAATGTCGCGGCCGACGGGCCGCCTGCATGCGCTTACTGCGGCAGGGCGTCGTCGTCGACAGGGCCCCGCTCGACGCCGATGTTGGTCTGCAGCGCCAGCTGCTCCTCGCCGTCGCGCTGGTAGATGTCGTCACGGAACTGGACGACGCGGTCCTTCGCCGACCAGGCGGTCACGTAGACGAAATAGACCGGAACCTCTTCCGCAAGCTTGATCGGCGTGTTGTTGCCGGCGCGGATGGTCGCCTCGATCTGCGAACGGGACCAGCCCGGCGTCTCCTTGAGGAGCCAGGTCGAGAGGTCGCGCACGTTCTGCACGCGCACGCAGCCCGAGGACTCGAATCGCATCAGCTTGTTGAACAGGCCCTGCTGGGGCGTGTCGTGCATGTAGACCGCATGCTCGTTGTGGAAGTTGATCTTCGTGGACGACATCGCGTTGATCTTGCCCGGGTCCTGGCGGAACATCAGGTCCGGCGCCTTCTCGGCGTTCCAGTCGATCGTCTCCGGCGCGACTTCGTTGCCGTTGCCGTCGATCAGGCGGATGGCGTTGCGCGTGAGGTAGGTCGGATCCTTGCGCATCAGCGGCACGATGTCCTTCTGGACGATCGAGCGCGGGGCGGTCCAGTAGGGATTGAGGATCACTTCATAGATCTTGGAGTTCAGGATCGGCGACTGCCGATCGATCTTGCCGACGATCGCCGTATGGCGCAGCGCCACCCGGTTGTTCTCCACCGCTTCGATATAGGCGGCCGGGATGTTGACCATGACGAAACGGCGGCCGAGGTCGCCCGACATCGCCTGAATGCGAACGAGGTTCGTCTGGAGCTGCGCAAGGCGGATGTCCGCCGGAACGTTCATCGCCTTCAGCGTGTATTCGCCGAGCACACCGTCCGCCGGGAGGCCGTGGCGGGCCTGGAAGCGCTTGACGGCTCCGTCGACGTAGGAATCGAAGGAGCTGGAAATGCCTGCCGAACGCGGAAGGTCGCCGGAAATGATCAGGCGCTGGCGAAGCTGCTGCACAGCCGGATCGGAAACGCCGATTTCGAGCTTCTGCCCAGCGTTGACCTGCGGCCAGCCGCCGTTGGCAACGATGTTCTGGTAGTCGAAGATCGCCTGCTGGATGTGCCCGGCCGAACCTGGTCCGAAGATCGGGTTGTTGGAAACGACGGCCGTGGCGGTGCGCGATGCCTTCGCGTCGAACTGGTCGTCCCAGTTGCCGCGCCTGGGCGCGTTGATGATCTCGTCGATTGCGCTCTGCGCCGCCGCCTTGCCGGCGACCGCCGCCGCACCTATCGTTGCCGCCGTACGCAGGAACGCGCGGCGGGAGAACACATCAATTCCGTTTTTGCGAGACATCTAACCTACCATTCTCTACGGCCACGATGCGCGGCCAACGCACCCCAGATCGAGGATCCGAGGTTTCGCTACCGGTGCCAATAACACTGACAGGGTTAACAAACCGAAACCGGCTATGTCTTGCAGACATGCCCCCAGCACCTTGCTCGGTCTCACAGCAATATGGCCAATTCGTGTCCCGGCCAATCTCCGGGAATGCGCAATCACAGCAAAGTGTAGCGACGTAAAAAGCCGGACGCGCAGGGAACGCGTCCGGCCTTCGACTGGAGATTGGGTAATGATTCAGAGGCGATAGAGGATCGAGTCGTTCCAGAAGCGATCAAGACGCTGGAGCAGCTTGTTCATCTGGGTGAACTCGTTCTCGCCAATTCCGCCGACCTTCTGGATCGAGCCGATATGGCGTTCGTACAGGCCGGCGACGGTCTCTGCGACTTCCTGGCCGCTGTCGGTCAGGCTGATGCGGACGGAGCGGCGGTCGATGCGCGAGCGCTGGTGGTTGATGAACCCGAGGTCGACCAGCTTCTTGACGTTGTAGGAAACGTTGGAGCCAAGATAGTAGCCACGCGAGCGAAGCTCGCCGGCGGTCAGCTCCGAGTTTCCGATGTTGAAAAGCAGGAGAGCCTGGATGGCGTTGACGTCCGAGCGGCCGGAACGGTCGAACTCGTCCTTGATCACGTCAAGCAGACGACGGTGAAGGCGTTCGACGAGATGCAGGGATTCCAGGTACAGGGCACGGATCGCATCTTCCTGAGTATCGATTGCGGCGGCCTGCGGCTTCATCTTGGTGTTCATGTTACTGCCTCACTGTTTTGTTTGGCGGTGTCTTTTCTTCCCGCCTTGAGTGAGACCCTATCGAATGCGTCTAAAATTCTACTTAAACCGCAGGCTTAACGGCACCTTACCTTCCACAGAGCCTGTCTCACGGTGAATCAGTTCTTACCGCCTTCGCTTGCTTGCGCTGTTGCACGAAGATGACGAGGCGGAACAGGATGAAGACGACCGCCACCGCTATATGGGTGAAAACCAGCAGCCGGTTGATGCCGAAGATGGACGGATAGACCTCGTGCATGGCGATTTCCGTCGCCGCCGCGATGACCCAGACCACAGGCCCCCAGGAGACGAGCAGCCACAGCCCGACTGCCGCGACCGGGAAGAGGACGGCGAGCGCCGTATAGGCCGCCTTCCAGGCGGATGGCAGCAGGTCGAATCGTCCCTTGCCCCCGAAACTGAACCCCGTCAGCATCGCCCAGTATTGCAGCGCGAACCAGATGCAGCCCACCGCGACGAGCCGCAGGAACACCGCGAACAGCATCTGCGTCAGCGTCTGCCTCGGCACTTTTGGAGAATCAGAAAGCATGCCCGGAACCATATCAGCCCACTTGAATGCATAAAGGCGCAAAGTTTTCTCCCGGGGCCAAATGCCGCATTGGCACCCCGAAAAGCTGGTTTGGATTGCACGAACCGGCGTGATAAGAGGCGCACAATGGCAGGAAAGGCAAGGAAACGGCTCATGACCGGCAAGACTAGCATCGTCGACGAGATCACCGGGCGCCGCCGGATGCGCCGCAACCGCAAGGCGGACTGGACGCGGCGCATGGTTCGGGAGAATCGCGTGACGGTCGACGATCTCATATGGCCGGTCTTCATCGTACCGGGCACCAATGTGGTCGAGCCCATATCGGCCATGCCGGGCGTGAACCGGATGAGCATCGACAGGCTGGTCGAGGCAGCGAAGGAAGCGGCCGATCTCGGAATTCCCTCCATCGCGACCTTTCCGAACATCGACATGTCGCTGCGCGACCTGACGGGCTCCAACATTCTTGCCGCCGACAACCTCATCAACGAGGCGACGCGCGCGCTGAAAAAGGCCGTGCCTCAGATCGGCGTGATCACCGACGTCGCGCTCGACCCTTTCACCAGCCACGGTCATGACGGAATCCTGCGCGAAGGCGTGATCGTCAACGACGAAACGGTGGAACAGGTCGCCCGGGCGGCTGTCATCCAGGCGGACGCCGGTTCCGACATCATTTCCCCGTCAGAGATGATGGACGGACGGATCGGCGCGATCCGGCGCGCGCTCGACGGGGCCGGCCACCAGGATGTCGGCATCATGTCCTATGCGACCAAGTTCGCATCCGCCTTCTACGGCCCCTATCGCGATGCGATCGGGACTGGCGGCCTGCTCAAGGGCGACAAGAAGACCTACTACATTGATCCCGCCAACGGCACGGAAGCGGTCCGCGACGCGGCGCTCGATGTCGAGGAAGGCGCGGACATGCTGATGGTCAAGCCGGGCCTCCCCTATCTCGACATCTGTTGGCGGATCAAGGAAGCCTTCGGCCTGCCGGTCTTCGCCTATCAGGTCTCGGGCGAATACGCGCAGATCAAGGCGGCAGCCATGAATGGCTGGATCGATGGCGATGCCGCGATGATGGAGACCCTGCTCGCCTTCAAGCGGGCCGGCTGCGACGGGATCCTCACTTATTTCGCGATGGACGTGGCCCGGTCGCTGGCCGCGCGGGGCTGAGGCCTGCGACCTGTGTTGCTTTCCGAAAAATCGACACCATATGCTAGCGGTGTACTCAAATGGAGAACCCGCAATGAACGCAGACCTTGACCAGATTCGCGTACCGAGCACCGACTGGCGCGCCTATCGCGGCGTCCTGTCGCGCCGGATATTCGCATTTCTGCTCGACTACGCGATCATCGCGCTGCTCTGGGTTCCTGCAGCCGTGGTCGTGTTCTTCCTCGGCATACTGACACTCGGCCTCGGCTTCTTCCTGTACCCGGCGCTCTTCGCCATCGTGGCCATGCTTTACTTCGGCCTCACGGTGGGTGGCGCGAACCAGGCATCGGTCGGCATGAACGTGATGGGGCTCGCCCTCGCCCGGACCGATGGTAGGCCGATCGATTTTCTGACCGCGATCGTCCACCTCGTGCTCTTCTGGATCGGTAATGCCGTGCTGACGCCGTTCGTCATGCTGATCGGCCTGTTCACCGACAGGGGCCGCCTGCTGCACGACCTTCTGCTCGGCACCGTCATGGTGCGACGCTCGCCTTTCTAAGGCGTGTCTGCCGGGTCCGGTCACCGGTTCCGGAACACGGATGTCAGCAGGAATCGGTAGTCAAAGCGGGACGGCGACTCCCAGAGATCGCGAAACGCTTTGGACCTTATCGGGTCGCCAGAACGGATATTAAGGGCAAGTTGCGATTGTCGCATGCGGGACTGTTGACCTTTTTCCCGCTTGCGCCAATGCTATTGGTAACGCGAAGTAAACGACGGAGTCGCCCCGCGGCAGATGAATACGCAGGCTGCACCTTCACCCCAATTCTATCTCACCGCACCCGCGGCCTGTCCCTATCTGCCGCATGAGATGGAACGAAAGGTCTTCACCCACCTCGTCGGGGAGCGTGCGCCGGAACTTAACGACCTCCTGACCCAGGGTGGCTTCCGCCGATCGCAGAACATCGCCTATCGGCCCGCCTGCGAAACCTGCCGGGCCTGCATCTCGGTGCGCATTCTCGCGAACGAATTCAAACCGACGCGGTCCATGCGGCGCGTCACCGCCGGCAATGCCGACCTGATTGCGCACGAGTATCCTGCCGAGCCGTCGAGCGAACAGTACTCCCTCTTCCGCCACTATCTGGATGCCCGCCACCAGAAAGGTGGCATGTCCGACATGTCCGTGCTCGACTATGCGATGATGGTCGAGGATACCCATGTTCATACGAAGATCATCGAGTACAGGGTCCGCCAGGAGGGCGCGGGGATCGACGAGAAACCACGCGGGGAGCTCGTAGCCGTAGCCCTTACCGACCGGATGAATGATGGACTGTCGATGGTTTACTCCTTCTACAATCCCGAACTCGTCGACCGCTCGCTCGGTACCTTCATGATTCTCGACCACATCCGCCGGGCCCGGGCGCTCGGGCTGCCGCACGTCTATCTCGGCTACTGGGTGAAGGGTTCGCGGAAGATGGACTATAAGAAACGATTTTTGCCGCAGGAGCACCTTATGGCGCGCGGTTGGGAGCGCTATAACGGCGAGGAAACATCCTGAGCGATTGAGCTTGGGAAGCCCCTCGCCCGAACCTGGAACTTCTCTTGTCCACGCTCACCGATCCTGCCCTTCACCGCAAGGGCCTCCTGATTACGGCCATCGGCGGCCTCGCTCTCTCCTTCGACATTCCGTTGATTCGCTCGTCGAACGGCGATGTCTGGTCAATCCTTGCAGCCAGAAGCTTTGCCACGTTCCTGGTCGCGCTGGCGGTCTGGACATTTCTCCGTTTCGCAGTGAGGCGACCTATCCCGCTCGTTCCCGGGCGTATCGGACTTGTGGCCGGCATTCTCTACGGCATCAACTCGCTCACCTTCGTGCTCGCCGTCTTCAACACGTCGACGGCGAATGTCGTGTTCATCCTGGCTTTCACGTCGATGTTCGCCGCGATTCTCTCGTGGATCTTCCTGGGAGAACGACCGTCCAATGCCACCCTGCTCACGATGGGCGCGATGGTCGCGGGCGTCGCCCTGATCGTTCACGACGGATTTGCGAGCGGCAATATATTCGGCGACCTCATGGCGGCCTCATCGGCCCTGCTCCTCGCCTCCGCAATCACGATAAGCCGCAGGAGCGGTCATGCGATGGGACTGGTGCCCCTCGTGACGGCGATTTTCCCCGGCACGATCGCACTGCTTCTCATTCCTGCGGGCGGCCTCGAGATCGCAAGGCCGGGTTTCATTCTCTTCAACGGGCTGGTGATGATCCCGCTGGCCTTCTTCTGCCTCGCCACCGGTCCTCGCTACCTTTCGGCGCCGGAAGTCGGCATGTTCTATCTGCTTGAAACGGTGCTGGCACCCATCTGGGTCTGGATCATCTTCGCGGAGACACCTTCGAGCCAGACGGTTGTCGGCGGCTCAATTCTGATCGCGGCGCTCCTTGCCCATTCGCTGTGGCAGATGCGGAGCAAATCGAAGGCGGTTCGTGCGGCGGATGCCGCCGCGGAGTTCCCGTTTACCGGTTGACCGCGGCGTCAGTGCCTGACGTGTTCATCCTCGCCCTTGTCGGACAGGACCGAACGGGCATACCGCGCTATCCGCTGAACTTTCCGCTCCTCGGGAAGCCCTTGGGAACGGTGCGTCCGGCGCTGGCGCGGTCGGCTATCCACTCTGCCAGTTCTTCCTTGCTGCGCACGAAATTGCGCCCGGCGCTGTCGTCCCAGCTCAAGCCGTCGGCCATTGCGAAGCAGCGGATGTCGGAGACGCCGCCGTCCTTGTAGCGCTGCAGGCGCACGCCCTTGCCGCGCGTCATTTCCGGCAGCTGGTGCAGCGGGAAGATCAGCATCTTGCGGTTCTCGCCGACGACGGCGACGTGGTCCCCGCGCACCGGCACGACCAGCGCGGTTTCATCCGGCATGGACACGTTCATGATCTGCCTGCCCTTGCGGGTGTTGGCGATCATCTCGGTTTCGGCGATGACAAAGCCATTGCCCTGGCGCGAGGCGATGACGACCTTTGCCGACGGGTCGTGCACGAAGGCGGTAAGGACGTCCTGGTCGTTTTCCATGTCCACGATGATGCGCAGCGGCTCGCCGTGACCTCGACCGCCCGGCAGCTTGTCGCCGCCCAGCGTGTAGGCCTTTCCGCCCGTGGTCACCAGCAGGATCTTGTCGGTCGTCTGCGCCGTGAAGGCGACCTTCAGCGCATCGCCCTCCTTGAACTGCAGGCTGGACGTATCGGACATGTGCCCCTTGAGCGCCCGGATCCAGCCCTTCTCGGAGACGACGACCGTGATCGGCTCCTTCTCGATCATGGCCTGCTGGATGGCCTCCTCGTCGGCCTGCGGCGCTTCGGCGAACTGCGTGCGGCGGCGGCCGAGTTCGGTTGCCTTGGCGAACTTCTTCTTCACCTCGCCGATTTCCCAGGCGACGGTCTGCCACTGCTTGTCATCGGACGCAAGCAGCGCCTCGATGTCCGCCTTCTCCTGCGTGAGGGCATCGAATTCCTTGCGGATCTCGAACTCCTCGAGCTTGCGCAAAGAGCGCAGCCGCATATTGAGGATCGCCTCGGCCTGAATGTCCGTCAGGCTGAAGCGCTCGATCATCACCGGCTTCGGCTCATCCTCCTCGCGGATGATGCGGATGACCTCGTCGATGTTCAGATAGGCGATCAGCAGGCCGCCGAGGATCTCCAGCCGCCTTTCGATCGCCGCGAGACGGAAGCGCGAACGCCGGATCAGAACGTCGCGGCGGTGATCCAGCCACTCCTTCAGAACCTCGTTCAGCGCCATGACCCGCGGAATGCGGCCCATCGAGAGCACGTTCATGTTGAGCGGGAACCGGCTTTCCAGTTCGGTCAACTTGAACATCGACTCCATGAGGATCGTCGGATCGACCGAACGGCTCTTGGGCACCAGCACCACACGCACGTCTTCCGCCGACTCGTCGCGGATATCCTCGAGCAACGGCAGCTTACGCGCGATCAGCAACTCGGCGATCTTCTCGATCAGCCGCGACTTCTGCACCTGGAACGGGATCTCGGTGACCACGATCTGATAACCGCCGCGCCCGAGATCTTCGGTCTCCCACTTGGCGCGGACCCGGAAACCTCCGCGGCCCGTCTTGTAACTCTCGATGATGCTCTCGCGGCCGTCGATGATGATGCCGCCCGTCGGGAAATCCGGACCCGGAACGAACTCGACGAGCTTCTCGACCGTCGCATCCGGATGGCGGATGAGATGCAGCGCCGCGTCGCAGAGCTCGTGCGCATTGTGCGGCGGGATCGAGGTCGCCATGCCGACGGCGATGCCGGAGGAGCCGTTTGCCAGCAGGTTCGGGAAGGCGCCCGGAAGAACGGTCGGCTCGGAATTCGATTCGTCGTAGGTATCGCGGAAGTCGACCGCGTCCTCGTCCGTCCCTTCGAGCAGGAGCTCGGCGACCGGCGTCATCTTGGATTCGGTGTAGCGCATGGCGGCTGCGCTATCGCCATCGATGTTGCCGAAGTTCCCCTGCCCGTTGACGAGCGGATAGCGGACGGAGAAGTCCTGTGCCAGGCGCACCAGCGCGTCGTAGATCGACTGGTCGCCGTGCGGGTGGAAGTTACCCATCACCTCGCCGACGATCTTGGCGGACTTGCGGAACGCCGTGTTCGAGCGCAGGCCCATCTCGCTCATCGCGTAGACGATGCGGCGATGCACCGGCTTCAGGCCGTCGCGAACGTCCGGCAGAGCGCGGTGCATGATGGTCGAAAGCGCGTATGCGAGGTAGCGCTCTTCGAGCGCCGCCTTCAGATCGACTGGCAGGATGTGGTCGTCTCCGCCATCCGGCGGCAAAGTGTTTTGTCCCATGGGACTTGACTAGCTCCTAGTCCGATTCGCGGCAAGGAAACCGGGCGATTCGGCTGTGGATAGCTTCCCGCGACAGCCATTCGAAAGCCCGGAAATATCGCCACATTTGTCTGAGACTGCTGTGCGGGCGAGAATATATTCGCAAGGAATTCCGTATATGAGGCGGGGCGGACATACCGCCATCCGATTTCCAGGAAAGAGAGACCCCAAATGCTTCGAAATCGTACCTTCCGCCCTCTGCTGGCGAGTGCCTCGCTCGTTCTGCTGTCAGGTCCGGCTTTCGCACTCGACGGCGCGGACCTCGTCAGCAAACTGAACGCGAGCTATGCCGCCAGCGGCTTCACGGTCGGTTATGCCAACGCCGACGTGGCAGGATCGACGATCACGCTCAAGGGCGTAAACGTCAAGTCGAGCGACGGCAAGACGGCACAGATCGGCGACGTGACGCTCGACGGTGTCAAGGAAGATGGCGAGGGCGGCTACACGATCGACACGGTTGCGTTTCCGGACATCAACCAGACGGAAAACGACACGACGATCGTCGCCAACGATCTGCAGCTGACCGGCGTTGCCATTCCGGCCGGTGAGCCTGACAACACGCTCGACTCGCTTCTGATGTACGAGTCCGCAAGCGCCGGCTCCGTCACCCTGTCCGAGAAGGGCAAGCAGGTCTTCTCGCTCTCCGGCATCGAAGCGAACGTCACGCCGATGGACAACGACGCCGGCATCGAGTTCGACGCGACGGTTTCCGACATCAATGCCGATCTGAGCCAGGTCGAGGATCCGAAGGCGAAGGACACGATCCAGAAGCTCGGCATCCAGTCGCTCAAGGGCGAAGTGACCGTCAAGGGCAGCTGGGAACTGGCAAGCGGCAAGGTGACGCTCGACGAGTATGCCTTCGACTTCGCCAACCTCGGGCGTCTCAATCTCTCCCTTGGCCTCTCCGGCTATACGCCCGATTTCATCAAGGGCATGCAGGACGCGATGAAGGCCTCGCAGGACAATCCCAACAAGGAGGAGGCAAACGCCGCCCTCGGCATGTCCATGATGGGACTGGTCCAGCAGCTGACCTTCAACAACGCCTCCATCAGCTTCGAGGATGCATCGCTCACCAAGAAGCTGCTCGAGATCGCCGGTGCCGAACAGGGCGTCAGCGGAGATCAGATGGCGCAGTCGCTGAAGGGTCTCGTGCCGCTCATGATGGCCCAGCTCAACATGCCCGAACTGCAGAACCAGGTCTCGCAGGCGCTGACCACCTACCTCGACGACCCGAAGAACCTGACGATCACCGCGGAGCCGGAGAAGCCGGTCCCCTTCCCGATGATCATGGGTGCCGCCATGGGTGCGCCGAACACCATTCCGCAGGTGCTGGGCGTGACGGTAACCGCCAACGAGTAGGCCTTCGGCCGCAAACGGAAGGCCCCGGCTTCGCCCGGGGTCTTCGCCTAGGAAGGCTGCTTTAAGAGGCAGGCTTCGACCGGAAGAAAACGACCGCCACGACGACACCGATGGCAACCCCGACGATGACGTCGAGGAACCGGACGAGCCCGGCGGTCTGGGGTCCGAGCAAGAGGACCAGCATGGCCGATGCGCCGGCCTGGATTGGCACCACGGCCGCGAGCCCGAACAGGGACGCAATCATCATCGCGAGAAAAGTGGCGCAGGCCAGGCGTATTTCGCCCATGTCATAGGGAATGAGGAAGGCCACCTCGCCGACGAGAATGCCGATCGTCACGCCGAGGAGGAGGCTCGCGCCCTGCCGCAGATGATTCGCGATGCCGGGGGCGAGACAGATCAACGCGCTTATCGCGGCGAAGATCGGCTGTGGCTGGCCAAACAGCAGATGGGCCAGCCAGTATGCGAGGGCGGCGGAGAGCGCCGCCGCCAGAGCGCGGGAAAATGCTGCTCGACCACGTTCGAACAGCACCTCCAGCATTGCACTCAATCCTTCTTCGGCTGCGGAATGACGCGCAGCGCAAGCTCACGAAGCTGCGCCGGCGTTGCAGGCGAAGGCGCGCCCATCAGCAGGTCCTGCGCCTGCTGGTTCATCGGGAACAGCGAGATCTCGCGCAGGTTCTTCGCGCCGACGAGCAGCATGACCACGCGGTCGATGCCGGCCGCCATGCCGCCGTGCGGCGGTGCACCGTACTGGAAGGCGCGGTAGAGGCCGCCGAAGCGCTCTTCCACGTCCGCCTGGCTCAGGCCCACCTTCTCGAAGGCCTTGACCATCAGTTCCGGCGACTGGTTCCGGATCGAGCCCGACGCGATTTCGAAGCCGTTGCAGACCATGTCGTACTGGTAGGCCTTGATCGACAGCGGATCCTGGTTTTCGAGCGCCTCGAGGCCGCCCTGCGGCATGGAGAAGGGATTGTGGGCGAAGTCGACCTTCTTCTCGTCCTCGTTCCATTCGAAGAACGGGAAATCGACGATCCAGCAGAGTTCGAAGCGATCGCGGTCGACGAGGTTCAGTTCCTCGCCGGCCCTGGTGCGGGCTTCACCTGCGAACTTGTAGAACTTGGCCGGGTCACCGGCGACGAAGAAGCAGGCGTCGCCGTCTTCGAGGCCGAGCTGGACGCGGATCGCATCGGTGCGCTCCTCGCCGATGTTCTTGGCGAGCGGGCCTGCGCCCTCGAGCTTGTCACCTTCCTTGCGCCAGAAGATGTAGCCGAGACCGGGCTGGCCCTGGCTCTGGGCCCAGGCGTTCATGCGGTCGCAGAAGGCGCGCGAACCACCGGTCCTGGCCGGGATTGCCCAGACCTCGACCTTCGGGTTGGAGGCGATCATGTTGGCGAAGACCTTGAAGCCGGAACCGGCGAAATGGTCGGTGACCGCCTGCATCTCGATCGGGTTGCGCAGGTCCGGCTTGTCGGAGCCGTAGGTGCGGATCGCGTCGTCATAGGCGATGCGACGGAACGTCTGCGTGACGGGCTTGCCGTTTGCAAACTCCTCGAAGATGCCGCGGATGACCGGCTCCATCGTGTTCCAGACGTCTTCCTGCTCGACGAAGCTCATCTCGAGGTCGAGCTGGTAGAATTCGCCCGGAAGGCGGTCGGCGCGCGGGTCCTCGTCCCGGAAGCAGGGAGCGATCTGGAAGTAGCGGTCGAAGCCGGCAACCATCAGGAGCTGCTTGTACTGCTGCGGCGCCTGAGGCAGCGCGTAGAAGGTGCCCTCGTGGATGCGGCTCGGCACGAGGAAGTCGCGCGCGCCTTCCGGCGAGGAAGCCGTCAGGATCGGCGTCGAGTATTCGGTGAAGCCGACATCGGTCATGCGGCGACGCATGGCGGCGATGATCTGGGTGCGCTTGACGATGTTCTTGTGCAGCGTCTCGCGGCGCAGATCCAGGAAGCGATACTTCAGGCGCACGTCTTCCGGATAGTCCGGCTCGCCGAAGACCGGCAGCGGAAGCTCCTTCGCAGCAGAGAGAACTTCGATCTCCTGCGCGTAGAGCTCGATCTCGCCGGTCGGCATGTTCTTGTTGATCGTGTCGTCGGTGCGCGCCTTCACCAGGCCGTCGATGCGGATGACCCACTCGCCGCGGACCGCCTCGGCGGTCTTGAAGGCGGGGCTGTCCGGATCGGCGACGACCTGGGTGATGCCGTAGTGGTCGCGCAGGTCGATGAAGAGCACGCCGCCATGGTCGCGAACGCGGTGGACCCAGCCGGAAAGCCGGGCGGTCGAGCCGACGTCGGACTTGCGGAGTGCGGCGCAGGAATGGCTGCGGTAACGGTGCATTGTCTTATCCTGGAATGCTGACGGGCCGCGCCGGAGCGCCGAGCGACCGCTTCTCGAAATTCGGGCGGAAAAGCGCATGACAGCTCCGATTTGTCAAGGCTTCGACGCTGAATGGCGGAGCGTGCTTTGCCCGGAAGCCCGCCCCGAGGCGTCGCGGCCTGCCCGGTACCTCTGCAAAGGCTCGAAGAATCGGGAAGCACGGATATCCACGCGCGATTTGCCGCCGTGGGTTTGCAGAAGGGTTCGGACGGGGCGCCGGAAGCTGCCTCGTGAAATGAAACATATGGCACCTTGCGGCGCCCCGTTCGGCGGTTTGTGCCCGCAACTCCGGTTCCTCTGCGCGGATGACGGCACCTTTCCAGGGTGGCACTCGCGGCGGGACCTTGGCACGGTCGCCGCGGCGCCACGAAAGGCGGGCTTTCAGAGAGCCGTTCCGCCTTGGCGGATCGGCCGCTCTTCGGCCCGGCCAGTCGCCGGTCCATTCATATGTGCCGCACAGGCACGTCCCGCCCCTTTTTAAGGGGGTGAGAGGGGAACCATTTTCTGCGGACCCCCGGTGCGGAAGCTCACGTCCTTCCTCCGCACAGAGCGCCGATCCCGCCTCGCCACGACGCCTCGCAGTGTATCCGCGGCGGAACGACAGGATGATCGCATGGCTGCCGTCAGCGGGGAAATTCGCGGTATCATGCGGCGAATGCCACCAACCGAAAGCGCTGCGGCGCCGGCAGCTTTAGGCCCGAGAGCGGCCCGCGGTCATCGTCCGCAATGCGCCAATTGCAGACATGCACGCCAACGCCAGCAGTGTCATTTCAACTCGATCTGAACTTCCTTCAGGTCACCGTTGAAGGTGAAGGGTGGCTTGTAATCAAATGTCACCGGTTGCCCGCTATCTTCACCGATGCCAAAGGTGTCGATCCCAAAGCGACCCGCGACGGTCTTCTCGATCTTTCCTTCGGCGACCTTCTTGTCATCGATGAATATGCTGGCAGTACCGGATTTGCCGAGTTCTTTTCCGCCCTCGTAGTCGAAAACGAGGCGGATGACGGCGTCTCCCTTTGGCACCACTGCGTCGGATTTGACGGTGAAATGCTCCTCAAACCAATTGTAGTCGAAGATGGGCTTTCCGTCCTTGATGTAGAACGTCATGCCTGCAGCAACGCCGCCGAAACCAAGGATCACTCCTTCAGTCTTTTCACCGTCTGCGGCCACGTTGGCCGTTAGCGACCAAGACCGGTTCTTCATCTGCGGTGCGGCTGTTTCGGCTAGGCGCGTCGCGCCCTTGTAGAAGGTGATTGTCTTCGCATCAGGATCGAAGCCCGGAGGCGTGGGCTTGGCGATTGCCAGCCGCGCGGCACCACGATCATCGAGCGGATAGACGTGGTATTCACGCGCCAGTTCATCGAACCGACCTTTCAGTTCGGCGAGCTTCTCGGGCATCTCCTTGGCAAGATCGTTGGCCTCGGAGAAGTCCTTGTCGAGGTTATAAAGTTCCCATCGGTCTTCGTCCCACTTGCCGGGTGCAAGGTCCTGACGCCACGGCAAAGTGTGCTGGGCATCGGCTTTCCATCCCTCGTAGTAGACCGAGCGGTTGCTGAGAATCTCGAAATACTGTTCGGTGCGGCTCTTCGCCTTCGGGTCGGTGAAACTCGCCTCAAATGACTCTCCAGCGATAGGCAACTGCCTGATGCCGTTGACCTCGGTCGGCATGGTTACATGAGCGGCTTCGAGGATCGTCGGTGCCACGTCGACGAGATGGAGGAACTGGTCGCGAGGCTGCTTGTCCGGCTTTATCTTCTCAGGCCATGTCACCACCATGCCTGTGCGCGTCCCGCCCAGATGCGAGGCGACCTGTTTAACCCACTGGAACGGGGTGTTACCCGCCCAAGCCCAGCCCACCGGATAGTGGGGTTCCGAGTTGGGTCCGCCGATTTCATCAATCCGCTTGAGCGTATCCTTGATGTCGGTGGCAAAGCCGTTCAGCGACTTGATCTCGTTGAGCGTGCCGTCCGGCCCACCTTCGGACGATGCCCCGTTGTCACCGGCGATGTAGATTATCATGGTGTTGTCGGCATCGGGCAGTTCGTGGATGGCGTCGACGAGGCGGCCGATTTCGTGGTCGGTGAAGGCGAAATAGCCCGCATAGTTCTCGAACAAGCGGTTATAGACCTGCTTTTGCTCGTCTGAGAGTGAGTCCCATGCCGGAACCCAATCCGGCCGTGGCGTCAGTTTGGTCCCTGCCGGAATTATCCCCATTTCCAGTTGGCGCTGGAAAACCTGCTCGCGATACTTCTCCCAGCCCATGTCGAACTTGCCCTTGAACTTTTCGCGCCATTCGGCGGTGACATGATGGGGCGCATGCATCGCACCGGGCGCGAAGTACATGAAGAACGGCTTCTTCGGGGAGACCGACTTGAAGTACTTCATGCGCGCGATCGCCTTGTCGGTCATATCGGTCATGAAGTGGTAGCCCTGCTCGGGGCTCTTGTCCGGTTCGACCGGCGTGGTGTTCTCGAAGATCACAGGGTAGTATTGGTGCGTTTCTCCGGCATTGAAGCCATAGAAGTACTCAAAGCCGAGGCCTGTCGGCCATCGTGTGAATGGACCTGCTACTGACGTCTCCCAATCCGGCGTGTTGTGGTTCTTGCCGAACCACCAGGTCGCATAACCGTTCTCCTTCAGCACCTCGGCGACCGTCGCCGTTTCCGGCGGGATCATCGTGCTGTAGTTCGGAAAGCCGGTCGCCCATTCCATCAGGAAGCCATTGCCTGTGTCGTGATGGTTACGGCCTGTCAGAAGCGCGGCGCGGGACGGTCCGCAGATCGCGGTGGTGTGGAAGCGGTTGTATCGCAATCCCTCGCTTGCGAGCTTGTCGAAGTTGGGTGTCGGAATCAGCCCGCCGAAGGTCGAGGGTTGCCCAAACCCGACGTCATCCAGAAGAATGAGCACGACATTCGGCGCACTCTCCTGGGCCGTGGGGATCGCTGGCCATGCGGGCGTCGATTCCTGATAAGTCTTGCCGATTGTTCCCTTGAACGCCTCGGTTGCCCGGGGAACTCGATCGTCATCCGCACGGCCTGCTCCCGCGATCGCAACGGCCAACCCCACGCCTATCAGGCAGGTCGCATGTCTTAGACAACGGGAAATCTCCATCACCTGTCTCCCCCTAGCGATGCGAAAAGCGATTTCTTTCAAGCGTAGTCATGCTTGTGGTGCCGGTTTTGAAGAGAATTAGGGCGCTGAAGCTAACTTTGAAGGGCATCACAATAGTAGCTTGGAGAGTCCGCAAAGGGCCCAGAAGCGGACAGTGGAGGCATCTGCTGCATAATTCCGGAAAATCGCGGTATCATGCAGCAAGTGCCACCAGTTTCCCCGAAGCCGTTCCCGGCTTGACCAGAACCGGGACTCAGCTAGAGGTGAACAGTCGAAAAGTTTTAGGCCGGTGTGGTTATTCCGGCCCCCGCGACAGCGGGAAAGTCGCTACGCGAACCCACGGCACCAACCCTAACCAAGGTGGTGCTGCGGCTTGTGAAGAGCGCGCTCCACCCGACAATGTGGAGATACCATGAACGACACAAAAACAATCATCCTCGCACAGTTCTTCATCTCGGGGATGATGGCTTTCCTCATGACCGGCTTTTTCTCGCTCCTGCATGTCGGCTTCACGACCGACTGCCTGACCGAGTGGAGCCGGGCATTCGCCATCGCATGGCCGGTTGCATTCATTCTGTCCCTGGGTGTTGGAAAATGCGGATTTGCGCTTGCCGTCTCGATACGGGCCAGGTTCGCCTGACCGCCGCCACAAGGCCGGCACCCCATAGGCCGCACCATCCCCGCCTGGGCGCATGGATCGACAACGTTCCCGACCACGACACACCGTGGTCGGGAACTTTTAGGCGACGGAGGCAGAGACGTCCCCTCACTCCAGCGGAACGCGACGACGGATCTGGTCGCCCAATAGCGTACCTGCAGAATCGAGGAGCCAGCGCTCGAGCCTCCGGTCCCGATCGTTCCGGATCTCCGTAGGCCCACCACCCGATATGCGGACGAACCCCTTGAAGACGCCGAGCCGCCATGACGGCCGGGCTTTGTCGGTTACGACGAAGCCGCGATAGCCGAGACCGGGGTCCGGCGGCGGTGTCCCCGTGCCCGTCGGCAAGGTTTCGACGATATCGCCCAGCTCATCGGCCTGCGCAGGCGTGAGGTCCCAGACCGGGTTGGGCCTGCCGCTCATGATGTCCAGTTCCACTTGCATTGCGGCTCCTCCGCCTGCGCCGGCCGGCAAGACCGCCAGCGCAAGGACAAGGACCGACGCCCCCGCCCATGATCCGCAGGCGGCGTGGCGCCGGAGGTTCAGAGGTCGAGGACGACCGGTCAGATGATCTGAACGCTCTTTCCCGCGTAGAAATAGCCGCAAAAGTCCGTGTAGCCTCCCCGATCGCAGGTTTCGGGATTGGTGATGACGACATTGCTGTTGTCAACATTGCGCGCGGCGGTCTGGCCCGGCTTGTGTCCCCAGAATCCACCTTTCTGCTTCCGGTACCAATGGTAGTCGAACCCGGGATCGACGACGAGAGCCACGAGCCTGCGCGGGTACTCATCCTTCGGCAGGCAGTCGCATCGCTTCTTCAGTCCGTCCGACATCGCGCCTGCGCTCACGTCGCCGCAGGCCATCGGGTTGGGCCAGTGGCCCGAGGCACGCCCCGGCTGGGCGAAGGTGTCCGTCCGCCAGTTGCGGGAATAGTTGTAGCAGTTGTTGTTGGCGCGCACGTAAGGATCGTTGTTCCAGAAACCCGGGTTGAAGCGGCTCTCTTCGTACTGGCACTCCCGGCAATTGGGGTCACGGACCGTGACGCGAATGCCCCGCTTCGTGAAGATGTCGAGCGGATAGAGCCTGAACGGCGACCTGTGGAACTCCTCGAAGCGTTTCAGAACATACTTCCGGATATTCTTGTCGAGCGGCGTCAACTGATGGTCGGGAAAGGGAATGCGGGATTCGGTCATGTCCTCGATGAGGCCACGGGCAACGTCGAGCAGCGAGCGCGAAGCATCCGATGCGTCGTTTGCAATGACGAATTGGAACGGTAGCTTGAACTCGTTGTCGTCACCGAGGAGCCGCAGCTGAATGCCCCGATATCCGAGGCCCTGGTGACCCTCCCCGACTTTCGAAAGCGCTGCAGGATTTTCGGCGAATGCCTTGAGCATGCGTTCAATTTTTCTGTCATCCGTCACGACCCAGGTCGGATTCGGCCGGCCCGAAAAAATGTCCACGGTAACGCGTAGCATAGGAACCTCCCCTCGCGATCTCCTCACTCAATGTCTTGCTGAATATTGGACAGAATATACCTGATGACGCAGAAACAAAAATGAATTGGACTGATGTTCCTGCCCATCGTTACTTTCCATGTCACAAAGCAATTTCGAGAGGGCCGGCAACGGGAACTTTGTTCGAACGGCGATCCTCCTGCACCGGGACACCTGTCATCCATCGCATCGTGTATTCTTGCGCCGAGATGCTTCTTCAGCGCGCGTTCCTTCAATGGCGCAGAGAGGGCAGCATTCGGCCCTGAGCGGACTCGCCATTGAGAGCCGTGGAAGCTGCATGCGGCAAGGCACAGGGGCAGCCAGGCGTCTCGGCCTGGCGATCAGCGAACCGGGGTCAATTTCTCGTGCCCACCCTTGTTGCTTGTGTTGTCAAAGTAGGCGCCCTCCATGCTCCCGTCGGGAGCGACCTGATAGACCCCCACCTGTGGTTCCGCCTTTACGCATATCTCTCCGAAGGGGTGTTCCCCGCCAGGCAAGCCCGGCAAGATGACCGATGCGTAGGAAAGGGTCGTGCCGTTCAGCATGCAGACGCCTTTCGTGCCATCGCTCCATGTGATGTCACACGTATTCTCGGAGCTCATCTTGATGACCGCCCAGTTTGAATAGGTTCTGCCGTTGGCAAGTGTGCCGTTGACCTTGTAGCGACCGCTGAGGTCCTCAGCCGCCGTGGCTGCACACCCGGCAGCAATGAAACCAGCAGCGGCGAATATCCTGGTAACCATTGTAGCCTCCTGACCACCACGACAGAGAACGTGTTCCGTCGGCTAGCCGATATCCCGTGCCAATGAGGCCAACCAGTGTATACCTCGGCCTAACCGGGACAAGAGAAGGGCCCCAACGCCGTCTGCTTATGGCGGATTCCGGCCGTCCCTGACGCGGCATTTTGCTAGAACGGAAACCCTTCCTCGGGCTCAGGCCACGCTCCTCGCCCGGACGCCCCGGCGGAAGCGCGGAACGTCTCGCTTTCTCCGGCCATGGCGACGCCGTCGCCCTCAGACCTTCGCGGCCTCCGGCGTGGTCTTCGGCTTCAGCAGGATGATGAGAAGCAGGCCGGCGATTATGAGCGCCGCGCCTTCGAGGTGATAGGTCTGCAACTGTTCGCCGAGGATGAGGTAGGCGAGCACCGCGATGAAGATCGTCTGGATGTAGAGGAATACGCCCGCGCGGGCCGCGCCCAGGGCCTCGATGCTGCGATTGAACAGGTAGTACATCAGCGCCCCACCAGGGATCGCCACATAGGCGAGCGCGAAGAGCCCGCTGGCGTTGAGCGTGGAGCGCTCGTCGGAGGCAAGCTCGAACAGGTAGAACGGGAGCGCCGTGAGCACCGCCGCGCCGAGAAGCAGCACGAGGAGCGAGAGGCGATCCACCTCGAAGTTCGCCCGGCGCAGCAGGACGGTATAGAGGCTGAAACAGAATGCGCCGGCGACGATCCACAGTTCACCGGCATTGAGATCGAGGTTCACCAGCGCGGCCGGGCTGCCCTTGACGATGATGACCACGATGCCGAGGAAGGCCAGGATCGAGCCGATCACCTGCCAGCGTCCCATGGGCTCGGCGAGGATGAAACGGGCAAGGATCATGGTGATGATCGGGATGAGCGCAATGATGATGCCGGCGGTGGTAGCATCGGCATGTTCGAGGCCGACAAAGATCAGACCCTGGCAGATCGCAAGACCCATGCCGCCGATGGCAAGCAGTTCGAGGCCACGAGCCCGCACCAGCGCGACCATGTCTCCGAAATGCCGGCGCACGACCGGCAGGAGGATCGCCCAGGCGATCAGCACGCGCCAGAAGCAGAGCGCCCAGGGCGGCATTTCGGTCGAGACCCATTTCGCAGCGATATAGACGCCGGCCGACAGCAGCCAGCACAGAACTGCCACGGAATAGGCGGTCGCAAGCGAGTTGCCTGCTGCCTGTTCCTTCCCGACCGTGTCGCGATGGATCGCCAAGACGTTTATCGCCATGGTTTAGTTATGCCACAGTTCCCGCAGGCTGCCCAGACGACGGCGGGAACGCGCCGCCTGCCATGGGGGACGGCAGTGGATGGCGAAGCCCTTGCGGCCCATCTGCCGCATGCGCAATCCGTTCGGCCCCCGCTGGTTGCGGACGTCGCGGCATCGGGGCATTATGGCGTCGTTCCGGAGCAACGGGATCATCGCGCATGTTGATAGGCTCATGTCATTGCGGCAATGCCGGATGGACACTGGACGGTGACCCGGGCTCGATCACGGCGTGCAATTGCACGCTATGCCGACGCTACGGGGCGCTGTGGGCTTATGACTATGAAGGCGAACGGATCGCCGTCACCGGGGAGACCGCATCCTACACGCGTTCCGGCAGGGACACGTCGTCGCTCGAAATCCTGTTCTGCCCGTCCTGCGCCTGCGTGGTCAGCTGGCGCGGCCTCAGAACGGGCAAGGACGGTCGCCGGCGCATGGCGGTGAACATGAGGCTTGCGCCGCCGGACGCGGTCGCCGATCTTCCCATCGATCACTTCGACGGCCTCGACACGTTCGAGGATCTGCCTTCCACAGGACGGTGTGTTCGCGACCTCTGGTTCTAGAGCGCGTTGCGGGCCGGGAGCCATCCCGAGAACACCGATTTGCGACCTCCAGCCGAAGCCGGCAGCGCCCCTTGCTATCCCGCCCCCGCGAGGCGGGCATTCCGGGGTGGAGAATTGCGCGCGGCCGCCTATTTCAGAGGAGACACGGCCGAACGGTCCCCACCGAAAGGAGCACGCAATGGCGAAGAACACGATCTGCCTCTGGTACGACAAGGACGCCGAGGCTGCCGCCCGCTTCTACTGCGACCTTTTTCCCGACAGCAGACTGGATGCGGTGCGCCGCGCACCGAGCGACTTCCCGGGCGGCAACAGGGGCGATGTTCTCACCGTCGAATTCACCGTCGCCGGCATTCCCTGTCTCGGCCTGAACGGCGGCCCCGTGTTCACGCACAACGAGGCCTTCTCATTCCAGATCGCAACCGACGACCAGGAGGAGACCGACCGCTACTGGAATGCCATCGTCGGAAATGGCGGCCAGGAGAGCGCGTGCGGCTGGTGCAAGGACAGGTGGGGGATCTCATGGCAGATCACTCCGCGCGCACTGACCGACGCGATGGCGGCCGGCGGCGGCGAAGCCAAGCGCGCGTTCGAAGCGATGATGACCATGAAGAAGATCGACGTCGCCGAAATAGAAGCGGCGCGGCGCGGCTGACGGCTCAGGAGCTATCCGCAAGCATTCGCCAGCAGCCCATGGCTCAGAACGCGGGCCTGCGCCCTGAGCCGGGCTTGCCGTTGGCGACATTCGCGACCTGGCGCTGTTCCGCCTTGCCCTAGCCTCGGGCGGAAGACAGTGCCTCGCCATCAAGGACATGGTCGGCGCCGCTCGCGACGGAGGGTGCCGGCGACGCGGATGCGGTCCGACCGAGGCTGCGGCCGAAGTCGTTGAACGGCCTCTCGATGAAGACATAGGAAAGGCGCGACAGGACGAGCGAGCCGACGAGGGTGACGGTCAGGAGATAGGCCGCCTGCGCAAGGGGCTCCGTGATGCCGGTGGTTTCCATCGTCTTCAGCGCGAGGAGGAGCACCAGCATGTGGGAGAGATAGAGCGAGTAGGCCATGCCGCCCAGCCATTGCAGCGGCGCGCCGCAGGCCATGGCGGACAGGCGGGAGAAGATAGGCCCCCTGCCCTCACGCGCACCAATGACGACGAGGATCACCGTGAGCCAGAGAACCAGCGGCATCATCGCGATGGAGCGTTCGAGGACGCAGAGCGCGATGCCGATCGCCCAGAGCTGGACGAGCGGCAGCGATTTCAGGAACGGATTGCCCGCTTCGCGGTGCTTCATGAAATAGAAGGTCGCGATCCCGATGCCGAACTCCACCATCCACTTGCCGATGAAGCTGTTCGGGAGCCGGGGCTCGACATACGCGGCCGCAAGCGCCACGCCGAGGACGAGAGCGATTGCCCGCCACGACACCGGCCGGGCGACGAAGGCGATGACGAAGGGAGCGATCAGGTAGAACTGCCACTCCAGGGAGACGCTCCAGGCCTGCCCGAGGAACGCATAGTCCGTCGACGGCAGCAGCTTCGGCGGCACGAGGCCGTGAAGCCCGGTCAGGTGGGCGAAGAGATGTCCCGGCCAGTGGACGAGCGCATCCGAGGCAATCTGGATGCGGGCCGCCTTCATCGATCCTTCCGGGGATGCCTGCCAGATCTGCAGGGCGATCTCGGCGACCGCAACGGAGAGGACCAGGTAGAAGAGGTAGACGGGGAAAATGCGGAAGGCGCGGCGGGTTATGTAGAAGCGATAGCTCTCCGGCCGCTTGTCGATCAGCGCCGTGATGGCAAAGCCGCTGAGGATGATAAATACATCCACCGCGTACTCGTTGTAGAACCGTTCCTGGAAGAGGCGCCCGTGAAGAGCTGTGGCGGAAGCGACATGTCCCACCAGGACCCAGAGGGCGAGCACGCCTCTCAAGGCCTCGAATTCCTTGACATATTTCATGATTACCCGCTGCACTGAACTTGAAGCGAGGGCTTTTAGGGCGAAGAAAAGGCTTTTTTGCGATGCAGCAAATCTTCGCCGTTGCTTGCCTGTGGAGGACAATCCTGGCGGAGACTTGAAGATGTCCTTGCTTGCACGGACGGCGTGATACGTTGCCGCAACAGCGGCGGGTGATTCTCGCCTTCAAGCCTGTCCGCGGTTTCTCCCGGCAGCGCCTCATGCGCCGTATCTATGCGTGGGCGCGAGGCGTATCTTCTTCCAAGCATGCATTGCTCTAAAGGGAGGAGTTCTTCATGGCCAGATACGCACTCTACGTTCCGCTTGAAGCAAAGCCCGGCAAGGAACAGGCGGTCGCCGATTTCCTGCGTTCGGGACTGCCGCTCGTCGAAGCCGAGCCGGGCACGGTCGCCTGGTTCGGCCTCCAGACCGGGCCTTCCTCCTTCGCGATCTTCGATGTCTTTCCGGACGAGGCATCCCGGGAGGCACATCTTTCCGGAAAGGTCGCCGCAGCGCTGATGGCGAAGGCCGAAGAGCTCTTCGCCAGGCCGCCGGAGATCCGCAAGCTGGACGTGCTTGCTGCCAAGCTGCCGGGGTGATGCGCCACCCCGGCTTCCGGAAAGCCAGCCCGGCCGGCGCCCAGAAGACGCAGCCGGGACCCGGACCAAGGCGGGTAGCGACTACACCTTCTTGACCGCCGGGATGATCCACGACCCGTCGAGGATCGAGGGCGGGCTGTCATCCGGCCAGTAGAGCCGCATCATCAGGACAAACTTGCCCGCGGGTGCGGGAAGCCAATTCGATTCCTTGTCCGCGCCGGGTGTCTTGTTCTGGATGTAGATGTCGATGGATCCGTCCGGATTGGGTTTCAGGTCCTGCCGGGCGCTGATCGAGTACCGGTTGATCGGATTTTCGACGAAGAAGTATTTCTCGTTGTACATGGTGATCGACCAGAACCCCCTGACCGGCGGCGTCTGTCCCTTCGGAAAGGTGATCACGTAGTTGTTCGACCCATCATAGGAGCGGGAGAAGAGCCCGTCACTCATCTTGAGCGAGGTGGGATAGACCGCATCCTGGGGACGGTTCGCGCCGAGCCCGATGGCCGTCACCAGCGCGCGCTGCAGGTACTCGGTGCCGTAGATGCCGGTCCTCGTGGTGAAGCCCCAGCCGTTGATGTTCTTGACGTCGCCGTCGCTGAACTTGAAATGCAGCATGATGCGGCCGAAGGCGATCTCGGGGATGCGCTTGATGAAATGGGCGTCAAGCTTGCTCTTGTCGAAATCCTTGCCGGGGACGATGCCGATCCGCGCCATTTTCTCCACCATCGGCGCATCGGCACTCGTCGGCGGATTGGTCTTGAGGAGTTCGCTGAGCAGCGTGAAGTACTCGACCGCGTCCATCCGATTGACCTGGTCGCGAACGGCCGTCTTCATATCGATCGAGGGATCGACCTTGCCCGGCGGCGGCGTCCAGTCCTTTCCGTAGGCGCTGAGCGGCACCAGCTTGCACTCGTCCTGGAGGGCGTGGACAGCCTTGTAGTCCTCAGGCGTGCCGGTGCAGTAGATGCGCCCGAGGATCCAGACAAGGCTCGTCGCAGACTTGTATTCCGTGACGCCCTCCGGCAGCGTGCCTTCCCATCCCGGGCCGGTGATCGCATAGGTCTGCGCGTCGCCTCCGGTCGTACGCTTCCCCGGCACCTGGAAGACGGTTGTCCATCCGTCGAGCATGGGAAACAGGAAGTAGCGGTCCTTCATGTCCGGGAACGAAAACACCCAGGGTTCCTTGCCGACGTCGATGAAGGCGGTGGTGTAGAGAGTGTCCGCGTTGGGGGCCGTCACATCGGTGAAGGAGGCGTCCGGATACTCGCGCAGCTTGATCATGTGCCCCATCGGGCCCTTGCTGCCTACAGGCTTCTCCACATTGGTGACAACCCGGCGGGTCATTTCCATCGTGACGAGCGCATAGCCGTAGATATAGGCTTCGACGGCCAACCAGAAATCGCCTTCTCCTTCGAAGGGATCGACAAACGGCTCATCAAAGGCCTTTGCCGGTGTGATTGCACTTGCTGCGAGCAGACCCAGTCCACCCAACGACGCGGCACGGCGTGTGACTTTCATGCTGTCCTCCTGTGGGAAATTCATTCGCAGAAGCAGACGGCGCCGGCCCACGGCACCACCACTATTTTATTAGGTTATCATATAAGAATATACTCTACTAGACATAGCAAGCAAACGGCGTTGCTTGCCTGCGGTTGGGTGCCGAGTAAAAACATTCTTCGTCGCATTTATTGCACTGTCGCCCGCTGCCTGCGGGATATACGGATGGCACCGTCGAAACAGCGATGCCGATTCGCGAACCATAGCGGCGCCATGAGCCAGATCCGTCCCCTCATCCCCCTACTCGTCACCGCCGGCATCCTGATCGGGGGCAACGGCCTCCAGGGTACCTTCATTTCGCTGAGGGCTTCGCAGGAGGGGTTCTCGACGTCGCTGATCGGCATCGTGGGCGCCGGCTACAACATCGGTTTTGCCATCGGCTGCATCTACGTGACGCGCATGCTGCGGGCGATCGGCCACATCCGGACCTTCTCGGCGATGGCCGCGATCGCAGCTTCCTCATCGATCGCGATGGCGCTGGTAATCGATCCGTCCTTCTGGTTTGGGATGCGGCTCGTCTCGGGCATCTGCTTTGCCAGCCTGTTTGCAACCGTCGAAAGCTGGCTGAACGCCAAGGTGACGAATTCAAACCGCGCCCGCACCCTGTCGATCTACCGCCTGGTCGACCTCGGATCGGTCACCGCCGCCCAGTACATGATCCCCGGCGTCGGCATCGGCGGCTTCCAGCTCTTCGCGATCATCTCGATGGCGCTGACACTTTCGCTGGTGCCCATCTCGCTTGCGGACCGCTCGAAACCGGTTGCACCGGAAGCCATCCGCTTCGACGTCAGGAAGCTCTGGAACATCTCGCCGCTCGCGACGATCGGCTGCATCGTCGTCGGGCTCACCAATGCCTCGTTCCGGTCGCTCGGGCCCATCTACGCCGAGCAGATTGGGCTTTCGGTCACGCAGATCGCGAGCTTCATGAGCGCCGGCATCGTCGGGGGCGTCGTGCTGCAATATCCGCTCGGGATCTATTCGGACCGGCTGGACCGGCGCGTGATCATTCTCGTCGCAACCCTCGGCTCGGCGCTTGCCGCGCTCTACCTGGCGATTTTCGCCGGCGGCAACGAGTGGCGCAACTTCGTCGGCATCTTCGTCTTCGGCGCTTTCGCCATGCCGCTCTACTCGCTCTGTTCCGCACATGCCAACGACCACGCTGGCGAAGGCGAACATGCGCTGGTTTCCGCCGGCATGCTGTTTTTCTGGTCCGCGGGCGCGATCATCGGACCGCTCTTCGCCTCCGTCCTGCTCGACCATTTCGGGCCGCAGGCGCTGTTCATCTACACCGCCGTCATCCTGGTCGCCTTCATGGCCTACACGGCTCTGCGCATGACGGCGCGCGCACCGGTGCCGGCGGAAGCCCGCAGCGGCCGCTTCCGCAACCTGCTCAGGACCTCCGCCTTCTTCACCAAGCTCGCGGGCTCCGACAAGGACGACAGGGGCTGAAGGCGCGGCTGCGGCAAGATGCCAGCGAGACCGCGATTGATGACAGCGCGTCTCAGGTTTAAAGCAGGAGCGAACTCACCGGCCAGCAGGAGCATTCCCGTGCCGATCAGCCGCCGCACATTCCTTGCAACATCGGCGCTCGCCGCAGGCGCCTATGGTACGGGCCTCGGGCTCTCGGCCGGCCGCCGAGCCCTTGCCGCCACGCCCGCAGAACTGACCGCCTATTCCTCGGAAGCACTGCTGACGGGAAGCGCACCGACCAGGGGGACGATGTCCTACCGGCTCAGCGAAGAGGCGAGCGGCGTGCCGCCGGTCCTGCGCATGCGCAAGGGCGAGGAATTCGCGGCCAGGCTCATCAACAGGCTGGACGAGCCGACGACCGTTCACTGGCACGGGCTAAGGATTGCCAACGCCATGGACGGCGTTCCGGAAATGACGCAGCCCTACGTCTATCCGGGCGACAGCTTCGAGTACCGCTTCGTGCCGCCGGACGCCGGGACCTTCTGGTATCACCCCCACTGCAATACATTGACGCAGATGGGCCATGGGCTCACCGGCGTGATCGTGGTGGAGAATCCCGACGATCCGGTCTTCGACGCCGAGGTGGTGCTCAACATGCGCGACTGGCGGCTGGGGTCCGACGGCCAGTTCATCGCGCCCTTCAAGCCGCGCGACGCGGCCCGGGGCGGAACCTACGGCACCGTCAAAACCGCGAACTGGCTAGAGGGACCGGTCTACGACGTGCCCGCCGGCGGCCTCGTCCGCCTGAGGCTTGCCGCGACCGACGTCACGCGGATCTATACGATCGGCCTCGAAGGCGCGGCGGCGACGGTCATCGCCATCGACGGAAATCCCGTCGTGGCCCCCTTCCCGCTCGGGCGGTACGATATCGGCCCCGGCCAGCGCCTCGACCTGGTGGTGCGCGTCTCCGACAGCGAGGGCACGGAAGCGACGCTCGGCAACTTCCGCGGCACCACGCCGTGGACGATCGCCAGGCTCAGGGCCACGGGCACCAGCCTCAAGCGCGACCTGCGCGACGTGAAGGCCCTGCCCGCCAACCCGGTCGCCGAAGCCGACCTCTCCTCCGCCGTGACGATACCGCTCGAGTTCACCGCGACCGCCGAGCACGCCGCCAAGCCCAATCTCTGCGGAACGCTGGGCTATACCTTCTGGGCGATCAACAAGGTCGCGTGGTCCGGCGACACGCCTGATCCGGTTGCACCTCTGGCCGACCTGAAACTCGGCAAGAGCTACATACTGCAAGTCAAGAACCGCACGCCGCACGCTCACCCCGTGCATCTCCACGGCCTGAGCTTCCGCATCCTGCGGTCCAACAAGCGGGAGATGACAGGGCAGCTGACGGACACGATCCTGCTTTCGCCCGACGAGGTGGCGGAGCTGGCGTTCGTCGCCGACAATCCCGGCGACTGGATGCTCCACTGCCATATCATCGAGCATCAGAAGACGGGAATGAGCAGCTTCGTGCGCGTCTCCTGACCACGGCGAACCCGCGAAACACTGCGGCAGCGGCGAAATTTTCGATTGTGGCAAAATGGTGAAGGGTCTAGGGTCTGAACCCAACAAGAGTGCGTGTTCCGTTGAGGCAGATTGGATCGAACGAGAGCAAGCAAATGCGAAACAAGACCCTGAGGGTCTGTCCAGCGTTGTTTGCAGTCAGGCGTTCCATTGACCCCAGCTCTTCGGACAGGCTGTATCCTGGCCCTGCGGGCATCGGAACGATTCGGAAATGATCGATATTTTCTGAACCTTTCCTTCCGAGCAGATCCGATATACAGCCTGCGGCACACGCGCTCCGACCGGGTTTTGCCCCCGAAACCATAGCCAACCAGATTGAGACTTCCCGCCCGAGTATATTGATGGACATTATCCAGACGACCGCGGCTCTTGCCGACGCATGCCAGATTCTTGCCAAATCCGACTACCTGACGATCGACACGGAATTCCTGCGCGAGACGACTTTCTGGCCTGAACTGTGCCTCATCCAGATGGCCGGGCCCGACATCGCGGTGCTCGTGGATCCGCTCGCCAAGAACATCGATCTCGCCCCGTTCTTCGAACTGATGGCCAATCCGCAAGTGATCAAGGTCTTCCATGCGGCACGGCAGGATATCGAGATCATCTACAATCGCGGCAATCTCATTCCTCATCCGATCTTCGACACGCAGGTCGCCGCCATGGTCTGCGGTTTCGGCGAGAGCGTCTCCTACGACCAACTCGTGCAGCGGACGAAGGGCGTGCAGATCGACAAGTCCTCGCGCTTCACCGACTGGAGCCGCAGGCCGCTCACGGACAAGCAGCTCGAATATGCGCTGGCAGACGTGACCCACCTTCGCGACGTCTACCAGACGCTGAAGGCCAAGCTGGAAGGCGAAGGACGCTCCCTGTGGCTGACGGAGGAAATGGCGATCCTCGAGTCGGCCGGAACCTATGACATCCACCCGGACGACGCCTGGAAGCGCCTGAAGATGCGGGTGAAGAAACCACAGGAACTTGCTGTTCTCCAAAAGGTCGCCGCCTGGCGCGAGCGTGAGGCGCGCGGCCGCAACGTGCCGCGTTCGCGCATCCTGAAGGACGACACGATCTACGAGATTGCCCAGCAGCAGCCGGCGGATGCCGAAGCGCTGGGACGGCTGCGCACCATTCCCAAGGGCTGGGAGCGCTCGCAGTCCGGAGCGGCGCTTCTGGAGGCGATCAACACGGCACTGGCCGTTCCGAAGACCGATCTGCCGCGCCTGCCCCGCCAGCCGCAACTGCCGGAAGGGGCAGCAGCCGCAAGCGAACTCCTGAAGGTGCTCCTGAAGCTGATATCGGAGCGCGAGGGCGTGGCCGCCAAGATCATCGCCAACAGCGACGACCTGGAAAGGATCGCCGCCGAGGGCGAGAACGCGGACGTTCCGGCGCTTCACGGATGGCGGCGCGAGCTTTTCGGCAATACCGCGCTGAACCTCATAGACGGCAAGGTCGGCCTGCGCTTCGTGAACCGCAAGCTCGAGGCAGTGGAACTTTAACGCGAAGCCCGTGGCATCGAACGCGGCCGGGCTCCGGCGCTGCGTCCTGCGGCGGGCAACGGACGGCCTTACCTCCCGATCGCGGGCATCCTCGCGTTTTCCGGTTCCAGCTCCCTGCAGGAGCGGGTAAAATGCCTGGCCATGGAACCGGTAGAGCCATTCACCATCGCCACGGTGCCGCTTGCGAGCGGCGGACGGATCGGCATCAGCCGGATTCCGGGGCGCTCTGGCGCCTACGACGCGGACCTCAGGACGATCAGGGACTGGGGTGCCGACGTCGTCGTTTCCATGACCGACACGTTCGAGATGGAAGCGCGCGGATGCAGCGATCTCGGGCTCCGGCTCGCTTCCATGGGCATCGGCTGGTTCCATCTGCCGGTCCGTGACCTCGGAGGCCCCTCGGGTTCGAATGCATCGAGCTGGCCGACGATTTCCGACAGCCTGCATGCCCTGCTCGACCGAGGCGGCGCGGTGCTCGTCCACTGCCACGGCGGCCATGGCCGCTCGGGCATGGTGGCCCTGAGGCTGCTCGTCGAACGCGGCGAGGAACCGCAGGCCGCGCTCAGGCGCATAAGGCTGGTGCGCCCCGGCGCGGTGCAGAGCGAAGCGCAGTTTCTCTGGGCGGCATCGGCCACGGGCTAGAGCGACGGATGCCGGTCAGGCATGGAGCCTCGCGCCCTTCGTCACCTTGTCCACGAGCTTGCGGTCCGCGTGGAGCGCGATCCCCACCACTTTCGCCTCGTCCGGTCCAAAGGAGGCGAAGGCTTCGCGGTTGGCCACGTCATGGCCGGTCGAGAACATCTCCTCGATATAGGCGGAGACCTGGACGTCCCGCTCCAGCGCACGGCGATGGATGGCGGCGATCGTGGACGCATCGGCCGAAAGGACAACGATCGGCTGGACGCTCAGCGCGTTGTAGACATTGCCCGCCGCGTCGCGATAGGATTCGCCGATGATCGACGGCTTCTGGCCGGCGACCCCCGTTGCGAGGAAGGCGGTGACGTTGAGTTTCTGCCAGGTCATCAGATCGTCTCGCAGGACAACGGCAAATTTGGTGTCGAACATGCAATGGGTCTCCCGGAAACATGCGGAAAGGATCAAGGCGGATGGCGAGAGCCCGTCCGCTGCCAATGCATTAGCCGGAAGCGATCACGAGGCGATTGAACGTTCTTGCGGCGACGATCCGGACCGGATCCACATGGCGCCGCCTTCCGGCGGGATAGAGCGGATCGAGGCGCGGTTCCACGGCAACGGCTTCGCGCCGCACCGCCACGACACCTATGCGATCGGCATGACGCTTTCCGGGATCCAGACCTTCCGATACCGGGGCGTGTCGCAGTTCAGCCTTCCCGGCAACGTGATCGTGCTCCATCCCGACGAGCTGCACGACGGCGCGGCGGGTACGGATGAAGGTCTCAGCTACCGCATGATGTACATTCCACCGGACCGCCTTCAGGCGGCCCTTCCGCCGCAGTTCGGCGGCCTGCCCTTCGTCTCCGATCCGGTCCTCGACGATCCGGTGCTCGCACGGCTCATTCTCGATGCGCTCGGCGACATCGACCACGAGATCGACCCGATGAAGCTCGACACTCTCGTGGCCGAGCTCGCCGACGGCCTGTTGCGCCATGCGGACGGCGCTCCGGTATCTTCGGCGCCGGGCCGTCCGGCGCGTGCCGCCGTGTCGCGAGCGGCCGACTTCCTGCGCGACAACCTCGAACGCGGGCTCACGTCGGACGATCTGGAAGAGGTGACCGGGCTCGACCGCTTCACCCTGTCACGCCAGTTCCGCCGCCTGCTCGGGACGAGCCCGCACCGCTATCTCGTCATGCGGCGGCTGGACAGGGCGCGCTCGATCATCGCCCGCGGCGACAGCATCGCCGAGGCCGCCTATGCGAGTGGGTTTGCCGACCAGGCGCACCTCACTCGGCACTTCAAGAGGGCGCACGGCATGACGCCGGGCCGGTTTGCGACGCTCGTCGCCGCCTCCCGCGCCTGACGCGAAGGCCACGACCGGCCGGCACCGCACGAGGCGGGCGTCATCAAAGCTTCATTGCACCGTCAAGCAATCATCACCTCAACGTCACACGGACCGCCTACCGGGGAGCGTCCCAACTCCAACCCATGGTGACCAACATGACGAGACAACTGCTTGCCTCCGTGGCCCTGACGCTTCTGATGACCGCCCCGGCAGCGGCCGAAGAAAAGGTGTTCCCGGCAACGCTCAAGGCGCACGCGATCCTTCCGGCCAACACGATCATCGCGGCTCCGGCCGACGCCGCCGAATACCTCAAGACCTCGGGCAAGTTCTCCACCGCCGACCGCAAGCGCGCCGACGGGCTCGCAAGCGTGCCGGGCAAGGACGGCGTTCGCCCGACGGGCCTCTCGCTGCCCTTCGACGGCCAGCCGATGCAGGGCTTCTCCGGCATCAAGGCGATGGACGACGGCAGCTTCTGGACGCTCTCGGACAACGGCTTCGGCAACAAGCTGAACTCCACCGACGCCATGCTGATGATCCACCATGTCAAGTTCGACTGGGACAACGGCAAGCTCGAGCCGATCAAGACGGTCTTCCTCTCCGATCCCGACCGGAAGGCCCCCTTCCCGATCGTCATGGAAGGTGCTGACAAGCGCTACCTGACCGGCGGCGACTTCGACGTCGAATCGATCCAGCCCGTTGCGGACGGCTTCTGGATCGGCGAGGAGTTCGGCCCCTACCTCCTGAAGTTCGACAGCGAGGGCAGGCTGACAGACGCCGTCGCCACCGAGGTCGAGGGCAAGCCGGTGCTTTCGCCCGACAATCCGACGCTCGCCGTGCAGGCGGACCCTTCGAAGAAGATGCCGGCCTTCAACCTGAAGCGCTCGGGCGGCTATGAGGGCCTTGCCATGTCGAAGGACGGAAGCAAGCTCTACGGCCTGCTCGAGGGACCGCTCTGGGTCGACAACGAATCGGTCGAGCAGGCGGAAGGTCGTCCGGCGTTGCGCATCGTTGAGTTCGACGTCGCCAGCAAGGCTTGGACCGGCCGCAGCTGGCTCTATCCGCTGGCCGAGGGCGGCGAGGCAATCGGCGATTTCAACATGCTGGACGAGACCACGGCGCTGGTGATCGAGCGCGACAACGGCGCCGGAACCGTCGACAAGGCCTGCGCCGACCCCAAGGATCCGAAGGTCGACTGCTTCGCCGTCGGCTCGAAGGTCAAGCGCATCTACAAAATCGCGATGGATGACGGGAACGTCGGCAAGGCCGTACGCAAGATCGGCTACATCGACCTCCTGAAGATCGCCGATCCGGAAAACCGCAAGCGCCAGGGCGGTGGCGAAGGCTTCTACGACATGCCTTTCCTCACCATCGAGAACGTCGACCGCGTGGACGAGACGCACATCATCGTAGGCAACGACAACAACCTGCCCTTCTCGGCCGGCCGTTCGATCGACAAGGCAGACGACAATGAGTTCGTGCTGCTCGAGGTCGGCGACTTCCTCAAGGCGGAGTAAGCATCACGACGGGCGGGCGCGTCGATGATCGGCGCGCCCGTTTGCGTAAGTGCGAGGTGTCTATTCGTAGCGGAAAGCGAGGCGATTGCCGGTCAGGCGCGCCAGTTGCTGCAGGCGACCCTCCAGCCTTTCGCCCGCAAGCTCCGCATATTCCGAGGGAACGACGAACTCGAGATCGAGTTCGGGGCTCTTCGACTTGCGGAAGCTGAGGTGCCTGACGATGCCAGGCATCGACGCGGAAAACAGATAGACGATGCGCAGCATTCCGCCGAGAAGCTTGGCGAGCTCCAGCAGGCGCGGCGTGGCGATGGTCGCGAGCGACCCGGTCGCCGCATCGTCGTAGAGACCTTCGAACCGGTAGTAGTTGGCAAGCGCGATATAGGCACGGCCCGGATGAGAAATCCCGGCGAAGGTGCTGTGCGCGATGATGTTCAGCGCCTGCAGGCCGCGGTAGTCCGGATGGGCGCGCCAGCTGATGTCGGCGAGCAGGCAGGCTGCCTGGCGATAGCGGCTTTCTTCCTCGGTCTCCACGATATCGAAGACGGGCATCATGCGGCCGGTCCATTCGGCGAGTTCGCGCGCATGCTCCGGAGAACGGGCGCGCAGGATCGCCAGCTCGCGGGCGGCCGACAGCAGCGGGTCCTGCAGCTTCTCGGATTCAGGAAGAAGCGAATAGAGGAAGCCCTCGCGCACTCCGAGAGAGGAAAAGGAAACCTTCGACGGCTTCATGAGCGCGATCGTTTCCTGCATGGCGACCGCGCCATAGGGCAGCAACGTGCGGCGAAGCTTGGAGATCGCGCCATAGGCGGGATCCTTCGAGCCCTTTGCGGTCACGATATCCGTGAGGAAATCCATGGCTTCGGCAAAGTCGATCTCGTAGCCCTGCATCATGTGCAGGGGATAGTTGCGCACTTCCATGTGCAGCTTGGCGATGGAGCGCCAGGTGCCGCCGACCGCGTAGAAGGTGCGCCCCGCGGCTGATTTGAGGAGGGTCGCGTTTTTCAGGTGCTTGCGGGCGACGGTCCGGGCTTGCGCCACCGAACCCATGGCCGCTTCGGAAAGGCGGATGCCTCCGAGCGGAAGCGTGATGCCGTTGCCGATCGCCCGGCCGCGCACATCAACGAGCTCGAGCGACCCGCCGCCGAGATCTCCGACGATCCCGTCCGGATCGTGGAAGCCGCTGACGATGCCGAGCGCGGAGAAATAGGCCTCCTCCTCGCCCGACAGGACGCGGATGCGGCGACCGAGGATCATCTCTGCACTGTGGATGAAGTCGGCGCCGTTTTCAGCTTCGCGCGCGGCGGCGGTGGCGAGGATATACATGGTCTGGGCCCTCGCCTGGGCCGACAGCGCCTTGAAACGGTGGAGAGCCGCGAGCGCGCGCGCCACGCCCTCCTCGTCCATGCGTCCGGTCTTGGCGAGCCCCTTACCGAGCCCGCACATCACCTTTTCGTTGAAGAGGACGGCTGGCGACCGGTTGAGACCCTCGTAAACGACCAAGCGAATCGAGTTCGATCCGATATCCACCACAGAGACCGGGGCAACTCCAGGCAAACGCCCCTGGGCTTCGGATTCAACCATGCACGTCCAGTTTTTTTACTTTTTCCGGCGGCTTTGCCAGCCTGCGATCGTCTTCGGCGCACTGGACTTCAACGACTCTCCTCGCCCCGAAAGGCTCGGATTGGTCATGAAATAATGCTGTGCATTGAACGGCTCGGCGCCATGCGGAACTTCCATGCGCCGCGACGTGCCGTCCTCCAGGATCTCGTAGCTCTGCTGGTTGTCGATGAGATTGCCCAGCATAATCTGCGAAAGTACCTGTTCATGCACAGTCCGGTTGATCAGAGGCACAAGTGTCTCGACCCGCCGGTCCAGATTGCGCGGCATCATGTCCGCGGACCCTATATAGACGAGCGCCTTCTCCGATGGAAGCCCATGGCCGTTTCCGAAACAGAAGATGCGAGAGTGCTCCAGGAAGCGCCCGACGATCGACTTGACCCGGATGTTTTCCGAAAGCCCCGGAACCTGCGGGCGCAGGCAGCAGATGCCGCGCACCACGAGATCGACCTCCACGCCCGCCTGGCTCGCCCGGTAGAGGCTGTCGATGATCTCGGGATCCACAAGCGAGTTCATCTTCATCCAGATCGCAGCCGGCGATCCGTTCCTGGCGTGCTCGATTTCCTCGTTGATGTGCTTGAGGATCCTGGGGCGGAGCGTATGCGGCGAGACCGCAAGCTTCATGCCGGCTTCCGGTTCGCCGTAGCCGGTGATGAAGTTGAAGATGTTCGCCATGTCATGGGCGATGGTCGGGTTGCACGTGAAGAAGGACAGGTCGGTGTAGATCTTCGCGGTGACCGGATGGTAGTTGCCGGTGCCGAGGTGGCAGTAGCTCCTGAGCTTGCCTTCCTCGCGGCGCACGACGAGCGACATCTTGGCATGCGTCTTCAGTTCGATGAAGCCGAAGACCACCTGCACGCCCGCACGCTCGAGGTCGCGTGCCCAGCGGATGTTGGCTTCCTCGTCGAAACGCGCCTTTAGCTCCACAAGCGCGGTGACCGACTTGCCGGCTTCGGCGGCATCGGCAAGCGCCCGCACGATCGGGCTGTCGTTCGACGTCCGGTAGAGCGTCTGCTTTATCGCGACCACTTCAGGATCGCGCGCAGCCTGGAGCAGAAACTGGACCACCACGTCGAAGGACTCGTAGGGGTGGTGGACGACCATGTCCTTTTCGCGGATGGCCGCGAAGCAGTCGCCTGCGTGCTCGCGGACGCGTTCGGGAAATCGGGCATTGTACGGCTCGAACCTGAGGTCCTCCCGCGGCGCCTTGGTGATTTCGGAGAGGGTGTTGAGCGCAAGCAGCCCCGGCAGGATGGCGACGCGGTTGTCCGGCACGCCGAGTTCCTGGACCACGAAGCGGCGAAGCGACTGCGGCATCTCCGAATCCGTCTCCAGCCGGATCACAGATCCGCGGCGGCGGCGCTTCAGCGCGGTCTCGTAGAAACGCACGAGGTCTTCGGCCTCTTCCTCCACTTCGATATCACTGTCTCGGATGATCCGGAACGTGCCCGACCCCTGGACGGAGTAGCCCGGGAAGAGCTTGTGAATGAACTGGCCGACGAGATCCTCGAGGGTGATGTAGCGGATCGCGCCACCGGAATCGGGCAAGCGCATGAAGCGATCGAGCGCGACGGGGAGGCGCAGGAGAGCAGTCATCGGCTCGTGCGTGTGGATATTCTCCAGCTGCAGGCCGATCGAGAAGCCGAGATTGGGAATGAACGGGAACGGATGGGCTGGATCGATCGACAGCGGCGTGAGGACGGGGAAGATCGAATCCTCGAATGCCTGCGCCAGCCAGGCCCTGTCCTCGCCGGAAAGCGCAGAGGGACGGACGATCAGAATGTCTTCCTTGGCGAGGTACTGCTGCAGGATGGCGAGCGAGGCCTGCTGCTCCATCTGCAGATTGTCGATCTCCTTCAGGATATCGTCCAGCTGCTCGGCCGAGGTCTTGCCGTCGGGGCTCTTGATGGCGATGCCCTGACGCACCTGCCCTTCGAGGCCGGCGACGCGCACCATGAAGAATTCATCGAGGTTGGCCGCCGAGATCGAGAGGAAGCGGACGCGCTCCAAGAGCGGATGCGCCGTGTTCAGCGTCTCCTCGAGGACGCGGCGATTGAACTGGAGCCATGAGAACTCGCGGTTGATAAACCGCTCTGGGCTCTGCATCAGCGCTTCGATGTCGGGGAGTTCTGGACCTGCCGGCACCTCCACCGTCGAGATGGTTGCCGCTATGTCCGAAGTCGCTGTATCCATTTTTCTTTCCGCCCGTCTAGACTCTCTCACCTCGTAGCCCAGTTTGACGACGGAACTGTGACAGTCAATCCTCGGAATCGGGATTGACCATGGCGCCCAGCACCTCCTGCGCGAGTCCCCGGGTGAGCCGGCTGCCGCGGGCGAGCGCCAACCGGTCCAGACGGTCGACGAGGGTCTGGGCCGCCTCGTGGGACCGCTCCATCCGCGCGACCATGTAGGCGACGAGCCTGTCGTCGACGAAAAGCTGCCGGTCGGCAAAGAGCTTCACGATGACCTGCGCCAGCAGTTCGTCGTCCGGCTCGCCGATCTCGACGGTCGTCGCCGCCTTCAGGCGCGAGCGCAGATCGGGAAGTTCGACGGGCCAGGACATGGGCCACAGACGCGCCGTCACGAGCAGCGACGTGCCGTTTTGCCGGACATTGTTGATGACGTGGAAAAGGGTGCGGTCGTCGAAGCCGTTGCGGTCGGCATCCTCCAGGATCACCGGGCCGGCGGCGGCGGCGTTCTCCGAGCCGGTGCCGGGCATGGCGTCGATCGCCACCGCCCCGCTCCTCTGGCTCCAGATCGAGGCGAGGTGCGATTTTCCCGATCCCGCGGGACCGGCAAGGATCACCACGGGCGACGGCCAGTTCGGCCAGGCATCGACGATGGCGACGGCAGCGTTGAGCGGGTCGGCGACCATCAGGTCGTCGCGACCGGTCGAGGCCTCATGACCGAACACGAGCGGCAACTGTTCTGCGGCTTTGCGCTGCGTCATGACTCTACTCGGTTCTACTTTACCTGCTTGGGCTTACGCTCGATGGAAGGCGGCGTGTTTGCGCCGTGATAGAGATCGCTGTCAAGGTACCGCCCAAGCCCGTAGCGGACAAGAACGCCCACCGCTGCGGCTGCCGGCACTGCAACCAGCAGGCCGACGAAGCCGAAGAGCGCGCCGAAGGCGAAAAGGGCGAACATGAGCCAGACCGGGTGAAGGCCAACCTGCGAGCCGACGAGCTTCGGCTGCAAGATGTTTCCCTCGAAGAACTGGCCGGCGAAGAAGACGCTGGCGACCAGGATGATGTGGAAATAGTCGGGCCAGAACTGGACGAGCGCCACGCCGACAGAGAGCACAAGCCCCACCATCGAGCCAACATAGGGGACGAAGCTGATCATGCCCGCGAAGAGGCCGATCAGAAGCCCGAAGTTCAGGCCGGCGAAGGAGAGGCCGATGCCGTAGAACAGGCCGAGAATGATGCAGATGGAGCCCTGCCCGCGCACGAACCCGGCAATCGCCGTGTTCATTTCCGTGGCGATCTGGCGGACGTCGGTGACATAGTCACGGGGTACCCAGCTATCGACCTTGTTGATCATACGGTCCCAGTCGAGAAGCAGATAGAACGCAACGACCGGGGTCACGACGAGGAGCGAGGCTATGTCGACCAGCGCCATGCCGGAGTTCCAGAGCTGCTTGAAGATAGCCCCCATGAAGCCGGCGCCTTCCGCAAGGACGGCAGAGAAACTCTGCTTGATCGTGCCCATCTGGCTGCTGATCCACGAGGGAAGCAGATCCGGGTTGAAGCTCGTGACCAGTTCCTGCAGCTGGCTGACATAGCCCGGGAATTTCGCGAAGAAATCCGAAGCCTGGGTCATCAAGAGCGGGATGATGATCATGAGCGACAGCGCGAAGATGATGATGAAGGCAATCAGGATCACGACCGTCGCCATGGTGCGGCTGAGGCCCAGCCTTTCGAGGCGGTCGGCGACCGGATCGAGGAAGTAGGCGAGCGCCATGCCGGCGATGAAGGGCAGCAGGATCGAACTGAAGATCATCAGGAAGGCGATGAAGCCGGCAAGCGCGATCAGCCAGAAGATGACCTGCCTCTTCAACCCGGCGCCGCTCACATGGCTTGCCATCCGCTTCATCCCGCCTGTTCGAGTATTTCAACGGACGCCGGATCGACCCGTAGCACGCCCTCGTTACAGCAGGAGATAGGACGCTGCAGCAATCCCGGTCAAGGCCGGCAGTCGCGGGCGAGCCGGGCTTCGGGTAAAACGGTGAAAAAAAGCCCACGAAACCGGCATTATGCTTGCACTTCGGTGTCCAGCGTGCCAATCGGGCCTTGAAACGCCCGGCCGCGATATCGGACGTTTTTCACAGCCTGAAGCCATCGGAGAACCGAGCATGAGCCAGTCGGGAAAAAACGGTCTGACCTATAGCGACGCGGGCGTCGACATCGACGCCGGCAACCTGCTCG
Organism: Sinorhizobium sp. BG8; assembly: GCF_016864555.1. Taxonomy (NCBI): domain Bacteria; kingdom Pseudomonadati; phylum Pseudomonadota; class Alphaproteobacteria; order Hyphomicrobiales; family Rhizobiaceae; genus Sinorhizobium; species Sinorhizobium sp. BG8. The sequence goes on along the minus strand of NZ_CP044011.1, from coordinate 2,225,985 downwards.
TCGAGAAGATCAAGCCCGCGGTGCGGTCCACCCGCCGTCCGGGCGCTGACGGCGAGATCGGCGGCTTCGGCGGCCTGTTCGACCTCAAGGCGGCAGGCTTCACCGATCCGGTGCTCGTCGCTGCGAACGACGGCGTCGGCACCAAGCTCAAGATCGCCATCGACGCGGACAAGCACGACACTGTTGGCATCGACCTCGTGGCGATGTGCGTGAACGACCTCGTGGTGCAGGGCGCCGAACCGCTCTTCTTCCTCGACTACTTCGCGACCGGTAAGCTCGATCCGGACCAGGGCGCGGCGATCGTCGGCGGGATCGCGGAAGGCTGCCGGCAGGCGGGCTGCGCGCTGATCGGCGGCGAGACCGCGGAAATGCCGGGCATGTATTCGGACGGCGACTACGACCTCGCGGGCTTCGCGGTGGGCGCTGCCGAACGCGGCAGACTGCTTCCCTCCGGCGACATCGCCGAAGGTGACGTGATCCTGGCGCTCGCATCCTCCGGCGTCCACTCCAACGGCTATTCGCTGGTGCGCAAGATCGTGGCGCTCTCCGGCCTCGCCTGGGATGCGCCTGCACCCTTCGCCGAAGGCGCGACGCTCGCCGAGGCGCTGATGACGCCGACCAAGATCTACGTGAAGCCGCTCCTGAAGGCGATCCGCGAGACCGGCGCGATCAAGGCGCTCGCCCACATCACCGGCGGCGGGTTCCCCGAGAACATTCCGCGCGTGCTGCCGAAGCACCTTGCGGCAGAGATCGACCTTGCCGCCGTGAAGGCGCCGGCCGTCTTCTCCTGGCTCGCCAAGACCGGCGGCGTCGAGGCGCGCGAGATGCTGCGCACCTTCAACTGCGGCGTCGGTATGATCGCGGTGGTACCGGCATCGGAGGCCGCGCGCGTCTCCGCCGTGCTCGAAGCGGAAGGCGAGACCGTCTTCACGCTCGGGCGCATGGTCGGCCGCGCCGAAGGCGATCCGGGCACGGTCTACAAGGGCGCCCTCGCCCTATGACGTCGACGCCATCAGCAAGAAAGCGCGTCGTCGCCTTCATTTCCGGCGGCGGCTCCAACATGCTGACGCTCGCCAGGGCCTGCGCGGGCCAGGACTTTCCGGCCGAGATGGTGGCGGTCATATCCGACAAGGCCGACGCTCCGGGCCTCGCCAAGGCGGAAGCACTCGGGATTGCGACGTTTTCCTTCGTTCGCAAGGACTATGCCTCCAAGGAGGCCCACGAGGAGGCGATCCGGGCGGAACTCGATCGGCTGAGCCCGGACGTGATCTGTCTCGCGGGCTACATGCGGCTCCTCTCCGGCGAATTCATCGCCCGCTACGAGGGCCGGATCCTCAACATCCACCCTTCCCTGCTGCCGCTCTTTCCGGGCCTCCACACCCATCAGCGGGCAATCGACGCCGGCGTGCGGATCGCCGGATGCACCGTGCACTTCGTGACCGAGGGCATGGACGAGGGGCCGGTCCTGGCGCAGGCCGCCGTTCCGGTTCTTGCGACGGATACCGCCGAGACGCTCGCCGCACGCGTGCTGACCGTGGAACACCAGATCTACCCGCAGGCGCTGCGCCTGTTTTCGGAAGGGACGGTGCGGATGGAGGGCGGTCGCGCGGTCGTCGCCGACGGCTCCGCCACCGAGAACGCACGCTTCCTGATCTCCACCGGGCTCTGATCCCGCGCATCCGCAAAAGGCTGGGGACCAGCGGTTGCGTCAGCTTGCGGCCAAGTTCGGCTGATATAAAGTTGCCGTCATCGCTACGGAGGCGGCTCCATCCATGCGGCATACGGTTCGGACAATCGCTCTCTTTTCCCTGATTGCGTCGGCGCCGCAAGGCCAGGCGGCCGAGCTGATCACCCAATCGCTCGACGGGTCGATTTCCCTTTCCGGTTCCGCAGGCCTCATGACCATCGAGGCGAACGAGCTCGTCTATGACGGCGGCCAGCGCATCAGCCGGCTGGTCTGGGAAAGCGATGCGGTGGGCCTCGTCAACGGCACGCTCGACATGGAGCTCCAGAACTCCTGGAAGGCGCGGTTCTCGGCCTCCGGCGGCTTCGGCGGCGACAGCGACATGACGGACTACGACTGGATCGCTCCTTTCAGCACCGGCGAGGGCATGGATGACTGGAGCGACCGATCCAGACATCCGGATACCAAGCTCGACCACTACTACCGTCTCGAGGCCGAGCTCAGCCGCACCATGTTCGAGGACGCCTACAGCACCCTCGGCCTCGGCGGCGGGCTGCGCTACACCGACGTCAAATGGTCCGCCTACGGTGGGTCCTTCATCTACAGCGACGCCGGTTTCCGCGACTTCCGCGGGCGTTTTCCCGACGACGAACGGGGCATCAGCTATCGCCAGCAGTTCCCGGTCGCCTATGCTGCCCTCAACGCCACGCATGTGACGGGCGACTGGCGGCTGGCGGGCGCGCTTCAGGGTGGCCTTACCGTCGGCGCGCGTGACACGGACGACCATTGGATGCGGGCGTTGCGCTTCGAGGACCGCCTCGATACGGCGCCGGTCATCTCGGCCAATGTCGAGGTGGGTTACCAGATCATGCCGAACGCCACCTTCTACCTGGGTGCGGGGCTGGAAAAGATCTTCGAGGCACGCGGAGACACGACGATGGTCGACACGACAAGCGGCGCCTCGCAGACCTTCGCGGATTCCGCGGGTGGCGATTTCAGCGCCATGTCGCTTTCCATGGGCGTAAAGGGACGGTTCTGACCCGATCCGTGCAAATGGAGTCGATTCAGATAATTATCACAATTTTCTAATGTACAGCTTGAACGTGGATCGTGCGATCAGCGGCGCTGCATGAGCGCCCACTGGATCAACATGATGGTCTTGCCGTCGCAGATCTCGCCGCTTTTGACCATCCGCGCCGCCTCGTCGAGGCCAATCTCGACCACTTCGATATCCTCGTGCTCGCCGTCGGCACCGCCACCCTTCCCGACCTTGCGGGTCGCGTCGATTTCGGCGGCGAAGAAGTGGACGATCTCGGTTACCGCACCGGGGCTCATGAAGCACTGGAAGAGCGGTGTCGCCTCGCCGATCTCGTAGCCGGTCTCCTCCATCACCTCGCGGCGGATCGCCTCAGCCGGGTTTTCGCCGTCGAGCAGGCCCGCGGGCGTTTCGAGAAGCCAGCCAGAGTGGCCGTTGAGATGGGCCGGCATGCGGAACTGGCGCACGAGGACGATGCTGTCGCGACGTGGATCGTGGAGAAGGATCGTGGCCCCGTCGCCGCGATCGTAGACCTCGCGCTTCAGGCGCGTGGTATGGCCGTCCGAACCCGTGTAGTTGAACGTGACGTTGCGCAGGTGATACCAGTTCTTCGACAGCGTCTCGTCCTTGACGATGTCGATCTTCGCCTTTTCGAATTTCGTCACGCTGCGTCTCTCTTAAGCCAGACGCGATTGTCGTGGAAAGCCGCGCCGCCATAGGGAGCGACGGGATCGGCGCCGGTCAGCACGTTGATGCCCTCGCCGTCGAGGTGGGCGTCGTTCGGCCACAGGCCTTCGGCGATCAGCACGCCTTCCTTGCAGCCTTCGCTTACCTTTGCATGGAGACGTATCTCGCCGCGCGGATTGCCGAGGACGACGACATCACCGTCGGCAATGCCGCTGGCTGCGGCGTCCGCCGGATGGATCATCACCTCCGGCCGCCCTTCCCTGTCACGCGATCCCTTGGTCTCGGTAAAGGTCGAATTGAGGAAGGTTCGCGCAGGCGACGTGGCAAGACGGAACGGATGGTCGGCGTCGGCGACCTCGACCGTCTCGACATAGTCGGGGAAGCGGGGAAGCGCCTCGTGCGGACCGAGGAGACCGACGGACTTCGGCGGCCGGTTGGGCGCCGCCGTTCCGGTCCAGTCCGGCCGGAAGCGGAATCTGCCATCCGCAAAGCCGAAGCCGCCGATGAAATGCGCCGTGTCGAAATCCGGCTGGCAATCGATCCACTTCTCCTCGGCCAACCCATCGAAATCGATGTCGTAGTGCGGCAGCATCCGCGTGATGTGCTCGCGTTCCGAAAGGCCGAAGCCCGGGCGGTCTGACACGCCGAGGCGCTTTGCCAGTTCCTCGATGACGAAGAGATTGGTGAGCACGGTCGATGGCGGCTCGACGAGCTTCGGCCCGAGCAGGATGTGCTGGTGCCCGCCGCCGCGGTAGAGATCGTCATGTTCGACGAACATGGTCGCGGGGATGACGATGTCGGCGAGCTTGGCCGTATCGGTCATGAACTGTTCGTGGACGGCGACGAAGAGATCGTCGCGCAGGAAACCCTTCTTCACCAGTCGCTGCTCCGGGGCGATATTCACCGGATTGGTGTTCTGGATCAGCAGCGCCGACACCGGACCGCGGTGGCGCAGCGCCACTGCGTCGCCGGTGAGCACGCGGCCGATCTGGCTCTGATCGAGTTGGCGGATGTTCGGATCGGCGAGGTCGAGGCCCATGAGCTCGTGCTTCTCGAGCCGGTAGATCCCGCCGTTGTTGTGGAAGGCGCCGCCGCCTTCATACTGCCACGAGCCGAGGACGGTCGAAATAGACAGTGCCGCATGCATCGAGGCGCTGCCGTTGCGGCTGCGCGTGAAGCCGTAGCCGAGGCGGAAGAAGGTTTTCCTCGTCTGGCCAACGAGGCGGGCGAAGGCCTCGATCTCGTCGACGGACAAGCCGGTGATCGCAGCCGCCCACGCCGGATCGCGGCTGGCGAGGTGCGCTTCGAGGCCGGCCGGATCGTCGGCATACTTTTCCATGTAGGCGCGGTCGGCGTAGCCGTCGCGGAAGGCGACGTGCATGACGGCGCAGGCGAGTGCCGCGTCCGTACCCGGCTTCAGCTTCAGCGCGACGTCCGCCTGCTTCATCGTCGGGTTGTCGTAGATGTCGATGACGACGATCTTCGCACCGCGGTCCTTGCGGGCCTTGACGGCGTGGGTCATCACGTTGACCTGGGTCGACACGGCGTTGGTGCCCCAGATGACGACGCAATCGGACTTCGCCATCTCGCGCGGATCCGGGCCGCGCAGCGCGCCCGTCCCCATGACGTAGCCGGTCCATGCGGTGTTGGTGCAGATCGAATCGAAGAAGCCGGAATAGCGCTTGGCGTGACGCAGGCGATTGATCGAGTCGCGCTGGACCTGGCCCATCGTGCCTGCATAGTAGTAAGGCCAGACGCCCTCGCTGCCGTGGGTCTGTTCCGCCTTGACGAAGGCATTGGCGATCTCGTCGAGAGCTTGCTCCCAGGATATCTCCTGCCAGCTCCCCTCGCCTTTCGCACCGACACGGCGAAGCGGCTTCATCAGCCGGTCGGGGTGATAGAGGCGCTCGGCATAGCGAGCGACCTTGGCGCAGATCACGCCTGCGGTGTAGCTATTGTCGGCGCTGCCGCGCACCTTGCCCATCCGCCCGTCAGCGCCGATCTCGATGTCGAGGGCGCAAGCGGAAGGACAGTCGTGCGGACAGACGGAGTGGCGGACGACGGGTTTGCCGAGATTGGGGGTCGCAACGTTCATGGCTTTTGTATAGAGCAGGGAAAGGACTGCCAAAAGGCAATTTTCCATCCCATAGAAACTATTCATCGGCCTATCAACGGAAGCCCCCATGAACTACCGACACATCTATCACGCGGGGAATTTTGCCGATGTGCTGAAGCATGCGGTACTCGCGCGCCTCATTGCCTACATGCAGCAGAAGGACAAGGCCTTCCGGGTCCTCGACACCCATGCAGGGATCGGCCTCTACGACCTTTCGAGCGAGGAAGCGCAGAAGACGGGAGAATGGCGCGACGGCATCGGCCGCCTGCTGACCGCCGAACTTCCCGCAGAGATCGTCCCCCTTCTCGCGCCCTATCTCGACACGGTCCGCAAGCTCAATCCGGAAGGCGGCCTTAAGTTCTATCCCGGCTCGCCGCAGCTCGCGCGCCAGCTTTTTCGCCCGCAGGACCGGCTTTCGGCGATGGAACTCCATCCCGACGACCACGAGACGCTGCGCCGGCTTTTCGACGGCGACTTCCAGAGCCGGATCACCCATCTCGACGGATGGCTGGCGCTCGGCGGCCACCTGCCGCCGAAGGAGAAGCGCGGCATCGTGCTGGTCGATCCTCCCTTCGAAATAGACGGCGAGTTCGAGCGGATGAGTGACGGCCTGGCCAAGGCCTGGCGTCGCTTTCCTGGCGGGGTCTACTGCCTGTGGTATCCGCTGAAGAAGGGCGCGCCGGTCGCCGCGTTTCACAAGGAGCTCAAGGCACTCGGCATTCCGAAGATCCTCTGCGCCGAGCTGTCCGTCAGGAGCGACCGGGATCAAACCGGGCTCTCCGGATCCGGCCTGATCGTGGTTAACCCGCCGTTTACGCTGAAGCAGGAACTCGACGTGCTCCTCCCCTTCCTGAAGACGACGCTGGCCCAAGACCGCTTCGCATCGGCACGCAGTTTCTGGATTGCCGGGGAAGCCAAACCGGAGACTTGACCTCCGGCCCCGCGAGGACGCACTCTCGGCCATGGCAAGAGGGATGATGAGCATGCGTACAGGAATTGCCGCTTTCGCGATGCTGGTCCTCGCCACGCTCGCCGCTGCCACGCCCGCCGGGGCGACGTCGACGTCCGCAGGTAACGTCTGCGCCGATCCCTCGGTGCTCGGCTTCATCACCTCACGGTTCGGCTACAAGGCAGTACACTACCTTCAGAGCGACCTCTCGATCTACGAGATCCGCAGGATGCGCCTTACCCGACAGGAGCCGACAAACGAATACATGTCGAGCGTCGCGCGCGACTACTGCCATGCGAGCGTGACGATGACCGACGGAAGCACGCGCCCGCTTTGGTACCTAATCGAGCACGGCTGGGGCTTTGCCGGGATCGGGAGGAACATCGAGTTCTGCATCGACGGGCTCGACCCGTGGCACGTCTACGGCGCGTACTGCGCGTCGCTGCGCTGATCACCATGCGATCTGTCGCCTCCAAAGTCCGCACACCGGCGAGGCGCGCCCTTGCGATCGCGCTGATGGCGCTTTCGATCCTCGGCTGCAGCGACCAGCAGTCCTCCGGAAACAAGGAGGCAAGTGCGCCGAAGCAACGCGCTGGAGAACCGGGTTCGTCCGAGACCGCACGGGCGGTTCCGCGCGGCAACGGGTTTGACTTCTACGTGCTGTCGCTCTCCTGGTCGCCGACCTGGTGCGCCGAGAACGATGCGGAAGGGCGGAGCGACCAGTGCGGCAGCGGGCGCTATCCCGGCTTCATCGTGCATGGGCTCTGGCCGCAGAACGAGCGCGGATATCCTTCCTTCTGCCCGAGCCGGGAGCCGGACCGCGTGAGCGAGCAACTGGGACGGCGCTACCTCGACATCATTCCGTCGATGGGTCTCATCGGCCATCAGTGGCGCAAGCACGGCAGTTGCTCCGGCCTGAACCAGGCAGAGTACTTCTCCGTGGTGCGCGCGGCGCGTGAGCGCGTGACGATCCCGGACAGCCTGGAAGCGCCCAACAACAGGCGCCCGAAGAGCCCGGCGGAGATCGAGAAAGTGCTGATCGGCGCCAATCCGGGACTTTCGGCGTCGGCGATCGGCGTAACGTGCGAGGGCAACCGTCTCGAGGAACTGCGCATCTGCATGACGCCGGATCTCGAATTCCGGTCGTGCCCGGAGGTGGACCGGGCGAGCTGCCGCCTGAAAAGCGTCACGCAGCCCGCAATGCGCTAAGATCGCGCCTCGACGGGAATCGCTTTTTGCGCAATCGATGCGGGGACGACGGTGCACGGGCGCCGCTCAGGACGCGGTGCCGGACGGCACGCCACGACAGGAACCTTGCGATGAAGATCTTCTATTCCGATGCCTCCCCCTACTCCACGAAGGTGCGGATGGCGGCCCACTATGCCGGCCTCAATGCAGAGCACGTGGCGACCGAGACCAAGACCGACCCGGCGGAACTCATCTCCGCAAACCCGCTCGGCAAGATCCCGACGCTCCTCACCGACGACGGCAAGGCGGTCTACGACAGCCGCGCCATCATGCGCTTTATCGATCGCCAGACCGGGCGGACCCTCTACCCGCGCAATGCCGACAAGCTGACGGAAGTGGAAGTGCTGGAGGCGACCGCCGACGGCATCTGCGACTGCCTGCTGGCGATCGTCTATGAAAAGCGGATGCGCCCGGAGGAATTCGTCTACCAGCCCTGGATCGACCGGCAATGGGCCAAGGCCGAGCGGGCGCTGGATCTCATCGAGGCCAACATGCCCCGGCTCGGAAAGAAGCCGCATGCCGGACATTTCGCGCTTGCCGCGATGCTGCGCTACATCGAGCTCAGATTTGCCGGCCAGTGGCAGAAGCGCCGGCCGAAGCTTGCCCGCTTCCTGACGCGCTTCGAAGCGGTCTTTCCGGACTACGCAAAGTTCAAGGCCTGACCCGCGACGATCCGGAGGCCTTCCCCTCGTACCCCAAAACGAAAATGGCCGGGCGATCGACGCCCGGCCATTTTCTTTCGGCGATTGGCCGATATCAGAACTTCACGCCCATGCCGACGCGAACGCTGTTGTCTTCGAGACCGGAGCGAACCGTGCCCGAGTCGAGGCCGAAGCGCTTGCTCGAGTAGTCGGTGTAGCGGTATTCGACGCGCGCCGTGACGTTGTTGGTCACGAAGGCTTCAGCGCCGACGCCAGCGGTCCAGCCGACCAGCGTGTTGCTGTCGCTCGAGGTCGAGTCCTTCATTTCCGCGTTGGTGGCGGCAACACCGGCGGTGCCATAGAGCAGAACCGGGTTCAGGTCGACACCGACGCGAGCGCGGATCGAGCCGTTGACACCCTGCTCGGCCTTACGGACGTTGTTCTTCGAGTCGATGCCCGAATAGTTCAGGTCGCCTTCACCGCCGTACACGATCTGGCCGCTCTGCAGGTTGTAGCCGCCGTAGACGCCGCCGCCGAAGCCGTTGGCGTCGTTGCCGCTCTGGCGATCAAAGCTGCCCTTCTGCCAGGAAGCCGTACCACCCGCATAGGCACCCGCCCAGTTTGCCGCCGGCTGGGAGAATTCCGCAGCCGGAGCCTGCGGGATCTCGTCGACCGCGTCAGCGGCCTGGACTGCCTGGAAGGCAGCGAAAGTCATAGCGGTGGCCATGAGGGAGGTGATGAGTGTACGCATAGTAGTCTCCTTTACATTCCAATGTCCGTTGCCGAATAGGCACGCCGGAACATCGTTACTCAAATTCAGTCCCGTCGAGATGGGGGTAAATTGAATAAAGATTGAGGAATTCCAAGAGCCAAAATATGAATTTTTTGCGGCGCAGCGATGTCCTAATTGCGATGTTGCTTCACTACAACATGGTATTTATTAACCATAAACGCAGAAATGATTCAAATATACTTAATGTGAAGCTAAATAATACTCCACACTCTCCAGAATTAATTTTTTCGAAAACATTTGCCGGGCGCCCGTTTGAGCGGGCCCGTTCTTGCCTATATCTTGGGCGGGTTAATCAAAGGAATCGGCAGGCGGAATTTTCGTTGAAGGAAGCAATAAAAACAGCACTCGTTACGGGTGCTGCGAAGCGTATCGGCAAGGCTATTGCAGAGGACCTGGCAGCCCATGGTTTCGCTGTCGCCATTCATGCGAACGACTCGGTGAACGTCGCCGAGGCGCTTGCCGAATCGTTGAGGGCGAAGGGCGCGAACGCTGTCGCAGTGGCATGCGACCTTACCGATTCGGCCTCGACCGCGACGCTGATAGGAGACGTCACGAAGCGACTGGGACCGCTCGGCGTGCTCGTCAACAACGCGTCCATCTTCAAACCCGACAGCGTCGACGCATTTCACGAGGAGTTCTGGGACCGGCACTTCAACATCCACGTGAAGGCGCCATCGATCCTTGCCCGGGACTTCGCCCGGCAACTGCCCGCGAACGGGACCGGCCTGATCGTCAACCTCATCGACCAGCGGGTCTGGAACCCCACTCCCCGGTTCTACTCCTACACGCTCTCCAAGGCGGCCTTGTGGATGGCGACGCGCACCATGGCGCAGACGCTGGCACCTGCCATTCGCGTCAATGCGATCGGTCCCGGGCCGACACTGCCCAACGAACGGCAGGACCCCCGCGACTTCGAGATGCAGACGAGCGGACTGCTGCTGAGGACCGGTCCGGGACTGGAGGAATTCGGCCGGACCGTGCGATTTTTGTTCGACACGCCCTCGATTACGGGTCAAATGATTGCGCTCGATGGCGGACAGCATCTCGCCTGGGAGACCCCCGACATCGCGGAGATCATGGAATGAACGGACGGCCTGTCCAGGATGGCGGCATCCTGTACGACGAGACCGACAAGGACGAGGACGACGACCTGCCGGAAGGCACGGCCGAGGTTGGCGGCGCGCGCGACATCGACTGGAATGAGAGCGCCGGAGTGCCTGAGGGCCTCCGCGGGGCGGAACTCATCCATGCGCTCGTCAAGCGGCTGCCGAACAGCCCCGGCGTCTACCGGATGTTCAACGAGGCGGGCGACGTTCTCTATGTCGGCAAGGCGCGCAGTCTCAAGAAGCGCGTAACGAACTATGCGCTCGGCCGCGGGCATTCCAACCGCATCACCCGGATGATCCGGGAGACCGCGCACATGGAGTTCGTGACGACGCGCACCGAGACAGAGGCGCTTCTGCTCGAGGCGAATCTTATCAAGCGGTTGCGGCCGCGCTTTAACGTGCTGCTGCGCGACGACAAGTCCTTTCCCTATATCCTCGTCACCGCGGATACGCGCGCGCCGGCGATCTTCAAGCATCGCGGCGCCCGCGCCCGCAAGGGCGACTATTTCGGGCCCTTCGCTTCCGCCGGCGCCGTTGGGCGGACCATCAACTCGCTCCAGCGCGCCTTCCTGCTCAGGACCTGTACCGACAGCGTGTTCGAGACGCGCACGCGACCGTGCCTGCTCTACCAGATCAAGCGCTGTTCCGGCCCCTGCACGCACGAGATCAGCGACGGCGACTATTCGGAACTCGTCAGGGAGGCCAAGGACTTCCTTTCCGGCAAGAGCCAGAACGTCAAGGCACACATGGCGACCGCCATGAACGAGGCCGCCGAGGAACTCGATTTCGAGCGCGCCGCGATCTATCGCGACCGGCTGGCGGCGCTTTCGCACGTGCAGAGTCACCAGGGCATCAATCCGTCCGGCGTCGAGGAAGCCGACGTCTTCGCAATCCACCACGAGGGCGGCGTCTCCTGCATCCAGGTGTTCTTCTTCCGCACGGGACAGAACTGGGGCAACCGCGCCTACTTCCCGAAGGCCGACCCGCAGCTTTCGGGCGCGGAGGTGCTGAACGCCTTCCTGGCGCAGTTCTACGACGACAAGCCCTGTCCGAGGCAGATCCTGCTCTCGGAAACGGTCGAGGAGATCGACCTGCTGTCCCAGGCTCTCAGCGAACGCGCGGGATACAAGGTCTCGATCCTCGTGCCGCAGCGGGGCGAGAAGAAGGACCTCGTCGACCATGTGCTTTCCAACGCACGCGAGGCGCATGGCCGCAAGCTGGCGGAAACCGCATCGCAGTCGCGCCTGCTGGAGGGATTTGCGAAGACCTTCGAGCTCGCCTACGTGCCGCGGCGCATCGAGATCTACGACAACTCGCACATAATGGGGACGAACGCCGTCGGCGGGATGGTGGTCGCCGGGCCGGAAGGCTTCGTGAAGGGGCAGTACCGGAAGTTCAACATCAAATCGACCGACATCACCCCCGGCGACGACTTCGGCATGATGCGGGAAGTGATGACCCGCCGCTTCAGCCGCCTCCTAAAGGAGGAGGGCCTGCCGGACCGTACCGAGATTTCGGCGGCCGAGAGCGCCGACCTCCCCTTCCCGGCCTGGCCCGATGTCATCCTCATCGACGGCGGACAGGGGCAGATGACCGCGGTCCGGGCGATCCTCGACGAGCTCGGCGTGACCGATCGCGTGACGGCGATCGGCGTTGCCAAGGGCGCCGACCGTGAAGCGGGACGCGAGCGCTTCTTCGCCGCCGGCAAACCGGACTTCTCGCTGCCGCCGCGCGATCCCGTGCTCTACTTCATCCAGCGGCTTCGCGACGAGGCCCACCGCTTCGCCATCGGCTCGCATCGCGCCCGTCGCAAGAAGGAAATGGTGAAGAACCCGCTGGACGAGATTTCCGGCATCGGCCCGACGCGCAAGCGGGCGCTGCTCCAGCATTTCGGGACGGCGAAAGCCGTCTCCCGCGCGGCCATTGCCGACCTGATGGCTGTCGAGGGAATCTCGGAAAGCGTAGCGCGCCTTGTCTACAGCCACTTCCACGAAGACGCGACGCAGTAACCCGGCGCCGCGAAATTCGCCATCCGCCCCATTTTGCCCATCTCGCAGTGCGAAAGCCGCTTGCGACCGCTTTGTTTGATTCACTCTTTTAGCTTAGGTTGAACAGAGAGACCGCGGCCCGCGAAGATTGAGGAGATCCTGCCGATGGCACAACCGACCGCACGCGAACAGCTGATGCTGGAACTGGTGAACCGCGCGCGCCTCGATCCGATCACGGAGGCCAAGCGGTACGGGATCAGCCTGAACGACAATCTTCCTTCAGGGACGATCAGCGGCTCGACGAAGGCACCGCTGGCGATGAACTACCTGCTCATCAATTCCGCGCGCGGCCACAGCCAATGGATGATCGATACCGACACCTTCAGCCATACCGGCAAGGGCGGCTCCACACCCACACAGCGCATGCAGGCGGCAAACTACTCACTCACGGGCTCGTGGGCGACCGGCGAAAACATCGCCTGGACGGGAACGACCGGGTCGCTCGACCTGACGTCTGCGATCATCAGCCAGCACAAGAACCTGTTCCTGAGCGCCGGACACCGGGAGAACATTCTCGAGGAGAGCTTTCGTGAAATCGGCATCGGACAGATCGCCGGCAAATTCACCTCCGGCGGCACCACCTACAACGCCTCGATGGTCACGCAGAACTTCGCCAAATCCGGCAGTTCCATCTTCCTGACGGGGGTGATCTACAACGACACTTCCGGGGACGATTTCTATTCGGTCGGCGAAGGGCGCAACGACGTGCGCATTTCCTCAGAGGGCAAGACGACGGACAGCATCGCGAGCGGCGGCTACCAGATGAAGGTTAGTGCCGGCACCAACTCGGTGGCGTTCGGCACCGGATCCTCCGCCGTGAAGCTCGAGGCGAAGGTACTCAGCGAGAATGCCAAGATCGACCTCGTGGACGGCAAGTTCATCGAGAGCTCCGTATCTCTGACGCTGACCTCGGGCGCGAGCGGCGCGAAACTTTTGGGCCGCGACGCGCTGGCGCTTACCGGCTCCTCCGCCTCCGAGCGGCTCGTGGGCAATGTCGGCTCCAACCGCATCGACGGCAAGAACGGCAACGATTCGATCTCGGGCGGCGCGGGAAACGACAAGATTACGGGCGGCGGCGGCGCGGACAAGCTTTCGGGCGGATCGGGCGCAGACACCTTCGTGTTCAACCTGAAGTCGGACAGCACGGCGGCCTCCTCCGGCCGCGACACGATCATCGACTTTTCCCATTCGCAGGGCGACCGCATCGACCTGAGGTCGCTCGACGCCGATACGACCAGAAGCGGCACCCAGGACTTCTCCTTCATCGGAACGAAGTCCTATTCCGGTGATGCGGGGGAACTGCGCTACAGCAAGAAGGCCTCCGATACCTACATTTACGCCGACCTCAACGGGGACAAGAAATCGGATTTCGTGATCCACCTCGACGACGCGATGACACTCTACAAGAGCGACTTCCTGCTCTGACCTTCGCGGCGCCGGCGGAGACGTATTCCGCGCACCGGAATTATGCCGCTATCGGAGCCAAAAAAGACGGCGGGGACAGTTGACGTTGGCGACGCAAAGCCATCATTTACGCTCAAACGGCAGAGAAATGTAAAATCCATGGCATCGCGCGCATACAACATCCCCAATCTCCTCACTTACGCTCGCATTCTGGCCGTGCCGCTGATCGTCGTCTGCTTTTTCATCGAGGGTCGGCTCGAGAGTTCCGATTTCGCCCGATGGACCGGTCTCGGCCTGTTCATCGCCGCCTCGATCACCGACTATCTCGATGGCTATCTCGCCCGCATCTGGAACCAGACCTCCAATATCGGCAAGATGCTGGATCCGATCGCCGACAAGCTCCTGATAGCCGCCGTGCTTCTGCTGATGGCCGCCGACCAGACGATTGCCGGCTGGTCGCTCTGGGCGGCGATCACGATCCTTTGCCGCGAAATCCTGGTATCGGGCCTGCGCGAATATCTGGCGGCACTGAAGGTCAGCGTGCCGGTCACGCGGATCGCCAAATGGAAGACCACGGCGCAGATGGTGGCGATCGCCTTCCTGCTGGCCGGCCCTGCCGGCGACAAGGTGCTGCCTTATACGACCGAAATCGGCATCACCCTGCTGTGGGTCGCCGCCATCCTGACCATCTATACCGGTTACGACTACTTCCGCGCCGGCGCCAAGCATATGGTCGATTGAGATGGTCAAGCTCGTCTATTTCGCCTGGGTGCGAGAGAGGATCGGCAAGGGCGAGGAAGATCTCGCGCTTCCCGCCTCCGTGAAGACGGCAGGCGACCTCATCGCTTTTCTCAAGACGAGAGGCGAGGAATACGAGGCGGCGCTGGAGCACGAGAACGTCATCCGCGTCGCGATCAACCAGGAACATGTCGAGCATGACGAGCCGATCGGTGGGGCGCGCGAGATAGCGCTTTTCCCTCCGATGACCGGAGGCTGATCATGGGTGGCGGGCGCGAGGCTCCGGTCATCGTTCGCGTCAGCCGCGAGGACTTCGACGCCGCAAGCGAATTGAGCCGCCTCACCGAGGGCCGTACCGAGATCGGCGCGGTCGTCACCTTCACCGGGCTTTGCCGGGACGACGGCGGACGGCTGGCGGCCCTCGAACTCGAACACTATCCGGGCATGGCGGAGGCGGAAATCGGTCGCATCTGCCACGAGGCGATCGAACGCTTCCAGCTTTCCGGCATTTCAGCGATCCATCGCGTCGGACCAATCGCGCCGGGCGGAAACATCGTGCTTGTCATCGCCACGGCCTCGCACCGTCAGGCCGCATTCGACGGCGCTGCCTTCGTGATGGACTATCTCAAGACCTCCGCGCCCTTCTGGAAGAAGGAACACCTGCGTGACGGCACCGAAGGCGGCTGGGTGGATGCCCGCGACGCCGACGACCACGCCCGCGACAAGTGGCGGCGCTGACCGAGCCGTCCGCGTTTCGGCTGCCTTTGCCTCGACGTCATCCGAGAGCCACTGCCGCATACGGGTCAGGGGATCGCCTTCTCGCGCCGGAAGATGACGAGCAGGAGCACCAGGACCGAGAAGATCACGAGGTCGCGCCAGAGCGCCGCCGCATAGGCATTCCAGAAGGTTTCCGCGAGACCGACACCGGCGCCGCCGACCGCCGCCTTGAGCGGAGTGCCGTGGCCGCCGATCGCGGCGATGAACAGGACCTTCACGCCGAAGGTCATGCCCGCTCCGAAATCCATGTTGCCGTAGTAGGAAGCCGCGAGAATGCCCGTCAGGCTCGCGACCAGCGCAGCCGTGCCGTAGGCGGCAATGTAGACGCCGGCGCTGTCGACGCCGCAGAGCTCCGCAGCCTCCCGGTCCTCCGATACCGCCCGCCATCGCCTCCCCATCTCGAGCGCACGAGACAGACATGGCCGAGACCGACCACCGCGAACATGATCCCGGCATTGGCGAGCTGGATCGTGGTCAGCGTCACCGGAAAGGCCGGATCGTTCCAGAACACCACGGGCGTGTTCAGAAAGGGTGGAAGCCACAGGCTGCGGGTATCGGAGGCGAGCCGGGCAGTCTCCATCAGCACCAGCACCACACCGACCGCCGCGACCACGACGGTGTTGTCGGACGAGAAGGCGAGCGGTCGCATGACGTGACGCGCCACCACGACCGCGGCACCGATGGCATAGACGGCCGCCGCCACCGCTCCGACCGCGAGGGCGGCGGGCAGCACCAGCCACAGCCGGTTCCAGGCATAGTCGGAAAACAGGATGAACATCTGCGCGGAAAAGGCAAAGAGCGCGCCGAAGGTGATGTCCGCCCGTCGGGTGACGGCGAAGGCCAGCGAATAGCCGAAGGCAAGCACCGCATAGAGCGCGGCAACCGGCACGGCGTTCGCGAACTGCTGGAGGAGATAGGCCATGCGCGCATCCAACGGGTGACAAGATCACTATAACTGGTATTATGCATTTTACCAGTTAGGATGATCGATGACCTTCTCCTGGACCTCGCACCGCTTCGCCGGCGGCTCTCTGGCGCTCGACGTCGCCAACTCGGTCGTGCTGCGACCGGACGCTTCGCGGCGCATCGACCGCTTCGCCGATGCGGCGGCGATGGATGCCTTCGCCGCCGGTGTGAACCGCCATTGCGCCGAGCGGGATGTCTACGGACCGGTCGCTCCTGTACCCCCGGCGGGTCGCGCGCGGTTCATCGGCCTTCGCGAGGCGATCGACCGCCATTTCCGGGCCGAAGCATCAGGCAACGGCGATCCGGCGCTGCTCGCCGACCTCCTCGACGCGATATCGGCGACACTGCGCACGAGCCGCGGAGACAAGGATTGCTTGCTCGACACGGCGACCGCGCGCTCGGCGCTCTTCCTTGCCGCCAACCCGCAGCCGGAGCGGCTCAAGATCTGCCCGAACTGTCAGTGGCTGTTTCTCGACCGCAGTCGCAACCGGTCGCGCGCATGGTGCGACATGGCAGTCTGCGGCAACCGGGTGAAGGCCAGCCGGCACTACTACCGTCACCGCGAGGAGACAGTGCAATGAAATCGAGGATATTGCTGATGGTCGCCCTCGCCTGCCTGGCCGCCGGCTGCCAGCGCCAGAGCGGAGAAAACCCGCTCGAGCTCACCGGCAAGATGTTCATCTTCAACTATCGCCTCGCCTACGCGACCTACATGGTCACCCTTAACCGCACAGTGCCGGTGCCCGAGGGATCGAAGGTCGAGGCCCAGTTCGAGAACCCGGCGGGCGGCGACCCGCTCGTGCTGAGCCAGAAGCTCTTTCCGAAGGTCGACAAGGTGATCCTCGAAAGTCCGGACGTGACCTGCGTCAAGAAGGAGCGTCCCTACAAGGTGACCATCCGCGTGACCGATCCGGACGGCAAGGTCCTGCAGACGCTGGAGACCAGTGTGATCTCCAATCTCGACCAGGACGTGCTGCCGGCGAAGGCGCTGGTCGTCGGACCGGCCTACGACAAGAATCCAGAGGTCTTCAAGGACGGGAAGACGCCGGAGCATTTCGAAACGGCCAAGTGCCCGGTGTGACGCTCACGGGCGGGCCGGAGCCATGGTGCCTGGGTCGCCTGGCGCCGCTTGCGGCTTTCACCAGAACGCCTCCCTCGACGAGAAGAGCCGCCCGCGGCGGTCGCTGCGGGCGGCTCATCATTCCTGTCAGAGGCTGTTGCGGGCACTCTGCCCGCCGTCCGCCTGTGCCGTCAGGACCCGGTCATGTGCTCGGGTCCGTCCGACTGA
Source organism: Sinorhizobium sp. BG8 (assembly GCF_016864555.1). Taxonomy (NCBI): domain Bacteria; kingdom Pseudomonadati; phylum Pseudomonadota; class Alphaproteobacteria; order Hyphomicrobiales; family Rhizobiaceae; genus Sinorhizobium; species Sinorhizobium sp. BG8. The sequence goes on along the minus strand of NZ_CP044011.1, from coordinate 2,208,504 downwards.
TCCAATCAGCCGACGATCTCGGTGCCGGAGAACCAGTATGCGATCTCTTCGGCAGCGGTTTCCGGAGCGTCGGAGCCGTGAACCGAGTTCTCGCCGATCGAGAGCGCGTGAACCTTGCGGATCGTGCCTTCGTCAGCGTTGGCCGGGTTGGTGGCGCCCATGACTTCGCGGTTCTTCGCGATGGCGTTCTCGCCTTCGAGGACCTGGACGATCGTCGGGCCGGAGGACATGAACTCGACCAGTTCGCCGAAGAACGGACGTTCCTTGTGAACGGCATAGAAGCCCTCGGCTTCGCGGCGGCTCATCCACACGCGCTTGGATGCAACGACGCGCAGGCCTGCGTCTTCGAGCATCTTGGTGATCGCGCCCGTGAGGTTGCGCTTCGTCGCATCCGGCTTGATCATCGAAAAGGTGCGTTCAATCGCCATCAGTCAATTCCCTTGGTTTCCGGTGAAAAGTGGCGGTTCAATAACCGCCAATTCCGCGCAAAACAAGGGGGCGCGGGCAAATGCCGCCGGATGGGCCAAGGTTTCATGCAGCCGTCACACGGCGCATGCGGCGACGCGCATCGGCCGACCGGCGCGCGCCGCACGCGAAGACTGCAGGCCTCTCATCGGATCAGCAAATTTCATGAGTCCCATAACACCCCGAAATCATTTCATGCCCTAGAATGCGGCCCGATGATTCAGGCAAGGAAAAACAACACCATGATCAGACACTTCCAGATGTTCGCCGCCTATAACGCATGGGCAAACCGCAATCTCTACGAGGCTGTCTCCAAGGTTACAGACGAGGAGTTCCGGCGTGACACCGGGGCCTTCTTCAAATCGTTGCAGGGAACGCTGAACCACATTCTCGTCGCAGACAGGATCTGGCTGAAGCGCCTGACCGGACAGGGAGAGGCTCCTCCCTCGCTCGACACCGTCCTGTTCGACGATTTCGCCGGACTGCATGCGGCCCGGGTCGCGGAGGACGCGCGCATCATCGACTGGCTGACCTCGCTCAGCGAGGAGGATCTGAAGCGCGACATGACCTATTCGCCGGTCTCCAGCCCTATTGCGTTCACCCATGCCGTCGAGCCAACGCTGGTTCACGTCTTCAACCACCAGACCCATCATCGCGGCCAGGCGCATTCGGGTCTGACGGCGCTCGGAAAGCCTTCGATCTCGCTCGATCTCATCTATTTCCTGAGAAGCGAGGGCCAGGAATGGATGACCGTGCAGGAAAATCCGAGATAGGCTCAGATAAGCGCCTCCGAGACCATGCGAAGTGTGACGGGTGACACTAGCGCGGGCGCCTGAAGCATGATCTACCAGAGGGCAAGGGGGGCATTACCCCCGTGGCAAAAGCCACCCGATGCACATGCACTCATATCCCGCATTGTCGATGTCCCGAGCGCAAGAAAATCAAGCAAACAAACAGCGCCAAGGACACAGAGAACTTGGACCGGCGGAAGGTCTTCCGGTTGTTACCCAAGTTACAGGGCATGGCGGCAAAGGATGAAATAGTCCTTTCCACCGGAGTGTAGGCATAGAGGATTGCAAACACGAGCCCGGTCCAAAAGAGGAAAAGGACAATGGCGAGAACGACAGAGGAATGGAGCGCGCTGCTGGGCAGCGCATTATCCAAGATGGCGCTGGTCTACGGGACGGACGCCCCGAACGCCTACCTGCCCGACGACTGCTATCCGGTGATCGCGAAAACGTTCGAGGTTGCCATGAACGAGGCTCGCGCCGAGGGCTATGCAGCCGCGATGCGCGACATCCAGCTTTCGCAGCCGCGGCGCGCCAAGCCCGCCAATGTCGGGATGTTCCTGCAGTTCGTGCGCGCCCTTCAGATGACGCGCAGAACCGCCTGACGTTTTCGCCCGCACCGTCCTGACGGAGCGGGCGACTTCCTCACTCAGGCTGCGCGTGCCGTCGCGCGGCCTTCAGTCCGCCCCGAGGCAACGGCCGATCCGCTGGCGGCAAGACGGAACCTTGCGAGCAAATCCTCCAGTCTCTGCGCTTCGCCGGCAAGCCCGTGAATGGCAGCCGAGGACTCTCCGACCATGCCCGCGTTGCGCTGGGTGTTACGGTCGATTTCCGAGACGGAGGCGCTGATCTCGCTCAACCCGGTCGCCTGTTCGCGGGCACCCTGCACAATGCCGGTGACGTGCGCGGCGATTTCCTGAACCTCGTGGGCGATGGCGCTGAGCGCCTGCCCGGTCTGGTCGACAAGGCCGACACCCCTCTTCACATGATCGTTCGAGGCGTTGATGAGCGCCTTGATCTCGCGTGCGGCGGTAGCGGTACGCTGCGCAAGCTCACGGACTTCCTGGGCCACGACCGCGAAGCCCTTGCCGGCCTCTCCGGCCCGCGCGGCCTCGACACCGGCATTGAGCGCCAGTAGGTTGGTCTGGAACGCGATGTCGTCGATCACACCGATGATCTTGCTGATCTCGCCGGACGAAGTCTCGATCAATTCCATCGCGGCCACGGCATCGCCGACCACCGTTCCGGACCGTTCCGCGCTGCGGCGAGCGTTCTCCACCAGCCGGCCGGCATCTTCCGCAAGACCGGTCGTCTGCTGAACCGTCCCGTTGACGAGCGAAAGCGCCGAAGCGGTTTCCTCGACCGACGCCGCCTGCCGTTCCGTGCGAAGCTGCAGATCGTCGTTGGCGTTGCGAATGCGGCTCGATCCCGCGCGGACGCTGCCCGCGGCGTCACCGACCGCGCCCATCACCATCTCGAGCTGATCCATGGAGGTGTTGAAGGACACACGGAGGTTCTCGAAATCGGCGGGAAATGCGATGGCGATGCGATGGGACAGGTTGCCGCCGGCCAGTTCCGAAAGCGCATACTCGACGTCGCGGACGACGGAGGCGGCAATCTCCGCCTGGCGCTGGCGTTCCTCCTGCTGGCGCAGCCGATCGGCGGCGATCGCCTGGTCGGCGGCGCGCGCCTTCTCGCTCATCTCGGTCGCGGTGCGATGCGCGAAGTTTGCCTGCTCCAGCGAACGCTCCGCCGCACCGAAGGCGGCCACAACCGAGTGGGTCAGTGCGATCAGCACGCCGCTCTGGACGATCAGGACGACGGCATGGAGCGCAACGCGCGAGAGATCCGACTGATCGGGGAAGATCGCCAGGGGCATCCAGAAGTAGAGCACGATGTGATGGGCCGCCACCAGTGCCGCATAGCCGACGATGGCGCGCCAATCGATCCAGGCGGCACAGATCGCGAGCGACGCGAAAAAGTACATGTGCATGTCGATCTGCAGGTGGGAGCCGGAGAAGGAATAGACCAGCAGGGCGACGCTCGCGGCATGCGCCATCGACATCACGACCCGGGTCGTGGCTCCTGTGCGATCACCGAACCAGCTCATCGAGGCCGAGGCTGCGACCAGGAAGGCCGAAGCGACGGCCGCGGTCGAAAAGCCATCCGCGCGGAAGATATTGCGCACGAGGATCAAGCCCACGTTGATCCACAGAAGGGAGAATATCCCATACGAAGCATAGAGGCGGAGCCTGGCGAGAGCGTTCATGATCGATCCTTCTGAAGGCAACCTGTTGCAAATGCATGATTGAGGACGAGAAAGGCGCCTTCGCCGAGAAGGCGCTGCGCAAAGTCGCTGCTTTGGGAATAGGCGACGGCCATCCAGCCGAACCGCGACGGGCCGACATAGGAGCCCCCCGACCGCGCGATGAGGGAATGGACCGTTGCCGGGTTCGATCCGGGAGCCGCCACCACAAGCACGAAATCTCCGGCCGGCCACGCCTGCGCGGCGACGACCAGGGAGAGAAACAGTGCAAAATTCGCCGCGATAACGGTCCTGTTCATGATGGCTCGGGATGAAGTAGCGACGCGTGACACATGCGTGCGGACTTGTGTCCTTTTCCACACTACCAGGGCGGGAAACGGCACAGCGGGGTCATCCCGTCAGCCATCAATGAAGGAAAAGGGTTAGAGATCCCTTAATTGAGCAATAATTGAGCAATTGCATCAATCGGCTATCGGCAAAATTGCAGAATGCAGGTTGCAATGCAGCATCACCTAATATTAACCGGCGCACAGTACAATCTCCGCGAGAATGCACGATGGGGGACGGCAAAGCGGTTCTTCCCACAACTTTTCGGTGTTTGCTGTTATGACGACGAACGCAATGATGGGGACGAAAGAAGCAGCGGCCGGGGCACCCGCTACCGCGCAGAAGATCATGCAGCTCATGGCAAGCCTCGGGATCAGCGGGCAGCCACGCAACTACGAATTGCTCTACGAGGCCTGCGCCGGCGGCAACGCCGCGCTGGTAAAGGAAATCGCCGCACTCGGCAAGTCGCCGGAACAGGCCTCGCTGGACGCGCTGGCCATCCGCTACGGACTTGCTAGCCACAATGCGCTTGCGGCCGGACAGGCGGCGGGAGAGGCCCTTAGGCTCATCGGGGAGATGTCCTCCGTCACAAACAAGTGCAACCAGGACAAGGCGATCGCCCTTCAGGAGATCCGGGAGATTGCCGACCGGCTGACTTCCGACCCGGTGTTCGCCATGACCGACTTCGCCAGCGACGCCAGCCGGCTGCTCGCCATCGTCCAGGATCTCCTGTCGGCAGAGCGTATCCTGGGCCTGCGCACCGACGACATTCTCGGCCAGATGCGGGGCGTGCGCTCCGGCATGGCAGCGAGCCACGAGGCGCTGACCCACGATACGGTCACCGGCCTCGGCAACCAGGCGGCACTTGCGACGCGGCTCAAGTCCCACTTCGAGAGTGAGGACGAAAAGACCGCGGCGCTGCTGCTGGTGCGCATCGACCGTCTCAAGGGTTTCATGGACACGCACGTGGCGGGCGCTGCCGACCAGACGCTGCGCCAGCTCGCAGCGCTGTTCAGGCAATCGCTGAAGAAGAACGATTTCGTGGCGCGGACGGGGCCGGACCAGTTCGCGCTTCTCCTCGCCGACGTCAATCGCGACAACGCGGCGAGCATCGCCGCACGCATCCGCGGCAAGGTCGAGGCGGAGAGCTTCAGCTTTCCGGGACGGGACCTGCCACCGGGCTTCCTGTCCCTGACGGGCGGGATTGCCTTCACGGATGCGGCTCGATCCCCTTCCGTGCTGGTAAGCCAGTCGGAACAGGCTCTCGCGGTTGCCGGCGAAGGCGAAGGTCGTGAAATCCGCTTCTACTCCGCCGACATTGCGGCTCGGGCAGCGCGCAACTATCGACGCGATGTGGCCTGAGGCCGCGCCTCAACCCCTTGCCTTGACGGGGTGGCCGGCCCTATAGACGCGATCCATGATCACGATCTCCGGCCTCTCCGCCCGTATCGCCGGGCGCCTCCTGCTCGACAACGCCTCCGTTTCGCTTCCGGCGGGAACAAAGGCGGGCCTTGTCGGGCGCAACGGCGCCGGCAAGTCCACGCTCTTCCGTGTCATCACCGGCGACCTTGCAGGGGAAGCGGGCAACGTCTCGATACCGCGCAACGCCCGGATCGGCCAGGTGGCGCAGGAAGCCCCCGGAACCGACGAGCCCCTGATCGAGATCGTGCTTGCGGCCGACAAGGAGCGCGCAGCGCTGATGGCGGAAGCCGAAACGGCCACCGATCCTCATCGCATCGCAGAGATCCAGACACGGCTCGCCGACATCGGCGCCCATGCGGCCGAGGCTCGCGCGGCCAGCATTCTCGCCGGCCTCGGCTTCGACCACGAGGCGCAGAAGCGTCCTGCCAAGAGCTTTTCCGGCGGATGGCGGATGCGCGTGGCGCTTGCCGCGGTGCTCTTTGCGGAGCCCGACCTGCTCCTCCTCGACGAACCGACCAACTACCTCGACCTCGAAGGCACGCTCTGGCTCGAGGACTATGTGCGCCGCTACCCGCACACCGTCATCATCATCAGCCACGACCGCGACCTCCTGAACACCGCCGTCAACTCGATCATCCATCTCGACCAGAAGAAGCTGACCTTCTATCGCGGTTCCTACGACCAGTTCGAGCGCCAGAAGGCAGAGGCCGACGAACTGCAGATGAAGGCGAAGGCGAAGAACGACGCCGCCCGCAAGCACCTGCAGAGCTTCATCGACCGCTTCAAGGCGAAGGCCTCCAAGGCGCGGCAGGCGCAGAGCCGCATCAAGGCGCTCGAGCGCATGGGAACGGTCGCCGCCGTGATCGAGGACCATGTGCAGGGCTTCACGTTTCCCGAGCCGGAGAAGCTGCCGGCCTCGCCCATCGTCGCGGTCAGCAGCGGTGCTGTCGGCTACCATCCGGGCCAGCCGATCCTGAAGCGGCTGAACCTCAGGATCGACAATGACGACCGGATCGCGCTGCTGGGATCGAACGGCAACGGCAAGTCCACCTTCGCCAAGTTCATCTCCGGCAAGCTTCAGTCCGAAACGGGAGAAGTGAAGGCGGCACCGAACCTCAAGATCGGCTTTTTCGCCCAGCACCAACTCGACGACCTTGTTCCGACGCAGAGCGCGGTCGAACACGTGCGTAGACTGATGCCTGACGCGCCCGAGGCGAAGGTGCGCGCACGCGTCGCCCAGATGGGGCTTGCGACCGAGAAGATGGAAACACCGGCCAAGGACCTGTCGGGCGGCGAAAAGGCGCGCCTGCTGATGGGGCTCGCCGCCTTCGACGGACCAAACCTGCTGATCCTCGACGAGCCGACCAACCACCTCGACATCGACAGCCGCAACGCCCTCATCCAGGCGCTGAACGACTATTCCGGCGCGGTGATCCTGATCTCCCACGATCGTCACCTGATAGAGGCGACCGTCGACCGGCTATGGCTGGTGAAGGACGGAACCGTCGCAAACTTCGATGGCGACCTCGAAGAGTACCGGGCCCTCATCGTGGGGGGACCGAAGGGCAAGGACGACAAGGCGCGGCCGGTGGCCGGCGATGACGGCCTTTCGAAGGCCGACCAGCGCAAGGCGAATGCGGACCGGCGCGCATCGCTGGCACCGCTGCGCAAAAAGATCAACGATCTCGAATCCTTGACGGCAAAGCTGGAGAAACAGATTCAAGCGCTTGATGTGGAGCTTGCCGACCCGGCGCTCTACGAAAAGTCCCCCGCCAAGGCAGCGTCAAAGGCGAAGGAGCGCTCGGATGCGGCCGCGAAGCTCGCAGACGCCGAGGAACAGTGGCTGGAACTCTCGTCCGAATACGAAGAGGCGATGGCAAGCTGAAGGGGCACTTCGTCATGGTCAGGCGGCCCTGCCCCATGACGACCAGCATGTGATACGCTGCCTCCGTGAGAGCCGGGGGAAAGCGCGATGTTCCATGGCAATGTTTCGCTCGAGATCGCAGAAGGCCTGAAGACACTCAAGCAGCGGATCGAGGCCGCCAACATACCTCCGTCGAAGATCGACGAGACGATCAACATCGCCACCTGGAACATCCGCGAGCTCGGCAAGAAGCGGCGCAGCGAGGCGGCCATCCACTACATCGCGGAAATCATCGGGCAGTTCGACCTGGTGTCGATCGTGGAGCTGCGCGACAATCTCGGCGACCTCCAGAGGATCCTGCCGATCCTCGGTCCCTACTGGGACATCATCTACTCCGACGCGATCCTCGACGATGGCGGGAACCGCGAGCGGATATGCTATGTCTTCGACCAGCGGGCCGTCACCTTCAACGGCCTCGCCGCCGAAGCGAGCACTCCGAGAACCAAGCGTGGCAGGGAGTATCTCAGCGACATCAACTGGTGGCGCCCGCCCTACATCGCCTCGTTCAAATCCGGCAATTTCGATTTCTGCTCGCTGACCACCCACGTGCGCTGGGGCGACAGCGAGGAAGGACGGCTGGTCGAAATCCAGGCCCTCGCGGATTGGCTCGAGGCCAAGATCGGCGAACCGAACTGCGAGGACAAGGACATCATCGTGATGGGCGATTTCAACATCCCCAGCCGGACGAGCCCGCTGTTTGCGGCCATCACGTCAAAGGGACTGGTGCTTCCCTCCGCCCTCGCCAAGGACGAATTCGGTTCCAATCTCGCCCGCGACAAGCGCTACGACCAGATCCTGCATTTCGCCCGGTACGGTGAGAACTTCGCGCGGTCCGGCGGCGTTCTCGACTTCTACAAGAGCGATCACAAGCCGCTCTTTCCCGATCTCACCAAGACGCAGTTCACCTACCAGCTCTCCGACCATCTGCCGCTTTGGCTGCAGATCAACACCGACATAGACGGGCTGATGCTGGACCAGCTCATCCAGCGCAAGCGCCAGGACTGACCGGGCGCGGTAGGCGTTTGCCTCAACCGAGTTCGAATGTCGTGATCCCGAAGATCCGGCCGAGAGGCAGCTGCGGATCGGTGCCGCGGTACATTCGTGCCGTCTCGAACACCGGCGTGAGGTTATACCGTGCGCAGAGCGCCCTCGCCTCGGTGTTCGGCTCGGGAATATCGAGAAACACCCTGCCCCCGCCGACATCTGCCACCAGTGCCCGGAAGAGCAGGTCGGCGCCGACGGAGGTATCGGAAAAGAGCGGGCCGATCTTGAAGCCCTCCCGGCAGGCGCGGATGGTGCCGAAGCCCCCAACCCTGCCGTCCCTCAGGAGCGCAATGCTGCGGCGGGACTCGCCGGTCCTCAGCCACTCCGCGAGGAAATCCTCCCGGGGAGCGGGTGAGAGCGCGCGGTCATAGGCGGACAGGAGCGGCAGGTGGACGGGGGCGACGTGCACGAGGCGCGGATCATCCGGAGCGGCAAAGCTGACATCGCCGCCATAGCGGACATTGGCATGGGCATAGGCGAAGCCGGACTTGCGGTAGTTGTTCTGCTGGGCGACCACACCGTCGAGCCCGATTGTGCGCGCTCCAGCGGATGCGATCGCCGCCTGCCACAGTGCCCAGCCGATGCCGCGGCCGCGATACTCCGGCCGTGCCATGTAGAAGCCGAGGAAGGCATAGGCCGGATCGTACTTCACAACCGATACGGCAGCGGCGAGCTCGCCATCGACGGTCGCGACATGGTAGCCCCGCGGGTCCGCCGCCCAGAAAGGGCCGGCATCGTCGAGGCCGGGGTTCCATCCCTCCCGCGCGGCCCAATCGAGAATCACGTCGAGTTCGTCGCGCGTCGCGTTGCGGATCGTGGGGGTCATCTGGGCAGTCCTCGTTTCGCACGCCGAGATAAGGCGATGCGCCATCATCGTGCCAAAGCCGGGACTGTCAACCGCTTCGGCGTGCAGGTCGGGGCAGACGTGCCAAACCGAGAAACGCTCAAAAAACAGGCAGATAGTAAAACCGCCGCATCATACCAAAGTCGAATGCGGGCTTTTGCGGGTCAATGCGCTGCCGTGCTTGAAAGCCCTCGGTCAACGTGTTTAGGTCACGTGTGATCACGAAAAGCGGGTCCTTTGCCCGCTGACCACTGGGAGGAGAATTCATGGATCGTCGTACATTCTTCAAGAAAGCCGGGGTCGCCGGCGCCGGTGCCGCGGCAGCCACGGCGCTCGCCGCACCCGCGATTGCGCAGAGCACCCCGAAGGTCAACTGGCGCCTCGCGTCGTCTTTCCCGAAATCGCTCGACACGATCTATGGTGGCGCCGAAGTCCTTTCCAAATACGTGTCCGAAGCGACCGACGGCAATTTCCAGATCCAGGTCTTCGCGGCCGGCGAAATCGTACCGGGCCTGCAGGCCGCCGACGCGGCCGCGGCGGGTACCGTCGAAGCCTGCCACACCGTTTCCTACTACTACTGGGGCAAGGACCCGGTCTGGGCGCTCGGCGCGGCGGTTCCCTTCGCGCTCAACGCTCGCGGCATGAACGCCTGGCAGTACCACGGCGGCGGCATCGACATGTTCAACGAGTTCCTCGCGACGCAGGGCCTCATCGGCTTCCCCGGCGGCAACACCGGCGTGCAGATGGGCGGTTGGTTCCGCAAGGAGATCAAGACGGTCGCCGACATGCAGGGCCTGAAGATGCGCATCGGGGGCTTCGCCGGCAAGGTCGTCGAGAAACTCGGCGTCGTGCCGCAGCAGATCGCCGGCGGCGACATCTATCCATCGCTCGAAAAGGGCACGATCGACGCGGCCGAATGGGTGGGGCCCTACGACGACGAGAAGCTCGGCTTCTACAAGGTTGCCCCCTACTACTACTATCCCGGCTGGTGGGAAGGCGGCCCGACCGTGCACGCCATCTTCAACAAGGCTGCCTTCGAGGCGCTTCCGAAGAACTACCAGTCGCTGCTGCGCACCGCCTGCCAGGCCACCGACGCGAACATGCTGCAGAAGTACGACTACCTCAATCCGTCGGCGATCAAGCGCCTCGTCGCCGCCGGCGCCAAGCTGAGCCCCTTCAGCCCGGAAATCCTTTCGGCCTGCTTCGACGCGGCCAACGAGGTCTATGCCGAAATGGAAGGCTCCAATGCGACCTTCAAGAAGATCTGGGACTCGATCAAGGCCTTCCGCGGGGAGTACTACCTCAATGCGCAGATCGCCGAGTACAACTACGACACCTTCATGATGATCCAGCAGCGCGGCGGCAAGCTCTAGGCTTACCGGCGGTCATCACCTTCGAGAACAGCCCCGGAGCGCAGAGCTCCGGGGTTTTTTGTTGACCGAAGCCCGGATCGTGTGGCGCGCGCGGGGATATAACAAAACCGGGCCGGCAAGCCGGCCCGGTTCTTAATTTGCGGTAGCTGTCCCGTCAGTTGAAGGACGGCGGACTGCTGAGGTCGTTCGACGGCTTCTGCTGCTGGCCTCCGCCGGTACCGCCATTCTGGTCGGCCGGGGGCTGATCCAGCGGGCTTCCGCCAGGAAGCTGGAGGCCGCCCGGCAGGCCGAGCCCGCCGCCGTTGTCGGGAAGCCCGAGCCCCCCGCCCTGCCCGCCGAAGCCCGGCACCTCGATCTTGATCGTCGACGGGTCGACGGCAGAGGCCGGGCCCTTGTAGTGCATGACCATCTGCGGGAAGAGGATGGTCAGCGCGACCATCACGATCTGGATACCGACGAAAGGTACGGCCCCCCAGTAGATCTGGCCGGTGGTGACGGGCGCCGTCATCTTGCCGGTGATCCTGTCGATGTAGGGCACGCGGGCCGCGACCGAGCGCAGATAGAACAGCGCGAAGCCGAATGGCGGATGCATGAAGCTCGTCTGCATGTTGATGCCGAGCAGAACCCCGAACCAGATCAGGTCGATCCCGAGCTTGTCGGCAGCCGGCGCCAGCAGCGGCACGACGATGAAGGCAAGCTCGAAGAAATCGAGGAAGAAGGCCAGCAGGAAGACGAGGATGTTGACCGCGATGAGGAAGCCCGTCTCGCCGCCCGGCATGGAGACGAGCAGATGCTCGACCCAGAGGTGGCCGTTGACGCCGTAGAAGGTCAGGGAGAAGACGCGGGCGCCAATCAGGATGAACAGCACGAAGGCCGAAAGCCGGGTGGTGGCGGCAAGCGCCGAACGGACCACATCCAAGGTGAGCCGCCCCTTGGCCGCAGCCATGATAAGTGCACCCACCGCGCCCATGGCACCGCCCTCGGTCGGCGTCGCGATGCCGAGGAAGATCGTGCCGAGGACGAGGAAGATGAGCGCCAGCGGCGGGATCAGCACGATGATCACCTGCTGGGCGAGCCGCGACATCGCGTTGACCTTCAGGTTCCTGTCGAGAAGCGCCACCACATAGATGAATGCAACGCCGACGGTCGCGCCAAGGATATCGGCATTCTCGCCCTGCGTCGGGTAAAGCAGGACATGGGCGCCATATGCAATGCCGGCAGCAACAACGAGCGCGATCGCAAGCGATGTCACGCCGGAACCGAGCGAACGCGCTTCCGGCGGCAGCGCCGGCATGGAATCGCGTTTCAGGAAAGTCATGACCAGGATGTAGAGCATGTACAGCCCGGTCAGGACGAGGCCGGGGATCAACGCGCCGGCGTACATGTCGCCGACCGAACGGCCGAGCTGGTCGGCAAGCACGATGAGCACCAGCGAAGGTGGGATGATCTGGGCGAGCGTGCCCGACGCCGCGATGACGCCCGACGCGACGCGCCGGTCATAGCCGTAGCGCAGCATGATCGGGAGCGAGATCAGGCCCATCGCGATGACGGACGCGGCAACCACGCCAGTGGTGGCCGCAAGCAGCGCACCGACGAAGATCACAGCATAGGCGAGACCGCCGCGGATCGGACCGAAGAGCTGGCCGATCGTGTCGAGCAGGTCCTCGGCCATGCCGGACCGCTCCAGCACGATCCCCATGAATGTGAAGAACGGGATCGCAAGCAGCGTGTCGTTCGACATCACCCCCCACAGGCGTTCGGGCATGGCGTTGAGGAGCGGCCAGGAGAGGTTGATCGAATCGGACAGCGGCGCAAGCTCGACGCCGATGACGAAGAACAGCAGACCGTTGGCAGCCAGTGCGAAGGCGACGGGGTATCCCAGGAGAAGGAATACCACCAGCGACGCGAACATGATCGGCGCCAGGTTTTCAGCAATGAATTCAATCATGCGCGGTGCTCCTCGACCGGAGTTTCCATATCAAGGGGAGCATGTGTGGGAACGTAGGGTGTCGGGTCGTCCATGTCGCCGCGCATGATCGCGATCTTCTTGATGATCTCGGACACGCCCTGGGCGGCAAGCAGCAGGAAGCCGGCGAGCAGGATCGCCTTTGCGGGCCAGATGATCAGGCCCCCGGCACTCGAGGACATTTCCCCGGAAGCATAGGACATCCGGACGTAGGGAATCAGAAAGTAGATCATCAACAGGACGAAGGGCATGAGGAAGAGGCAGTGGCCGAGAAGATCGATCCAATGCTGTACACGCCGAGAGAAATGACCGTAGACGACGTCGATCCTGATGTGTTCGTTCTGGGCGAGAGTATAGGCGGCGGCGAGCATGAAGGCGCCACCGAAAAGATACCATTGCGCCTCAAGCCAGGCGTTCGACGATACATTGAACACTTTTCGCACTACAGCATTGCCGGCGCTCACGAGAACGGCGAGAAGAATCAACCAGGAAACAGACTTCCCGATGATCTCTGTAATACGGTCGATCAGCCGACTCAGGCCGAGTAGTGCTTGCATGACGTTCCTCCCCGCAGGCTTCATTTGATTTTCGCTTGCTTAGGGCAGAGTGCCGATTTCACGCGTCGATTCAAGCGCGCAAGCCCGTTTTCCCGGCCGGAACGCGGTCCTTAGACGAAAGACCAATACGCCGTAGACAAAGTTGCACAAGGGATAGGCAGGAATTGCAACCGTTGCCTCCCTTGCCGGAAACGCGCATTCTGATAAAACACCGCCCAATAATCATACTAATCGAGCGAAGCACCATGTCCCCGATCCATCTCGCAATCGTCGGCGTCGGCAAGATCGTCCGCGACCAGCACCTCCCCTCCATCGCCAAGAACCCGGATTTCAAGCTGATCGCCGCCGCGAGCCGGCATGGCACCGTCGACGGCATCGACAACTTCAAGTCGATCGACGACATGCTTGCAGCCGTGCCCGCGATCGATGCTGTTTCGCTCTGCATGCCGCCGCAGTACCGCTACGAGGCCGCCCACAAGGCGCTGGCGGCCGGCAAGCACGTATTCCTGGAAAAGCCCCCGGGTGCGACGCTCAGCGAAGTCGCCGACCTCGAAGCGCTCGCGGCGTCGAAGGGGCTTTCGCTCTTCGCAAGCTGGCATTCGCGCTATGCGCCCGGCGTCGAGGCGGCGAAGGCGTTCCTCGCCTCCACGACGATCCGCTCGCTGAAGGTCATCTGGAAGGAAGACGTCCGCCACTGGCATCCGAATCAGGAATGGATCTGGCAGGCGGGTGGCCTCGGCGTCTTCGACCCGGGCATCAACGCCCTCTCCATCGTCACCCATATCCTCCCGCGTCCGGTGTTCATCACGTCCGCGACGCTGGAATTCCCCGAGAACCGGGATGCCCCCATCGCGGCAAACATCCAGTTTACCGACGCCGTGGGCCTCGACGTTTCGGCCGAATTCGACTGGCGCCAGACCGGGAAGCAGAGCTGGGACATCGTTGCCGAGACAGACGCCGGGCAGATGCTGCTGTCGGAGGGCGGAGCGAAGCTCTCGATCGACGGCGTGATCCGCCACGAGGAGCCGGAGCAGGAGTATCCGTTGCTCTACAAGCGCTTCGCCGAAATCATCAAGGCGGGCCGGTCGGACGTCGACCTTGCACCGCTGCGCCACGTCGCCGATGCGTTCATGCTCGGCAGGCGGAAATTCGTCGATTCGTTCTACGACTGATCAAGACAGCGCCTCCCCGTCCCGGCGGGGAGGCAGCGCCGATATCCGCGGCGGCGCAGTGCGTAGGAGAGCGGAATATCCGGCCAGCCGCACCCTGCCCAGGCCTCGGGGCCGTTCCTCGCCTTAGCGGGGAAGCCTCCGGTCCTAGGCCTTCTTCACCCAGCGACCGTCGTCGTTCTGCTGCCAGTAGGTGAGCTGGTGCCCCTCGCCCTTCAGGCGTTTCCAGTGACCGCGGGCGGCCTCCAGCTCCTGCTGCTCGTAACCGTCGAACATGAAGATCGCCCGCTCGTAGCTTTCGAGCGGCGGCGGCACCGCGCCGTCGACGAGAAAGCGAACCGTTGCGGCATTGGCGTTCTCCAGCTCCGTCGTCAGGAGCACGGGCTGGTCCTCAGGATGGGGCTGCGCGTCGGTTCCGTGCGGGAGGAAGCTTTCCTCCCGCCATGTCCACAGCAGCGTATCGAGCGCATCCCTGCGCTCGGCGCTTCCGGTCTGCACGATCACCCGCCAGCCGCGCTCCAGGCTCTTGTCGAGGAGCGGCGGCAGAGCGTCTTCCAGCTTCGATTCGGTCAGGTGATAGAACAGGACCTCGCTCACGGGATCAGTTGCCCTCGTAGTAGGCCCGCACCAGCTCGTTGAGCAGCCGCACCCCGAAGCCCGAGCCCCAGGACTGGTTGATCTCGTCGGACGGAGACCCCATCGCGGTGCCGGCGATGTCGAGATGCGCCCAGGGCGTGTCCTTGACGAAGCGCTGGAGGAACTGCGCAGCGGTGATCGAGCCCGCATAGCGGCCGCCGGTGTTCTTCATGTCGGCGAACTTGCTGTCGATCATCTTGTCGTATTCCTTGCCGAGCGGCATGCGCCAGAGCCGCTCGTTCGTCGCGAGCCCCGCGGCCGTCAGGCGGGTCGCCAGCGTGTCGTCGTTGGAGAACAGGCCGGCGTGGTGGCTGCCGAGCGCGACCATGATCGCGCCGGTCAGCGTCGCCAGGTTGATCATGAACTGCGGCTTGAACTTCTCATTGCAGTACCAGAGGGCGTCGCAGAGCACGAGACGCCCTTCGGCGTCGGTGTTGATGACCTCGATCGTCTGGCCCGACATCGAGGTCACGATGTCGCCGGGCCGCTGCGCGTTGCCGTCAGGCATGTTCTCGACCAGCCCCAGGATGCCGACCACATTGGCCTCGGCCTTGCGGGCCGCCAGCACATGCATCAGACCGATAACAGCCGCGGCGCCGCCCATGTCGCCCTTCATGTCCTCCATGCCGGCCGCCGGCTTGATCGAGATGCCGCCGGTGTCGAACACGACGCCTTTGCCGATGAAGGCGATCGGCTTGTCCTTGGACTTGCCGCCCTTCCACTCCATCACCGCCAGCCGCGGCGGACGGCCGGATCCCTGGGCAACGCCCAGAAGGGCCGCCATGCCGAGACGCTTCATCTCACGCTCGGTCAGGATTTCCACCTCGACACCAAGCTTTTCCAGCTCCTTTGCCTTGGCTGCGAATTCGACCGGGCCAAGCACGTTGGCGGGTTCGTTGACGAGGTTACGGGCAAGGATGACACCCTCGGCGACGGCTGCCGCCGTCGCGTGCGCCTTCTTCGCCGCTGCCGCGGAGGAGGTGACGATCGTGACCTTTACGGCCTTCTGGTCCTTCGGCTTGGTTTCCTCGCCGTTCTTCCTGGTCTTGTACGTATCAAAGCTGTAGGCACCGAGGACCATGCCGAGCGCGAAATCGGCCGCGTTCTCGCCGGTGACGGTGAGCTCGGGGACATCGATGAAAACAGAAACCTTCTCGGCTCCGCGGATCTTGGCTGCCGCGGCACCGCCCGCCTTCAGCCAGTCATGGGCACTGAGCTTCGCCGGATCGCCGAGGCCAAGGACGAGAATGCGGTCGACGGGCGCGCCGTGCGGAGCGACGATATCAAGCGTGGCGAGCGACTTGCCGGTGAACTTGGAGATCTCGGCCGCCTTGGCAATGACGCCCTCGGGATCGGCCTCCTTCGCGCCGGCTATCCCCTGCTCGAGAGCTTGCAGGAGCACCGCCACACCGCCCGCGGGACGCATGGACTTTGAAAAGCTGATCTCGAACTTGGACGACATGGTTTGCTCCGGATTCGATTGTCGTTGGGGGGCTGCACCCGTGCGCAGCACGCGCGTGCGTTGCCCTATTGGCAGGTTTCAGGCATTCCTTGTCCGTTTTACGGCGCTTGGCAAGAGAGCGAGCCTTGTTTACAGACAGTTAACGATGAATGTTCGCCATAAATTTTCCATGCCGGTGCACACTAGTTTCTATGGCACATGGCCCGCGAAAGCTTATATGCGCAAAGCCGCAGCAGATGCCTCGGCGATCACGACACTGAGCCGCCTGCGGGACACAGCCGATCGGGACACAACATGAAACTGATTGAGCGCTACATATTCAGGCGGACGACGCTCATGTTCTTCGCCACGCTGCTGCCGCTCCTCGGCATCGTGTGGACGACCCAGGCGTTGAGCAACATCAACCTTGTGACCGACAGCGGCCAGTCGATCGGCGCGTTCATGAAGCTCGCGACGCTGATTCTGCCGTCGGTCGTTCCGATCATCCTGCCCTTCGCGTTCGTGATCGCCGTCGCGCAGACGCTGACCGCCATGAATGCCGATTCGGAGCTGACGGTCCTCAACGCGGCCGGAAGCTCGCGCATGACGATCATCCGGCCGGTGATGTATCTCGGCCTCGCCCTCAGCGTCGTCTCCTTTGCGGTCGACAACTTCGTGGAACCCTATTCGCGCACGGCGGTGCGCAAGATGATCGCTACCGCGCATGCCGACATGCTTTCCTCGGTGGTGCAGGAGAACACCTTCCGCAAGATCACCGACGGGCTCTACGTGCAGGTGGCGGAACGCCGCAACGGCGGCATCCTGCGCGGCCTCTTCGTCGCCGATTCCCGCGACCCCAAGTTCGACCTCGTCTACTACGCCCGCGAAGGCGCCATCGACGAGAGGAGTTCCGCGCTTGTCATGAAGGACGGCGAGGTCCACCGCAAGATTCCGGACGGCAATGTCTCGGTGATCAAGTTCGATTCCTATGCCTTCGACCTCACGGACCTGACGCAGACAGCAGCGCATGCGAGTATCCGCGCCAAGGACCGCGACCTGCCGTTCCTCCTCAATCCCGATCCCGCCGATCCCCAGGTGAAGCGCAATCCCCAGCAGTTCACCGCCGAACTGCACCGGCGACTGACGGAATGGACATTCCCGGCCATCTTCGGCCTCATCGCGCTCGTCGTCAGCGGCGACGCACGGTCCCACAGGGAGGCGCGCGTTCATCCGCTCGTGACAGCCCTGCTGCTGGCGTTCCTCTTCCGATGGTTGACCTTCTACGCAAGCAACAGCGCCGAGGATTCGCTCTACTTCATCCCCGTGATGTATCTCCTGCCGATCGCGGCCACGGTCATCTGCATCCGCTGCCTGCAGGGTAACAAAAGTCTCGACATTCCCATGAGTCTCGGCGAACGCATCGGCGAGCTGCGCAAGACGATCGTGGAGCGGCTGAGCGGACGCTCCGGCACGGCGAGCGGGGGAACCCGCTGATGATCCCTACACTCGGCCTCTATTTCTTCCGCCGCTACGTGGTTACGACCTTCTGGTTCCTGGCCGGAATCTTCGCGCTGATCTTCATCATCGATTTCAGCGAGACGGCGAACCGCATGGCCTCCCTGCCGAAATACACACTGGCGGGCGGGCTCCTGATGACGGCGCTTCGGATCCCCGCGATCCTGATGCAGACGGTCCCCTTCGTCGCGCTCTTTTCGGCGATGGCTGCCCTCATGTCGCTCAATCGTCGCTACGAACTCGTGGTGACGCGCGCGGCCGGCATTTCGGTGTGGCAGTTCCTCAGGCCCTTCGTGATCGGCGCCTTCCTCTTCGGAATTCTCGCCGTGGCGGCCATCAACCCGCTCGCGTCATGGTCGACGAAGGAAGCGCAGTCGCTGGAAGCCGAATGGAGCGCGACCCAGGGAAAATCGACGACGACGTCGATCCCGTGGCTGCGCCAGATCTACAAGAATGACGATGCGATCATCGGCGCGAAGGCCGTCATGGACGATGGTACGCGCCTGCTCAACGTGACGATCATCCATTTCGATTCGGAAGGCCGCATCAATCTGCGCCAGGACGCCGAATCGGCCACATTGGAAGATGGTTACTGGCTGCTTAAGAACGTGCTGGAGACGCAGGTGGGAGAGTTGCCGCGCCGTCTCCCCACGCTACAGCTTCGTACCAATCTGAAGCAGGAATTCGTTCAGGAAAACCTCGAAAAGCCTGAATCAATTCCGTTTTTCAGCCTCGGACGGAAGATCGAGGCCGCCAAGTCCTTCGGTTTTCCAACCTACGGGATGGAGACCCAGTTCCACTCGTTGCTATCGCTGCCGCTGCTGTTGGTTGCAATGACGCTGATCGCTGCAAGCGTCTCTCTGAAATTTAGCAGGTTTAACCAATCCCGGTCGGTGATTCTGGGTGGAATCCTGTCAGGCTTCATGCTTTATGTCGTCACCGTGCTTGTGAAAGCATTCGGAAGCAGCGGTGTAGTTCCTCCGTTCGTTGCGGCCTGGTTGCCAGTCGTCGTAGCAATGGCTCTAGGGGCTACAATTCTGCTTCATCAGGAGGATGGTTAGTGGCGGCAGGCAACCGCGGAAGGTACAGATGGCTCAGGATCGCCCTGCTTGCAGGAGCGGCCTCCTGTGCGCTCGTGTGCACCGTTTCGGTGCCCGCACGCGCCCAGACCCAGAATATCGAATCGCTTGAACCCAAGATTCCGGAAGACGCCAAGCTCCTGCTGGCGGCGAACGAACTCGTCTATAACAAAGACACCGAGAAGGTGATCGCCCGCGGGGCGGTGCAGATCAACTACGGTGGCTACCAGCTCGTCGCGCGCCAGGTCGTCTACGACCAGAAGACCGGCCGGCTGAGCGCCGTCGGGGATATCGAACTGATCGAACCGTCGGGAAACAAGGTCTATGCCCAGAACCTCGATCTTTCTGACGATTTCGCCAACGGCTTCGTCAACGCGCTCAGAATCGAGACGACCGACCTGACCAAGATCGCGGCAACGAGCGGCGAACGTGTGAACGACGAGGAGATGATCCTCAACAAGGCCGTCTACACCGCCTGCACGCCCTGCGCGACCAATCCGACGCACCGGTCGCTGTGGCAGATCAAGGCCGAGCGGATCGTCCAGAACGGCAAGACACACACAATCCGGCTGGAACACGCGCAGTTCGAGATGTTCGGCAAGCCGATCGCCTACCTGCCGACGCTGACGATCCCCGACCACACCGTCAAGAGAAAGTCCGGCTTCCTCTTCCCGCAGTTCAGCTACGCGCAGAAGCTCGGGCTCGGGGTCGGCGTTCCCTACTATTTCGCCATTGCTCCGGACATGGACGCGACCGTCGCCGCAAGCGGCTATACGCGCCAGGGCTTCCTGCTCGAAGGCGAGTTCCGCAAGCGGTTCCACAGCGGACTGGTAACGCTGCGCGCCGCGGGCATCGACCAGATGAACACCAACGTGTTCACCGAAGGCACGACAGACGCGAACGTGACCGGCCGCGGCATGTTGGCCTCGACGGGCGAGTTCAAGATCAATCCCCGCTGGGCCTTCGGCTGGGATGCGATGATCCAGACCGACAACAACTTCTCGCGAACCTACGATCTGGACGGCCTCGACGACCGCATCCATACCAACCAGATCTACCTGACGGGTCTCGGCGAGCGGAATTTCTTCGACCTGCGCGGCTTCTACTTCGACGTGCAGGATGCCGACGACGGCAACAAGGAAGAAAACAAGCAGGCGATCCCGCAGACGCTCGACTACGACTACATCGCGCCCCAGCCGATCTTCGGCGGCGAGCTCAGCGTCACCAGCAACATAACGAACATCCATCGCGACCGGCTCGATTCCTACTCCGTGCTCGGCAACGAGCGCTTCCGCGGCCTCGAGGGCGGCATGACGCGCCTCACCAGCGAGATCGAGTGGAAGCGCCAGTTCGTTGCACCGGGCGGACTGGTACTGACCCCCCTGCTCGCGGCGCGCGGCGATGCCTATCGCCTCGACATGACCCCGCCCGGCGCAGGCTATGCCGGCAACTACACCAATGCCGACGACGCCACGCGGGCGATGCTGACTGCCGGCCTCGAGGCGCGGTATCCGATCCTCGCGACCACGGAACACAGCAGCCACATCTTCGAGCCGATCGGCCAGATCTATGCGCGGCCGGACGAGGACCTCGCGGGCGGCCTGCCGAACGAGGATGCACAGAGCTTCGTGTTCGATGCGACCTCGCTTTTCGATCGCGACAAGTTCTCGGGCTTCGACCGCGTTGAAGGCGGCACCCGCGCCAATGTCGGGATGCGCTACACCGGCAGCTTCGATAACGGCTACACGCTGCGCAGCATCGTGGGACAGTCCTTCCAGCTCGCGGGCAAGAACTCGTTCGCCTCCCCCGACCTCGTCAACGCCGGCGCCAATTCGGGCCTGGAGTCGGATGCATCCGACTATGTCGGCATGGCTGGCATCGACATGCCCAACGGAATCGCGCTTGCCGCGAGCGCTAGGCTCGATCGCGACGACCTTTCGCTGAGCCGCACAGACGCCACGATCGGCTTCGAGAACCACCGGTTCCAGTCGGAGCTGACCTATACCCGCATCGCCGCCCAGCCGCTTTACGGTCTCCCGTCGAACAATGACGAGATCCAGTCGGCTGCCGCGCTGAAGTTCAAGGATTACTGGTCGGTGTTCGGATCGATCACCTACGACATCAACGACCACAACGTATCGCGCAACGGCATTGGATTGACCTATGACGACCGGGACACGGTCTTCTCGATCGTCTACGAGCAGACGCGGGACAGCTCCTCGTCCGTTGCGAACGACTGGTCGATCGGTGCCCGGTTGAGCTTCCGTACGCTCGGCGACATCCAGGTCGGCGACACCGATCTGCAGGGCTTCGATTGAGCGAGGCTGGCGCCCGTTACGCTTCGGGCGCCCCTTGTCATTGTTTGGCCGCATGTATTATGCACACGGTAAGGCTGTTTCCCCCGCCGGCAGCGATATCTGTCGAGAGCGCTCCAGTCAGCTGCGCGGGATGGGCATATTGAAAGGGTCAGGGATGAAGGGCAGAATTTCCACCGGGCGCGCCGTGTTCCTCAGCGCAGCACTTGCCGTTGCGGCGACGATCAGCGTTCCTGCGACCTCCGCACACGCCGCCAACGGCATCGAGGTCGTCGTCAACAACACCGCGATCACGTCCGGCGACATTTCCCGCCGCGTGGCCTTCCTGAAGCTCCAGCGCACAAAGGGCAACCTGCGCGAGATCGCCCGCGAACAGCTGATCGACGAGGTGCTCAAGCGCGCCGAGATCCTTCGCGCACGCGCATCGGTCAGCACCAGCGACGTGGACGCCTCCTTCGCGCGCTTTGCCTCCTCCAACAAGCTGACCGTCCAGCAGCTCGGCCAGATTCTCGATCAGGCAGGCGTCGGCAGCGATCACTTCAAGAAGTATATCGCCATCCAGATGAGCTGGCCGCGTGTGGTCAACGCGCGCTATGGCAGCGCGAACAACACCAACGACCTCGCTCAGCGCATGGCGGAACGCGGCGGCCAGAAGCCGGTGACGACCGAATACTTCCTCAAGCAGATCATCTTCGTGGTGCCGGAAGCCAAGCGCAACGCCATCCTCGGCAAGCGCAAGGCGGAAGCGGAAGCGTCCCGGTCCAAATTCCCGGGTTGCGACCAGGCGAAGGTGTTCGCCGCAACCATGCTCGACGTTTCCGTCCGCGATCTCGGACGCATCCTCGAGCCCCAGCTTCCCGAAGACTGGGAGCCGCTGGTCAAGAAGGCCGACGGTGCCACCACCGGCACGCGCGTCACCAACCGGGGCGTAGAATATCTCGCCATCTGCAAGAAGCGCGAAGTCAACGACGACGTTGCCGCCGAAATGGTCTTCCGCGCCGAGGACCTCGGCAAGAAGGACGGCGAGCAGGCGGACGCCAACAGCAAGAAGTATGTCGAGGAACTTCGCAAGAAGGCCCAGATCATCAATCGCTGACATTTCGCACACACGCCGAGCTGCGGGAACCTTCCAGCGTTCTCGCAGGTCGGGCGAAGGGACTGGGCCAACTCCATGACAGACAGAGCTATTTCGCCGCTGGCACTCACCATGGGTGATCCGGCGGGGATCGGCCCGGACATCACCCTTGCGCTTTGGTCGGCGAGGAAGGAACTCGACCTTCCGGCCTTCCTCTATGTTGGCGACGCCGCGATGCTTGTAGAGCGCGCCGCCCATCTCGGCATAGCGCTTGTCACCTCCAAGGCGACGGCCGAGGAAGCGAGCGCGGCCTTTGCCCATGCTCTGCCCGTCCACGACATCCCGCTGGCGCGACCGGCGGTAGCGGGCTCCCCGGATTCCGCCAATGCCGGTGCGATCATCGAAGCGATCTCGACGGCGGTAGAACTGACGATGGCCGGGCGCACCTCGGCGGTCGTCACCAACCCTATCGCCAAATCGGTACTGTACGATGCGGGTTTCGGTTTTCCGGGTCATACCGAGTATCTGGCCGACCTCGCCGAACGCGCGACGGGAACAAAGCTGCTGCCGGTCATGCTTCTTGCCGGGCCGAAACTGAAGACGGTTCCAGTCACAATCCATATCCCGATCAAGGATGTCCCGTCGGAGCTTACCGAGGATCTGATCGTGCGCACCGTTACGACGACGGCTGCGGATCTGCGCGACCGGTTCGGCATTGCCGCGCCGCGCCTTGCCGTTGCCGGGCTCAACCCGCATGCGGGTGAAGGCGGAGCACTCGGCCTGGAGGATGACGCAATCATCCGCCCGGCGATCGACCGGCTGCGCGCGGCGGGAATCGATGCCTTCGGCCCCCTGCCCGCGGATACGATGTTCCATGACGCCGCACGCGCCACCTATGACGTGGCGGTCTGCATGTACCACGACCAGGCGCTGATACCGGCTAAGGCGCTGGGCTTCGACGATTCCGTCAACGCCACGCTCGGACTGCCCTTCATCCGGACCTCGCCGGACCACGGCACGGCGTTTGCGCTCGCCGGTGCCGGCAAGGCCAAGCCCGACAGCCTGCTTGCCGCGATCCGGCTGGCCGCCTCGCTTGCCCGCAACGAACGGAAGGCCGTGTGATGGCCGCTCTGGACGGGCTTCCGCCACTTCGCGACGTGATCCAGCGCCACGGGCTCGATGCCCGCAAGGCACTCGGACAGAACTTCCTGCTCGATCTCAACCTGACACAGAAGATCGCGCGGACCGCGGGACCGCTCGAGGACTGCACCGTGATCGAGGTCGGGCCCGGGCCTGGCGGTCTGACGCGGGCGATCCTCGCTCTTGGCGCAAGGAGGGTCATCGCCATCGAGCGGGACTCCCGCTGCCTGCCTGCGCTTGCGGAAATTTCCGATCACTATCCGGGACGACTCACCGTCATCGAGGGCGATGCGCTGAAGACAGACTTCGAGGCGCTCACCGACGGCCGTCCCGTGCGCATCATCGCGAACCTGCCCTACAATGTCGGAACGCAGCTTCTCGTGAATTGGCTTCTTCCGCGCAACTGGCCGCCCTTCTACATGTCGATGACGCTGATGTTCCAGAAGGAGGTCGGCCTGCGCATCGTCGCGGATGCGGACGACGATCACTATGGCCGGCTGGGCGTGCTCTGCGGCTGGCGTACGAAGGCGCGCATGGCCTTCGACGTGCCGCCACAGGCCTTTACCCCGCCCCCGAAGGTCACCTCGTCGGTGGTCCAGCTGGAGCCCATCGACAATCCCCTCCCGTGCTCCGCCGACAAGCTGGAACGCGTGACCCAGGCCGCCTTCGGCCAGCGGCGCAAGATGCTGCGCCAAAGCCTGAAATCGCTTGGCGGGGAGGCCCTTCTGTCGAAGGCCGGAATAGACCCGCAACGGCGTGCCGAAACACTTTCCGTCGAGGAATTCGTGCTGCTCGCCAATACCCTCTGAAACGCGTTGCCCGAAGAGGGCAGCCGCTCAGAGAACGGGCTTCTCGGTCAGGAGCTTCGTGACGAAATCGAACAGGCCGGGACGCCTGTCGCGGCGAAGGCGCTCGGCCTCGACGATCGACTTCAGCGAGGTGAAGGCGCGGTTCAGGTCGTCGTTGACGACCACGTAGTCGTACTCGCGCCAGTGCTCGATCTCGGAGCGCGAGTTCGCGAGCCTTGTCGCGATCACTTCCTCGGTATCCTCCGCGCGCCGGTGCAGGCGCGACTGCAGCTCGGTCATGGACGGAGGAAGGATGAAGATCGACACCACATCGGCGGGCATCTTCTCCTGCAGCTGCTGGGCACCCTGCCAGTCGATGTCGAACAGCATGTCGCGGCCGGCCGACATGGCGTCCTCGACGGTCTCGCGCGGCGTGCCGTAAAAATTGCCGTGCACCTCAGCCCATTCCAGGAGGGAGTCCGAATCGCGCAGCCGTTCGAACTCGCGAATGCTGACGAAGCGGTAGTGTACGCCCTCGATCTCGCTCGGGCGGCGCTGCCTGGTCGTCACGCTGACGGACAGGTTCATGTTCTTGTCCACGTCGAGCAGGTTACGCGCAATCGTCGACTTGCCCGCCCCTGATGGAGACGAGATCACCAACATCAGGCCCCGCCGCTTGATCTCGACGTGCGTCGGCATGTCTTGCGCGCTCATGATTTCACTCCAAATTCTGAATCTGCTCACGAAACTGGTCGACAACGACCTTCAGCTCGATCCCTGCCGCAGTGACGGCGGACGAGTTCGATTTTGAGCAGATGGTATTCGATTCGCGGTTAAATTCCTGTGCAAGGAAATCGAGCTTGCGACCGACCGGGCCGCCGTTGACGAGCAGCTCGCGGGCCGCGCGCACATGCGAGGTCAGCCGGTCGATCTCCTCCCTGAGATCCGCCTTCGTTGCCAGAAGCACCGCCTCCTGGTGAAGCCGGTCGCGGTCGAGCGCAGTGCTCGACTGGACAAGGGCGGCAATCTGGGTCGAGAGGCGCTCGGCAAGCGCCTGGACGCTGCGTGCGCGATCGTTCTCTACGACGGATACGAGTTCCTCGATGCGTGCCAGTTGGGCGAGGAGCACCTGATTCAACGCCACGCCTTCGCTGGCGCGCATGTCGAGGAGATGCTCGATTGCGGCAGCCAGTCCGGTTCGGACATCCTCCTCGCGCCTGGTGCGTTCCTCGGGGCTCTCCTCGACGTCTCGAAAATCAACGATACCGCGGACCGAGAGCAGCGTATCGAGCTTCATCGGAGCGGAATCGATAATGCCCGCGAGCTGCTCGCGCAGAGCAAGGACTGCGGACAGCGCTCCCTGGTTCACCACTGCCTCGACCTGCGTCTCGCTCACGGAGACGGAAAGGCCGATCTGGATGTTTCCCGGGCGAAACGTTCGGCGGCCTTCTGGCGCACCTCCGTTTCGAGATGCTCAAATCCCTGGGGAATTCTCAGCCTCAGATCGAGGCCCTTGCCGTTGACCGAACGCAGTTCCCAGGCCCAGCGGTAGCGGCCACTGGTTCCCTCGGTACGGGAGAAACCGGTCATGGATTGGAGGGGCATGTCGATCTCCATCAGCAAGGCCAGCCCCGCATGAGCCGTCGTCGGGCTCTCAGCGTGCAGGCACGTCGCCGCTTATAGCGCGTTCCGCAACGGAATGCGTGGGGACCCTGCGAAATCCCCAACGGAAATGCAGCTCCGTGCCGCCCGGATCACTCCGGGTCGGCCTGCCCCTCTTCCTTGGCACCTTCAGCGGCCTTGGCGGCTTCAGCGGCCTTGTCGGCCTCTAGCTTGCGCCAGCGCTTCACGTTGACGTTGTGCTCGTCGAGTGTCTTGGCGAAGGCGTGGCCGCCCGTGCCATCGGCGACGAAGTAGAGGTCGGTGGTGTGCGACGGGTTCGCCACGGCCTCGAGTGCTGCGCGTCCGACGATGGCGATCGGCGTGGGCGGCAGCCCCTTGATCACATAGGTGTTGTAGGGTGTCGCCTTGTCGAGATCGGACTGGAGGATGGCGCGGTCGGTCGGCTTGCCGTCCCCGCCGAAGATCCCGTAGATGATCGTCGGGTCGGACTGCAGCCGCATGCCCTTCTTCAGCCGGTTGAGGAAGACCGCGGCGACGCGGGGACGCTCGTCCGCACGGGCGGTTTCCTTCTCGACGATCGAGGCAAGCGTGACGAATTCCTCGCGGGTGGTGATCGGCAGGTCCGGGTCGCGCTTCTCCCAGATCTGATCGACCATGACCTGCTGGGCGGAAAGCATCTGCTGGACGATTTCCCCACGCTTGGTGCCGCGCGAGAACTTGTAGGTGTCGGGCATCAGCGAGCCCTCGGCCGGAAGCTCGGCAGGCAGGTCGCCTTCGAGAATCGCGTCGTTCTGCAGACGGTCGAACACCTGCTTGACCGTCAGGCCCTCCGGCACGGATACGCTGTAGAGGATCGACTTGCCGGACTTGAGGAGCTCCATGATGTCATGCATGGAGGCGCCGGCCTTGATCTCGTACTCCCCGGCCTTCAGGGTTTCGCCATCGAGATAGACGCGCGACAGGATGCGGAAAACCCGGCCGTCGGTGATGGCGTTGTTGCGCTCCAGGCTCGCCGCGATCTCATTGAGACCGGCGCCGTTGCGAACGATGAAATTGGTGTTCTGCGTGAGCGGACCCGCCTCCCGATAGGAGTTGATGCCGTAGTAGAAGATGCCGATCGCCGCAATGGTGACGAAGATGACGATCGTCAGCAGGAAATTGAGAAAGATAACGATCTGGCTGCGGGCCTTGCGCGAGCGACGGGGCGGCTGCGGAACCTTCTCCGGGCGCAGGGCCTCGCTGGCGGATTTGGGAATGATCGGTCCGGTGCTTGCCGTTTCGCCGGCATTGTTCGTGTCACTCACGGGCAGCCCTCGTTGTTCGGCATCGCGGTCGTTGTAGATCAATCGATTCTCTATACTAGGCAATGCGGCAAAAACAGGTTCGGGGTCACGACGTCGTGACCCCGGCGTGGTTTTCTCCGGTCAGGAGCATATTCCGCTTCCACGCGGACCAATCAAGAGGTCAGGCGTAGCGGCGCAGCACGATGGAGGCGTTGGTGCCCCGAAGCCGAAGGAATTGGAAAGCGCCACGTTGATTTCGCGCTTCCTTGCCTTGTGCGGAACGAGGTCGATTGCCGTCTCGACATCGGGATTGTCGAGGTTCAGCGTCGGCGGCGCGATGTTGTCGCGAATGGCAAGCGCCGTGAAGATCGCCTCGACGGCACCGGCGGCCCCGAGAAGGTGGCCGATCGCGGACTTGGTGGAAGACATCGAAACGCGGCCGGCGTTGTTGCCGACGAGGCGCTCGACGGCACCGAGTTCGATCGTGTCGGCCATGGTGGAAGTGCCATGGGCGTTGATGTAGTCGAGTTCTCCCGCCGAGATGCCGGCGCGCTTCAGCGCCATGCTCATGCAGCGGTAGGCACCATCGCCGTCCTCTGACGGGGCGGTGATGTGATATGCGTCGCCCGACAGGCCGTAGCCGACGACCTCGGCGTAGATCTTTGCGCCACGCGCCTTGGCGTGCTCGAGTTCTTCAAGGATCACGATGCCGGCGCCCTCGCCCATGACGAAGCCGTCGCGGTCGCGGTCATAGGGACGGGACGCAGCGGTCGGATCGTCATTACGGGCGGTGGAGAGCGCCTTGCAGGCGGCGAAGCCCGCGAGCGCGATGCGGCAGACGGGAGATTCGGACCCGCCCGCAACCATGACGTCGGCGTCTCCCAATGCGATCAGCCGGCTTGCGTCGCCGATTGCGTGGGCGCCCGTCGAACACGCCGTCACGACCGAATGATTGGGACCGCGCAGCTTGTGACGGATCGAGACCTGACCCGAGGCCAGATTGATGAGACGGCCGGGAATGAAGAAGGGCGAAACGCGCCGCGGACCCTTGTCGCGCAGGGTGTATCCCGCTTCGACGATGCCTTCGAGACCGCCGATGCCGGAACCAATCAGGACACCGGTGGCGATCTGGTCGTCATCCGTCTTCGGATGCCAGCCCGCATCGGCAAGCGCCATATCGGCGGCAGCCATCGCATAGGTGATGAAGGGATCGACCTTGCGCTGCTCCTTCGGCTCCATCCACTGGTCGGCATTGTACGTGCCGTCAGTGCCGTCGCCGGTCGGAATACAGCAGGCAATTTGCGCAGGGAGGTCGTCGACCTCGAATTCGGTCACCCGACGGGCGCCGCTCTGGCCGGCCAGAAGCCGGGACCAGGTCACTTCGGTGCCGCAGCCCAAGGGAGATACCATGCCGGTACCGGTGATAACGACACGTCTCATTGTCCGTGATCCACCCTGTCTAACTTACGCGCCTCGTGGAAGAGGGTCGGCCTCCACAGGGGAAGCCGTGGCGGGCCGACATGCGGCCCGCTCGGGCAAAGCCCGGATCAGGCCTGTGCCTTCTCGATGAACTTGACGGCGTCACCGACGGTCAGGATCGAATCTGCAGCATCGTCCGGAATTTCGACGCCGAACTCTTCTTCGAAGGCCATGACCAGTTCGACCGTGTCGAGCGAGTCCGCGCCAAGATCATCGATGAAGCTTGCGCCTTCGCTGACCTTTTCGGCGTCAACGCCCAGATGATCTATGACAATTTTCTTTACGCGTTCTGCGATATCGCTCATGTCGGATTCCTCGACCTTTGTTATTTATACGATGCCTCCAAGGCACCGGTCACTCAACCATGCCCGCCACGCCGAGGCATATCGGGCAAACTCTTCAACCGGAGATGCGGTCTCGGCAGGCACTCTCGCGGCGCCGTACACCCACACATTCGCGGTCGACTGCTGGCAGTCATGGCCCGATTAACACGGTTTAAGTCTGCCGCAAAGTCCGAAAATCGCCCGGTCCACGCCGTTCAACATGCTATTTTCACAAGCAAGCCGGGCTTTTTACACCCCGTCAGATCATCGCCATGCCGCCGTTGACGTGCAGGGTCTGGCCCGTCATGTAGGACGCTTCCGACGAGGCGAGGTAGGCAACGGCCGATGCGACCTCCACACCGGTGCCCATGCGCTTCATCGGGATTGCTCCCATGATCGCGTCCTTCTGCTTGTCGTTGAGCTTGTCCGTCATGGCCGATTCGATGAAACCGGGCGCCACGCAGTTCACGGTGACGTTGCGGCTCGCGATCTCCTGGGCGAGCGACTTGGTGAAGCCGATCATGCCCGCCTTGGAGGCACAGTAGTTGGCCTGGCCGGGATTGCCGGTAACGCCGACCACCGAGGTGATGTTGATGATGCGCCCGAAACGGCGCCGCATCATCGGATGGGTGAGTTCACGCGTGAGCCGGAAGACGGACGTCAGGTTGACTTCCAGAACGCTGTCCCAGTCCTCGTCGCTCATGCGCACGAAGAGACCGTCCTTGGTGATGCCGGCATTGTTGACGAGGATGTCGACGCCGCCGAGATCGGCTTCCGCCTTCTCGCCGAGAGCCTTTACCTCGGCGCGATCGGAGAGGTTTGCCGGGAAGATCCTGACACGCTCGCCGAGCGAGTTGGCCAGTGCCTCCAGCTTCTCGACCCGCGTGCCGTGCAGGCCGACAAGTGCGCCCTGGGCGTGGAGAATGCGGGCGATTTCCTCGCCGATACCACCGGAAGCTCCGGTTACCAGTGCCTTGCGGCCTGAAAGATCAAACATGGTTCTTTTCCTGTTACTGCGGCGTCCGCGACTGCGGATCAGCCAAGGAGCGCGGCAAGCGCGCTTTCAATTTCGGAAGGCGTGTTGACGGCCGTGCCGGTAACCGACTTGTCGATCCGGCGGGCGAGCCCGCTCAGCACGCGGCCGGAGCCGATTTCATACAGCGTCGTCACATCGTTGGCCGCGAACCATTCCACGGTCTCGCGCCAACGCACCTGGCCCGTCACCTGTTCCACGAGAAGGCCGGTGATTTCCTTGGGGTCGGTCACCGGCGCGGCACGGACGTTGGCGATGAGCGGGACGACCGGGGCCTTCATCTCGACCTGCGCCAGCGCCTCGCGCATGGCCTCGGCGGCAGGCGCCATGAGAGCCGAGTGGAAGGGAGCGGACACCGACAGCATCAGCGCGCGCTTGGCGCCCTTTTCGGTCGCAATACGCGCAGCACGCTCGACGGCCGGCTTTGCGCCGGAGATGACCAGCTGGCCGCCGCCATTGTCGTTGGCGATCTGACAGGTGCCGTGAACGAATGCCTCGTCGCAGATCGCCTGCACGTCGGTGTGTTCGAGCCCGATGATCGCGGCCATGGCGCCCTCGCCGACCGGCACCGCCGACTGCATGGCGTTGCCGCGGATGCGCAGGAGCCGCGCCGTGTCGACAATCGACAGGGCACCGGCGGCACAGAGCGCCGAGTATTCGCCGAGCGAGTGCCCGGCCACATATGAGGCATGTTGTGAAAGCGAGAAGCCACGCGCTTCCAGGACACGCATGACCGCCATGGACACCGCCATCAGCGCGGGCTGGGCGTTGGCGGTCAGCGTCAGGTGCGATTCCGGCCCTTCGAACATGAGGGTCGAGAGGTTCTCGCCAAGCGCTTCGTCGACTTCGGCAAATACGGCGGCGGCTTCCGGAAAGGCATCAGCCAGTTCCTTGCCCATTCCGACGGCCTGGCTGCCCTGACCGGGAAAGGTGAATGCTACGCTCATGGGGTTTCTCCCGTCTTTGTTTTTTACTCTCCATTCACATTCTGGGGAGTGGAGTCAAGGCTTGCCACCCTTGCGGGCGCTCCATCATGGCCGCTTCCGCCGCGCTCCATCCCAGGAAAATCCTTCGTTTCAGCGTCCAAAGCGCTTGCACTTCCCCGAGACGAGCCTACATTCCCGGCCGTTTCAATCAGCAGGACAATTGCCACTATGAAATACAGAACGCTCGGCAGAACCGATATTTCGGTTTCGGAGATCTGTCTCGGCACCATGACCTGGGGATCGCAGAACAGCGAGACCGAGGCCCATGCGCAGCTCGACTATGCGCTCGCCCACGGCGTGAACTTCATCGACACCGCCGAACTCTACCCGACGACGCCACTTTCACCCGAAACCTACGGCGATACCGAACGCTTCATCGGAACCTGGCTGAAGCAGGGCGGCAAGCGGGACAAGATCGTGCTTGCCAGCAAGGTTGCCGGCCCCGGCCGGCCCTACATACGCGGCGGCGCGCCGATGACGCGCGAAGGCATGCTCGCAGCCATCGACGGCACTCTCGAGCGGCTTCAGACCGACTATCTCGACCTTTACCAGTTGCACTGGCCGAACCGCGGACACTATCACTTCCGCAACTCCTGGACCTACGATCCGTCGCGCCAGGACAGCGCGCGGGTGGCAGACGAACTGCTTGAGATCCTGGGAACGCTCGGCGACCTGACGAAGCAGGGCAAGATCCGCGCCGTCGGCCTTTCCAACGAGACGGCCTGGGGAACGATGGCGTACCTGAAGCTCGCAGAACAGCACGGTCTGCCGCGGATGGCCTCCATCCAGAACGAATACAACCTGCTCTATCGCACGTTCGACCTCGATCTCGCCGAGCTTTCGCACCATGAGAACGTGGGGCTGCTGGCCTATTCTTCTCTGGCGGCCGGGCTGCTCACCGGGAAATATCTGAACGGCGCGCGCCCGGAAGGATCGCGCCTGACGAAGAACGGAGACCTCGGCGGACGCTACCAACCGCACCAGGAGCCGGCCGTGGCGGCCTATGTGGCACTCGCACGCGAACACGATGTCGATCCGGCGAAGCTTGCGCTGGCCTTCTGCCTGTCGCGGCCGTTCATGACCTCGGTGATTATCGGCGCGACCACGATGGACCAGCTCAGCACGGACATCTCCTCCGCCGACCTGACCCTGTCGCCGGAACTGCTCCAGGGCATACGGAAGCTGCACAGGCAGTTCCCCGCACCGATCTGAAACTTCGCGTGCCGGGGCCTCCCCCGGCACACCTGACCCTGCCGGCTACCTTGCGCCTCGCGGTCCCCACAGCGCGCTGCCCCGAGGCCGGGCCGATATCGCGCCTCGCGCCTGCGACCTGACCATCCAAACCTTCAGAATTTCGCCAGCACCACCTCCGGTAGATTTACTAACCGGACACTCGGCATTATTTTAGAGACTGCGCAAGCAAGGGGGACTCACGATGTGCAGGTACTGTACGATTGTGCCCAAGAGCGTTCTTCTGAAATTGTCGGAGGACGACCGCCTGTCGAAGGCGGTTCGCGACGGGCTGGCGAACACGGCAAAGCTTGATGCTGAAACCCGCAAGATCCGCGAACAGGCGCTGAAGCTGACGCGCACTTCTTTCGCGGTCTCGCAGGGCATCGCGACGCTGGCGGCAGCACCATCCGTGCTTGTCTACGACTGCAAGAATTCCCAGGCCCTGCCCGGCACGCCGATCTCCAACCCGGGCAGCTCGGCAGACGGGACCATAAAACGCGCCTTCGACACCACGACCGCGGTCGCAAAGTTCTACAAGACATTGTTCGGGCGGAACTCGATCGACAATGCCGGCATGACGATGCAATCATCCGTCCACTATGGCGTCAATTACAACAACGCCTTCTGGAACGGCTTCCAGATGACCTATGGCGACGGCGACGGCGCGATCTTCGTGGACTTCACCCAGGGCGACGACGTCGTCTGCCACGAACTCACCCACGGCGTCACGCAATACAGCCTGCAGCTCGCCTATGCCAACCAGGCCGGCGGACTGAACGAAAGCGCATCCGACGTCTTCGGCGTGATGTTCAACCAGTGGCGCGCCTCCCAGACCGGAGGGACCACAAGCTGGCTCATCGGCGGGGATATCATGGGGTCTCAGGCAAAGGCCAGCGGCTATACCTGCCTTCGCGACATGGCCGACCCCGGCGGGAACCACTGCCTGGCACCGCAGCCTGTCCACTATTCGGACTACGCGCCCGGAATGGATCCGCACGAAAGCAGCGGCATCCCCAATTTCGCCTTCTACAAGATCGCCACGGCAATCGGCGGCAACAGCTGGGATAAACCCGGCCAGATCTGGTACCGCACGCTTACCGGTTCGCGCCCCTCGCCCAACATGCGGATGAAGACATTCGCCAACCGGACGCGAAAATGGGCGGCCAAGCTCTACCCCGGTGACGCCGCGGTCGCTCAGGCGGTGGATGACGGCTGGCAGCAGGTCGGACTGTAGGCGTGACCGCACGCCCGCGGGATGATAGGATCAGGCATGGATGACCTCAAAATCGAGAGGATCGGGGGGCTCGCCGGATTCGGGCTGCCGAAGTCGCGCATCAAGAGCCGCGGCGCAATGACGTTCGACCAGTTGTCCGAGAGCGACAAGAAATCCGTGGAGCAGCTGTTTGCGACAGCCGGAAAGGCGAAACCATCGCCCATGCGCGACAGCTTCATCTGCCGTATCACCTGGCAGACCACATCCGGCGTCAGGACCATCGAGGTGCCCGAGGAGGCGGTTCCGAGCGCTCTGACATCGGTCATTCGCGACGAGCTCGAGTGAAGAGCCTCCCCGCTCGCCCGAACTATCTTCGCCCCTTCCCTTGCATTCAGCGCATAGTTCTGTATAAGCGCGCTGTTCAAAACACCCGGTCGTACCGGCTGGTGGCTGAACGGAGGGCCGGTTTTCGCAAGGAAGCCGTTTGGGGCCAAGAGCTCCAGCCTCCCGTGTCTCCGCTCTCGACCGTCTAGTGAAACGCTTTTCTTGCCCGACCCGAAAGGGTCCTGAGATCAGTCGTTGAGGCTTGGCGCCGGTTCCGGGTGATGGATCAAACGCAAGAAAGGCAAGCCACCATGGCTCTTTACGAACATGTATTCCTTGCCCGGCAGGATGTGTCCGCTCAGCAGGTTGAAGCTCTCGTCGAACAGTACAAGGGCGTCATCGAAGCAAACGGCGGCAAGGTCGGGCGTGTAGAAAACTGGGGCCTCAAGTCCCTGACCTACCGCATCAAGAAGAACCGCAAGGCTCACTACGCCCTGATGGACATCGACGCTCCGGCTGCCGCCGTGCAGGAAATGGAACGTCAGATGCGCATCAACGAAGACGTTCTGCGCTACATGACCATCGCCGTCGAAGCCCACGAAGAAGGCCCGTCCGCGATGATGCAGAAGCGCGACCGCGACGACCGTCCGCGCCGTGATGGCGACCGTCCCGACCGTGGCTTCGGCGACCGTGGCCCGCGCCGCGATGGCGACCGCCCGGACCGTGGCGACCGTCGTCCGCGCGAAGACCGCGCATAACCGAAGCTGAAGGAGATTTAAGACAATGGCTGATATTTCTTCCGCTCCGGCACGCCGTCCGTTCCACCGCCGTCGCAAGACCTGCCCCTTCTCCGGCGCAAACGCACCGAAGATCGACTACAAGGACGTACGCCTGCTCTCGCGCTACATTTCCGAGCGCGGCAAGATCGTTCCGTCCCGCATCACGGCCGTTTCCCAGAAGAAGCAGCGCGAACTCGCAAAGGCGATCAAGCGCGCCCGTTTCCTGGGCCTGCTGCCCTACGTCGTAGCCTGATAGGGCCGACCGCCGCCCGGGCCATGCCGCGGGCGACGACACCGAATTGAGGGAAGGCGCTCGCGCCCTCCCTTCTCCCTTCCGCGATGGGCGCGGATCGGAACCACCGGCAGAAAGCCTCCCGACAGTCGGACGGGCCCGTGCCGAAACCCCATGTTGGGGAGACGCCTGAGAGATTAGATCAGGAAGCTCCTCTAACTGTCTGGACAGACAGGACAGCGAACGTGAAGAACCTGAACTGGACCTCGATTGCGATCGGCCTCGTGGCCGGAGTGACCGCCGCTCTGCTTTCGCTGAGCGCGAACGCGCAATCGACTCTGGCGATCTTCCTCTACGCAGCCTCCGCGCTTCCCATTCTCATTGCAGGCCTCGGCTGGGGCAATGCCAGCGCGTTCATCGCCGTCATTGCCGCGGGCCTCACCGCCTCGACGCTCGTTTCCTCGCATTTTGCCCTGCTGATCGTTATCATCACGCTGATCCCGGCGGGCTGGCTCAGCAACCTTGCCAATCTCGCACGCCCGGCCACCGAACTCGGCGGCCCGGACAACGCGCTGGCCTGGTATCCGCTGTCGAACATCCTGACCCATCTCGCGCTCATGGTGACGCTCGGCATGATCGCCGTCGGCATGATCGTCGGCTACGACAGCACGATGGCGGACCGACTGGTCGAGATCGTCCTTCAGACGCTGCAGGAGCAGGAGCCCCTCTATAACCCCGACCCGGCCGCGGTCGCCCAGATCAAGGCGATCTTCGCGCTGGCACTGCCCCTGGTGCAGGGCGCGCTCTGGGTCTTCCTTCTGTTCGCAGCCTACTACATCGCGCTCTTCATCGTGCGCGCCTCCGGCAAGGGGCTGCGTCCGCGCGAGGACATGCCGGCTGCACTTCGCATGCACCGCAACGCGATCTTCGTCTTCCTCGGCGGCCTCGTCCTGACATTCGCGGGCGGCGTTCCGGCCATCATCGGCGCCCTGATCTGCGGCACGTTCGGAGCGGGCTTCGTGCTCTCCGGCTTCGCGGTTCTCCATCATCGCAGCCGGGGCAAGGTCTGGCGGCTGGCAGCACTGTGGCTCGCCTACGTTTCCGTGCTGCTGTTCACCATCCCGGTTATCGCAATTCTCGTTCTAGGCCTGTCGGACACGCGGCGCACGATCGCGCTTACGCCAACCGGCCCGAGCGAAAAACCTCGTACCCCATCAATCTGACATCTCAAGAAAGGAACTCGAAATGGACGTCATTCTCCTCGAACGCATCGCCAAGCTCGGCCAGATGGGCGAAACCGTAAAGGTTCGCGACGGCTTCGCACGCAACTACCTGCTGCCGCTCGGCAAGGCGCTGCGCGCTAACGCCGCCAACAAGGCACGCTTTGAAGCCGAGCGCGCAACGCTCGAAGCCCGTAACCTCGAGCGCAAGTCGGAGGCCCAGAAGGTCGCCGAGAAGCTCGACGGCAAGAACTTCGTCATCGTCCGCTCCGCCGGCGAAACCGGCCAGCTCTACGGCTCGGTCGCAGCGCGTGACATCGTCGATTCGCTGGTAGCAGAAGGCTTCAACGTCGGCCGCAACCAGATCGAACTCAACACCCCGATCAAGACCATCGGCCTGCACAAGGTGGTCCTGCACCTGCACGCCGAAGTCGCGATCAGCATTCAGCTGAACGTTGCCCGTTCGGCCGACGAAGCCGAGCGCCAGGCCAAGGGCGAAAGCCTCACCTCCGCCGACGCGATCTACGGCGTCGACGAGGATGCCCTGCGTCCGGAAGACTTTTTCGATCCGGAAGCCGAAGGCGAAGGCGAAGAAGCCTGATAGGCACAAACGTGGTGTGCGGCCTTCCGGCCGCCCGCTCCGCGTGCGACAAATTCAAGAAGCCCGGCTTGAAATCCGGGCTTTTTTGTTATTTGTTTTATGTCGTTAGACTGGATTGGCGGTCGGGCCGCTTCCCAGGCCGGTTTCCGACCAGACCCGCTCCGCCGTAAAAGCATGACGGAGCAATCATGAAATTCATTATTGATTCAATCGTTTCAAAGCTTGTACGGCGTGGCAACCTGCAGATCACGTTCTGCGACGGAGCGATTACGCGCTTCGGAGACGGGTCCGGCACACCGGTCAGCATCCGGCTGAACACCCGTGGTGCGCAGTGGGGCCTTATCATCGACCCCTCCTACTACCTCGGACATTGTTACGGCACCGGCGATATCGAGATTATCGAAGGCGACATGTACGAGTTGCTCAAGACGATTTTCACCGGCAATCCGGACTTCCAGTACTATGACAGCCGATGGAACCGTCTGCTTGAGCGGGCCCGGTTCCTGCTGCGCTGGGTGAACGAGCGCAACGGGCTGAGGCGCTCGCGCAGCAATGTCCAGCATCACTACGACCTGACCGGCGAACTCTACGACCTGTTTCTCGACAATGACCGGCAATACTCTTGCGCATACTTCGAGACACCGGACCAAAGCCTTGATGATGCCCAGCTGGCGAAGAAGCGGCACATCGCAGCCAAGCTGCTGATGGGCCGGCCCGGGCTCTCGGTGCTCGACATCGGCAGTGGCTGGGGCGGCATGGCGCTCTATCTCGCGCGCTACCTCGGGGCGAAGGTCACCGGCGTTACGCTTTCCAACGAACAGTTCGCGATTTCGACGGCCCGGGCAAAGGCCGAGGGACTTTCGAATGACGTGCACTTCCTCCTCGAGGACTATCGCAACGCGCCGAACACCTACGACCGGATCGTGTCCGTCGGAATGTTCGAACATGTCGGGCGACCGAACTACCTGACCTATTTCAAGAAGTGCAGCGCCCTCCTCCGGCGGGACGGGGTGATGGTGCTGCACACGATCGGGCGGACGGACCGTCCCACCTCGAACAATCCGTTCATCGAAAAGTACATATTCCCGGGTGGATACATTCCCGCACTTTCCGAGGTGATGCGGGCGGTGGAGAAATCCGGCCTCGGCGTGACCGACATCGAGATCCTGCGCATCCACTATGCCGAGACGCTCCGGCACTGGCGCGAGCGCTTCATGGCCCAGCGCGACAAGGCGAAGGAGCTCTACGACGAAGCGTTCTGCAGGATCTGGGAGTTCTATCTAGCCGCCTCGGAGAGCGCCTTCCGCTGGCAGAACCTCGTCATCTTCCAGCTTCAGATCGCCCACGACCCGACAGTCGTTCCCCTGACCCGGAACTATCTGGAGAGCGGCGAGAATTGCCTCAAGGCGCGCGAATCGGATGGCCGAGGACAGTCGCCCGGGGCTCGCAAGTTCCCGCATGAGGCGTCTTTCTGAGACAACCCGCCAGATCCGCCGGGTCGACGTCAAGACCCCGGGCGATGCGCCGGGCCGCCGGCCGGTGAATTCACCGCCACTGTGGATTTTCTGCAATCCGCCCCCTGTGGAAAAGTCTAAGACAGTGCCCAAACGCGGCAAGCCTCCGGACCTAGTCACGGCGACGTCCCCGAAGGTCTTGACCGGGACGGCCGAAAGGCAGAAACCAACCTCCTTCAAAGCATAGTGGGAGAGATTCGGCATCATGAACGATGTTGTGCGAAAGCTTGCCAGCCAGGGCCGTGACAACGCCGAGCCACACCATCGCGAGGCACCGGGCAACATCGAAGCCGAACAGGCGCTGCTCGGGGCCATCCTCGTCAACAACGACGCCTACTACCGCGTGTCGGACTTCCTGAAGCCGAGCCATTTCCATGAGCCGCTGCACAGGAAGATCTTCGAGCTCGCCGGCGACACCATACGCATGGGCAAGATCGCGACCACCATCACGCTCAAGACCCACCTGCCCTCGGACTCCAAGGTCGGAGACCTGACGATCCCGCAATATCTCGCACGCCTCGCTTCCGAAGCGGTGACGATCATCAACGCGGAAGACTACGGCAGGGCCATCTACGACCTGGCTCTGCGCCGCTCGCTGATCACCATCGGCGAGGATATGGTCAACATCGCCTTCGACGCGCCGCTGGACATGCCGCCGCAGAACCAGATCGAGGACGCCGAGCGCAGGCTGTTCGAGCTTGCCGAGACTGGCCGCTATGACGGGGGATTCCAGTCCTTCAACGATGCGGTCGCGCTCGCCATCGACATGGCCGGTGCCGCGTTCGAACGTGATGGCAGCCTTTCGGGCATCTCCACCGGCATACAATCGCTTGACGCCCGCATGGGCGGCCTTCAGCGCTCCGACCTTATCGTGCTTGCAGGACGTCCCGGCATGGGCAAGACGTCGCTCGCAACCAACATCGCCTACAACATAGCGGCCGCCTACGAGCCCGAAATCCAGGCCGACGGTTCGTTCAAGGCGAAGAACGGCGGCGTGGTCGGCTTCTACTCGCTTGAAATGTCGTCTGAGCAGCTCGCCACCCGTATCATCTCGGAGCAGACCGAAGTCTCCTCCTCCAAGATCCGCCGCGGCGACATCTCGGAAGCAGACTTCGAAAAGCTCGTCGCCTGCTCGCAGATGATGCAGAAGGTGCCGCTTTTCATCGATCAGACCGGTGGTATCTCCATCGCCCAGCTCTCCGCGCGAGCCCGCCGCCTGAAACGTCAGCGCGGTCTGGATTGCCTGGTGGTGGACTACATCCAGCTGATGACCGGCTCGGGCAAGTCGAACGAAAACCGCGTGCAGGAAATCACCCAGATCACCACCGGCCTGAAGGCTCTCGGCAAGGAGCTGAACGTGCCGATCATCGCGCTTTCCCAGCTGTCGCGTCAGGTGGAAAACCGCGAGGACAAGCGGCCCCAGCTTTCCGACCTTCGTGAATCCGGCTCGATCGAACAGGACGCCGACGTGGTGCTGTTCGTGTTCCGCGAAGAATACTACGTGAAGAACCTCGAACCTCGGGACGAGTTCGACCCTAAGTACGAAGAGTGGAAGATGCAGTTCGAGAAGGTGAAGGGGACGGCCGACGTCATCATCGCCAAGCAGCGTCACGGACCTACCGGAACGGTGAAGCTCGCCTTCCAGTCCGAATACACGCGCTTCACCGATCTCGCCGATCCCTCCTTCACCCAGTACGAGCACTGAGCGACCGGCGACCGGCCATTCGAGGCGCGGCGCGCTGGAGCGCGTTGCGCCTCACCAGTTTCAACGCGTTCTAGAGACCCGCCGCGCGCAAGGCCGCGACGGAGACGACGCCAAGGGCCGCGGCCGCGAGCATGGGCAGGCGCAGCGCCGCAAGTGCGGTAATGGCGCATCCAATTGTCTCGACCAGCCCCGTCGCGAGCGCAGTCGGCGCGACGACGGAGATCAGTACGGCGGGCGGAATCGACTCGATCGCCTTGCGTCCGCGATCGCCGAGTGCCACGTGGCGGACCAGAACGAGGCCAGCAAGGCGCATCATCATCGTCGCGACGGCCATGGCGAGGATGGCAAGGAGCGTGTGGGGATCGAGCGTCATGCGTGCACCTCCTTGCGCGCCGGGCGGTTTGCAACGACGGCGGTGATCACGCCCGCGACGGCACCGGCGGCGATATACCAGACGCCGGGTACGAAATGCTGGACAACCACGGCGGTCATCGCGCTCGCCAGCAGGATGGCGCCGGTCTCCCTGCCCTTCCAGAATCCCATCACGAGCACGATGAAGACGGCGGGAAACGCGAAATCGAGTCCGAGCGCCACGGGATCGCCGAGAAATGCGCCGAGCGAGGCACCAAGCAGGGTCGATGCGACCCAGCTGGCGTAGAAGGGCACGGCAAGGCCCGCAAACCATGCCGGCGTCAGCCGCGCCCTGCCCGCGCGGAACTCCGCCATGGCCCAGATCTCGTCGGCCAGCAGCAGCATGGACAAGGCTTTTCCGGTGGGCGAGAAAGCCTCCATCTTCGTGGCAATGGACGCGCTCATCAGCACATGGCGAAGGTTGATCAGCAGTGCGGCGAGGCCGACGCCGGCCCAGGGGGCCGGGTGGGTCCAGATGTCCATCGCCACGAACTGCGACCCGCCTGCAAAGACCAGCGCGCTCATTACCGTCGCCTCCAGCGGCGACAGCCCCTTGGTCGCGGCGACCGTTCCGAAAACGAGCCCGATCGGCACCACGGCGGCGATGAGCGGAGCGATAGCTCGCAGCCCGCCCATGAATTCATCGCGTTTCCCGCCCGTAAGCATCTTCCTCGTCCCCGTTGAAAGAGGCGCGTGATAGCGCGGTCAATCCAACCGATCTTGAACGAAAGTGATTATCTCGCCCGATATTGCCCGGGCGTGAGGCCGGTGCGGGCCTTGAAATGCCGGGTGAAATGCGCCTGGTCGGCGAAGCCGCATTCGAAGGCCACCTCCGCCGGCGGACAACCCGTCTGCAAAAGCTTGCGTGCCTCCCGGATGCGCTTGTCGGTCAGGAAGGCGTGCGGCGTGATGTGGAATTCCTTGCGGAAGGCGCGGATCAGGTGGGCCCGGCTGAGGCCAGCCACCTTTGCCAGTTCCTCCAGGCCGATATCGGTCGCGTAGTTCTCGACAAGATAGTCGCGCGCCAGAAAGACCGCGGTGCGCTCCTTTGTATCGACGGGCGCGAGGATAAGACTGCCATGGCGCTCGAACATGGCTGCGAGCACCGAGAACATGCTTTCGTCGGCCTCCAGTGCCCCGGTCTTTTCCTCCAGTGTGCGGTGGGCGCGGTTGAATGCCTTGGCAAGCACCGGATCACGCAACAGCTGCTTCGAGAAGGCGGGCGATGCATGGAACGCGTGGCCGGAGACATCTTCCAGGATCTCGCGGAAGAGATCTACGGACGGGTAGATCATCCGGTAGCGGTAACCCTCACCGCCCGGCACGCCGTCGTGAATCTCACCGGGATTGATCAGATAGAGGTCGCCCGGACCGGAGCATTCGCGCTCGCCCCTGATCGTCGCGATCTGGTTGCCGCTTTCGATAGCGCCGATGCTGAATGTGTCATGGGCGTGCGGAGCGAACTCGTGCGTGATGAAGGTCGCGGACAGGCATTCCATGCCGCCGAACCGCTCGTCCCTCCAGAAACGAGTGCTTTCGGCGCCGGCAAGCGGCATCGCCTGGGTCGCCTGCTGTTGAGACACATTCTGCATGCTGCCCACTATAGCCGTCTGAAGGTAGGCTGTATTGAACAAAAGTGACGACGGCTATTGCCGGAGCGAGGCGACGTTGCAGGTATTGGCAATGACGGCCATCGCGGCGCGGCCCCGATGAACCTGCTCGGCATCCATCATCGCAAAATCGATGCGGTCGCGGCATTCCGGTTCGGCGTTCCCCTCATGACCCAATGCGAAGCGGCTCGCACAGTAGAGCCCCGTACCCGTCAGCACGACCTGCTGCGCCCGAGGGTCGAGAACCGGAATCGGATCGCGTTCTGCGATGAGGTCGTCGACCGACGCGTAGGCGACGGCGGAAGTGATTGCCGAAAGCCCCGTCGTAGCAACGAAGAGCGACGCCCATTTTCCCGGAAACTGGAGCGCGGCGAAGGTGCGCGCAACGCAGGGATCGCCGCCGAGCTCCAGCCGGGTGACAAGGCGGGGAGCCTTTGGGTCGTCCGCGATCGAGTAGTAGATGTCCGCACTGCCGTCCTCGTCGGGCTTCTGCCCGCCGGACGAGAGCTCGAGGAGTACGGCAAAGGCGTCCCTCATGGCACGGGAGGTTTCAGTCCTCTCCTCGGCCATCGGCTGCCGCGGCCACAGCACAAGCATCGCCAGAAGAAAGATCGCACTGCACTTACGCATGTAGGTTCTCCCTGCTTGTGCCCTTCGGTCCGGTGCAGACGGCCGGCCGGGACATGCTCCAGGCTGTGCATCGTCGACGACGACGGTGCATATTGCAGCTCATTCCTCCAGCCTGTATCTCAAAGCAATGAACAAAAACCACCTCGACCGCCGTCACGCCTTGCCAATCGCCGGCGAGGACCATGCCCGCCTCACGATCGACCTCGGCGCGCTCGCTTCGAACTGGCGATCGATGTCACGGCGCTCGGGCGCGGCACGGACAGCCGCGGTCCTGAAGGCGAATGCCTATGGCATAGGGCTGGAAAGTGCTGCCCGCACCCTGTTTGCGGCCGGCGCGAGGGACTTCTTCGTCGCAAGCCCCGCCGAGGGCGCGACCCTGCGCCCCATCGTGCCCGACGGCCGTATCTTCGTGCTTTCCGGCATGTGGGCCGGATCCGAAAGGCTGTTCTTCGAGAACGACCTCGTGCCGGTCATTTCGTCCGAGGAACAGCTAGCCATCTTCATGGCGGCGATCGCAGATCGCAGCGACCACCCCTGCGCCCTGCAGATCGACACCGGAATGAACCGGCTGGGGCTCACCGTCGCTGATGCAACGGCGCTCGCAACGGACCCCGCGCGTCCGGCCAGCTTCTCGCCCGTGCTGGTCATGAGCCACCTCGCCTG
This sequence comes from Sinorhizobium sp. BG8, assembly GCF_016864555.1. Lineage (NCBI taxonomy): Bacteria > Pseudomonadati > Pseudomonadota > Alphaproteobacteria > Hyphomicrobiales > Rhizobiaceae > Sinorhizobium > Sinorhizobium sp. BG8. The sequence goes on along the minus strand of NZ_CP044011.1, from coordinate 2,165,508 downwards.
TGCGGACGACCCCGCCCACAGTATGAACCGCACGCAACTCGATCTCTTCAGGCTGGCAACGGCCGCCTTTGACGGAATAGACGCGAGCCTCGCCAATTCCGCCGGGATCTTCCTCGGGGAGGACTACCACTTCGACCTCACGCGCCCGGGAATTTCGCTCTACGGGGGAGCCGCCGTCAACGACGTGCCGAACCCGATGAAGCCGGTCGTGACAGCCGAGGCACGGATCCTGCTGGTCCGCGACGCGAACGCGGGAGAGACGGTCAGCTACGGCGCGTCGGCCGTGCTGATGCGCGACACGCGGATCGCGATTGCTGCCATCGGCTATGCCGACGGCTACCTGAGGAGCCTTTCCGGCACCGGCGTGCCCCTGCGCCAGACCGGTCTTTCCGGTGCAAGCGGCTTCCTGCACGGACAGCGTGTTCCCGTCATCGGCCGGATCACCATGGATCTCTCCCACTTCGATGTCACGGACCTGCCGAAGGGCGCGGTCAGGGCGGGCGACTTCATCGAACTCTTCGGACCGAACATCGCGATCGAAGACGTCGCCCGGGCCAGCGGCACGATCGACTACGAGCTTCTGACGAGCCTCGGCGCACGATACCACCGCAACTACGTGGAAGCCGAACGGTAGGACTTGTTCCCGTTTTGTGCTAAGGCCACAATCCACTCCTACCTGATTCCCTGCATCCGTCCCCGAAGCGAGACCCGATGGCCAAAGCGCGCACACAATTCACCTGCCAGAACTGCGGTACTGTTCACACCCGATGGTCGGGCAAGTGCGAAGGCTGCGGCGAGTGGAACACCATCGTCGAGGAAGATCCGATGGGCGGGATCGGCAGCGGCCCGGGCAAGGTGCCGAAGAAGGGACGCCCCGTGACGCTGACGGCGCTATCCGGCGAGATCGAGGAGGCGCCGCGCATCCATACCGGCATGACCGAGCTCGACAGGGCGACGGGCGGCGGCTTCGTCCGGGGATCGGCGGTACTCATCGGCGGCGATCCGGGAATCGGCAAGTCGACGCTGCTCATGCAGGCGGCAGCCGCCCTCTCCCGGCGCGGCCACAGGATCATCTATGTTTCCGGCGAGGAAGCCGTTGCGCAGGTGCGCCTGCGCGCACAGCGCCTCCAGGCGGCGGAAACGGACGTCCTTCTCGCCGCGGAGACGAACGTGGAGGATATCCTCGCCACGATCGGCGAAGGCAAGCGGCCGGACCTGGTGATCATCGACTCGATCCAGACGCTGTGGAGCGACACGGCCGAGTCGGCGCCCGGCACCGTCACGCAGGTCAGGACCGGCGTCCAGGCCATGATCCGGTTCGCCAAGCAGACGGGTGCCGCCATGGTGCTGGTGGGACACGTGACCAAGGACGGCCAGATTGCAGGCCCCCGCGTCGTCGAGCACATGGTCGACGCCGTTCTCTATTTCGAGGGAGACCGCGGCCATCAGTACCGGATCCTCAGAACCGTCAAGAACCGCTTCGGGCCAACCGACGAGATCGGCGTCTTCGAAATGTCGGACAAGGGGCTTCGCGAGGTCAGCAATCCTTCCGAACTCTTCCTCGGCGAACGCAACGAGAAAGCGCCGGGTGCGGCCGTTTTCGCCGGCATGGAGGGAACCCGTCCGGTTCTGGTGGAGGTCCAGGCGCTGGTCGCAGCCACCTCGCTCGGCACGCCCCGACGCGCCGTGGTCGGCTGGGATTCTGCGCGCCTGTCGATGATTCTCGCCGTTCTCGAAGCCCATTGCGGCGTCCGCCTCGGACAGCACGACGTTTACCTCAATGTCGCGGGCGGTTATCGCATCTCGGAACCGGCCGCCGATATCGCGGTCGCCTCCGCTCTCGTTTCGTCGCTTGCCGGTCTTGCCCTTCCCGCCGATTGCGTCTATTTCGGCGAAGTCAGCCTGTCGGGAGCTGTCCGCCCGGTTGCGCACACCGCCCAGCGCCTCAAGGAAGCGGAGAAGCTGGGGTTCTCGCGGGCCGTATTGCCGGTCGGATCCGCCGAGCTGCCGAAGTCCAACGGCGGCAGGTGGGCCGAGATCGACAGCCTGCCGGATCTGGTGGCGCGCATTGCCGGGTCGCGCTCGGCTCTCAAGGCTGCGGATCAAGACGATTGAAACCTGCCGCAGAAAAGGCAAACCCTTGTGGAAAGCGCTTTTGCCGGTGAACCGATTTGAGACGCCGGCCCTGCGATCCGCTAATGTGGCGCGGCAATTCGCATCCGGGTCAGAAGACATTCCGGGTTTGGAGTAGGACGAAAATGCCCATCACAATTCTCGACGGTATCGTTATCGGCGTGGCCCTATTCTCCGCCGTCCTGGCGATGGTGCGCGGGTTCTCCCGCGAAGTCCTGTCGGTCGCCAGCTGGGTGGCCGCCGCGGCTGCTGCGTACTATCTCTATCCGGTGGTTCTTCCCTATGCCAAGGAATACACGACCAGCGACACGGTGGCGCTCATCGGTTCGGCGGCAGCGGTGTTCCTCGTCGCCCTGATCGTGGTTTCCTTCATCACCATGCGGATCGCCGACTTCATCATCGACAGCCGCATCGGCGCGCTCGACCGCACGCTCGGCTTCCTGTTCGGTGCGGCCCGCGGCATCCTTCTCGTCGTCGTCGCCATGCTGTTCTTCAACTGGCTTGTCGCTCCGCAGCAGCAGCCGACCTGGGTCCTCGGGGCCAAGTCGAAGCCGCTTCTCGACAATCTGGGCTCGAAGCTCGTGGCGCTTCTGCCGGAAAACGCCGATGCAACGATCCTCGACAGACTGCGCGGCAAGCCTACGGAAGGCGAGGCCCAGCCCGAAGATGGCGACAGCACGACGGGTGGCACACCCGCCGAAGAGGTTCCGGCAACGAACGGATAAGACCAATGGGACGACTCGCTAAAATTCGTAGCAGCGGACGTCCCTGATTTTTGGTAGTTTCAAGCAATCGCCACCGAAGTTCACATCTTCGGTGGCAAAGGTGTTAGCCCATACATATATAGGCCCGAACACATATAGGCATGACTGCATGAAGAACCGGACCGCACAACGCAGACCGAGACGAAGGGAGATTCCGTCTCCGACGCTCGGCGGGGGCGACGCTTTTCCGGTACGCGACGAATTCGAGACCCGTGCAACCCACTACTTCCCGAGCAAAGGCTTGCAGCAATGAGCGACTTCCAGTTTCCCGTTCGTCACTCCGACGATGACCTCGATGGCGACACGCTTCATGAAGAATGCGGCGTCTTCGGCATCCTCGGCCATCCCGATGCCGCAACGCTGACCGCGCTCGGCCTGCACGCCCTGCAGCATCGCGGCCAGGAGGCAGCAGGCATCGTCTCCTTCGACGGGTTGCGCTTCCACTCGGAACGCCGCATGGGCCTCGTCGGTGACCACTATACGGACCCCGCGACACTTGCCCGCCTGCCCGGCAACATGTCGATCGGCCATGTACGCTACTCGACCACCGGCGAGGTGGCGCTGCGAAACGTTCAGCCGCTGTTTGCCGAACTCGAAGTCGGCGGCATTGCGATCGCCCACAACGGTAACTTCACCAACGGGCTGACACTGCGCCGACAGCTCATCGCCGGTGGCGCGATCTGTCAGTCGACGTCCGATACGGAAGTGGTGCTGCACCTGTTCGCCCGTTCGCGCTACACGTCGACCGCCGACCGCTTCATCGACGCGATCCGCCAGATGGAAGGCGGCTATTCCATGCTCGCGATGACGCGCACCAAGCTAATCGCGGCGCGCGACCCGACCGGCATCCGTCCCCTCGTCATGGGCGAGCTCGACGGCAAGCCGATCTTCTGCTCGGAAACCTGTGCGCTCGAAATCATCGGCGCGAAGTTCGTGCGGGACGTGGAGAACGGCGAGGTCATCATCTGCGAGGTCCAGCCTGACGGTTCGATCTCGATCGACTCGCGAAAGGCCGGCAACGGCCAGGCCGAGCGGCTTTGCCTCTTCGAATATGTCTATTTCGCCCGTCCCGATTCGGTCGTGGGCGGCCGCAGCGTCTATGTGGCGCGCAAGAACATGGGCATCAACCTGGCCAAGGAGTCCCCGGTCGAGGCCGATGTTGTCGTTCCCGTGCCGGATGGCGGTACGCCCGCAGCGCTCGGCTATGCGCAGGAAAGCGGAATTCCGTTCGAATACGGCATCATCCGCAACCACTATGTCGGCCGCACATTCATCGAGCCGACGCAGCAGATCCGCGCCTTCGGCGTCAAGCTCAAGCATTCCGCCAACAGGGCGATGATCGAGGGCAAGCGCGTCGTTCTGGTCGACGATTCCATCGTGCGCGGCACGACCTCGCTGAAGATCGTCCAGATGATCCGCGATGCTGGCGCCAAGGAAGTGCACCTGCGCGTCGCAAGCCCGCGCATCTACTATCCGGACTTCTACGGCATCGACACGCCGGACCGCGAGAAGCTTATCGCCAACCAGTACGACACCCTCGAAGCAATGTGCAAATACATCGGTGCCGACTCGCTGGAGTTCCTCTCGATCAACGGGCTCTACCGCGCCGTGGGCGGCGAAGATCGCAATGACGCCCGTCCGCAGTTCACCGACCACTACTTCACCGGCGACTATCCGACCCGCCTGCTCGACAAGGACGGCGAGACGATGGGTCGCAAGGTTTCGGTACTCGCCAGCAACGGCTGACGCGCAGCGCCGGTTTCCATTTCCGGCTGAACACTTTAGAAGGCTGCGCTAGCGCGGCCTTTTTCATTTGGCCGGCACCACACGGGAAGAGAACGATGAACAACGACCTGAAAGACCGTATCGCGCTGGTCACTGGCGCTTCGCGCGGGATCGGCTATTTCACGGCCCTCGAACTGGCAAAGGCCGGCGCGCATGTTATCGCCTGTGCACGCACGGTGGGCGGGCTCGAGGAACTCGACGATGCGATCAAGGCCGTTGGCGGCACCGCCACGCTCGTTCCCTTCGACCTCGCCGACATGGCCGCTATCGACAAGCTCGGCGGCTCGATCTTCGAGCGCTGGGGCAAGCTCGACATCCTCGTCGCCAATGCCGGCGTGCTTGGGGTCATCTCGCCGATCGGCCATGTGGAGGCCAAGGTCTTCGAAAAGGTCATGACGATCAACGTCAACGCCACCTGGCGCCTGATCCGATCGGTGGAGCCGCTGCTCCTCAAGTCGGATGCCGGACGCGCGCTGATCCTTTCCTCCAGCGCGGCGCACAAGTGCAAGCCGTTCTGGGGCCCCTACTCCGCCTCCAAGGCCGCCGTGGAAGCGCTGGCGCGCACCTGGGCGGGCGAGACGCAGCGCACTCCGCTACGCATCCTCTCGATAGATCCGGGCGCCACCCGGACCGCGATGCGGGCCCAGGCCGTGCCGGGCGAAGACCCCTCGGTCCTGCCGCACCCCTCGGAAGTGGCGCAGGCGATGATGCCGCTGCTGTCGCGCGAGATGACCGAGACGGGCAAGCTCTTCATCGTGCGCGAGCGCAAGATCGTCGACTACCGGATGCCGGAATAGTCCGGCCCGGGACTCCAGAGAGCGTTGCGGTTAGCAAGCCTCACCACGCTCTAGACCAGCGTACGGTCGGCGGCCTGCACGTTCTCCGTCATCTTCTGCAGCACCCCGAGTGCCGCCGCCATCTCCTCCGCGCTGATGCCCTTCAGGACATCGGTGCGGAGTTCGCTTGCGAGCTGGCTGACCTCGGCGGCGACCGACTGGCCGTGGTTCGTCATCACGATCTGCTTGGCGCGCCTGTCGCCCTCCACGGACCGACGCTCGATGAAGCCCTGCGTCTCCATGCCGTCGAGAAGCCTGACCAGGGTCGGGGTCTCGATGTCGAGTTCGTCCGCGAGTTCCCGCTGGGTGAGAGCACCCCTGCGGCTCAGGATGAGAAGTGTCCGCGCTCGCGCAAGCGTCAATCCCCTCTCCTTCACGCGCGCATCGAAGAGTGCCCGCATCTTCCGGCTTACCCGGGAGAGTTCGTCAAGGATGGCGTGCCGCGGTTCGGTGCTCGTCATTTGATAGCTCGATGATCGTTAGTTCGCTATGTATCCACCCAAAGGTATAGGCGCGCGGAGGCTCCACGCCAACATCGCAGTGGTCCTCTTCGAAAAACACTTCGGGAGATACGGTGCTACTCGCGGGTGTCCGCCAGTTCGTCGTCGTCACTGTCCGTCGGGGGGGCGGTCCACTGGCCGTACTTCTTCTGCCAGGCCCGCGCACCGAAGGGCAGTGTGGCGAGATAGGCGAGCACCGTGAGCACCATGGTTTCCCAGGTGAAGCTCATCAGCGTGGCGACGTAGAACACCACGAAGAGGATGGCAGGCAGCACGAGGTCGCGGCGGATGCGGCTGCCTTCGGACTTGCCGGACCAGACGGGCAACCGGCTGACGAGCAGGAATCCGATGACGACGGTGTAGCCCGAGGAAAGCAGCGCGAAGAAATTGCTCGGCGGTATGCCGAGAAAACCGAGATACACGGGCAACAGCACGAGCATTGCGCCGGCCGGCGCCGGTACTCCGACGAAATACTCCGACTGCCAGGAAGCCTTGGCCTCGCGCTCGGCCATCACATTGAACCGGGCGAGGCGCAGGCCCGCCGCGATCGCATAGATCAGGGCCGCGATCCACCCGATGGACCGCGCCTGGTCGAGAACGAAGACATAGAGAACCAGGGCCGGCGCGACGCCGAAATTGACGATGTCCGCAAGCGAATCCATCTGGCCGCCGAACTTCGACGTTGCCTTGAGCAGACGCGCGACACGCCCGTCGATACCATCCAGGAACGCCGCGAGCAGAACCATTCCCACGGCAAGCTCGTAACGGTTCTCGAAAGCGAGCCGGATGCCCGTCAGGCCGGCGCAGATGGCCAGCACCGTGATCATGTTGGGAATGATCATGCGCAGCGGGATTTCCCTGAGACGCGGACCTCGGGCCGTGTCGTTGGGACCGTTCGGCTCATAGGGCGGGAATGGAGTGTCCATCGTGGCTCGCTTTTTTACAGGATACTATCTCGACCGCCTGTGGGCCAAGACAGATCGTCTCCGGCAATCTTCAGTGCGCAGGACGGCCGATCAGCCGCGGCGGCTGATCGTCGGTCCCTTCGTCGATCCGAACTCCGCGAGAACCGTCTCGCCGGCGATCGCCGTCTGTCCGACGCTGACGCGCGGAGCAGCACCCGCCGGAAGGAAAACGTCGAGGCGCGAACCGAAGCGGATCAGGCCAAAGCGCTCGCCCACTTCGAGACCGGTGTTCGGCTGGCTCCAGCAAAGGATGCGCCGCGCAACGAGGCCGGCGATCTGGACGACGCCGATCGGGCCGTGCGCCGTCTCGATGACCAGGCCGTTACGCTCGTTTTCGTGGCTCGCCTTGTCGAGTTCGGCATTGAGGAATTTCCCCGCCCGATAGACGACGCGGGCGATGCGCCCGCGCATGGGCGCACGGTTCACGTGGCAGTTGAAGACGTTCATGAAAACCGAAATACGCAGCATCGGCTCCGATCCGAGCTCGAGCTCGAAAGGCGGCGTGACCATGGCGATCGCCGAGACCCGGCCATCGGCCGGGCTGATGACCAGATCATCGTCCTGCGGCGTTACCCGCTCTGGGTCACGGAAGAAATAGGCGCACCAGGCCGTGAGGATGAAACCGATCCACATCAGCGGTTTCCACAGAAGGCCGAGGATGAGCGACACGACAAAGAAAATCGCAACGAACTTCCAGCCGTCCCGGTGAACGGGAACCATGGTGTTGCGTACACTATCGATCAAACTCATGATCGGACATCTCCTGATTTTGTTGCAGAACGGACTACCCCGAAACGGGCGCCGGGGCAATGCGCGGCCCGCAAGAGCCGGACGTGGCAAACAGCCCTGTTGGCAGCGAAAAAGCCCTGCCCCACCTCAGTTGGCCGCAGGGTGGCGAACGACCATGCCCATGTCGTCGGCTTCCCGCACCTTCTTGAGCTGTTCTTCCGCCTGGATCGCCTCGCGTTGACGATTCCACATCGCGGCGTAGAGGCCATCGTCGCGCTGCATCAACTCTCCGTGCGTTCCGCGTTCGGCGATCGCGCCATCCTTCAGCACGATGATCTCGTCCGCGGAAATGACCGTCGACAGTCGGTGGGCAATCACGAGTGTCGTGCGATTCTCGGAGACAACGTCGAGCGCGGCCTGGATTTCCTGTTCCGTGCGGGTATCGAGCGCGGACGTCGCCTCGTCGAGGATGAGGATCGGCGGGCTCTTGAGGATCGTGCGCGCGATCGCCACGCGCTGCTTCTCGCCACCGGACAGCTTCAGTCCGCGTTCGCCGACCATTGCCTTGTAGCCACCCGGCAGGTGCTCGATGAAGGGCCCGATCTGGGCGATTTCCGCCGCCTTGCGGACTTCCTCGTCGCTGGCAGAGGGGCGGCCGTAGCGAATGTTGTACGCGATCGTATCGTTGAAGAGGACCGTATCCTGCGGCACCATGCCGATCACCCGGCGCAGCGACGTCTGGGTGACATCTCGCACGTCCTGGCCGTCAATGGTGATCGATCCCTCCTGCACGTCGTAGAAGCGGTAGAGGAGCCGCGAGAGCGTGGATTTGCCCGCGCCCGAAGGTCCAACGACGGCGACGGTCTTGCCGGCGGGAACGTCGAAGGTGACGCCCTTCAGGATCGGCCGGGCGGGATCATAGGCAAAATGCACGTCCTTGAAGGAAATCGCGCCGCGATCGACCGCCAGCGGCTTCGCATCGGGCTTGTCGACCACCTCCTCCTTCACCTCGAGGAGATCGAACATCTGCTCGATATCGGTCAGGCCCTGCCGGATCTCGCGGTAGACGAAGCCGATGAAATTGAGCGGGATGGCGAGCTGGATCAGCATGGCGTTGACGAAGACGAAGTCGCCGATCGTCTGCTCGCCGCGCTGGACGGCGAGCGCCGACATGACCATCATCACCGCCGTGCCCGTTCCGAAGATCAGCGCCTGCCCGAAGTTCAGCCAGCCGAGCGAGGTCCAGACTTCGGTCGCCGCCTTCTCGTAGCGCGCCATCGACTGGTCGAAGCGCCTGGCCTCCATCTCCTCGTTGCCGAAATACTTGACGGTTTCGAAGTTGAGCAGCGAGTCGATCGCCTTGGTGTTGGCCTCCGTGTCGCTGTCGTTCATGGAGCGGCGGATCGAGATGCGCCAATCGCTCGCCCGCACCGTGAACCAGATGTAGAGCCACACCGTCACTGCCGTGACGGCGAGATAGGAGAAGCCGTAACCCCACCAGAAGATGGCAGCGGTCAGCAGGAATTCGATGACAGTCGGGACGCTGTTGAGGATCGTGAAGCGGACGATCGTCTCGATGCCCTTCGTGCCGCGCTCGATCACGCGGGACAGGCCGCCCGTGCGGCGCTCCAGATGGAAGCGAAGCGAAAGCCGGTGCAGGTGGACGAAGGTACGGTAGGCGAGCTGGCGCACGGCATGCTGCCCGACGCTTGCGAAGAGCGCGTCGCGAAGCTGGTTCAGCCCGGCCTGCAGGATGCGCGCCAGATTGTAGGCGATGACGAGCATCACCGCGCCAAGGAGAAAGCCGGGAAGGAGATCGGGTGCATCGATCCTGCCGTTCAGCGCATCGGTCGCCCACTTGAAACAGTAGGGAACGAGCAGCAGCACGACCTTGGCGATCAGCAGGAAGACCGTGGCCCACACGACGCGCAGCTTCAGGTCCGGACGATCCGACGGCCACATGTAGGGCCACAGGTTGACGATTGTCTGCATCGTCCTGCCGGAATCCGCCGAAACGATCTTCTTCGTTGGTGCAGTCAAGGAACTCTCCGGCGCCGGCATCGCGCACCGGCCGAATAGGCATCATAGAAAAGGCGCGGCGCCCCTTTGGAGGCGCCGCGCCCTTCAAATAGGCCCTCCGGCGCCGCCCCACAATGGACGGCAGCCAAAAGGCTGAGCTATTTCTTCTGCATCCGCTTGCGATGCAGCTCCTCGGCATCGTCGAGCGCCTTGTCCGGCACGCCGAAGACCTGGCCAGGCAGGATCCGGTCCGGATTGTGGATCTGGTCCTGGTTCGCCATGTAGATCGTCGTGTAGCGCACGCCCTTGCCGTAGACGCGACGCGAAATCTGCCAGAGCGTGTCGCCGCGGCGGATGATGACGGAGGTCTTGCTCTCGGTAAGCGGCGCCTGTTCTACCGTCTTGGGCTCATCGGTCGTCACGGCAGCCGTCTCGGCCGCCGCAGCGCCGCCCGACGTGGCGGTTTCCGCCGCGGGCTTGGCCGTGGTGGCGCCAGCATCAGACCCGGTTCCAGCGTTCTGCGAAGCCGCCGTCTGGGTTTCTGTCGCGAGCGTCGTGGAAGTTCCTGTGCCCGCGCCCGCAGGGGTCGTTGCAGCGGATGCCGTTTCGGTCTGCGGCACATCGCTTGCCTGCATGGTCGGCGCAAGCGCGGTACGGACCGCAGTCTCGATCGCCGCGACCTCGGCTCCGACCGCTCCCACATCCTGGGGAAGCGCCTTCAGCTTGGTGAGCGCATCGGCAGCAGCGGCGGCGGCCTTGGCGGCCATGCCGTTGGCCATGGTGCCCTCGTCGGCCGCCGGTTTGAACTCAGCAAGCGACTTGAGGGCGATTTCGGTCGCCGAGCGTGCCGCCGCGAGCTGTTCGGCAGTCGGAAGGCGACCTTCGGCATAGAGGCCGGACAAAAGCCCGACAGCCTGATCCGCTTCGTTACGCAGCTTATCGAACGTGCCGCTGCCGACGGGGCCAAGGCTGGTCCCCGCCACATCGGTGGTTCCGGTCTGGGCAACGACGGCAACCTGCTCGCCCTCGGGACGGTCGAAGGGCACGGATGCGCGAAGCTCTACCTTGCTTCCGTCCGCGCTCATCACGTCCGCACGGATCGTGTGGCGGCCGACCGGCAGCTTCATGTTGCCATCGACGACGTAGCGGCCGGCGTCATCGGCCTTCATCTGGCCGACAAGCGTATTGTTGGCGTAGATCCGGACCAGCGCGCCCGGCCGTGCATTTCCTGCAACGAAGATCTTGTCACCCTCGAGCTCGACGGCCGAAACGTGCACGTCGGTTGTCGGAGCCGCAGCGGAATCCGCCACGACGGCTGTGCCCGTACCCGTGTCCGTCTGTACCGCCGCCTGTTCCTGGCCATCGGCTGCCGCCGGCTGCGTCCCGGCTGCGACGCCGGAAGGAGCGGCGGAATCGTCTGCACCCTCGGCGGTGGGCGTAACGGTGATCAGACGGCTCGCCTCGCCGGGCTTAGAGACCATGGCAAGGAGCTTGCCGCCGGCATCCTTCGGAACGGAGATCGTCGCGACCTCCTCGGACTTCTTCGTCACGCCATCCTGACCGGTGCTGTTCAGCGTCAGCTGGTAATCTCCGGCAACGAGCGGCTTGTCGAAGACCGCCGCGAAGTCGCCCGTCGGGCCCACGTCGGCGGTGGCGACAACCGTCTCGCCATTGAGAATTTTGAGTGTGGAGTTGGGCTGCGCGTGGCCTGCAATGACGGTCGATCCGTCCGGCTCGACGCGAAGGACATCGAAGCCCGGCGTCACGCCTGCCGCCGCCGAATCGGACGAAGCCTCGCCGCCAGCCGCAGGTGATTCGGCAGTCTGACCGGCTGCCCCCGCGGCCTGCCCTTCGCTTTCACCTTCCGTAGACGGACGGGCCTGCTTGCCGTCCGCTGTCTTCGTCTCGGAGGTCGCGGTCGACGCGCTGCCTCCCTCCGTCGCTTGCGGCGCTTGCGCTTCCTTTTCACGGTTCATGTTCGGAAGTACCAGAAAGACCATCAGCAGCGTCGCCGCCACCAGCACGAGCAAAGCAACCAAGGCTGTTCTATACTTCATCATTCAAACACTCTTTCTTCCCGGTTTCCCGCGATCCCCTTTTGAAATTGCTAGCGATTTCCAAAGTGTTGCACAAGCAGGTGCCGGCCCTCTACATGGTCGGAGACAAGCTTTTCAGTCATTTTCCTTGACGCAGCCCGTAACGGGATGGCTGAATCCCCCTCATGAGCGAACAAACAATGCCGATTCGATCCATCTGCGTCTACTGCGGCTCTCAGCCGGGACGCCAATCTGCCTACATCAATGCCGGCCGCGTGCTCGGCAAGTCCATCGCCGAGAACCACCTTCGACTGGTCTATGGCGGAGGGACCAAGGGCATCATGGGCGCCGTGGCCAGCGGCGTACTTTCCCATGGCGGCCGTGTTACAGGGATTATACCACAATTTCTTATGGATATGGAGGCTACCCGTCATTCCCTCGGTCAACTCAGCGAGTTGATCGTCACGGCGGACATGCACGACCGCAAGCATAAGATGTTCGAACGGGCCGACGCCTTCGTGACGCTGCCGGGCGGAATCGGCACGCTGGAAGAGATCGTGGAGATCATGACCTGGGCACAGCTCGGCCGTCACAGGAAGCCGATGGTCTTCGCCAACATAGGCGGCTTCTGGGATCCGATGCTGAAACTGATCAGGCACATGAGCGACGAAGGGTTCATCCACACGGCCCACCTCGTCCAGCCGCTGGTCATCGACGAGCCCGAGGACATCGTACCGGCACTGCTGGAACACTGGGCAGGCGAAGTCGACCGCGAGGGCGAAGCCGAAATCATCGCGCGGCTCTGACGCCGCTCAAGGGTGCCAGTCTTCATTGAAGAGGACGCGGCACCCTTTTATCCCGTCATTCGGCCGGACTGGCCTGAGCAACGAGCCTGCGCGCCCGCGCCGAGCGCAGCATCGAGGCCGTGTAGACGATCAGGGCGGTCCATATGAGGACGAAGGCGACCAGCTTCGTCGTTCCGAACGGTTCATCGAAGACGAAGACGGCGATGAGGAAGATCATCGTCGGCGCGATATACTGCATGATGCCGATGGTCGAGAGCCGGAGAAGCTTGGCGCCGTTCGCATAGAGAATGAGCGGTACGGCCGTCACCAGGCCGCAGGACAACAGCCAGAGCACGTCCGCGGTTCCGGTATCGCCGAAATGCCCCTGCCCTGTCGCCTCCAGCCAGATGATGTAGCCGAGCGCGGGAAGGGCGAGCAGCATGACTTCCAGGAAGAAGCCCTGATTGGGACCGACCGGCAGGGTCTTGCGGAAGAAGGCATAGAACCCCCAGCTGATGCAGAGCGCGAGCGATACCCAGGGAAGCCCACCTGCCCCGAACGCGAGAATGACCACGGCAAGTGCGGCGAGCCCGATCGCCACCATCTGGTAGTGGTCGAGTTTCTCCTTGAGCAGGACGGCGCCCAGGAAGATCGAAAACAGCGGATTGATGTAGTATCCGAGTGCGGTCTCGATTGCCCGCCCGGCGCCGATCGCCCAGACGTAAATGCCCCAGTTAATGGTGATAAGGATCGCAGTCAGGGCCGCCATGCCGAGCATCCGCGGTGTGCGCAGCGCCTGTTTTACATCTGCGGTCCTGCCAAGCACGACGAGCACGAGGCCCGCGATCGGGAGGGACCAGACGATACGGTGTGCCACCACTTCGGCCGCCGGAATATGCGCCACCGCCTTCATGAACAGCGGCAGGAACCCCCAGAGGCCATAGGCGGCGAGCGCAAAGGCGAAACCCTTCGCGGAATCGCCACTGTCTGCCACAGGTGCAGTCTTCGCATCGGCCATGGTGTTTCTTCCCGTCGATTTTAAGCTTTTCGACCCTCCTACTCCAATCGTTGCGAATGGACCAATTCATTCCCGTGAAGGCTGATCAAGTCCCGCTGAAGATAGGTCGGGGGCGTCCCCTGCCCGATGTCGCGCAGGCAAGGGCGCCGAGCGCTTACTCCGCCGCCGCGCGCGCCGAGTTTCCCCGGTTCTTCAGGAGCTTGTAGACGATACTGTCCATGAGCGCCTGGAACGATGCGTCGATGATATTGTCGGACACGCCGACCGTCCACCAGCGCGCGCCGCTGTGGTCCGTCGATTCGATCAGCACGCGGGTGATTGCCTCGGTGCCGCCGTTCAGGATTCGCACCTTGTAGTCCACGAGTTCGAGGTCGGCGATTTCCGCCTGGTACTTGCCGAGATCCTTGCGCAGGGCAAGGTCGAGGGCATTGACCGGGCCGTGGCCTTCGGCGACGGACATCATCGTCTCGCCGTCGACAATCACCTTGACCACCGCCTCCGAGACGGTCTTCAGGTTGCCGTTCGCATCGAACCGACGCTCGACCATGACGCGGAAGCTCTCGACATGGAAGAAATCGGGCACGGTTCCGAGAATGCGGTTTGCCAGCAAGGCAAAACTCGCATCGGCGCCTTCGTATGCGTAGCCGGTCGCCTCGCGCTCCTTGACGATCTCGATCAGCCGCTCGAGCTTCGGATCGTCCTTCGACACGGTGATCCCGCGAAGCTTCAGAGCGTTGATGAAATTCGCCTTGCCGCCTTGGTCCGACACCATCACCTTGCGCAGGTTGCCGACCGTTTCAGGAGCGACATGCTCGTAGGTACGGGGATCCTTGAGCAAGGCGGAGGCATGGATACCGGCCTTCGTGGCGAAGGCTGAGGCACCGACATAGGGCATCTGATGGTCGGGAGAACGGTTGAGCAGTTCGTCGAACTGGTGCGACAGCCTCGTCAGCCCCGTCAGACGACCCGCATCGATCGCCATATCGAACCGCTCGGCGTAGCTCTCCTTGAGGGCGAGCGTCGGGATGAGTGTGATCAGATTGGCATTGCCGCAGCGCTCGCCGATGCCGTTCAGCGTGCCCTGAATCTGGCGCACGCCGGCCTCCACGGCCGCGAGCGAATTGGCAACGGCCTGCCCGGTATCGTTATGGGCATGGATGCCGAGACAGCCTCCGGGCACGCCGGCGGCAATGACGGCCGCAACGATGTCCCGGATCTCCGGCGGCTGGGTTCCGCCGTTGGTGTCGCACAGCACGACCCACCGGGCGCCGGCGTCATAGGCGGCCTTCACGCAGGCGAGCGCATAGGCAGGATTGGCCTTGTACCCATCGAAGAAATGCTCGCAATCGACCATCGCTTCCTTGCCGGCGGCCACGACCGCTTCGACCGAGCTTCGGATCGATTCCAGGTTCTCATCGTTCGTGCAGCCGAGCGCGACTTGCACGTGATAGTCCCAGCTCTTGGCGACCAGACAGACCGCGTCGCTCTGCGCATCAATAAGCGCGGCGAGACCCGGGTCGTTCGACGCCGACACGCCGGCGCGCTTGGTCATGCCAAAGGCCACAAACCGCGCGGACTGGGTCCGCTTCCTGGAGAAGAAGGCGGTATCGGTCGGGTTCGCGCCCGGGTAGCCGCCCTCGACGTAATCCAGGCCGAACTCGTCCAGCATCGACGCGATGGCGATCTTGTCCTCGACGGAGAAATCGATTCCGGGCGTCTGCTGCCCGTCGCGAAGCGTCGTGTCGAAGAGATAGATGCGTTCTCTGGTCACTGCGTGCTCCCTCCCGAGGAACAGATATCTGCGGCTTCTTGCGCCGTCATCAAGCCTTGCCGGCAAACTTGTCGGTTGCGTAGATCAGCCGGTCGAGTATGCCGGGCTCCGAATATGCGTGGCCCGCCCCCTCGATGAGGTAGAACTCCGCCTCGGACCAGGCCTTGTGCAGCGTCCAGGCATAGTGCGCCGGGCACGGCATGTCATAGCGGCCGTGGACGATAACGCCCGGAATACCCTTCAGCTTGTGGGCATCGCGCAGGAGCTGCCCCTCTTCCAACCAACCGGCGTTGACGAAGAAGTGGTTCTCGATGCGTGCGAAGGCATGCGCGTATTCGTCGTTCTCGAAGGGCGTGCTGGTCTCCGGTTCCGGAAGCAGCGTGATCGTTTCGCCTTCCCAGATGCTCCACGCCTTTGCGGCAGCGATCCGGGTCGCCTTGTCGTCGCTGGTCAGGCGCCGGTGATAGGCGAGCATCATCTCGTGGCGCTCTTCCGGCGGGATCGGTGCCAAGAACCGCTCCCACTTTTCGGGGTACATCTGCGAGACGCCGAACTGATAATACCAGTCGAGTTCGGCCTTGGTGAGGGTGTAGATGCCGCGAACCACGAGTTCCGAGACGTGTTCCGGATACTTTTCCGCATAGGCGAGTGCCAGCGTCGAGCCCCAGGAGCCGCCGAACACCAGCCATTTGTCGACACCGGCCATCGCGCGCAGACGTTCGATGTCGGCGACGAGATGCCAGGTGGTGTTCGCATTGAGCTCCGCGTGCGGGGTCGACTTTCCGCAGCCGCGCTGATCGAACAGCGTGACGTCGTAGAGGGCCGGATCGAAAAGGCGGCGGTGCTTGGGCGAGATCGTCCCGCCCGGTCCGCCGTGGAGGAACACAGCAGGCTTGGCACCCGGCGTCCCGACCCTTTCCCAGTAGACCACATGGCCATCGCCCACATCGAGATGGCCCGAAGCATAGGGCTCGATCTCGGGATAGAGGCCACGCAAAGCATCAGTCATAGTTTTTCTCCCTGGGGAAGCCAGCTGTCAGTATCATGGTCCGGATGCTGGAAGGATATGATGCCTTCCTGGCGTGCGTAGTAGTCCGCATCCTCGTGCACCGGCTGGGCGAAGATCGTTTCGACCCATGGCAGGCGCGATCCATAGTTGACCTGGATCTGCGGCGCGAGGTCGGACCGATCGTCGAACGAACCGATCGACACTTCGAGACCCCCGGGTGGCGATAGGTGAGCGGCGTGCCGCAGGCCGAGCAGAAGCCACGCTCGATGTTGACCGACGACTGGAAGTAGCTCGGGGCACCGCGCGTCCACTCCACGCCATCCTTCGGCGCGGTGACGAGCGGCCCGAAGAAACCGCCGAATGCCTTCTGGCACATGCGGCAATGGCAGATCGACGGACGCCCAAGCTGCCCGCGGATGCGAAAACGAACGGCACCGCACTGGCAGCCGCCGCTGCGAAGGGATTCGGTCATGATCAGTCCTCCAGTGGCCAATGGTCGGTGTCGTAGTCTGGATGCTGGCGGTTCGATTCGAGGATTGCCATGTGGCGCTCTGCCCCCTCGTCGCTGGCGATATCGGTTTCCGATTCTGGCAGTTCGGCAAGATGGGTGAACCACGGCATGCGCGACTCGACGCTGGACTGCGCGAGCGGGCGCACATCCTCCGGATCGTCGAGAGATCCGAGGACGAGATTGATGAAGGTCTCGCCGGGCATGTCGTAGAAGAGCGGAGTGCCGCAATCCCGACAGAAGCCGCGGCGCGCCACTGCCGACGAGGAGAACCACGCCGGTTCCCCGCGCGTGATCGTGAGCGTCGCCCGCGAGGCGTTGGCGAGCGGCATGAAGTAGTTTCCGGCAGCCTTCTGGCACATTCGGCAGTGGCACAGATGCGGGTCGCCGAGCGTGCCCTCGGCCCTGTAGCGCACCGCCCCGCACTGGCAGCCACCGGTATAAATCCGTGCGATGCTCATTCACCCTCCCCTGGCGGCCACTCCGCAGTATCGTGGTCGGGATGCTGGTAGGACACGACATCGAGGACGAAGGGAGCCTCCTGCGCATCCTCCTCCGTCCTGTAGCCGGGAAGCTTCCGGAGACCGTCCACAAAGTCGACCTTGGCCTCGATCCCGAAGGCGGCGACCGGGACCAGCTGCGAGGGATCGTCGAAGGCACCGGCAGCGAGCGCGACTCCATCCGCCGCCTCGTAGGTCAGCGGCGTACCACATTCGCCGCAGAAGCCACGGAAGGCATGGTTCGACGAGCGGAACGTCTTCGGCTTGCCGCGCGTCCATTCGAGTTCGGCCCCGCGTGTCGACACCAGCGGTGCGTAGTAGGCACCGAAAGCCTTCTGGCACATGCGGCAGTAGCAGATGGAGGCAGAATCGGTGAGTGCACCCACGACGCGGAAGCGAACCGCGCCGCACTGACAGCCGCCGCTGTAGCTGGGCTGGGTCACGAGGCACCTCCGGTGTGGCTCTCTATCCCGCGTGGACAGGCGTCATCCCGATCGCGCATGGCGTCGCCGTCGCGCACGTGCAGGACGCTCCCTCCGGCCCCGCGCAAACGATGGTCCCGTTCGCCGTGACGCATGGCACAGAGGAAGGGTGAAAATCTCACCGCTTGACCTCCCAGGTCGTGACGCGCTCGCCCGTCTCGGGATCCTTGCCGTCCTTCAGCTGGATGCCCTTGGCAAGAAGGTCCTCGCGAATCCGGTCGGCCTCGGCGAAGTTCTTGGCCTTCAGCATTTCCAGGCGCAATTGAATGATCGAATCAAGGCCAGCCTCCAAGGCCTCGGAAATCTGCGCTTTTCTGGGCTTGATGCCGAGCACCTCGGCGCTCGCGGCAAAGCGACCGGCGGCAACGGGATCACTTGCGGCCTTGCCAGCCAGGGCGTGAAGGGCCTGGACGGCCGCAACCGTGTTGAGGTCGTCGCCGAGAGCCTCCAGAACCGACGCGTCGATTTCACCGGATGGTTCTCCCGCCGGCCATTTGGCTAGGAGCCGTTCGGCCTCCTCCAGCCGCTTGACCGAAAAGTCGATCGGCTCCCGGTAGTGCGTCATCAGCATGGCCAGCCTCAGCACCTCGCCCGGCCATTTGCGTCCGCCGAAGCTTTCGGTGTGAAGCAGGTCGTAGATGGTCACGAAGTTGCCTTCCGACTTCGACATCTTGCGGCCTTCGACCTGCACGAAGCCGTTGTGCATCCAGACATTGGCCATGACCTTGGTGCCATGGGCGCAGCGCGACTGGGCGATCTCGTTCTCGTGATGGGGGAAGATCAGGTCCAGGCCGCCACCGTGGATATCGAAGACTTCGCCGAGATAGGCGGCGGACATGGCCGAGCATTCGATGTGCCAGCCGGGGCGTCCTCTTCCCCACGGGCTCTCCCAGCCGGGCTCCTCAGGCGAGGAGAGCTTCCAGAGGACGAAGTCGCCGGGGTTCTTCTTGTGGGCATCGACGGCGACGCGGGCGCCGGCCTGCTGTTCGTCGAGATTGCGCTTGGAGAGCTGGCCGTAATCGGCCATCGAGCCGGTGTCGAACAGCACTTCCCCATTGGTTTCATAGGCATGGCCGCGTTCGATCAGACGCAGAATCATGCTGATCATGTCCGATTTGCCGTCCGCACGCGGTTCCACGAACTCCGTCGCGCGCGGTTCGTATGTCGGCGGCAGGCAACCCAGCGCCGACACGTCGGCGTGGAACTGGTTGGCCGTCTTTTCCGTCACCCGCCGGATCGTCTCGTTGAGGGTCATTGCCCCCGAGGCGATCTCCGCGCCGAAATCGCGAAGCGCCCGCGCGTTGATCTTGTCGTCCACGTCAGTGATGTTGCGGGCATAGGTGACGTGCGATGTGCCATAGACATGGCGCAGCAACCGATAGAGCACGTCGAAGACGATAACCGGGCGGGCATTGCCGATATGGGCGAAATCATAGACCGTCGGGCCGCAGACATACATGCGGACATTGCCGGGCTCGATCGGAGCAAACCGCTCCTTGGTCCGGGTCAGCGTGTTGTAGAGCGTCAGGACCGGTTTTTCGGCCATAAGTAATCTCCCAAGGGCAAACCATCCGGCGGCCGGGTCGTTTGTCATCTGGGGATGTCAGGAGACGAAAACGGCCAAGCCAGCGGTGAGGCTAGCGAATAATGCTCCGGCAAATGCAGAGTACCGTTTTCATGGGTGCTTTATCGCGCCGGAAACAGTTGCGGTCAAGGGTGCTCCCGTTACGCGCAAGGCACTGTCGATATTTATTTTGTTCGCGGCCAGGGGGAGCGAGTTTCGCACCCACATTTTGTCACGATTGCTCCTATCTGAGAGCCGCGACGCGGGAACGACGTGTGCACTGATTCTCATGCAACCGACGCAGTTCCCTCGGTGACAAAGAGGAACGCCGCCTCATGCAGAATGGGCGGATGAAACGTTCCCAATCCAGGGATGCACATTGCAAGGAGACAGACATGAGTGCCAAGAAACCAAAGCCCGCCAAGCCGGCGGTCGACCTCGTCAGCCAGTACCGCCCGCTCGGGCTCAAGGCCGTGCTCGCCGCGGCGCTGCAGCTGAAGGTCAAGAAGGCAGGTCCCAAGCCGGTACCCGCCACCTGAGACGCCGTTCGATGCACCGCATCGCGAGACCTCAAAGGCCGGCTTGACCGGCCTTTTTATTTCCACTCGTCACCCATGTTTTATGAACGAATGTAATATTTGTTGATGGAACTGCCGCAAAGTTCTGATTTTTTCCAGACTATCGTCAGGTTTCCAGCAGATTTTGAACAATACTTGCCTGTATGTTCTTCGCAATGAACAACAATGATGCCTTCATTGTTAGAGTGCGGAAGGAGAAAGTTAATGTTCATTAACGAAGACAAGCGCAACTCCTGGCACAGCCAAGAGAAGCGTGACGATCTGGCCGAACAATACAAACCGGTCGGACTGAGGGCCGTTCTTGCAGCTGCGTCACAGCGCAAGCCCGATCGCGAAAGCGACGGCAACGAGCGGGATATCCCGCCCGGCTTGCAGGATTGCTACAGCTGACAACAGACACAAGGCGAGCGACCGGGGCCTGATCCCCGGTACGAGCCTTGGCTTAAACCGAAGCGAGCCTTCGAACGGCAGGCCGGGATCGTACGGCGCAGGCCACGCGGTATCAGATTGCGCGTGCTACGAATTCGGATGGCGCGGTCCGGTACAAGGTTCAGCCCGGGGAAAATACGCTAGAAGAGCGAAAGCTGACTGCCGCCCTTCGCCTTGGCGGCGGGATCCTCGGTGGGCTTCAGGGCCTTGACCTCGACGGGCACCTGCAGATCGGGACCGACATTGGCCACCTTGTTGACCCGGTCCGATACCGGCACGGCCTCGAAGAAATCGTCCTCTACCGGCGACAGCAGGTCCGCCACCTCGCGCGGCTCCTGGGTTTTGCAATCCAGCCAACGGGCGAAGTCTTCCGGGCGGATGACCACCGGCATGCGATCGTGGACAGGCGCAATCGCCGAATTGGCGTCGGTGGTCAGGATTGCCCCCGTATCCACCTCCGATCCGTCAGCGGACGACCAGGTCTCCATCAGGCCGGCAAAGGCAACTACCTCACCATTCCTCGGCCTGATCCAATACGCCTGCGACTTCTCGCCGGTGCCCTTTGCCGGGCGATGCCATTCATAGAAACCGGAAGCGGGAATGAGAATGCGGCGATGGCGCATCGCTGCGCGAAACGACGCCTTGCCGATCGCGGTATCGGCGCGAGCGTTGATGAGAAGCGGAAAGCTCGCGGGATCCTTGACCCAGGACGGGGTGAGGCCCCACCGGACAAGAAGAGTCTTTCGGTCGGGAAGGTTGCTCCCCGCCTGCGGGCGGTCGCCCGAGATCACCACGAGAATCGGCTGGGTGGGCGCGATGTTATAGCGGGCCGGAAAGTCCTCGAGGTCGACCACCCCCAGGAAATCCGCCACACGCTCCGGGGGCGCCGTCAAAGCAAAACGTCCACACATGGCCTTGTCATCGCATTTTGCCTATAAGGGGTCAATCAAGCGCGCCAAACGGATTCGTCATGCAGCAGACCGTCGTTCCCGCTTCCTCGGCCATCCTCGAACGCGATGGCCGCTACCTGCTCGTGCGGCGACGAAACCCGCCCGCAGCCGACATGTATGCCTTTCCCGGCGGGCGAGGCGAACCAGGCGAAACGCCGGAGGAGACGGCTATTCGGGAGATGCTGGAGGAAACGGGTGTAACGGTGCACAATCCCCGCCTTTTCGCGACCTACGATATTCCGGGCGAAGCGAGCGCGGGCCCGGCATCGCGCCGGTTCCTGCTCTCCGTGTTCCGGGTCGAGGCGGATGACGACGCTGTGGCGACCGCGGCCGACGACGCGGCGGAGCTCGGATGGTACACGGCTGCCGAAATCGCCGCACTGCCTGCTCCGGAAAGCGTCCGCGATTGCATCCTCAGGCTGGAAAACGACCGAATCGATGCCCTGCCCGGCCCTTATCACCGCGCGGGATTGAGGTAACGGATGAAGACCGTCTCGCGCCTCGCCCGGACGTGCCAGGGCCTGTTCTTCTGCGCTTCGTGGATCGCCTCCGGCGCCCTGGCGCAGGAGACGAAACCCGCTACGCCCGAGAACGTCACTCCACCCGTCGTCGAGGAAAAGGAAACGGCGTATGACGCCCGGCTGGAACGGCTCGCCGAGATCCTGGGCGCGGTCCACTACCTCAGAAACCTCTGCGTGAAGGAGGGCGAGGACGCCTGGCGCCGGTCGATGGAGCGCCTCATCGAACTCGAGACTCACGAGCAGCCGAAGCGGAAGGAAAGGCTCACGGCCTCGTTCAACCGTGGATATCGGTCGTTTGCATCCGTCTATACCACTTGCACGCGACCGGCCGTTGTCGCAGAAGAGAAATACCGTAACGAAGGTGCAACACTTGCCTCAGAAATTACTGCCAGATTCGGAAATTAGCGAATAATTAACCTGTTTTCGCCGGACCCCGTGTCGTTTTGGGAAAAGGCTGCTAAGGTCGTTAACAGACTGGTAAAGAACTGAATGCCGCGCATGGATCGTATAATGGAACCGAGCCTCAACGATATCGACGACATGATCGTTCACGAGAAGATGCAGGCTGCACTCGAGCATCAGAACGAAGCCTGGGCGGACGGCATGGCAGACGGGATAGAGCCGGAGATCATTGCCGATGCGGCGATCGCGCTGGCTATGCGGGAAACGATCCGCATGCACGGCGAGGATGGTGCGGAAGCGATGCTCAATTCGCTTCGCGAACGCATGCTTGCAGGTGAGTTTTCTCCCGAACGGACCCTGCAATAGACTGGAAAGACCCGGCTCATGCACAGGTCATCTAACCGCAGACGGCTGGTCAGCAGCAGCGCATTGTCTATCGCCGCGCTCCTTACCCTTTCCATTACCGCCTTTCCCCACACCGCCTTCGCGCTCAGCGAGCTGAAGCAGATCCCGGGCCAGTCGACCGGCGACTCGAGCAAGGACGAGCCCGCGCAGAAGGACGACGATTCTGACCCGCTTCAGCTTCCGATGCCGGATCCGCTGGTGCGCAACGGCGATTCGGCCGAGACGCAGCCAACCACCGATATCGAAGAGGATTCCGACGAGCCGGACGTCCCGGTCGAAGTCCTCTACGACATAAACAAGGCGCCGGAACCGGTGCGCCGCATGCGCGAACTCATCGTCGAGGCGGCTGCATCGGGCGACATCGAGCGGATTCGCCCCCTGCTCGGCAAGGGACCGACCCAGACCCAGGTCAGCGTGGTCGAGACGACCGACGAGCCGGTCGAGACGCTGAAGGGCTTGTCCGGAGACACGGAAGGCAACGAGATCCTCGCGATCCTCCTCGACGTGCTTGCGACCGGATTCGTGCGAGTCGATGCCGGCACGCCGAACGAGATGTATGTCTGGCCTTACTTCGCCGAGAAGGCGCTCGGCTCGCTTTCGCCGCCCGAAAAGGTGGAACTGCTGCGGATCGTTACCGCCGGTGACTACGCTGACATGCAGGAATTCGGGAGCTACAATTTCTACCGCATCGGCATCACGCCGGATGGCCAGTGGAAATTCTTCGTGGCAGGCGATTAGCACAGTCGGCCGCTTGCGAAAGGGCTGGCGGCGTTCTACCTGTGATCCCATCTTCGGACTGAATGACACGCCGGCTCGTACACCGTTCGGGCGGCGCAATCCCCGGATGGAACAATGCCCTCTGTGACCCTGACAGGCCGCGCCTTCCTCACCGTTTCCGGCAAGGATGCCGAAGACTTTCTCCAGGCGCTGATCACCACCGACCTTCCCGGAATGGCGGCATCCGAGATACGTCCCGGCGCGCTGCTGACGCCGCAGGGGAAAATTCTGTTCGACTTCCTGATCGTGCGCGAGGGCGACGGCTTTCTCCTCGAGACCAGTGCGGATCAGCGCGACGGCCTCATCAAGAGGCTTTCCATGTACAAGCTCAGGGCAGCCGTCGAGATTGCTGCGAGCGACGTATCGGAGGCGGCGGTCAGCTGGGGTGAAGCGGCGCCGGCCGAAGGCGCCGAGGACAGCCGTTTCGCGAAGGCCGGGATCCAGGTCCGGCGCCGGCCCGGCGCTGGCGGCAGTGATCCGGCCGGCGAATACGACGCCCTCAGGATTGCGTGCGGCATCCCGGAATCCGGTCGGGATTTCGACCTTTCCGATGCCTTTCCGCATGACGTCCTGCTCGACCTGACCGGCGGACTTTCGTTTCGCAAGGGCTGCTATGTCGGCCAGGAGGTGATCTCGCGCATGCACCACCGCGGAACGGCGCGCAAACGCCCGGTCATCGTGGCAGGAGCTGGCGTTCTTCCGCCAACGGGCACGGAACTTCTCGCCGGGGGCAAACCCCTCGGCGCACTTGGAACGGTCGTCGGCGACAAGGCCCTTGCGATCGTTCGCATAGACCGGGTTGCGGATGCGCTGGCCGCCGGATCGGAGATCACCGCGGACGGAGTGCCGGCGATCGTCATGCTGCCGGAATGGTCCGGGCTGTCGTTCCCACAGGACGCAAGCGAGGTCCCGGGCTCATGAGCAGCGAGACGCGCGTCCGCAAGGAACCTCGCGCCTGGCAGCGGATGCTGTCCGGCAGGCGGCTGGACCTGCTCGACCCCTCACCTCTCGACGTCGAGTTGACCGATATTGCCCACGGTCTTGCGCGCGTGGCCCGCTGGAACGGCCAGACACGCGGTGACCATGCCTTTTCCGTCGCGCAGCACTGTCTCGTCGTGGAGGAAATCTTCCAGCGCCTCAATCGCTGCGGTCCCGACGAGCGGCTGTTCGCGCTGCTGCACGACGCGCCGGAATATGTGATCGGAGACATGATCTCCCCCTTCAAGGCGGTCGTCGGCGGCGGCTACAAGACGGTGGAGAAGCGCCTCGAAGCCGCCATCCACCTTCGCTTCGGCCTGCCTTCGAGCATGCCGCGCACGCTCAAGGACAAGATCAAGAAGGCCGACCAGATCGCCGCCTTCTTCGAGGCGACGGAACTCGCAGGCTTTTCGCGCCCCGAGGCGATCCGCTTCTTCGGCGAACCCCGCGGCATCACGCTCGACATGATAGAAATCGATCCGGTGCCGGCGGTGGA
Organism: Sinorhizobium sp. BG8; assembly: GCF_016864555.1. Classification (NCBI taxonomy): domain Bacteria; kingdom Pseudomonadati; phylum Pseudomonadota; class Alphaproteobacteria; order Hyphomicrobiales; family Rhizobiaceae; genus Sinorhizobium; species Sinorhizobium sp. BG8. The sequence continues at coordinate 2,140,568 of NZ_CP044011.1, read as the reverse complement.
GGCCCAGCGCAGGTTTGCCGAACGCTTTGCGGATCTGGAGGCGGAACGCAAACGGACTGCCGCGAGGGCCTGACCATGGACGCCACACCACTCACTGGAACGATCGTCGTCGCACCTCTGACAAAGATTGCGGAAATGGCCGTGCGCCACCGCTGTCGGGAAATGCTGAGCCTCGTTGCACCGAAGCAGGGGTTCCATCGTCCCGGCGTCATCGATGCCAAGCGGCACCTGACGCTCGGCATGAACGACATCACCTTCGGTGGGACGGGCAATCTGGTGGCGCCCCAGGAAGAGCACGTCGAGATGATCATCGCCTTCGCGCGCGCATGGGACCGGACCGCCCCCCTGCTCGTCCATTGCATGATGGGCGTCTCCCGTTCGCCGGCCGCCGCCCTCATCGTCGCGCTCGCGGTTGCGCCGGACCAGGACGACGGGGAACTTGCGCTGCGGTTGCGCGCCGCTTCCGCCCAGGCGACGCCGAATGCGCGGCTGGTGGCGATCGGCGATTCCCTGCTGGCGCGAAACGGACGGCTGGTTGCTGCCGTCAACGCGATCGGTCGCGGTTCCGACTATGTCGGGGACAGCCCCTTCAGCCTTCCAGCGACCTGAGAGGCTGCCGTTGACCGCCGAACCCACGCGCGCTCCCGTCGAAATCGGCCTCAATGCCGCGGTCGTCGCCATCTCCGACCGTCAGCCCCGCATTCTCGTGGTGGCGAGCAAGGACGGCGAAAGGGATGCGCTGCCCTTCGGGCCATTCAACGCCCACCAGCACCGGACCTTCGAGACCAGCCTCAGGGCGAGCGTCGAACAGCAGACCGCGCTGAAGCTCGGCTACATCGAGCAGCTCTACACGTTCGGCGACCGGGGACGGCAGAAGCTGCCGAAAGAAGCAGGCACCCACATGGTTTCCGTCGGCTACCTCGCGCTGACGAGGACGGACGCGGAGGCGAACGAACAGCTCGCCGAAGCCGGTGCCTGCTGGCGCGACTGGTATGCCTATCTTCCCTGGGAGGATTGGCGGCAGGGACGCCCCGCCGTGATCGACCAGTTGATCATACCCGGCCTTTCCGCCTGGGCGCGTGAGGCGCAACTCGACGAACGCCTTCCGGCGCGACGCACACGCTTGCGGCTCGCCTTCGGACTGGACGATTTCCCCTGGGACGAAGAGCGGGTGCTCGAACGCTACGAACTGCTCTACGAGGCAGGTCTTGCGGCGGAAGCGGTCACCGACGGGTGGGCTCCCGCGGGAAAGCCGGGGCCTGGCGTCGCAATGCGTCACGACCACCGGCGCATTGTTGCGACCGCCATGGCGCGACTGCGGGGCAAGATCAAATACCGGCCGGTCATCTTCGAGATGATGGCGCCAGAGTTCACGCTGACCGAGCTTCAGGCGACCGTGGAGGCAATCTCCGGCCGCCATCTGCACAAGCAGAATTTCCGCCGGCTCGTGGAAGGCGCTGAACTGGTGGAACCGACAGGCGGCTCCACCTCCGCGACCGGTGGAAGGCCTGCGGCCCTCTTCCGCTTCCGCCGGCAGATTCTCGACGAGCGCCCCGCACCGGGACTGAAACTCGGCGGCCGTTGACGCTTCCCGGAGGCAGGCTCTACTTGATCACCGCGCATGCCAGCCGGTCGCCCGCGCCACCCGAGGGCCCGGTCCGGTAGTCGTCGAATCCGGCGTGAACGACCAGCGCCCGGCCGCGGACGCCAAGGTCTTTGTCATCCAGCTGGACCGCGCCGTTGAATATCTGCGCGCGCAGCACGCCGTCATCGCCGACATACTGGTTGGGCATGTCACCCGCATGCGGGCCGTTGGCGGCGAGAAATCCATGCTCCTTGGAGCCGGGGTTGAAATGGCCGCCGGCAGACTCGTGTCCGGTCGTCGGGTCGCACGCGCCGTGCTCGTGGATATGAACCGCCACCCATTTGCGCACCGGCATGCCGGTGATCTCGATCTCGAACAGGACACCATCGCGTCCCGAACTCAGCGTCGCCCGTCCCGCCTCCGTCCCCGAGCGCCCGAGGAATTCGGCTGTGGCGCTTTCCGACTGCTGCTGGGCGACTGCCGGAGAAAGCGTGCAAGCCAATGCGGCCGCGGTAAAAATCACAGTTGTTCTGAGCATAAAACATCCTTCCCTGCGGTTGTTGCAAGGCGCAACGCATGGGCGCGCGGGGTGTTCCGGAGGAATTCCCCGCGACTAGTCCCCTCACGGCAAACCGGCGATCGAGCGGATCATGGCTCCAGGCGCTGCGGGGACGCCTCTCTATTACGCCAGGGCGATGTCGAGACCGATATCGAGCGTCGGCGCCGCCATGGTGATCTTGGAGGTGGAGATGTAGTCCACCCCTGTCTCGGCGATGGCGCGCACCGTGGAGATGTTGACGTTGCCGGATGCCTCCAGCTTCACGCGGCGCACGTCGACGGCATAGGTCTCCTCGGTGAGCCCGGCACAGTCCCTGTTGATCTCCACCGCACGGCGCAGGATCTCCGGGCCCATGTTGTCGAGAAGGATCACGTCTGGCACTGCCTCGAGGGCTTCCTCGAGTTCCTCGAGCGTGGAAACCTCCACCTCCACCTTCACCAGATGCCCTGCAAAGGCGCGGGCGGCGGCAATGGCACCGGCGACGCCACCCGAAACGGCGATGTGGTTGTCCTTGATCAGGATCGCATCGTCGAGGCCATAGCGGTGGGAGGAGCCGCCGCCCATCCGCACGGCGTATTTCTCAAGAGCCCTCAGGCCCGGCAGCGTCTTGCGGGTGCAACACACCTTGGCGGAGGTGTGCGCGATTTCGGCTGCGAAACGGGCGGTATAGGACGCGACGCCAGAGAGGTGCATCAGGAAGTTCAGGGCAACTCGTTCGGCCGACAGAATGGCGCGCGCCGGACCCGACACGCGGGCAATCATTGCGCCCGGCGAAACCTTGTCCCCATCACGCACGAAGGCCTCGAACCGGATGGTCGGATCCATGAGCCGGAAAGCCGCCCGTGCCAGCTCGATCCCGGCGACGACACCGTCCTCGCGCGAGTTCAGCTCGGCCGTCGCCACCATGTCAGGGGAGATCGTCGCCTGGCTGGTGATGTCGCCAGCCCGGCCGAGATCCTCGGAAAGTGCCGCGCGAACCTGGTCCTCCACCATCAGCGGTGAAAGGACAGGGAGAAAGGTGGGGGTCGTCATGGAACTCAGCCTCTGGGGTTGTCTTGTCGTTCTTGCGCCATCTTGGGCCCGACCGCACGCGAAAAATGCTCGCGATCGTCCTCCGCGGCGCAGAAGAGGTCATCGGCATGCCGTTCGTTCATGGCATCGCCGATGGGCGCTCTTCGTCGGTCGCAGCCGCGGACCGGGGCATGATCAGGCAGCCTCTGTCTCGGCGAGCTCCGCAACGACCCTGTCGGCGTCAGCAAGCGTCAGGAAGGAGCGGCGCTTCCAGGCGGCGCGCTGTTCGGGGCAATCGGAGCGGAAATGACCGCCACGGCTTTCTTCCCGCAGAAGCGCACCGACCGCAATCAGCTTGGCAGTGGTGAGGATATTGAGGAAGCGCATGCGGGTGTTTTCGCGTTCGAGAACGGCGATCTCGCGAATGGCGGAAACCAGTCCGGTACGGTTGCGGATGACGCCGACATGTTCGCTCATGATGCGACGAAGCCTCGCGAGAGCGGGGCTGTCTTCCACGGTCACGAGATCATCGCTCTCGTCTGCGTTCTTGCCCCAGTCGCTGATCTTCGGCTCGGGCAGGAAGCCCTTGATGTTTTCGGCGATACGCGCGGCGAAGACGACGGCCTCCAGCAGCGAGTTGGAGGCGAGACGGTTGGCGCCGTGCACCCCGGTGGAGGTGACTTCACCGGCCGCCCACAGTCCGTCGATGGAGGTGCGTCCCTCCGCATCGGTCAGGATGCCGCCCATGTGGTAGTGAACCGCCGGAACGACAGGTATCGGCTGTTCAACGGGATCGATGCCGGCCGCCTTGCAGGAGGCGTAGACCGTCGGGAACATCTCCGGAAAATGCCGGCCGACCGCTTTCGTGCAGTCGAGAAAGGCACCGCGTCCGGCCTGCACCTCGGCAAACACGCCGCGGGATACGATGTCGCGCGGGGCAAGTTCGGCGTCCGGATGGATATCGAGCATGAAGCGCCTGCCGGCGGCGTTGACGAGATGCGCCCCGTCGCCGCGGAGCGCCTCGGTCGCGAGCGGCGCAGGGTCGCGGCCGATGTTGATCGCGGTCGGGTGAAACTGGACGAATTCAGGGTCCGCGATGATGGCGCCCGCACGCGCCGCCATACCGACGCCCTGGCCGCAGGCCTCCCAGGGGTTCGTCGTGACCGCATAGAGGTGCCCGACGCCGCCGGAGCACAGGACAACGGCGCGCGCCGGAAAATGCACGCGTTTCTTGGACTGTCCGGCGTCCGGCCTTGCGATGACGCCGGAGACGAAGCGGCCTTCGCGCACCAGTTCCTCGACCACATAGCCTTCGAGGACGCGGATGGACGGCGTCTTGCGCACGGCCGCGATCAACGCCTCCATGATCGCCTTGCCGGCCATGTCGCCCTTCACGCGTACGATCCGGCGTTCGGAATGCGCCGCCTCGCGCGACAGCACAAGCCGGCCCTCGAGATCGCGGTCGAAAGGCACGCCGTAGTCGAGGAGGTCGTGGATCCGGGCGGGTCCCTCGACGACCATCGAACGGGCCATCTTTTCGTCGACGATGCCTGCACCGGCCTCGAGCGTATCCGCCACATGCTTTTCGAACGTGTCGCCCGGGCTCATCGCTGCGGCGATCCCACCCTGGGCCCAGGCGGAGGATGCGCCCTGCCCGATCGGCGCGGCCGCCAGGATGGTCACCGGGCGGGGGCTGAGCTTCAGCGCGCAGAACAGGCCGGCAAGTCCGCCGCCGACGATGACGATGTCGTCGATGGCATCCCAGGACAGCGGGCGGAAACTATCGTTTGGCATTCAACTCTCCTCCGGCACCGGCTCTTCCCCTCAAGGGAAGGGTGGCCCTAAGGCCCAGGAAGGGTTCACGGCGCAACTCCCTTCCCCGACACCTCCCTCAAACGGAAGGGCCAGCCTCCTACTGCTTCAAGTTCACCATCCGCTCCACGGCGAGGCGGGCGCGGCCGGCGATCGCCGGATCGACCAGAACCTCCTCCGTCATGTTGACCAGGCTGTCGAGGATCTTCGGCAGCGTGATGCGTTTCATGTGCGGACAGAGATTGCACGGCTTGATGAAATCGACGCCCTTCACCTCGGCCTGGATGTTGGACGCCATGGAGCATTCGGTGACGAGAAGCACGCGCGGCGGGCGTCTGTCCTTGACGTAGTTGATCATGCCGGCAGTGGAGCCGGAGAAGTCGCAGACGGCGATCACGTCCGGATGGCACTCGGGATGGCCGATGATCTCGATCGACGGGTCTGCTTCCTTGTAGGCAAGGAGCTCGGCGGCCGTGAAGCGTTCGTGGACCTCGCAGTGGCCTTTCCAGGTCAGGATCTTCTTGTTCGTCTGGCGGGCGACGTTCATCGCCAGATATTCGTCCGGGATGCAGAGCACCGTGTCGCTCTCGAGGCTTTCGACGACGGCAAGCACATTGGACGAGGTGCAGCAGATGTCGGTCTCGGCCTTCACGTCGGCGGACGTGTTGACGTAGGTGACGACAGGCACGCCCGGATAGCGCTGCTTCAGCAGCCGCACGTCGGCGCCGGTGATCGATTCCGACAGCGAGCATCCTGCCTTCGCATCGGGGATCAGCACGGTCTTTTCAGGATTGAGCAGCTTCGACGTTTCCGCCATGAAATGCACGCCGCACTGGATGATGATCTCAGCGTCCACCTTGGTGGCATCCCGCGCCAGCTGAAGCGAATCGCCGACGATGTCGGCTACGCAATGGAAGATCTCGGGCGTCTGGTAGTTGTGCGCCAGGATGACCGCGCCGCGCTCTTTCTTCAGCCGGTTGATCGCATGCACATAGGGCGCATAGACGGGCCACTCGATGGCGGGAATGAACTGGCTGACACGCTCGTAGAGATGCTCCGTCTCGCGCGCCACCTCGGGCGTATAGGTGAGGTCCGGCATGTCGAGAACGCCGAAACGCTCGGCGGCTGTCGGGGGATGGGCGATCTCTGCCTTTTCCTTCGAGCGAGCCAGAGTGGACATGGGACCCTCCTTCCGCCCGATCCGGGCGGCACTTGAATTATGCTCATTGTGAGCATAATGGCTGCAAAACAAAACCGGCGATGCCGGTACGGCTGATTTAGAAAGATTTGTGACACATTGCAAGGATCGCACTCCCCGTTTTTTTTCGGGGAGCGCCTGATCTGGCGGGTCATGCGGCAGCAGGCCGCACCACGCTTCGCTCCTGTATCGGCCAATGTACGACGGCGGCAAACACGCCAAGGGCAGCACCCAGCCACCAGACCGGATCGTAGGTGCCGAAGTGGTCGTACAGGTAGCCTCCCATCCACACGCCCAGGAATGAACCGACCTGGTGCGACAGGAAGACAATGCCCCCGAGGAGCCCGAGATGCCGGGTTCCGAACATGATCGCGACCAGCCCGTTCGTCGGCGGCACGGTGGAAAGCCACAGCAGGCCCATGACGATCGCAAAGACGATGACCGTCGTCGGCGTCGCCGGCACGAGCAGAAAGGCCGCCACCGCAACAGAGCGCGCCAGATAGATCAGCGCGAGGAAATAGGGCTTCGAGTAGTGCTGGCCGATGACGCCCGCGGCAAGCGAACCGATGATGTTGAAGAAGCCGATCAGTGCCAGCGCGATCACCGCATAGCGCGCATCGATGCCTATATCGCCGATATAGGCAGGGAAATGCGCCGTGATGAAAGCCACCTGATAGCCACAGACGAAGAAGCCGGAGACAAGCAGCAGGTAGCTCTTGTGACCGAGGGCCTCTTTCAATGCCTCACCGACGGTCTGTTTGAAGGCGGCTTCAGCCTGCCGTCCCGACGACGAATTGCCGCGCAGCGGAATGGCGAAAACCGGCACCACCAGCATCATCAGCCCCAGATAGACGAGGCCGTCGGACCAGCCGTAGGCGGAGATCAGGCCCTGGCTCAATGGGGCGAACAGGAACATGCCCGCGGAGCCCGCGGCCGTACCAAGGCCAAAGGCCATCGAACGCTGTTCCGGGCTCACGTTCCGGGCAAAGGAAGAGAGGATGATACCGAAGGAACCGGCACCGACGCCAAGGCCCACAAGCACGCCCCCGCCGATGTAGAGCCAGGCCGGCGATGAGCCGAGCGACATGAGGAACAGACCGGTAGAGTAGATGATGCCGGACATGGCAAGAACGCGCCAGGTTCCGAACTTGTCAGCGATTGCGCCGAAGAAGGGCTGGCTCAAACCCCAGCAAAGGTTTTGCAATGCCATCGCCAGTCCGAAGGTGGTCCGGTCCCAACCGGTATCCTGCAGCATAGGCAACTGGAAGAACCCCATGGCCGACCGGGGGCCGAAGGTCAGCATGGCAATGATCGAACCGGCAGCGATGATCGTCCACGGCATGGACGGGCTCGAGGCAGACCTCTGGGATAGGGACGATGGCACGGACATTGACTTCCTCCGGGGATTCGAAGCGCCAAAATACGTGCGGTCACGCATTTCAAAAAGTGAATTAAATTGACCGCGCGATCAACGGCACTGATGGCACCCGGCTGCCGTTCAGGCCCTCACCTTCATCGGCCAGCGTTCACCACGAACCCCATGCACGGCGACCGCATCGCCGAGGTTGATCACGCCGGTGCCGCGCGGCACGGCGTTCCAGCCGAAGAGCACACCGGGCACGCGGCGATCGGCCGACATGCGCTTTTCCGCCAGGCCCTGGATCGGATTGCCGCCGATGCGATCGCCAGTCACCTGGTCCTGGGTCGTCATGATGCAGCGCGCGCAGGGCTTCACAAGATCAAAGACGATGCCGTTGATTTCGATTGCCGGCCAGAAATCCTCTGCCCAGGGCTCGTCGCACTCCACGAGAATGTTCGTGCGGAAACGGTCCATGCCGACGGGTTCCTGGCCCTTGGCGACAAGTGTGCGGTTCAGGTCGGCGAGCGAGCCGGTGGTGGTGACGAGGATGGGAAATCCATCGGCGAAGCCGACGTCAGCCGCTTCGCCCGCCCAATCGGCCCCGACCGACCGTCGTGCTTGCGCGTCCATGTGCACCAGCCTGACGGGTTGTCCGAACCACTCGGAAAGCGTCGCGCTCACGTCCTCGCCGGCAACGGCGGCACTGACGGCGCTGTCCCAGACGGTAACGTCCATCCGCGCGGACGGATCGAAGGTCGCCGTCAACTCGCGTCCCTCCATGGCAAGACGAATGCCGTTCTCGACCTCGCGGGCTTCGACCCGGGCAAGCAGTTGGAGCTCCCTCTGCGTTATGAACCGACTATCCGGCTGGACCACCATGAAGCGGCGATCGCCACGAAATCCGTCGAGCCGGACCTCGGCCTGCGGGACCGCAATGGCGCGGCCGCTTTTCAGGGGATGGATGTTGAGACCGGATACGGTCAGTGCGTTCGAGGCCATGCTGTTCATCCGGGACGAGAGGAGTGTTGGGCGGAAGAGATTACCTTTTCTCTACCGGATAATTCATGCAACCGGAACCGGGCAAATCGCTCGAAGGTCAGTGGATCCGCTGCGTGTCCGCCGGCAGGCGCGAGAGATCTATGCGGTCGTCCGCAGGACGGATCGCGCGTCGTTTCCGCCAGAGCGAGACGAGCATGCGGCGCGACGGTGTCTCGATCACGTGGTAGCTCACCCACGCCGCGAGGAAGGCGTTTGCAGTCGCGAGCACCAACAGAAGAGGTTCGGGCAACAGACCGGAAAACGTCTCTCTGGTGAGGAACATGACCGGCACATGGAACAGGTAGAGCGAGAAGCTGACGGCACCGGCAAAGCGAAGCGGTCGGGAGGACAGCAGCCATGCGGAGGCCGGATGCTCGCGGGCGGCGAGCGATACGACGAGGGCGGCGGCCAAAGCCGACGGCAGACCCCAGGGATTGACCGCCGCGTCCGGAAAGAGCTGCCTGTAGGTGAAGAGAAACGCAAAAAGCACGATAGCCAGAACGCCTGTCCAGGCGGGTCGCGGCGCCTCGCGCCAGGCGAGGTGAAGCCGGCCGGCCACCACACCGAGAAGGAAGTAGGGCAGCTTGGACGGGATAAGAATTCCCGGCCCCGGGAAGCCAAGCAAGGCATCGACGGCAAGGAAGGCGGCAATCGCGATCGCGATTCCCTGGTGGCGCAAGGGATTCGACAGCACAAGCCAGATCACAGGAAAGAGAAGGTAGAACTGTATCTCGGGAGGCACCGACCAGAGCACGCCGCTCGAGCCGAGCATCATCACGTGGCGCACGATTTCGGTCAGTCCGGAAATGGGATGGATGTAGCCGAGACCGGGAACGGCGGAGAGCAGGACGCCGAGGCAGACCGCGACGAAGTAGACGGGATAGATCCGCGCGAACCGACTCACCAGGAAATCCTGCGCAGCCGCACGCGTCAGGGGACGAGTGCCATAGAGATAGGCCATCAGGAAGCCGCTGAGGGCGAAGAAGACCGCAACTGCCTCGCTGCCGATATCCGTGAAGGGCAAAGGTCCAAGCGACGGAAAGATGAGGTGGACATGTGACACGAGAACCAGCGACGCGGCTATGCCGCGCAGGCCATCAAGGCTTGTGATGTGACGCGTCTCGTCCATACCCCTGCCATCCGACCGGCCACGATGCATGCAAGGCCGTCCGAGCGGTCTAGCAGCACGTCTTTAAGGTGTCGTTAAAGGCTGTCCGACAACCGCCCGGTCGACCGACGCAACCCAGTAGAAACGGGCAGCGTCAAGGCATGCCACCGTCGCGCCCCAGGCTTCACCGATCCCATCGGATTCGCCAGTTGCAAAGCCTGGCCCAGTGCAGTGGAACCTCGGACCTCCTGGCGCGTTGAGCGGCAGTGTCAGGAGGACCGTGCCATGAAATTCGCAATAGAGTTGTCGGTGCTTGCCTGCATCGTGATGTCGGCACTGCTGGTAATACTTCCGCACTGAGGAAGCCGCCCCATCCTTCGCGGATGGCTCATCCTCGCCAACCGGACAGGAGCCTTAAAACGTTCGTTCCGATCACGTTCCATCTCCGGTCCTCAGTTCCGCAGGCGGCGACACCTGCCCGGCCCTGCCCTTTCCGGACAGCACCTTCTGATAGAAGAGACCTATGCCGATCAGCACGGCGCCGAGCCCGATGAAGGAGAGCGCACGCAGGATGCCTTCGAGGTTCGACATGTCGATCAGGAAGACCTTGACCACGGCGATCAGCACCAGCGCGGCGGATGAGAGGCGGATGCTCTTTGCGTCGAACCGCGAGCCGGCGATGAGGAGCAGCACGCCGAGCAAGAGCCAGACCACCGAATAGGTGTAGGTCTCTCCCTGCAGGAACCCCTTCCAGTCGGCAATGCCTTCCCCGTGCCAGTAGCGACGGACCGAGAGCGTGACCCAGGCAAAGACGAGGGCCGCGCCCGTCAGCGCAAGCATCATCACATAGGGTGCCGGCCGCTTGTCGCGGGCATAGAAGGCGAGGCCCGCGAAGGCCACTCCAGGCAGGAGATAGCCGACGAGAAGAAGGTTGAAGAATGGAATCGACCCCGTGGGCTCGCCGGTGAAATACGGATTGAGACCGATGAAATGGGCGAGAAGGATCGAGAGCATCGAGACGGCGCCGATGACCATGGAACCGAAACGGAAGGTGGGGCTCGGAGACCTTATGTCCAGCGTCATCAGCACGGCGGAAGCGCCCGCGGCAAGAAGGGTGTAGACGGACTGTTCGCCGAGCGTCGGGAAGGCACTGTCCAGCACCCCGCCGTTCATCGCGTGACGGACGAGGATAGCCGCGGTCAGGAGGGCGAAAAGGCTCGCGAGCGCCTGGAGAAGATTGCGCACGCGTTCGCCCGGCCAGGCGCGGAGCATGTAGGCGGCCAGCACCAGCAGCAACGCGGGTACGCCGTAGCCGGCGAGAAGCTGATTGAAGACAGGCGTCTTCGAAAGTGCGGCAGCACCCACGATCGTCGGCTCCCAGGCAATCCGGCCCGCGACCACGACCGCGGCCGCGACCATGATCCAGGGAAGCACCGGCCAGCGGCGAAGGCGGGTGACCACGACCGCCGCCATGCCGAGCGCGGAGACGAGAAGCGTGGTCGCAAGGCCGTCGGTCAGGGCATGCACGCCGAGGCAAAGGAAGGCAAAGCCGCCGGATACGAGCGCCCACAACGGAAGGTACCGCGTGTCGCTCTCGTCCCATCCCCTGCCCAGCATCTCCGCGCCTGCCAGCAGCACGGCGCCGAACGCGAGCGCGAAGAGGCCGTGCCCGAGATCGAAGCTCAGATTGCCGAAGGCGAGGAAGCTGATCGCCGCCAGCGCCAGCGGCGTCGCCGTCATGAGAATGCTCCACAGCGCCGCGAAGGGCGGAAGGCGACGGCGGAAGAGCGTAAGTGCCGCCGCTCCGGCCAGCCCGAGGGTCGCGGAAAGGCCGAGCACCTCGCCGACGGGGAGCCTACCAACTGCAGAGGCAACCCCCGCAGTGTCCGGCAGGGCGCCTTCTCCAAGCAACGTGTCGATCGGGACGCCACCGGGAAGCACGGCAAGAATGACCGTTCCGAGGAGCGCGCCGACGGACGCAAGGATCGCCGGCAAGGCCGCCCAGCCGCGCAGGCATCCAAGGACGGCAAGCGCGGCGATGAGGAGGGCGAAGGACAGTCCGCCCCGCGGAAGCGCCGGAGCCATGGCCGCAAGGACCAGCGCCGGCAGAAGCACGGCAAGGGATCCGGAAAGCGGCAATGCTATCCCCTGCGGCGCAAGGAAACGACGCCATGGCGCTTCGGCCGCAACAGGTGCATCCGGTGATGCGTCCCCGGAAGCGTGTGCCGTCTCCGGCGCCGATTCGGCAGCGTCCGCGCCGGCCGGCCAGAGAAGCCCCAGTCCGGCGAGCATGACCGCAAGCGACAGAACGACCGGCGTGCTTTCGACCGGTACGGCCTGGCTGAGGTACAACACCGACCACAGACCGAGGCCAAGATTGCCGAGCGAGGGCACGACTGTCCATCGCCGCAGCCGCGACGCGACGAGGGTCGCGAGCCAGGTGAGCGTCAGGAAGCCGAACAGCCCCCAGACGCTTGGCCTCTCCGTCGCGACGAGGAGCGGCACGGTCATGGAGCCGAGCAGGCCGAGCCCCGCCAGCGCCTGCCCGTGCAGGAGCGAGAGGCCGATCGTGGCGAACGCCACCAGGGACAAGAGCAAAAAGGCCGTGAACGAGCCGAAGTATCCATAAAACCCGTGGGCGACATAGGTGGCGCCGAACAGGGTGACCGCACCCGCAGCCGTGAGGATGCCGGGGATCATCGCGTTGCGGAATTCGTTCGGCAGCAGCGGTTGGGCCCGGCGCCGTATGACTTCGCCGCCGGCGAGGAGCAAGAGGCCGAAGGCGGCCGCCAGCGAAAGGCGCACCGCCGGGCTCAGCAGGCCGCTCTCGATCGAATACTTGACCATGAAGACGCCGCCGAGGGCGAGCGCAAGTCCGCCGACCCACACGGCCCAGCGTGCGCCAATGCGGCTTTCCAGGCTTTCTCCCGCCTGCCCGGCGACACGAGCGCCTTCGGGCACGTCGCCCGCTTCGCTCAGGGACGTGGAGGCACCTGCCGCATCCGCTCCCGCCTTTGCAGAAACGGCGAGGCCTGCAGCGTCCACTTTCTCGCGGTTCTCTCTCGCACGCGCCCAGGGGCTCGCGAACTCCTCGGTCGGTTCCCCGGCCGTTTCCGCCGCCTCCGCGATGTTCCCGACCGATTCGGCTTCGGACATATCGGCAGCTGGCAGCGGCTCGCCCCGTTTCAGGGCCTCGACCTCCTGCCTCAGCGCGAGGATGTCCTGCTCTAACCTCGCGGAATTCTTGCGCGCCGCATTCATCGCCGCGATTGCCAGAATCACACCGACGAGTGCCAGTATTTCTGCCATGACTGCTCCCCGCGCTCGAAAAGGCCCTGCCGCGCATGGCCGATTCCGACCACTCGCGCCATGCACACACTAACACACTGATTTGGCGTGTTGTTCCTGAATTTGATCCGCACACCCGTCCCCGCTGCCCGGTTCGTCTCAGGCAACAAAATAGAAAGACGTTTCAACGTGGAGTTTCAATCGTCCCGCGCCGACAGCGTCAGCGCATCAGGTTGGAAATGGGGAAAATTGCGCAGGTCTCCGTGCCATGGGCGAGCAGCTTGCCGGCCGAATCCCTGAGCCAGGCCTCAGACGTAGCGATCGTCCTGCCACGATGAACGATCTTGCCCTCGCAGAACACCTCGCCCATGTCCGGCAGGACCGGCCGAACGAGGTTCACCTTGAATTCCACCGTCGTGTAGGCCTCGCCAGGCTTCGTGACCGAGAAGACGGCACAGCCGAGCGCGGAATCCATCACCGTGGCGGTCCAGCCGCCATGCACGGTGCCGAGCGGATTTAGATGCTCCGCCGTCGGGTACCCGACGAAAACGACCCTGCCCTCCTCGACCTCCTTCAGGGTGAACCTGAGCGTCTGCGCCATCGGCGGTGCCGGCAATTGCCCGACGAGCATGTCCTGAAGGGCCTTCAATCCGCCGTCGCGCGCCACGACGTCGAGCGGCAGCGTGCCGATTCCCGAGACAGAAAGCCCCGGATAGATTTCGATGTTCATTGAGCAAGCTCCTGAGGGCGGGACGCCTCGGCCACAGCGAGAGCCTTGAGCACCGCCTGCACGAAGCCGTCGCGGGCGGACGCGAGTTCCAGGCCCCGCGGCTCGCACACATGGCGGTTGAGGAAGAAGGCGGTGAGCCGGAAGGCCTGCGAAAGTGCATCGCAATCGGCGGCGTGGCGCCGCTCTACCGCGAGGAAGGATGGCAGTGCCAGCATCTTGTCTGCCCAGGGCTCACCGGCCGCGCGACACACGGCACGGCCGGACTTGGGCGACACGTAGACCAGATCCTCGCGACTGCCGGTAGCGACACATTCCTCGAGATCGAGCCCGAAACCGAGGTCATTCAGGACCGCAAGCTCGAAGCGCACGAAGAGTTCGCCCGCGTCGGCCGGTTCGTCCAGATGCTCGAGAATGATGCCGAGCGCATTGAAAAGATGCGGGTGCGGATCGCGTTCCGGCAGGAAACGCAGCAGCGCCGCCATTGCCTGTATGCCGTAGACGGCGGTTGCCGTCTCCATCAGACGTCCCGCCCTGAGCTGAAGCGGCTCAATCCGAAAATCGCCGAGGTGCTCGTCGAGGCGCGCGCGCCATGTGACTTCGACCGAGTTTCCGGGCTGCAGCACCGGCTGCATGGCGCGCGAACGGCCGGAGCGGACAAGGCCAAGATGGCGTCCGTGGTCGCGCGTCATCATCTCGGCGATGACCGATGTCTCGCCATGACGGCGCACGCCCAGTACGATTGCCTCGTCATCCCATTGCATGACGCCGTTCTACACCGTGGCAGGACCGGACGAAAGCCTGCCCTGCCCTCCACGTTCTGGCCCCTCACGCGACCGCCGGGACCACCCGCCTTAAAAATCCGGTTCCGAAGCGACCACGCCTTTCAGCTCGCTCGGATAGTAGCCGTGGCGCAAGTTGATGCCGTATTCGAGGTAGGCCTTCATGCACGAAAGCATCTGCGACCAGCCCTCGCAGTTCAGATACGAGCTCTTCTGGCCGCGCTCGTTTTCCCGCCAGCCCGTCTCGGCGATGGTCACCATCGTTGCGCCGTCCTCGAGCGGGATGAAGCGCATCTCGACGCGGGTCTTGTAGGGCTCCTCGCCCTTTTCGACCATCGCGTCCCAGCGGAACACGATACGGCTGTTCTCCTCCACCTCGTCGACGATAACGGGCGCCATGTTCCACCAGGTGACCGTGGTGCCGGCCACCAGAGGGCCGCTCGCCCCGCCGATGGTGGTGAAATAACCGCTCAGTTTCTCAGGATTGACGACGGCATCGAAAACTTCGGCCACGGGCTTGGCGATCCGTCCGTTCACGCGAAATTCCAGCATGACGCTTCCTCCTCCGCTTGTCGTCACTCAAGTTATGTTATAAAAACATAACATGTCAAGCGAATCAGACGACGAGGCCGTTTTCAGGGCGCTGGCGAACGGCAAACGCCGACAGATGCTCGACGCTCTCAAGGACGAGCCCCGGACCACCGGTGCGCTCTGCGAGCGCTTCCGCGAGATGGATCGCTGCACGGTCATGCAGCACCTCAAGGTGCTGGAGGAAGCAGGCCTGATCATCGCCCGACGCGAGGGGCGCGAGCGGTGGAACCACATGAACGCACTCCCGATCCAGCGGATTCACGACCGCTGGATCAGCCAGTATGCCGGCCACGCGATGAGCGTTCTTTCCGCCCTGAAAGACGAACTCGGTGAATAGACCCCATCGTGATCCGGGAAATCTGGCTCCTGCCTTGACGTATGTTCCTTGCGCCTGACCGAGCCGGTTTACGGGATGTAGCGGGTCACGAGGCCTGATCGCGTCGTTTCATCGCTTCCAGGAGCTGTCCGGAAAGAGCGTCGTAGTCGCCGTCGAAATGGTGCCCGCCGTCGAGCTTCAGCTTCTCGACGGCAGCGAGCCTCGGATCCTCGCAGGCCGTCTCCGTTTCTTCACCGCCATAGACGCAGAGAACCTTTTCGTTCGGCAGCGCTGCGATTGCTGCCGCGACTTCATGGTCCCCGCCCATGCCCAGCCAGTTCTCGATCGTTACCTGGAATGGCGTCATCTTCTCCGTGCCGAGCAGGCCGATGAAGCGGATGCGGTCACGGATCTCTGCGGGCAGGAACGGCCAGGCGAAGGGTGCAGTGTCGGCACCGAACGAATAGCCGAGAAGGGAAATGGGAAGCTTCCCCGAGGGATCGGCATCGTGCACGATCCTCGCAAGGTCGGAGGCGATCCGTTCGGGCTTGCGTACAGACCAGAAGTAGCGAAGGGAATCGACGCCCACCACATGTACGCCCTGTTCGGCGAGCGCTTCGCCGACGCTCTTGTCGATGTCGCGCCAGCCGCCGTCGCCGGAATAGAAGACGGCCAGCCTTTCCGCCTTGCCCTTTGCCGGAATGTCGACCACTGGGAGAGCCTTGGCATCGGCATCGGCGGCAGCGATATCGCTCACGGCGTCAACGGCCAGGGCAAGCCGTGCCTCGGGGGTGGCGGCCTCCTTCACCTCCAGCCGATGCGAACCCGATGTGTCGGAAGCCGCCTGGGCGTCAGATGGACCATCGCCGGCCCGTATCACTACTCCGCGATCCGGAAGGGCCGCATCCTCGGCATAGCTGAAGCCTCGTGCGCCGACGGCCGTCGCGCGCGCGCCCTCGCAGACGGGAACCGCGGTGGCGAGCGCATCCGAAGGTTCCAATGACACGGCGCCCGCGAAGGTCGCCGCCGGGGCGTCCGCGAGTGCCGCATAGGCGAGCGTTCCGCCCTCCCCGACCCCGACGACGACAGGATGCAGATAGTGCCGGCTCTCGACGAGCCGCTGCGCTTCCTTGGCAAGGCCTTCGATGTCTGAGCCGAGGTAGATGCATTCGCCCGGATCGGTGTCGAGCGCAGGACGCCAGGCGTCGAGATCGACCGGAAGGACGGCGATGTCCCGCCGCTCGAGTTCGCGAGCGAGCGCCGCCGCACGGCCGCCCCGGTCATCGGCACCCGAGACGAGGATGGCAAGCCCTGCGACTTCTCCCGCCGGGCGCTGGAGCTGGATCGCGTTCAGCCGTCCGTAGCTGACGGAAATCGCGGGCGGCTTATAGCCCGTCGCCTTGCGGATCATCGGCCAGTACCAGTAGGCGGCGCCGGCGAGCACTGCGGCCACTATCGCGACCATCGGGACATATCGCTTCATCACAGGCAAACTCCGCGTGGTGGCTGAACGGGAATTGGGTCACTTCCGCTTGCCGACAAGCGGCCGCCCGCTGATCAGCGTGGTGACGTCAAGGAGCGCGCGGGCGGTGTCGAGACCCGGCGGGCAGATGAGGTAGTTTGCGGTCCACACCGGGCCGAACTTGTCCTTGAAGGCGCGCAGCCCGTCGAAATGATAGAGGTCGCGGCCCTTCTGGTAGATCAGCGAGCCGAGGCGGTTCCATCTCGAGGCGGTGCGCCTGTCGGTCAGCCCGGACAGCGGGGCGGCACCCAGGTTGAACCAGTGGTAGCCTTCCGCCTTGGCGATCAGCATGAGCTTCGTGAACAGCGCGTCCATCATGACCTTGCAGTCGTCCTGCCGGTAGCGCATGAGGTCCACCGCCATCTCGTGATGGCCGCCGCCGCGCCAGAGGTTCGCGAAGGCCACAATCCGTTCCCCGCGCTTCAGGACGGCGACATCGAAAAGGCTCATGTAGCCGGGGTCGAAATAACCGAGCGAGAAGCGCTTTTCGCCGCCGGATTTCATCTCCAGCCACTCGTCGGACACTTCGCTCAGCTGCGGAATGATTTCCGGCACCTTCTCCTTCGGGATGATCTCGAAGGTCAGACCATCCTTGTCCGCGCGACGGTCGGCATATCTGAGAGGCTGGCGTTTCGGTCCGTCGAGCGAAAAGGTCGTGAGGTCCACCCTGGCGACCTCGCCGAGCTTCAGCGCGACAAGGCCCATGTCGAGGAACATCGGCAGGTGTTCCGGGCCGACCTCATAGAAGACGGTGCGCAGCCCGGACTTGTCCGCGAGTTCGTGGAAGGCCCATGCGAGCCCACTCATCGATTCGTCCGCAGCCACCGGTTCTCCCATGGAGATGAGGCTGCCCCCGGAGCGCTGGTACATGACGAAGCCGTGCTGGTCGGGCGAGACCAGGAACCGCTTGTCCCCGAGGAGCGCGAGCGCGGCCGACGACGAAGGAGCGTCCGCGACCACCGCCGGCACGCTCTCCGGCATCCGTCCCTCCGGGGCGAGCGTCAGGACCCGCCGGTTGATCAGCGTATCGACCAGCACCGCGGCGAGCAGTGTCACGATGAAGACCGCTCCACGCAGGAAGCGCGGCGCGTCCCCCTCCCAGGCGAACTGCCACCACAACTCGTTGTCGTATTCTACGTGGCGGAATGCGAAGAGCCCGAGCCAAATGGCGGCAAAGACCATGGTCCCCATGCTGGCGAGCCAGCCCCAGGAAAGATGCATGTCTCCGTTGAAAGGACGCCTGTAGAAGGAATCGCGAAACACCAGCAGCGTCAGCGCCATCATCGACAGCGCGACGGCTTCTTCCCAGTCGAGCCCCTTGAAGAACGAGAAGACGGCACCGCTGGCAAAAAGGATGATGGCTGCGAACCACGCCCGGCGAAGACGTTTCGCGAGACCCCGCGCGACGATCAGCAAACCGACGGCCACGAAGCTCGCACCCAGATGCGACATCTCCAGGAACGGCAGGGGGATGACCTCCGACAGCGCCTCGATGCGCCCTTCGAGGCTCGGGGTGACAGCCGATATCAGCAGGACCGCTGCCCCGAAGAAGGCGATGCCGGCCGAGAGCGGCGGTATCAGGGGCTCCAGAAACAGGGAAGCGGCGCCGACCGGCCCGGCGATGCGGCTGCGATGGCGCAGGATCTCCGAGACGACCAGTCCCGCCACGGCGACGAGGAACGGCAGGAGGGTGTAGACAATGCGGTATGCAACGAGGCCCGCCAACGCCTCCGAATTGGACCCGAGGCCGAGGCCGGCGATGATGGTCGCCTCGAACGCCCCGACACCGCCCGGCGCGTGGCTGGCTATCCCAAGAATGACAGCGACCACATAGACGAGGATGAAGGCGGAAAAGCTGCCGACGCTTCCTGACGGCAGCAGAACATAGAGGCAGGCGGCCGCCGCCGTCATGTCGACGAGACCCGCGGCGATCTGCATCAACGCACCGCGCGACGTGGGCAGCCTGAGCGAGAAGCTCCCTACACCCACCGTGCGCGCACCACGCGAAAGCCACAGGACCAGCGCCGCGATTGCCGCGAGAACGGCAATGCCGATCGAAACGTCGACGGCGGGTCCGAGCGTCGCCAGCCACGGTATCTGATCCGGCTCGGCGACCATGGCGATTGCCGCCATGATGGCGAAGGCGAACCAGATTGCGAACCACGAGGTTCCGACGATGCGTCCGATATCCGCAAGTTCAATCCCCTGGGCCGCATAGACCCGGTAGCGGAGCGCACCGCCCGTCAAAAGGGAGAAGCCGAGCGCATTGGAGATGGCATAGCCTGCCGCTCCCGCCATCGCGGAGACCCGCTTCGAAACGCGGCCCGGCGCAATCGTCTCCACTGCGACGACGTCATAGAACGCCACGGCGGAAAAGCTGACGACCGTGAAGAGAATGGCAAGCGCAAGCCGGCTCGCAGACAGCGCATAGAGATCGTCGCGAATTTCGCGGAACGATATGGCATGCACATGCTGTTCGAGCACGTAGAGCGCGAGAAGCGCTATGACCACACCTGCAATGGGCAGCAGGACCGCGGAGAGGCGGTGGCCGCTCCAGGGAAACAGTTTGGGTTGGTCATTTGCCCTGGGGGTTTCGGGGGATGCCAGTTCGCTCTGCATGCGTTTCACCAGTGCCATGCGCCAGAATTCGCAGAGACAGCGAACCGGAAAGAGGCAATTCTACGGCGAACCGCGCCAGCGCATCAACTTACCGCACCCGCACGGCCGGTGGCATCCTGAGGGACAGCGTTTGCGTCACGCGCATCCGTTCGCGTCGGCAGTCGTCTGTGCGCCACGCGTTGACTTTCGCCCGGCGCGCAGCCGTAATGTTCCACTTCAGGGGCGATAGCGTGTGGGGGAAAGGTGACCGGTTCCCAGGCAACCTTCAGCGAGTTTGACGCGATCGGACCCGCGCCGTGTTCTGTCTCCCGCCGGGGCAGAAACCAATGACCGGCGCCAGCACCCCCAGCCAGGCATGGCGCGGCTACGGTATCGGCATTGCCGCGTCGCTCGGCGCACTTCTCCTTGCCTACAGCTTCTGGAGCAGTTCCTCCTGGATGACGCTCTGCGCGGGGGTGGCGCTTTTCCTCTTCGGCATGCAATGCCTCGAGGAAGGGCTGAAGAACCTTGCCGGGGATACGCTGGAACAGGTTCTGGCGCGCGGCACCTCGACGCGTCCGAGGAGCTTCCTCATCGGCTTCTGCGGAACGGCGGTTCTGCAATCCAGCACGCTTGTTTCGCTGATGACGATCGCGTTCATCAGCACCGGGCTGATCGGGCTGACGGCAGGCGTCGCCATCATCCTCGGCGCCAATCTCGGTTCCACCACCGGCATCTGGCTGCTCGCGCTGGCGGGCCAGAACATCAGCCTCTCGCCACTGGCGCTGCCGCTCCTGGTCTTTGGTGTCGTCGCCAGCTTCTTCGGACCGAAACCGAAGGCGGCCGGCAGGATCCTGCTCGGCATTGCCTTCATCTTCCTCGGCATAGACGCGATCAAGTCCGGCTTCTCCACCGTCACCGAAAACCTCGACCTGACGCAGTACGAACCGGCGGGCTGGCTCGGTTACCTGCTTTTCGGGGGCATCGGCCTCGTTCTGACGCTGGTGCTGCAATCGACGCACGCGACCCTCATGCTGACGCTGACAGCGCTCTCCCTCGGACAGGTTGAGCTGATCCAGGGCGCGGCGATCGCAATCGGCGCCAAGGTCGGCAGCAGCGTCACCACGGGCATTGCCGGCGCGCTCGGGGGCAACCGGCGGGGCCAACAGCTTGCCCTTTCCCACGTGATCTTCAACGTGGCGACCGCCATCGTCGCCTTTGCGCTTCTCGGACCGCAGATGTGGCTGACCGGCAAGATCGCGGGATTTCTCGGCTTCGGCGACAACGAACTGATGATGCTCGCCATCTTCCACTCGATGTTCACGACGCTCGGTATCGTGCTGTTCTGGCCGTTCCTCGATCGGTTCACGGACTTACTCGAACGCATCCTGCCGGAGCGCGGCGAACCGCCCTATCTCCTACCGGGGGCGGCCCCGGCGGAACAGCCGATCGAGCGCAGCCGTGCACGCTATCTCACCTCCCAGGCGCTGCAATCGCTCGACACGGCAGCCACTGCCGTGATGCAGGAACTGCGGCATCTCGCTCGCCTCAGCATGGAGGTCATCTGCCATGCGCTCTACCTCCCGGTGAGCGAGCTCGACGCCGCGCGCCACGACGAAAGCCTGATCGCGGCCGCGCCCGACGCCGACTACGTCAGCGCCGAAGCGCTCTACCAGCGGCACATCAAGGGCGTCTACGGAGACCTGCTGAGCTTCATGGGACGGGTGGATATCGCAGGCGACGACGCGCATCGGGACTTCTGGACGGCTTGCCAGGTTGCGGCCCTGCAACTCGTCGAGACGGTGAAGGATGCCAAGCAGCTGCAGAAGAACCTCGCCTTCTACCTGCGCCAGCCGGACTCCCCTGCCCGTGCCGCCTATGTCGACCTCAGGCGACACCTCATAACTGTCCTGCACGACGTCAGGTCCCTCGCGTGGTCGGACGCAACGGGCAAGGGCTTCGACGACCGGCTGCAGGAGCTGGCGGGGATGCAGGAGGCGTTCGAGGCGCAATTTCGCGACCGGCTCGTCGCAGAGCTGCGCGCCGACCGGATCGACGGCCTGCAGCTCAGCTCGCTCCTGAACGACCTCGGTTATGCCGCCCGGATCGCCAAGGGGTTGAGCGCCGCGCTCCTGCTCCGACAGCAGGGGCCCGGCAAGCTGCGCGACCTCAGTTTTTCCTCGGACGATTCACCGCTCATCGTGCTGCCGTAAGGCAAAGCGTCTGCGCCCTTCGCAAGGTGACGCTCAGCCTGCCGGCGGCTACTTCCGCTTCATCGCCTCGGCAAGTGCGGCTCCGAACGCTCCCTGGGCGGGAGCCTGAGGCTTATGCTGCGGTGCGCGCTGGTTGCCGCCGCGCGGTGCCTCGCGGCCCCGCTGCTCGCGGGGAGCCGCATCGGCGCCGCCATCCTTGCGCATGGTGAGACCAATGCGCTTGCGCGCCACGTCCACCTCGGTCACCCGCACCTTGACGACGTCGCCCGCCTTCACGACCTCGTGCGGATCCTTGACGAAGCGGTCCGCAAGCTGGGAGACGTGCACGAGGCCGTCCTGATGGACGCCGATATCGACGAATGC
The DNA here is from genome assembly GCF_016864555.1 of Sinorhizobium sp. BG8. Lineage (NCBI taxonomy): Bacteria > Pseudomonadati > Pseudomonadota > Alphaproteobacteria > Hyphomicrobiales > Rhizobiaceae > Sinorhizobium > Sinorhizobium sp. BG8. Next base: position 2,118,497 of record NZ_CP044011.1, on the reverse strand, counting down.
CCCGAAGGCGGCGACGTTCGTGACGGTTCCCTCGAGCAGCATGCCGGGCTTCAGGTCCTTTATGTCATCCACCCCTTCGGCGAAGGTCGCCGTGCGGAATTCCGGGCGCGGGTCGCGGCCGGGCTTTTCCAGTTCCGCGAGAATGTCCCTGACGGTCGGCAGGCCGAAACGCTCGTCGACGAAGAGGCGCGGATCGAGTTTTTTCAGCTCGGCGCTATCACCCATCAGGGCGCGGAGATCGCGACCGCAGGCCGAAACGATCTTCTTGGCGACGCCATAGGCCTCCGGATGGACCGAGGAGGCATCGAGCGGCTCCTTGCCGTTCGGGATGCGAAGGAAGCCCGCGCACTGCTCGAAGGTCCGGGCACCGAGGCGCGAGACCTTCAAAAGCTCCTGGCGGCTGGCGAACGGCCCGTTCTGGTCCCGGTGAGCAACGATCGCCTCGGCCGTTGACTTCCCCAGTCCGGAGACGCGGGAGAGAAGCGGCGCGGAGGCGGTGTTGAGATCGACGCCCACGGCATTCACCGCGTCTTCCACTACCGCGTCGAGCGAGCGGCTCAGCTTGCCCTGGTCAACGTCGTGCTGATACTGGCCCACGCCGATCGACTTCGGCTCGATCTTGACGAGTTCCGCCAGTGGGTCCTGCAGGCGGCGTGCGATCGAGACCGCTCCGCGCAGCGATACGTCCAGCCCCGGAAACTCGGCGGCAGCGGTCTCGGAGGCGGAATAGACGGAAGCGCCGGCCTCCGAGACGATGACCTTGGTCGGCTTCGGCGCGGGCAGCTGGGCCAGCATGTCGGCGACCAGCTTTTCCGTCTCGCGGCTGCCCGTCCCGTTTCCGATCGCGATCAGTTCGACTTTGTGCTTGCGCACGAGGCTCGCCAACTCAGCCTGGGTGCCGCGGATGTCATTCTTCGGCGGGAACGGATAGACGGTCGTCGTCTCCAGAAGCTTGCCCGTGTTGTCCACGACCGCCACCTTGACGCCGGTGCGGATGCCCGGGTCCAGTCCCATCGTCGCCCGCGTGCCGGCGGGTGCTGCGAGAAGGAGATCCTTGAGGTTGCGGGCGAAGACGCGGATCGCCTCCTCTTCCGAACGCTCGCGCATTTCACGCATCAGGTCGAGCGAGACCGACATGGAGAGCTTTACCCGCCAGGTCCAGCCGATCACGTCAGAAAGCCAGCGGTCGCCCGGCCTGGTCGATCCCACCGCGTAGAAGGAAGCGATGATGCGCTCGACGGGCTTCACCGGTTCGGTGCTGTCCTGGTCGGCGACGATGTCGACCGAAAGGACTTCCTCGTTCCAGCCCCGGAGCATCGCGAGGGCGCGGTGGCTCGGCACGCCGGACCACCGCTCGGTGTGATCGAAATAGTCGGAGAATTTCGCGCCGGCGTCCTGCTTGCCGTCGACGACGCGGGCGCGCAGGAAGGCGTTGTCCTTCATATATTCGCGCAACCGCTTCAGCACGTCGGCATTTTCCGTGATCTGTTCGGCGACGATGTCGCGCGCACCTTCCAGTGCTGCCTTCGTATCCGGGACATCGGCCGTCAGGAACGCCGCCGCTACATCGGCCGGGACGAGCGAGCGATCGCCGAGGATCTGCTCTGCGAGCGGACCGAGGCCGCGCTCGCGTGCGATTTCCGCCTTGGTGCGACGCTTCGGCTTGTAGGGAAGGTAAATGTCCTCCAGCTCCGCCTTGGTGCTGACGGCTGCGATCTTGGCGGAGAGCTCGTCCGTCAGCTTGCCCTGGCCGGCGATCGATTCCAGGATCGAGGCGCGCCGCGCCTCCAGTTCCCGGAGATAGGTGAGCCGTTCCGAAAGCACGCGCAGCTGGGTATCGTCCAGCCCGCCAGTCACTTCCTTGCGGTAGCGCGCGATGAAGGGCACGGTCGCGCCGCCGTCCAGCAACTCGACCGCGGAGGAAACCTGCGCGGCACTGGCCTTGATTTCGGCTGCGATCAGGTTGGCGATCTTGAGCGGCGTTGCGGTCATGTCAGTCTCCATCTGCGCTTTCGGCGGGCGGCGAACATAGTGCGCCCACCGCGCCCCGCCAACCACCGCGTCCGGCGGCGGCGAGCGGAGTCCACAACATATGATCGGGGCGGGACCGAGGCGGAGCGCCTTCCAGATCGCCGCATGCGCCGATCAGAAACTCACGGGCTCGAGCGGAGGACGATCGGCCTCGAAGGCTTTCAGTCTCTGCTCCGCTTCGGCGATATAGTCGCGGGCGTAGGGCACAGCATCCTGATGCCGGGCGAGCTGGAGCTGGATGACCGGCAACCGGTCGTGGCGGAAGGCCGCTTCCATTGCGGCGAGATAGAATTCCCACATGCGGCAGAAGCGCTCGTCATAGAGGCGAACCGCGTCCGTCCTCCGGGCCATGAACCGTTCCCGCCAGGCGCGCAGCGTCCAGGCGTAGTGCATCGGCCAGATCTCGACGTCCTTGACCAGCAGACCCGCGCGTTCGACCGCGGGCAGGACTTCCGAGAGCGCAGGGAGATATCCGCCCGGGAAGATGTATTTCTCGATCCAGGGATTGATGGCATGGGCCGGTCGCGTGCGTCCGATGAAGTGGAGAACCATGACACCCTCCTTTTTCAGGACCTCGGCCATCTTGCGAAAGAACCGGCCGTAATGCGCGATGCCGACATGCTCGAACATGCCGACCGAGACGATCCGGTCGTACTGTCCCGAAAGATCGCGATAGTCCCGCAACTCGAAGCGCACGCTGTTCGAAAGGCCGCGGATCCGCACCCGTTCACGCGATACGGCAAGCTGTTCCTCGCTGAGCGTAATTCCCGTGACGTCGACGCCGGCGGCCTCGGCCATGTACATCCCGAGCCCTCCCCAGCCGGAGCCGACCTCGAGCACGGTCTGTCCCCGCTCAAGCAGCAGCTTCGCGGTGATGTGGCGCTTCTTCGCCAGCTGCGCCTCCTCGAGGCCGATGCCCTTCGGCTCGAAATAGGCGCATGAATACTGCCAGTCGTGATCCAGGAAGAGGTCGAAGAGGCGGGCATCGAGGTCGTAGTGATGCGCGACGTTCAGCTTGTTGCGATTGACCGGCAGCCTCGCACGCAGCTGATAGGACAACAGCCGCCCGATCGTTTTAAGGCGCAGACCCGGCGTCGCTGCGCGGCGTACACCGTTGCGTCGGAGCAGCGAGAGAAGATCGAAGACCGTGCCCTCCTCGACCAGCAGGCGGCCGTCCATGAAGGCTTCACCGAGCGTCAGCGCGGGGTCGGCGGCAATCTCCTGGCCCACTTTCTCGTCGGCAAGGCGGATACGCAGGGCCTCTCCCTTGCCGTCCCCGAAAGTCCGGACACCTCCGGCCGAATCCACGAGGACGAGATTTCCGGTGCGGATCACCCGCCCCAGCATCGCCGAAAACACCGTGTCCATGCGGGACTCCCGATTGATCACGCAAAGGCTGACGGAACGGTAACGGCTTCCTCGCGGGAGGCAAGACAAATCGCCGGCGCGAGGAAGTAAAGCGATGGCTGCACTGATGGGACCGGTATTGCTTAGGGGTTGTAACAGTTCATCAATTCTTGAAGTCTATCCTGACGCTCACCTAACGGAACGGGGCTTGGGCACATGGGCAAATCTCTCCTGTCGGCGGCGATGGCGATCGCCGTACTTGCCACGCCATCTGGCGCAAGTGCCCAAAATCTCAACCTGCTGATCTGGGAAGCGTATATCGACCCGGCGATACTTTCGGCCTGGACCGAGAAGACCGGTATCACGGTGCAGCAGACCTATTACGACAGCGGCGACGTGCGCGACGAGATCCTTTCGGATCCCGACAACGATGTCGATCTCGTCGTCACGGGGGAAAACGGCGCAAAGCTCTTCGGCAACCGCGGCGTGCTGACGCCGATGACGGTCGATAACGAGCCCTCGCTCAAGGACTATTCGCAGGAATGGAGTTCGCGCTGCGGCGGATACGGCGTTCCCTACCTCTGGGGCACGATGGGCATCCTCTACAGGTCCGACAAGATCTCGGTTACGCCCACCTCCTGGGCGGACCTCATGCGCCCGAAGACGGAGCTCAAGGGCCACATCGCCATGTACGAGGATCACAACGAGGCCTTCGTGGCGCCCCTGGTCCTGCTCGGCAAGTCGATCAACGCGAACGACAACGAAACCCTGAAGGCCGCCTACGAGGTCATGAAGACGCAGTCGCCCTTTGTGCTGACCTATGACTACGTCATCACCTCGATCCAGAATGCCAACCAGGGGCCGAACATCTACATGGCGATCGGCTACAGCGGCGACCAGCACGTGCTGAACGAGAAGGTCGGCCAACCGGGCCTGTGGCGCTATGCCGTGCCGAAGGAGGGTACGCTCTCCTGGCTCGACTGCATGTCCGTCAACGAGCGCTCGCGCCGAAAAGAGCTCGCCCTGCAACTCGTCGATTTCATCGCCAATGCGGAGAATTCGGCCCGCAATGCGATCACGCTCAACATGCCGACCGCCAACAGCGCAGCTCTCTCGAAAATACCGGCCGAGATGCGTGACAATCCCGAAATCTATCCGCCGAGCGAGATCCTGGCCAGGAGCCAGACTCAAGAGGAGCTGACCGTCCAGTCGGTCCAGGCCCGTCGGCGCATCATAAGCAGCCTGGTGCAGTTCCGTGACCCTCGGTAGACGATCTTTTCTTCTTATCTTCCCAGTGGTGCTCGCAGGCTATGTGCTGGCCGCCTCGCTGCTCTACATATCGCAGAGTTCCTCCATCCTCGGCCTGGAACGCGCCCGCCTCTGGCAGCAGATGGGACTGCTCACGGCTGTCTTCCAGAACGACGTGACCCAGAACAAAAGCCTCATCTATTCGCTGATGGAAGGCAACGCGATACGCCTTTTCATCAACGAGCCCGATGCGAGCTACAGAAGCAATGCGCTTGGCGTGCAGCTTCAACAAAGCATCACCTCGCTTTCCGAGGATCCGACAAAATTCGTGTCGCTTACCGTGATCCGGCCGCCGCTTACCGTCGACTACTACTATGAGAACAGCGCCGATCCCTTCGCCGAGATCCCGCACGCCCAGCTGGATCACGCCAGGCGCGTGATCGACAGCCCGAAGCTGTCGTCATGGTCCTACATCGAAGCAGACGGCACCGATCCGCTGATCATCCACTCGGAATTCATCGACCCGCTTACGTTCAGCCGTCCGGTATCGAGCGCCAAGCGCGGTTCGATCCTGGTCCAGACCGCAGTGAAGCCCACCGGCTTCATGGAAATGCGCAAGAGCCTCGAACAGCAGTATACGGCCCGCCTGGAGATTTCCCTTCACCCGATGATGGCACAGGGAAGCCTTTCGGCAACCGCGAAGCTCGGCCCTTCGCTCTTCGCCCGCCTCACGCCCGATCCCGCCCTTCTCGACGAGAAGCTTCGGAACCTCAAGCTGCTCCTCGTCGGCGGCGCCGTCGCCCTCAGCATCGTCACCATCGGCATCGTGCTTCTGCTCGTCAGACGCTACATCACCAATCCGATCGCACGGCTCGACCGTCAGCTGACGGAAGTCATGTCCGGCCACCGCGCCGAAATCCAGAAGACCGTCGAGGCAGGAGAGATCGGGCGCCTGTCCGAGAACGTGAAGCGTCTCCACGACAACGCCACCCACTCCTTCGATCTCGTGCAGACGACGTCCTGGACGGACACGCTGACCGGGATCAGCAACCGCGAATACTTCAACATCCGCTCCACCCAGCTTCTTGCCGACGCCAAGGCGTCGTCCACGGGCTGCACCCTGCTTTTCATCGACGTCGACAACTTCAAGTTCGTCAACGACAAGCACGGCCACAAGGTGGGCGACGAACTCCTGAAAACGCTCGCCCTCAGGGTCCGGGCGATCGTCGACAGCGTGCTCGCGCGGCGGAAGCTTCCCGAGGGCCTCATTGCACGCCTTTCAGGCGACGAGTTTGCGATCATGGTGCGCTCGCACCCGGGTGACGGGACGATCACGGAGATTTCCGGCGCGATCCTCGCCCTTTTTGCCGAAGGTTTCGAGGTTCTGGACAAGTCCTATCCCGTGACCGCCAGCATTGGCATCGCTGTCTGCCCGGAAGATGCGGAAACACTGCCCGAGCTGATCGCCAACGCGGATGCCGCGATGTATCAGGCCAAATCCCAGGGAAAGAACGGTTCGGCACGCTATTCGCGGTCGCTTCATGAAAAGAGGACCCGCAGGCGCCGGATCGAAGAGGAACTTCGCTCGCTCGATCCCAACGAAGAGTTCCACCTGGTCTACATGCCGATCGTCGACGGCCGCGGCAAGGTGACGGGTTGCGAGGCTCTGCTGCGCTGGACCTCCCCCGAGCTCGGCAACGTGACGCCGGACGAATTCATTCCGATTGCCGAGACGACAGGTCTTTTCAGCAAGATCGACTGGTGGGTCATCGACCGGGCGATGGCGGACAGCGAACAGCTGAAAAAGCTCTTCGGTCCCGAGACGATCCTGTGCATCAACATCTCCTCGGCCGAACTCTACACCAAGTCGATCAGCGAACACTTCATCGATTGCCTGGAGCGGCACGGGGTCGAGGCGCGGACCATCGAGATCGAGCTGACGGAGACCTTCGCGGTCAAGCTTGGCGACCAGTCCCAACGCAACATCGACATCCTGCGCGCCAAAGGCTTCCGGATCTCCATCGACGACTTCGGCGCCGGCTACACCTCGGTGCAGCAGCTGATCGAATACCCTGCCGATACCATCAAGCTGGACCGGAGCCTTGTCGAAAGCCTGACCAGGTCTGCCTCCCTGCCGACGCTTCGCGCCCTCGTCGCACTCTGCCACGCGCAGGAAATGGCTGTTGTCGCTGAGGGAGTCGACACCACGGACAAGCTCACGCTGCTGGCGGCGGCCGGATGCGACCTCTTCCAGGGCTACCTCATCAGCAAGCCGCTGAAGATCAAGGATGTCGGCATCTGGGCGATGCAGCGGCTGGTCGATCAGGCACGGGAAACCGCACGCGCTTCCGCGGCAGACGATACACGCTCACGCCGCGCCTGATCCCCTCTTCAAACCTCGAGGGCTGGTGACGAGAGAGCGGCCGTTGCCTCAACGGGGGAATTCCAGCCCCATCTCCCGGAACCGTTCGGGATCGTCGCCCCAGTTCTCGCGTACCTTGACGAACAGGAACAGGTGCACCGGCTGTTCGAGAATCTCCGACAGCTCCTTGCGGGACGCGGACGAGATCGCCTTGATGGCTTCTCCGCCCTTGCCGAGGGTGATCTTCTTCTGGCTGTCGCGCTCGACATAGATGACCTGCTCTATGCGCACCGAGCCGTCCTTGCGCTCCTCCCATTTCTCCGTTTCCACGTGCGAGGAATACGGAAGCTCCTGATGCAGGCGCAGGAAGAGTTTCTCGCGGGTTATCTCCGCGGCCAGCTGGCGCATCGGCAGATCGGAAATCTGGTCTTCGGGGTAGTACCAGGGCCCTTCGGGGAGCTTCTTGGAAAGATACTCCATGACGTCGTTGCAGCCCGAGCCGTTCAGTGCCGAGATCATGAAGGTGCGCTCGAACGCGACCTTGTCGTTGGCGGCCTTGGCGAGCTTCAGCAGGTCTTCCGGAGCAACCTGGTCGATCTTGTTGAGCACCAGGATCTTCGGCTGGTGGACTTCCGAAAGCCCATCGAGAATGGTCTCGGCATCGCCCTTCAGGCCACGTTCGCTGTCGATCAGGAACATGATCACATCGGCGTCCTTGGCACCGCCCCAGGCGGTCGTGACCATGGCACGATCCAGGCGCCTGCGCGGCTTGAAGATGCCGGGCGTATCCATGAACACGATCTGGGCACTGTCGTGGATGGCAATGCCCCTGACGATCGCCCTCGTCGTCTGCACCTTGTGGCTGACGATCGAGACCTTCGCACCGACAAGGCGGTTCACGAGGGTCGACTTGCCTGCATTGGTCGCGCCGATCAGCGCGACGAAACCCGATCTGGTCGGTGCGCCGCCATTGTCTGCGGTCTGCTCGATGTCTGTCATCTTATCCGTCGATTTCCGCCGGGGCCGCGTCCGCACGGACACCAGACCTCTTTCCGGCAATTGCAATGTGAATTCATAGGCCCAAGCTTCCAGGGTCGAGAACGACCCGAAGGCTATGCGCCGGACTTCTGCCAGACCCCTTCGCGCTCCAGCAGCTTCGTCGCCGCGACCTGCTCGGCTGCTCGCTTGGAGCGGTCCGTCCCCGTCTCGGGCGCAATGCCCGCAATCTGCACGGTCACGGTGAAGCGGGGATCGTGATCCGGTCCGGACCGGTCGTCAACCCTGTAGACGGGCGTGGTCGAAAACCGCGCATGGGCCCATTCCTGCAGCTCGGTCTTGGCATCGCGACGACCGCTGTCGACATGTGCCGCCCGGCGCTCCCAGTTGCGCAGTACGAAGGCACGCGCCGCCTCCAGGCCGCCGTCGAGATAGATCGCGGCGATCAGCGATTCCACCACGTCCGCTCGGACGTTCATCATCGCCTTTCCCGTGAGCTTCTTGACGTCGGCGCCCGTGCGGATGAACTGGTGCAGCTCGAGCTCATCCGCCACCTTGGCGCAGGCTTCCGCGCTGACCAGCTGGTTGAGGCGGACCGAAAGCTCGCCTTCGGCGGCATCCCGGAACGTGCGGAACAGCAGCTCGGCAATGCACAGACCGAGAACCCTGTCTCCTAGAAATTCCAGGCGCTCGTAGTTTCCGCCCTTCGCGACGCGGGCGCTGGCGTGCGTGAGCGCCCGATCGAGGCGCTCGGGATCGGTAAAGGAGTAGCCGATCGCGGCCTCTGCACGGCCGCGGTTGGCTTCGTTCAACGGCTTCGCCGTCTTCATTCAACGACCTTGAACAGACGGTCCCAGCGCAGGTTGGCCGGCCATTTCCAGATTTCGCGGAAAGCGGTGTCGTTGCCGAGCGAGAAGAAGATCAGGCTTGCGCGTCCGATCAGGTTCTCGGCCGGAACAAATCCGACGTCAAAGCGGCTGTCGGCCGAATTGTCGCGATTGTCCCCCATCATGAAATAGTGCCCCTCGGGCACGATGAATTCACGGGTATTGTCGCCGACCGTGCCAATCCGGGTATCCAGCGTGTCGAAGCTGACGCCATTGTCCAAGGTTTCGCGGAAGACAGGAATGTTCTCGCCGGTGTCGTAGCGGTCATCCGACCGGAAGAAGCCGTCGGGCTCACGTTTCACCGGAACGTCGTTGACGTAGAGTACGCTGTCGCGCACCTGGATGCGGTCGCCCGGCAAGCCGACGAGCCGCTTGATGTAGTCGATGTCCGGGTTCGGCGGGAAGCGGAACACGACGATGTCTCCCCGCGTCGGCTCGCTTGCGAAGATGCGACCCGAGAAGAGATTGGGAGAAAACGGCAGTGAATACTTCGAATAGCCGTAGGAGAACTTGTTGACGAACAGATAGTCGCCGACAAGCAGGGTCGGCATCATCGAACCTGACGGAATTGTGAAGGGCTGGAACAGCACGGTGCGGATCACGACGGCGAGAAGAAGCGCCTGGATGATGACCTTGACGTTTTCCCACAGGCCGCTTTGGGCCTTCTCAGTCTTTTCTGCCACGCCGGACTTGTCCTTTTCTACAAACATTTCGCACTCTCTAGCGCAAGTTCAGGGGAAATGAAATCGGACGGTCGCAATTGTTGCGCCGCCCGCAAGCGCAGCCGATGCGCCCGTTGTCACACCCCTTCTCAGGAAGGTGTACCGAACGGTACCGCCTCAATGATGACGAAGGCCTGGGCCAGCGGAAAATCGTCGGTAATAGTGATGTGAATTCTTGCTTCGTATCCAGGGGGCATGAGCTTGGCGAGCCGTTCGAACGCGCCGCCGGTCAGATGCATGGTCGGCTTGCCCCCGGGCAGGTTCACCACGCCCATGTCCTTCCAGAAAACGCCCTGCGCTAGCCCCGTGCCGAGCGCCTTGGAGCAGGCCTCCTTGGCGGCAAACCGCTTGGCGTAGGATGCGGCCCTGTTTTTGCGGCCGTCCGACTTGCGCCGTTCGATTTCGGTGAAACAGCGGTGGGTGAAGCGCTCGCCGAAGCGTTCCAGCGACTTTTCCACGCGGCGGATATCTATGAGGTCGCTGCCGATTCCAACTATCATGTCGCTCGCTCTATAAATGAGACGTTCAGGGTCAGCTGTCGCAGCGCGAGGGCAGCGACAGAACCGCAACGCCGGTTCAGATCACGGTCCTGCTGTCGTGGCACGCTGCGGCGCGACGCGCTCGGCTATCCTCAGCCGCCGCCGCTTCCGGAACGCCCGCATGGCGATCAACGTCAAGGCGTAGGCTGCTATCCCGGCCGCGGACCCCAGCACCAACGTGCCCACGAGCATCGGCTTGAGAACCGGCTGCCAGAGTTCCGTGAACTCGAGATGCTCGAGCATGTGGACGAGATCGGCCGAGCTCTGCCCGCCGGATACGCCCGTGCCGAGAACGACGTCGCCGACGCGGAATGTCGCGAGCCATATCAGCGGAAAGGTAATGGGGTTTCCAAGCGCGGTCGTCAGCGCCGACGCCAGCAGGTTTCCTGCCAGCGCATAGGCGATCGCGCAGGCGATCACGATATGCAGCCCGACGAAGGGCGTGAAGGTGGAGAAGACCCCGGCCGCCACGCCGACGGCGACGGCATGTGGCGAAGCGCCGAGCCTGAGGATGCGCTTGCCTATATATCTGAATGGACGGACAAGGCCCTTGCGCGGCCAGAAGAGCGCGCGCAGCCGCTCACGCAGTGTTGGCGGATTCCGACGTCTAAACAACATTGCTCAGACATAGCCGATTGGTTGATGGCAATTCAATGGCATTGCTGCAACCGGCGTCGCAATCGCTGGTGAGCCAGCCCCTGTCGGCGGGCTCCGTTCTTCCTGTCCCCTACCCCCTGTGGCGCATCTTGCACGTTGCGCCACGGATATGGGAGCGAGCGGATATTAGTAGAACTTGCGGAACATGCCGCGGTCGATCTGACGCTGGCGGTATTCCAGGTCGATCCGGTCGATAGCGCCGTTCAGGTAGGCGGCTTCGCGGTCTTCGGCGGTCGGAGCGCGCAGGGCGCGGGTGAAATTCTTGATCTGCTTCAACATGGTGAACCTCTATCGGTTGACCTCCCGAGCACGAACATAGGGTGGAGGCTCACCTTTCACCAGCGATACAAAATGAGATCAGCCATGCATTTTACACATATCTACCGGTCAATCCCTGGGCAGTGCAGCCTCTCTACGGCCCTAAAACTCCAGTTATGCGAAAAAAATTCGCAACTTTGGCACTATCTGCCGAACAAATATGCAAATCGCGAAGAGCTGACGCAAAATCATGGTGGCGCGGAGGGGCGGCGGGCGCGACAAGCGCCACCGGTCCCACCCCGCCTGCACGCGAAACAAACTGTTGGGTCCGTCCATACATCCGGCTGATACGGTTCGAGCGACCGCAGCCCAAGCGATTTGGGATGCGGTCATAAACAGCGAAAACACGAGCAGGCGTCGATCAGGTGAAGACGCGCTGCACGGTGGACACGCACTGCAGCTCCTTGAGCTGGCCGATCAGCTGGTTGAGCTGACGCAGGTCCCAGACCTCGAGTTCTATCTGAACCTCCGTGAAGTCCGTGGCGACCCGGCTCATGCTCATCGAGCGAATGTTCACGTCGCTGGTGGCGATCACCTGGGTCACTTCGGCAAGCGTGCCCGGCTCGTTCAGAGCGTTGATCGACACGCGCGCCATGAACCGGGTGTTGTTGGCCTCGTCCAGATCCCACCGCACGTCGATCCACCGATCCGGCTCGTCATCGAACTTCTGCAGGGACGGCGACTGGATCGGATAGATCGTGATACCCTTGTCCTTCTCCATGATGCCGACGATGCGATCGCCGGGAACGGCGCCCCCTCGGAGAAGTGCACCTCCGCATTCCCGGAAAGGCCGCGGATGGGCAGCGCTTCGGGACCGTTGCCGATGGCCTCCTCCGCCGCAACCTTCGACTTGCCGGGCAGCTTGAACACCATGCCTGCGGCGCTGCGCATGTTGAACCAGCCCTCGTCGGAACTGGGCTTCACCGTCACGCGCTCGTCCTGGTGATCCGGGAAGACCGCCCTCAGCACGTCGAGCGACGAGAGCTCCCCGCGCCCGACCGACGCGATGGCGTCCTCGACCTCTTTCTGGCCGAGGCGATGGAGCACCGGTCTCAGCGCATCGCGCGAGAATGACTTGCCGGCGCGATCGAAGGTCCTTTCGAGGATGCGGTAACCGAGGCCGGAATACTGCTTGCGGACGGCAGCACGTGTGGCGCGCCGGATTGCCGCGCGCGCCTTGCCGGTAACCACAATCTCTTCCCATGCCGGCGGCGGCACCTGAATGCCGGACCGGATGATCTCCACCTCGTCGCCGTTGTTCAAGCGGGTGACGAGCGGCATGATCCGGCCGTTGATCTTGGCGCCGACACAGGTGTCGCCAATGTTGGTGTGCACGGCATAGGCGAAGTCGATGGGCGTCGCGCCACGCGGCAGGGTGATCAGCTGGCCCTTGGGCGTGAAGCAGAACACCTGATCCTGGAACAGCTCGAGCTTGGTGTGCTCGAGGAACTCCTCCGGATTGTCGCCTTCCGCAAGCGACTCGATCGTACGACGCAACAGCGCATAGGCGTTCGAGCGGGGCGACTGCCGCTCATCGCCGCCGTTCGGCTCCTTGTCCTTATAAAGGGCGTGGGCCGCAATACCGTATTCGGCGATCTCGTGCATGCGCTTCGAGCGGATCTGAAGCTCGATGCGCTGGCGCGACGGACCGACGATGGTGGTGTGGATCGACTGGTAGTCGTTCTGCTTCGGCGTAGAGATGTAGTCCTTGAACCGTCCGGGAACGACACGCCAGCGCGTGTGCACGATACCGAGCGCGCGATAGCAAGACGGAACATCGTCGACGATGATGCGGAAGGCGTATACGTCGGAAAGCTGCTCGAAGGAGAGCGACTTGGACTGCATCTTGCGGAAGACGGAATAGGGTTTTTTCTGCCGGCCCTTGACTTGTGCGCCGGTCAGCCCGCTTGCGACGAGCAGTTCACCCAGTTCCTCCTCAATCTTTCGGATCAGTCCCTCGTTGCGCTGGGAAAGTTCCTGCAGCTTTCGCGTAACGGCCTCGTAGGCTTCCGGATTGATGTGGCGGAAGGAGAGGTTTTCCAGCTCCTCGCGCATGTCCTGCATGCCCATGCGCCCTGCAAGCGGGGCGTAGATGTCCATCGTTTCTTCGGAGATGCGCGCCCGCTTCTCCGGCGACATATGATCCAGCGTGCGCATGTTGTGCAGCCGGTCGGCCAGCTTCACCAGGAGAACGCGCACATCGTCGGAAATCGCAAGCAGCAGCTTGCGGAGATTCTCCGCCTGCTTGGCCTTCTTGGTGACGAGGTCGAGTTTCTTGATCTTCGTCAGCCCTTCGACCAGGGCGCCGATATCCTCCCCGAACAGATCGTCGATTTCCGCGCGCGTCGCGGTCGTATCCTCGATCGTGTCGTGCAGGAGGGCTACCGCGATCGTCGACTCGTCGAGCCGCATGTCGGTCAGGATGGCGGCCACTTCGAGGGGATGGGAAATGTAGGGATCGCCACTCGCCCGTTTCTGCTGCCCATGCTTCTGCATCGCATAGACATAGGCCTTGTTCAGGAGGGCCTCGTTCGCATCGGGCTTGTATTTTTGAACCCGTTCGACGAGTTCATACTGGCGCATCATGTAGGGTCGGAACCTGCGTTCATCCGTTCCCAAGGAACGAATCTGAATGTGGACGAAAGATGGATGCAGGAAATGCGCGCATTTTCAAATCCATCCGGCGACAAAAGCGACGATAGTGCTTCCCCCTTCGAAGGTACGACAACAGATCGTTAACACAATCTAAAGAATCGATACGTTTCGTCCGGTTCGCGACCCTCAGGCACAAAAAAAGTGCGCCCGTCCGGCGGAGGGCGCACTGGCATGATGTGTATCAACGCCCACAGCTGGACGAAGCGATCAATAGTCGTCGCTCTTTTCAGGCGGAACGAGACCTTCGATACCGGCCAGCAGCTCTTCCTCGGACATGCGGTCGAAGGTGACGGCCTCGGGCTGGTCTTCGTCTTCGCTCTCGGCGGAGACAAAGCCTGCTTCGGTTTCGGCCACGATCAGGCTTGCCGGATCGGGCTCAGGCTCGTCCACTTCCACATGCTTCTGAAGCGAGTGGATGAGGTCTTCCTTCAGGTCGTCAGGAGAAAGCGTCTCGTCAGCGATCTCGCGAAGCGCCACGACGGGGTTCTTGTCATTGTCGCGGTCGACCGTGATGGCAGCGCCCTGCGAGATAAGGCGCGCGCGGTGGCTAGCGAGAAGCACCAGTTCGAAACGGTTATCTACCTTGTCAATGCAGTCTTCAACGGTGACACGGGCCATTGCCTGTCCTTTGCGGTCGAGAATTTCTGGAATTAGCATGCCCGATACAATCAATGGACGGCAAATTCAAGTTTTTCCTTCCCCGCGGCCCAAGGGAGCCCTTCGCACGGCAACGGGGCGATCCATGCCGCGAAATTTGATTCGATTCAGGTGGGCGAACAACCGGCTCGACCTTTATCAACCTTTGGTTGAAACCTCACGCAACGAGAGGCGATCTCCAAAAAAATGTGACAATACGGTTAAGAGAGCCTGACGTCATTGTTATTTCCCACATTTGTGAACGAGTTTTGCTGAAACCGAGCGTTAGCACCGTTTTCAACTCAGGTTTGGTTGGATTGTTGCGGCAAGTGCCCTACATCTTGGTTATATGAACGATGCATAATGTATCGAAAACCAAATCGTCATTGTGAGTCGACCGTTGTTACGGTCACGTTTTTAGAAGCCGTTATTGCCGAAGGATAAACTCATATGTTTGACTCACGCGAGAAGATTGCCCTGTTCATTGACGGTGCAAATCTCTATGCCGCGTCGCGAACGCTCGGCTTCGACATCGATTACCGCAAGCTCCTCAAAGCGTTTCAAAAGCGCGGCTACCTGCTCAGGGCATACTACTACACCGCACTGATCGAGGATCAGGAGTACTCCTCCATCCGCCCGCTGATCGACTGGCTCGACTACAACGGCTACAAGGTCGTGACCAAGCCCGCGAAGGAATTCACGGATTCACTCGGACGCCGCAAGATCAAGGGAAACATGGATATCGAGCTTGCGATCGATGCCATGGAGCAGTCCGAATGCGTCGACCACCTCGTGATCTTCTCGGGCGACGGGGATTTCACGACGCTCGTGGAAGCACTGCAACGCAAGGGCCGAAAGGTGTCCGTGGTTTCCACGATGGCCACCCAGCCCCCGATGATCGCCGACGACCTGCGCCGCCAGGCTGACTATTTCATCGATCTGGTCTCCCTCAAAGCGGAGATCGGCAGGGATCCGTCCGAACGTCCGAGCCGTGTCGTCGAACCCGCCAGCGACGATCAGGACGCCTGACAGATTAGCTGGCCCCGCCGCTTGTTCCCTTCCGGGATACAGCTGCTTGCCGCCCGGGATCGTCAGAGCGACCATGCCTGAACGAGGCGTTGCGGCCGTTTGCAACGACTCGTTTTATTCCAGGGTCGCTAAAAAGCGCTTCCTGAAGCGTTTCGTGGTGCCAGAGGTCGATCCCCAGCGCTATCGACATTGTTTGCACGCATCTCCCCTTCCCTTGATAGGTCCCGCTATCCGAGACCAAGCGGTCGCGTGCCGGACCAGCCGCCTCGCTGAGCAGACGGCAGGTTTCAATCACCAAATGTTTACCTTGTTACATCCGTCTCCCGGTCGGGGCGCAGTTCGATAGAATTCGACTAAAATGCAGCCGGCAACACTCAGCATTCTTCAACAGGCTTCTGTTACGAGAGAGTTCGGACAGGAGTTTTAAATAGCCAATGTTGAGTGCAGTATCGATTTCCGGCAGCAGCCCGCAGAGCAATGCGGTCGTCGTCCCGCGCCAGAGTGCGCCGCAGGTGGACGCGACTTCGGCTGCCGAGGCCATGGCCGCGCTGACGGCTTCGCAGCAGTTGCAGGCCCTGGATGCACAATTCGATGCTGAAATCGAGGCCGACACTTCCGCTGCCGCAATCTACGGGCCGAATGGACTGCCGGAAGGCGCCCAGGTTCCCGCCTATGCCGTGCCGTCGTCGGAGCGCAGTGTCGAGACGACAGTGGCCAACAGCCGCGACCCTTCCGCTCGTCTTGCCATGGAAAGCACCCAGTTGACCGCCCTGTTGTCGTCACTGATGTTGCCGACCGAGACATCCACCTCGGCAACACCCGCAAGCCCGGACCGTCTGCCTGAGACCGACGTCTACCAGCTTTCGCGCATTGCCCGCGAATCCGTGGTCGCACAACTCTATCGCCAGTTCTGACGCCTCCCTGCGCCCGTCGTCCTGTGACGGCAGCTGCGGAGATTCAGGCCTACGAATTGTACGCCGCTGATCGGGCATTGAGGCCCGATCCGGCGCGACCGGCAATCTTCTGCGCATTGCGAGATGGAATGTGGGAAGAGCGGAGGTCTAGCCTCTGTCTCTCAGCAGTCTGCTTTTCTGGCGATTCCAGTCGCGCGTCTTCTCGGTCTCGCGCTTGTCATGCAGCTTCTTGCCCTTGGCAAGCGCCAGCTCCAGCTTCGCCCGGCCACGATCATTGAAATAGATCTTCAGCGGCACCAGCGTCATGCCCTCGCGGTTCACCGCGGTCTGAAGCTTGTGCATCTCGCGCTTGGACAGCAGCAATTTCCGCCGGCGGCGCGTCTCGTGGTTGAAACGGTTCGCCTGCAGATACTCGGGCAGATAGGAGTTGATCAGCCAGATCTCGCCGCCCTCGTCGGAGGCATAGGATTCGGCGATATTGGCCTTGCCCTCGCGCAGGGATTTAACCTCCGTGCCGGTCAGGACCAGACCGGCCTCGTAGGTATCCACGATCTCATAGTTGAAGCGGGCCTTGCGGTTCTCCGCCACAATCTTCTTGACCGTCGTTGGCTTGGCCTTCACTGCCATGTCAGTTCAACAGTCCCGCGTGGCGCAGCGCCGCGTCGATTGCCGCTTCAGTGCCCGGTTCAAGCGTGGGAAGCAGAGGCGACCGGACGGCGCGGCTCACGCCACGCAGCCTGTTCAGCGCATACTTGGCACCACAGACACCCGGCTCGATGAAGATCGCCTTGTGCAGGGGCATCAGCTTGTCCTGATACTCGAGCGCTGCGGAGTAGTCACCGGCGAGCGTCGCATTCTGGAACTCGGCACAGAGTCGCGGCGCGACGTTTGCCGTAACCGAAATACAGCCGACACCGCCATGGGCGTTGAAACCGAGCGCGGACGCATCCTCGCCAGACAACTGAACGAAGTCCTTGCCACAGGCGATCCGCTGTTCGGAGACACGCTCGATCTTGCCGGTCGCATCCTTGACGCCCATGATGTTCGAGTGCGCCTTGCTGAGGGCACCCATCGTCTCGGGCGTCATGTCGATGACCGACCGGCCCGGAATATTGTAGATCACGATCGGCAGCTTCACGCTTTCGGCGATCGCCGAGAAATGGGCGAAGAGGCCCTTCTGCGTCGGCTTGTTGTAATAGGGCGTGACGACGAGGATCGCCTCTGCACCAGCCTTCTCGGCGTGCTGCGCGAGCTCTATCGCTTCCTTGGTGTTGTTCGAGCCCGCGCCCGCGATCACCGGCACGCGCCGGGCAGCAACCTCGATGCACAGCTCGACCACCCGTTTGTGCTCGGCATGCGACAGCGTCGGCGATTCACCCGTGGTGCCGACCGGCACGACGCCGTGGCTTCCTTCGGTGATCTGCCACTCGACGTGGGCGGCGAAGGCGGTTTCGTCGACCGCGCCGGATTCGGTGAAAGGCGTGACGAGAGCGGGAATAGATCCCTTGAACATCGAGAGCTCCTGAGGCCAAAACCACCCTGGCGGGCACCCATGCTTTGGCCGTATTCGATCGTTAAAAACTGCCGCACCATAATCATGTGAGGGGCAGGCGGCAAGCGCCGTGGGGATCGATTTTGGCCATCCCGACCATAGGGACGATGCTTCCGGCAACTGGCTGGCACTGGGCAACGAGCGCACGTTCCCGGGAAAGGCATCTGTGCGCGAAGACCGGGATCACGGGCATTTGAATGAAGTCGGTAATTTTTCGTTAAGGCATTGAAGCGCTAATGAAGGCAGTAGATCAGAGGGGCGCGCCGGATCCGGCGAGGAAGCCCGCAACACGCCCGGAACGTGACATGATCCCAGGAAAGCCCGCCTCGTTGACCGCCGTGCTTGCCGCCGGCACCCTTGCCATCGCCGCTCTTGCCCTGCCCCCTCTTGTCCTGCCCGTCCGCGCGCAGGAGATTCCCCTTCCCCGCGTGAAGCCGCTGGGCTTTGCAGCCAGTACACCTTCGCAGGACATCACCGGCGCGATTGTTCGCGCGGAGAACGTCGCCCCCATCAGCGGTCAACTCAAGGATGGCCTGGACGCGCTCTCCGACCGTGATCCGGTGAAGGCACTGCGCATTCGCAACGCCCTCCAGCAGGACGGGCTCGACAGGCATATCCTGACCTGGGCAATCGTGACCTCCGGCCAGAAGGGAGTTCCTTCCTACGAGATCGCCAATGCGCAACGGGAACTGAGAGGATGGCCGGGCCTCGCGTCGCTGCGCGCCAATTCGGAACGTGCGCTCGCGCGGGAGAACGCTCCGCCAGCTGACGTGATTGCAGCCTTTGGCACGACCCAGCCGGAAACCGCCGACGGCGCGATCGCTCTTGCGCGCGCCAAGATGGCCTCCGGCGGAACGGCGGCCGCAGCAGTGGTGCTTCGGCCGTTCTGGCTGCGCGAGCCGCTCACCAAGGATATGGAGACAACGATCCTCGAGGATTTCTCCGGAGTTCTCACCGTTGCCGACCACAAGGCACGCATGGAAATGCTGCTTTACAGGGGAAGGGCCGACCAGGCGGCGCGCTTCGGCGATCTCGGCCAGGCACAGTCACTCTACCGCGCCTGGGCCGCCGCGATCCGTAAGGCACCCAATGCCGGCCAGCTCGTCAAGGCGGTCGACCCCAAATGGCACAAGGACCCCGGTTATACCTTCGTGCGGATTCTGCTTGCGAACCGTGCCGACAGATACGTCGAAGCCGCCGACCTTCTGGTCCACGCTCCGGACGACGCGAAGGCACTCGTCAATCCCGGGGAATGGTGGACGCAGCGCCGGATAACCAGCCGCGGGCTCGCCGATCTCGGCAAATACAAATCCGCCTACACGGTCGTCGCAAGTCACGCAGCGCGCGAACAGGCTGACGTGGTCGATGCGGAGTTCCATGCCGGCTGGTATGCGCTGCGAGGTCTGAACGACCCATCGACCGCGGCCAAGCATTTCCGCAACATCCTGCAATCCTCGAACCGCCCGCTTTCCGTCTCGCGCGCCTGGTACTGGATGGGCAGGGCAGCGGAAGCAGGCGGGCCCGGCAGTTCCAGCGAGTACTATACCAAGGCCGCGAATTTCCCCGGGACGTTTTATGGTCAGCTGGCGGCGGCGCGCATCGGCCGCAAGACGCTGAACGTCACCTATCCCAGCCCCTCACCCGATGAGCGCAACCGCTTCGAATCACGCGAGGCGGTCAAGGCAATCGCCCGCCTCGATGCGGCCGGGCACGGCTGGCGCGCGGCGGCACTCTACCGGGCTCTCGCCGACGAACTCCAGAGCCCCGGCGAAATGGCAATTCTTGCGGCCAAGGCCGAGCGTCAGGGTGATCACCAGCTGTCGCTTCAGGTCGGCAAGATCGCTTTCGGGCGCGGCATGGACGTAGCCGCCCTCGCCTTTCCCGTCGGCGTGATCCCAGCGGGCGCAAACATATCCGGCTCCGGCAAGGCGCTCGCCTATGCGATCGCGCGCCAGGAGAGCGCCTTCAATCCCGCAGCAGTCTCGCCGGCGAACGCGCGCGGCCTGCTGCAACTGCTTCCCGGCACGGCGCAGGGCGTCGCCAAGCGCTATGGCATTGCCTACTCCAAGGAAAAGCTGACCTCCGACGCGGGCTACAACGCCACGCTGGGTGCGCACTATCTCGGCGAGCAGATCAACGACTTCGGCGGTTCCTACATTCTCACCTTCATCGCCTACAATGCGGGGCCGAAACGCGTACCGCAGTGGATCGAGCGATATGGCGACCCGCGCGGAAAGCCGATCGACGAGGTCGTGGACTGGATCGAACGGATTCCGTTCACGGAGACACGCAGCTACGTGCAGCGGGTGATGGAGAACTATCAGGTCTACAAGACCCGGCTCGGCCAGGAAGCGGATATCGTCCACGATCTCAGGATGGGCCGCTGACCGGCGGCCTCACGCGAAAGAAACGCGCGATTGGCGGATTCTGGCCGCCATTGCACGTGTTTTCGGATGACGACCGGATCAAAACAGGCATGATGAAGCGGAACGACGCAATCGCAGGGTTCCGCAATGAGCTTCGACGACGCTGACGCATATGTGCCAGGCCATTTCGTAACCCAGGACGGGCTCCGGCTCTATACGCGTGACTATCAGGCGAATGGCCGCGCCGCTCAGGGCGTACCCGTAATCTGCCTCGCGGGACTGACGCGCAATTCGCGCGATTTTCAACAGTTTGCACTGATGCTCTCGCGTGACGAATCAGCTCCCCGGCGCGTCATCACCATCGACTCCCGGGGGCGCGGAAACTCGGCGTGGGACGAAAACAAAAGCAATTACAACATCGCGGTCGAATGCGGCGACGTGATCGCTATCTGTGACTCGCTCGGCATCGAGCGTGCGGCTTTCATCGGAACATCCCGCGGCGGTCTGCTTCTACATCTTCTGGCCGCTGCCCGTCCCGGCTTGATCTCAGGCCTCGTGCTCAACGACATCGGGCCCGTGATTGAAAACGAGGGAATGGCGAAGATCCGCGACTATCTCAATGCGAGCCAACCGATCGACGATTGGGACGGGGCAGTTGCTGCGTTGAGGCGCATTCACGAGCGGAATTTTCCTGCCCTCTCGGACAGGGACTGGCTCGACATGGCGCAGGCGATCTACGCCGAGAAAGACGGTGCTGTTGCCGCCGACTACGATCCCGCAATTGCAGCACAACTGCTGACGCTCGACCTCAGCCAACCTCTGCCCACGCTCTGGCCACAGTTCGAGGGGTTATCCAATCTCCCAGTTCTGGCGATTCGGGGCGAGCACTCAGAGCTTTTGTCCGAAGCAACCTTCGCCGACATGGCGCAGCGCCACCGTGGTCTCGTGAGGCTGACCGCCGCCGGTCAGGGGCATGCCCCCTCCTCCACCATCCCGACGTCTACCCCTCGGTATCCGCCTTCCTTCAGAAAACCTGAGCTCGCCGCAAGGAACGGTCGGATCTGGACGGTCGCGAAGGGTCTGTGCCTTCCGCGCCTGTCTCTGGACAAAAAGAAAAAGCCCGGCTCGAAAGCCGGGCTTCCCAGACTGACCGAAGTCAGACCAGATTAGAAGTCGCGCTGCAGACGGAGGAAACCGCTCCAGGTCTTGTCGTCCAGGCCGCCACCAACGACGTCTTCGTCGTGGTCTTCGTCCTGGTACTGAACGCTGAGCTTCGAGGTCAGGCCAGCGGTGATCGCGTAGTCGACCGTTACACCAGCGCGCCATGCATCGCCGTCGCCAGCGTAGTGGCCACCGTTCTGGAAGCTGCCGTTGGTGTAGTCGATGTCGATCTTGTCGAACCACTGAACGCCAGGGGTGATCGAGAACTTGTCGTTGATCTTAGCCTTGTACTCGGCAGCAACCGACCATTCGGAAGCGTTCCAGTAGCGGCTCGGATCGCTCGACCATACGCCGAAGATGCCGAAGGTGCCCGGGCCGATGTCAGCGGTTGCGAGAGCGCGGATTGCGCCTTCTTCAACCCACGTGTCGTAGGAGCCGATGAGGTTTGCGCTGATGCCACCGAAGGTGAAGCCAACCTTAGCCGACAGACCGACGTCACCGAAGTTCTTCCACGGAGCGTGGATCGGGTTCGTACCAACGTAGGTAGCACCCTGCGGCTCGAAGTTTTCAACCGTACCCGAAACGTTGAACGTGCCACCGTCGTAGGTGTACATGATCGCGTCGTTGAGGGTGAATGCACCCGGAGCCCAGCTTGCGCCGGAGTCGTTGATGTCGGTTTCACCCGAGAGGCCGGCGTCCCAGTAGTTGTAGAAGCGACCGATGGTCAGGCCACCGAGCTGGATGAACGCGCCGTCCAGGAAGAAGCCGCCCTGGGAGTCCATCTGCATGTCGATTTCGCTGTTGAGGACGCCGTATTCGGTGTCGCTCTTAGCGTTGACGATGAGGTAGCCACGAGCGTTGGTCTTGTAGCCAGCTTCGTCTTCGTCGTTGGTTACAACGTCATCGCTGATGTCCAACTGAACACGGAGGTAACCGCCGACCTTGAGGCAGGTTTCGGTGCCCGGAATGTAGAAGTAGCCAGCGCCGAATGCGTCGCAAACGCGAACGTATTCCATCGGCTCGGGCTCTGCAGCTACGATAGCGTCAGCGGCCTGTGCGCCGGAGACTGCTGCGAGAGCAGCAGCGGAGCCGAGAAGAAGGCTCTTGATGTTCATTTCTGACCTCCAGTCAAAAAGTTTCAAACGGGTCTGGGTTTTTTGCTGAAGGACAGCGTTCCCTGCCCCATCCCCAAGTTCAGGAAGCGGACGATCAACCGCCCCTGCTTCCGGAGTTGAAAATACAAGACGCAGGACGGTGTGCAATCTCCAAACTGACGGGTGAAGTGATTTGGTGCACCCTTCCCCATGCCCTGTTGCGCAAAGGACACAAAATCGGGGCACCGGTCCGGAGAAGTTTACGAAGCGTTAACAAAATCGCATAGGATTTCGACACTTAGCACTTCAGCAGCATGCCTCGGCGCCGGCTTTACGCCGGTTTGGCACAGCCTGCAGCGGGCGGGTGGCGCCGCGATTGAACGCTTATCGTGTAGACTGCCATCGTCGCAACCCGCTCCCGGCAATGCGCGCAGACCGCGAATCGTGACGTTTGTGATTCCACGCGGGTGGAGATTCGCAGAATCAGAAGCGTGAGTGGCTGAAGGATGCGGCGCGATTCTTTCCAGGGCAGCCTCCGGACATACGTTGACGATTGCCGGAGCACATATCGTGACGGTGGCGCGCATGAACGGAAGCGAGGTGGAGATAGAAGCGCAGGGTACCATGCTTGACGCCGTCACCCTGATCCGGGGACGGGCCGCAAATCACGCATACGACTTGGGTCTTGAAAAAATGGCGGAGAAGAAGGGATTCGAACCCTCGATACCGTTCCCGGTATACTCCCTTAGCAGGGGAGCGCCTTCGACCACTCGGCCACCTCTCCGCTCACGAACGGGCTGATAAAGAAAACAGGCGCCCTAATCAACTCCTTTCCGACGAATTGTTCATTTTCGCGGAAGTTTTCCAGAGGCTTCCCTCCGGGCACCCCGACATCGCACGCAACGCCACCATCGAAGCGGATGGAGATGGCGGGCGGATCGATGGCGAACCGCTTCGCACGTTCGGTCATTAACCTGTGAGGCGCCGGGGCAGGTCTGGGCCGAACTATCGTCACCAAACGATCATCTTTGTTCCGGCTTTCGGCCACGAGGCTCGGGCACTTCTACGCCCCGCAGGGAGCCGCCCCGGTCGATCGCCTCCGTTCAACGTGGGTTCAGCCTGGCGGGATTAGCTTCCCTGCATCGAATGCGGCGACACTGACAGAGGAACAAGCCATGACGACTTATATATACGGTACGGACGACGACGATTTCATCCAGCAGAATTCGGCCGTGGACCTGCGCGTCTATGCCTATGCGGGAGACGACGAGATCATCCTGAACCGGGTCGACAGCCTCGGCGGGTTCAACTGGGTGTCCGCAGGTGACGGCGACGACATCGTTCGCAACAGCTACGAGGGCGGCAACGACATCTACCTCGGCAACGGCAACGACATCTACACCCACGACGGATACGCAATCGACTCGACCGAGCGCGACAACGTCTTCGGCGGCGCCGGCAACGACCTGTTCCGGGTAAAGACGCTCGAGAGCGTCTACAACGGCGATTCGGGCAACGACACGTTTCAGTCGGTCGGCTACGAGAACACCTTCCACGGCGGAACCGGTACCGACACCATCTCCTACCAGCTCCAGGATTCGAGCGATCTACGCGGTTCGGGGGTCTATGTGGACCTCGATGAGCAATACGCAAAGGTTGGATCGGACATGGAAGATCTGATCAGCATCGAGAATGCCATTGGCACGAGCTACAACGATACCCTGATCGGGACCTTCGGCCGCAACACGCTGAACGGTGGATCGGGCCATGACGAACTCGACGGCCTGGGCGGGAATGACCTGCTCATCGGCGGAAATGGCGACGATGACCTTTTCGGCGGAAGCGGCAACGACATCCTGAGGGGAGACCGTGGCAACGACATCCTCCAGGGAAACAGCGGCGCCGACTATTTCGACTTTAACTCCATCGCAGATTCGGTCGTCGGATCGCGCCGCGACGTGATCGAGGACTTCAGCCGCTCGCAAGGCGATTACATCGACCTTCGCGGGATCGATGCCGACACGACCTATCGCGGCAACCAGGCGTTCGACTACATCGGCAGCAGCAACTTCTCGGGCACAGCAGGCGAACTGCGCTACAAGAGCTACATACTTTCGGCCGACGTTGACGGCGACGGCCGTTCGGACTTCCAGGTCGAGGTCAACGCCACGAAACTCTACACGAGCGACTTCCTTCTCTGAGGCTCGCGGATACTCGAATGACAAACGCCGGGGACCTTCCCCGGCGTTTCTGTTTTTTGCCTCAGGACGGAGTCGATACTCTTTGGTCCGTTCATGATCGCGCGGAGGCCGCGGCCTCCCGTATCCACGCGATTCCGGCGCGAGACGGCCAAAGACTTTTGCCGGACCTGCCGCACCGGCCGTCCGGCCGCGGTTTCAGGTTCGGCTCGCCAACCGGTCGATCGCATTCTGGGTCGCGATGCCGAAGTCACCGTCGATCGGGCCGGAATAGAAACCACGCTGCTTGAGAATTGTCTGGAGCTCCTTGCGGAACTGCGGAGAGAAGTTCCCTGGAGAGGTCTTCAGTTCCTGCAGCTTGGCCTGGTCGCCACCCTCGATGCTGGCGACGGCCCAGCGAGCCGCCTGCTGCGGATCCGTGGGTACGCCCAGGCCCTGGTCGTAGAGCCGGGAGAGGTTGCCCATGGCATAGGTGTTGCCGCCCTTGGCCGCCTTCTCGTACCAGGCCTTTGCCTCCACATAGTCCTGTTTCACGCCGTTACCGACGTCATACAGCCAGCCGATCGAGGCCATGGAGTAATAGTCGTTGAACGCGGCCGCCTGTTCGTACCATTTGCGCGCCTCGACGAAGTCGACGGCGACACCGAGGCCGATCTGGTAGGCATAGCCGAGAGACGACATGGCATTGATATCGCCGCCGGCGGCACCCTTCTTGTACCAGTCGATCGAGGCATTGTAGTCGCGTTCGACGCCCAGCCCTTCGCGATAGAACCAGCCCATGGTGGCCTGCGCGTTCGCATAGCCCTGGTCCGCGGCCTTCCGGTACCAGTCAGCCGCCCGGTCGTAGTCCTTGGGCGTGCCGTTGTAGCCCTCGCGATAGAGCCAGCCGAGCGATGCCTGCGCGTAGGGATTTCCGGCGTTCGCGGCCTGCTCGAACATGCGGATGCCCTTCTGCATGTCCACTGGCCCGTCGGTGCCGTAGATCGAGAACCAGGCAAGGTTGGTGAGGGCATAGTAATTGCCCTCGTCCGCGGCCTTCTGATAGTTCTCCCGCGCCTTGGCGTAGTTGCGTGCGGCGTCGTTGGCGCGGCCGAGCATGTTGCGGATCATGTTGTCGCCGGGATTTGCCGCCAGCGCAGCCTCGCAGGCGGGGATTGCCCGCCCGTAGTCGATCTGGGCGAAGAGAGTACCGTTGAATCCGGGCTTCACGTTCGGCTCGCCCGCAAGCGCATAGCACTGGTCCGCGTCAGAACCGGTCGCACTTACAAACGGCTGGATGGTGCTGTTCCCGCCGTCCCCACCGGAGGTCGCTGCCGCTGCATTTTCCCTGGATGAGGCGAGCCGTTCGATTGCCGCGATCGTGGCGACACCGAATTCTCCGTCCGTCGCTCCGCTATAGAGACCACGTTCCCGCAGGAGGTTCTGCATCTCCTTGCGGAAGGCAGGAGTGAAATTGCCGGGACTGGACTTCAGTTCCGCGAGCTTGTTGGCGTCACCGCTCTCCACGGCGGCGGCAGCCCAGCGCACGGCCTCCTTGGCGTCCTTCGGCGTTCCGAATCCCTGGTCATAGAGGCGGGAAAGATTGCCCATCGCATAGGCGCTGCCGTTGTTGGCCGCCTTCTCGTACCAGTATCGGGCCTCGACATAGTCCTGCTTCACGCCGTTGCCGACGTCATAGAACCAGCCGAGCGACGCCATGGAATAGGCGTCGCCATTGTTGGCCGCCTTTTCGTACCAGACCTTGGCTTCGGCGTAGTTCTGCGGCGTACCGAGACCATTCTGGTGCGCCCAGCCGAGCGAGGACATGGCGTTGGCATCGCCGGCATCTGCGGCCTTGCGGTACCAGTTCAGTGACTGCACGTAGTCTTGCGCTACGCCTTTGCCCTCCCGGTAGAACCAGCCCATCGTCGCCATGGCATTCGCATAGCCCTGGTTGGCGGATTGCTGATACCACCTCGCCGCCTCGGCCAGATCCTGCCTCGTTCCGCCATAGCCTTCGCGGTAAAGCCATCCGAGCGACGCCTGGGCATAGGCATTGCCGGCAGTTGCCGCCTTTTCGAACATGCTCAGGCCCTTGGCCACATCGATCGGGCCATCGGTTCCGTAGACGGAAAACCAGGCGAGGTTCGTGAGCGCGTACATGTTGCCAAGTTCGACGGCCTTCTCGTAGTTCCGGCGGGCCTCCACATAGTTCCGGTCGGCGTCATGGGCGCGGCCGAGCAGGTCGACGAGCATCCCGTCTGCGGGATTCTCGTTGACGGCCTGGGCGCACGCCGTCAACGCCCGCTTGGCATCGATCTTGAGGAAGCTCACACCGAGAAAATTCGGCAGGGACTGCGGCTCTCCCGCGAGCAGATAACAGTCGCGCGACGCGGGGGTCTCCTTGGCGCCCTGGCTGACGCCGAGGCCCTTCTCAGGCTCCAGCGCGGCAATCAGCCGCTCGGCTTCCGCCTTGTGACCGCTCGAGGGATAACGCTCGATGAAACGCGTCAGCGCGGCGGCGTCGGTGGAGCCGCTCAGGGCTTCCCAGGCGATATCGTCGGCCGCCTGGCCCTTGGTCTGCTCGGCCTCGGCAAGCGATGCCAGCTTCTTTTCCGCCAGCATCTTGTAGACCGGGTCCTTGCCATGCTTGGCGATGAAAGCCTGGAGGAGGTCCTTGTCGGCGAGATCGCGGATGTTCTGCCAATCGGCAGCCGCCTCGGACTGGCCGTTGGGAGAGACTTCCTGCGTATTGCCGCTGTTGGTGACGTTGATGGTCACCTGCTTGATATTGAGGAAGATCTGGGCGCCGCCGAGCGAACCGTAGACGAATGGCTCCTGTTCGCGATTGGTCACCTGCACCACCTCGTCCCGGACCTTGCCGAGGGCAATGCGCACATCCACCCCCGGTTCGACGAGGTACTTGGCAAGCGCGGTCGCAAACGGGCTGTTGCTGCCTTCTCCGTCGAGCGCAACCGTACCGGCCTTCGACGCAAAGGCGATGAGGGTGTCCGCCGATTCGGGCTCCACGCGAGCGAGGCCGCGGGTCACGGCGCGCGTTCCGATCGATCGTGTCATGCTCTGGGCGAACGGATTGTTGCGGCAGGCGTCGAGAATGAAGAGCTTCAGGCGGGTCGCGCCGTTGAGGGCCCGCTGGACGCGGTCGATCGCCACGCTTTCGTCCTCTACGTCCCGATCGCTCTTTAGCATGGCGTCCACGGGCAGCAGATAATTGACGCCGTTCATTTCCATCGCATGGCCGGAATAGTAGACCACGGCGACTTCTGCATCGATCGCCTGGTCCTCGAAATCGCGAAGCGCCTTGACCATGGCGGCTCGGTCCAGGTCGTGTACTGTATTGACCGAATCGAAACCCGCACTCTCGAACGACTGGCGCATGAGTTCGACGTCATTTGCCGGATTGTTCAGCTGTGCGGTCGCCTCGTATTTCTGATTGGCAATCAACAAGGCGACACGCTTGGCCTCAGCGGCACCGGCCTCACACACGAAAACCGCGACCGATAGAAAAACAATCGGTGCAATGCGGCTTACTACTCGCTCGAACATGCCCTTCCCCTCCGGCATAAGCGCCATGAGTATTACGTTCGGGCGGGGCTGATTCAATGAGGGGTGACCCGGTTTTCTTCCGCCGATGTGGTCACCGGGCGAGAAGGCGCCAGCCGTCGTTCCCTCGGCCTTTCCGAAGACGAAAGGTTACGGGGGATCAGGAGGATAGGTCCAGGATCCCCGCGCCCGCGAGGACGGATGGAAGGCGATGCAGACTTGCCTTCTAGCCGCGGTGCGCAGCTGTCCTGGCCAGCCGTCGGCGAAGGGGCAGCAGTCCCCAGTCCCTTGCAATTTCGAGTGTGGATGAAAATCCGACATCCAGCATGAACGGCTCGCCGCACGTCGCATATCCGCCGCCGAAACCGCGCGCCACGGGGGTTCCGTGCCCGAGCCCCGCGACCTCGTGGAACTCGACCAGAGACCGCGCCTCGGCATCCCGCCAGCGACGGACCCTGCGCGCCCTGGACGCCGTCTCGGTGAACTGCGATATGTCGAGCCCATAGACGTCCAGCCATTGCGCCAGAATCGCGTCCGCGTTGCTCGCGGAGACGGTCTCGTCCGCAGTGCCGTGCCAGACGGAAATGACCGGCTTCGAGACTATCTGCGGCGATACCTTTCGGACGAGGTCGCCCCATTCGCGTGCGCTGCGCTCCGGTGCCTCCTCCATCGCCTGGAGCGCCCGGGTTGCGTCACGGGCCGCACCGAAGGGCAGACCGGCAATGATCGTTCCCCCGGCAAATAGCTCCGGATAGTTGGCAAGCATGGCCGCCGTCATCGCGCCGCCGGCGGAGAGCCCGGTAATGAAAATGCGGCGGCGGTCCGACTTCGCATGTTCGGCCAGGCTTTCGATCATCTGGCGGATCGACATCAGTTCCCCACGATCGCGAGTGACCTCGCTTGGGCGAAACCAGTTGAAACAGAGACCCTGATTGTTGGCCAGCCTCTGTTCGGGGTAGAGCACGGCGAACCCCTCCTCCTCGGCAAGCGCAGCCCACCCGCTCGCGCGATCATAGCTTGCCGCCGTCTGCCGGCATCCATGCAGAACGACCACAAGAGGCGCATCGGGCTTAAGGTTTGCCGGCACGTGCGCGAACATGGTCAAGGCGCCGGGATTCGAGCCGAAATCGGTGATCTCGGTCAGGACGGGGGCGTCCGCCCCGGGCTTTCGCACCCTCGGAGCCTTGCGATCGAGCGTTCGGTCGAAGGGCCAGAATAGCTCGCCCAGGCGCTCCTGGTTCGCTACAATTCGTTCCATCGACCTCAGAAAACGGTCTCGCATCGCTTCGACTCCTTGTCATTCGTCAACAAGACGTGGGCACCCACAAAGGGCATAATCAAGGCCGCGGCGATGAATTTGCCGGAAGGTTTCGCAATTCTGAGACAGGGCTCATTCTTCAAATGCATGATGGCATTCGCAAATACGGAAAGCCGGAAGGGCCCGATTTCGTTCCACCCCTTTCGGCTGTTGACGACCTGATATAGCTATTTTGCAACGAAATGACCGCAACAGGATGGGAATGATGAGCGAACACCACGCGGCAACCCCGGAACAGGCACGGGCGAAGATGGCGGCTTTCAACTGGGAGGATCCCTTCCTGCTGGAGGACCAGTTGACCGATGAAGAGCGGATGATCCGCGACACGGCGCGCGCCTATTGCCAGGACAGGCTGGCCGCGCGCGTGCTCGAGGCGAACCGCCACGAGATCTTTCATCGCGAGATCATGAACGAGATGGGCGAGCTTGGCTTGCTCGGTCCCACCATCCCGGAAGAATTCGGCGGCGTCGGCGCGAACTACGTCTCCTACGGCCTCGTCGCTCGCGAGGTCGAGCGCGTCGATTCCGGCTACCGCTCGGCGATGTCGGTGCAGTCTTCCCTCGTCATGCACCCGATCTTCGCCTACGGCACGGACGAGCAGCGCGCCAAGTACCTGCCGAAGCTCGCCTCGGGAGAGTGGGTCGGCTGCTTCGGCCTCACGGAACCCGATCATGGCTCCGACCCCTCCTCGATGATCACCCGCGCCAAGAAGGTCGACGGCGGCTACCTGATCTCGGGCGCCAAGAACTGGATCACCAACTCCCCGATCGCCGATGTCGCGGTCGTCTGGGCGAAGTCCGATGCGCATGACGACAAGATCAAGGGATTCGTGCTGGAACGTGGCATGAAGGGTTTCGAGACGCCGAAGATCGAGGGCAAGTTCTCGCTTCGCGCTTCCGTCACCGGCATGATCATGATGCAGGACGTGTTCGTCCCGGATGAGAACCTCCTGCCGAACGTTTCAGGTCTCGCCGGACCCTTCGGGTGCCTCAATCGCGCCCGCTACGGGATCGCCTGGGGCGCGATGGGTGCCGCCGAATTCTGCTGGATGGCGGCGCGTCAGTACACGCTGGACCGCAAGCAGTTCGGCAAGCCGCTGGCAGCCAATCAGCTCATCCAGAAGAAGCTCGCCGACATGCAGACCGAAATCTCACTCGGCCTCCAGGGTGCCCTGCGACTCGGTCGCCTCTTCGACGAACACCGCGCGCCGGCCGAACTGATCTCTCTCATGAAGCGCAACAACTGCGGCAAGGCGCTCGACATCGCCCGCGTGTCGCGCGACATGCACGGCGGCAATGGCGTGTCGGACGAGTACGGCGTCATCCGCCATGTGATGAACCTGGAAGCGGTCAACACCTACGAGGGAACGCACGACATTCACGCGCTTATCCTCGGTCGTGCGCAGACGGGACTGCAGGCTTTCCAATAGCCGCTTCGCCTCCGGAAAAAACAAGGATTTACAAGCCGCTCGCTAAATTGCTGGCGGCTTTCTTCATTCTCTGTAAATCCCATTCCGATACGCTGAACATAGACCGAACATCAGGGCAACACATGCGGGAGGAACCCATGCCCCTGGAACACATCCACGAGCAGGCGAAGTTCCGGCAACCCAAGCGGAGCTTCGTCCAGTACAGGATCGAGCGTCCCGGCCACATCATTCCCATCGGCCACCATCTCCGCTCCTCGACGGTCTACAATTGCCTGATCATGAGCATTTCCTGCGCCGGAGCGGTGCTGAACGTGAACAGGAATCTCGAGCTGCCGGAAAACTTCTACCTGGAGATTCACGGCGTGCGGGACGAAATCGGCTGCACCGAGTTCCGTCGCGACCGCGAGGAACTGGTGGTCCGCTTCAACATGTTCCTCGATGCCGAGTTCCTGCGTCGCGTCACACAGGGCGCCGAGACCGTGCTTGCGTGAGCCGGAACCGGCACTTGCACCGCCGATACGGCGATATGATCGAGGCCGTTAAAGTTTTAGTCATCTGATTTAACAATTCGGAATAAACGGCTGCGACACTCGGCCTCGGTTACCCTGGACATGATGTCCCTGAACGAGGAGCTTCGGATGTCGGATTTGGTGAAACACTCGCCAGGGGCAGGACTTTATGAGCGCAAGTGGGAACGCTTCGCGGTCAATCGGCAAGCTGTGCTGTTGACAGTGGGGCTGGACCTCGCCTTCCCCAAGATCCGGTCCTGTCAGTTGATCGACATTTCGCTCGGCAGCGCGACCTTTTCGGTCGGCACGACGATCGGGCTCTCCACTCACTACTATCTTTCGGTGGTCGGCATCGCCGCGAAGATCGGATGCGCCGAAGTGTTCCGCAACGGCCATCGCATCAACGTCCAGTTCATCAAGGAGATCGACGCCGATCTCCTCCATTCGATCGTTCGAAGCGACTATTTCACCGGCGGCATCTCCGGCAAGAAGATGGAAGGCGCCCGCCCATACATGGTCGGCGTCGAGAAGGCTTCGGTCGGGTCTGCCGTCGTCTGATTTACACGCCGCATTTTTTGGATAGGGTGCCGTGCGATCCCGATTCCGCAACCAATGAATGGCTGCGGTGCATGAGGGACCGCAACGCGATGTTCCAATCCAGGTTTGCCCATGTCCAGTTTCAGCCGCTTTACGCCCCTCACCAACGGCCTGCCCTCGACCGTGCCTTTCATCGGTCCCGAAGCGATCGAGCGCAAGCGCGGCCAGAAGATCCAGGCGAGAATCGGCGCCAATGAAAGCGGCTTCGGCCCTGCGCCCTCCGTTCTGGAGGCGATACGCAACAACGTCCATGAAACCTGGATGTACAGCGACCCGGAAAATTTCGAGCTCCGGGAAGCACTTGCGATCCATCACGGCATATCGCGCGACAACATCGCGATCGGCGGCGGGGTGGACGAGCTTCTCGGGCAGATCGTGCGCATGGTGGTGGAACCGGGAACGATCGTCGTCACCTCGTTCGGAGGCTACCCGACGTTCAACTACCACGTCCAAGGCTTCGGCGGACGCCTTGAAACGGTCCCCTACGTCAACGATCGCGAAGACCTGGACGGTCTTCTCGCCGCAGTGAAGCGTACGGACGCGCCGCTGGTCTACCTTGCGAACCCCGACAATCCGATGGGAAGCTGGTGGGATGCGGGCAGTATCGTCGCATTTGCCCGGGCTCTTCCGCCGCGAACGCTTCTGATACTGGACGAGGCCTATTGCGAGACCGCGCCCGGCGAGGCGATACCGGCAATCAATGCGCTTGTCGGGCAGCCGAACGTTCTCAGGATGCGGACATTCTCCAAGGCCTATGGACTGGCGGGAGCGCGGATCGGCTACGCGATCGGAACGCTCGGCAACGCGACCGCATTCGACAAGATTCGCAACCATTTCGGGATGGCCCGGATCTCCGTCATCGCCGCGCTTGCCGCGCTCGAGGACCAGGACTATCTGGCCGAAGTCGTCGGGCGAATTGCCACCTCGCGCTCGCGGATTGCCGCCATTGCCGAGGAGAACAACCTTGTGGCCCTGCCCTCGGCGACCAATTTCATCGCCATCGACTGCCTTCGCGACGGCGACTATGCCCGCAACATCGTCGACGGCCTGATGGAGCACGGCGTCTTCATCCGAATGCCGGGCGTAGCACCACTCAACCGCTGCATACGGGTCAGCGCCGGACCTGAGGAAAGCATGGTGCGCTTCGCCGAAGCCCTGCCGCTGGTGCTCAGGAAGCTCGAAAGAAGCGCGTAGCGAACGACGAGAGCCGGGATGGCGGTGTGCGGCGGCACGTATTCTTCTTGTTGTTTTCCGCCTCGGCCATCCAATCTCGCTACGCGCCTCCTCCCCTCAGTGCACGGTCATCCAATCGCGCGCCGCACGCAGTGCCAGCGCCAGATCGGTCTTGCTCATCGTCGCCGCCAGGTCGGCGCGGAGTTCCGCAGCGCGATCACAACCCTTGATTGCAGCAATGTTGAGCCATTTGTGTGCGGCGACCAGGTCGACGTCGCATCCGCGACCCGTCGCATACATCAAACCCATGTCGCAGAAAGTGTCGGCGCGGGTCTCACCGCCCATCATGGCGGCCATCTCGGAATTCTGGATTTCAAAACGTGCCATCTTCTGTGTCCCTGTCTACTTGAGTACCGCTTGTAACGCCCTGTTTTATTGCCCTTTTCGGGCGTCCCGCGGGGGCCTGCCGTCTTCTGCGGCTTAGGTCACCCCGTTGGATTTTCGGCCGGTTTGTTCCGTGCTCGTCTTATGGCTTCACTATGACAGCGGGCTTTCAATGGGCGCTTAAAATGCATGATTAATTTGCGACAAACAAAGTTCAAACAGTTGGTAAACTTGGCTTTTCGTTAAACATCGGACCCGCTGGAAACGCGGGCATTCGCAGAAAAATTTACGAAATATTCAACTGGCGATTTCAACGTTTTGCTAACCACGGGAAACATCGGCTGTTTTGACGATCGCGCGAAAATGCGCCGGCGAGACGGAAAATGGCGGCAATTCGCTATCGAAAAGCACATGGTCGCGCACGTATCGCTGCTCCGCCAACTATCGCGGGCGCGGGGTGGAGCCCCCGCGGCCGCAAACCCGGCCGCGGGGAAAAAGGGAAAACCGGTCAGCGCGCCCGCTGCCCGAAGAGGATCTTCTGCGCCTCCTTGTCCTCGGCAAGGCTTGTCTGCCGGGCACGTTCTTCCTGGCCGACCGCAATACCCCTCTGCACGGCGGGTCGCGCCAGCACCGCATCGAACCAGCGCTTCAGGTTGGGAAACTCCGCAAGGTCCTGCCCCTGGTTCTCATACGACCGGGTCCACCCGATCGAAGCCATGTCGGCGATCGAATACTCGCCGGCAAGGAACTCGTGATCGGCGAGGCGCTTGTTCATGACGCCGTAGAGGCGGTTGACCTCATTCGTGTAGCGATCGATGGCATACTCGACCTTGGTCGGAGCATATTGACGGAAATGGTGTGCCTGCCCAGCCATGGGGCCAAGACCACCCATCTGCCAGAACAGCCATTCTTCCACCTGAACGCGCTTGCGCTCGTCGGTGGGATAGAACTTGCCGTGCTTGCGTCCGAGATATTGCAGGATCGCACCGGACTCGAAGACCGAGATCGGCTCTCCTCCCGGACCATCGGGATCGATGATCGCGGGCATTCGGTTGTTGGGGGCTATCTTCAGGAAATCGGGAGCGAACTGCTCGCCCCTGCCTATGTTGACGTATTTCACGTCGTAGGGGACGCCTAGCTCCTCCAGCATGATGGTGATCTTGTAGCCGTTCGGCGTCGGCCAGAAATAGAGTTCAACCGGTTTTGTCATGACGTTCTCCTTCAATTGGAGAAGGTAGAGTCCGCTCGACCCGGCTTCAAGCGCGGGCGAGAAAGATGAACGCCAGATGAACAGACCTCTCAGTCATCGTTCAGTCGCGACATGCGAGAACGCATCATCGACAACAACTGAACAGTCTCGAGCCGATCCATGGAAGTCCTAAGCCGCCGCCTGACGATGATCACCCTGCTTATGGCAGTTTTCGCGATTTCGCTCGCCGCAGCCGTCGAAAGCGACGCCCGCCGCCACGCGAAGGCACAGCCTGGCGTCTTCACCGCCTGCGCCGGCACGCCTTTCTGCCGCGGCGCCATCTGATCAGCGCTTTTGCACGCGCCGGCACGTTTCGATGACCGGCGATGCCCGGCGGCGCTTCTGCCGCCCCTGCCTTCCGTTTTCCCGCCTCACAATTTCGCCGTGCACGACACGAACATGAATGCTAGAGCCGTGGATGCTGCCCATTCTTAGCATCCGGAGGCATCGTGAAGGCCGTAACCGTCTACTCCCTTGCAGCCCTTGCCGAGATCGCCGGTTGCTTCGCATTCTGGGCTTGGCTGAAACTCGACAAATCGAGCCTGTGGCTCATACCCGGCGTCGGGTCGCTCGTGGCCTTCGCCTGGTTGCTCACCCTGATCGACAGCAATGCGGCCGGACGCGCCTATGCAGCCTATGGCGGCGTCTATATTGCGGCCTCCTTGCTGTGGCTCTGGCTTGCTGAAGGCGTCCGCCCGGACCGGTTCGATCTTTCGGGTGCCGCCATCGCACTGGTGGGCGCTGCGGTTATTCTTGCAAGTCCCCGCTGACTTTCGCCTCCGTTTGACCAAAAGGCCCGGTCGAGTGGTGAAAACTCCGCTTGCCAGCGCAAAGTTCTTGTCGTTTGCTTGTAAAAAGCAACTCACTATAATGATTCATGAGCAAAACCATCTCCTATCCCCGTCCACTTTCCTTCTCCACGCCTGAACGCTACGAGCCACAGACCTTCGACGATCCGGCAAAGGCCGTCGATGCTTTGGAAGCGCTCTACGAGAGGAACACGAAGTTCCTCACCGACGCGTTCGTATCGCTCGGCAAGTCGGGCACTCCGGACAAGCGGTTCCGCGCCTGCTACCCGCAGGTCGCCGTGGAAACCACGAGTTTCGGCCACGTGGATTCGCGGCTTTCCTATGGCTACGTTGCCTCGCCGGGCATCTACACGACGACCATCACCCGCCCGAAGCTCTTTCGCCACTATCTGAAGGAACAGCTCGGCCACCTCATGCGCAACCACGGCATCCGCGTGACCGTGTCCGAATCGACGACACCGATCCCGCTCCATTTCGCCTTCGGCGAAGGTGCCTATGTCGAAGCGGAAGTCGCCGAACACATCGAGCTGCCACTGCGCGACCTGTTCGACGCGCCCGACCTCACGAATACGGACGACGAGATCGCCAACGGCTCCTACGAACCCGGTCCCGGAGAGCCCTCGCCGCTTGCAGCCTTCACCGCCCAGCGCGTCGATTATTCGCTGGCCCGACTCAGCCACTACACCGCGACCAGCGCCAACCATTTCCAGAACTTCGTCCTCTTCACGAACTACCAGTTCTACGTCGACGAGTTTTGCGCCTGGGCGAGAATGCAGATGGCCGAGGGCGGCAACGGCTACACGGCCTTCGTCGAGCCGGGAAACATCGTCACGCACGCAGGCTCCGACCGCCCGGAATCGGACCTCACGCTCGGTCGCATGCCGCAGATGCCGGCCTATCACATCAAGAAGAAGGGCCACGGCGGGATCACCATGGTGAATATCGGCGTCGGACCCTCCAACGCCAAGACGATCACCGACCATATCGCCGTGCTTCGCCCGCATGCCTGGCTGATGCTCGGCCACTGCGCGGGGCTCAGGAACAGCCAGACGCTTGGCGACTATGTGCTCGCCCATGCCTATGTGCGCGAAGACCACGTGCTCGACGACGACCTGCCGGTATGGGTTCCGATTCCGGCACTCGCCGAAGTGCAGGTGGCGCTCGAGGGTGCGGTGGCGGAGGTGACGGGCTACGAGGGGTACGACCTCAAGCGCATCATGCGGACCGGCACGGTCGCGACCATCGACAACCGCAACTGGGAACTGCGTGACCAGCGGGGACCGGTCAAGCGGCTTTCGCAGTCGCGCGCCATCGCGCTCGACATGGAATCAGCCACGATCGCGGCCAACGGCTTCCGGTTCCGCGTGCCGTACGGCACGTTGCTCTGCGTTTCGGACAAGCCGCTCCATGGGGAACTCAAGCTGCCCGGCATGGCGACGGCCTTCTACCGCACGCAGGTGAACCAGCACCTGCGGATCGGCATTCGCGCCCTCGAGAAGCTCGCGGGAATGCCGACGGAGAAGCTCCACTCCCGCAAGCTCAGAAGCTTCTACGAAACGGCGTTTCAGTAGTCCCCGTCAGGAACGCCTGCGTGACGACAAGAGCACGGACAGGGCGGTCCCGGTAAAGGCCGATGCGATGATGAGAAGGTGGGTGTTGACCGCGGCCTGCCCCAGGGACGCCAGTGCCTCCCCCTTGCCGGCAGCACCAAAGGCAATGGCTCCGGCCGCAATTCCTGCCGGGTAGGTTCCGACCCCGCCCGGCGCATGAAGCGGAAGGACGGACGAAAGCTCGCCGCCGAGCGCTCCGCCGAAACAGGCGCCGAGGGGAAGTACGCCCATCAGCGCCAGAACCCACGCCAGCACCAGCACCTTTACCGTCCAATTGAGGACGGTGAAGGCCCAGGCACGCACGAAGGCACCCCGATCCGCGGGAATACCTGCTTCGATTTCCTCGACGATGCGTTCGAGCCTCTCCGGAACATGCCCCCGAAGCCTGGCAAGGATCGGGGCCTTGAGGGCATAGAAAGCAAGGGGGCAGACGAGAAAGACGATCCAGCCCAGCCCATAGGGCCACGTGCCTCCGGCATTGATGACGACGCCCACCCCGGCGGCCGCGCAGAGAGCATGCAGGTCGAGGAGGCGCATGACGAAAAGCGCCGACGTCGCGCGTGCGAGCGGAATGCCGAACTCCGAGCGCATCAGCAGGGGAAAGCTCGTCTCGCCTGCCCGAAACGGCAGCATGATGTTGAGGAGGTTATGAACCTGCGTCACACGGAAAAGCCGAAGGAAGCGGCCGGCCGTCTCGGAGGGGAAATAGTCGTGGATCCGCCAGGAGCGAACGAAATAGGTGGCCGTCAGCGACATCAGAGCCACGGCAACGGGCCACAGGCCGATTTCCAGCCATTGCGCAAAGAGCTTGCTCCAGCCCCACTGCCATTCCACGAAGGCGCCATAGCCGGCAAGACATGCGACCGTCAGCAGGGTCACCCCGTTGCGGGAAACCCAGGAGGAGCGGCTGGAATCCGGTGTCGAAGTCATATAGTGCTGAATATCCATTACAGGGCTTGCGAGGCCGTGATTAACATGGCGCGCGTGCAGAAAGAACCTCCCGGCGGGAGGGGAGATAGGTAATTGCTAGAGAATTCTGAAACTGTAGCTGCCGGGGAAACCTTTGCGGAAGGCATCGAGCTCTCCCTGGTCGTCCCCGTGTTCAACGAGGAAGAGAGCGTCGGACTGCTGATCGACCGCGTCTGCACGGCGATGGAAGGGCGCGTCTCTTCGTGGGAGCTCATCCTTGTCGACGATGGGAGCACGGACGCGACGCTTTTGCGCGCACGCGCATCGCTCGCCCGTCCGGGACTTCGCATGGCGATCATCGAACTCCAGCGCAACTTCGGCCAGACGGCCGCGATGCAGGCAGGTATCGACGCGGCGAACGGCCGCCTTATCGCCACGCTGGACGGCGACCTTCAGAACGATCCGAGCGACATTCCCGCCATGGCCCGAGCGCTCGATGAGCGGGAACTCGATCTCCTCGTCGGCTGGCGCAAGGATCGCAAGGACGGTCTGTTCCTGCGCAAGATACCCTCCTGGTGTGCCAATGCGCTGATCGGAAGAATCACCGGCGTCCGGCTTCACGACTACGGATGCAGCCTGAAGATCTATCGCGCATCGATCATCAAGCAGGTCAAGCTGATGGGTGAAATGCACCGTTTCATCCCCGCCTGGGTGGCGGGCGTGGTGCCAAGCTCGCGCATCGGCGAGATGGTGGTCACCCATCACCCGCGGACGCTCGGAACGTCGAAGTACGGCATTTCCCGCACCTTCCGGGTCATCCTCGATCTCCTGTCGGTGCTGTTTTTCATGCGCTACAAGGCGCGGCCGGGACATTTCTTCGGCTCGATCGGCCTTGCCGCCGGTGCCGTGAGTGCCCTCATCCTCGCCTTCCTGTTCATCGACAAGTTTATCTTCGGCAATGACATCGGCATGCGACCGATGCTGATCGTCGGGGTCATGCTGTTTCTGTCTTCCATCCAGCTGATCACCACTGGCATCCTTTCCGAGATGATCGCCCGGACCTATTTCCGCGACGACGACACGCCGAACTACATCATACGCCAGACATTCCGGCAGGAGTGACATGACGAAATTTCTGCGTTCATCGCCGGCCGCGATCTTCCTGCTGATCGCCGGCTACTTCGTGCTCAACCTCCTTGTGCGCCTCGCCATGCCGGACGCACTGGAGCGCGACGAGGCCCAGCAGATCCTTCTGTCGCAGTGGCTCGCGGCGGGCTACGACACCCAGCCGCCGTTCTACAACTGGATCCAGTATGCGGTGGTCAAGGTGACGGGTCCGAGCGTGTTCGCCGTCAGCGTGCTGAAGAACGCCGTCCTTTTCCTCGCCTATCTCGCCTATGGGCTCGCCGCGCGCACGGTCCTCAAGGACCGGGACCTTGCGATCATCGCGACGCTCGGCCTGCTCACGATCCCGCAGATCGCCTTCGAAGCCCAGCGAGATCTGAGCCATACGGTCGCGATCGTCTTTGCGGCTTCCCTCTTCCTCTACGGCTTCTTCCGCACCCTGCAGACGCCGAGTTCCTTCTCCTACCTCCTCACAGGAGTGGCGGTCGGGGTCGGACTGATCTCCAAGTACAATTTCGCCATCCTGCCGGCCGCCGCCCTCCTCGCGACCCTGCCGGACCGCGAATGGCGTGCGCGGCTCCTCGATCCCCGCCTCGCGTTCACGGTCGCGGCGGCGCTGCTGATCGTGCTTCCGCACGGGCTGTGGCTTGCCGGAAATCTCGGCCTTGCGACCGAGCGGACGATGGACAAGCTCGCGGGAGAGACGCTGAGCCTGCCGGCGCAGATCGCCACGGGATTTGGTTCGCTGGCGATGGCGATCCTCGGCTTCTCGGCCGTGACAGTCGCGGTCTTCGCAGCCGTCTTCAGGGGCACGCTGTTCCACGCCTTGCGGCAGGGCAACCGATGGACCGCGCTCGTCGAGCGCATCCTCGTCGTGTTCCTGATCGTGCTTGCCCTTCTGATCGTGTTCGCGGGAGCGTCGCACATCAAGGACCGCTGGCTGACGCCGCTCCTGCTCATCCTGCCGCTCTACCTCTGCATGAAGCTCGAGGCGGCAGGTGTTTCCGGCCAAAAATTCCTGGGACGCTACCTGCCGGTTCCCCTCCTGATCATGCTTCTGGTGCCGGCCGTGCTCTTCGGGCGCGTCGCGCTGGCGGGGCGAACCGGCGACTACCAGAAGCAGAACGTTCCCTATGACGCGTTCGCTGCGGCGATCATGAAGGAGGCACCGGCCGAGCCCGGCGCCGTCATCGCCGAGGATCCGCATCTTGCCGGAAACCTGCGCCTGCAGTTCCCGGGAGCGCCCGTTGTGTCACCCGCCTATCCGTCATTCGACCCGCAAATTGCCTGGAACGAGACCTCGCAGGTCCTCGTCGTCTGGCGCATGGAGGGAAAGAGCGGCGCCGAAATTCCCGCACCACTTCTGAAGTTCGCCAGCCGTTCCGGAAGACAGATTGCTCCGGAAAGCCTTCAGACGCGGGAGATGTCGCTGCCCTACACATACGGCACGCCCGAAGACAGCTATGTCTTCGGATACGCCTGGCTTTACCCGGTCAAGCAATAAGGCGACGGGTGCTTTGGGAACCCGCGCACTCAGGTGAATGCGCGGGTCGTTTGATCAAGGCCGGGGAACCGGGACCTTGCCGGATGTCCTCCGGCTCAGCCCTTCAGCTCTTTCAACGCATGATCGAGCCCCTTGCGGGTCGTCTCGACCATCTGGTCTACCTCTGCGCGAGTGATGATGAGTGGCGGCGAAAAGAGCATGCGGTCGCCGGTCGCGCGCAGGACGAGGCCGTTCTCCAGGCAGTGATTGCGCACCATCACGCCCGCCTTTTCCTTGTCTTCGAACCGGAGACGCGTCGCCTTGTCTTCCGCGAGCTGGACCGCGCCCATGAGACCGACGCACTGGGTATCACCAACGATCGGATGATCCTCCAGCGATTTCAGGCCCGCGGCCAGATAGGGGCCGATGTCGTCGTGGACGCGTTCGACAAGCTTCTCGTCCTCGATGATACGCAGGTTCTCGAGCGCCGCCGCGGCGCAGACCGGATGGCCGGAATAGGTAAAGCCGTGATTGAAGTCGCCCACCTCGTTGACGAGAACATCGCCGACGCGGTCGCTGACCATCACCCCGCCGATCGGCAGATAGCCCGACGACAGGCCCTTGGCGATAGGCGCAAGGTCCGGTTCCACGCCGAAGTGCTGGTAGCCAAACCAGTGACCCGTGCGCCCGAAACCGCAGATGACTTCGTCGCTGACGAGCAGAATGTTGCGTGCCTTGCAGATGCGCGCGATCTCCGGCCAGTAGGTTTCCGGCGGCACGATCACGCCGCCTGCCCCCTGGATCGGCTCGGCGACAAACGCCGCGACATTGTCTTCGCCGAGTTCGTCGATCTTCTCCTCGAGCTCGCGCGCAACCTTCAGGCCGAATTCAGCGGGAGAAAGGTCACCGCCCTCGCCGTACCAGAAGGGCTGCCCGATATGGACGACGCCGGGGATCGGCAGGTCGCCCTGCTCGTGCATCCATTTCATGCCGCCGAGCGAGGCGCCGGCAACGGTCGAGCCGTGATATCCGTTTTTCCGGGCAATGATCGTCTTCTTGGTCGGCTTGCCGAGTGCCGCCCAGTAGACCCGGGCCATGCGGAACCACGTATCGTTCGCCTCGGATCCGGATCCCGTGAAGAAGACGCGGTTCATCTTCGCCCCGGCATGCGAGGTGATCTTCTGGGCAAGCAGGACGGCCGGCGGCGTCGTGGTGCCGAAAAAGGTGTTGTAGTAAGGCAGTTCGTTCATCTGCCGATAGACGGCATCGGCAATCTCCTTGCGCCCGTAGCCGATGTTCACGCACCAGAGCCCCGCGAACCCGTCGAGATAGCGCTTGCCATGATTATCGAAGATGTACGAGCCTTCCGCCCGCTCGATAATGCGGGTGCCGACAGCATTCAGTTTCTTCATGTCCGAGAACGGATGAAGATGATGGGCGGCGTCGAGCGCACCGAGATTGGACAGGGCGGCGTTTGACTGGGTATCCATGAAGGGTTCCTTGCGGCAGGGAGCGCTTGCGACGTCTCGGATTTTTGCGGCCGCCCAACGCCCCCTCACTTGTTGAACGGCGAGACAGAATAGGCTAGGAAAATGCCCATGTAACAGGACTTTGGCAAGGGACCGAACCTAGATTCGGCTACTATCCAGAGCCTATCTGCAACCCGCCAGAGACGATACCGAACATGACCCAGCAAAAGACGGCAGCAACAAGCTCGCCCGACCTCCCCCCGAGGATCGAGATCCTTCTCGTCGGCATGAACGGCGACCTTCGCGGCAAGCAGATCCCACTCGAGGGCGAAAAGAAGATCTGGGACGGTTCGGTGCGGCTGCCCTCATCGACCCAGTCGCTCGATATCTGGGGCGACGACAACGACGACATCACCGGGCTCTCGCTGAGTGTCGGCGATCCGGACGGCGCATGTATCCCGGACAGTCGTTCGCTGGTACCCATGCCCTGGGCGCCGGCGGGTTCGAAGCAAGTGCTGGCGACGATGCACGAATTCGACGGAACGCCGAGCTTCATGGATCCACGCGCGATCCTTGCCGCGCTGCTGAAGCGGTTCGAGGACCGGGGCCTTACCCCGGTCGTCGCGACGGAACTCGAATTCTATGTGATCCAGGATGACTGGCGCGAAACGGGCAAGCCACGCCCGCCGGAAAGGCTGATGTACCGCGACGAGCCAAACGGCTTCCAGCTCTACGACATGAGCGCGGTGGACGCGCTCGACGGCTACTTGCAGACCGTTCGCGCCTGGGCCCGCGCCCAGGATCTGCCCGCCGACGCGACCACGGCGGAGTTCGGCCCCGGCCAGTTCGAAATCAACCTTCTCCACCGGCCCGATGCGCTGGCTGCTGCCGACGACTGCATCTACCTCAAGCGCATTGCCGAGCAGGCCGCGAAGCTTCACGGATTGAAGTCCACCTGCATGGCCAAGCCCTACGCCAACCAGGCGGGATCCGGGCTTCACGTGCACGCAAGCATCATCGATCGCGACGGCAGGAACATTCTCGACGCCAAGGGCGGTGATCCGGTGAAGCTGAAGTCGGTCTGCGCCGGCATGCTCGACACGATGCGCGATGCGCAGCTGGTCTTCGCACCCTTCGCGAACTCCTACCGCCGTTTCCAGCCGGGATCATTCGCTCCGATCGACCTGACCTGGGGGTTCGGCCACCGCGGCACCGCTATCCGCATCCCCGACAAGGACGGCCCGGCTGCCCGTGTCGAGCACAGAGTTGCCGGCGCGGACGTCAATCCGTACCTGCTGCTGACGGCTATTCTGGGAGGCATACTGCGCGGGCTCGACGAGAACCTGGACC
Organism: Sinorhizobium sp. BG8; assembly: GCF_016864555.1. Taxonomy (NCBI): domain Bacteria; kingdom Pseudomonadati; phylum Pseudomonadota; class Alphaproteobacteria; order Hyphomicrobiales; family Rhizobiaceae; genus Sinorhizobium; species Sinorhizobium sp. BG8. The sequence continues at coordinate 2,074,828 of NZ_CP044011.1, read as the reverse complement.
CGGGTCCCGTCACAGAACCCGGCAAGGACGCGCCCGACGCACGGCGGCTGACCCACGACTTCCTCACCGCGGTGGAGGATTTTTCCGCCTCGCCGTTCATCGCCGATGTCTTCGGGCCGCGCTACCAGAAGCTCTACGGAGACACGAAGCGGAAAGAGGCGATCACCTATCTGCGAACGGTGTCGGACTTCGACTACCAGACGTACCTGCCGCGAATCTGAGTCGGGCCTTCAGGCCGCGACCTGCTCCTTGTCGGCGTCTCCGGCCACCTTCGGGACGATCACCTTGAGTTCGCCCGGATGCAGACGCAGCGCGACATCGCGGCCCATCGGCAGCAGCTCGCCGTCGATGACGCAATTGATCGCCCGGTCGACCCGCGGGAAATGCAGGTCGACGGCGCTGCCGGTCATTTCGGTCACGTCGGCATTTTCACGAAGCTTGCCCCGCATGATGTCAAAGGCCAGACGCGCAACGCCAGCCGGCTTCAGCGGCTGCGTCGTATAGAAGCCGAGGTGGCCGCCCGTCACGTCGTCGGCATAGAGCAGCCCGTAGTCGCCGAAGCGATTGTTCGAGACGTTGATCGCCGAAACGGAGCGGTGCGATTTCACGCCGTCGACATCGAATTCCACATCGAATTCCGGGGGATCGAAGACAACGCCCACAGCCGCGCGGGCATTCGCCATCATCTTTCCGACGCGGGAATTGAACGTCATCGCATTACGAAGGCGCACCATCCGGGCGTGGAGGCCGGCGGAGAACTGGTGCACGAAAGCACGGCCGTCCGCGCTGCCGATATCCGCAGCGGCGACATCGCCATCCGCGAGTGCGTGAATTGCCTGCCATATGTCGAGCGGAACCTTGAGCGACCTGGCAAAGAGATTCATGGTGCCCGCCGGCACCACGCCGAGCGGCATGCCGCTCTTCCAGGCGATGCCAGCGGCCGCCGAGATCGTTCCATCGCCTCCCCCGGCGAGCATCGCATCGAGATCGCTACGACCCGCACAGCGCTTCAAAGCCATCTCGATATCGGAGCCCTCGACGATATCACAATCCAGGTGATGGCCGGCATTGGCGAAGATTTCCTCCGCCTTGCGGACGTACAGATCCATGTCGGTCGTACGGAACGTACCGCCATCCTTGTTGAATATTGCCTGTATTCTCATTCGCCATCTCCATGGAATGCTCCGGGTGGCACCCCCTCATTAGATAGGGTTGAAAACGGCAAAAAAACAGCATGAGCGGGAAAGTGCGATCACCAGGAAGTGATAGCCGCCGGAAATGGACAAGTTTGCGTCGCAAAAAATAGTGATTTGATTCCCGTCGAATCCTGCTAAAGTTCCGCACAATCGCGTCTATTCAGGCCGATTTCCAATTGTTTCCCCGCAAGGCCAACCGGCCGGAGATTTGCAAGCGCAGCCAGGAGGAGTGGCTGGACGTGCCCGTTTCCACCTGTGCCGCCGCGCAGGGCTCTTCCACGGAGCCAACGTGTCCGACCTACCCATCTCCGATCGCGCTGTGCCCTCCTCCGCGCAGCCAACGGTCTCCCCGCTCACCGTAACGCTCATCATCCTGGCGCTCGCCGTCGGCAGCTTCGGCATAGGAACCGGCGAGTTCGCCATCATGGGTCTTCTGCCGGACGTCGCCAGGAGCTTCGACGTCACAAGCGCCCAGGCAGGGTACGTCATCAGCGCCTATGCTCTCGGCGTCGTCGTCGGCGCTCCGATTCTGGCGGTGATCGGCGCCCGATTCCGCCGGCGCGACCTGTTGCTCGGACTTATGCTGGTGTTTGCGCTCGGCAACCTCGCGAGTGCCATTGCCCCCACCTTCGAGAGCTTCATCCTGATGCGGTTCCTCACCGGCCTGCCGCACGGCGCCTATTTCGGCGTAGCGGCCCTCGTCGCCGCCTCGATGGTTCCGATGAACAAGCGCACCCAGGCCGTCGGCCGCGTGATGCTGGGCCTTACCGTCGCCACCTTGATCGGCACGCCGCTCGCCGCCTTCCTCGGCCAGGTGTTCGAATGGCAGCTGATGTTCGCGGCCGTCGGCGCCACCGGCATGCTCACCGTCATCCTGATCGCGGCGTTCCTGCCTCGCGACAAGCAAGCCAGCGGCGTGAATGCGCTGACCGAGCTCGGGGCGCTCAAGCGTAAGCAGGTGTGGCTGACGCTCGGGATCGCGGCCACGGGCTTCTGCGGAATGTTCTCGGTGTTCACCTATATCTCGCCGATCGTCACTGATGTCGCGAAGCTGCCGATTTCCATGGTACCGGTGGTGATGGCGCTCTTCGGCTCCGGCATGATCGTCGGCAACATCTTCGGCGCCAAGCTGGCGGACCTATCGCTTATGCGCACCATCGGCTGGGCGCTCTTCGCCTACCTTCTCGTGCTGGTGCTGCTCTCCCTGACGGCGCATATCCCGGCCATGTTGTGCCTCTGCTGCTTCCTCATCGGCTGCAGCTTCGTCGTCGGACCGGCGCTGCAGACGCGACTGATGGATGTGGCAGGCAATGCCCAGACGCTCGCCGCGGCCCTAAACCACTCGGCCTTCAACGTGGCGAACGCGCTTGGCGCGCTGCTCGGCGGTATCGCGATCACCGCGGGCTACGGCTATGCCTCCGTCGGCTTCGTCGGCGCGATCATGGCCTTCTGCGGAATGGGCGTCTTCTTCCTGTCGCTTGCGCTGGAGCGCAACGATCGCCGCACCGACACCGGGATGACCTGTCCGGCAGAGTAACCGGAAAACTCCAGGTCCAGATCGATGGCGTCCCCCTTTCCAGGCGGGGCGCCTTTTTCTTTTGCGGCACGAGCAACGCAGGAACGCGCGCAGGCTCGGTGTGATGTTACCGCAGTGACATCATCGGACTACCGCTCTGGTAGAGCTGTTAGCAGCGCAGCACGTCAAACAAAGCCTCTTTCGGGCGACTGCTGCTCTCCGGAGATCCTCTGGATACCCGGTCTTCAACACCATTCATCGGAGACTGAAATGCCTTCGCTTATCGATTCAATCACCGGATCCCGCTGGTTCGGCTATCTGGCGCGGACGATACTCACCTCGATGTTCTGGGCCAGCGGCCTGTCCAAGCTGATCGATTTCAACGCAGGGGTCGTGGAAATGGCCCATTTCGGGCTGCAGCCGGCACCGTTCTTCAACGTCGCGGTCGCCCTCACGCAGATCGCAGGCTCGGCCCTCGTCATAGCCAACCGATGGACCTGGCTCGGCGCCGGCATGCTTTCGGTGTTCACGGCGCTGACGATACCGATCGCTCATAACTTCTGGACGATGGAGGAGCCGTTCCGGACGCTCGAATTCTATGTCGTGGCGGAACACATCACCGTCATAGGCGCCATGATGGTGGTTGCCTGGAAATCGGCTTCCCCGCTTGCAGGGCGAGCGAATACCGATCCCTCCCTGATCCAGCAGCAGATCGCATGAGCATGCGAGGCCCCGCTCCATCTCTGGGGCGGGGCCTTTGCGCAACTAGCCGTGCACGACCTCACGGTGGCGCTGCAGGCGCTTGCCGTAGGCCTGGCTCACGCGATCGAAGATGATCGCGATGCCGACAATCGCCAGGCCGTTGAAGATCCCAAGCGTGAAGTACTGGTTGGCGATCGCCTTGAGCACCGGCTGCCCCAGTCCCTGGACGCCGATCATGGAGGCGATCACCACCATGGCCAGCGCCATCATGATGGTCTGGTTGATGCCGGCCATGATCGTCGGCAGTGCAAGCGGCATCTGCACGTTCTTCAGCTTCTGCCAGTTGGAGGAACCGAAGGCGTCGGCTGCCTCGAGAACATCCTTGTCGACGAGCCGGATGCCCAGATTGGTGAGGCGGATCATCGGCGGGATGGCATAGATGACCACCGCAATCAGTCCCGGCACCTTGCCGATGCCCAGCAGCATGACCACGGGAATGAGGTACACGAAGCTCGGCATGGTCTGCATGACGTCCAGCACAGGATTGACCATGTTCTGAAACCGGTCGGAGCGAGACATTATTATGCCGATCGGAATGCCGATCGCGATCGACAGGACGGTACAGACGAGGATCATCGAGATCGTCTTCATCGTGTCGTCCCACATGTCGAAGTAACCGATGACCAGCAGCGTTGCGACGCAACCCACCACGATCTTCCAGTTGCGGCTCGCAAACCAGGCGATAAGGGCGACCGCGAGGAGAACGATCGGCCAGGGCGTACGCGTCATCAGACGCTCGGAAAAAATGAGAAAATACTGCAGTGGCTCGAAAAATGATTCGATGCCGTCGCCATAGGCTCGGGTAAACGCCCGGAACCCCTCGTCAATCGCCTTCTTGAGCGTCCTGAGCGAGTCGTCGTTCATGTGCGGAAACTTGGTCAACCAGTCCATGCCGATCCCCTTCTCATGCCTGTCTCGGCGCTGGGCGTTCCTGCGCCCAGCCGCCTTGAATGCTGATGACGGCGCGCCCTTCAGCGCGCGCCGCCATCACTCTAGACCTGTGAAAGTGCCCTGCAACCCGTTCAGAGCGCAGCCTTGATCTTGTCGGCGGCCTCCTGAGAGACCCAGGGGGTCCACAGGTCCGGATTTTCCTGGAGGAAATGCTTGGCACCGTCCTCGCCGCTCGCCTGGTTGTCGGTCATCCAGGCCATGAGCTTGTTGACCGTGTCGTTGGTCCAGGTGCGCTTGTTGAGGTAGTCCATGACGGGTGCACCGGCACGGTCCGCAAAGCCCTTTGTGACCAGCGTGTTGACCCTGTCCTTCGGCCAGTCGTTCTTCTTCGGGTCGGCGCAATCGGCAACGGTGTTGCAGCGCTTCCATTCGGCAGGGTCAGCCGCAACGCCGTGGTCGAGCTTGACCATCTCATATTTGCCGAGAAGAGCGGTCGGAGCCCAGTAGTAGCCGACCCAGCCTTCCTTGCGCTCGTAGGCCTTGGCGATCGAGCCGTCGAGGCCGGCCGCAGATCCGGTGTCGATCAAGTTGAAGCCGGCGGCTTCGCCGCCATAGGCCTTGAAGAGCTGCGAGGTGACGACCGTGCCGCCCCAACCCTGCGGACCGTTGTGGACGGCGCCCTTGCTGCTGTCTTCCGGATCGGGGAACAGTTCAGGATGCTTGAGCGCGTCATCGATCGTCTTGATGTCCGGATGAGCGTCGACAATGTACTTCGGGATCCACCATCCCTGGACACCGCCGTCGGAGAGCGCGACTGCCGCGCCAACGATCTTGCCTTCCTCCAGGCCACGATTGACGACATCCGGCAACAGATCCACCCAGCCTTCAGGCGCAACATCCGGCTCGCCCTTCTCGATCATGGAGGTAATGGTCGGCACCGTGTCGCCCACGATGATTTCGGCGTTGCAGCCGTAGCCTTCGTTGAGGATGAACTTGTCCAGGCTCGCAAGCACTTCGGCGCTCTGCCAGTTCATGCTTGCAATTGTGACGTCGCCGCATTCCGCCGCGGAGGCTGCGCCTGCCATGGCAAAAAGCCCGAAGGCGAGACAGGTGCTTGCGAGTAGGTTTTTCATGATGGTTCCCTTTATCGTTTAGGCAGTGTATGGCGTGCGCATTGGCCGGCCGCGCCGCCGCAGCCGTTTGCGACCGGATGGAGGGCCCGATGCCATGGCTACTCCCTGCCATCAGCTCGCAACAATCTCACCCGTTCAAACTTTGCAGCTACAGCCACGAATGCCGGTCAGATTGCGCCCGTGAGTGCTCGTGTTGCGCCATGGGCAGATTTGGCCACGCGCCGCCCTTCCCGACAGGCGGCGGGCCAAATGTGCAGGACCTATCTGTGACGATATCGGAGGGGCGGCGTCAGGCGGCCTGGACGATGACGACGCGGCCGCCGACGGTGGCTTTTTCGTAGAGATCGATGACATCGTGGTTGAGCATTCGCACGCAACCGCTGGACATGGCGAGACCGATCGACTGCGGCTGGTTGGTGCCGTGGATGCGGAACATCGTGTCATTGCCGCCCTGGTAGAGATAGATCGCCCTTGCGCCGAGCGGGTTGTTGGGGCCGCCCTCGACGCCGCCCGCATATTTGAGGTTCTTCTGAGGATCGCGGCGGATCATGTTGGGCGTCGGCGTCCAGCTGGGCCATTCCGCCTTGCGGCCGATGTAGGCATTTCCGCTGAGCGCGTAGCCATCCCGGCCGACGCCGATGCCGTAGCGCATCGCCCGGCCATCACCGAGGACGTAGTACAGGCGTCTTGCGGGCGTATCGACGACGATCGTTCCCGGTTTCTCGCCGGTCTCAAAGGCCACTTCCTGCCGCCTCAACTCCGGCTTGATCCTGTCGAGCGGCATCGCGGGAAGCGGATGCTTCTCGTCGGGAAGCGAAGCGTAGTTCGCACGGTGGTCAGGACCGTTCGTTGCACAGCCTGCGAGCAGCGCGGACGCACCCAGAAGCAGGCCACGGCGGGAAATCGACATCGCAAAATTCCTTAATTATCGGTGACGGCGCCGAAACTAAGGAAATCATGGTTAACAAACTGATAAGCGGGAGGGATGCGCCTCCCTCCAGGCTGGCCTACGGCCGAGGGGACGCGCAGCCTTGGACCTTGCCGTCGACCAGCATGGCTCCCGAGAGGACGACCGGATCGACAGTCTGGTTCGGAAGCCTGGGTAATCCCACGACGACCTCGCAGTCCTGAGCACCGCAGTTCACCGAAAGCACCTTCGTCACCCCGGCGAAATCCTTGCCGCCGACGCAGATCCGGACGTCGCTGCCGCTGCCGATCGCAGCCTTGTCCCAGTCGCTGCGGGTGATCGTGATGATCGCGGCCATGGTGTTCGCGGCCACGGCAGGCGGCGGCCTGTCGGCCACCATATCCTCCGTCACCCTGCCGCCGGCGCGGACATCCTGGTTGAGGTACTTGCCGCCCAGCCTGTCGATGGCGGGGGTCGTGAGATCACCGGGTTGCAATTGGTGGCTCTTCTGCACGTCCCGACGCGACACCGGTTCCGGCACCTCCTGGCGCCCCGAAATAAGCGTCGCCAGCCAGATCACCACACCCGCATAGACGAGGAGCGGAATGGCGCGCGCGCATGCCAGGATCCATACGAGGACGATGGTCCAAAGCCTGCTCATGGAGGATGCTCGTAAACGATGCCCTCGTCCCGCTCCCCGAGTGCCAGAAGCCGTTCGGTACTGCGCCAGACCTCCGGCTCCTCCTCGACCGTCTTCGGCAGAGGCCGCCTCAGGGCGCTCAGAAGCTCGAAGCGCCGTGTGTCGATCGCGCCCTTCACGACCTCCGCGTAGGCCGAAAAGCTCTCATGCACGATCCAAAGCCAGAGGCCGATCAGCAACGGTCCAACGATGGCGATCGTCAGCAATGCCTCGAGCGAGGTGCCCCAGAAACCGAGGACGACGAGCCAGATCACCGTGAACAGCCCGCTCAACACCAGGCTCAGGATCGAGAAGTCCAGCTGGATGCGCGCGCTGTCCAGTCTGGCGAGAATGACTTCGTCCTTGAGAACCAGTTGCAGACGCGGCCAGAAGAAGTCGAAGTAGAAGCCGTACCTCGTTTCGCAATAGCTGCGCAGGGCGGCAATGTCGTTGCCAAAACGGGTCGGCGCGACTTCGGCGGCTGCAAACGATCTTTCGTATGCAGCAAATTCACGCGCATCATGAGCTTCGGCTATGTCCTTGGCATATTTCGCGATCTTGAACATCATTTCCCTGTGGAGGGCATCCAGCCGTGTGGCCCGCTTTCTCGTCGCCCGGACGGCAGACGCAGAAAGCCTCGACACGTCTGCGCAGTTCTCCCGGAGGGCCTTCGACAAGCAGTCTATGCCCTCCTGCAACGCGTCGACCTCGATCGGCCTGTTCAGGTAACGCGTTGCCCGAAGTGACCGTATCGCTCTTTGCGCGGCCTTGATGGCGTCGGGATTGGTGACTGCGCGGGTGAATACGCCTTCGGCACGGTCCTTCGACAGCCTCGTGATCACCACCTTGCTGTCGGGCAGCTTGGCTCGCCTCAGAAACATGCGATAGCCGCGTTCGAGACGGCGGTCGCGGCTGAGGACATGGCCGAGGACGAGCGGTTCCGCCAGCCACCAGGGCAACCCCTTCCCCTCCAGCAGGCTGGTGATCGGCTGCACCAGCGGAGACAGCGTGAAGGCAAGGACCGCGACGCCAGCGAGAAGCATTGCCAGGTTGACCAGCTTTTCGCCGGAGCCCAGGTTCTGGTACTCCGTCAGCAGGAATTCGCGCACGGACGGAAATGCGACGCCAGCGAGGAACGCATTGCCGAGGCAGAAAAGCAGCCAGGGGAAAAAGCGCGCCAGCATGAAGGACCGGCCGAGCCAACCGTCGATCCTTCCGAGAACTTCGGTCAACATCGCCGGAAGCCCCTATGACTGTTTTTCCAGTTTCTCGCCATGAATCGGGCAGACCCCGTCATCCCGGAAAAGCTCGCTGTCGACAGGGCACTTCCAGACGCCCTTCACCTGCTGGTACACCGCGCCCCGGTCGAGAAACCCGAGCAGCCTCACGTCGTTCAGTTCTTCGTCGTATCCGAGGATGGCAATGACGGAAGCAGCGCTGGCGCCCAGCGTCGCAGCGTCGACGCTGATCAGGCCGGCCCCGGACCTGGGTGTCTTGGATTGAAGGCGCATGTTCGTAATCTGTCCGACCGCGAGACCGACCATCATCGGCAGGGCCTGGGAGAACAGTTCCGGCTGTGTCGAGGCGTCGTTGTAGCCGATCGTCGGCCGTCGCGTCAGGCGCAGACTGTCTCCGATCACGGAAACGACTGCATCGGTGGCATCGTTGCGGAACATCGAACGGATGCTCTCGGACATGCCTGCGCGCACGATGGGAAAGACCAGGGCGGGAATGTTAACCATCGGACTTCTCCAGCGAAGCCTTCTCGGCGATCATTTCCTGGACGACATAGAGCTTGCTGTTGGCGATCGACGCCGCGTCTATCGCGCCCCAATCGAACCGCAGGGCGGGCGTATCGAGCCGCAGTCTTCTGGCGACGCTGAGGAGAAACTCCTCGATCTCGGCCGGGCTGGCGTAACCTGTGGCCGCCCCTCCGATGGCATCGCGCGGTCCAAGCGCCTTTCCGTCCTGCGCTAGCTGCAGGCGAACCGCGACGTCGATGGCTGCAAACTTGCTCATCGGCACCCCTCCCCGGCGAGGCGAAATACACGCCGGAGACAAGGTAGCTTACTGCAGGATCAGCAACAATGCCCCACACCACTACATGTTCGGATAGACCGGCCCTTCGCCGCCTTGTGGCGGCACCCAGTTGATGTTCTGGTTGGGGTCCTTGATGTCGCAGGTCTTGCAGTGGACGCAGTTCTGGGCGTTGATGACGAACACGTCCTTGCCGTCCTTTTCCACCCATTCGTAGACGCCGGCCGGACAGTAGCGCGTCGAGGGGCCGGCATAGACGTCGAGCTCGGAGGACTTCTGCAGCTCGGGGTTCTTCAGCTGCAGATGGATCGGCTGGTCTTCCTCGTGGTTGGTGTTGGACAGGAACACCGAGGACAGCCGGTCGAAGGTGAGCACGCCGTCGGGCTTCGGGTAGTCGATCTTCTCGTGCTTGGCCGCCGGCTCCAGGCTCTGCGCATCGGTCTTGCCGTGCTTCATCGTGCCGAAGAAGGAGAAGCCGAACAGCGTGTTCGTCCACATGTCGAGGCCGCCGAGCGCCACGCCGACCGCCGTGCCGAAGCGCGACCACAGCGGCTTGACGTTGCGCACCCGTTTCAGGTCCTGGCCGATGGCGCTGAGACGCCAGCCGGCCTCGATCTCGTGCGGCTCGTCATTGGCCCGGCCGCCGGCGATCGCATCGGCGATCTTCTCGGCCGCGAGAATGCCCGACAGCACCGCATTGTGGCTGCCCTTGATGCGCGGCACGTTGACGAAGCCGGCCGAGCAGCCGATCAGCGCGCCGCCCGGGAACGACAGCTTCGGCACCGACTGGAAGCCCCCTCGGTGATGGCCCGCGCGCCATAGGACAGCCGCTTGCCGCCCTCGAAGGTGCCGCGGATCGCCGGGTGTGTCTTGAAGCGCTGGAACTCCTCGAAGGGGAAGAGATAGGGTTCTTGTAGTTGAGGTGGACGACGAAGCCGACGGCCACCAGATTGTCCTCGAGATGGTAGAGGAAGGAGCCTCCGCCGGTCTTCATGCCGAGCGGCCAGCCGAAGGAATGCTGCACCAGGCCGGGCCGGTGATGCTCGGGCCTGACCTGCCAGAGCTCCTTGAGGCCGATGCCGAATTTTTGCGGCTCGCGACCCTTCTGCAGATCGAATTTTTCAATCAGCTGCTTGGCCAGCGAACCGCGCACGCCCTCGCCGATCAGCACGTACTTGCCCATCAGCGCCATGCCGCGGGTATAGTTCGGGCCGGGCTCGCCGCTGCGCTCGATGCCCATGTCGCCGGTGGCGACCCCGATGACGGCACCCGCGTCATTGTAGAGCACCTCGGTCGCGGCAAAGCCCGGATAGATCTCGACGCCCAGCGCCTCGGCATGGGTGGCCAGCCAGCGACAGACATTGCCGAGCGAGACGATGTAGTTGCCGTGGTTGTTCATCAAGGGCGGCATCAGGGCGTTGGGCAGGCGCACCGAGCCGGCCGGGCCGAGGAACAGGAACTGGTCGTCCGTCACCTCGGTCTTGAAGGGATGGTCGGCCTCCTCGCGCCAGCCGGGCAGCAGCCGATCAATACCGATCGGGTCGACGACGGCGCCCGAGAGAATATGCGCCCCGACTTCCGCGCCCTTTTCCAGAACCACGACCGACAGCTCCGGATTGACCTGCTTCAACCGGATCGCCGCCGACAGCCCTGCCGGGCCCGCTCCCACGATCACAACGTCGAATTCCATGCTCTCGCGTTCTGGTAGTTCCATTGCGTCTGTCATCGCTTCTCTCCAACCCGCCACGCATGCGAGCGTTGGCGCCGCCCCTCATTTTTATCCCCTCATTGCAAATACGCCCCGGCTTGTCGAGCCGATCTGCGACCAATGGTCCCCGCTTTTGCGCATAAGGTCATGCATGCGTGGGCAAAATCAGTCACGCCGGCACATGCGTCAACAGTCCGATTGGGCCAGCATCCGATCCATTGCTTGATTCCGCGCCGCGCCCCGACTACGCATGCCCTGCCAGACGGTAGAGGATACCCACTGATGGACGAGCCTATCCGATCCCTAGAAGCTCACTTGAACAAAATCGGCACTACAGTTGTCCTTATCGGAGCCGAGGCGCTGTCGAGACGGCACCCGGGCGAGCACCCGGACAATTTCGGCGCGGGCGCAATGGCTCTGCCGGAAACGGCCGAGGGGGCGGCGGCCGTCATTTCCTGGTGCGCCGACGCAGGAGTGCCGGTTGTTCCGCAAGGGGGACGGACAGGCCTTGTCGGCGGTTCGGTCAGCAAGCCGGGCGAGATCATCCTTTCAAGCGAGAGACTGACACAGATCGAACTGATCGATCCCGTCGCCCGGATCGCCGTCGTTCAATCCGGCGTGACACTGCAGCGCCTCCAAGAGGCGGCCGCGCCTTACGGGCTGGCGCCCGGAATCGACCTTGCCGCGCGTGGCAGCGCGACGATCGGTGGCATGGTCTCGACCAATGCCGGCGGCATCCTCGCCTTTCGCAACGGCGTCATGCGCCATCAGGTGCTCGGCATCGAGGCGGTGCTTCCGGACGGGCGCATCTTCAGTGACCTGACGCGCGTGGTGAAGGCCAGCGCCGGCCCTGATATGAAGCAGCTGTTGGTTGGCGCGGAAGGTGCCTACGGCTTCGTGACCCGGGTCGTGGTGAAACTGGAAACGCTCAGCACGGCACGCGCAACCGCGCTTCTCGCCGTTCCGAACGCGGTCGCGGCGCTCACCGTTGTCGGGCATCTGCAAGGTGTCGCCGCGGTGACACTCGAGGGGGCGGAACTGATGTGGCGCCAGTATTTCCTCGACAGTGCCAGAGTTCACGACTTCGACATGCAATGGCTGGAGGGTGAAATTGAGAGCATCCTCCTCGTCGAAATTTCCGGCGAATCGGTCGAACGGGCGACCGCCGAGCTGGAACGCGCATTGGAGGCGGTCTGGGAGGAAGCGGGCCTTACGGGCGGCATCGTTGCCCAGTCCCTCGACCAGGCACGCAAGTTCTGGTCGCTGCGCGAAGAATCGGAATTCATCTACCGCCTGCATCCGAACGCCCCGTCCTTCGACGTTTCCATTCCGCCTGGAGCGGTGGACGGCTATGTCGCGACCCTGCGTCAGCGACTGGCGAGCGTCGGAAGTGGCCTCGACGCCTATGTCTACGGGCATATCGCCGACGGTAATCTCCACCTGTCGGTGATCGGGGATGGCGCCGATGCGGCCGGGAACAGAGCTGCCGTGGAAGACGCAGTCTACACGGGGATCACGGATCTCGGCGGCAGCTTTTCGGCCGAACACGGCGTGGGGACGGAAAAGCGCGACGCCTACCATCTGCACGGCAATCCGGAGCGGCGCGCCGTCGCCCAGGCCATCAAGGCCGCGCTCGATCCGAAGATGATATTCAATCCGGGCAAGGTCCCGTTCTGAGAAGACGGGCCGGGTTACCGGCAGACCAAGAGAGGAAACGACCATGGATCTCGGCATCAAGGGAAAGCGCGCACTCGTCCTCGCCTCCTCGCGGGGCCTCGGCCGAGGCATCGCAGTGGCACTGGCACGTGAGGGGGCCGACGTTCTCCTGTGCGGACGCGACGCGGAGACGCTTGCCGCCAATTGCGCAGCGATCAACGCGGAGGGCGGCGGCCGGGCCAACTTCATCCAGGCAGATCTGTTTTCTTCCGAGTTCCACGAGACCGTCGTCTCGGCCACGAGAGAACGCTTCGGCGGCCTCGACATCCTCGTCAACAATTCGGGCGGCCCGATCCCGGGCACGACCGAGGAAATGACCGCCGAGAAGCTGCAGACCTACTTCAATGCCATGGTGCTCAGCCTCATCGGCCTTGCCAACGCGTTCCTGCCGGGCATGAAGGAGCAGCGTTGGGGCCGTATCCTGACGGTTGCCTCGTCCGGCGTCATCGAGCCCATCCCCGGAATTGCGCTGTCGAACACGCTTCGTCCGGCGCTCGCCGGATGGTCGAAGACGCTTGCGAGCGAGGTCGCTTCCGACGGCATCACCTCCAACCTGCTCCTGCCCGGGAGCATCCTCACGGACAGGCTGACGAGCCTTGACGAAGCCGCAGCAAGAAATTCGGGCAAGCCGGTCGAAGAGATCCGCGCGCGGTCCGAAAAGGCCATTCCGGCAGGCAGGTACGGCACCGTCGAGGAGTTTGCCGCGGTCGCCGCCTTCCTCTGCAGCGAGCGGGCGAGCTACGTGACGGGCAGCCTCATCCGTTGCGACGGGGGAGCGGCACGGTCGGTCTAGGGTCTTTCGAGACAAGAGACAGCTGTCGCCGCCTTTTCCCCCCTCTCCCGATCCGCTACAGTCGTGCCCATGATATCCGCGAACGACCTCTCCGCCCCCGAACTGGCAGCCCTCCTGCATTTCCACGCCGATGCCGGCGTCGAATGGATGCTCGAGGACGTGGCGATCGACCGGTTTGCGGAATTCGAAGCCATGCGTGCCGAGCAGGGGAAGCGCCCGCAGCCAGCGGACAGGGATGCCGGTAGCGGGCCAGCCCCAAGCGCTGCGCGCCCGCAGGCATCCGTCAATGGATCCGCCGGGCGCCAGGCTGCGCCGGCCCGGCCCGCGCGCGAGGCGGCACCCTCTGCCGCCGTGACGATCCCGGACAGCCAGGCTGTCGCGGAGGCCGAATTCGCCGCCTCCAGCGCACGATCGCTCGACGAACTGAGGGCGGCCATGGAAGCCTTCAACGGCTGCAACCTCAAGAACAGCGCACGCAGCCTGGTTTTCGCGAGCGGCAATCCGAAACCTGCGGTGATGGCGATCGGCGCCATGCCGAATGCCGACGACGACCGGGAGGGCCACCCCTTCTCGGGCCGCCAGGGCGCCATGCTGGACCGCATGCTGGCGGGCATCGGCATCGACCGGGCCTCGGTGCTCGTCACCAACGTCATTCCCTGGCGTCCGCCGGGAAACCGGGTGCCGTCGGTCCGCGAGTCGGACATCTGCCGCCCCTTCATCGAGCGGCAGATCGCGCTCGCCGAACCGAATCACGTCCTGATTTTCGGAAATTTCGCCGCACGCTTCTTCTTCGGCGGCACGGAGACCATCCATGAGATGCGCGGAGTGTGGCGCGAAATCCACATCGGTGGCAGGAATGTACCCGCTTTCGCCACGCTGCACCCGCTCGACCTGATCGCAGCCCCCATCAGCAAGCGGCTTGCGTGGCAGGATCTTCTTGCCTTTCGCAAGGGGGTCGCGGTCTGACGCGCCCTATCAACTATAAAAAAATCAATAAAATACAATAAATTACGCGACAACTCTCGGGCAGAGATTCACATATCGCTCGGATTCCGGCCGCAAAGTTGCCCGTTTTGTGAACAGATTATTATTGTTGCCATGCGCAAAACGCATAGCAGCTCGCCATTATGTCGCATTGCAAAAGAGATGGTGCAACGCAATATCGGGGTCAGGGAGGCTTGAACAAGGAACTATTGCAATGACCGCCCGCTTTCGGCCCATCCATTCGAGCTTTGAGACGCTCCGCCATTCCGGCCTTCGCCCGGCTTATGGCTTCGCAAGCGTCCGTGCGCCGGCCAACGAGCAGATGACCGCCATCGGATATTCGCGCATCGGCCGGCCCGTGCAGATCTTCGCGGATTTCGTCCAGCGTTGAGCCATCGAACGGGCTCCGCGAAAGGGCCCGCATGCTTGAACGCCCCGGAGTGCTCATGACCCACATAGCCAAGTTCGTGTCCGCTCTCTACGACATCCGCACCGCGGTCAAGGCTTCACGCCAGTACTCGACCCTCGCCGCGCTGCCGCATGGCACCGCGTCACGGCAGCCGCTGCGCACATTCCTTCCCGGTTGACCGCCGCGGCGCATTGCCGCCAGATTTTCACGTATGCCAAGGGTGCGGTTGCCGCGCCCTTTTCTTTTGCGTCAGCACCTGTCGCAATGGACAGCGCGGCGCGCCTTCTTTAGAGCGACATTCTCTTCGCACAAGGCCGCGGCGCGCGCGGCCCGCCGTCCTGCCTACTGTTCCCGTCTGGAGCGTTTCCCATGCTGGCCAGCCTCGCTTCGATCTTCAGTCTCATGCTGTCGACGCTGCTGATGATGGTCGCCTTCGGCCTGCAGAGCTATGTCGTGCCCGTCCGTTCGGTCGCGGAGGGGTGGAGCACGCAGACGATTTCGCTGATCGCGACGGGCTACACCGTCGGTTTCACGCTTTCATGCATCGTCACGCCGCGTTTCGTTCTCATGGTCGGACATGTGCGGGTCTTCGTCGCGCTCATCACGCTGCTGTCGATCGGCATCCTTCTGTGCGGCCTCGTCGTCGACTGGCGCGCCTGGATGCTGTTCCGCACGGTTTCGGGCTTTGCCATCGCGGGCAGCTACCTCATCATAGAGAGCTGGCTCAACGAGCGGGTCACCAATGAGAACCGCGGCTCGGTCTTCTCCATCTATCTGATCGCAACGATGGTCGGAACGATCATGGGGCAGTACCTCGTGCCGATCGGCGATCCGTCGAACACCTCGCTCTTCATTCTCTGCGGCGTCATCTTCTCGATTTCGCTGCTGCCGACCGCGCTCAGTTCCTCGCCGCTGCCTGCTCCCCCGAGACAGGCGAGCTTCCGTCTGGCCGCTCTCTACCGTCGCTCGCCCGTCGCCGTCGTCGGCGCATTTCTCGCCGGCGCGCTGTCGGGAGCATGGCTGAACCTCGGAGGCGTCTTCACGCAGCGCACGGGGCTCACCACCGCACAGGGCGCCACGCTGCTGGCTGCCGTCCTTATCGGCAGCGCCCTCTCGCAGATTCCGATCGGCCGCGCTTCCGATCGCATGGACCGCAGGCTGGTCATGGTCTTCTGCGGCATCATCGGCACCGCCTCGTGCATCGCCATGACCTTCTCCACGGGTGCCGAGCCCCTGCACCTCTATCTCATCGCCGCCTGCATCGGCTCGGTGATCTTTCCGATCTATGCCCTCAACGTCGCCCATGCCAACGACCTCGCGCAACCCGACGAGTATGTCGAGGTTTCCTCGGGCATGCTGATCGTCTACGGCTTCGGGACGATTTCCGGGCCACTGGCAGTCGGCCCCATCATGGAGCGGTTCGGTCCCGCCTCCCTCTTTGCGACACTTGCAGTCTATTTCGCCCTTTACGCCGCCTATGCCGGCTGGCGGATCATGCGGCGCGAGGCTTCCGACGGGATGGTCGCCAAGACCGATTACCAGGCCATGCCGCCGCAGCCACTCGGCGGGGAATGCGCCGCACCCGCGGCCGCAGGAACGATGCAGCAGGAACTGGGCGAAGAACCGCTGGTCGCCGATACGACGAGCCCGACCTGGCGCAGTTGAGCCTGCACATGAGGTGCATCGCGGCCCGATGAACGCGGGCGATATGCTTCAGCTCATTGCGTTGCCCATGCCTTCATCGCAGAAGCGGCGTCCGCCCCCCGGGAAGCATGCATCAGCCATGCGGGGTCAGGTGCTTGCGCGCCGCCTTGCGCTTGATGCCGAGCCTGTGCTCGCGGATGATGATGAATATGCCTGCCGAAACCACGATCGCAGTGCCGGCCAGCATGGTTGCCGTGGGGATGTCGTCGAAGAGGACGTATCCAATGGCGATACCGAGCACGATGGACGTGTATTCGAAGGGGGCGATGGTGGATACGTCCGCATAGCGGTAGCTGGCGGTGAGCAGGATCTGCGCCACGCCGCCGCAGAAGCCGGCGAGCGCGAGTAGCAGCAGCGCATGCCCGCTCATGTCCACCCAGCCGAACGGGAGGGTCGCAAGTGAGAACACGGATGCCGACAGCGAGAAATAGAGCACGATCGTCGGCGTCCGCTCGGTCTTGACCAGCTTGCGCACCAGAACCATGGCGATGGCGCCGAGTGTCGCGGACATCAACACCGAGATTGCCCCCAGAGCCTCCTCTTCCCCGAGCCCGCCCGTCTCGAGCAACGTCAGGCGCGGCCAGGTGATAATCATCACCCCCGTCAGCCCGATGAGGACCGCGGACCATCGGTAGATGCCAACCACCTCCTTAAGGAAGAGCGCAGCGATCGCCACCGCGATAAGCGGCATGGCGTAGCCGATAGCGATCGCTTCCGGCAGCGGCAGGTGCACCAGACCGTAGAAGCCGAAGCTCATGGCGAGGATACCGATGAAACCGCGGGCGAGATGGCCAATCAGGTCGTCGGTCTGGAAGGCCGTCCGCAGCTCGCCGCGCGCGGCAAGGTAGACAACGATCGGCACGATGGCGAAGGCGGAACGATAGAAGGTGATCTGCCCTGTCGTGATGTCCTTCCCGGCCGCCTTGATCAGCGTCGACATGCAGACGAAGATAACGACCGAGGAAACCTTGAGCAGGATTCCCTTGAGCGGATTCGGATAGACTTCCATTGCAGCGCAACTCGTACAGCGATCACGGCAGCGGGCCGGATATGACATGCGACAGCTGCTGGAGGGCCGACTGCGAGCCGGCAAGATGGCAGCGACTTTAGCCGACTCGAACGCGCGGTGCGATCAAATTTGCTGATGCGACCCGTACCGGCATTGATGGAACATCGTCATTGACCATCGGATCTCGCCATTCATTCTTTGTCAAATATTAGGCATTAACCATAACTGCACATAATTCTACCATTTGCAGTTGGTGCCCTTCGCCTCCCCAACACGTTTTCAGATCAAGAGTTTCGTCATGCAACAGAAACAGCTTACGCCAGCGCATGCATCCGGGCTCCAGCCGACACCCCGCACCATGCGGGCGATCACCGAAAGCATCGGGGGCGATCTTGAAAATTTCAGCGGCGAGAACAGCGCGATCGCGCGGCAGATCAGGCTTCTCGCAATCAACGCCGCGATAGAGGCGGCACGTGCGGGAGATGCGGGCAAGGGCTTCGCCGTCGTGGCGAACGAGGTCCAGCGACTGGCCGATCTTTCAAGCGGCATCGCGCAGAGGTTCGAGAAGAACGTGCTGAGCCGCATCGCGCTCGGTCGCTCCGTCTCCGACTCTCTCGTGAACCAGATGGAAGGCGTGCGCCTCATCGATCTTGCGCAGACGCTGGTGCAGCTCATCGTCCGCAACCTCTTCGAGCGCACGGCCGACGTGCGCTGGTGGGCAACGGATCCCGCGCTGTGGCAGGCCCTGCAGGCGCCCGATGGGAGTGGCTTCGCCAACGCGGCCGGCAGGCTCGGCGTCATCAACAGGTTCTACTCGGTCTACCTCGATCTCGTCATGACCGACACTTCCGGGCGGGTCGTGGCATCCTCCAACGGCTCCTTCGCCAAGGCGATCAAGGGGGCAAGCCTCTCGTCCGAGCCCTGGTTCCGTGACGCGATGGCGACGAAAAGCGGCGACGAATATGCGGTCGACCAGGTGCAGCCGAGCGGCCTGCACGCCAACCGCCCGACCATTGTCTACGCGGCCGCCATCCGCGAGGGAGGGCTTTCCGACGGCAAGGTCGTGGGTACGCTCGGAGCCTACTTCGACTGGGAGAAGCAGGGGCAGACGATCGTGGAGAAGGAGGCCAACCTGCCTCCCCACGTCGCCGAACGCTCGACGGTCATGCTGCTCGACGGTCGCAACCGGGTCATCGCCTCGACCCGGCCCGCCCTCGTTTTCTCGAACTTCGCGCTGAAGAGCACCGAAGGCCAGATGCGCGGCAGCTACTACACTCCGGAGGGTGCCATTGTCGCCTTCGCCAAGACGCTGGGCTACGAGGACTATGACGGGCTCGGCTGGTCGGGCGTCGTCGTTCAGCAGACAGAGGATGATGCGGCCATCCACGCCGCGCTCAGCGTCAAGTAGAAGCGCCGTTCAACACCTGC
The DNA here is from genome assembly GCF_016864555.1 of Sinorhizobium sp. BG8. Taxonomy (NCBI): domain Bacteria; kingdom Pseudomonadati; phylum Pseudomonadota; class Alphaproteobacteria; order Hyphomicrobiales; family Rhizobiaceae; genus Sinorhizobium; species Sinorhizobium sp. BG8. The sequence goes on along the minus strand of NZ_CP044011.1, from coordinate 2,055,956 downwards.
CAGACCTTTTGCGGCGTCGCCGGCATGTCGATCCCGGTCACGCCGTTTGCTCGATAAAGTGCATCCACGACCGCATTCATGACCGCCGGACAGGCGCCGATGGTCGCTGCCTCGCCTGCGCCCTTGATGCCGAGGGCATTCGTCGTCGAGGGCACGTTGCGCGTCTCGAACTTGAAGAAGGGGGTGTCGGCCGCCCGCGGCATGCAATAGTCCATGAAGCTCGCCGTCAGCAACTGGCCATCCTCGGAATAGACGGCCTCCTCGTTAAGACACTGGCCGATGCCCTGCACGATGCCTCCGTGCACCTGGCCGAGCAGCAGGACCGGATTGACGGTGACGCCGAAATCATCGACCGCCTGGTAGTTGACGATCTCGACGATCCCGGTCTCCGGATCGATTTCCACCTCGACGATGTGGGTACCGTTCGGATAGGTCGCCTCGTCCTGCTCCACGTCCGCAATCGCGACCAGGTCGTCCGCCGCCTTGGCGGCTTTTGCAATCCTCTCGAAGGAGAGAGACTGGTCGGTCCCGACGACGCGCGCCTCGCCCGCCACTAGCTCGATGTCCTCAACCGCCGCCTCCAGTTCGTCTCCGGCGATCCGCTTCATCTTCTCGGAGAGCCCCTCGCTTGCGGAGGCAACCGAAACGCCACCGAGCGGAATGGAGCGGGAGCCACCGGTTCCACCGCCGCGGGCAAGGTCCGCGGTATCGCCCTGGCGCACGACGATGCGGTCGAAGTCGATACCGATCTTGTCGGCAATGAACTGGCTATAGGCGGTTGCGTGGCCCTGGCCATTCGTCTGGGTGCCGATGAAGAGCGTGATCGTGCCGTCCTCGTTCAGCTGGAGTTTCGCAGGCTCCGAGCCGGCGAAGGCGCAGGCTTCGATGTAGGTCGACATGCCGATACCCCTGAGCCGCCCTCGCGCCTTCGCCTCTGCGGACCGTGCGTCGAAGCCGCTCCAGTCCGCCAGCGCCATGGCCGCGGTCATGTGTCCGTCGAACTCACCGACGTCATAGAGGCGTCCGCCCTGCGTCCTGTATGGAAACTGTTCCGGCCGGATGAAGTTGCGACGGCGAAACTCCTCGCGCGGGATCTCGAGCTCGCGTGCCGCCGCCTCGACCAGACGTTCGATCACATAGGCCGCCTCGGGCCGCCCGGCGCCACGATAGGCATCCACGGGGGTCGTGTTGGTGTAGAAGGCGCGAATGCGCATGTCGAGCAGCGGAATGTCGTAGACCCCGGTCACCATGATCGCCGCCGAGGTCGGGATCAGCGGTGCGTACTGCGAAAGATAGGCGCCCATGTTGGCGTCCATCCGGATCCGCAATGCCGTCATCCTGCCCCCCGCATCGATGGCGGCGGCAGCCCTGACGATGCTGTCACGCCCGTGCGAATCCGCGAGGAAGTGCTCGTTGCGGCTGGCCACCCATTTTACGGGACGTTCCAGCCTGCGCGCGGCCTCCAGCACGAGGGGATACTCGCGGTAGGTAAACGCCTTCGTACCGAACCCACCGCCGACGTCGGGCGTGATGACGCGGAGCTTTTCCGGATCGATCCGGAGAATATGGCGGGCGATGGAGTGGCGCAGCCCATGCACGCCCTGCGAACCGCTGGTCAGGGTAAAGGAGCCGGTCTCGCGGTCCCATTGGCCGATGGCCGCGCGGGTCTCCATGTAGTTGCTGACGAGCCGGTTGTTGACGATCGTGATCTCGGTCACGTGGGCGGCGGTGGCAAAGGCTGCGGCGACCGGCGCCGGGTCTCCCGTCTGGTGCTCGTAGACGATGTTGGTGCCGAGTTCGGGCCAAACGAGCACAGCATCTCCACTGGCAGCGAGCGGCAACGAGGTATTGGCCTCGTCCATGTCCCAGTCGATCTCCACCAGTTCCGCCGCGTCTTCGGCCAGCGACTGCGTGTCGGCCACGACGAAAGCCACCGCGTCGCCGACGTGACGGACACGGTCGCGACAGAGTACGGGGGCATTGCGGACCTCGTGCTCGGTGCCGTCCGGCTGGGTGACCCGCATGAGACACGGCACGTCGCCGAGATGCTCGATGTCCTTGGCAGTCAGCACGAGATGCACACCCGGCGCCTCTTGCGCCGCTTGGATTGAAACGATCCGGAAGGAGGCCGAGGCATGGGGCGAGCGCACCACCACGCCTCTGAGCTCCCCGTCCTTGACGATATCGCTTGTATAGGCGCCCTCGCCGCGCAGAAGAGGAAGGTCCTCCTTGCGCAATGCGGAAGCACCCACTCCGAATTTCGGTGTAGCCATATTCATGCCGGAGGTATCCTGAGAGTGACGAAGGAATGGTGACGCACTGTCACCGCCATCCCTGATATTAGGTCGGGGGCCACAAATGTCGAGGTTGAAACAGGCAAGAATCGCTTCGAAGACCTCGCCGAAATCTCTAGGCGGGTAGTTCGAAGCAATGAGATGTTAAGTCTATACCGCTAAGAACTTTCGAGCATTCGAATAAACCGTCCTTTAAAGCCCGGCAGAGTTGCTCTAAGAAAAACCGAGACGGAACCCAAGGACCCGAGCAGGACAGACTATGCGAACTGACAGCGGCCGGATTATGCATCTGGCGGACTATCGCCGGACGGACTTCGTTCTCGAACGTGTCGACCTTACCTTTGAACTCGATCCGACAGCGACGAAGTGCACCTCCCGCATGCTGCTCCACCGTCGCGAGGGAAGTCCTGCCGACGCGCCGCTGGTCCTCGACGGCGACGAATTGAAGATGACCGGGCTGCTCTACGACGGCATGCCGATGGAAGCAGAGCGCTACACCGAGGAAGACGACCAGTTGACGATCCGGGACCTGCCCGAAAGCGGCAGCTTCGAGATCACGGTCGACACCGAGATCAACCCGGAAGCCAATACCAAGCTCATGGGCCTCTACCGCACCGGCGGCGTCTACTGCACCCAGTGCGAGGCGGAAGGCTTCCGCCGCATCACCTATTTCTACGACCGCCCGGATGTTCTTTGCGTCTACACGGTTAACATCATCGCCGACAAGGAAAGCTGCCCGCTGCTTCTGTCCAACGGCAACTTCCTCGGTGGGGCCGGCTATGGCGAGGGCAAGCACTTTGCCGCCTGGTTCGACCCGCATCCCAAGCCCAGCTATCTCTTCGCGCTCGTCGCAGGCGACCTGGGCGTGGTGGAAGACACCTTCACCACGATGTCCGGCCGCGAGGTGGCGCTCAAGATCTACGTGGAGCACGGCAAGGAGCCGCGCGCCACCTATGCCATGGATGCGCTCAAGCGCTCGATGAAGTGGGACGAAGAAGTCTTCGGCCGCGAGTACGACCTCGACATCTTCATGATCGTCGCCGTCTCCGACTTCAACATGGGCGCGATGGAGAACAAGGGGCTCAACGTCTTCAACGACAAGTACGTGCTGGCCGACCCAGAAACGGCCACCGATGCCGACTACGCCAATATCGAGGCGATCATCGCGCACGAGTACTTCCACAACTGGACCGGCAACCGCATCACCTGCCGCGACTGGTTCCAGCTTTGCCTCAAGGAAGGGCTGACCGTCTACCGCGACCACGAGTTCTCGGCCGACCAGCGCTCGCGCGCCGTAAAGCGCGTGGCCGAGGTCAGGCACCTCAAGTCCGAGCAGTTCCCAGAAGATGCGGGCCCCCTCGCCCATCCGGTGCGCCCGACGAAGTATCGCGAGATCAACAACTTCTACACGACGACGGTCTACGAAAAGGGATCGGAAGTCACGCGCATGATCGCGACCCTCCTTGGACGCGATCTGTTCAAGAAAGGCATGGATCTCTACTTCGACCGCCACGACGGCGAGGCCGCCACGGTGGAGGATTTCGTCAAGTGCTTCGAGGATGCGAGCGATCGCGACCTCGGCCAGTTCTCGCTCTGGTACCACCAGGCGGGCACGCCGCTCGTCACGGCCTCCGCTGCTTATGACCAGGCGAAGGGCACCTTCACGCTCTCGCTCGAGCAGATGATCCCGCCGACGCCCGGCCAGACCGCGAAAGAGCCGATGCACATTCCGCTCCGCTTCGGCTTGTTGCTGGCTGACGGAAGCGAGGCCGTGCCTACGGCCGTGGAAGGCATCGAGATCACCGAGGACGTGCTTCACCTCACCGAACGCAAGCAGACCGCCGTCTTTTCGGGTATCGCGTCCAGGCCTGTCTTGTCTCTCAATCGCGGTTTCTCGGCACCGATCAACCTGCACTTCAAACAGTCCCCGGCGGACCTCGCGCACATTGCGCGGCACGACCGGGATCTCTTCGCGCGCTGGCAGGCGGTGGGCGATCTTGCCCTGCCACATCTCGTCGAGGCCGCGCGCAAGGCCCGGGTGGGAGAGGACATTACGGTCGATCCCCTGCTGGGTGAGACGTTGCTCCTCCTCGCCGCCGATGAATCGCTCGAGGCCGCCTTCCGTGCGCAGGCGCTGAACCTGCCAAGCGAGGCCGACGTCGCCCGCGAACTCGGCAGCAACAACGATCCGGACGCGATCCGCAAGGGCCGCGAGACGATCACGCAGGCGATTGCCCGGCAGGGTGCCGCAATCTTCGCCAAGCTCTTCGACCGCCACCGGGTCGAGGGTGGCTTCACGCCGGACGCTACGAGCGCCGGGCGCAGAGCCCTTCGCAACGCGGCGCTGTCCTACCTCGCCGCGGCCGAAGGAAACCCCCAGCGGGCGGCGGCAAGCTTCGCGCACGCGGACAACATGACCGACCTTAGCGCAGCGCTCACCGTTCTCGCCCACCGCTTCCCCGATGCACCGGAAACCGCGGCGGCGCTCGAAACTTTCCGGACCCGTTTCGCCGACAATGCGCTGGTCATCGACAAGTGGTTCTCCATCCAGGCGACCATTCCGGGTGAAGGCGCACTGCAGCGGATCCAGACATTGATGGAGAGCCCGCTCTTCAACGCCGCCAACCCCAACCGCGTACGCTCGCTCGTCGGCACGTTCGCCTTTTCGAACCCGACCGGCTTCAACCGCGCCGACGGTGCCGGCTACCGTTTCCTGGCGGACCAGATCCTCGCCATCGATCCCAGGAACCCTCAACTTGCCGCGCGTATCCTGACCTCGATGCGGTCCTGGAGGGCGCTCGAGGAGTTGCGCGCCGATCACGCACGCAACGCGCTTCGATCGATCTCGTCGAACGACAAGCTTTCGCCTGATGTCTCCGACATCGTCGAGCGGATGCTCAACGGCTGATGCGGCATCGCGTTCCGGCAGCCCTGGATTGCTGCCGGAGTGCCACTCAACCCCCAAATTCCTAACCATAATAAATGGTTAAGAAAGATTTACCTTTCCCTCTGGACAAGCGGAATCACAATTGATTCATTATGGCAGATTCGGACGAGCGGCGTACCGAATCACCAGAGGACACAAGGTTGAAGACAATGACGGACGCGCCACGAGGACGCGCAGCCGGTGAGCGGCTTCGGCTCAAATTTCCGGGAACGGCGGCCTGGGAAGACGAGCTGAGCGGGCACGGGCGGATATTCGCCGGCCCGGCCGCACGCCATCTGACGCGGGCGGAACCGGTCCTCAAGCGGTCCATTCCGATCCTGATCGTTGCCTTCCTGCTGATCGTCGGCATTTCGCGGATGATCGACATTCTGACGGAACACGACCGGATGGAAGCGGAGATCCGTGATGCCACGGCCCTGACGGCCGCGGCGGTCAGCGCTGTCTTCGCAGGCACGGCCGGCGCCGATTTCTCAAAGGCAGAACGCGCGCCGATGGAGGCGCTTCTTGCGGCTCACCTGCCGCAGGACCGGCTCCCGGCGGGCAGCCTCGTCCTTCTTGCGCAGGATAACGGCTGGATCTTCGCCAGCTCGCTTGGTGGTGCCGGATACGTGGGCACGTCGATCGCGCGGATCGCGCCTGAGATCGCCGCCATGCACTATTTCGGCGACCCTGCGGGCGTGACGCGCTCGAAGATCGCCGGCGCAGACCACGACGTTTCCATCGTACGCATGCCCGAGCGCGCCGGCTTCATCGTGGTCGCCAATCCGCTCGGCCACCTCGATGTCATCTGGCGCGACCAGGTAGCGCTCAACGTCACCCTGTTTGCCGGCACCTCTGCGATCCTCCTGGTCATCCTCTACGCCTACTACATCCAGGCGAAACGGGCGCGCGATGCCGATGCGATCTTCGCCGAGTCCAATCTGCGGGTGGAGACGGCGCTTGCGCGTGGTCGCTGCGGCCTCTGGGACTTCGACCTGGCAGGCAGGCGGCTGTTCTGGTCGCGGTCGATGTACGAAATGCTCGGAATGATCCCGCGCGACAGCGTGCTTTCCTTCGGGGATGCGGCGCGGCTGATGCATCCGGATGATGAAGGGATCTACCAGGTTGCGCGTGCCGTCGCCAAGGGCGAGGCACGGCAGGTGGACCAGGTGTTTCGCATGCGTCACGCGGAAGGCCACTACGTATGGCTTCGCGCCCGCGCACAGCTGATCCGCATGGCCTCCGGCCGCATGCACATCATCGGCATCGCCATGGACGTCACGGAGCAGCATCGTCTAGCCCAACGCTACCAGGAAGCCGACCAGCGTCTGGCCGACGCCATCGAATGTACTTCGGAAGCATTCGTCCTGTGGGACAAGAACGACCGACTCGTGATGTGCAATGCGCATTATCAGCAGGCCTACGGCCTTCCGGACGAGGTTCTGGTTCCCGGCACCGAGCGGTTGATCGTCCACGCTGCGGCGGCACGGCCGGTGATCGACAGGCGGATCGCAGACGCGGACCGCAGCAACAGCTCGCAGACATTCGAAGTGCAGCTCGCGGACCAGCGATGGCTGCAGATCAACGAGCGGCGTACGCGCGACGGAGGCCTCGTCTCCGTCGGCACCGACATCACCATGATGAAGCGGCATCAGGTGCGCCTGCGCGAATCCGAGCGGCGGCTCATGGCGACGATCGGCGATCTTTCAGCCTCGCGCGGCATTCTGGAGCGCCAGAAGACGGAGCTTTCCATCGCCAACGCCAATTACCAGGCGGAGAAGGAGCGCGCCGAAGCGGCGAACCGGGCGAAGTCGGAATTCCTCGCCAACATGTCGCATGAACTCAGGACACCGCTGAATGCGATCCTGGGCTTCTCCGAGATCCTGCAGAACCAGATGTTCGGGCCGCTGGGCTCGGAAAAATACAACGAATACTCGCGCGACATCCACGAAAGCGGCAAGCATCTCCTCAACGTCATCAGCGACATCCTCGACATGTCGAAGATCGAGGCGGGGCATATGCGGGTTAGCTGCGAGAGCATCGACCTTGCGCCGCTGATAGAGGAGACCATGCGCCTCATGAGCATCCAGGCGCAGCAGAAGAGCATCCATGTCGATCAGGACGTGGCGAGCGGACTTTCGATGGTCGCCGACAGGCGCGCGATGAAGCAGATCTTGCTGAACCTGCTCTCCAACGCGGTCAAGTTCACCAACGATGGTGGCACGGTCAAGGTGCGGGCACGCAAGCTCGACGGCGCGGTGACGCTGACGATCGCCGATACCGGTATCGGAATTCCGAAGTCCGCGCTCGCCAAGATCGGCCAGCCGTTCGAGCAGGTACAGAGCCAGTACGCCAAGAGCAAGGGCGGCTCGGGGCTTGGCCTCGCCATCTCCCGGTCGCTGACGCGCCTGCATGGCGGAGCGATGCGGATCTATTCCCAGGAGGGAAAGGGGACGATCATCTCCGTCCGCATTCCGGAGCGCGAGCGGCTCGCCGCACGGCGCAACGCGGCCGCGTAGTCCGCTCCGACAGGCGTCACGCCTTCACGGCATCGTGGAAAATCCGGCGCACGGATTTCGACAATCGCCGGATCTCGGACTCGAGCGTCCTGAGATCGGGGCAATCGCCGGCGCGGCATACAAGGTCGATCAGGCCGGACGGGGCCTCCTTCGGGTCGAAATCGCCGTCGATGCACAACCGGACGATCTGGGATATCTCCGTATAGAGCGACAGCGCCTGCCTGGCGGCATCGAGGTCGTTCGGGTTCATCAGGGCAGCACCGAAGTGCGCAAGTGCCTCTGACGTCGGTAGGGCGCGTTCGGGCAGAGCGATGCCGCGGGCGGGCGCGATCAGAGCCAGATACTGGGCGATGAACTCGATGTCGATCAGCCCTCCAGGGATCAGCTTGAGATCCCATATGTCCTTCGCCGGCTTTTCCTTTTCGATGAGCGCGCGCATCTCGGCCACGTCCGCCGCGATCGCGGCAGGGTCCCGCGTCCGTCCGAGTATCCTGGCGAAGATGTCCTCGGCCTCGGCTACCAGCGTTTCCTCGCCGCAGATCACGCGGGCCCGCGTCAGGGCCATGTGTTCCCACGTCCAGGCCTCGGTCTCCTGGTATTTCGCGAAGCTCTTGATCCTGGTTGCGACGGGCCCCTTGTTGCCGGATGGCCGAAGTCGCATGTCGACTTCGTAGAGAACGCCCTCGCTGGTCGGCGCGGAAAGCGCCGAAATCAGGCGCTGGGTGATGCGGGTGAAGTACCGCGTGGAATCGAGCGGCTTCGTCCCGGTCGATTCGAAGGCTTCGTCGTCATAATCGTAAAGAAGGATCAGATCGATGTCCGAGCCGGCGGTGAGCTCGAAGCTGCCGAGCTTGCCCATTCCGACCACGGCCACCCTACCCCGGGGAACGTTCCGTGGGCCGCCTCGACTTCCACGAGAACGGCGTCGAGTGCAGCCTGGATCACCAGGTCCGCGACATGGGTAAAGGCCCGTGCGGCCTGCGCGCCGTTGATCGCGTCAGTGAGCAGCCGGATCCCGATTAGGAAGCGCTGCTCCGAGGCGATGATGCGAAGCCGGTCGAGGATTTCCTCGTAGTGACGGGCACCTGCCAGAAAACCGCTGATACGCTCGCGGAAATAGGAGCGCGTGGGCAGTTCCGCGAGCAGGCTGGGGTCGAGCATTCCGTCGAAGACGTGGGGCCTGGCCGCGATGATGTCGGCAAGCCGTGGTGCCGACGACATGATGTTGACGATGAGCGAGAGAAGCGCCGGATTGTTGCCGAGCAGCGAAAAGAGCTGGATGCCCGCCGGCAATCCCGAAAGGAATTGGTCGAACCGCAGCAGCGCCTCGTCGGCACGCTTGTTCTCGCCGAAGACCCGGAGCAGCTCCGGTGTCAGCTCGGTCAGGCGTTCACGCGCCTCCACCGATTGCGTGGCCCGATAGCGACCGTAGTGCCAGGTGCGGATCGTGCGCGATATGTCGGACGGCCGTTCGAAGCCGAGCCTGCGCAAGGTCTCGAGCGTATCGGGATCATCGTTCTGGCCCGTGAAGACCAGATTTCCCGTTTCGCTGGAGAGCCGCGCTTCCTGCTCGAAGAGCGCCGCGTAGCGCCGCTCCACGGTCTTGAAGACCGCGGTGACGGCGGCCGAGAAACTTGCGGCGTCCGGGAACCCGGCCATGTAGGCAATGCGTTTCAGCTCTGCTTCCGTTTCGGGCAGGAGATGCGTCTGCTCGTCGCGCACCATCTGGATCCGGTGCTCGACGTCGCGCAGGAACCAGTAGGCGGAGACCAGTTCGTCCGCCGTCGCCCGGTCTATCCAGTTCGCGTCGGCAAGCGCATCGAGCATCGCCTCGGTCGAACGCATGCGCAGTGCCGGCACCCTGCCGCCGGCGATCAGCTGCTGCGTCTGCACGAAGAATTCGATCTCGCGGATCCCCCCGCGCCCGAGCTTGACGTTGTGCCCCTTCACCGCGATCTCGCCATGCCCCTTGTGCACATGTATCTGGCGCTTGATCGAATGAATGTCGGCGATCGCCGCATAGTCGAGATACTTGCGAAAAACGAACGGCGTCAGCTCCCGCAGGAAGTTCGTGCCGGCCTTCAGGTCGCCGGCAATTGCGTTCGCCTTGATGAAGGCGGCGCGCTCCCAGTTCTGCCCCCTGCTCTCGTAGTAGAGCATTGCCGCATCGACGGAGATGGCGAGGGGCGTGGACCCCGGATCCGGGCGCAGGCGAAGATCCGTCCGGAAGACGTAGCCGTCCGCGGTCCGCTCCTGCAGGATGCGGATCAGGCGGCGCATCAGCCGCGCGAAGGTGTCGGTCGCCTCTTCGCGATCGGCGACGATTCCGGCTTGCGGATCGAAGAACACGACCAGGTCGATGTCGGAGGAGTAGTTGAGTTCGCCGGCGCCGAGCTTGCCCATGCCGAGCACGATGAGCCCCGAAGCCTCGCTCGGCCGATCGGGATCGACGAGCGCAAGCTTCCCGCTGCGATGCGCTGAAAGCAGGAGATGGTCGATCGCAGCCGAAACGGCCGCCTCCGCAAGATCGCTCAGGAACCTCGTGGTCTGCCGGCCGTCGAAAAGGCGCGAGAGATCCGAGAGTGCCGTCAGGAACGCGACCTCCCGCTTTGCGATCCTGAGACGAGCCATGACGCCGGCCTCGCTCTCGTCGCCACCTTTCCAGCAGATGCGGGCATTGGCAATCGCGGCGTGCAGTTGCGGCACCACCGGCTCGCTGATCGCCCGCGCCAGCAGCGACGGATCCATTCTCGCCGTGTCCCGCAGATAGGGTGAAAGCGACAATGCCGCCACGACGAAATCCTTGAGCGGTCCGTCGGAGCCGGCAAGCGCTGCCAGCGCGGCGTGCTCGCGCCCCCAGTCCTTGAGATCAGCCACGACCGACTTTCCGTCGGTCTGGCTCATCGGCCGGATCGGGCAGACCTCGAGGTCGCTAAGACGTGTGGTCTCTGTCAGGCTCATGCAATTTCCTCCCCGGGCATCTTCGCCTCCAGCGGAGACACCCAAGGCGAAGGTGTATCAGTCGTGGGGCAGAGGGAAAACCATTCGTGCGGTCAACCCACGACCGTTTTTGCTCTCGGAATCGGTTGCACGAAGCTCCAGCACGCCGCCATGCGTCTCCATAACCGCCTCGACGAGCGAGAGCCCGAGCCCCGTCCCGGGTTTCGACCGGCTCTCGTCGAGCCGCACGAAACGCCCCACGATCTCCTTGTGTTTCCCATCCGGCACGCCGGCGCCATGGTCCGCGACGGCCAGCACCACATGTGCCGGCTCCTTTGCCAGTGTTACGGTGATTGCCGGATTTTCGCTGCCCTCGGCATACTTGATCGCGTTGTCGATTAGGTTGCTGAGCGCCTGCCCGACGAGCTCGCGATTTCCATGGATCGCGATGTCAGGCGTGATCGTCCCGTCAACATCAGACCCGCATCCTCGGCCACGGGCTCGTAAAGCTCGACGCTCTCGGCGGCGATGGTACTGAGATCGATGGTCGACATCTCTGCCGCCGACTGGCCCGCCTCAACACGGGAAATCATCAAAAGCGCGTTGAACGTGCGGATCAGCTGGTCGGACTCGCCGATGATCTCTTCGAGGGCATTGCGGAAATCGGTGGCCTTGCCCTTGCCGGCCAGTGCCGCCTCCGCCTTGTTGCGCAAGCGCGTCAACGGCGTCTTGAGATCGTGGGCAATATTGTCGGAGACCTGCTTGAGCCCCTCGTCCAGCTTCGCGATCCGGCCGAGCATGGTGTTCAGGGACTCCGAAAGCCGGTCGAATTCGTCGCCCGATCCGCTTGTCGGCAGTCTCTGGGAGAGATCACCCGCCATGATCCTCTGGCTCGCATGCGACATCCGATCCATCCGCCGCAACGCGTTGCGTCCGATCAGATACCATATCGCCAAGGCGCCGATGCCCATGATGCCGAGGGCGACGACCAGCGCCTGCCGCACGAGCCCTCGGAAAGTCTCGGGCTGGCTGAGGTCGCGGCCGACGAGAATGCGCAGGCCGTTGGAAAGCACGAAGACCTGCGCCCGCGCCGAGTGATGTTCCTTGGTGCCCTCGTCGTCGAAGCGGCGATAGCTGAAGGCGTTTGTCGTCCACCCCTCGCTGTCAAGCACGCCCGGCTGGATCGAGAGCACGTTTCCGGCCAGTATTTCGCCAGTCGGGCTTGCGATGATGTAGAGGTTGGCGCCGGGTTGGCGAGCGCGGCGCTCGAGAAGCTTCAGGAGACCGTTCATGCCGTTAAGATCGAAGACCTGCTCGATCTCCGCAGTCTCGGCGGCCACCGCGTCCAGGGTCTGCTGTTCGAGCAACCCCTCCGACATCGAGGTCACGTAGAACACGAGGAACGCGGCGCAAGCCGCGAATAGCAGGAGATAAAGCGCCGAAAGGCGCACGGCCGTCGTCCGGTAGAGCGCCCGCAGCCTTCCCATCTGTTCAGCCCGGAATCTCGTCTTTGATCATGTATCCGGCACCCCTGACGGTGCGCAGGAGCGGCTGGTCGAAATCCTTTTCGATCTTGGAGCGAAGGCGCGAGACGTGCACATCGATCACGTTGGTCTGGGGGTCGAAGTGATAGTCCCAGACGTTCTCCAGAAGCATCGTACGGGTTACCACCTGGCCGGCATTCTTCATGAGATATTCCAGCAGGCGGAACTCGCGGGGCTGGAGAAGGATCTCCCTGCCCTTGCGGCGCACCGTGTGGGAAAGCCTGTCGAGTTCGAGATCGCCGACGCGGTAGACGACGTCCTGGTCGGGTGCTCCCTTCCGCCGTCCCAGCACCTCGACACGCGCCAGAAGCTCGCTGAAGGCATAGGGTTTAGGAAGGTAGTCGTCACCGCCGGCGCGAAGGCCGGTCACGCGGTCGTCCACCTGGCCAAGAGCCGAGAGGATCAGCGCCGGCGTATGAATGCCCCGGCGACGCAATTCGGAGATCACGGACAGTCCGTCGCGGCGCGGCAGCATCCGGTCCACGACAAGCACGTCGTAGCTGTTTTCCATCGCGAGAAAGAGCCCGCTTTCACCGTCACTCGCGTGGTCGGGCACGATACCCGCCTCGCGAAAGGCCTTCGTCAGGTAGGCGGCCGCCTCCAGGTCGTCTTCTACAATCAGAATCTTCATCGTCTCGACCTTACAACACGATTGCGTGGCGGTGAACAGATCGCCCTTGGGCACCTGATGCGCGAACGCCGCGAAACCTTTCGATTCCGCGGCGTCCGATCAATGGTTCAGTCGATCAGCCCTGGTTGATCGGGAGCGCCATGAAGCGGCTGCCGTCATTGGTCTCGACCTGGAAGAGAGCCTTGGACCGGCCATCCTTGCGCGCGGCGTCGATGACCTTGGTGATGTCCTCGGCGGACTTGATCTCCTGGTTGTTCACCGAAGTGATCTTGTCACCTTCCTTCAGGCCGCGGTCGCTGGCATCCGAGTCGCTGTCAACAGAGGCAACCGTTACGCCCTTGCCATCTTCGGAGGGGGTCACGGTGATGCCGAGGTCGGCAAGCGCCTGCTCAGCGGACGGTTCGGCCGGGGCAGCCTCTTCCGTGTCGTTGGAAGCCTGCTGGTCCTGGGCGAGCTTGGCGATCTCGACCTTTACGGTCTGCGGCTTGCCATCGCGCCACAGCGAGATGTCGACACTCTTGCCGGGCTCGATCGCCGCGACACGGCGAGCAAGATCACGCGGATCCTTGATGGTGTCGCCCTCGAGCGCGGTGATCACGTCGCCCTGCTTGATGCCGGCCTTCTCGCCCGGCGATCCGGCCTGCGGCTCGACGACGAGCGCGCCGCTCGCTTCGGCGAGGCCGAGCGATTCCGCGATATCCTTCGTAACCGGCTGGATCTGGACGCCGAGCCATCCGCGCTGGACCTTACCGTCGCGCATCAGGTCGGTTACGACATCCTTGGCAACCGAGGCCGGGATCGCGAAGGCAATACCAACGTTGCCGCCCGACGGCGAGAAGATGGCGGTGTTGATGCCGACGACTTCGCCGTTGAGGTTGAAGGTCGGACCACCCGAGTTGCCGCGGTTCACGGCAGCGTCAACCTGCAGGTAGTCGTCATAGGGGCCGGAGCCGATGTCGCGGCCACGGGCCGAGATGATGCCGGCCGTCACGGTGCCGCCGAGGCCGAAGGGGTTGCCGACAGCGACGACCCAGTCACCGACGCGAACCTTGCTGTCGTCAGCGAAGTTGACGAAGGTGAACTTGCGCTTGTCCTTCTCGTCCACCTTGAGGACGGCGAGGTCTGTCCGGCTGTCCTTGCCGATCAGCTTGGCGTCGAGCTCGGTGCCGTCGTTCATGATGACCGTGAAGGCCTGACCGTCGCTTACGACGTGGTTGTTCGTGACGATATAGCCGTCCTCGGAGATGAAGAAGCCGGAGCCCTGCGAGGTCGGACGGAGGTGGCCCTTGCGGCCCTTGTTCTCACCGAAGCGACGCTCCTGCTGCTTGCGGTCGCCATGGAACTGGCCGTCCTGGCCGCCGAACTCCTTGAAGAAGCGCTTGAGCGGGTGATCATCCGGGAGGTCGTCAAAACCGCGACCGCCGAAATTGAAGCTGAAGGAATTGTCCCCGTCATCGCTGACCGGGTTGACGTTGGACTGAACGCGAACGGAAACGACAGCCGGGGAAACGGCGTCAACGACGTTGGCAAAGCTCGCGACCTGCGGTGCATCGATCTTCACCGCCTCGGCGTAGGAATTCGTGACCTTCGCCGGGATTCCGCTGGCGAGCATCATCGCAGCCAGACCGGCGACCGTGGAGGCCTTCAGGACAGTCGTGAGCGAGGGGCGGAATGATGTTTTCGTGGACATGTGTAGGACCTTTTCTCTTCTCTGGTGCCTCAACTGCAACCGATGACGAAGAGATAGTCGTTGTCACATTACGATCCACTGTCCTGCAGATGAATTTTTCGTAATGTTGCTGAGGGGCGTTCCGCAGGTGAGAGAGTCAGTTGGACTGGTCGTGCCGCGGAGCGGAAAGCACGCGGTCCAACTCGGCCTTCTCGTCTTCCGTCAGCGGCGAGCCGGGCACCACGCCGGTCCGCCTGCGCGCCGCAACGGCCATCGCGATGACGCCTGCAAGCAAGAGCGCCAGAGGTGCCCCCACAACAGGAGGGTCTTCATCTCCAGGCGCGGCTTCAACAGCACGAACTCGCCGTAGCGCGAAACCACGTAGTCGATGACCGCCTCGTCCGAATCCCCGTCCTTCAGCCGCTCGCGCACCAGCACCCTCAAGTCCCGTGCGAGTTCGGCATTGGAATCGTCGATCGACTGGTTCTGGCAGACCATGCATCTGAGCTGCGCGGAAAGATTTCGCGCCCGCGCCTCAAGTGCCGGGTCGTCGAGGACCTCGTCGGGATTGACCGCAAGTGCCGGGGAACCTGCCAGGGCAATAAGCGCGACGAGGGCCAGCGTGCGAATCATTCGGCTGCCTCCAGCTGGGGCGCACGCTGCCGGCGCGCTTTCTGAGGGGCACCGACGCGCAAGCGGCGGTCGCAGAGCGAGGTGGCGCCTCCGGCCATCATGATCAGCGCGCCGAGCCAGATACAGAGGATCGCGGGCTTCCACCAGATGCGCACGACGATTCCCCCGTCATCCATCGGATCGCCCAGTGACACGTAGAGCTGGCTCAAGCCGAAGGTCCTGATCCCCGCCTCGGTCGTCGGCATGCGCCGCGCCGGGTAGAGGCGCTTGGATGACCAGATCTCGGTCACGTTCACTCCCGCGCGCGATACGGTGAAATGGCCGGACTCTTCGGTATAGTTCGGGCCCGTTCCCTGACGCATCCCGTCGAAGGTCAGCGTGTAACCGCCGAGATCGGTGCGCATGCCCGGTTTCATTTCGACGACAGACTCGGTCTGAAAGGCGGTGACGGCAACGATCCCGAGCACAGTGACGCCGAGGCCGAAATGGGCAAGCGCCGTGCCGAAGGCAGATCCTGGAAGGCCGGCAAGGCGGCGGATCATCACGTGGGGCGAGACCTTGCCGATCCCGGCGCGAAGCATGATGTCGGTGATCGCTCCCGCCATCATGTAGAACGCCAGCGCGAGACCGAAGTAGGCGAGCAGCGGCCCGCCTCCGTGCATGTATTGCACCACGCCGCCGAGTACGAGCCCGATTCCGACTGCTGCAAACAGGCGCTGGGCAACCCCGGCAAGGTCGCCGCGCTTCCACGCAAGCAGCGGACCGAACGGCACGGCCAACAGCAGCGGCAGCATCAGCAGGCCGAAAGTTATGTTGAAGAAGGGGGCGCCGACCGAGATCTTGTCTCCGGTCAGGGCTTCGAGAACGAGCGGATAGAGGGTTCCCGTCAGCACGGTCGCGGCAGCCGTGGTCAGGATCAGGTTGTTGAGGACGAGCGCGCCCTCCCGCGAGATCGGCGCAAACAGCCCGCCTGCCTTCAACGTCGCCGCACGGAAGGCGAAGAGAGACAATGCTCCGCCGATGAAGACCACGAGGATGCCAAGGATGAACACACCGCGCGTCGGATCCGTCGCGAATGCGTGGACCGAGGTAAGCACGCCCGAGCGAACGAGGAACGTCCCGAGAAGCGACATCGAAAAAGTCAGGATCGCCAGTAGCACCGTCCAGATCTTCAGGGCTTCGCGCTTCTCCATGACGAGCGCCGAATGCAGCAGGGCCGTGCCCGCAAGCCAGGGGATGAACGAGGCGTTCTCAACCGGATCCCAGAACCACCAGCCGCCCCATCCGAGCTCGTAATAGGCCCAGTAGGAGCCCATGGCGATGCCGGCGGTCAGGAAGCTCCAGGCAGCAAGTGCCCAGGGACGAACCCAGCGCGCCCAGGCGGCATCGATGCGTCCGTCGATCAGCGCCGCCACCGCGAAGGAGAAGCAGACGGAGAAGCCGACATAGCCGAGGTAAAGGAGCGGCGGATGGATGGCGAGGCCGACATCCTGAAGGATCGGATTGAGGTCCTTGCCTTCCGCCGGCGCTGGAGCGAGCCTGAGGAAGGGATTGGACGTCAGCAGGATGAAGAGGAAGAAGGCCGCGGAGATGAGCCCCTGGACGGAAAGAACGTTCGCGCGCAGACGGTCGGGAAGATTGGCGCCAAACGTTGCCACAAGGGCGCTGAAGAAGGTGAGGATCAGCACCCACAGCAACATCGATCCCTCGTGATTGCCCCAGACACCGGAGAACTTGTAGATCAGCGGCTTCAGCGAATGGGAGTTTTCCCAAACGTTCGCCACGGAGAAGTCGGAAACCACGTAGGCAAAGGTCAGAACCGCGAAGGAGAAGGCGGTCAGCAGGAAGCCGGCGATCGCCGAGGTCGGCGCGATCGCCATCAACGAGCGATCGTTGCGCAGGGCGCCGACCAGCGGAAGGATCGACTGGATGATCGCCGTCGCAAGCGCCAGGACCAGCGCGTAGTGTCCGAGCTCGATGATCATTGAATGTTTTCCTTGCCGCCGAGCGTCACGCCCTGGGCCTTCAGCCGATCCGCCACGTCCTTGGGCATGTAGGTTTCGTCATGCTTGGCAAGGACCGTGTCAGCGACAAAGATCCCGTTGCCGTCTTCGAAGGCTCCTTCGGCGACCACGCCCTGCCCCTCGCGAAAGAGGTCCGGCAGGATGCCCGTATAGGTGACCGGCACCTCGCCGATCGTATCCGTTACGGTGAAGGCCACTGTCGAGCCCTGCCCGCGCTTGACGGATCCGGCCTCGACCAACCCGCCGAGGCGAATGCGCGTGCCGGGGGGCACACTGGCCTTGGCGAGATCGCCCGGCACATAGAAATAGGCGATCGACTGGCTGAAGGCGAACATCACCAGCAGAACTGCGGCGACAAGGAACCCGACCCCGCCGCCGATGATCACCAGACGCTTCTGCTTGCGTGTCATTTCGTGCTTTCCTCGACCGGAATCGAAAGTTCCTGTGCCATTGCCATCAGCTGTCTGCCGCCGTCGCTGTCTCGCGGAAACGTCATCAGAGCCGTCTTTAAGGCGTCTTCAGCCTTCGCACGTTGATCCAGCACAACGTAGGACCGAACGATCCGGAGCCAACCCTCGATGTTATCGGGGTCCTCCTTGAGCTTGGCCTCGAGGCTCGCCACCATCCCCTCGATCATCTGCTGCCGGCCGCCAGCGTCCATGTGGGCCGCAGAGGCGACGTCATCGGCCGTCGGATTGCCGAGAGCGGCCGGTGACTTGGCGGAAATCGCCGCGATGTGCCTGTTGACGAGCGGAAGCCAGGCCGCATCCTTCGGGGACTCGGCCGCAAGCGCCTCGAATGCGGTCTTTGCTTCCGAGTCCTTGCCGTCCTGCTCCAGGGCCAGCGCGAGGTAGAACTTTGCCCGCGGGTTGCCCGGCGCAAGCGCCAGCGATTGCTCGAGCGTCTCGCGTGCGTCCTTCGTCACCACACCATCGGAGAGCGCCATCAGCGTCTCGGCGTAGCCGTCGAGGCGCTCGGGCGTCGGACCGGCAAGCCGTATCGCCTGACGGTAGGCGTTTGCGGAATCCTCGATACGGCCGTTGCGGAAGTAGATCGGCGCCAGGATATCCCAGCCGGCCCCGTCATCGGGGTTCCGTGCCAGATGCCTTTCCGCCTTGGCGATCAGGATGTTGATGTCGTTGCCCGGGTTTGCGAGGCGTGCTGCGAGCGGTTGCGCCGGAAGGTCCGGGCTCCCCGTCGTCAAGTAAAGACAGAGCCCGATGGCGGGCATGAGAACGATGATGAGAAGCTGGGCAAGACGGTTGCGCCCGACGGAGGCGGCAGTACCGGTCTTTTCCTCGGCCTTCTTGGCGGCGATCAGACGTCGCGCAATCTCGGCTCGCGCGAGATCCGCCTCGCCTGCGCCGATGAGCCCGGCGGCCTCATCGCGCTTCACTTCATCGAGCTGGTCGCGATAGACCTCGACGTCATGACTATCCGCTGCCGCTTCGGCCACCGGGGCGCGCAGCAGCGGCAAGAGCAGCATGGCCGCGACCGCGGCCGTCAGAAATGCAACGAGTATCCAGAAAAGCATAGCTGTCGACTTACTGGAACGCCCCCCGAATTCCAATTCCAAATCGATCGATGACGCAGATTTGAGGCGTTTCGCCGCAATCTGGACGCAGCTGTCAGGTCAGGGGTGCCCAGACACCCTCGGCGTTGCGGCAGGCCGCACCGCGCGTGACGGTCTCGCGTCCCTGGACTGTCACCGTATGGCTGTACTGGCGGCAGTTCTGCGAACCGACCTGATAGGGCGCGGCCGCAACCACCGAACCTGAAACGCCCTGCCCCTGCCAGACCACCGGCTGCCCGCCCGGCGCCGCCTCCAGCGCACGGTACTCCGCCTCGAGTGCCCGTTGCCGGTCCGCGCTGGAGATAGAGGCCACCTTGCTGCGATCGATCAATCCGCCCTGCAGGGAGGAAATATAGACCCCGGAATTTGCCGGGGTACTGCTCCTGGATGTCAGTAGACCGCCTCCGGTCGCCTTCGCGCCGGACGTCGAGGCACAACCCGAAAGCACGGATGCAGCCAGAATAGAGGGGATAAGGGCAACTCGGATATGCGTCTTCATCCAGCCAGACCGTCTCTCTTCATGCTCTGCCGGCAATCGCTGCCGAGTCGGAACAGTGCGAATATCCGCGCCACAGTTCACTCCCTTTTTGCACTGTCCGTTCGCTCAGGCAACATCCTTTGTCACCACCGGCAGTACGAGTTTTGCAAGCAGCCCTCCGGACTGGCCCCGCGAGAGGTTGAACTTACCCTGATACTCCGAGGTGATCTCGCTGACGATCGAAAGCCCGAGGCCCGTTCCAGGGCGACTTTCGTCCAGCCTTTTTCCCCGTTTCATCGCCTCTCTGATCTCCTCCGGCTCCAGCCCGGGACCGTCGTCTTCGACTTCGATGATCGCCCAGGTCAGGCGCGAGGCGCTGTCGTCGCCCGTCTCCGGAGGCGCAAGGCGTGCACGTATCGCGATCGAGTTGTGCGCATAGCGCGCCGCATTTTCCAGAAGATTGCCGACAGTTTCCTCGAGGTCCTGCTGCTCCATCGCGAGCGTCAGGTTCGGCGGGTCGACGGAAAGCGGGAAATTCCTGTCGGGATTGAGCCGCCGCATCACGCGCGCCAGCCGCTCGAGCGCGGGAAACACTTCCGTGCGCGCCAGCAGGGATTCGCGCTGGGCCGCGATCCGTGCCCGATTGAGGTAGGACTGAACCTGTCCCTGCATGGCTTCCGCCTGCGAGCGCACGAGTTCGCCATGCTGGGGTTCCAGGACGCGTGCCTCGTTCAGGAGCACGGCGATCGGCGTCTTCAGCGAGTGGGCGAGGTTCCCGACCTGCATGCGCGCGCGCTCGATAATGCGCCGGTTGCTGTCGATCAGGGCGTTGACCTCGACCGCAAGAGGCTGGATCTCGCGGGGAAAATCCCCCGCCAGGCGCTCGCTCTCGCCGGCGCGGATCTTTTCGAGCGCCTTGCGCGCGTGGTCGAGCGGTTTGAGGCCGATGAGGATCGCGACGCCGTTGAGGATGATGTTGCCGATGCCGAAACCCATCAGCGCGATGAACAGGCTGCGCGAAAAATCGTTGATGTCGTCCTCGAGCACGTTGCGCGCGCCGACGACCCTGAAGCGCGCGGTGCGCCCCTCCGCGTCGAGCACGACTTCCGTCTCGGCAACCTCGACGTCGTTGTTGAAGGAATCGCGGGTCGTGTAGTAGCGCTCGTAGCGCGTGTTGAAGGGTATCTTGTCGGTGTCCGGAATTGGAATGCTGCCGTTTCCGAGCGAAGTCGATGAAAGAGACGGCGACTTGAAGTTGTCGCCGATCGGCTCGACGATCCAGTACCAGCCGGTTCTCGGCTGGGAGAAACGCAGGTCGCCCAGCTGGGGGCTGCCCGACAGCGTTGCTTCCTCGTCGGCGGAAATCGAATTGATGACGTTGTAGAGCTGGGCGCGCAAAAGGTTTTGGAAGCTTTCTTCCACGCTCTGCCGATAGAGCGTCGAGATCACGATCGCGATCACGACGAGCGCGACCACGGCCCATAGGGTCGCGATCAGAAGCACCCGGAAGGTGAGTGAACGGGCCTTCGTCTTCTGCGAACTCGGCGTCACCAAGTGCGGTCACTTCCCTGTGTCGAACGCTTCAGTTTCAGGCGGAATGGGTTCCGGCTGCTGAGCTCCATCCGCTTGGTTCCTATTGGCTGCCGGCCGGCGGCTGCATGCGATAGCCAAGGCCGCGCACGGTCTCGATGAGATCGAGCCCGATCTTCTTGCGCAGCCTCCCGACGAAAACCTCGATCGTGTTCGAATCCCGATCGAAGTCCTGGTCGTACATGTGTTCGACCAGTTCGGTGCGCGAGACGACCTGCCCCATGTGATGCATCAGATACGACAGGAGACGATACTCGTGCGAGGTCAGCTTGAGGTGGACCCCGTCGACGGTTGCCTTGGAGGCCTTCGTGTCGAGCTTGACCGGACCGCAGACGATCTCGGAGCTCGCATGACCGGCAGCGCGGCGGATCAGCGCACGGATTCGGGCAAGCACTTCCTCGACATGGAAGGGCTTGGCGACATAGTCGTCCGCACCGGCATCGATGCCGGCAACCTTGTCGCTCCAGCGGTCGCGAGCCGTGAGAAGCAGGACCGGCATGCGTTTGCCCTGCGCGCGCCACTTCTCGAGCACGGTGATCCCGTCCATTTCCGGCAGGCCGATATCGAGGATGATCACATCATACGGCTCGCTGTCTCCCAGATAATGCCCCTCCTCGCCGTCGAAGGCCTGGTCGACAACGTAGCCGGCCTCCTTCAGCGTGTCGGTCAGCTGCCGGTTGAGATTGACGTCGTCCTCGACCACCAGAATGCGCATGCTCAGCCTGTCCCCTTACCTCTTCGCCCCGCGCCGGACAGCGTCCGGCCACGCAGGTTCAAACTACATTGGCACCCGAACCGTAACCTTGCGGGGACGGGCGTTTCCCTTTCCGGGCACGAGGACTGTCACGACGCACACGCCGTTCTTCGGCTGGGCAGAAAGCAGTTCGCCACCGGTTTCCGCCAGCACCTGACGCGCGGCCGCACTGCAATCGCCAGCGACCGTGACGAGGTCCGGTGCCTGTTCCGGCACCGAAGCACCGGACAGGACCATGCTAGCGGCGAATGCGGCTATAGTAAGTGGCGAAGCCATAGGTAAACTTTCGAACGCAGATCGACTTGGCCCAAAGGATTAACCGATCCACGCTGAATGGCAAATGAATGCGGCCCCATTCCACAATCACGGGTGGGCTTACTAGCGCAATGTCCTGCGGGCGCGAACTCGCCCTATAATTGCAACAAGTCCGCCCGCAGCGGCTGCAAGCGCGGCGATCGTTTCGACGAGCTCGGCCTGCTCCGCCCCGCTGATTTCCATGCCCGCAATGTTCGCGCAGGAGGCCACGATCGCGACCAGCGCACCCCAGACCGTCCGCGACCGGTACCATGCCTTCGTATCTTCCATGGCTCATTTCCCCGTTTCTAGAGAGTGATGGTTTGCTCGGCGGGAATGCCAAGGGGCACCGACTGGCCCTTCTGGCGCACGCGAAAGGAGATTTCCGTCCGGACAGTTCCGAAATCCGCAATCTCCGTATCGACGGGATAGACGTAGCTCGCATCCAGCAAGTCTACGGTGCGCACGGGGTCGTTCCCCGCGAGGATGTCCAGCCGGTAGGCCTCCTGCGGCTCATCCAGAGGAATGTCCGTCGAAAGCCAGCTGTCGGCATTGACCCGTCCTCTCCGCGTCCAGCTAAAGCGGATCTGGCCCGAGACATCGCGCCGCGCACGCAGATGCACCGGGGCGAGCGGCGTCAGCGCCCTCACGCCGCCTGCAAATGCGATCGGCCCGGCCATCCCGCCACCCCCGCCGATCCGCTCGGCAATCCAGTTGAGGCTGCGCCCGGCCTCGTCGGCAGCGATCCCCAACGGCCTGACGGCCTCGTCGAGCACGACCACCGCCGACTGCGCGGTATGGCCTGCGGCCATCGCGTCCTCCGATCCTGCAAGCCCGCGCAGCAGGCCGGACAGGCGCCAGCGCCCCCCGGAAATTTCCTCGGCGTCGAGGAACCCGATGATTTCCCACCGTCCGTCCGTCGAGGCGACCGCGATCCGGTTGGCGCCATCGAGAACGGACAGCCGGTCCGCAGAGCAAAGTCCGCCGTAGTCGATGTCTGTCACCAGGACATTGGCATGATCGAATCGGCCGACGACACCGGGGCCGAGCGAAGCGACAAGCCGGCCCGACCGCGCCGGCCGATCGACGCGCACGCGCGACCGGTAGCCTTCGAAGACCGGTGAAGACGAGACGAGAATGGGTTTCCACGGTCGCGTCTGGGCGGAAACCCGCGCGAAATCCTCGGGCTGGCCCGCCTCGTAGCCGGGCAGGTCGAGAAAGTGGAGGTCCGGCATGAAGGCCTGGGATGCGGAGAGCACCGCGCCTGTCGACCGCGGGGCTTCGTCGTCGTCCGGCTCGCCGCCTGCGCCCTCGGCACCCGCAAACGCCCTTGCCTCCACCTCGCGGACTTCCGCATCGGTCGTCCGCGTCACGAGAAACGAGCCCGACGGCCCGTCCACAAGGGTCACCACATCCCCCGGCACAGGGGCGAGCATGTTCGGAGGTAGGCGGAAGGAGATCTGGCGCTGGGCCATCCGATGGTCACGCAACGCCGCCTCCACCGCCTGCGCGGCCGCCCCCTCGTGGAGCACGCCGGGCAGCGAAAGCCGCATCACCCGGTCGTTGTCGACGACCATGCGCCGCGAGCGTGCGACAACGCGCGAGTAGGAGCCCTGGTCCGCGAAATGGTCGAGAATGACTTCTCCGGCGAGTTCGCTCGCATGCGCGCGCGTCTCCTCGAACGATGTCTCGTCCGGTCGCTCGGCGAGCACGGCGATTTCAGTCCCGGGTGCCGCCGCCCTCAGGCGCGAGCGGAACCTCAGCGTCCCGCCCTCCTCGATCGCGTCGATCTGGAACGCGGCCATCAGGCTTTCGAGAAGGCTGCGCGCCGATGTCTGCTCCGCCTGCACGAAACCGGAGAGGTCGCCTCCGACACCCGAGACGTCGTAGTCGTCAAACCCGTGATCCTCGAGAATGGCAGCGATCACGTCGGCCACCGTTCCTGCACCCAGCCTGCCGTTCAGCCAATGTCCCCGCTGCCAGTTGCCCCCGTCCGACCAGAGGTCTGTGTTTTCTGGGAACGCCGGATAGGGCCGCGCATCCCAGGTCCACAGGAAGATATGGTCGGCGTCGACCATTTCGGGATCGGCCTCGCCGCGCGTCCACCAGCCGAGATGCGCATCGAGGAACCGGCGCTGCAGCGCATCCGCTCTGAGACCGGTAGAGAAATAGGGAAGCGCATCCTCCGAACTCTTGGGATCGGTGAAGACATTGGGCTGGTTTGCGCCCTTGTCGACGGCCGGGCAACCGAGCTCGGTGAACCAGATCGGCTTCGAGCGCGGCACCCAGTCCGATGGGGAGGTTGCCCGGGTGCCGTCGCTCCGCCCGTGATGGTGGTTGGACCACCAGCTTTCGATGTCCTTGTATCGGTAGATCCAGGGTTCGCCGAAGAGGCCGTCGGTGATGGGAGCACGCTCGCGGGCGCGCCGGTCGGCCGCGCTCTGATAGTACCAGTCGAAACCCTCTCCCCGGGCGATCATCGCGCGCATGGCGCCGGCATCCTCGGAAAGTGAGAAGCCGTCTGGGTTGCCGGAAAGCGTATCGCCGTCGCGCCAGTCGGAGAGCGGCATGTAGTTGTCGATTCCCACGGCGTCGATTGCAGGCGAGGCCCAGAGCGGGTCGAGGTTGTAGTGAACCTCCCCGCTTCCGTCCGCGGGCTGGTAGCCGAAATACTCGCTCCAGTCGGCCCCATAAGTGAGCCTGGTTCCGGCACCGACGATGTCGCGCACATCCGACGCGAGGTCCCGCAAGGCGTCCACGAAGGGGAATTTTCCGTCGCCGTCGCGAACCCGCGTCAGGCCGCGCATCTCGGAGCCGACGATGAAGCCGTCCACGCCGCCTGCCGCCTTGGCCAGCAACGCGTAGTGAAGCACCATGCGCCGGAACCCTTCATCCGTTACCGGACCGGTGACGGTCTCGCCGGAAACCTCGAAATCCGCCTCCCGGGCAGCTCCGCAGAATTCTTCGACCTGTTCTCGCGCCTCCGCCGACCGGTCTGCGCTGCCGCTCTCGCCGATTGCGGGATGGCAGGTGATTCTGCCGCGCCATGGATAGGCTGCCTGCTCGCCGCCGCCATAGGGATCGGCGAGACCGTTGTCCTCCGGAATATCCATCAGCACGAAGGGGTACAGGTAGACCTTCAGCCCCCGTGCCTTGAGATCGCTGATCGCGGCCACGACGCTCGCATCGCTGGGCGTCCCGCCATAGGCCGGGCCACCGCCGCTGCGGCTGACGAGATGCGCGTCTGCTCGCAAGATCCCGCTGACGCTCCAGGGCCTGCTCTCGTCGTTTCGGCTTGCCACCTCGACGCCGGGAACGATGCGGCAGCGCCTTGCCCTGAGGTCCGTTCCGAACCAGGCCGTCACCAGCGCCACCCGCTCGAGGTTCGGGCAGAGGCTCTGCAGCTCGTCGATGGACACCGTCCAGTCCGTCTCCGCGATCATCGTATTGCGGTTGATGTTGCGTCCCGCACCCGAACCGGTCCGCTCGGTCACAAGCCGCGGATCGTAGCCGTGCTCGCTCGACCCGGGGATGATCGTGACGGCCCGGATGCGCTTTTCGAGCTTACCCACCGGCCGGATCACCTCGAATTGCAGCACCGGTATCCGGTTGCCGAATCCGTCAAGCGGCAGGTGCTCGAACACGGCATAGGCGAGGCCGCGATAGGCAGGCGCTTTCCCCTCGCCCTGCTTGGCCTCGATCAGCGGATCCGGCGCCTGTCCCTCGCGGCCCTTGTGAAGACGCATCTCGATCGTCGTGAGGTCGAGTTCGCGGCCGTCCGCCCAGATGCGCCGCACACCCGCGATCGGTCCCTCGCAGATGCCGACCGCGAAATTTCCGAAATAGCTGTAGGTTTCGACACGCGGTCCGGTCGCCTTGCCGCCCGAGCGTTCGCTGGTCACTTCCTCCTCGAAGCGCGTCGCCCAGATCAGCGTTCCGCCGATCCTGACCGTTCCGTAGACCCGATTGATGACTGTCCCCTCCTCGGCACCGGGTATGCGCGCGTCGGAGAGCCTCGCGCCGGTTATGGTCGTCATGCCGTTGATGATCGAACGATCCACGACCGATCCGGCGAGCGCACCCGCCGCGCGCCCGATGATCGCGCCGAACGGCCCGAAGACGCTGCCGAGGGCAGCACCGGCAGCTTGAAAGAGAATGGTGGCCATTCGTTCGGAACCTCGGCTGGGGGCGATGCCCAATCAGAGTGCGCGTTCTGGAAAGCGAAAGGCGGCGGCAATCCTCCGCCGCCAATGGGGAACCAGCGGCGATTCGACGACCGCTGCCTGTTCGTAGGCGTGAATGAAACGGTCCTTGCTGCTTGCAATGCCCGCATGCTTCGCCGCGCAGTCCGGCCGCCAGCGAAAGATCAGCACGTCGCCGGGGAGCATTTGCCCAGACGGAACGGGTTCCCCGAAATGGCGGCGGGCAGCCTGGAGCAGGCGCTCGTTTCCGCTCCGCTCCGCCCAGTCCCGCTGGTAGGCCACGGGTCGCTCCGGCTCGCTGCCGTAAACCTCGCGCCACACCCCGCGCACCAGTCCGAGGCAGTCGCACCCCACATGCTTTAGCGACGACTGGTGCCTGTAGGGGGTCCCTATCCAGCTGCGAGCGATCGAAACGACCGAGATCGCCATCGCGGACGTCGTCCCGCTCTCATTCATAGAGCGGCCGCCCATCATGCTCGGTGTCGCCGTCGGCATAGCTGTAGGTGAAATCGCTGCCCGGCATATGCGGAAAGCCGCGGAAATTCAGCGCATTGGCGAACTTTTTTCGACAGGTGGAAAAGCGCTTGTCGCAGCCCGCAACGATGCTGAAAACGTCGCCGGGAGAGACCGGCCTCGGCATCGGCAGCCACAGGACGATCTCCGTGGTGCCGCCCGCGGTGCGATGATCCTCGACGTCCGCCGCAAGTCCGTCGTTCTCGCCGCTCGAGAATGTCAGCAGCCCGTAGCGGAAGAAGCGCGAGGTGAAAACCGAAAGGCCCTCGACCTCCAGCCTCAGTTCGTCCTTCACCCTAACGACCGTTCCGGACGAGCGGAAGGCGCTGCTTGCGACGTTCACGCCGCAGCGCTCGTCTCCCAGAACCGCATCGCAGCGGTGGGCATAGACGCGTCCCTTCACCTGGTCGAGAGAATGAGTGAGGCGGCGGATCTCCGCGCGAAAGGCGTCGCCCGCCCGCGTCACCTCGCCGATCTCGCCGACCCTGAGCAACACGCGCTCGGACGGCGCCTGCCAGTTGACCACGAAGACCTCCACCCGAGCGCCGTCGTAGCGGCCGGCCGTCAGGTCCTCGTCTCGGATCGCTTCCGAGGAGAAGGCGCCCGCGACCTCGCTCGCCTCGGCCGAAAGTCCGCTCGTCTCCTCCGTGTCGCTCGCCTGGAAACCGCTCGCCGCCAGAAAGGTGGTGCCGGCGAACACCAGGTCGTGGTCGTGTTCGGTGAACCCGAGAGCGGTCCCGTCGCGTCGCGTCACGCGCCAGGCGTGGCAGATGGTCGTTGCATCGCCTTCGAGATGGCCGGCAAGGGCATCGGGGATGGTTCTCACGGCTTGATCTCCACCAGCGGGACGGAGGGAATGCGCCCGGCGTTGAACTGGGCGAGATCGATGTCGATCCGGTCCGTATCGAAGCGAACGGGCACGTCGAATTCGAAGCCGGCCCGCACTTCGAGCCCGGCCGCGGGTACGTGCCCTGCCGCGAAAGTCACCGTTCCGGTCGTCTGGTCGACGGCGTAGCGGCTGGAGGGCACCGTCTCTCCGCCGACACTGAGCGAAACCGAGCCGGCAATCGGCTTCTCGATTGCCCTCGACATGGAGCCACCTGCATCGGCATAGGTCTTCACCAGTTGAAACGCCGCGGTCTCGCCGTCCCCCGTCCCGATCAACTGGTCGGTCGCAGCGATGCTCGCGCTCGGCGCACAGGACTTGAAGTCGACAGGATCACGAAACCGGAAGCCGTGGAACTGCCCGGCCCGCGCCTCGAAGAAGGCGAGCACGGCGTAAAGGTCGTCGGCCGAGCGCACGCCCGACCCCGCATCGTAACGTCGGCGGGCGTCGCGCCACCGGCGGTTCCGGCTCTCGCGACCGTTGCTCAGGCTGACGATGTCCGTCCGCCTGACCGGCCCGCCACTCGTTCCGAGCGCAATGCGCAGGGGAAACCGTACTTCGTGAAATCCGCTTGTCATGGTGTGATTCGAAGCTCGCTTTACGACGTTGGGAAATGCCGCGGGCTCAAAGATGCCGCTGGCCGCGCCCGGCCGCCCGCGTGACCATCGCGGCGATCTGCCCTTCCGATTTGCGGAAGCTCGCGGCATCCGTCGCAGTCACGTTGAAGATGATCTGGCTCCCGCCGCCCTGGCTTGCCGCCACACCCAGGGAACCGT
Source organism: Sinorhizobium sp. BG8 (assembly GCF_016864555.1). NCBI lineage: Bacteria > Pseudomonadati > Pseudomonadota > Alphaproteobacteria > Hyphomicrobiales > Rhizobiaceae > Sinorhizobium > Sinorhizobium sp. BG8. The sequence goes on along the minus strand of NZ_CP044011.1, from coordinate 2,027,710 downwards.
CGGCACCACGCCTCAGCGGCAGGATCGCTTCCGCGCCGGCCTCGCCCATCAGCCCCAGCCCCGATCCGCCGGAGAAATAGGTCGGCGAAGAAACGACGCCGCCCTTGGCGAAGGGTGTCACGCTTCCGACGAGGCTCGACAGGCCGGAGGAGATCAATCCCTCGAACGGCTTCAGGCCCGCCGATAGCGCGATGTCGGTGATGCGCGTTGCCAGTCCCTTCAACACGTCGTCGAGCCCCTTGCCGTCTGTCGCGGCCGACTTCAGCGCGCTGCCGAGTGCGGATCCGAACGAGCGCGACCGACGCTCCAGGTCGTCGAGAGCATCCCGCAGCGCTTCGGCCTCGTCGGCCGTCTGCGCCAGTGGTACCTGGTCAGTATCCATGTATTTCTCCGATCCTGCTCGATCTCATGCCGCTGGCGAAGCGTCGGGAAAGGCCCTCATCAGCGCCTCCAGGCCCGCGCGGTCGGGCGTTCCTGCTCTTGGCGAACGCCCGCCGAGCGCCGCATGCAGTTCGCGGGGCGTCAGGGACCAGAATTCGCGTGGGGAAAGCCGCAACCCGGCGAGCCCGGCGTGAAGCACCGCATCCCAGGGAAAGGGAAGCGGCTCCGCCGTCATGCCCCGGGCTGCGGCTCCGGAGGGTTTTCGCCGCCGCCGTCCGTCGCCTCCCCGAAGGTGGCGGTGAGGAGCGCCGAAACGGTCCAGGCGAAGCCGGAAAGACCACCCTCGGCAACCATGCCGGCGACCTCGTCGTCCGTAATGATGTTGCCGCCGCCGCGAAGGCCCGCGCCAATGATATGGATTATGTCCAGGGCCCTGAGCTGTCCGGACGCGAACCGCCCGGCGAGGGCGGCAAGGTTGTCCGCCGCAAAGGCCGTCTCGAGTTCCGCAAGCGCACCGAGCGTCAGGCAGAGGATCCGCCTTTCGCCGTCGAGTATCGCCTCGATCTCGCCGCGGTGACGGTTAGCCCGCGCCCCCATCAGAGAGCCCCGAACGACAATGCGCCCGCAGATTCCAGCGAAAGCTCGAACTGCACCTCGCCGTCATGGGCGCCCGAGTAATCAAGGGCGGTGATCTGGAAGGGCCCGGTCACCGTGCCGAAGTCCGGTACCACCATCTGCCAGTCGAGGATTATGCCTCCGAAGAAGGCGGAGCGGACCAGGGCATCCGATGCCTGGTCCTTGAAGATGCCACTGCCCGTCACCGACGCGCGCTGCACGCCCGCCCCCGCCAGAAGCTCCCGCCATCGGCCGCTCGACTGGGCGTCCGTCACGTCCACGGTCTGTGCATTGAACGAGAGCCGCTTCGTGCGCAATCCGGCCACCGTCGCATAGGAGCCGCCGTCTTCGACCTTCAGGAGAAGGTCCCTGCCTTTTTGTGCCGCCATGGCAATTCCTTTCCGCAGTAGAAGATGCGCAGCGCGGGCGCCGCCATGAAATGGATGTCTCCGCCGACCGGGCGATCTCGAGTGAAATCCGTCGCCCTACTCGGTTACGGCGCGAAACCGCATCTCGGCCCGGTGATAACGGGTCTTTCCATCGCGGCGGATACGGGTCGTGCGGTGAAGGAGGCTCACCAGATGGAACCCCTCGATCGTAAGATCGGCGTCGTGGAGCAGCAGGCGCACCCGGGCCGCGATGGTCTGAACCTCCAGATGCCCGCCGTTCTCCGACCAGGCATCGATGGTGACCAGGTGCTCCTCGCCCTCCTCCGTCGCGGTGGAGCGGTCCGAACTGTCGATCGATCGGATCACCACCAGCGGCAGGCTCGGTTTGGCGAGCAGCCGGTCGGTAACGCCTGCAGCACCGACGAGCGCCATCAGCGCCGCATCCGTGCTCAGCCTCTGGAAGATCGCTTTCTGGAGGGCGGCAGCCGCGCTCATCGTCCGACCTCCTCGCAGTGGCAGACGAGATAGCGCCTGCTCTCGTCGGGATCGCGGAATGCGCGGATCGCAAAGATCCGCCCACCCTTGCGAAAGCGCATGTCGCCTGAAATGTCACCCCGGTGGCGAAGCCAGATTCGGTGGGTCACGGTCATCGGCTCGGACGCCGCCTCCTCGTCGCGCAGGCCGGAGACCGGTTCGACGCGAGCCCACAGCGTTGCGACGGCCGAGAACGCGTCCGCGGCCCCACCCTGCCCGTCCGGTTCAGCCTCGGGCATTTCCAGGATCAGCCGCGCGCTGAAGGCGCCGGGATCGAAGGTTGCGAGCGCCATCAGAGCCTCCGGATCCTGTAGGGAGCAACCAGACGGTCGTAGCCGGGCGGGATCGTACCCGGCTGCATCGCCGCGTCGAGCACGCCCCTCAGTTCGAACATCGCCGCCACGTGGAGCAGCAGCGCCCGCTTCAGCACGTCGGGCACCTCCGCGCCCGTCTCGCCGAAGCCCGCCGTGAAGTCGATCTCTATCCCGTTCACCGCCCGCCCCGTCGGCGGCCGGCGCGGCAGGAAGAGGCGGGAGGGTCGCGCAGCACCGTCGAGCACGAACCCAGAGGGATCGACCTCCAGCGGCGCACCCGCGTCATCATAAACCGTCACCGTTTCAATGGTTTGGACCGGTCCCCTGGCAATCTGAATCACGCCTGCGGAAGGCCAGCGGTCGAGGTAGAGCCGGAAGCTGCGCACCATCAGCGCAAGCCCGGTTTGTCCTTCGAGATGCAGCCTTGCGGCGGCAATGAGCGAGGTGATGAGCGTATCCTCGTCGTCCTCGTCCAGGCGCAGGTGCGCCTTCGCCTCGGCGAGCGTGATGGGTTCGGCCGCCGGCGGCGTCAGTTCTGCAATCGTCATGGATGGGGTCCTGTCAGCAAGGGCAGTGATGCGGGCGTGGCAACCGGAGCCGCGAGCGAGAAATGCGGGCGGCACCGTCCGAGGCCCGCGGGAGGAATGCGGGCGGACGCGGTGGGAGGAACCGCGCCCGCCTGAGCCCCGGCGGCAGGGAAGATGTCCGCCGGCGCCGTTTCTCAATTCGCCGCGAACTTCAGGAGCTTGATCGCCTCGAAGTTCTGCACGCCGCCACCCACGCGCTTCGTCGTGTAGAAGAGCACGTAAGTCCTAATTGCGTTTTACACTACTTATTCTTAAAGCCTTGGAAGGAAAGAGTTTTCCCTTAAGTCGCTGTTGCTGCTGACCAGATAGCGTCGATCTCTTCTGCTGTCTTTCCCGCTCGCAACGCGATCAACACCACGAGTGGATCGAGACGATTGAACGACTGAGCGTCTTCCCATGCGATCTGCAAATCCTCCTGTTCGCTATCATCCGCGACCGACATAACCGCAGCAATGATTACGGCTGTCGTCATTCCGGCGTTCTTAAACGCTGTACGGAATGCGACACGCGACAGCGGAAGCATTGATGCGCGGAGTTCTTCGACTGTCGGTGCAACAAACGGGGCAATCTCATATGAGCCTTCGTTGTCGATGAGCCATTGTCGGATGACTGGCCCAAGTCCGAATGTATCGTCGGGTGCGCTAACGTAATCGCAGCGATAACGCTCGCCATTCATATCCGTAAGATCGACATCGAGAATATAGACGCCCTCATCACGAGTTGCCCGGACCGAAAATACGCTATGCAGAACCGCATTGTTTGATGTGTTTTCAATAGTCATTTTAATATCCCTTATGCAGTTCGCTGGAAGAGACCATACGAACCATCATCGTCGCCTCTTGCACGGTATGTTCCCGACAACGTTCCATCGCTTGAACCGGAATTGTTCGTGTAGCGTCGTGTGTCGGTGTTCATCAGATAGATTGTTGAAGAACCGTTTCGCGCTACGTTTGATCCGTTCAAACGCACGTAAACCAGATGACCCAATGGGAAACTGGTCGTTGCGGCCGATGTCGTTGTGCTGACTTCAGCCGCAATGAAGCCCAATGCGTGAGTGTGACTCGACGTGCTTACACTGTTTGTTGTACTGTTGGTGATATTCGCGGGAGTACCCAATGTGATGACTTGATTGGCGCTCAGTGCACCACCACCTGTCAAGCCATTACCTGCGGTAACTGTACGAGCAGGAGTTACCGGCGTATATCCCAGTTTTCCGTTGATCACTGCGGCTGTTACATTACCATTAGTCCAAATCTGCTGACCATTCGCATATGCATTGTTCGTATCCATTTCGAACTGCATCATCGTGGCCCACGTAGCGCCGTTATCCGGCGACTGCTGAATGTAGAAATTATTGCTGTTCGTGTAGAGACGAGAACTGTACTGACCAGACGTTGTGTCGATCATATCGATGACCGGTCCACTGTTTGAAATCGTTAGGTTACCGGTGGTGCTAAACGAGGCGTTATCGCGGAACAGACGTGCTGCTTCATAGCCATCTACGAGATCGGCGTCCAAGCCAGTACCAGCACCATCATTACCGGCGTGCCAGACCGTGTTTCCGCCTGCTGTTACACTTGCTGTGCTCATAGCCACTGATGAGCCAACGACGTTCACAGCAGCAAGCACGCCGTTGTTGCGGAACAGGATTTCGTTGTTGTCGATGATCACGTTTGCGCTGTTGTCTGCTCCGACCTGAAATCCATGAGCAGTTGACGTTTCGCTTGCATCAGTTGTGCTGAGCAAACGAATCCGGTTCGCAGTTAACGTATCCATTCCATCGTAGGAGCCGCTGATAACTGTGTTCGGAACAATGCCAGACGATAGGTTCGATGCATTCAGATTCGTCAGTGCAACGCCGTTGCCTGTGAATGTCGCTGCGGTCACGTTTCCCGTATACTTGGCTCCTGCGCCATTCACGATGCGGAATGCAGTGCCGTCATATACGAGTTCCGTAAATTGACCTGAACCGATGTCACCGGCAACGAGTGCCGTTCCATCCCCGCGCAAGATGCTTTTTGCACCGAGAGCGTTGATATTGAGGGTCATCGCGTCGGTATTCGTCGCATTCGCCCAGAATGCGAAACGCTCGCCTTTGGCATACGAGACCGGCCCTTGCGAGAATGTTAGGACTGCCGCTGTTACGGAACCTGTTGTTGTGTAAGCGGCGTTGATGCGATTGTAGAACCGCTTCAACGCGCCTCGCGTGCCTCTGAGGATCGGTGCGATTGTGCTTGGTGCGTAACCGCCCTGAACGCCGTCTGGTGCTGCACCTGTGTTAGATGCGTCCAGTTCGGACCATTTTTGATCAATGATATCTACCATTGGTGATCACCGCTTTCTTATTCTTGTTATTGGGTGGTCACGCTTGCTGCGTGTTTCCGTATTTACCTTGGGGCGCTGTTTTCCTCGTCATATCCGGCTGCGCGGAGGTACTCGAAAACGGCCGTGCGCGTCGCCGCGTTCGGGGTCTTTTCGGCAATGTCGATGAGTTTGCCCACATACCGGCGAAGGCCGCCCTTCTCGACCTGGGCCTTTGGAATACCGGCGAGCCAGTTCACGGTCTGCGGATCAGACAGCATTCGCGACTGGTAGCCCCTCGATGCCGCGTTCACCGCTTTCGCACCGGCTGCGGCAGCAAAGCCCTTCGGACCTGCAAATGCTGCTGCCAGCAGGCTCGTCTTGTCGAAGGGGTTCAACTGGCTAAGAACCGTGCGATGGTTCGTGCTGTTGGAGTGGTTCGCGTGCTTGCGATACTTCGTCCAAGAATCCGCAACGCGAGCGAGACGATCCAAGTCCTGACGATATGTGCTGCGATCCGTGCCTTTGAACAAAACGTCCTTGGCTTCCGGTGACATGGTTTTCCAGTTGCGCATGAACTGACCGGGATCGAAACTCGCCGTATCGTCGGCTGTTTTCAAACCCATTCGCTCGACAACGGAACCCGTCAGATTGTCCCACGTGGCTTTGCCCTCCGGGGTCTTCTCGATCTGACGGCGGATCATGTTCAAGCGGGACCCGCCCTCTTTGGACTTGCCCATGACATAACCGTAGATTTCTTCCGGCATGTTCTTGTTGAGCAGCGTGCTTGGTGCGCTACCTTTGCCGAAGCCAGTTTCGCCATCAACCGTGCGTCGATAGTGGTTGTTTGCCTTACGGAAAGCCTGCAATGCGTCATCACCAGCGGCACCCGCCGTTGCTTCCATGTCCGTGGTCAGTGCCTTTCGCAGATCGTCCAGATATGACTTCAACGCGGGGTCTACATCGCGATCGTTGGCAATACGGCTGATCGCCGTGCGTGCTTCCTTCAACTTCGTGAAAGACATGCCCTTGTCGATATCTGCGGTAATCGCCTTGGTCTGCTCAATTGCCTTGTTGATTTGAGGACCACGGTTCAGGCTTTCCGACTTGCCCATGGCCTTCTTCGTCTCACCTAGCGATTTTAGGAAATCCTTGGTTGCTGTACCGGAAACGGCGTTTTCTCCGGTCAATCGACCAACGTCATCATAGAGGCTTTCCGAACGGGCAAATGCTGCATCTTTCGCGGCCTGTGCCTGCGTGCGGAGCATTTCACCGAGTTCCTGTCGGCTATTGGTCTTCGCACCCGGATTGTTGCGGGAAATGAGATCGTCAACGATGCGACCGAACTCTGTGCCCTGTGCTTCAAAGGCATCATCGATACGGCCCTGTATCTCGCGGCTAGTGTTAGCAAGCGCATGTTCCTTCAAGCCCGCACGTGTCGAACCGGACACCATGCCGGTCGTCGGCTGAACACCGATATCTCGGAAGTCCTGCGCACGCTGAGCGATTTTCGCGGTGTCGTCGGCTTCCCCGATGATGGCGGTCTTGACGGGATTGAACCCGGAACGCGGCTGAACCGGCACTGTCTCAGAGGCAATCTTCGCCTTCGGAAACGCAGTTCGGGCTGGCGAGAAGACCGTGGCGAACTCAAAAGCGCGACCGATCCCCTCTTCGCTCGTCGGGTCAATCTCACCGGACATTGCCTGTCCCGGCAACATGACCGCGCGCTTCACCGCGCCGAGCAAACCTGCATCGCTGTCGAAGGAATATTCGGAGCCGTCATCGGCATTCCAACTAACAGGCAGCAACATACCGAGTTCACGTTCGCGAGGTGCTTCCGCTGGCTGCTCTGCTTCCGCATTCGACCAATCGCGTTCCCATGGCATTCCGCCCGTTGGCTTCGCTTCTATGGCTGGCTTCTCACGCTCTGGATCATTCCAATCCATTTCCCATGGCATAGCCATATTAGACCCTCCATCCACCGAGGCCACCGAGACCTCCGATCTGCTTCTGTTTCTTCAATAGTTCCATGAGTTCCTCCGGCTGCATCTGTGCGAGCGAACTAATTCCACCCGGAATGTTCTGCTGTGCACCGGGGGCTGAACTCATCAGTGCGAGTTCCACTGGCTGCGCCGAATTGCGACGTGCTGCACCTGCTTGTGCTGCGGCCTGAATCTGCTTGTTTGCATCTGCGCCGGAATCCGCAAACGCCGAACTGAGCGCACCAAGCATATTGATGCCCTTCTTTGTGTTCACGCCCATGAACGTGTCAGGGAGAACATTCGGCAAGACCGATGCCTTTGCCTGTTCCGGCGTCTCCGAACCAAGCAAGCGGTCAAAGACCTTTGTGCCAAGGCTACGATCATCGACTTCGGCTACTGCTGGCGTCTCCGGTGTTGGTGAAGCCGCTGCAATCACCTCCGCAACCGGATCGTACTTCGAGCCGTTGTATGCGGACTTCAGCCAATCCGGCGCACTGTCGCCCTTGCCGCCTGCTCCCCAAACACCGGGATTGCCACCGCCGATGTGCATGGAACCCGCTTGCATGTAGCCGGGACCGGCACCGAAGCCGGTAATGCCGTTGGCTTTGCCGCGACTGACAATCTCCTGAAAGACCGGCAAATCTTCCTTGTTTGCCCAGTCCAATTTGCGACCGTCCTTGTAGAAGAAAGCATCGGCTGCGCCGCCGTGGTCATGTCGAACACTGCCGACACGAGCGCCGCCCTCGTCTTTACCGGGCTGACCGCCGGAAAAGACTTCCATCGTAATGCCCATGTCCTGCAAGTATGCGAGACGCTTAATCAGATCGTCGTCTAGCGGGCGATTACGTGTCGCTTTCTGATTTCTATAGGTAATATAACCTGCCACTGCATTCCTCGTCCCTTTTCGGGCTTCTTATGTATCCGCTTCTGCGGGTATTAGAGAATTGGTTCCCAATTCTCTTTCTTGTTCTTGTCACCACCCTTGAAGCGATATTGCACGCCATCATCACCAGTGATTACCAATCCAACGCCACCGCTATTGGATGGCTTTGTCTGCTCCTTCTTCTCGCTCAATCCGTAGTCGAGTGATCGGTGATATTGAGAACCGGCTTCGCGTCCATGAACGATGTCCAAATATGTATTGTGGAAGCGATTCAGGTTGCGCTTGAACTGCTCATCACTCTGCGATTGCTCAAGCGCAGCGTAAGACGCTTCTAGCAGTGCCATTTCCTTTTCGGAGACACCACCAAGAGCACCACCCGTTGGCGATGCTTCTCTCATTGCATTGAGACGTTCAAACGACGCATTAGCCTTCAGTGTCTTCAGGTTTTGCGAGATATCGTGACTGTTAGTGCCGGGAATGTTCTGCGTGACAGAACCTAGCAAGCCGGTCGTCGGTAACGTCGCCTCTCGATCAGCCGTAAAGATATCATCGATGGTGCTTGTCACCACGTCGCTGTAGGTCTGCTTAACGTCGGAAGCCTTCTTTCGCTTATCATTCGCCAGACGCTGTTCCTCGGCCTGCGGAGAACCCGGAATCGGTTCAAGTCGTGTAGTTCCATTGTCCTCTACGAGTTGGAACCCAGCAGGAATTGTGCCGAATTTGTTCCCCTCGACGGTTACGTTGGTTGCGCCGGCCTTCTTCGATTGGTTCATCCAGTCGTTAAACTCGAGTGGCAGCCCGCCGTTTGCTTCGGTCTGCGCGACGTAGAATCTATATTCCTTGATGTCGTCGGTCAGACCGGCGTCGGCTTGCGCTTGCAAGAGTTTCACCTGTTCATTGCGCGTCTTAACGCGATCCAATGCGCTCGCCTCTGCATCCTTGCGTGCAGCCGTATAAGTTTGCGCCCCGGTGCCGAGACCCGTGCCCACGACGCTAAGAAAGTTCGTAGGCGTTGTGCTAGGACCACCAGCCGCCATCATTCCGGCACCGGCATTCAGGAGGGCCATGCTGATGGCATCGCGCTTATCGGCATCGTCTGGCAGGAAATGCGACAGCGGGTTGAACCCGGATTGCGCAGGCTGTGGCTGTTCCTCGGTCTGTGCGGTTCCGATAACGCCTGTGGGCTGGTTTTGCCCACCCTGCAAACGCTTGAGCAGTTCCAATAGGTCCAACATTATGCGGCCTCCATGAATGTGTCATTGATGATATGTTTGATGCCGCCGATTTCGATCACCGCATCCGGCATGACCGCCTCGACCTCTTGCGCGAGCGGACCAACGAACACCTCGTCGGGATTGTCCTTGTAGGCAAAGCGGTACATCGGAATGCCGTTCGGGAATTTGCCGACACATTCAAAAACGATCTTCGTGCGCTGGTCGCACATCGACAGCAGGCCGAGCAGCGATGTGATGCCGCCCGCGATCTGGCCGCCCGTGTTGTTGTAAACCGGCGTTGTCGTGTTCGAGTAATTGCCGCCGTTCGCCAGATTGATCATGTTGGCAATGTTCGCGAGAGGCTGGTTCTGGTTGAAATCGTGACGCTGAATGTCCGCGTTCAACACGTCCTGCGCACGCTGATCCTTCTGCGCACCGATCTGCGCCAGGTACTGCGATGGCAGGTATGAGAGGCCGTACATATCACCGGCCATACCCGCGCCCTGCAACTGCGTCTGAGCCTGCGCGTTCTGGTTCGCAAACTGCGAATTGGCAGCGTTGAGTTTCTGTGTACCGTTTTGGAACTGGTTCTGAATGCCCGACTGATAGATGTCGTTCTGTAGGGCCAAGCCCTGCATTTGCAGGTTCTTATCGAACTGATACTGGTTGTTCAGGCTATTAGCGGCATCCGTGCGAATGCCCTGCTGCTGCGCACTCGTGTTGGCGAGGTTCGCATTGACCTGCATCTGGTTCTGCTGATCGCTGTTGTAGAAATTGCCGTACTGGCCAGCAGCGGACATTTGACGGTCTTTGTCCGTGTTGTACTGGTTTCCGTACATATCGGTGGCTACCTGCGCCATCGCGTTCGCAGCGGTCGATTCCGCATTGTTGCGCTGGCTCGCATATGCTCCCGAACCCATACGACCGAGCGAAGCGGCCTGTGAATCGATCTGCGGATTGATGACGGTCTTCAACTGGTCGGCAATTTTGGTCTGCTGATTGGCAACCATCTGATCCAGATACGGATTGTTGCCGACCTCAGCGCCAGAAGCCGTGGAGCGCAGATAGTCCATCGCGGGATTGTTCCCGGATGCTAGAGCCTTGGACTGTGCCTGCTGCGCACCGAGCGCCGCGTTTGTCCAGTTCTGGCCCGCTGTCAGCGTGGAAGTGCCGGGAGCCGTGCCGTTCTGACCAGATGCAATTTTCGCAGCGGTAGCAGCCGCTGGGTTGGTTCCCAGCGATACGCCGTTCTGCAACTGCGACAGCGTGTTGTTGGCCTGTGTCGAAAATTTGTTACCGGACGTGATGTTGCTGACTGTGTTCTGTGCGGTCTTAATGCCGCCGAAACCGCCGCGAGCAATTGCTTCCTGCTGCTTCAGCGCATCTGTGGTTGCTTTCGACTGATCCGCAACGGTATCGCCCTTGTAATATTCGGGCTTGCCAGCGGAATACAGTTCATCCGCTTGTTTCAGATACTTCTCGATGTATGGCTTCGCACCATCCCACGGCTCTGTTTTTGTTGTTGTTTCCTTTGGTGTGCTGGCCATTTCAAATTCCTTTGTAGAAAATGGTTCCTTCTGTTTGGAAGCCAAACGGCTTCAACACTTTTGCCCATTGCTCTCGGCCAATACCGAGAAGCCCGGCGCACGAATGCTCTTGTGCATATGCTTCAACGATTGGCTGACCCTCTAAGAGGATTTCCCTCATTGCCTTGCCCTTTGCCCCTCCTATGAGGAACAGCACGCAAACGGGCTTCTCGCGCCACTCTGTCAGTGACGTTACGCATGCCGCGTTATCTGATGTCCAAAGCAAGTAATCGCGCTCAACTAGCCCATTGAGCAGATCGTTTTCGCCTATGTTGTTAGTGGAGTATTTTAGTGCTTCTAATAGCCACTCGCGGCAACGAGGATATTCAATTTCGAACTTTTCTGCGTTATCGATCCTCTGTATTGCCATCACACTCCGTAAATTACGTAATCAAAAATTCTCGATGTCGTCGCGCTCGCATGTGTTATTACAAACTGTCCACCGCTAACACTGCTAACGTATGTCGTTGCCTGCGCTCCTGCTGCTGTCGATGTACGCGGCTGCAATACGATCACACTAGAAGACAGAACCTTTGGATTGCTAACAGTTGTCGATGTCGTTGAACTCGCCAACGTAACCGAACCTATATTCTCAAACTGGCGAACAAGGTCATTGATCGTTGCTGCAATCTGTCGCTTGTCATCTGGATTGTAGATGCTCTGCATGGCTTCCTTTCCGTTATTCCGTATTTACCGGAAGCCAGCGGAATTAGCGTCGATTTGAAGCGAGTAAGCCTTGTCCCAATCGCCATTCAATTGCAGTCGGAAGCGATGAAAACGGTCCTGCAAACGGACGTATGCAAAGCCGGTATCCGGGTGCGTTGTTGCAACACTCGACCAAGCAACGAGGCCATTGCTCTGGCTTCTCGATCCAACCGAAACTGCTGCTGTTGCGTCTGCACCTTCGAAGAACGGGCGAACACCCATAACGTTCGTGCGATCTCCCTGCGCGTTCGGATTGAGCGCACGCACCGCATTGATTAAGTGTTGCTCCTGCGTCTCGATCAACGCTGGAAGTGTCGAGCCAGTGAAGGCGAGAACGTCGCCATCGGGGTTCATCGCCCAAAGCATTGAGTTGCCACCGGCCCAAATCGGATCATCGAAACTCGCTGGCACCGCATCAATGCTGCCGAACTCATCGAGTTGATCGACTGTCCAAGGCAGGCTTCGCGCGGGAAAGAGAAAAGCCGCTGTGGCTTCCGCTTCGGACCATTCGCCTGTCTGGTAGTTGTAGATAAGCGTGCGATCGGGCGTGCCGTCTTCGGCGTCGACGCTGACATAGTTCCAATAGATGAGCGTTTCGCGAGGATCGGAAACCGCCGTCATAAACTGGTACTGAGACGTGTCGGCCTTCTTCAAAAAGTATTTGTTGACCTTGCCGATGCCGATTGGCGTGAGGCTGCCGCCCTGCAGCATATAGAAGCCGTCTTCGGACAAGAAGAAGGTCTTGCCCTCGACCGTCACAACGCTTTCCGGGACATTGCAGCCCTTGCCTTCAACGCGAGTATCGACGCGGAAGACGTAAGGGGCGCCGATGTAGGTCATCTGCACGATACCGCGCTGCATGAGCACCCAAACGCTGTCGTCGCAGACAATGGCCTGAACGGAGCCATAGCCGTGAATGTCTTGGAAATCGGCCTGTGTCTGTGCCGAGTATGCCCAATCACCGGGAAGTTCCTGACCGGACCAGCGCACGCGATTAGGCTTTGCACCGTCCAGCGCATCCCATGTGTTGCCAAGAATGACGAAGCCCTTGTGCGTGCCGATGTAACGGCCCTTGGCGAGCGTCGTGAGATTGGCGAACTGCAAATCGATGTTCATATCGATGTACTGAGGCTCATTCGAGAAGTTCGTGAAAATCTGGTACGAGCCGAACTCGACGGCGTTCCAGCGATCCGTGTTCAGCGTCGTGTATCCGCCGCTACGGCTAATGTCGGTCCACTGGCGATTGATTGGCGACAACTTGTAGAGTTTCGTTGCACAGCCGCCGTAGACCTTCGCGTTTCCGAACTGATCCTGACTGACAGCGGTTCCGATTGGTCGGCTCGCCATCGACGTGTTCGAATACATCGCAGCACGGCGCAGCGGCCCATAGGTCACGCTACCCTGCAATGCGCCGATACCTGGGGTGACATTGCGAGCGACAGTGACACCCGGATTGTTGAGGTCGGGAAGGTCAGGACGCCAAGGGCCGAAAACGCTATCGATGATCAAAACAGCGGCCCTCCGAAATCGATTTCGAATTGGTTGCCGCTGTTCACTGCGCGGCTATTGTCCGTCGCAATGCCTGCAAGGGCTTCTTCTAGGCTCGCCTTCTCCATCGCTTCCGCGTCTTTGTCCTTCATCCAGCGATAAGCGCGGACAAGTGAAGCGTGGAAGATTGCATTGCCGAAATTGTAATCGGTCAGCCAGTTCGTTTGATTGGTTACGGTGATGAATGGGATGCGAGCGTAGTAGGTCAGTTCGACCTCACGCGGCACGTCCTTCGCGGGAACGAACTCGTATCGCTTGCCTCGCTGGAAATAGTAGACACAACCCGCCGAGAAATCGGTCCGGTAGATGCTGGTCGGAGTTGCAAGCGCGCCATCAACAACAACGCGACGGGCCTCTTGGAAATCCGCTGGCAGCGTCACCATGTTGTCAGCACTGGTCAGGGTAACTTTCGTTTCCTGCTCGTAGTGCTTGATGCGCGGCGCGATGTCGGACTGGCCGAGAGCGATGAAAGACGCGATTGGTGCGTCCGGTCGCATGATGTAATCGGCAATTGCTGAAAACAGTTCGTCATAGGAATTGAAGGCCATGCTTACACCTTCAAACTATTCGTGCGGAACTTGCTGAAATCCACGTCATTTAAACGACGTGCTAGTGCTTTGTCGTCATCCATGATTCCTTCGTTCGCCCACTGGTGATAAACGCCCAACGGGATACTAGCGACACGTTCCATGTCACCGAGTTTCTGTGTTTTGCTGAATTCTGCGGCAGCACGAGCATTTGCTTCTAGCACTGCTGAAAGGTTTTTCCACTCGGTTGTGACGTACATAAGTTCGCCATCACGAGTGACATAAACTGTCTTGTCCGCATCATCGACTAGGACGAATGTGCCATGCGTAACCAAGTCACCTGCGGTGAAATTTGAATTAATCACTGTCGCCTCTTATTGTTATTTTTATTCGGGCGTATTGCTGAAATGGGGAGCATTTCGCTCCCCATTTGCGTAGTCTATTAGGATGCTGTTACGTCTCGGATTGCACCGTTACCGGCTTCGTTCAGGCATTCCAGTGTGAATTCCTCAACCAGTTCCATCTTCTCGCTATCGCCGGTCTTTGCGAGATCGTACTTGGCTACACCACGCAGAACAGCCTTGTTCCAAAGCGACTTATCGAGGAAGTACACGTTTGTTACCGGCATATAGCGGTGAGGAATGATCTTGTGCGTACCGAAGTTGGAAACGTAGATATCTGCGTTTGCGTAGATCGTTTCCTTGTCGGTTGCGAGGAACTTAGTTGCGCCGCCGTCGAAGGTCGAAATCAGAGCCTTCAGGTCGCCCGGAGCAAACACGAGAGTCGGGTCGCCGCCCTCGCTCCAAACCTTCTGCGCCATGTCCTTGAACATATCTTCTGTCAGGACGCGGTTTGTGCCGTCTGTAGGAGCAGCAACAATACCGTTGGAGAAACCGCCAACTGCACCGGAAGCGCCGTGATCAACGTTAGTTTCGAGCCATGCGCCGATACCGCCCAGTTTACGTGTACCAGCGGCAACAGAAGCGTTATCGGAGGTGATTGCAGCCTCTTGGTCGCGCTTCATTTCCAGACCGGCCTTAGCGATCTGGCGGGCCTTTTCACTGCGAACGCCAGCCTTGTTAACGGCTTCAAGCGTGCCAGCAACGGAAACCTGCTTGGAGAAAATCTGCGTCCAGTTACCAATGCGGGTAGGACCAACGTTGTTTGCCGCCGGGGCGTCGTCACCTTCTGGGCGAGCGTTGTCCTTATTGGCAGCAGCAAGCGAGTCCTTGAGGGTTTCGTGGTATGTGTTCGATGCCTTTGTCTTACCGATCGAGGAAAGTACAGGTGTTTCCTTTGGCGAGATATCGGAAATGAAATCGCCGAGGTCTTCGCGAACGTTCTTGACGTCCGTAGTCTTCAATGTGGCCATTATTGGCTTCTCCTTATAGTAGTCTGCTGATTAGACTTGCAGCATCATCGAGACTGCCAGTCCGCTTTAGTCTCCGCCTATCCTGCTTGTACGCGGCGTCCGCTGTTGTTGTTCGTGCGGTTGTTGTGCCGGGCATTGTCAGTGCAGGCTTAGCCTCAATCTTCTTGATCGCTGCTGGAACCTTCATCGCCGCTTCCATTCCCAACTTCGCATAATATGCGAGTTTAATAGTGCGTGCGTCGATCACACCTTTGATCTCGTCTTCGCCGTAGCCTTGTTCATTAAGGAACTTGGCAACTGCGATAAGATTGACATTGGCTTTCTGTGCTTCGCCAAAAACTTCTGGCATTTCACGAGCAAGCGTTTCACGACTTTCAATGATCGCGTTTTCTCGCTTGTTGTTCGCGTAAGCCTCGTTCTGACGAGCAACCTCAATTTGAGAATCGTAAATCGCCTTTACAGCGGCTTCACGAGCGGCTTGCTTCTGCTGCCATGCTGCTTTGTCCTTGTCCCACTGGAAACGCTTCTTTTGCGCCTCATATGGATCAACGTCCCATTCGGCTGCCCAATCGGGTTCTGCGCCGAAATCGTTCATCTCAAAGACTTGAGCAACGTGAGCGGCAAGATTGTTCAATACCTGCTCAGATTGAGCACGAACCTGATGAAACTCGACTTCTTGAACAATCCACTTTTTGCGGTGTTCTGCGAGTTCTTGCATCTTCTTCGTGTAATTGGACTGACGCAAATAACCGCGTTCGGCTTCCTGTCGTGAAATTCCTTGGCCGTCGATTTCGAACAGAACCTCATTAGGATCGCGAACGGTAGGTTCCTCTACTTCGTCCGTTTCGCTTTCGGTTGCATCTTCATCAACATCATCGGAATCCGTTTCCGGTTGCTCCATGTCGATTTCGACATCATCGTCTAGCGTGTTTGAAGTCTCATCGACTTCGTTCTCAGCATCTACAGTTTCGGTTGTTCCAATATCGGAGTCCAAAAGATTTTCGATGTGTGTGGCCGCTTCATCGACCGAGTAACCAGTTCCCTCAACGGGAGTATTGGTCGTTTCCATACATTACCTCAGCAATTGTTATTGATACTGTATTTACTAGGCAATGCGAAAAATCTTTAGTTATGCGCCTGACTTGTGTTGATATATATTAACCTCTGTTTCTGCCTTCTCCACGTACTTGCTTAGTCGATCAGAGAACAAATCTGACCAATACATGACTTTGTGGATGTCCTCTCGCTCGTTCACTTCATTGACATTTGTTTTGCGGAACTGGGCGATCAAATCTCTATCGAGATATTCCAAGCAGGCTTTCCATTCCGGGGATTCCAGCAAGCGTTTAGCGGTCTGACCGCGTTCAATAATCTCTCGGTTCATGCGTTACTCCTTACTGCTGTGGAGGCATCATAGGGGCCTGCGGAGGCATCGCTGGCTGCTGTTGTGCTGCCTGCGCTTGCATGGCTTGTGTCTGCTGTTGCTCCTGAGCCGCCTTTACCTGCACTTGCGCGTCCTGCGCTGCGATGGCGAAATCAACGTCATTGCGCTGACGGGCCTGCTCCTGCTGGATGCGGGCAATATCGACCTGGGCCTGATACTTTGCCTCGATCTCGGCGCGCTTGAGTTCTAAGTCCTGCGCCATCTGATCGCGCTTCAAGTCGTTCTCCACGATCAACTTGTTCATTTCGAACTCGTATTCGCGAGCCTTTGCTTCTGCGTCCAACTGCGCCTTGAGTTTCATTTCCGCGATGAGGGCGGCATTCGGGTCCGGTGGCGGGGGAGCCGGTGGCGCTGGTGGCAAAGTCGAAGGATCGACAAAGAACGCTGAAGAGTTCTTCTCGCCCGCGTTCTCCGCGAGTCTGGTGGCAGTGTGATAGATGGTCTGCGCATTCGCCAGTCCCATCGGCTGCAAAGTCTGCTGCAAGCCGAGAAGCGCGTTGAGGTTGCCTGCGTTGCCGATCTTGTCGGTGACGCCAAACGCAACGTTTGCGGTCACATCCATATCGGGGTCCCACGCATCGACGCGGAGCGGGGTAAACTGGCCGGTCAAACGGGTGATATATGAATGCGCTTCTTCTGGGTTGTTCGTGAACAGGTCCACAATAATGCGGAACAAGTAGCGATAGCCGGTGTCTGCGAAGTGTCGGCAAATCTGCTCAACTAGCATCTGCTGGCTGCTTGCGCGTTGGGCGTTCGCTGTCGCTGTCGTATTCTGCAAATCCGACGCATTGACCGAGGCCAGCGCACCGCCAACACCGGTCGTGTAATCGAGTTCCGTTTTCAGGTTGTCGATGATCGGCTGCGCCTGCATCGCGACGAACGGCGGCTGAATGAACGACAGTCCTGCATTCGGGTCTTCACTGCGGATGACCTTACCCGGATGCAAATTCAACAGGTCATCCGGGCGTGTCACATCGGGGTTCACGACAACGAGCGGGTCAATGACCTTATTCAGGTTGTTATGCTGCTGACGGATGATCTGCGTTGTGAGGCGCTGTGTCGGGCCTACACGATCAACCATCCCCTGACCGAATAGCGTATTCGGGATCGGATACGGCACAAAAGCCGCATACGGATAGAACTTGCTGACTTCCTCACGATGAAGCAGGACCGGCTTATTGGTGATGTCACCGCCGAGAACAAAGCGATAGTGACGGCGCTTTCCACCATCAACGGCCATACGGGTGTAAACCTCGTAAATCAGCACATCGTCTTCAACGTCGCCAACACCATCGTCGTAATCGGTCTCTTTCGAGCGTTGCAACGCCATGCCGTCTTCTTCGGAATCCGCTGACGGGATCGCAGCCACCTTCTTTTCATCGAAGCCCAATTCGATGAGTTCGGCGCGGCCAATGATGCGCTTATGACCTTGCAGACGAGCACGAATGCCGCCGGTCTGCTGGTCGATATCGGCGTCCTTGGATACGATGAAATCTTCCGGGGGCAGATTGCAAATATTGATCTGGGGCTTTTCACTGACACGGCGGATTTTGATATCGCGCACTTTCGGCTGCATCTGCGCGGCCAGCGCGGCGAGTTCAGGCGGCAAATCCGGTACAGGTGCTTGCTGTGGCCCTACATAGGGTTCGCCGCGTTCCTCAATGACAATCGTTCCGGCTTCCTCCTCTGCCACGCGCTCAACCAACTGCTGATCGGTCTGCGCCTTCATGATTTCCGGCAGGGATTCCTCGCGAACCTTCTTGAGTTCGACCATCGTAATGCCAAGGCCAGTGAGGAAGCCGTTCTTCACCCATGGGGCGAGCATTGCGACGTGCGAATTTTTCGAGCGGACAACGAAATTGCAGACTTCGGTCATCTGGTCTGCAATTGGCTGGTCGCTTGGTTCATTCGGGGCAAAACTGACAACCTGTTGCTGGTTGTCGAAAACACGGATCAACTGACTTGTTGCCCAATCCGTGCGTTCCTGAACATCCGAACTCACCCACTTGGATTTGCCGTCGCCCTTCTTATCCGTAGGGAATGGCTCTCGCATGTAGAGTTTTAGTGCTTCTTCCTGCTTGTTTGCGATATGCGTTGCTG
Organism: Sinorhizobium sp. BG8; assembly: GCF_016864555.1. Classification (NCBI taxonomy): domain Bacteria; kingdom Pseudomonadati; phylum Pseudomonadota; class Alphaproteobacteria; order Hyphomicrobiales; family Rhizobiaceae; genus Sinorhizobium; species Sinorhizobium sp. BG8. The sequence continues at coordinate 2,009,228 of NZ_CP044011.1, read as the reverse complement.
ATACGCCAACGGCCTCTTGCACTGCCTTTGCGATGCTATTGACTAGCGCGTCCTCATCAACTTTCTTAATCTTGGTGATTTTCGCCATTGGGCCTTTCGCGGCGGTTCGTTCCACCGTTCTCATTTTTATTAGTGTTGTTCGTATTTACTGCTGTACCGCATTTCCGACGCGATTACTCGTACTGCGACAAGTTCTGCGGCGAACTCATGTAGCGATCCAAGTTGAATTGGCTCGCGTACCGCGTTGGCGAGATCGCAAACGTCAAACAGAGCGCGTCCGCGAAGTCTGGCGAATTACCTTTCAATCGCTTACGAATGCTGTCTTTCTTCTCGACCTTGATCTTGCCGTTGTCGCTGTCGTAGGTCGGGGTGATCAATTCGGCTCGAAGGTCGGGATGATCAGGAATGCTTTTCCCACCTTCAAGGAACCACTGGCGAGTTTCCCACCAAATCTGATCACGCAAGCGGCTATAAAGTTCCGGCTTTCGCGTTGGTGAGTTCGTCACCATGATCTTGCGCGCTGGCAGACCCATGTAATGCAGGTTGACATATGCGCCGTTGCCGACGCCGTTAGCGTCTACGCAGATCGCCTTGGGGCGCAGTTTCGCGGGCGTTGCCTCGTAGAGGTCTCGGACCTTCATCGCCAACTGCATGAGGTCCGTGCCGTTCCATTTGTGAATGCCGATGACCTTGTTGTCATGGCGCATGACGAGAACACTGCGGTCGCCACCGTCTGCTGGATCGAGACCCAAATCACCGGATATGACGCAGCCGGGACGGCATCGGGGTTATTCACCGCCTCATCGACAGCCCATTTCGGAATAAGCCCATCAACGTCATCGTCGGGGAACTCGCCCTCGACCATGATGCGATACATTCGCGTATCCCTGCCCCCGTAGGCGATTGCTTTCGCCTCAAGGTCTTCCTCGGTGACGTGCGGCGCGTCGGACATGCGGCCGTGAACGTGCGCCCACAGTTTTGCCGCTTGGCCGTTCCACGTTTCCCAGAAATAACCGCTTGTCTTCGACGGGTTCGAAATTAGGCAGAGTTTCGGGTTTATGTCGGTGAGGATGTTTTCGAGTGCTTCCGTGTACACTTCATCGGGAACACCATCAGCCTCGTCCACGAACACGAAGTTGTTGATCTGGTGAATACCGCGTGCTGCTGCAATGTTGTCGGTGCTTGCAAGCGCATATGTGGCGAAGCATCCAGCGGGATTAGATATGCGCTTGATCTTCTTTGCGCTGACCTCGAACCAATCCTTGAATGGCATTGCCATTCGGGAGTGAAGGATATTGAGTTCCTTCCAAACGTTGCGTTCGATAGTGCCTTCGGTTGGACCAAAGATCGTCACCTGCACATCGTCGTGCGTCATTAGCGCCCACCAAATGAGGATCGCCATGACGTGCGTCTTACCGAAACCTACACCGCCTCTTACAGTGGTGCGCTTGCTGTTCTGATACTTTTCGGCAATCTCAACCTGAACTGGACGCAGTTGCGAACCAAAGACAGTGAGTGCGAATAATGGAATATCGTGATGAAAATCTTTGAGAAGCGATAGAATCTGATCTTCTTCTTGCTGCTTCTCCTGCTTTGTAATGCTCATGCGTAAACAACCGGCTGTTAAATCCGGTGTATTTACCGTTCGATGCTAATTTGGATGCTCAAACGAAAAAGGCCCCGGAAACGGGGCCTTTGTGCTGTTCTGTGAGTGTCGCTTAGGACTTCTTCTGGCGCGGTCCAGAACGTGCGGCGCGCTGCGCTTCAAGTGCTGCAACGAAATTCTTGTCCTCGACAAGCCCCTTGCCGTTTTCGAGCAGATCAAGTGCTTCCTTGAGGTCGTCAACGAAGAAGAACTTCTTACCCTCGACTACGGCGATTGCCGGGAAACCGAAACTTACGCTGTAACGGCCATTGGCTTCCGGCTTTACCCAATGCCCACGGTTCCACTGCACAGAACCGGCCTTCTTGATCGCACCATTTACAGCGTCGATCTGCTTTTCCAGCGCGGACAAGAAGGAGTCTTGCACGGACTTGTTACGGCCAGCGGTTTTCGTCGGGCGGCTGGCTTTACCGATTTCGGAAAGACGCTTGAGGAAGGGAGAAGTTGCCATTGGTTCGCTCCTTAAATGGTTTGAGCACGCTTTTGGGCGGTTACACTTAAATAACGGGTAAACACCAATAGGACGACATCAATGAGAGTTCAATACGAAATCGCCAACGGACACAAACGCGGCGAAGATGGCTTACTTGAGTTCATCAAGAGAAATCCCGGAATGACGAAGGATGCAGCGATTGCCGCATGGATCGATGCGAAATTCGGAACGTTCATCCGTGACAGCATTAGCGAAGATTTCACTATCCCACAGACGAGCGAATTCAACTTCGTCGTGGATTTCACATACGAGAGCGATGCCGACGACTTCATAAAGCGTGCTGGCGGTCACAAGTTGGAGGAATAATGGCGAAACGACCAATGACAGCAAAACAACTGGCAAACCTCCAGAAGAACCAATTCCCAAAGGGTAAGTCGGGCAATCCCAAAGGCAGAACGCCCACGCCCGAGGAATTGAAGATTTCTGCTGCGGAAATGTCACCCGACGCACTCAAAGAAGTGCAGAGGCTTGCGAAGACAAGCAAAAATGACATGGTTCGCCTCAAGGCCAACGAATTGATCCTCAGTTACAATCTGTCCAAGGCCGCGCAAAAGGTCGATGTTTCCGGCGAGATTCACCACAACCACACGAGCGATCTAATTGCTAAGGCTGCAAAGGCTCGCGAGATCATTGAGGGGCAAGTGATCGAGGCGAAACCGCTACCGGATCCCGACAATCACCACTTACAATAAGAAAAAGCCCCGTTTCCGGGGCTTTTCCGTATCACTGCGTTAGTTTCCAGGTCATCAGAAAGCGACCTAGCGCCTTCTCGCCATCGATCCGGTCAATGATGAACCAACGCACCCAATATTCTAGGGTGCCAACGCCCGCTGCGGTGATCCAGTGGGTAATATCGGCCTCCTGTTTCAGTCGAAACACTACCCTGAACGTTTGAGCGGCATCGCGCAGTTCCATACACTCGCCAACGCTATGATAGCAGTATTCGAGTGCCCAACCCGTATCTACGCAAGTGGCCGCATGGAAGGTGTCATGCGGTGTATGCTGGAAACCGTCGGGTAGCATCTCTTCAAGACAGATGGCTCGCCATCCGTCATTTCGTAGAATGCGTCTGCGATTTCAAAAAGCATCTCTTCATCGATATCGATGTCCGAATGGTACGAAACGTGGAGGGTCATTGCTGACCCCGCTTAGTTTTCGCTGGCTTTGGTTGCTCGGAAACGAAGGCGTCCCGGCACACAGTATACCGTACGCGTGATGTTCTAATCCGAGCCTTCTTAGTGTCGAACACAAAGGGATTTTGAAAGGCATCGCGAGAGACGATGTAGCGGGTTCGCTTAGCCATTGTGACCTCCTAGCCTCTTGATCTGGGCCAGCGTGTTACTGAGCGTATGACCGAATGGTTCTCCATCACCGCTAACACAATGGGGCGTGATCCCGGCGAATTGGCCGTTCACGTAGATGTGGATGTGTCGCTTCCCGCGATGAAGACGGTAGTTTCCTACCGCCTCCAAAGCCTGCTTGACCCGCTTCGGAACTTTGAGGCGCTTACTCATGCGGCACCTCCGACAATCCAACCATTGTGTAGTGCGCGATAAGCGAGTGGGCAAATACGGTCCATGAAGGACTGGTCGAAAGTATCCGGCCAGCCGTCGCAATCGCCTTCGTTCCACGCGCTGAAGCCGTGAGTGCTTGCGGACCAGAACTGGAAGAAATTGCTCACGTCGGCGTCAAACACGATGAACCCTCCGGATTCATCGTTGGCAGCGCCCCAAAACAGCACTTCCTTACCATCCAAGTGAACAGCAACTTCCCCATCAACGCCCGTAGGATGATACGTGAGGTTGAGTGCATCGCCCATGGTGTCGCGAACAGCCTGCTCGGTGATCTCAAACAGACGGTCGAACGGGACAATCATTTCCGGGCTTTCGACGCCATTGATCATCTGACGCACCCAGCGGCCTTCCGGGGAGAATACAAACCACTGCTCGTAGCCAAATTGGCCGATTGCAGTGAACTCGCGCGTGCCCTTCGCAAGGCTCTCGTCGGTCTGATGCCACGAGAACAAACGGATGTCGTTGAATGTGACCTCGGCGCACAGGCTGCTTCGGCCCCATAGTTCGAAGTTGCTCAGGTTGACTTTGATATCCAAGTTATTGCTCATTTTGATACTCACAAATTGCCGAGTACGCGCGCTACTCCAGCGCCGAATCTTGCGTCGTCGGGATGATTGAAAAAACGGATTCGATCTGCGACCCGGCTCAAGTCGGGGTCGTCGCGAAAAACAGCGATGTCGGGGTTCGATCTGGAACCAACCATACGGGAGCCAGAGACGATTTGTCGAAATTAAAATGTAAGTGAATCAGAAAAATTTACGTACCGGCCCTATACGGTGACAAACCCCAATACGGACCAGACCAATGAATACATTTGACAATCCAGTGAATCCCCAAGTCGTTGTTGATGCGGTCAAGTACCGATGGGCGAACTCGCAGGGGTGGATCGATGCTTATCACTGGGACCATGCCAGCAAACTGGCGACTCGTGCCGCCGCCGAATTTGAAAACGACACCTCTTTCTTCGTCCCGCAAAAATGGATCGATCAAGTTCAAGACTTTATCGCAGCGAACCCGCATGTCCGTGCTTACGAATGCCCTCTCGATCTCAACATTGTGGATTTCCACAATCAGCGGGTTCTCAAACTCGTGCGGCATGAGCCCGACTACAACATGCTGGTAGTCAATCTCGGGGTTTATCGCGACGGACAGATGTTTTTCGGAGCCAAAATCGGTCAACGGTTCTGGCTAGTGTCGACTAGTAACAATACGCGGCTCGCGTATTGGGATATGAAATATCAGCAAACAGATTCATTGGAAAATTTGGACTAAGTTCAAAGGGCACGTTTCGGACGCAACAGGTTTGGTATCAAATCTGCGGACGCATGTTACAGAGACTTTAAAGACCCCATAGGGGTGGTAGGCCTATGTTTGCCGCGACACCTATGAAGTCCCTGCTGTCACAGGCACCCTCAGACACTTCTTCCGCTGCGATCATGACTTAGCAGCACCACGCGTAGCATTGTGCCTGCCCTCGCGTCCTTGACTGCTTAGCGGCCTCCTATGATGTGCAGTCATACGCACCCGTAAAGGCATAAGGAAACGCAGCAGCATCCTCGCGCTGCAATACGCATGACCTACCCTCCCCTGTAACGGACGAGCCTCTGTGCTTCTTAGGCTACCCCGTTAGCGATCCTGAAACTCTAGCGTGCGATGTACCCCAGCAGCGGACCAGTAGGTACGCTCGCAAGTGCATACCGAGGAAGTCATGCTGAGATTTTTTACATTGTTACCGAACATCCTCCGCATTGCCGCAGTGTTGATCGTGTTCGGCCCATTAGTCATGTGCGCGATAGCCGCAAAACAACATGAAGACCGCAGGATGGAACGCTATGCAGCGGCCAGCGCGCCATATGTCAAAGCGAGCCGGGAAGAGAACTTCAGGCTTAGATGCCAAGGCTGGGCCGAAGGGGGGGCGATGTGGAGGTTTGCCTGGAGGACATTTGGCTCGAAGTACGCATGGTGCGACGAGTATCTGGATCGCATGTAGGCGACAGCCAGGCCAAAGCCGAAGGCACGAAAAAGCCCTGCCGTTTCCGGCAGGGCCATCCGATTGCTTGCGCAAACAATCGCAGCAGTTACTTCTTGCCCTTCCCCTTCGCACGGCCTGCCTTCAGCCGCTCCGAACGTTCCATGCTATGCAGGGCGATCACGTCTTGCAGTTTCTTATCCTGCTCGATGGCAGCCTTTGCGGCGACCAGCAGTTCCACGACCGCATCGAGATCCGATGCACGGAACAGTTTGCTGCCGGCGATCTCGAAAGCGTTGCGGCCGATCCGCACCACGTAGCCAGCGCCGTCTTTACGGAACCACAGACTGCGCGTGTTGATGTCCTTGCCAGCCTTGACCTGCTTGGCGAACTCGATCTGCGTGTTGATCTTGTCGTAGAAGATATCCAACGGGCTACGGCCACCAACATGACCAGTCGTTGCGCTTGCCTTGAGAAGTTCCAGTGCGTTCGTCATCTTCGATCTACCTTTGCACCAGCGCACAATTGCGCTGTGCTTTCCCATCAATAGCCGTTGAGTACTCAGGGCAACCGAAGATTTAGTCGGTGATGCACTTGCTATTGGGGAATTCGCATTTAACGTCAGGAGCATAGCGAGGGAGTGCCTTATGCGCGTTTGGTCAATTCTGCCTGCCACCTACCTTCTGATTGCACTGCCGGCTGGGGCTGTGACCATGCCGTCTTGCGACGCGTTGGCTTCGTTCAATTGGGAGCAGTCCTTGGTCAGCGACAACGACACAGCGCAATTGTTTGGGGATCCGATTACCGACTTTAGCCCCGAGGATTTTGTCGCTCTCAAGGGCGCAATACAGCAATGCGCCAACGATACACCCGGCGACAACTTTGCCACCTACAACGAGCGACACCTTGAACGCTCTTTGTTCATGCGCATTGACGAAGCGCAGGCTCAACTACCCGAACTCAGGAATCAACGGGAGGCGGAAGAATTTTACGTCGAGAATAAAGCCGACCTCGAAGGACTAGAAGAGAAGGTTGGTGTACGCAATGATGACGGCTATGAGTCAGTTCTAACATCCGATGAAGAGAGTCTGCTTAAAGACATTACGGACGGGATTGAATCCCGACATAGGGTGGATAGTTCTGTCTGGATGAATGCGACCGTTCCACTGCTAGAACAAGCGGCCAAAATCAAGGACCGGAATGCATCTGCACATGAGAACAACAGGGGTGTTGATCAGCAACAGCAAGCGAAAGCGGCTGAAGCAGAACGCTCCGAACAAATGGCAAAGCGCGCCGAAGAGATAAACCAATCGAACGAAAGCAGCATTTTCCATCATCCCGAGCCGTCACGCGAACTAGAGGTGCTGCAGGACTTGTACATGACATTCATGGTCGGCAACCTGTGCGCGGAGAATCAAGAGTCGTTCACTGCTGATGAAATGGAAAGTGTTGAAGCAGAAATAGGGAAATTTGTTGCGTCGACGCCTACTCCAAAGTCTGATCGCGACAAGATTTGGTACGCAATGGAGCAGAGTTTCAATGCCTACAAAGGCCGCATGACAACAAGCGATTGCGCTCTGACGAAGGATCGAGCGGCGCAACTCATGCCGAAGATTTTTCAAGACCCGAATAAGTTGGGCGCGAGCAATCCTTTTTGAACGCATCGACTGTGGATCGGTCGAGATCAAAATTTTGGACGTATATTATTATTTGCCGCGATCCCTAAAGGTTGTGGTCCAGCCGTGGAAATTCAGGGCAACCGAAGACTGCCGCTACTAGAAGGGTATATCGTCATCATCCGTATACGGCTGCTTGGCTGGCGGGAGCGCACCTTTTGGCAGAGGTAAGTTCGTGACTATAAAGAGGTTGAGAATGTCTTCTCGGTCCATGAACATGACCTGCGCTCGTTTCGAGGCGTCAAGCCGCTCGCCGAGCCAATTGCGCGCCTGCTTGGTGATCTCTCCACCCGCCACTATGAAAGCGTGATCCACCAGCACACGCCGATTAAGTTCAGGATCGAAAATTTCGTGACCTAACATCATCGTGACTTGGTTCAAAATCTCTCCCACGTTGCTGGTATTTGCTTTGCTCATGCCTGCCGCATCGAGTTTCCCCTTCTTCGCCTGAATTCCAAAATAGATGACGTGAAGCGTGGGAAGCGTGAACTTCATCCAAACGTCTTTGCCGTACTCAAGCGCCTTGTCCTTGTGGCCCGCCGCTGTGATCCGATGAAAGCCAAGTTGTCTAAACAACGGCAATAGCAGGTCTTCGATAAGTTCGTCTTCCGAGCAGGCATCAAGATAGGACATAAGCCGCTCTTTCCTCTCCAACTCTGCCGGAGTGAGCGGGCGATGAGGGTTCGCTATATCCGCGATGGTGTTGGTTGGTATGTGTCGTAGTTGCGCGATACCGTTGTCATCATAAAAGGCAATCCAGCCTTCCCCCGTGAGAACGTTGTTCAAGGCTGCGAGGGCTTTGCTCCTATCCTCGTCACCCTCTTGGGCCTCGTTCTTGACGAGGACAGTCCGAATAATGCGCAGAAAGGCATGTGGAGGAAGATTTGGTGCTTGCTGAGGCTGCGCAAGTACATCTTCAAGCCGTTGGGCAACCCAAGCCCAACGAGTGCTTCCATCGTGCACATAGTCGAGGTCGCAATCCTCGAAGAATTCGGTGATGAAACTGCTTGAACGATAAGGAAAGTTATCGACATTTCCGCAAATGATGTCTGCTAACGCCCTAAGATTTCGATTCTTCCACTTCATTCGTCAGTGGCTCTTTCAGTTCCATCGTCCATGGTCTCGGCCGATTTATCGGCCCACGGCGGCGCGGGCCCAGTTGGAAAAGTCCAGTCGTAGCCGGTTTTTTCTTTCAACCGTGCGAGTTGAATGTGAAGTTTTTCGTGCATCAGTCCATCGAGAAAAGCGACCAGTTCCGACCACTCATTTGCTCCCCCGACATGGAAGCCCATATTAAAGTTTAGTTTGACGTTGAATCGCGTCTCGTCAAAATCGATGGCGATACCGCTGCTGATAGATTCATGACCAACGTTATGCGCAAATCGCTTGTTGCGAACTTCTAGCAGGTAATCATGCGAAGTGCGGAGATGAGCCGGCAAACTATCCCTGGAAACGCCACTGCCGAGCCCTCCATGGATGAGCCGCGCATAGGTGATGGCGAAGACTGAGGTCAGCATTTCCTGCTCTAACATGCCTTCCGATGTCAGTTCAAATTTCGTGTTTGCCAGACGATACTGAATATACCGCAAACTGATCATTGTAGGAAAGGCATTGCCAAGGCGGATTAGATTCTTGATATCTTTGTCTACTACTTCTAGGACCGACAGCCCCTTCAATTTTCTAGCACTCACGTCCTTTAGCATCTCCGGGGGCAAATATTGGAAAAACTCTTCTGGGATATAGACATATTCTTCGTCCTCCCAAAATGTCGGCAGCAAATCGGTAGGCATCACACTCCCCTCTGACATCTAGAACTTGTATCAATTCTGCGGACGCATGTAATAGAGATTTTTAAGACCCCATAGGGGGTGGTGTAAGCCCCTACTCTCCAAGGCGTTCCAGAAGTCGCGTAACCTGTGAGATATGCCAGCGTTTGCCTGTGACCGTCTCGTAGCCGCGTTGGTTCAATTCCTTGCAAATGGCCGCTGGCGTCGTAATGCCTGCACCATTGAGACTCTGAATAAACGGGCGAATGCTTTCCGCGTGGGCTTCCGACTTATCCGTTCCGCGTGCGCCACCCAACTTAACGCCACGATCTTTAGCCGCCGCCAGTGCCGCTTTGGTCCGCTCGGATATCATCCTGCGTTCTTTGTGTGCGAGTACCGCATACAGGTGCAATTGGAACTCATCTGCATCCGGCATATCCGCACAACGGATCGGAACACCCTGTTTCATCGTGCGTGCGATGAACTCGACGTCACGAGACAACCGATCCAACTTGGCAATGACCAGTGTGGACTTCGTTTCCCTTGCAAGTTCCAAAGCGTGATGCAATTCCGGCCTGTTATCGATTGCCCCGGACTCCACCTCTATGAACTCTGCAATTGGCCGGTATTGAGCAACCGCTACTCGTTGCGCTTCTAGCCCCAATTGGCTTTGTCCCTGCTTTGCGGTGGACACGCGATAATAAGCAACATAAGTCGTAGGTTGCATTGGTTGTAAGCCCCTCGGTAACAGTCAACGTGCATTGCCCGTTACCTGTTGCCATGCGAATGCAAGGGCAAGAAGTCTTTTCGGTTGCGCTATGAGAGGCATGGTGAAAAATGCTTCGCTCTTCGGATTTCCTGCGATTGTTGGGATGCTTGTGCGTGTCTGGTGTTGTTTATGTGAACCTATGCGAATTCTGCAATTTTTCCGTTGATACGTCGCTGATTTCAATCCGTAAAATTCAACAACTGGCTATTCATGAAATCCTTGCACTTCATGTTGTACTTTATTCCAACAAACCTCGCATATTCAGCATCTGCGACAGGCGAGTAAAGTTGCATAATCTTTTTCTTTAACTTGACCTCAATGACATCCGACAAGCCGAAACCGGTCGCGTAGACATTCGTGCAATGCGCCTTTCTTTCCGGCAATTGGGCGTTGAGAAGTTCCATGTTTTGGTTTGCAAATGCGAATCCCAAGAAAACGATGTTTCTGGCTTCCTTTATCGCGTCCTTCATTCGCGTGATAAGAGTAACATCTTTGACCGTTTCCGACCAAGTAATCAGGTTCTTGGTGATATGATAAAGGTCGGCGTTTTCGAGCGGTGTTCCATAAGAGAACCGGCTTAGGTTGCCAAGTGAACCATACGGATGGATTATGTCCATATCCGACACGATTTTCCTTGCGGTCTTCCGATCCACCTCACGATACGCGCGCATAATGGCGTGTTCCAAATAGTGCTCTATGCAGCGATCATAATTAAAGCATATGATCGCAATATTGTGGCCGATGCTCTCAACGTCGCCGGCTTTCACGCCATCGAATAGCGCGCGGGTGAATGTGGATATCCACGTATCCTGCATACCATCCCAGTTTATGCCGTCTCTTTCTCGTCCCTTTGATGGCACGAGGTTCGATTTCCCTTCGGCTTCCAATATCGCATAGGCAATTTGAATCTTTCCGAGTTCCGCGATTAATGGATCGTCGCTGTATCGGTTTATGTACTCGTCAATTGAGCCTGCTGTTTCGACTCCGCGATTAATATCCGCGAATGTCTTGATGGCCTGATCCAGCACCTCACGCTCGTTCGCGTACTTCTCATAGACGCACTCGAATACCTTCCTAATGCCTTTTGATGGCAACGGTCCGTAGTCAAATTCGAAGTGGCTGTTGTCCCGTATCTTTTCGAGCAGTTTCCAACCAATCGGAAGTCCGAACTCCGCACTTGCTCCAGCGCCTACGACAAAAACGGTATTGTCCTCGTACATGCTGACTCAACCGATCTTATCGCATTTGCCCACGGCTACGTATGGCGTGTCTTGGTTCTCGCTCCAATCATCCATGTAGCCGCCGTCGAAAGACACTTGCATGCGCAAGGTCTTAAAATTCAGCCGGTACTCAGAACCAAAATACCGGCAGGTTACATCGCCCGAAGCGCCGATTGGGATCTTCTCGCCGTACTTGCCTTCGATGATCTGACGGCCAACGCAGTTGCGGGCCTCTTCAGAAGAACCGAATTCACGCACGTTCACGAGGTGAATCAATTGATCGCCCAGATACTGGTTTTGGTGGATATCGCCGGTATTGATGACCTTCACCGTGTAAGCGACATCATCAACATTGAAAATGATCGGCTCCCACTGTTGCAACTGCTTATTCAGGTGCAACCCCGCGCTCGCTGTCATTTTGCAATAGTAAGTGCCCGAATAGTCTGTCGGCGGCATATACTGGGCGGCGCCAGAAGTCGCCAGCAATACCCCAAATATCCCAAAGCATCTGAGCATTGATTCTCCCATCTTGACCCAAGGGAATTGTTATTGGGGAGGAGGTTGCCCGGCAAGGTAGAATTGAGCATGCGCTGCGTCATGGCGTGCCACCCTGCAATTTGAACAGCATGGCCTCTTTGGCATCCTCAAACAGGTAGAAATGCAGGTCCGTGCATGGGAGCGTCCAAGCGAGAACCGTTCCCTTGCAATTGGCGTCGATCCAGTCGATGGCCTCAAAGGTGGCTTGGCGCGGATAAACGAGGAATGTCCCATATGGGGTGAAATGACCGTTCGGGCCTGAGCCCAATGCTAGTGTTGGGCCGGTGGTCGCATTCGCCCGATATTCCGGGTTCTTTCGGGCCACTTGGTATTCCCCGGCTGTATCGTCGCGCACGAATGACCATGTGAAGCCCTTACCCTCAAAGGGTGCCAGGTATTCCGGCTCGATCACTTGGCCGATAGTCTCAAATAGTTCCGTCTCGTTGTCCGCGAGGATCGTATGGTTGTTGACGTGGCAGTTGTAAACGTTTCCTGCTCGATACAGTGGGACTTGATCCTTGATGATGACGTTGCTCATTTTGTGCTCCTTGATTTCTTCTCAGGGGTATTTATGCATCCATCGCTCTGGCTTAGTTCTCAGGTTCCTCGTCCTGCTTAATCAGGTCAAAGACATCCTTTGCGTATGCCTCCTTTGGCAGTTTTGGATTTGCTGCCCACCTTTGCGCTAGTTTCAGCACGCCTTCGGCCATATACATGCCGATCAATCCGATACCGAAAGCCAATCCCGGTGTTGCTGCAATACCCGCGTAGAGGACGATTAGTGGGGTCAAATAGGTTGCGCAAAGTGCTCCCACGACTACGTTACTAAGGAGTTCCCACGTGAGTTTTTTGTTCTGCACTATGGCACGAACGAATGCACCGGCTAGTCCCGCAATGAAGTGAGTCGGATCAATACCGATGCTTGCGAAGAACGCAGATAGTGCTTTGAAGAACGCGACGATTGTTTCAACCATGATGGGTTTCTGCCTATGTTTGTGAACCCATCACAATGAGAGTCCTGCCATCCGTATTTAATCGGGAACCGCAAAAGTCGGTCTTTATCCGCGCTTATGGCCCAAGTCCTAACTCACGAAAAACGTGAGGCGTTTTGCGCTTGACGCCGATAAAATACCACTTAAGGTGAGCATTAGATCGTTCTTCTGGCTGAGACGTCCAAGGACGACAAGCAATACCAAGCCGCTGATTTCTACTCGTAATTGCATGCCAAGATGAGGTTGGGTGCCCTACCATGGGATGCATCCCAGTGGAGGTGGTAGCATGAGTACCGTAAGCGCATTGCAGTTGGGCTTTCCCGAGGAACAGCCACCGGAACCTGATGTTCGCGCTCAACTCGAGCGCATTCTAAACAGCCGCGACTTCAATACTCCCTCCCGCAGTCGCCAGTTCCTGAAATACATCATAGAAGAGACACTCCAAGGGCGCGCGGACCGCATCAAAGCATTCTCAATTGCCCTTGAAGTTTTCGGACGTGATGGGAGTTTTGATGCTCAGAACGATCCAGTCGTTCGCATCGAAGCGGGTCGCTTGCGTAGAGAACTGGAACGCTACTACCTGCTTTCCGGGAGCCGCGATCCGATACTAATTGGTATCCCTCGGGGCGGCTACGTACCGCAGTTTACATGGACTTCTCATAACCGGGAGCCCGAACTGGAAGCCGACGACACGTTACCGTCTGATGGCACGGTGCCACCTGCCAGTTCGAAACTAAGGCAGGTGGTCGCATGGGTCGGGGTTTCACGTGCGCCGCAATCTTGTTGCTCGATGTGTCCGGGCGTTTGATCCAGAACAGCGAAGCGCCAACACTTTCAGCGGCGCCAACTGTCACCGTGATGCCCTTCGAAGACCTCACCGGACAATCGCATGCCGCAAGACTGGCCAAAAGCGTCACGTACGAAGTCATCCTGCAGTTGGCAAAACAGCACGGAATGAACGTCATCGTTCCCGATGTGAGCGATGATGAAGAAACGCAAGCCTCATCCGGCCCCGGTGACCAAGGCTATTTGCTCCAAGGCAGTGTACGCATAGGGGGCAACAGTATGCGTTTGCTCGTGCGGTTGGTTACGCGGGAGACTAGGGCAATCGTGTGGAGCGATAGTTATGATGCGAGCATCGACGCTTCCAAGCCAATCGATCTGGAAACCCAACTGGCGCAAAAAGTCGCTTCCGCCATTGTTCAGTTTGGTGGAATCTCTCGAAAAGAAGCGCGGCTGTGACGGCGGTCATACCACCTTGCCAGCCCGAGCAAGACCAATAGTCCCTCACGGCTTCTTCCAGAGTTTCATCTCCGCCGCACGGCGATTGACCAGCCCCTGTAGGCGTTTGCCACCAGCATTCACCCACTGCATCCAACTACGCTCGATACCCGGAACAATGACATTCCCGTTCGCGTCGGTTTTGTCCGTAATCGGAGCCTTGGCGTTGATGCGCTTGAGCAGTGTGGACTTGACTAGGTTGCCTTCTCCCAGGTTGAACGTCCATGAGACGAGCGCAGCAAACTGATTATCCGTCAGCGGGACAGTGACCAGTCGACTAACGGCCTTCTCAAATCGAACGAGGTCCGCGCGTAACAGGATTTCCGCTTGTGGTGCTGTGATTTTCTTGCGGCCGACATCCCCGGGTGTGAGGCCGTGTGTGCTGCCGTAGCCGATTGTCGGTATGCCAGCGGGGCAGAGGTAAGCGGTGGTGCGAAGCCCCTCAAACTGCTTGACGAGATCGAGGCCGGATTTGTTGATAGTGCGTGTCGTCATCCGTTATTTACCGGATGCGACGTTGACTCCCTTGGGATTATGTTCCCATTTTGTTCTCATTCCGCGAATGGGGCGAGAGATGAAACATCGGCGCAGCATCGACCTCGAACCTCCGTTCCGACCGGCCCGTTATTACCTGCATAACCCCGAGCAGTTTCACACGCTCCGGGGGCTGAATCAGTGGGAAGTCCTCGGCGCTAAGTGTGGTGCTTGCGGCCATCTCGGATGGTTCGACAAGGATGCGATCCTCCGACGTTACGGCGATATGTACTTAATGAACCTACGTCACCGGCTGCGCTGCGAATGCGGCAATAGCGACGGAAACATCGTGCTCATCGGTCATTTGTCGCGATAGAAAAAAAGATCGCAGGTGCACATGAACGAACGCCGGTAAAGAGAAACCCGGCTTTTGAGGCCGGGTTTCCAAGCGCAATGGGCTGTGTGGACGCTTAGTCGATCTTCGTAGCAGCGGGCAGGACCCACGATCCGTCAAGGATCGAAGGATTACCCTCTTTCGGCCAGTACAAGCGCATCATCAAAATGAACTTGTCTTTCGGCGCAGGAAGCCAGTTGGATTCCTTCTCCGCCCCCGGCGACTCGTGCTGGATATAGATGGTTGTAGAACCGTCCGCGTTTGCCTTGAGATCCTGACGTGGACTGATGGAGTAGCGATTCAGTGGGTTATCTACGAAGAAAAATCCGGCGTCATACATGGTAATCGACCAGAAGCCGTTTACCGGGGGCAAATGGCCTTTCGGAAAATTGATGACGTATTTTTCCGAACCGTTGTAGTCTCGGGCAAACAAGCCCCCGCCCGATTTTCTGCTTGTCGGGTAGACGGCATCCTGAGGTCGGTTGGCTCCGAGGCCGATTGCCGTGATTAAGGCTCGCTGGACATAATCGGTGCCATACAGGCCAGTCTTCGTCGTATACGCCCAGCCATTGATGTCATTGATGTCTCCGCCACTGTCCTTGAAGTGCAACATGATGCGCGCATAGGCGATCTGCGGAAGCCGCTTATGGAGAATGACGTCCAATTTGCTCGCATCGAAATCCTTACCGGGGACAATTCCGATGGTCGCCAGTTTTTCCAGTATGGGCGCATCGGACGCAGCGGGCGGGTTGGTCTTGAGCAATTCGCAGAACTGCGTGAAGTACGCGACTGTATCCAGCGCATTGACCTGCTCGCGCACAGCCGTCTTCATATCGATCTCGGGATCAACTTTACCCGAAGGCGGTGTGTAGTCTTTTCCGTAGGCGCTCAGCGGAACGAGTTTGACCTCATCCTGAATTTTATGGACGGCGGCATAGTCCTCGGGAGTGCCGGTGCAATAGATGCGACCTAGCAGCCAAACCATGCTGGTCGGTGATTTGTACTCGGTAACTCCGTCAGGCAGCGTTCCCGACCAACCCGGTCCCGTTATCGCGTAAGTCTGTGCGCCAGTTCCGGTGGTTCGTTTTCCCGGCACTTCAAAGACGTTGGTCCAACCGTCGAGCATTGGAAACAGTGCGTATCGATCTCCCATGTCCGGGATGCTCAAGACATACGGCTCCTGCCCCACATCGAAAAACGCATACGTGTACAGGGTGTCCGCATTTGGGGCGGTCACATCCCGAAAAGAGGCGTTCGGGTATTCGCGCAATCGACCGATCTGACCCATCGGCGCTTTTGTACCACGCGGCTCAGCGACGTTGGTGAGGACACGTCGAGTATATTCCATAGTGACCAGCGGATACGCGTAAACGTAGGCCTCCAAAGCGGTCCAAAAATCAGATCTTCCCAAAAGTTCGTCGCTTATAGACGCTTCCTGAGCGAATACCGGCGCCGTGGTCAATGTTGCTGCGAGACCCGCAATTGAAGACGCCGTGAACGCGCGACGTGAAATCTGCATTTCGATCCTCCACCTTGGTTGCACCATGCGGCTGAAGCCTATCGGAAGGTACGTGCATAATCGAGTCACAAAACTCAGCGTAGTAGACAATTGATGAGCGGCTTGAACGGCGCGCGGGTAACAAAAACCATTAAAGTGTGGTGCCGGTGTCGATGTCATAGAACTCCACAAGTCCACAACCGGACAAGCGACGACCAACGGACAGTGCTTGAATGAGGTTCGGCAGGTGCTTCAACTGGCCTTCCGAGAAATCGAAGCGACCAACAACCTTGTCATCGTAGAGTTCAACGACGAACTCTTCCCATGTCTGGGTTTTGCCAGTGCCACGCTTTGCAGTAGACGCGCTGAGCATAATGCTGGCATCCGCCTGGAATACCTTGTGGATGGTGGTCAACTCACGCAGCAGCAGATCCAGCCAGTTGCGGTCGCGCTTCGTGAATTCCATGAATGCGCTTGTGCTGTTGCGCTTTACCTTACGCTTGTAGCCGATGCGTACCAACGGTTTTGCTAATAGATCGGCAAGTGGATCGAGACTGCGCACGCTTTGTGCTGCTTTTGCCTGCTCGAATAGGTTCTCAAAAATGCTTTCGTTTGCGATGTCCATTTGCATTACTCCATGATAGTCTTTTTATTATTTGAACCAACCGCGCTTTGCGGCCAACGCCCTTCCTTGTTTTTCTGACTCCCATGTCATACGAAAGATTTTCTCGTCCAAAGCCGTTTTGGCCTCTGTCATACGACGCTCTTCCGAGAGAGAATCAACACGCTCCCGCAGGCTGATCACCTCGCGAAACAGCATCCTTTCTCCGTCCGCGAATGATTTACCCGACGCCCCATGTGGGGCTATTGCCTGATAACCGGCATTCAAATCTTCCATCGAAACACGGTCACTTTCCGTCTCTGTCGCGATATCTTTTAGAGTATTGATCGCCTTAGTCAGCGCATTCTCTGCGTCTTTAATGGCCTTGATTAGTTCTGCATTGTTGCTCATTTAATGAGCTCTCCTTTTCTTGTATGTATTCTATTTATGCCTGAGGCTCAGACCCGCGTACCCTGTTGGCAAAATATCGGCGCAATCCCGCTGATATCTTTTTACCGTCTTCTGGGTTACGCCGCTTTCCGGTCTTACCCGCGCTAATCGCTGCTTTGGCTTCCTCTGTTCGGGGAACACCGCGCTTGGATGCTGCGATCTTTTCGCGAACCTCTGGCGGCTTCGTTGTGCCGAGTAGTCCGTGTGGTTTCTTTGGCTTGTCCATGTGACCTCCTTGTTCTGGTATTTACTCAGGACAAAGAAAAACCCGGCACGTTGGCCGGGTTCGTGTGGCACCAAATCAAGCCCTGCGGTTCTTTGCGGCCATAGCCTGCATGAACGACACCCCACCGGCCTTCGATGGGCTGTCTTCCTTCTCAATCAGATCGGGGTCTTTAAACTGGCCGACGGCCATCAGACTCGGGCATTTCGACTTGCCCTTTGGCGGCAGGTTCAGATCGATCGCTTCTTCAAAGCCGTCGATGAAGACGTAGGCGGTCGGGAAATCAGCGCCGCACTCATGGAAAAGAATGACCGCTGTGTGCTCGACCGTGTGATTGTTTTCATCGCGCAGTTTGCCCGCATGCGGAGCGATGTTGAATTGGACTTCACCGCTACGACCGGCTTCACGCACCGTTTCCAGAGCAGCGAGAACATGCTGATACCAAGGATCGGCACGCTGCTCGTCCGTCATGGTTGCGGCAAAGTCGCGGAGGCGATTGTTGAAACTGCAACCGAACTTCGTGTAGTTGGCGGCTCCCGGCAACTTCACATGCACATTGGCTTTCAGGCGTGTGGACTTCTTTTTGCCCTTCATCGAGTTTTCGCCGTTGTCGAAGAAGTCTACGCGGACTGCCGCAATGCGGGTCGGCTCGGGCTCGTCATCGGTGGCCGTGTCGTAGTCGTAGTCCGGCATGTCCTCGTCGTCGTCATCCGCGAAGCCATTATTTTCTGTTTCTTCATTGGGAAGGAACTCGTTGTTCGCGAAGTCGTCGGCTGTGGCCGCGACTGCGTTGTTCCCGTTGTTCTGCGTAGCAGATCCGAAGGAAAATACGTTCTTGTTGGAATCGCCATTTGCTGGAATAGCCGAGGGCGATTCCATTAATGCCTTAGGCGCGATTCCATTATTAACATTATTCTCTACATTATTAACATTAATAATGGATTCGCCCTTGGACTCAAAATAAGAAGTACCCATGTCGATCTGCGAAGAAGCGACCCATTCGGCAATTGGTGATTTTACTGAGTTGTTATTGGCCTGAGCACGTTCGATGGCGTGCTGCTTGACCTTAGCCAGAATGGCCGACACGTCGGATGAATTGTATTTTCCAGACACATTATTCATTTTTATATCCCTTTGCTGAAAATGAAAAACCCTGCATCTGTCTGGAAACATGCAGGGCTAATCACTTTGTCAACTAGGGAGATAAGTGCTTCCATCTGCGAGTAGTCCGTGTAAGACCTCGTTTTCCAGACAGAAGCATTACAAATGTATTTATCAATATACTGGATGAGGTGCTTCAAATGCGATATTTTTATTGCTGCATCGCGGCCAAAAAACACGCAGCAAGCACCAGCAATAGTTCGCACGGAAACACGTCATAGAGCGCCGCCCGCTGCGTTCGTGCCCAACCGCACAGCATAACGCGCAACATCGTCCTGGCGCTCTATGAGCCTCTATGAAGCGTTTCCGCTGACATGCGTTTTCCTGATTTCCGGCCTTGCGGCTGCCTGTCGGCGGCGTAATATGTTTTGTATTACAGGAGGCAACGATGGCAACGCTAATGAATTTCCGGGTCGATGACGACCTACGGGAACGCTTCACGGAAGCAGCAGAGACAAAGCACCAAACGCCAAGCGAGGCGATGCGCGATGCCCTGCTGCTGTACATCAAGCGTGTCCGCAATGAGCAACTACGTGAGGCATCCGAGCGCATAAGGACACTTGGTAAGGAAGACGAAGAAGACGCCATGCGCTGGATCGAGGCTCATAGCGTGGTGCTATCCGATGATGATTGAACGCGGTGCGATCTACGCAATGGTTGAGAATGGCACCTATACAAGCAAGCCCCGCCCTGTCGTCGTGATGCAGAACCCCAATGTCCGACTGGATAGCGTTATCATTGCCCCGCTAACGTCCAACGACGCGCACGGCGAGCCGATCCGTATTGCAGTTGAACCGTCGCCGGATAACGGGCTGACGAAGCGTTCCTATGTGATGTGCGACAAGGTAACAGCGATCCGCGCAAGCAGCCTCAATGATGAGCCAATCGGCAGGCTTCCCACTGCAACGATCAAGCAGATACAGGAAACGATCTACGAGTTGATCGATGAGGGAGTGCCGCTCGATTAAATAGGGATGGGCGAACAAATCCCCGCCCACACTGCTCAGCCCGGAGGACAATTCGGTTCTCCGGGTTTTCTTTATCGCCCTACGGGATCGCACGGCTGCATACTGCGAATATGGAAAAAGACATCACCGACAAAATCCGCAAGAAGTTTTTGGAGTTCCGAAACTACCGCCATAAGCGGCTTGGCGAGCCGTGGGAACTCACTCTGTCCGAATGGGTCGAGTTCTTCACACAAAGCGATGAACGCGCCCTGACCATCATGAGGTCCAGAGGCGTCGGTCGCCTGTATCGCCGCAATGAACGGTTGCCATGGCAACTCGATAACTTGGCAATCGCTGACAAAGCAGTACGCAAGGAAGGTCGTTGCTATTTGGATATCCAACGTGAAGCAGATGCAACACTCAGCGAGGCTTTCGACCGTTTCGCTATTGAGGAACCCAGCGACAGCACACGGACACTAACACCCAAGCAGTGGCTTGCAGAACTAAGGGAATTGGGCGTCGGCAACTAAATACGATGTGAGAGCAATCCTTCCTCCAAACTAGCCGCTCTCACTCGCATCCCATTGGGCCTTACTCCACCCAATGGTTGATTCAGGAAGCCCACCGGTTGCTCATTCCGGTGGGCTTTTCCGTAAGCAGAGGGAGGTTGCCCTTTGAAATCAAAGGCACTAGCGGGGTAGTTTTGCAACGGAGGCAAGCATGGAAATTTGGGGCTATGTAATCGGTGTAGCACTTCTTCTTCTGGCACTTCGTGCTTGGTTCGTATTGGGTGAGATCAGCGATTACATCACAGCAGCAAGCATCGAACTGACTCAGAAACGCATTGATCGCAACGCACGTCTATAAGAGAAAAGCCCCGAAACCCCCTTCACTCCGGGGCTTTCCATGTCAATCGTATTTTGCGGACGGAATGTATTCTAGCGGCCCGATGTGAGACAGTTCTTCCTGGTACCGCGCAATTCTCATTCCTTTGATAGCGCAATCATATTTGAACGCGATGTCGTTCCATTGGTCATCGGTCCACTTATCGCGCAGGGTTTGATGCTCTTCGCTCCATGGACCTCTACATTCGTCTCGTAGCGCGGTTTCCAGAAGCCGGATAATCACGTTGCGGACTGCTTGAACTCGTTTCTCCGGCGACATTGCCAGAATGTCGTCTGGATTGTAGTAAAGGCTTACGCCGTCAGAGGTGACGCCAGAGACGTCGTCTCTGATCATATACATCGAAGTTGCAATGGCTCCGAGGTGCGGCTCAGCAAACGCCAAACTGCCAACTGCATGGTGCAGCACTCCTGCTTTTCGATCCGAACGCCAACGATCAATTACCTTCCCAAACAAATTAGACCTCCACAATCCGTCGCGCTGCTCGTGCAGCACGCGCATATTCTGACATTGGTGCTTTTCCCTTCCAATGCACATCTCTCTCGATCACCGTTCCAATCTGCGTGCGGATGCTTGTCATTTCGGAAAAACTTGCATAGCCAAGTTCAGGCTCACCCTGTCCCAGATCGCAAAGGCCGAACAGCGTATCACCATCTGGCTCAATCTCAGTGAAGACCCAGACGCAGTTCGTACCGGGTAGGAAGAACTTAACTACCGGCACATGATCAGCGTCACGATTGCAATTGTTTTGAGCAAGCCGTTCAAGAATGTTTTCGGGAAGCAGGTTCATGCTGCCACCTCAACGCTTGCCATTCCAGCAACGCTAACAGCGGCAAAGCGTTCGATCATTTTGCGTTCTGCACGCCATTCGGCGACATCCGCGAATACCTGATCGAACTGTTTGCCATCGATCTTACCCCAAACCCGAAACTGCATTGGCATAACTCCTATAAGTTGTGTTTACAACTCAGAGTTATTGCCATTAAAACCAAAGGGCGAGCACAGAATTTCTACGTTTTCCTCTCGTTTTCAGTCTACTAAACGAATTTTCCGATGACTGTGCAGAAGGTCGTTTATGGGCTTTGTGCCTGTTGCGAGTGGTATGCAACCAATGCGGCTATCCGAGGCGAATATGGCTTCCATGTCGGGCGTTGCATCGGGGCCAACGGTATCCACGTAACGGCCGAGAGGTACTTCCTCTAGCAGTCTCGTCATGTCTACGACGACCGGCTTGACCTGCAAATCGTGCAGTGCCTTGCCCTTCGCGTGCTTTACATTGGGGAAGCGATAAACGCGCCGATTGCCCATCAGAATTACATCGAAGATGCCGTTCTCGCTGTCGAAGTTGACTTGCTGGACAACTCCCTTGATGGCTGCGCTGGTCCGAACACGAAGCGCGTAACGTGTGGACATGTCTTCAGTCTTCTCCCATTCTTCGCGCATGGCTTTGATTGCGCTCGCTGGATCGAGGCTGGCTTGCTTTGCCATTTCGATATCTCGATTTTGCGTGAGTTCTTCCAATCGAGCCTCAGCCTGCTTGCGTTCTTTGGTTCTGGATTTCAGTGCTGCGAGCAGCCCAGGAATTTCGCCCTCGTCCTCTGTCTCGACCAATGTCAGCAGACGCTGTTCCCTCGTGCGCAGACTTTCGAGTTTCAACGATACGTCGGCAATAGCCTCATTGAAAACCTGCAACTCCGCGCCTGCTTTCGCCAAGCGGATTTCTTCGCTATCGCCAAATTCGGCAACATGATCGAGGATAAACCGCTCTACGAGATCGTATCGGAATCGCATCTTACCCTGCGTGCAAACTGGTACGCTCCGCGTGTCTCCGTCAATCTGGATATCTTGCTGAATGCGTCTATGCGCTG
This sequence comes from Sinorhizobium sp. BG8, assembly GCF_016864555.1. Taxonomy (NCBI): domain Bacteria; kingdom Pseudomonadati; phylum Pseudomonadota; class Alphaproteobacteria; order Hyphomicrobiales; family Rhizobiaceae; genus Sinorhizobium; species Sinorhizobium sp. BG8. The sequence goes on along the minus strand of NZ_CP044011.1, from coordinate 1,986,769 downwards.
CCGAGCATACGAGATACTGCCATTGCTTATCGCTCCGACTGTTGTTGAGCATGAACATGCGACTGTTGCAGTGCTGGCAATTTGCGAGGTCGCCAAGCAAGTTGCTGAAAGCGGTTCCGGCACGACCACCACGACGATTTCGATGTGGCTTTTTCTGTGCCCGTAGCCAAAGATCGTTTGTGACGACTGCTGGATAATAATCTGCAATCGGATCACCACGAGCGACGCGAACACCGTCAACTTCCTCGTAAGGCTGGTACTCGCCTATTGCGGATCGGCTAGTGATGATCCCTGCGATGCTCGTGTAAAACCAACCGCGCTTGCTCGGTTTCAATGTAGGTTCGCCGCGCTCATTCAAATCGCGTGCGATGCGATCAAAGCCAACACCGTCTGCGCTGCGCTCGAAAATCGATTGAACCAACGGTGCTCGATCATTCAACGAATATTCGAACTGGCCGCGCTCTACCTTTGTGGCGGTGATCCAATGCGGCGGTGTTTGGTTCGTTTTGATGCCCTGACGACTGAGTGCACGCTTGTTCTCGAATGCCTCGCGGATGACTTGGCTTTTGCGCTCGCTTTCCCGGTTCGCACGCAACATCGTGGTGAGCGTGGAAATCAACTGGTTTGAATTACTGTTAAGGCTCTGCCACGTATAGGTCTCTTCATCGCCCCACTCGCCACGAGCGACAACGGTAATCCCGATTTTCAAGATTTCCTTGAACAAGTCGAGTGCTTCAAGTGGGGTAGTACGTGAGAGACGGTCGAGGTTTTCGATGAGCAGATAACTGCCGGACGGAATCTTTCCCTCGCGGACAAGTTCAATGAAAGCGCCGAGGCGACCTTTGCTGCGGTTCAAGCCCTTCCAAGCGGAAACGCCGATGTCTGCGAATTTCGTTGTATCTTGAAGATCGAGGCTGTGACGTTGCGCGAAGCCTTCAGACCAATCCATCTGGCGGCGCAAACTGTCGCCTTTGATCTGCTTTTCCGTACTCATGCGGATGTACGAGTACGCTAGTCTGCGGGTAGTGCTCTTCATGGTCTGCGCGTCCCAAAACTGCTGCAAAAAGGATGCGCAAAAGTAGTGTAAAAACAATCAACACGTAGGGTTTCGCCGAATAGGGATCGCGCAGCACCCGGACGCCCGTTCTGTCGACCACCAGATAGCCGGCGCGGAAGTCGCCAAAGGCGATCGAGAAGCTGCCGGCCGTGATATCCGGCATGTCCTCCGCCTCGCTCACCGGAAATCCGGCCAGCGATGCCGCCTGTCCGGGGGCTGCCGGCGGGCGCCAGAGATAGTTGCCGTCCGCATCCTTGAACTTGCGGATCTCCGCCTGCGTCTTGCGATTCATCACGAAGGTCGCGTTCTGCCGGTGCCCCGCCTTCAGCGCGTAGATCGTGTCGATCAGCGTGTCGGAGGGGCCGCTTGCCTTGAAGGCGCCGGCATTGCCGGTGGCGATGTAGCCGATGTTGCCCCAGCTCCAGCTCGCCTCCGCCACGTTGGTGTAGCTGAGGAAACCCTTCGGCTTGTTGATGCCATCGCCGGAAACGAAGGCCGTCCCCTCCTGCTCGGAGAAGACCACGTCGACCTCGGAGGCGATCCAGCTCTCGATCTCAACCGCGGCATCGTCGAGAAGGGCCGCGGTTGCCGCCGGCATGGCATAGAGTTCCATCGTCGGGAAGGTGAGCTCCGCGAGCTGGGGCGCATTGGTCTGGGGGCGCGCAGCGGTTTCAGCGACCCAGCCCGACGCCATGCCGGTGGTCGCGAACGGCTTCTTCAGCACCGAGCTCGACACCTGCCGGACGGTTGCCAGCGCGCGGATCGGCGATGCCGCCGAAAGCCTGCGGCCGATTTCCGTGTCGGTCTGGTCCGGAACCAGATAGCCGCCGTCGCTCGCCGACCCGACGGACATCGCCTTCGCCTCCAGCTCGCGCAGCCCCGTTTCGTCGCCGCGGCGGATATAGCTTTCGAACGCCGCCTTGTGCTCGGCCGTTTCGATGCTTTCGGGCTGGCCGCGACCGAGTGCCGGGCGCGCCTTTTTCAGCGCCAGCTGGTCGAGAACGCGCTTCTGCTCGTCCATCGCCCGGCTGATGCGGTCCATCTTCTCGCGGGTGACGACGTCCGCCGTCAGTTTCTGCTCGATCTCGCCGAGCCTGCGGTCGTTGGTGTCCTTGAAAGCCTCGAAGGCCTCCATGAACTCGTCGAAGGCAGCCGTCATCGTCTCCGGCGCCGCCTTGATCTCGGGCGCCACAGCCGTCTGTTCCAGGGTCATCGTGTCATCCTTGCAGGTTAGAGCTTCATCATCCGGGCCGCCCGCCGCATGGTGCGGACCAGCTCCGTCTCCTTGTCGCGGAACCACCGCGCGTTCTTGACGTTCGAGATCCGTGCCGATGGCAGCATCGGAAAGGTCACGATCGAGATTTCCCAGAGATCCGCCTCGAGGATCCGCCGCACTCCGCTTCCACGGTCAGTCCTTGCCTTCACGGTCTGGAAACCGATCGAGAGACCATCGAGCGCACCTGATTTCATCAGTTGATGCACCTCGCGCGCCCGCGCCACGCCGGGCGAAAGCATGCCCTCGACGTAAAGGCCGCGGCCATCCTCGCGAATGGTGCGCCAGCGTCCGAGCGGTTCGGACGGGTCGTGCTGGAAGAGCATCCGCACCCCGCCCGCACCGCGTTTGGCCAGCGACTTGGCGAATGCGCCCGGCTCGATCGCGTCCTTGCCCAGATCGATCTCGCCGAACACGCTGGCATAGCCGGAAAAGACGCCGTCCCCGGAAATCCCTGAAAGCGTCAGGTTGGCATATTTCTTCATCCGCCAAACCGGCAAGTCGTCGGTTGTCATCCTGTGTCTCCGATGGTGATGGGAACGCGCCTTTGTCTCGGTGGCTGCCGGGCAGCGACCGTCAGGCAGCGCGTTATTTCCTGCAGCGGCCGCGTCGCGCATCGCGCTCCGGTCGCCTGTTGGCGGCCGCGGCGGCCTACTTCCTCACTCTTTCCGCAAGCCGTACCAGAACCCCCATGCCCCACCAGGCGCAGAGGCTCGCCGCCGCCGAGCCGGTCAGCAGGATCTCGCTGCCGGAAAGGTGTCCGGCGATGCCCGCGCGGGTGACGATCCACATGCCCGTCGGCGCTCCGAAGATCATTCCGCAGGCAAGCCCGGTGAAGAAGCGCGACGCTGCCTCGCGCCGGCTCTTCGGCAGCAGGTAGACCAGCGATATCGCCGAACCGGCGGAGGCGCCGAACAGGCGCGTGGCCCACATACCGCTCTCGTTTCCGAAGTCAGCCATTCGTTAAGCCTTTCAGATTATTCTGATATTCATCCGGGCGGCGCATGCACCCGCCATCCGGCCGGCGACGCTCTGTGCGGAACGCAATTTCCCGAATCTAATGAATCGCTTGCGACAGTCCGTTCGAAGATCCGGGCAGCGAATTCGCGCATCGAATCCGCGCTCGCAGGAACTGATTCATTCCGCGCCCGCAACCGATTGAATTCATTTATGAGTTTCCGGATTTCTGCCCTCTCCGCGCCGGTCCCCGTGCGGGGAACGGAAACGAATGATTGCACGGCCCGTTTCCGGCGCCTTTTCAGTATCCAACGGCCTGCCGCTTCTCCTCGTCCGTCAGGAAGCTCGCGCCCCCGACGCGCGCCCACAATTCCGATCGCTCGACGGAAAGACCCGCCACCGCATCGAGGTCCGGCACAAGGCGAAGCGCCCTGTCTCCCGGACGGGCGAGCCAGCCGGACAGCGCCGAAGCGCTGCGGGAGATGAGCGGCAGGACGGTAAGCCGCCAGAAGGCGCGGTTCGCCTCCTGATAGTTGGCGTAGGTCGCATCGCCCGGAATTCCGATCAGCATCGGCGGCACGCCGAAGGCGAGCGCGATGTCGCGCGCCGCGCCGTTCTTGGCCTCCATGAAATCCATCTCGCGAGGGCTGAGGCCCATCGCCTTCCAGTCGAGCCCGCCCTCCAGCAACATCGGCCGCCCGGCCCGCGCCGGTCCGGAATAGCCGTCCTCGAGTTCCGCCTTCAGCCGGTCGTACTGGTCGGGCGTCAGGTTTCCGCCATCCTTCGGCTGATAGACGAGCGCGCCGGAAGGCCGGGCGGAATTGTCGAGCAGCGCCTTGTTCCAGCTGGCTGCAGCGTTCGAAAGGTCGAGCGCCACGGAGGCCGCCTCCAGCGGAGCAAATCCCATGTGATCATCGAGGGGATGGAAGAGCCTCACATGCAGGATCGCCTGATCGTCCCCGGCTGCGTGCCGGCGCACATGCGCTCCCGCACGGTATTCGTATGCTTCCGGCCAGCCGTCGCGCCCCTCGACGATGCGCACCCGATCGGGCCTCAGGAGATGCAGCTCCCGCAGTTCGGCGCCGATGCGCACCGCCTCAACAAACCCGTTTCCGGATAGCAGAAGGTGCCCGTAGAGCGCCTCGAAGAATTCGTTTCCGGCCATCCGCCCGTTCGGCCGCGCAAGCAGTTCGGCAAGTGGATGATCGGGCCGTTCCTCGTCGCCTTCATAGATCAGCCAGGGCACGGATGCGGCCGCCTCCGCGATCATCCGTACTGCCCGGTGAGCGACCGGATTGCGCATGAAGCCTTCCCGCGCGAGCGATGAATAGGTCCGGCTCGACCAGTGGGCCCGCCCGTCCGCGCCAAACGCGAGGAGAGCGGTCGTTTTCGTCTCGACGCCGGCCCGGCGCGCGGCGGCCTTTGCCCCGGCGCGCCGCCAGGGCATGAGGAATGCGTATCTCATCGTGTCGATTTCCCTCGGGTTCCGGTGTCCGGCGCCTGCGGTTGCGGGCATGTGTCTGATGGTCATCCCGGGCCCACGCCGGCCAACCATCACATCGTCAGAAGGATACGATGGTTCAGGTAGGGGCGCGGCTGTCCGCCCTATGTCGTGTAGCTGATCGCGGCGTAATAGGCCTTGCCGTAGCTCCCCACCAGCGCCGCCTTGTCCAGCCCGTTGATGATCTTGCGGGCATTCACCCAGTCGCCCTTTCCGGGCGCGAAGAAGTCGGCGAGCTTCTTGCCCGTGAAGGACCCCTTGGTCATGCCTATGAACATGATGTCCACGGCCACCTTCAGGTCCATCGCAAGTGCCGGATCGCTCACGAGGTCGATCCCCGTCTCGTTCGTCATCTTCTGGTAGTTGGCCTCATGAGTGAGCTGCACGAGACCGCGGCCGAGCCAGGTCCTGCCTTGCGCGTCCTTGTTCCAGTAGGGTCTCGATACCCAAGGCAGCCGTCCCGCGTTGAAAGCCCGGTCCAGGATCGCGATCGCCTTGTCGTCCGTGGGGGCGAAGGTCTCGCGCACCGGCTGCATGGTGCGTCCGGTTTCATAATGGGTCGTCGCCAGCATGTAGGCGAGCCACCGATCATCGTTGCCGGGCATGGTCGCTTCCCACTTGTCGATGATCGCTGTCAGGCCGCGCACCTGCGGCTGCGTGAGCGCGCCGTCGAAGAGATGAAGGCGCACATAGTCGAAGAAGAATTTCCTGTTTATTCCCATGACACTGTCTCTCTAACGACCCAGCCCGCGAATACGGATCTTGCCCTCGCGCAGCCCTCGCCACGCTGGGTATGCTTTGGGCGGCTTCAATCGCCCTCTCACATGTCTGCCAATTTCGGTGTCGCAACGCCCGCGGCGTGCCTCTTGGGAACGCATATTAGTAAATCACAAAATACGTATCCGTGCAGCTAGAATTATAGGGATTCGACATTGCTATCCAAGGTTGCACAGCGAGAAGCCGCGCTCATACGCCCCTCACCCTCGGTTCGCCGCGGCGGTCGATGATCAGGGCCGTCAGTGCCCAGACCAGCGCGTCGAGCCGGTCGGGCGAGCGGCCCGACGACAGCCCGTCCGGCCCGAAATCGCACATCTGATCCTCGAGTTCCGCGAAACTCCCGGCATGCACTACACGTCCCTGCTCGTAGAGTGCGGCCACGGGTTCGGCACGCAGGTACTTGCCGCGCGTCGCCCGGACGGTGGCGATCGGCAAGGTCTCGTCGATGCTTCTCAGCATCGCCGCGACCATGTCTCCGCCCTGGTTGATTTCGGCGATTACGCGGTCGGCATCGAAACGACGATAGGCGCGCACCACCGCGCTCGCCCAGCCTGCCGGGCTTGCGCCGCCGACCGAACAATCCGCGAGCACCACCGCGCGTCCCGACGCGTCGAGCCCCGCCACCACGATGCCGCAGCACGAGTGCGCCGAGGCCGCAGCCGGCGGATCCACGGCCACGACGATCCGCGACAGAGGTCCGCAATTGCGCACGCGAAGCGCATCGATCCGGTCGCGCTGCCACAGCGCGTCCTCGCGGTCGGTGATCAGTTCGCCGTCCAGTTCCTGCCGTCCGAGCCGCGTTCCGCCGTAGCGGTCCCGCATCTGCCCCAGAAATCCAGCCGAAAGGTTGGCGGCATTGTCCGCCGTGCGCACATGCCGTACCGCCGTTCTTCCGTCGGCGACGAGCGCGCGCAGGAGCGGCACCGGCCTGGGTGTCGTCGTCACCAACACCTTCGGCTCGTCGCCGAGCCGCAGCCCGAATTGCAGCATGTCCCAGCTTTCCTGCATGTGCTTCCACTTGCCGAGCTCGTCGCACCAGGCGAAATGGAACTGCGGTCCGCGCAGGCTCTCCGGATCCTCGGAGGAAAAAATCTGCGCGACGGAGCCGTTCGGCCAGACGAGCCGGCGCCGGGAAGCTTCGAAGTCCGGGCGCTGCGACCGAGCGATGCGGCAGATGCCGGAGACTCCGTCGATCATTACCTCTCGTGCATCTCCCAGCGTCTCGCCGACGAGCGCAATTCTCAGGTCCGGCGTCGCGGCCGCGATGGCGTGCACCCATTCGGCACCCGCCCGCGTCTTGCCCGATCCGCGGCCGCCCATCAGCAGCCAGACCCGCCAGTCACCCGCCGGCGCCTGCTGTTCCATGCGCCCGCAGTAGCGCCAGTCCCCGACCAGCCTGCGCACGGATGCCGGGTGCGCCATCATACCGGCGACGCTGAGCATCCGTTCACTCGGCGAGGTCACACCGGCCTGGAGGCGCTCCGGAGGAGCCGGCGCGCCTGAAGGCCCGGTTTGCAGGCCATCCGCAATGCGACGTGCTTCGAGCTGATCCGCCAGCCTGTCCGCCTCGATCAGCCCGCGCGTTGCAGTGTGCTTGTCGGCGATTGCTGTCATCCCGTGGCCGAGGTCCCGCTGGGCCGCGCCCAGCTTGCGAACGGACTTTTTCTTCACCCGCCTGCTGTTACGGGCCGTTCTCTCCGTCTTCACAAGCGGAAGACGCGGCCCCGCCTGGGCCGCCGCCATCATCCCGTTCTTCTGCGACGCGGGCCCTGACCAGTTCTGCTGCGCGGATATCGACCAGCTTGTTGAACTTCGCAACGAGTGCTTCATCGTCGTCCGCTCCGCTGGCGCTCTCGGCTGCCTGCCTGCGCTCGTGGTCTATGGATCGGTAGATGCTGTCGATCTTTTCGAGCGTCCGCACGATCAGCGACACGGCCTCGATCGCCGCCTTGGCGTCGGCCTGGGCGAGCTTTCGCGAGGCCTCGTCCGGCAGCGTTTCCGCCTCGGTCTCCGCCCGCACCTTCTGGCTCTGAAACCGCTGGAAGCGCTCCCTGAGTTCCTTGGTCATGACAGACAGCATGTCCTGCATCTCGCCGAGCAGATCCTCGCTCGGCTCCCCCTTCAGATCGAGCAGGATCTCTGCCGTCGCCAAAGCATGGGTTTCTTCGGCGAGGCGGCGCTCCGCGACCCGGCCGTCATATTCGCATGGGCCTGCTGCAAAGCCGAAAAGCCCCATGTCCACCAGATCCGTCCCAACCATTCCCAGCCCCTCGCCCACGGCAAAAAGCGCCTCGTCCAGCCGGACGGGCGCTCGCGAACCTTCAAATCTCTCAAAACCAGTCAGCGGGCGGACATTGCCGCACCGGCCATGACACTCGATCCTGCCGATATGCCTCCTCAGGATACGTAATAAACGCCCCGAATGTGGCGACCTCTGTACGATTTCAGCCGGGCGACTTCTCTTCGCCCCGCCGGGAACCGAACCAGTCCACGCTTTCGCCGGGGGAGATCTATCCGCCCGCACCTTTCCGACTGTGCCATAACCCTATCAAACCACCGTCACGCAGTCAAGGATTTTTTTCCTATCCTTGGTAATCTTTTTTACAGGAATGCGCCGTGCTAAGATTTTCCATGACCTCGGAGGAAATTGCACGAATGGCGCTGGCACTCCCGGGCGCCCTTGAGGATTCTCACTTCGGAAAGCGCGACTTTCGGGTGGGAAGCCGGATTTTTCTGACCCTTCCCGAACCCGGCCGCGCAGTCTGCAAGCTCAAGCCCGACCAGCAGGCCATGCTCCTCGAGACGGAACCGGGACTGTGTGCGGCGGTGCCCGGTGGATGGGGAGCCAAGGGCTGGACGTCGCTCTACTTCGACAGTGCCGAGCACGATACGATCAGCGGAATCGTCGAGACCGCATGGCGCAACGTCGCACCGAAGCGGCTTCGGGCAGCCTCCGGGACCGATAGCGACCATCCCGGGCTACACGCCTGACATCATGACCGAGATGGGGAAGCTCCTGAAAGCCATGCGCCGGGCGGCAATGTTTTTGGGGGGCCGCCCGGCACATGTACGTCCTGCCGCGGGGTGGAGGAGCCAGCAGGGCTGATCCCTCCTCGGGGTACGGGCAGGAACGTCGTCGCCACCCCTTGCGGGGGAAGGCAACTCCGTTATCGACACCCGGCTCGAAATCCGAACCGAGACGCCGAAATTCACTCAAATGCAGTATGACTGTCCCCTTCGTTCTGTTTGCGAGCGAAGGGCAATGCCTTTGGTCATGCCGCCCGGTACCGGAATCCGGTCCGGTTCCGGGCGTAGAAACTGCGGGATGGAGCGCGCCGCGCCGATGCCTTGCAGGCGGCGCGCCTCGATCTTCTGCCGTCCGGCTTACGGCTTGCCCGGGCCAGGGCCGCGGAAGTGGTGCGGCGGCAGCAGGAGCTTTTCGAGCTTGGCCTTCTGCTCGGGCTCGAGGACGGCCTGGAGCTGCGTCAGCGCGGCCTTCAGCTTCTCTGCCTTTTCGGCACGGCTCTCTGCACGTGCCACCAGCCTGTCGAGCAGCTCGAAGGCGTTCATGTCACGGAAGCCGCGGCGGTCGCCGTCACGGCCCGGACGATCGCCGGGGCGCTGTGCATCGTCGGCTGTCGCCTGGTCGGCACCGCCGGCAGGAGGCTGCTGGCCCGCATCCGGGGCGGCATCGGGTGCTGCATCCGCCGCATCATCAGGTGCGTCCGCAGGCGGCATGTCAGGCCGCGAGGGCTGCATGAAGTCGATCAGCGCCGCGCTGAAGGTGCGCCATGCATCGAGCTGGGACGACTTGATACCGGCGGCCTGTTCGGCAGCGGCAAGCTTTATGGCGATCATCTCCGCCATGGGAGGTCCGCGGCGCGGGCCGTGGCGTGGGCCCATGTCACGGGCCATGTCGTGCCACATCAGCGGGCGCATGTCGCGATCGCCGTCGCGGTCCCGGTCGCGCATGTGGAAGCGCGGCGGCATGTCGCGTCCGTCGGCGCGGTCGGCGTCCGGCTGAATCCGGTCTTCCATCGCGCCCGGCGGCTGGTCACGGTCCTGGGCAATTGCGGGAATGGTGACCGCAGCCGTCAGCGGCAGGATGATTGCCAGCGCCAGTCCGGCGCGAAAACGTCTCTGGGTGTCCTTGACGAGGTTTGTCATCTTTTCATCGTCTCCTTTTGTTGTCCCTTGGAAACGAAATTAGGCGCAAGGCGTGTCCGGCTTATGTCGCGGTAATGTCGAAGTGTTTCCCGAAAGCGGAATTTCGGTGGCAGGCGTTCAGCGCTGCGCCTGCCCTCCCACTTCCAGCGGCCATGTCACGAGGTAGTCCTCGTAGTCCTCGATATCGATGCCTTCCTCGCTGACAGTTCGCCCGCGCGCCGAAATGCCCGCCTGGTGCACGGTTTCGGGATCGCCGGAGACGAGCGGGTGCCACCAGTAGAGATCAAACCCGTCGCGGACGAGCCGATAGCCGCAGGTCGGCGGCAGCCAGCTGATTTCGTTGACCGATTGCGCGGTCAGACGGATACAGTCCGGCACGGTCGCCTGGCGGTTCTCATAGTCCTTGCAGCGACAGCTTTCCCCGTCGAGAAGCTGGCAGCCGATCGACGTCCAGGCGATCTCGCCGGTGTCCCAGTCCTCGAGCTTGTTGAGACAACAGAGCCCGCAGCCGTCGCACAGGCTCTCCCATTCCGTGTCCGTCATCCCGCCAAGCGTTTTCGTCTTCCAGAAGGGAAGATCCTCCCGCTGCTCATCCTGCTGCACCATTGTCTGTCCATGTCTCATGCGTCTAATGCCTTTGGCGAACCCGTGGACGCATGCCCCGGAAAGGTCAAGGCCCTCGGGCCGGCGGTCCGCCCACTGTGACCTGCCGGATCATCCGTTCTCGCGGGTCTCACCTTGTTTTTTCCGTAAGGAAAGCCTGCTATCGTCCTTGATACAGGTGTAAACCGTACAAAGTTTGACCGGGAACAGGACGAGTCGCGTGCAAGATCCCTCCAGCCCCGAAAATCGACCGCGCCGCAAGCGGCATATCCTGCTGCGCATCGATTCCTGGATCGATTCGACGCTGTGGAACCTCGGATTCCGCGCGGCCGAGTGGTGGGAGGAAATTACCATATTCTTCCGCCGCTTTCGCACGAAAGGCTGGAAGAAGGCGCTGTTCGAAGTCGTCGGCGAGTCGATGAACCTCGGAACGGCGGGCTTCGTCCTGCTCCTGGCGTTGGCTCTGCCCGCCTTCGAGGAGACCGAGGGAAACTGGCGCGCGCAGAGCGACTTTGCCGTGACCTTCCTCGATCGCTACGGCAGCGAAATCGGCCATCGCGGTATCATCCATGAAGATTCCGTGCCCGTCGACGAGCTGCCGGACCACCTGATCAAGGCCGTGCTCGCCACCGAGGACCGCCGCTTCTTCGATCACTTCGGCATCGATTTCCTCGGCCTCGCCCGCGCTATGAGCGAGAACGCGAGGGCCGGCGGCGTCGTCCAGGGTGGTTCGACGCTGACGCAGCAGCTCGCCAAGAACCTGTTCCTTAACAACGAGCGCACCATAGAACGCAAGATCAAGGAGGCCTTCCTGGCGCTGTGGCTGGAAGCCAACCTCTCCAAAAAGGAAATCCTGCGCCTCTACCTCGACCGCGCCTACATGGGCGGTGGCACCTTTGGTGCGGCCGCGGCCGCGCAGTTCTATTTCGGCAAGGACATCACCGACGTGAACCTCGCCGAATCCGCCATGCTGGCGGGCCTCTTCAAGGCGCCCGCGCGCTATGCGCCGCACGTCAACCTGCCCGCCGCCCGCGCCCGCGCCAACGAGGTACTGACCAACCTCGTCCAGGGTGGGCTGATGACCGAGGGACAGGTCATCGCCGCTCGGCGCAATCCGGCGAGCATTATCGACCGAAACGAAAAGACGGCGCCGGACTTCTTCCTCGACTGGGCCTTCGAAGAGACCCAGCGCATCGCAAAGCCCTTCGCCCAGCATTCGCTGATCGTGCGGACCACCATCGACATGGGGCTGCAGGCAGCCGCCGAGGAATCGGTTGAGTCCGGCCTCAGGCAGTACGGAGAAAGCTACAAGGTCAAGCAGGGCGCGATCGTGATGATCGAGAACGGCGGCGCCGTCAGGGCCATGGTCGGCGGCCGCGACTACGGCGAAAGCCAGTTCAACCGCGCCACCAAGGCGCTTCGCCAGCCGGGCTCCTCCTTCAAGGTCTATACTTATGCGGCCGCCATGGAGAAGGGAAAGACGCCGGACACGGTGATCGTCGACGCTCCGATCACGTGGCGCGGCTGGTCGCCTCAGAACTACGGTCGAAGCTATTCCGGCCGGGTGACGCTCCTGACCGCCATCGCCAAATCGATCAACACCATTCCGGTCCGTCTTGCGAAGGATCTCCTCGGCACGGACCTCATTGCCCAGACCGCCCGGAAAATGGGAGTAGAAACTCCCTTGCGCACCGACAAGACCATGCCGCTCGGAACCTCCGAAGTCACTGTGCTCGACCAGGCCACGGCCTACGCCGTCTTTCCTGCAGGGGATTGCAGTCCCGCCGCCACGGCATCACGCAGATCCTCAACTACGACGGCGACATTCTCTACGATTTCCAGCGCGACGAGAAACCGGCGGAACGCGTGCTCACAGAACCCGCGGCCGCGTCGATGAACCAGATGCTGACGCAGATCCCGATCATCGGCACCGCGCGCCGTGCGGCTCTCGACCACGGCATCGTCACAGGCGGCAAGACCGGTACCACCCAGGCCTACCGGGATGCCTGGTTCTGCGGCTTCACCGGCAACTATACGGCCGCCGTCTGGTTTGGAAACGACGACTACACCTCCACCAACAACATGACCGGCGGCTCCCTGCCCGCGATGACATTCAAGCGGCTGATGGACTATGCCCACCAGGGCATCGAGCTTCGCCCCATTCCCGGCATTGAGAACCCCATGCCGGGCGCCGAGCCCAAGAAGGAGGAGACGCCTGCGGCGACCGCCGCCGCGGAGGAAACCGCGCTTCCACCCCTGGTCCGGCCCCGTTCGCTGTCTGCGGACGTGACCAGGCTGCTTCGCGATATCGCGCGCCAGTTCAACACCGCCAAGCCTATCGAGGCCGACGGCCGGGTTGCCGCGCTTGACGCCGCGCAGTGAAAGCGGAAACAGTGACGCCAAGCTCTCCTGATTCCAACCGGTAGGCCGATTTGTTCCGCACTCCCCTTCTCGTCGCCCTTGCGCTTGCCATCGCCTTCGGGGTCGGCATCGTCACATCGGTGCTGGCTCTGCGGGCAACGATTGGCTTTGGAGCGATCGCGCTTGGCCCGTGGAAGGCATTCCCGCAGGCGCAGACAGCCGACGCCGATCCCTATGCAAAGGCCCACAGGGCGCGCGAGGGCAAGCTGCTCCTCGGCGGGGCAGAAGGGCTGCTCTTCGCCGCCACCACCGACAGCGCAGGCAGGACGCTTTCGTCGGCCTGCTCCTATGAAGTCACAGGTGCAACCCCACCTGCACGTCTGTGGACACTGCACGCCGCCTCGCCCCGTGGGCGGCGACTTGCGACCACCGCCGGCCTCCCGGACGGGCTTACCTCATGGATGGTGATGCGTGCCGCCGACGGAAGCTTCGTGATCCAGGTTTCTCCGACCGCAAAGCCTGGCAACTGGCTCGCGGTTCCGGTCGCCGATGCGCCCTTCGAGCTCGTTCTAACGCTCCTCGACACACCCACGGCCGGAAGTTCCGGCGTCATCGATCTGGGAATGCCGGCGATCAACCGCATGGGATGTGCCGATGCGTAGTGTTCTTTATGCCGTGCTGATCGGGCTTGTCGGAGCGGCCGTCCTGCACATCATCATAATCCTCTCGCTTCCAAGCTTCTCCGACCGGGATGCCTACACGCGCGTCGAGGCGTTCGGCGAGCAGAACCGGTTCTTTCCGCTGTCCGGCGATGGAGCCCCCGACACCGGTCTCGTCAGCGACGACCCGAACCTGCTCGTCGCAGTCTGCGCCTTCTCGACCGAGGAGACACCTGTCCATTTCACGGCGCCCGGCGATGTCCCCTTCTGGTCGATCGCCATCTTCGACACAGGCTCGAACGAGGTCTTCAGCATGAACGACCGCACCTCGGTCGACCGGACGCTCGATCTGCTCGTCGCGTCGCCGATCCAGCTGACCGGGATTCGCAAGTCGCTCCCGGAAGAGCTGACGCAATCTATTCTCGTAGGATTGTCCGGGGACGAGGGCTATGCGGTTCTGAGAACCTTCGTGCCGACGCTGAGCCAGGCGGCGGCTGCCCGTGAGTTCCTGTCGGATGCCGGCTGCGAGCAGTTCACATCTTCGTGAGCAGGCCGGATTTGACGGCGAAATTTGCTCGCCGCGTCTCGCAAAGGGCTTGAGCCGACACGTCCGGACGGCGCCTCGACAATAGCGACATCGCCGCTTCACTCTGTAATTTTCGGGGAGCCCCCTTCTGGTGAAGGGAGCTTAAGGGTTCTGCCGCGCAGGGTCGGCGACCGGCACACTCTGCTTCGCGCCCCGGTTTTTACCGGAAACGGAGGCTTTCTGGGCCATCATCGCCGGCGTCAGGCGCTCGTAGCGAACGCCGGTGAACAAAAGGATTTCCGCAGGCACATCATGCCACGCGGGTTGTCGCCGCGCCGGACGCGCGAGCCGTTCTTGCAGTATGACTACCTCTGCCATTCTCGCCTCCTTGTGAGAATCGAGACGGATGAAGGATCGAATTTATTTCACCCTGCCCGCTCTACGGGCCGGTGCATCCGGTTCCGTTGGCCGCTCGGGACGGCGAAACATGTGTTCGCAGTCGCGATCGAACCTGAAACGGCGATCCGGCATGGAAGGTTTCCTGTTGTAGGAAAATTACCCTGCCTCGCCCCCCGGCACCCGGAACATCGCACCTTTCTCTGGTGCTTCGATGGACCGCATTACTTCGGTACATCTTCCGCGCATTCGAATCATGGCCCGGCTGCTTTCCCCGGCACACCACGCCATTGCAGAGATCCTAATATGAACACGGTTAACATGTTGCTAACGTTTTTCCTCTAATTGTTCCCAATCAGGGTAAAACGCGGCAACGGGTAATCGTCCCCTGCCCGCAGCCGGCAGGCCTTCGCGTTCCGCAGGAGCGCAGCATCCGCCACCGACTTCGGGCGCCGCTTCTGCGTATGGGTAGGTGCGTTGTGGCGGACAGGTTTCGCGAGCTTGAAAGACCACAGTCCGGTCGAAAGAAGGACATCGTCCTGATGGCGACGGTCTCCAGCTTCGAGAGCCTTCGTCATCCGTCCCGCTCGGATCTCCTGCAATTCAGCGAACTCTTTGAAAAACTCTATCTCGCTTCCAGCGACGAGGCACGCCGGCAGGCGGTCGCCGCCCTCTCGCAATGCCGCCAGGTGCCGGAAGCAACCGCCCTCTTCATCGGTTCCAGACCGATCAACATCGCCGCCATCTTCCTCACCCGCTCTGAGTCGCTCACCGATGCGATGCTGATCCGCATCCTGAAGGCAGGAAGCTCGGCCCATGCCCGTGCGATCGCCCGCAGGAAGAACCTCTCGCCGGCCGTCATCGAGGCGCTCGTCGGCAATCACCAGGACCAGAGCAGTCGCCAGACCGAAGTCGAGCGTGAACGAGTGGCCGTCGAAACGCGCCGTCTTGAACGGGAAGAGCGGCTTCGCGAGGATCTGAGGGCACTTGCCCGCGCCGATCGTCCCGCAGCGGCCCCCTCGCTCCTGCCTGCAAGCGAGGTCCACCAGGCCCTGCTCGTACGCTTCGCGCGCTCGGGCGAGACGGGAATGCTCGCCGTCGCGCTTGCCGATGCGCTCGCTTCAAGCCAATGGCTGTCGGAACGCATTCTCCTCGACCTGTCAGGTCATCAGCTCGCGGCGACCCTCGTTGCGCTTCGCCTGGACCGGCAGGATGCCGCCTATATTCTCTCGCGCATCTATCCGCATCTTGCCGGCAAAGGCGCTGGCGAACTTCTTGCCGCGCAGGATCCGGCCCATTGCGCCGAACGAGTCGCAAGCTGGCAGCGGGCGGACCACTACACCAACGGGGACCAGCCGCAACCTGCCGATGCCGGCAAGGCCCGGGAGATCCCGGCCCAGAACGACAGCCCGGTATTCGGCCAGCTCAACAAGCGCCGGTCAGCCGGCTGAGGCTACCTCCGCCGGCGCGCCTCGCGCCCGCGATCGGGATGCTCAGCGGCGAAACGGCCCAGTCTCTTCCGGCTTTTCCTCGAATAGCGGCAGCAGGCCGCCAAGCTCTTCGGTCTCGACCTCCAGCACCCAGAGGTCCGCGTCGAAACGGGCCTCCCGCGCAAGCACATCGGAGACCTCATCGCGCCCCACCCTGTCGAGGCGCAGCTCGAACAGCCGCTCCCCCGTCGCGTCGTCGTCGAAGAAGCTCTGCGGCGCCGGACCGTAGAGGGTCTCGGTTCCGTCGCGATACAGCTGGCGAATGAAGATGGCACCGGCCTCGGCCGCGCCCTTGCGCTCGACAGTCGCAAAATCGCCGCGCCCGAAGATGCGGCGCACCAGTGCGGCTACGAAGATGTCGGATTTCACGCGCATGGGGTCGGGATACACGCCACGCGGCGAATGCGCAACCGGCCCGCTCCCCGCAAGGACGGCAAAGGGCTGGGAGCCACGCTCCAATCCGAGCGTGCGTCCAGATCCTAGAGTGCGCCGATTTCCCGGAGCTTGACCAGCACCTTCTCGTTCGGCTCGCCGGTCTCGGGCAGCCGATAGTGCTTTTCGAAGTGGCGGATAGCCGCGCGCGTGCGCTCGCCGGCCACGCCGTCGACCGTCACGTCGCTGTAGGCGATGTTGCTCAGACCCTTCTGGATCTTCATCACCATCTCGCTCGGCGCCGCCCTCGTGACGGATGCGGTGAGGCCCGGATCGGCCTCGGCGCTGAGGATAGCGGCCGCGACCGGGTCCTCTACCTTCGTCGGCGTCTGCGGCTTCTTCGCATCCTCGAAGGGCCGCTCCGAAGGAACGATTTCCGTAACCGCCGGTGCGGTCGATCTCAGCGCGTAGAGAAGGTCCCTGCTCGCTTCGCCGGTCGCTCGCACGCCGCGCTTTTCCTCGAAGGCCCGAATTGCGGCCGTGGTCTGCGCACCGGGCATGCCGTCCGTGTCTCCGGCATAGTAACCCTGGCGCGCCAGTTCCTTCTGGATATCGAGCACGAGACGGGAGCCGTCCTCGGCATCGCCTTCAGCCTCGCCCTCGCGCTCGATCAGGAAAGTGGTCACGTCCTTCGGAGGATCGCGCTGTGCGAAAAAGCCCAGCGTGTTCATGCCGTTGCGCGTCTTCAGGAACGGCGACGGGTGTCCCCCCGGCTGATACCAGAGGGCGTTCGCCGCCACGAAACTGAAGACGACGGCAAAGGCCGCGCCGCCGCCGACGGCGGTCGGATGACGTGCCGCAAGGCTGCCGAGCGCCATCAGCGCGCGCAGGACAACCCCGGGCCCACGAGCCTCGTTGCGCGTGCCGCGACCGGTACGCGCACCCTGCTTCGGCGAGCGCCGATCAGGCTGTTTTCGCGCGCGTGCGGTCATGACCTCCATCCTCGTTGTGCTTCCCGGAAAGCGGCAGCGTCAGCACCGCTGGTGCAGCCGCCCCGGCATCGCGCGCCGGCAGGCGCGGGGGGAATTCGACGGTTTCCGCAAGATCCGCGTGCGGCTCCACGGCAAGGGCAATTCCCGAGCCGTCGGCAGGCACGCGCACCGTGATCACTGTGCCCTCGCCCGGGTTGCTCCGGATCGCGAACGAACCTCCGTGCAAGGCGACCAGCCCCTTGACCAGCGACAGTCCGAGACCGGTGCCCTCGTATTTCCGGGTGTACTGGTTGTGAACCTGCATGAACGGCTGACCGATGGCGTCGAGCTTGGCCGCGGGAATGCCGATACCCGTGTCGCTCACGGTCAGCACCAGATCCTTGTCGCGCCGCTCCGCGTCGATGGTGATCAAGCCGCCGGCATCGGTGAACTTGATCGCGTTCCCGACCAGGTTGATCAGCACCTGCTGGAGCGCGCGCTGGTCGGCGACGGCCTCGCCGAGGTCGCGCTGGACGCGGCTCGTGAGCTTGACGCCCTTTTCGCGCGCCTGGAGGCCGAGCATCTGTTCGCAGGCGCGCACGATGTCCGAAACCACGAACGGCTCGGACAGGAGTTCGTAGCGGCCCGCCTCGATCTTCGAGACGTCGAGCATGGTATTGACGACGGACAGAAGGTGGCTCCCGGACTGGTTGATCAGGGCGACATATTCCCGTTGGCGGTCGTTTTCCAGCTTGCCGAAGTATTCGCCGGACAGGATGTCCGAAAAGCCCAGGATCGCATTCAGCGGCGTACGCAGCTCGTGGCTGACGGCAGCAAGGAAGCGGGTCTTGGCATCGTTGGCCGTCTCGGCCTCTTCGGTCTTGCGCGCGGCTTCAGATTTCAGCTGCGCTTCCGCCGAGATGTCCTGCGACTGGGCCACGACGCCCGTCAGCGATCCGTCGTCGTTCCTGACGGCGGTAAGGTTGACGCGCATGTGGACGAACTGCTCCGCGTCGGGCCGAAGCCTCGGACGCTCCATGCGGATGTCGATGGTGGCGTGGGGCGCGCCCTGCCTGATGCGATCGATCGTCTGGATGAAGGACAGTCGGTCGGAAACGTGGATCTGGTCGAGGAAGCCGCGGCCCATCGGGTCGCGCATCCAGGAGAGGATTTCCTTCATGTCGCGGCCGTGGACGGCAGTGACAAACCCGCGCCCGTCATGGATCGTGACGAGCCCGGCGAAGAAATTGTAGGGCGAGACCTCGTCGACCGCGCGCTCGGACACAGCCTTCTTCTCGTTTTGGCGCGCATCGCGGGCGAAGACGGCGGCAGTCGCAAAGAGCGCACCCGCGCCGGCAAGCGCTGCGCCGGCAGGCAGGGCCGCGGACACGGGCAGAAAGGCCGAAAGCGCAAGCGGCACGCCCCCGACCGAGGCCAGGGCTGCAAGCATGAACGCGCGCGCGGACGGCTTCGTCTCGGCGCGAAGGGACGAGCCTCTACCGGCGATGGCGCCAAACGTGGCAGCCATTGTGTCAGCGATGTCGCTCAATTGGCGCAATGCGAAACCCTGTCGGACATTGTTATTTTCTGCGCTCAAAATCGCACCCGCGACTTAAGGAAAGAATAAGCCGGGGTCTTCCGGGAGCACCCGAAAGGGGCGAAAAATCCCGTTTTGGGGCAATCTCGGAGCCATTTGGAAATCGTGGTTAATGGGGGGTAAGCGTTTCATTTTGCGGCGTTTTTCTGTCCGCGTTAACTTTTGTGGCAATGAGTGCCGGCATGGCATGCCGCGTTCTCAGAGGGTTAAGCCCGAGGCGGCCGCCTTCTTGCTTAACGGCAATCGATAAGATGCGATTCAAATGCCTCTAAAATGCCGATAGGTCGCATTTTACTTAAAACTGCGGAAAACCCGAGCGATTCTCTCAAAGGGGAATTTGCTTCCCCGCAGTAGTCTTGCATCAATGGTTCGCCAAGGACCACCGGCAACGACCGGAACGAAGGACGACAGGGCCGTCATGGCCCGCGGCTTCGAACTAGAGGATGGGCACTGACATGTGGTTTCTGATCAAGGGAACGTTCTGGTTCTCACTCGTTCTGGTCCTGCTGCCGTTTCTCGACGGTGAGTCGTCGGACCGGCTGCAGACGGCTCCGTCCGTGGAACTTTCCGATACCTTTACCGCCGCCAGCGAGGCTCTGGGCTATGTCAGCGCGATCTGCATGGAAAAGCCCGACGTATGCGAAAAGGGCGCGGAGACCTTCGTCGCCCTTGGCCACCGGGCTCGTGAAGGCGCTCATGTTGCCTACAAGTTTCTGGACAAGCAGTTCGCCGACACCGAGACGGCCAAGCTTGCCGATGTTCCGCCTTCCGAGCTGACCGAGATGCCGGCGCCGGCCGCCAGCGAAGCCGACGACGTCGTCACCGGCACCATCGCAGTGCCGACCCGCCGCCCGGATCCTGCCGGCTGATCAAGTCGCCAATCAAGTTTCTGCCTGCCTACTGTTGCCCCTGCAACCGCCGTGAGGATAGCCCATCCCTCGCGGCGTTTCTTTTTTGTGCGGCCGATTCCAGTTCAAATTTGGCCATTCCTATCCTATATGAGCGGCATAGACCGAATACGGATCCGCCATGACAGCCCTAGAACAGATCATCGACGACTTTGCCTATCTCGACGAGTGGGAGGACCGCTACCGCTATGTGATCGAGCTCGGCAAGGCACTGCCGGATCTGCCGGAGGACAAGCGCACCTCGACCAACAAGGTACAGGGCTGCGCCAGCCAGGTATGGCTGGTAACGCATGCCGGCGGAGGAGAAGATCCGCTTCTGACCTTCGAAGGCGACTCGGACGCGCATATCGTGCGCGGGCTGGTGGCGATCGTGCTGGCGATCTATTCCGGCAAGCGCGCCTCCGAGGTCGCCGATCTCGATGCGCTCGACGTCTTCAACCGGATCGGACTGGTCGAGCACCTGTCCTCCCAGCGCGCCAACGGATTGCGCTCCATGGTGAAGCGGATCCGCGAGGAAGGCATGCTGCGCGTCGCCGCCTGAGGCGCGGCTTCATCTACCCGGCCGCCCCAAGAGCGTCGGGCGGCTGTCTTCGGCCGCATAGACATGGCTTCGCGGCTTCGGCGCAGGTGGCGCATAGTGGCGTGCGAGCGTCATAAGTGCCGCGCGCAGCATCAGCTTGGCGGAGCGCTGCGGCCACTGCCGCTCCCGCTCGACCGTTTCCAGCCCCTTCATGAAGCAGCAGACGTCGAGCGCCACGCCCGACAGTTCCGGCCCCATGGCGCCGACGGCAAGCCTCACCCGCTCGCGCGCCGCAAGCGCCGTGTCGGAAATCTCCGTCCCCGCTCCGGCCTCCCCCTTCATCCGGGTCGCGATCCGCGGTTCCCAGCTCATCGTCATGCGCGGCTGCAGGCCGCCGCGGGTGAAATCCGCATGAAGACGCTCCCCGGCCGCCAGTGCTGTTTCCGGCAGGAAGGACTGCCCGTTCCGGTCGCGGATGCGGCCGAGCGAGGACAGGGGCGATTCGAGCTGGTTGACGCTCGCCGTGCGGCGAAATCCCTGATCGATGACGATCTTCTCGGTCACCTCGCGATGCTGGTCCCCGAAGGCGTTCTCTCCGCCCGAGAGAAGGCGGCGCAGATGGCCTCGAGCCTCGGGGGTGGGCTTCAGCGTCGAGCCCTCGCTGGTCGCCAGACCCTGCCGGACAATCTCCGAAACGAGAGCCGGACTGGCCGTCAAGGTGCGGCCGTCGCTTGCGGCAAGAAGGACTGATCCATCAGCCGTTCCGGTCGCCGCCTCCCCGCTCGACAGGAGGAAACGCAACAGGCTGGCGACGGATGCTTGCTTCCTCGGTGCGGCTTTCACCGGCGTTTGGCGCTCACTCATCATTGCCGTACCCCGCCGGCGTCAGGACGGAAAGGACGATTCGCTCCGCGGCGGCGACGAATTCGTCATAGTCCTGGTGGTCGCGGCGGTCCTCCACCACGTTGCAGGCATGGCCGACCGTGGTGCGGTCCTTGCCGAAAGCGAGGCCGATGTCCGAGAGCGAGATCTGCAGGATCACATGACAGACATACATGGCAATCTGGCGGATGTGGCAGGTAGCGCGGCGCGAATCGCGGCGTCGAAGGACCCGCTCCCCGGAAAGCTGAACCATCTCGACGATCAATTGCCGCACGATCCGGCAGGCGATGCGCGGAGGAACGGCGGGATAGGCCTGCGCCGCGAATGGCGGGCGATCCGCCGATTTTCCTTCCGGCGCCCGCGTCGGGAACAGGGCAGCGGTGCTACCCGCCGCCTTGTCATGCTCGGGCAATGGCATTGTCAGTATCGATCGGTGCATGATCCAGACTCCTGTTTAGGAATTTATTCATACACCTTTGACATCAAGCGGGGATGAAGGAAATCCCCGGCTCACAACCATACATTGATTTATTTCATATTTACGTGTTTTAAATCCCCACGAATAGGTTTTTTTTCCTCATTAATGATGAAAAAAAGCCGGGCCTTCGCAGGAAGGTCCGGCGGTATTGGCGGATCGGTGCGACCGATCAGCGGCCTTTGCGGCGCTGACCGAGACCCATTTCCTTGGCAAGACGCGAGCGCGCTTCGGCGTAGGCGGGTGCGACCATCGGGTAGTCGGCCGGCAGGTCCCACTTCTCGCGATACTCTTCCGGCGTCATGCCGTAGTGTGTCATAAGGTGGCGCTTGAGCGACTTGAACTTCTGGCCGTCTTCAAGGCAAATGATATAATCGTTCTGCACCGACTTGCGCACTGGGACGGGCGGCTTCGGCTTTTCGGCTGTCGGGACGGGCGCAACGGCTACGACCGGCTGCTTGGTGTTGTTCAGCGCGGCGTGCACATCAGCGATCAACGTCGAAAGTTCAGCGACCGGAACCACATGGTTGCTGACATAGGCAGCGACGATATCCGCCGTCAGCTCCACCAGCAAATCAGGGGCAGTTCCAAGCACAGTTTCATTCATGTTAGGTCTCCTATCGGACGTACTGCCGATCATGCCACGCAAAACCGGCGCACTTAAAAATTCAGAAGCAAAGCAATATCTTCGACCTTTAGAAAATTTCGCTATCCGCCGACGCTATAACGCTCCGCAGATCTCGCTTTCAGGTCACGCTAATATTAGTTTCCCGTTTCCGGCTTTCAAAACACGCGTAAGTCTCGAACCAATACATTGCCCATTTGGGGCATTTCGGCAATTGCGCAACTTAAACTGGAACCCATATCGCGAGCAAATTCTACGAAGATGCTTTACTTGTTTCGGAATAACACTGTTCAGTCGAAAGTCCAATATTATTTTGTAAAAAAGCAAAAGTCCTTACAATGCCTATTACCACATATTAAAAATTGATTAATCGCTGATGTTCATCGCAGTCAGCACTTCAAAACTGCGACAATCTAACAGGTTTGGAGTTATTTGGCCTTTCTGCCGGCCATTTCATCGAGAACGGCGTGTCGTGATAGCCGATAGCCCGCCTGGTGGGCAGCCTTGGCGACGAGATGGGCGGCAACCGGTGCCGTGAGGATGAAGAAGACGAAGCCCGCGATCGCACGGGTCATGGTCGCGAGGTCGAGCGAGTGCACGCCGGCGGCAATCAGCATCAGGCCCGAGCCCACCGTACCTGCCTTGGAGGCGGCATGCATGCGGGTGTAGACATCAGGAAGACGCACGATCCCGATTGCGGCGAGCAACGTGAAGATGCCGCCTCCGATCAGCATGGCCGCCGTCACGAGAGCCAGAACAATGGTCATCGCCGTGCCCCCTTCCCCCGCCGCGCGGACTTGCCCGCGCGCGGGCCGATCGCGTGCCGGCTTGCGGCCATCGGATCAGCCTCGTCCTCGGGCTTGCCGCGTGCCAGAACGAAACGGGCAAAGGCGACCGTCGCCAGGAAACCGACAAGGCCGAGCGAGATGGCAATGTCGATATAGAGCGTGAAGCCGGTCTTGATCGCAACGACCGCGATGAAGCCGATGGCGGTCGCGACCAGCATGTCGAGCGCCACGATCCGGTCAGGAAGCGTCGGCCCCTTGATCACGCGATAGACGGTGAGGAAGAACGCCGCGCACATCAGCGCCAGCGCGATATCGGCCGCGAAGGCCGTGATGTCGGCGGCAATGGTCACCGGAACGCCTCCATGATCTTCCTTTCGAAACCACCCGCGATGTCCCGCTTCAGCCCGGTCGGATCGGAACAATCGAGCGCATGCACATAGAGGAACCGCCGGTCGTCGGATACGTCTACGGTCAGCGTTCCCGGCGTGAGCGTGATCATGTTTGCAAGAAGCGTGATTTCGAAGTCACGATCGATCGTCAGCGGGAAGGCGATGATGCCGGGCTTGAGCTCCATGCGGGGGCTCGCAACCAGGACTGCCACTTTCCATGCGGAGAGAGCGAGTTCCTTGAGGAAGAGCACCGCGAGCGACAGGATGCGCAGCCCGCGCGAAAAATAGCCCGCGGACCTCACCTCGCGGCGCATCAGGAAAAGCCCGAAGCCCCCATCGCGAAGCCGAAGCAGAAGTTGAGCGCCGTGAAACTCCCGGTGACGGCAACCCAGGCAAATGCGAGCAGAATGTTGGTGACGATTAGCTTCATGGCGCCACTCCCCCGGGAAAGACCGACCGGACATAGGACGAAGGCTCCGCGAGCACGGCGCTGGCGGTCTGGATCTTCGACATGAGCATGTCGGGAAAGACGCCGAAGAACACCGCCAGGGCCGTGAGGGCTGCGACCGGCACGAGGGCGGAAACGGGAATGGCGGAGGCATCGGGGCCCCTCCGGTCTGCATTCGAGGGCCGCCAGTATGCGAGGGCGAAGACGCGGCCGGTGGCGATCGTGGTCAGGAAGCCGGTGAGGAACACGGTGCCCGCGAGCCACCAGGCGCCAATGTCGATCGCGGCTTTTGCCACCATCACCTTCGGCCAGAACCCCGAAAAGGGCGGAAGGCCGGAGACGGAGAAGAACAGGACGAGCGAGAGGGCGGACAGCAGGGCCGAACGACTGTAGAGGCCGGAGAGGCCGTGCAGGTCGAAGCTGCCGCCGAGCCTGCCGGCGATACCCGCCGCCAGGTAGAGCGCCGTCATCGTCACCATCGAATGCAGCGCATAGAAGATCGCGCCGCCGACGCCTCCGGGGCTTCCGAGCGAAATGCCCGCCATCATCACGCCGATGCCGGAGATCACCAGAAAGCCGAGCATCCGGCGGATGTCGCTCTGGCCGAGGGCGCCGAGCGAACCGGCCACCATGGTGGCGGCGGCGGCAAGCGCGATGACGAAGCTCAAGCCTTCCCGCTCGAGCGGAAACAGCATGACCAGCGTGCGCACCAGCGCATAGATTCCGACTTTCGTGAGCAGGCCCGCGAAGAGCGCGGAAACGACGATCCGCGGCGTGTGGTAGGAGGCGGGCAGCCAGAAATTCACGGGGAAAGCCGCGGCCTTCATCCCGAAGGCCAGAACGAACAGCGTCGCTAGCGTCATCAGCGGCAGTTCAGGTCCGCGAGCCGTCGCCTTCAGTGCGATGTCCGCCATGTTGAGCGTGCCGAACAGGCCGTAAAGATAGCCCGTGGCAATCAGGAACAGCGTGGTGGCGATGAGATTGAGGAAGGCATACTTGATCGCGCCGTCGATCTGGGCCTTCTCGGAGCCCAGCACCAGCAGTCCGAAGGACGAGATCAGCAGCACCTCGAACCAGACGTAGAGATTGAAGATATCGCCGGTGAGGAAAGCACCCGAGACGCCGCCCATCAGCACGAGGAGGAAGGGATAGAAGCCGTAGCGCCGGCCGCTCGCGTCCACGTCGTTCGATGCGTAGATCCCGCCGGCAAGCGCCACGACCGCAGCGGCGAGCGCGAAGAGGACACCCGTCAGGTCCGCGGTAAACGCGATGCCGAAGGGCGGCAACCACCGGCCCATGACCATGGTGACCGGCCCGGAGGCGACCACGTGGCCGAGCAGCAGCGCGTCGATGACGACAAGGACCACGAGTGCGGCGATGCCGATGAGCGGCTGCAGGCCGGTCGACTTGCGCAGCATCAGCAGGAGGGCTCCCGTCAGGAGGCACCAGACGGTCGGAAGGACCACGAGCCAGTCAGCGGCTGCGACAGGCGTCATGACGAAGGCGGCGGAGAGATCAGCGACGGGGTGTGCGGAGACGGCCATTCTGGTCAGGGTCCTCAATAGCCCGTCGGCGGCAAGGGCTCGCCCTTCGGCTCGGCCACCCGCATCTCGTTGGCGTTGTCCGTGCCGAGATCCTGATAGGCCCGATAGACGAGGACCAGCAGGAACGCGAAGAAGGAGAAGGAGATCACGATCGCCGTCAGGATCAGCGCCTGGGGCAGCGCGTTGGCGGTGATGCCCGCCGGCACGTCATGGCCGTCGGGGATGATCGGCGGCACCTCGCGCAGGATCCTTCCGGTCGTGAAGAGCAGAAGGTTGACCGCGTTGCCGAGGACGACGACACCGAGCAGCACGCGCACCAGGAACTTGGACAGCATCAGGTAGACGGCGGCGGAAAAGAAGATGCCGATCAGGATGACGAACAGCAGTTCCATCAGGCGTCTCCTCCCTCTTCCAGCGCGAGCGCGATCGAGGTGATGGATCCGAGGACGACGAGATAGACGCCGAAATCGAAGAGCATGACCGTCGAGAGCGGGACTTCCACCCCGAGCAAGACCGGATAGATCCACAGGCCGCTCATGAAGGGCACGCCGAGGAAGACGGAAAGCAGGCCGGCGATGCAGGCGAGGAACACGCCGGCCGCGGCTATCGACATCGGATGGAACCAGATGGCGCGGCGTACCGACGCCACGCCGCAGGCGATGCCGTAGATCGCGAGAGCCGAGGCCGCGATCAGCCCGCCAATGAAGCCGCCGCCCGGCTGGTTGTGGCCGCGCAGCAGAACGAAGATGGAGAAGAGCATCATCAGCGCGGTCAGGAACGGGGCGATCGTACGGAAGATCAGCGTGTTCATCGGCCGACCTCCCCAGCGTTTTCCGCAACGGAGCGTGCGGGCTCGGAGCGGCCGGATCGGATGCGGATCAGCGAGAGGATCGCGAGGCCGGTGATCATCACCACGGTGATTTCACCGAGCGTGTCCGTGCCGCGGAAGTCGACGATGATGACGTTCACGATGTTCGCGCCGTGGGCGATCGTCTTGGAATAGAGATTGAAGAAATCGGTAAGCGCGGTGTCGAAGGGCTCTTGGGTGACCTTGAGCAGGTAGAGCGCGAAGCCGAGGCCGCACGCGATCGCTATTGCCGCATCGGGGAGCTTTTCGCGCAGCGGGCGATGGTCCCGCGGGGTCAGCTTCAACCGCGTCATGACAAGGGCGAGGATGACGACGGAAAGGGTCTCGACCATGAACTGCGTGAAGGAGAGATCCGGGGCACCGAAGAGTAGGAAGATCACGGCGACCGCAAAGCCCTGGACACCCAGCGCAAGGATGGAGTTCAGGCGGTTGTTCGCCGTCAGCACCGCGACGACGCCGGCGATGGCGAGCGCCATGATCGAAAGCTCGTGGAACTGGACGCCAGCCGGCCAGACGGGCAGCCGCGGCCATTCGCCGAACCAGGCGAGCGGAACCAGCAGCGCAAGCGCGACCAGCGCGAAGGTCGCGGTCAGGTAGACCTCCATCAGGCCCGGCTGCAGCACCCGCGTCACGCCGGCGGCAAGGCGGACCAGTCCTCGCATGAACTGGTCGAAGCCGTGGTCCGGCCCCCAGCCGATATCCTCGACGAGCGCGTCCGCGGCGCGGCGCGCGCGCCCGAGCAGCACGTAGACGACAATCCCGAACGCGATGGTGGCGACGGACAAGAGCAGCGCGGCGCTCATGTGCGGGACAGCCGATATCGTCACGGTTTCCGGCTTGCCGGCGATCGCCGAGGCGAGAGGCGAGGAAATCCACTGGTGCACGAGGCCAGAGAAGAGCCCGGCTGCGAGGCCCAGTCCGGCAAGAACGAGAGGCCCCAGCCAGAGCAGCAGCGGCCCTTCGTGCGCATGCTTGGGAAGCGCAGGCTTTGCCCCCAGGAACGGCTTCAGCGCAACGGCGAAGGCAACCGCGAACATCAGGCCATTGCCGAAGACGGCGGCCATGGTGAAGGCGATCGCCCTCAAATTGCCGCTCCACAAGGCGGCGTAGATCTCCTCCTTGCCGAGGAAGCCAAGGAAAGGCGGCAGCCCGCCCATGGAGAGCGCCGCAAGGAGGGCGGCTGCGAAGGTGACCGGCATCGCCCTGCGCAGGCCGCCGAGCCTGGTGATGTCGCGCGTGCCCGCCTCATGGTCGATCAGGCCCGCGACCATGAACAGCGCGCCCTTGAAGAGCGAATGGGCAACGAGATAGACGGCCGCCGCCGCCACGGCATGCTCCGATCCGAAGCCCGTGAGCATCACAAGGAGGCCCAGCGAGGCGACAGTGGTATAGGCGAGCATGAGCTTGAGATCGGTCTGGCGGATGGCGAGCACCGTGCCCACCAGCAGGGTGAGCCCGCCGAATGCCGGCAGGATGGTCTCCCAGGCGGGCGTTCCGCCCATGACCGGGTTCATCCGCATGAGCAGGTATACGCCGGCCTTCACCATGGTCGCGGAGTGCAGGTAGGCGGAAACCGGGGTCGGAGCCTCCATGGCGTTCGGCAGCCAGAAGTGCAGCGGGAACTGCGCGGACTTGGCGAAGGCGCCGCCGAGCACCAGCACGAGGATGGCCACATAGAAGGGACTGGCGCGCAACTCTTCCCCGAAGGAAAGCAGCAGCGACAGCTGGGTGACGCCGGTTACGTTCCACATCACCAGGAGCCCGGCCAGGAGAAACAGGCCGCCGCCGCCGGTGACGACGAGGGCCTGGAGCGCCGCACGGCGCGAGGCCTCCCGGGAATGATCGAAGCCGATCAGGAGGAAGGAGGTGACGGACGTCATCTCCCAGAATACGAACAGCATGAGCAGGCTGTCGGACGCGACGAGCCCGAGCATAGAGCCCATGAACATCAGGATGAAGGAGAAGAACCGCCCCTGGTGCGGGTGTCCCTTGAGATAGGCGCCGGAGTAGAGAACGATGAAGACGCCTATGCCCGAGATCAGGAGCAGGAACGTCAACGACAGCCCGTCAATCAGCCAGGAAAAGCTGACATTGTACGAAGGTACCCATTGGTAGCCGCCGGTGACGATCTCGCCGCTGGAGACATCACCCGAAAAGCCGAGGAAATGCAGGAAGACAAGGGCCGGAGCCAGGGCGAGGAGCCAGGCTGCGTTGTGTCCGAGGAAGCGGGTGAGCGAGGGCGCGACGAGTGCGGCGGCAAAGGGCAGACAGAAGGCGACAAACGTCAAGGCCATAGTGTCCGGATACATCCCGTCTCCCCTGCCCGTCGTTCCGCCGGCACCATAAGGATAGCAATCAAACCGCAGATTCCACGTCGGTATGACCGAAATCCACAGCCTTGAAAAGAAGTCTCGCGCCTTTCCCGGGCAAGAAGCCGGGGAAAAGCGGTCGCTACCGTTCAACCGGGCCTCGCGGCGGGTTTCGGGAGAGCGCCGGCCCTCGCGACAGTCGCCGGCTGGGCGCTTGCCGGCGACCCGGAACAATTGCATTCGCCCGGTTGCGCCCCTACATCTCAGGGCAAAGGGAGTATGCCATGACCGAAACCACAAAACTCAAGGTGCAGAAAACCGATGCGGAATGGCGGGCGCAGCTGACGCCGGAACAGTACCGCATCACCCGCGAGCACGGCACCGAGCGCGCCTTCTCCAGCCCGGACTTCGACATCTCGAAGAAGGGGACCTATCGCTGCGTCTGCTGCGACAGGCCACTCTACCGTTCGGAGACGAAGTTCAACTCCGGAACCGGCTGGCCAAGCTTCTACCAGCCGATCGCGCCGGATGCGGTCACCAATCATCGCGACCTGTCCTACGGGATGAACCGCGTCGAGATACGCTGCGCCGATTGCGACGCCCACCTCGGCCACGTCTTTCCCGACGGACCGGCACCGACGGGGCTGCGCTACTGCATGAACGGCGTCGCCCTCACCTTCGACGAGGATCCGTCGTCCTGACGGCATCCGACACCTGCCTGTGCATGTCCCTGTGCCGAAACGGATTCCCACATCCGGGGACATGCATCAGGGATCGATCCTCAGCTCCATGCATGTGAGATCGAGCCAGCGGCCGAACTTCACACCCACTTCGGAGAAGCGCCCGGCGACGCGGAAGCCCAGTTTCTCGTGCAGGCGGATCGAGGCCGCGTTTTCCGATTCGATGCCGGCGATCAGCACGTGGATGCCGTTCTGGCGGGCGCGCTCGACAAGCGCGGCCAGAAGCAGCGTCCCGATGCCTCCCCCGCGGGCGTTTCCATCGACGTAGATCGAGTGCTCGGCCGTATGGCGATAACCGTCGAAGGCCCGCCAGTCGCCATAGGAAGCGTAGCCGACGACCCGGCCGTCGCGTTCGGCTGCGAGAACCGGAAATTTACGCGCCATGCGGCCGCGGAACCAGTCGATCCGGTTATCGAGATCCACCACGACATCGTTCCAGATCGCCGTCGTATTGGCGACGGCGTCGTTGTAGATATCGAGGATTGCAGGCAGGTCAGCCTCTGTCGCGTCCCGCACGATCACATCTTGCTTCATTGAATTTCGTCCACTATGGTTTCGTTATGTCCACTTTATCAGACAATTTTGATCTCTGTCTAGGGGAACGGGTCCGGGCCGAACGGGAAGCCCGCGGCTGGTCGCTCACCGATCTTTCGGCGCGCGCCGACGTTTCGCGGGCGATGATCCACAAGATCGAACGTGGCGAGAGCAGCCCGACGGCCGCCCTGCTCGGCAGGCTGTGCGGCGCTTTCGGCCTCTCCGTCTCCACGCTTATCGCTCGGGCCGAGGCCGGCACCGAGCGACTGCTTCGAAATGCCGACCAGCCGGTCTGGACCGATCCGGAAACCGGGTACCGCCGACGCCATGTCTCTCCGCCCGCCGGCGCGCCGCTCGAGATCGTCGAGGTGGAACTCCCACCGGGTGCCCGGGTCGCCTATCCCGCCGCCGCCTTCACCTTCGTGCGCCAGATGATCCGGGTCATCGAAGGCACCCTCACCTTCGTCGAGGGAGAAACCACGCATCGGCTCGATGCCGGAGACTGCCTGGCGCTCGGACCGCCCGCAGACTGCATTTTCGTGAACGATGCGAACAAAAGTTGCCGCTATCTCGTCACCGTTCTGAAATCGGGGTGAACGAGGGAGGAATTCTTCGCCCCGGCGGGAACAAGTCGGGAGAAGAATGCCGTGCTTATTCGCCTGATCGTCTACGGCCTCGCACTCTTTCTGGCCGCAGCCAGCATCGCTGCCGATCGTGGCCGCTACGTCGATCCGAGGTTCGGCTTCGTGATCGACATACCGTCCGGCTACGCAGTTACCCAGCAGGCCGACAACGGCGACGGGTGGAACTATCGCTCGGCGGATGGGAAAGTGACGCTCGCCGTGTGGGCACAGCATCTCGGCGGCAAGTCGTTGCGGACGGAAGCAGCCGAACGGCTCGAATGGTACAAGGGCGACGGATGGAACGTCACCTACCAGCGCGAGACCGACGGCTGGGCGAGCTATTCCGGCCTCAAGGCAGGCACGATCTTCTACTATCGCGCGGTCGCGCTTTGCGATGGTGCCGCCGGCTATTTCGTCCTCGAGTTCCCGGAGGGCCTGAAGCCCGACATGGAAAAGCCGACCCTGCGTCTCGTCAGGTCATTCCGTCCGGTCGGGGGATGCGCGAGTGCGCCGACGGTCGCGCCCGCAGCCAATTGAAACGCTGTCACTTGAAGATTGCCGAACCTGACGGCCGGGACTGGAGGGGTCCCGCCGCCGGATCTACAGGCCGCTCGCCGCGGCGCTGACGGACGTGACCACCGCCATGTAATGGACCGCTGCCGCTGCGACGACGAAGGCGTGCCATATGGCGTTCTGGAAGCGCAGGTTCTGCCAGACATGGAAGATGACGCCGAGTGAATAGAGCACCCCGCCAGTCACGATGAGGGTCATGGTCGTTGCCGACAGCGTCGAGATCAAGGGCCCCACGGCAAGGAGGCCGCTCCAGCCCATCACGAGATAGATGACGATCGAAATCCTGTCGAAGCGCGCCGGCAAGAGCAACTTGAGCGCGATTCCCAGCACAGCCATCAGCCACATGCCGACCAGCATGGCCGCGAGAAGCGGATCCTGCCAGCCTCTTTGCAGGAAGGGCGTATATGTCGCCGCGATCAACACGAAAATGGCGGAATGATCGAGGCGACGCAGATGCCATTTGACGGGGATACCGGCCATAGGTTGTAGGCGAAGGATACTCCCAGCGCCACCACGAGGCCGACGCCGTAGATCCATGACGCCGCCATCTGGCCGTGGCTTGAGAAGACGGTGGCGTAGAAGATCAGGGCCGTTCCCCCTATCAGCGCGAGAACGACACCGACCGCGTGAACAACGCCGTCGGCGATCAGTTCATGCCGGTCATACTCCCACCGTACAGGGTCGTTTTCCATGGCCGTCGTTCCATACCCGAACTATTACCGTGACGTCCCAACCGTCGGAAATCAATGTCGGGAACAGGCGACGCGTGCTCACATTTGATGACGCCCGGATATCAAGTCGCGATGCATTCCTCGCACAGTGCGGCATAGGGAACCGCCTTCAGCCGGGCCGGAGAGACAGGATTGCCGCATTTGGCGCAGATGCCGAAGGTCCCTGCCCGGATCCGGTCCAGGGCCGCATTGATGGCCTGCAGCTCCTTCACCCCCTCATTGCCGAACTCTTCGAGCACCTGGTCGTTCTCCCGCTCCGTCGCGCGCTCTTCGCTGTCGGGATCCATGGGAGAGCCGAGGTCCGCCTCGATGCGGCCAAGCCGCCTGTCGAGTTCGTTCTTCCGGTCAAGGAGGATAGTCTTGAAGTGAGCCGTATCCAGCATCGCGTTCCTCCATTCGGTGGCACCGGCCAGCCAAAACGACCGCCGGCGTTTGGAACATGACAATAACATGCTGCAACCAAGAATAACGAAGACTTTCTCTTCGGATTCGAAACCGCATTGTCAACGTGGCGTTGACAGTAATTCGTCAATCGTTGGACTTCCTTGAACACGGCTTCTTCGCCATATTCCGGGTCAACACACCGGTTTCGCAAGAAGCCGCAACCAAGGGGTTAGACATGGCCGCGATCGACCGCCGAACTTTCCTGAGCCTGACGGCGGCAGGACTGGCGGCCGTGCCGGGCGGCGCCCCGCATGCGGAGACTTCCAGAATGACCACCGAGACGACCGCAACCCAGCCGACCCACGCCCTCGACATGCCGGCCTACATCGACCACTCCCACCTCGTGGTTTCCGACCTGCCGATGCTTTCCGACTGGTACCAGAAGGCGATGGGTCTCTCCGTGCTCGAGAAGTCGGCATTCGGACAGACGCTTGGCGTCGCCGGACGCCCGCTGCTGACGCTGACGACCGCCGCCAATGCGGCGCGCGCGCCGCGCAACGCCCCCGGCCTCTTCCACACGGCGTTTCTCGTACCGGACCGCTTCGAGCTCGGACGCTGGCTGGTCCATGCCGCCCATAGCGGCATTGCGCTTACCGGCGCCTCCGATCATCTCGTCAGCGAGGCGATCTACCTGGACGACCCGGAAGGCAACGGCATCGAGATCTATCGCGACCGCGACCGCTCGGAGTGGAACTACGTGCCCGACGGCACCGTGAAGATGGCCACGCTGCCGCTCGACCTGCAGAAGCTCTACGACGAAAGCCCCAAGGAGTCCTGGGGCGGCCAGGCGGACGGAACGGCCATTGGCCATATCCACCTTCAGGTTTCCGATATTCCCGAGGCCGACGGCTTCTTCCGCGACGTGTTGGGCCTCGACCTCATGGCGCGGTATCCGGGCGCAAGCTTCTTCGCCTCGGGCAAGTATCACCACCACATCGGCGCCAATGTCTGGAATTCGCGCGGCCAGCCGAAGCGGCAGAGCAACATGACCGGGCTTTCGGATTACACGATCCAGTTCAACGACGCGGCCAAATTCGAGACCGCCGCCAAGAAGCTCGAGGAACTGGAAATCCCCACGACCCGTCAGGGCGAGAGGCTGTCGCTGATCGACCCCTGGGGCATCGGCCTCAACCTGGTCGCCTGATTTACAAAGGGCGCACGCCTCAATCGTAGAGGTAGTGCGCCTGCCAGTCCTCGCGCGGGACCCTCTCGCCGATCTTGAACTTGAAGGAGCGGATGTCGAGCCCGTCAGCCGTCGTTTCGCAGCGATAGGCCAGCCGGTACCATTCGCCCTTGCTGCGGAACACGGCCCCACGGGTCTTCAGCAGATCCTCGGACTGCTTCGGGTCGCCGAAGGCATAGGCGATCACCTTGTCAGGGCGAAATCCCTTCCTGGCGCCGCCGATCTGCTCCATCGCCTCCATGTCGCAACGCTGCTCGATCCTCTCCTCGGGGCTGAGTGCCTCGAGCTGCCGCCTGACGCTGCCGTCGACTGCATGCGCGGAGGAAGCCAGGGTCAGGCCCACGGCGAAGGTGGTAAATCTCTTGATCATTCTTGCTCTTGATTCCGTCTGAAGCGGTCGGCCGCCGACCTCGGCAACCAATGTGGTCATTTCAGGGCACGTGCGCTCACGAAGATGTGCGTCCGGTCGCGAAGATTTTCGCAACCGGGTCACGCCGCGCGGAACTTCCATCGACTTCGTACGTTCGAAGGGCCACACGGGGGATATCGACATGCACGAAACCTTGCGCCGGCCAGAAACACGAAACGGGGATCTCTCGACGAAGGAAAAGAGCGGACTGCCGGGTGTAAAGCAGGGACCCGTCCAGTATGTCCGGCAACGCAAGACGGGGCTCGACATCACGGCCGCCTGGGCCGCAATCGGCATCTTCGTGATCCTCGCGGCCGCCACCGTTTCCTTCATGGCGCAGATCCTCATCCCCATGTGCTTTGCGGTCGTCATCGGGCTCATCCTCGGGCTTACCTCCGAGAAGCTCGTCGCGCTCGGGATCCCTCCGCTCATGACGGCAATCCTGCTCACCACCGCCCTTGGGCTGGGCGTCTTCCTGATGGCCGGCGCGCTCGTCGATCCGATGATGGAACTGGCGTCCAGGGCACCCGAGATCGTCCGCCACGCGATCGAGCGCGTAACCCCGATGCTGGAAAGGTTTCCCTGGCTGCGCATGACGCCGGGCTCGCTTTCCTTCGGGTCGATCTCCCCCGAGGTGCTGCTGCAGAATACCGGCAGCGTGCTCTCGATCGTTTCGGCGAGCCTCACTCCCGCGCTGCTGCAGACGCTCATTTTCTTCGCCGCGCTGGCGCTCTTCCTGTCCGGACGCATCAAGCTGCGCCGGATGCTGATCCTCGCCTTCCCGCATCGGCATCAGCGCCTTTCGACGATCCGCGTCCTCAACGCTATCGACGGCGCGCTGGGCTTCTACTTCGCGACCGCGGCTCTGGTTTACTGCGGGCTCGGGATCATCGCCGCGATCATCGCGTTCGTCGCGGGGCTGGGTAACCCTTTGCTGTGGGGACTGTTTGCCTTCCTCTCGAGCTTCGTGCCCTTCCTCGGAATTGCCGCGATCACGCTGGCGTTCGGCGTGGCGGGTCTTCTGACGCACGAGACGATCATGGCGGGCCTTGCTCCCGCGGCCGCGTTCTTCACGGTCCACCTGCTGATGGAAAACCTGGTGATGCCGGCGATCATGGGCCGCAGGCTCGAGGTCAACCCGTTCCTCGTCTTCTCGGCCATCATCTTCTGGAGCTGGATGTGGGGCGCGGCGGGTGCGATGCTGGCGCTGCCGATCTCGATCATCGGCATGACGATCGCCGACGAACTGCGGCCCGGCCGCAAGAACCGGCCCGACCTGCCGGGTTGATGCCGCGTTCGCGATCATCAGACCTATTAGTGCGGTCAGGCCTGTTAGTGCGGATGGCACACGAAGCCGACGAGCCGGACCACGATCGGCCTCACGACGAGCACGCCGAAGAAGGCGACCGGCATCGCCAACTGGTAGGACTTCAGCACGCGCAAGGGATAACCGGCGTCGATGCCGGTATTGGCCGCCACGACCGTGCAGCACATGAGGAAAGCCATGATGCCGGCCATGAAGAAGGCGAAGGCGTAGGGCACGGCCTGTGGTGGAAGCTTGCGGGCAATCGTGCGGCTGCCGGAAGAGCGCTGGTCGTTCGACATTGAAACTCCATCGATGAGCGTGGGGTGCCAACCTACGAATTTTGCCGGCGGGCGGTAGCCTTTGATCGGCTGGTTCAGTATTAAGCGAAACTATCGAATAGGCACTCGAACCACGACACAAATTAATGGATACGCTCAAGGGCATAGAAGCCTTCGTTCGCAGCGTCGAGGAAGGCAGTATCGCGGCGGCCGCACGCCGCCTCGGCATCACACCTGCCGCCGCCAGCCAGAGCATCGCGCGCCTGGAAAAGTCGCTCGGAACGCGCCTGCTCCAGCGCACGACCCGGCGCCTCGGCCTCACCGAAAGCGGCAAGGTCTATTTCGGTCGCGTGCGAGGCGTGATCGAGGACCTCGATCTTGCCGCGGCAGCCATCGCGCCCCGGGACGACACGCCGCGCGGAGAATTGCGCATCGCCTCCTCGGTCGCCTTCGGCCGCCATGTGCTGGCACCCGCCGTCTCGTCCTTCATCCAGCGCTACCCGGACGTCTCCGTCGAACTCGTGATGCACGATGGGGCGATCGACCATATCGCGGAGAGCATCGACATCTCCGTCAGGTTCGGCCAGCAGCTCGAACCCGCCCTCATCGCGCGCAAGCTCGTCTCCGTGCCTATGCCGATCTGTGCTTCCCCTTCCTACATCGCCCGCAAGGGAATGCCGAAGACGCCGGAGGAGCTGGAGCATCACGACTGCCTGATATACCGGCTGCCGGTCCACGGCCGGCTGTTTCGCTGGGCCTTCCTGCGCGACGGCGTCCGCTTCGAGCCGAAGCTGAGGGCAACGGTCGTCAGCAACGACATCGACACGCTGGCGGAGCTTGCGCTCTCGGGCGCCGGTATTGCGCGGATCGGCAGCTTCATTTCCGCGCCGCTCATCGAGAAGGGGAAGCTGGTGCCGCTCTTTGCCGGCGACCCGTCAGCGGGCATTGCCGCCGTCGAGCACGAACCCTTCGATTTCTATGCCTGCTATCTCGACCGGCACGCCCAGACGGCGAAGGTCCGCGCCTTCATCGACCACACCCAGCGGACGCTCAGGTCGGCGCGGTGACGAGGCATACGGCCCCGAAAGGCATGTTCAGAGTGCCGGCACCGGCACCTGATCGGAACCTTCCGACAGGCGAATGAAGGTCGCCCCCCTCGCCTTCAGGTCTAGAATTCCCTGGGCGACGCCTTCTCCGGCCGCATGCGTCGGCTGGTTTATGTGGGCGATCACGACGTCGCCGTCGCGCGCGGCGGCGATCCGCTTCCGGGCCGCCTTTGCGCCGAGCAGCGAGCCGTCGTCGCCGTTGATGGAATAGCCCGCGATGCGGTAGCCGAGCTTGGCGATCTCGGCGATGGACGTCGCCGTGTACTTCGCCGTTGCGCCCCGGAACCAGTGGGGCTGCGGCGCGCCCGCCGCCACGATGGCGGCACCGCCGCCCTCAACCTCGCGGGCGACGGCCTCGGAGAGCCACCCGCGGTGATCCCGTAAATCGAAGCCGGATAATCCACCGCCGGCACATGCATGGCGCCGTGATTCTCGATTTCGAAAAGGTCTGGATGAGCGAGCAGCACGGCGGTCGCTTCAGGATTGTGTTTCAGCCAGCGGGCGGTCACGAAGAGGGTCGCCGGGATATGCTCCTCGAGGAGAACCGAGAGGATCCGCTTGTCGACCTTGCCCATGCAGGCATCGAAGGTCAGCGCCACGCGAAGCCCGCCGTCATGCCCCTTGCCGAAGTGGAGTTTCGGCTCCAGAAGCTTGGGCGACGCAGATGCCGGGGTTGCAAGCACAAGCGCGAGCGCCACTGAGGAGAGGAAACGTAGCATCGTGCGCAATCTGCCTGCGGGACCTGGTTGATCGATCATTTGCGCATCTCCATTCGCCGCAAAAGCGTCTGAACTGTGACGCTCCCGCGCCAGGCCCATTCCTGCTTGTCATCCGTCACAGGCTGGGCACCCAAACGCTGCGGAAAGGAATAAACGCCTCTCCACTAACGTCTGTTTAAACATCCCTCCAAGGAGGCAGGCGTCATGGCGCGCGATCGCGATACTGGATTCGGATGGGTGGCTATCGGCCTCCACTGGCTCATCGCAGTGCTGATCCTTGGCCTCATCGCGCTCGGCTTCGTGATGCGGCGGATGAAGATCGATCCTCTCCTGCAGTTCTCGCTCTACCAGTGGCACAAATCCATCGGACTTGTCGTGCTGGGCCTCGCCCTGCTTCGCGTGCTGTGGTGGATCCTTCGAGGCCACCCGGCTGCGGTGGCTGGCCTCGGGCCGCTCGAGCGGAGGGCTTCGGTCGCAACGCATGTCGGGCTCGCCATCCTCACGCTTGCCGTGCCGCTTGCCGGCTGGGCGGTCGCCTCGACCTCGACGCTCAACATCCCGACCTTCTTCTTCAACCTGTTCGTCTTCCCGCATCTTCCGCTGGCGCAGACCGAGAGCGCAGAGACCTTCTGGACGGAGGTCCACGCGCTTGCCGCCTATGTCATGCTGGGGCTTGTCGGCCTGCACGCGGCGGCGGCATTCCATCACCATCTTTTCAGGAAGGACGAGGTTCTCACGCGCATGCTCGGCATCCGGAGAAGGCCCGATGCCGCCAATCGAACGCCGGCAGGCTCGAAGGAGCCGGGCTCGGCAGGAAGGATGTGATTCATGAAATCCGTATGCCTGATCGGCGCGGGCGTGCTTGCCGCGCTTCTGTCGGCCGCGCCCATGGCGCTCGCCAATGCCCCCGACCTCAAGGACGCCGCCGGCACCTATCGCATCGCGAACGCGTCGCGGATCGGCTTCTCCGTCGACCAGGTTGGCGGCGGCGGCATTTCCGGTGTGTTCAACAAGTTCTCGGGAACATTCAAGATCAACAGTAACAATGTGTCCGCGTCGACGGTCAACTTCACGCTGTTTCCGGGAAGCGTCACGACGAAGGACGGACGGATCGCGGATTTCCTGCGCTCGAGTGCGGTCTTCGACGCCGAGAACTTT
This sequence comes from Sinorhizobium sp. BG8, assembly GCF_016864555.1. Lineage (NCBI taxonomy): Bacteria > Pseudomonadati > Pseudomonadota > Alphaproteobacteria > Hyphomicrobiales > Rhizobiaceae > Sinorhizobium > Sinorhizobium sp. BG8. The sequence goes on along the minus strand of NZ_CP044011.1, from coordinate 1,948,502 downwards.
CCGCAGGTGACATTCCGCTCGACCTCAGTTCGGCAAACAAGCTCCGACACGGCGGTCGTCGAGGGCACGCTGACCGCCAAGGGCGTTTCGCGGCGGGAGACCTTCAACGTCAGGCTCACCGACTGGAGCAGCGGCTCCATCGCCTTCAACGTCGAAGGGCGCGTGCACCGCTCCCGCTACAAGATGGCCGCTGGCGAGCCGATCTATCTCGACATCGTCATCTTCGACATGAACATCAAGGGGCAGCGCCGCTAGACCGCTGCCCCACCGCCAAAACCGCTTTTATTCAAACGGTTATGGCGAAGTCCGCGCATTCTGATTCAATCGTGCCGCTGGCGGGCACCCGGATCTTCGGTAAGGGCGGCTCGCAGATTGCGCCTTGATGCGCACTCTGCGTCTCTCTATCTCTGTTGGCCTGACCCATACCGTTTTTCCGGAGTTCTCCTTGTCAGCCTTCAAGAACCTGCCTTCCGCCCCGATCGCAACGAAGAAGCCCGTGAGCGACACGCGGCACGGGATCACCCGGACCGACGACTACGCCTGGTTCCGCGCCGAGAACTGGCAGGCGATGTTCAAGGACACGTCCATTCTCGATCCGGAAATCCGCGCGCATCTCGAGGCCGAGAACGAGTATGTGATGGCGGCGATGGCCGATACCGAAGCGTTGCAGAAGACGCTTTTTGCCGAGATGCGCGGGCGCATCAAGGAGGACGACAGCTCCGTGCCGGTGAAGGACGGCGCCTATGCCTACGGCTCCTCCTTTGTCACCGGCGGCGAGCAGCCGCGCTATTTCCGCGAACCGCGCGACGGCGGCGAGCGCACGATCCTGCTCGACGGAGACAGGGAGGCCGAGGGCAAGGAGTACTTCCGCCTTGCCGGCATCAACCACACCACCGACCACACGCTCGGCATCTGGGGCTATGACGACAAGGGATCCGAGTACTTCACGCTTCGCGTGCGGGAACTCGAAAGCGGCAAGGACCGCGGCGACGTCATCGAGAACACCGGCGGCGACGGGGTCTGGGCGCCCGACGGCAAGAGCTTCTTCTATACGCTCCAGGACGAGAACCACCGCCCGTCGAAGATCTTCCACCACATTCTCGGCGAACCGCAGTCCAGCGACCGCCTCGTCTACGAGGAACACGACCCAGGGTTCTTCATGTCGGTCGGCGGCTCGCTGCTGGACGACTTCATCTACATCGACATCCATGACCACGAGACGAGTGAGTATCGCCTGCTCTCGACGAAGGACCTTCTGGCGGAACCGGCCATCGTCGCCCCGCGCCACACCGGGCTTGAATATTCGATGACGGAAGGCGGCGACGTCTTCTACATCCTGACCAATGCCGACGGCGCAAAGGACTTCAAGATCATGGAAGCGCCGGTGACGGCGCCCGAGCGCGAAAACTGGAAGGACGTGGTTCCGCATCGCCCGGGAACGCTGATCCTCAATCACATGGCCTTTGCCCGCCATCTCGTCTGGCTTGAGCGCCACGAGGGACTGCCGCGCATCATCGTGCGCGACCGCCGCAGCGGCGAGGAACACGAGATTGCATTCGCCGAGGAGGCCTATTCGCTGGGGCTCTCCGGGGCGGCGGAATACGACACCGACGTCATCCGCTTCTCCTACTCCTCCATGACGACGCCCTCGCAGCTTTTCGACTACGACATGACGACCCGCGCGCGCACGCTGCTGAAGACGCAGGAGGTCCCCTCCGGTCACGATCCGGCCGACTACGTGACGCGCCGCGTCTTCGCCCCCGCCTGGGACGGCGAGCGTGTTCCCGTCACCCTGCTCTATCGCAAGGACACGCCGCTCGACGGCTCGGCGCCCTGCCTGCTCTACGGCTACGGCGCCTACGGGATCAGCATTCCGGCCTCGTTCAACACCAACTGCCTGTCGCTTGCCGACCGGGGCTTCGTCTATGCGATCGCCCATATCCGCGGTGGCAAGGACAAGGGATTTGCCTGGTACGAAGACGGCAAGATGGAGAAAAAGACCAATACCTTCAAGGACTTCATCGCTGCCGCGGACTATCTGAATCAAGAGAAGTTCACGTCCTACGCGAAGATCGTCGCCGAGGGCGGGTCAGCAGGCGGCATGCTGATGGGGGCCATCGTCAACATGGCTCCGGAGAAGTTCGGCGGCATCATCGCGGCCGTGCCCTTCGTCGACGTGCTCAATACGATGCTGGACGACACCCTGCCACTGACCCCGCCGGAATGGGCGGAATGGGGCAATCCCATCGAGTCCCAGAAATTCTACGAGTTGATGGCCTCCTATTCGCCCTACGACAATGTGGGCGCAAAGGAGTATCCGCCGATCCTGGCGCTCTCGGGCCTCACGGACCCGCGCGTGACCTACTGGGAGCCGACGAAATGGGTGGCAAAGCTCAGGGAGCACGCCGCCGGCAGCGCGCCGATCCTGCTGCGCACCAACATGGGTGCGGGCCACGGCGGTGCCTCAGGACGCTTCCAGCGGCTCGAGGAGATCGCCTTCGAGTACGCGTTTGCCGTCAAGGTCGCAGAAAAGATGTGAGATCCCGGTTGGGAGAACGAGGTGCCCGTCCCTGCGGCTCTTTCGAGAGCCGTGAACGTCGCAACGGCGGGCACGTTTCCCGGGAACAGGCCTGGCGGCCTGCCTGAGAAGAGACGGCGTTCGAGGAGGTTTGAGCCTCAATCGAGGGCGGAAACGTGTCGTTCCGCTCTCAGGTCCCGGCTGCCCGGCACCGGTGGTAACTTCGGGGAGACGGCCTTACCGTCCCTGGCTCGGATCGAGATGACCGCCTTGCGTCGCGACAGTGCCGTCGCCGAGCAAGACAGCGTGACCGTCGACGCTCCAGGCTGCCGTCAGGGCCATCGAAAGCCCTAGAAAGACAAGCAACGCAAAGACTTCGGCGAGTGTCCGTTGCACAACCGTATCTCCTACCTTCAATAGGGGTAACCACAGAGGCTCCTGCGCATCGCAGTCATCGCCCCGGCCTGCATCTATGACGAAGGACGTAGGACATTTATTCGAAAGGCGCCGGTTGTTTCCTTCTACCGGCGCTCGAACAACAGCTTCACGAAGCCGCGGAAGACAAGGATCTGTTCGGCGAGAACGGCTGGTTCCTTCAGCGCCTTCGACATGACGATGCCACCTTCCAGCACAGTCGAAACCATGTCCGCCAGCTGGTCCACATCGATCTGCTCGCGCGGCTCGTGGACGGCCATGATCTCTTCGAACATGCCGCGGAAGCGCTTGCGCCAGATCAGCACGGCCCCGCGGTTGATATCCTGGATCGCCTTGTCGAAGAGCTGCTCGTTGTAGCAGCTCGTCGCGATCAGGCAGCCCGGGTGGCCGTTGGGGAGGTCCGAGAGGCGTTCGGCGAGAAGCTTGAGCCCAACGAGAAAGGACTGCAAAGGATCTTCCATCAGCTCGCGGGCGCGCCCGAAGACGTCGTCGAACACCTGCTCGTCGTCCTCAATGTAGCGCTGCATGAGCGCCTTGGCGAGTTCGGTCTTGTCACGGAAGTGATAGAAGAACCCGCTCTTGGTGATGCCGGTCACCGCGATCAGCTCCTCGATCGAGGTCGCGCCGAACCCCTTGGCCAGCACAGCCTCCTCGGCGGCATCAAGAATCCTGCCCCGCGTTTCCTCGCCCTTTCGCATGATCGCTCCTGTACCTTTGGTACGGTTTTCGAAGCGGGAAGAAACGGACCCTTCGGAATCCCTCTTCCGTCGTCAACTGCAACTCTCTGAAAGAGAACGGTAATTTAGAAATAAGCAATAAGTATACCGCAAGTCTTCTAGTTTCAAAGGCAATAAAACGGCACAAATACACCCATCCACCGACGCCATGGGCCGTCGGCGAAGGACCAACCGGGAGTGAACCGAAGATGAGCAAGTACAGAAGCAACCTGCCGCTCACCAAGGGCGGCACATTTCTGACCGACGGTGGACTGGAAACGACGCTGATCTTCCACGAAGGCGTTGAACTGCCGCATTTCGCTTCATTCGTGCTGCTGGCCACACGCGAGGGACGGCAGCAGCTGAAGGACTACTACCTGCGCTATCTCGACATTGCGGATGAGGCGGGGACCGGTTTCGTGCTCGACACGCCGACATGGCGGGCGAACGCCGACTGGGGCGACAAGCTCGGCTATAGCGACGTGGCGCTCAGGGCGGCGAACGAGGATGCGGTCGATCTCCTCACGGAGATCCGCGACGAACGCGAGAAGCCGGGCGCGCCGATCGTCGTCAACGGGGCCATCGGGCCGCGCGGCGACGGCTACAAGGCCGGCAACATGGAGGCCGACGAAGCGGAAGCCTATCACCTCGCCCAGATCAAGGCCTTCGCCGATTCCGGCGCCGACATGGTGACGGCCTTCACGCTCAACAACATCAACGAGGCGATCGGCGTCTCATGGGCTGCAAAGAAGGCGGGCATGCCTTGCGTGATCTCGTTCACGGTGGAGACCGACGGCAAGCTCGTGACCGGCACGACCATCGAGGAAGCGATCACGGCCGTCGACCGGGCGACCGGGAGCTATCCGCTCTACTACATGATCAACTGCGCGCATCCGAGCCATTTCGAGGAGGCGCTGGATCACGGCAGCGACTGGATCAAGCGGATCGGTGGCATTCGCGCCAACGCGTCAATGATGAGCCATGCCGAGCTCGACGAGAGCGAGACGCTCGATGCCGGAGATCCGATCGACCTCGGGCGGCGCTATAGCGACATGGTGAAGCGCATGCCGCAGTTGCGCGTGCTGGGCGGGTGCTGCGGAACCGACCATCGCCATATCGGCGCCATCTGCGAGGCCTGCCTGACACCGCGGGCGTTGAGCGCCTGACAGGGTAGCGGTTGCGAAGGCTCCACAGGGATCGCCGTGGCCAGGAAACCGGCGGTCGGAGCGGAGAGAACAGGAACGAGGCCCGTCCGGCAGGCGGGCCTCTCCCGTCTTTTCGGCCGGCGCAGTCCTTCTCTCCCCTTTCGCTCGCTTCCTTCAACCCTATCTTATAGGTTGGGCATACGGCGCCGCACCGGCGCGCAAAGGGCGAAGGCAGATGACCGAGGCAACGCGACGACTTCCCGACGAGGCAAAGGCACGGGTTGCCTTCGACAACAGCTATGCGCGGCTGCCGCAGAACTTTTTCGCACGCGTGGAGCCCACGCCCGTCGCCGCCCCGCAACTCGTCAAGTTCAACAGGGCGCTCGGCCTGGAACTTGGGCTCGACGTCGACGCGCTCGAGCGGGACGGTGCGGAGATCTTTTCCGGCAACGGCCTCCTTCCCGGCTCTGAACCTGTCGCGATGGCCTATGCCGGCCACCAGTTCGGCCAGTTCGTGCCGCAGCTCGGCGACGGGCGCGCAATCCTGCTCGGCGAGGTGATCGACCGCCAGGGGCAGAGGCGCGACATCCAGCTCAAGGGCGCAGGTCCCACCCCCTATTCCCGTCGCGGCGACGGGCGGGCGGCTCTCGGGCCGGTGCTTCGCGAATACATCGTCAGCGAGGCGATGCACGCACTCGGTATTCCGACGACGCGGGCGCTCGCGGCCGTCACCACGGGACAGCCGGTCTACCGCGAGACGATGCTCCCCGGCGCAGTCTTCACCCGGGTCGCCGCAAGCCATGTCAGGGTCGGGACGTTCCAGTTCTTCGCCGCGCGCGGCGATACGGAGAACACCCGGATACTCGTGGACTACGTCATTGACCGCCACTATCCGGAACTCAAGGGCCTCGAGCGGCCGGCGCTCGCGCTTCTCGACGCGGTGGCCGAACGGCAAGCGGCGCTTATCGCGCGCTGGCTCGGCGTCGGCTTCATCCACGGCGTCATGAACACGGACAACATGACGATCTCCGGCGAGACGATCGATTTCGGCCCCTGCGCCTTCATGGATACCTACGATCCGCGCACGGTCTATTCCTCCATCGACCAGATGGGCCGGTATGCCTATGGCAACCAGCCCTTGATCGGCCAATGGAACATCGCCCGGCTTGCCGAAACACTGCTGCCGCTGATCCACGACACGCCGGACGAGGCGGTCAATCTGGCGAACGACGCCGTGACCCGCTTCATGGACCGCTTCCAGGACAACTGGAGGCGCACGATCCGTACCAAACTCGGGCTCACGGAGGCGGAGGAAGACGGCGACACCGACCTCATCCGGGCCTACCTGGCCCTGCTCAGCGAGCAGAAGGCGGACTTCACCAATGCGTTTCGCGGGCTCACAGGCGCCGCGGCCGATGGCACGCCGGACCGCTTCCTGTCCGCCTTTGCCGAGCCCGGCGCGGCACTTGCCTGGTTCGAGGCCTGGCAGGCGCGGACGATCGCGCGCGGAACCGACGCGGGGAGTGCAAGGGCCGAGATCATGCGATCCGTCAACCCGGCGTTCATTCCGCGAAACCACCAGGTGGAGAGAGCGCTCGCGGCGGCGATCGAGCACGGCGACTACTCGCTGTTCGAGGCTCTGAACGACGTGCTCTCTCGGCCCTACGACGTCCAGCCCGCCTTTGCCTCCTATGGCGAGCCGCCGAAGGCCGGCGAAGAGGTTCTGCAGACCTTCTGCGGGACCTGACATTTTCGCCTCCGGCTCCTCCTGCCCATGAACTGCCCCGCCCTGTTACCGGATGACGGCGTCATCCGGTGCCCGCTTTGTTTTTGCAGGAACGGGGTTTTTGCAAGAACTGGTTGAACGTGTATCATCGCGTTCTGACCTCACTACGTGCACGTTTCGAACTAAAGGCCAATTCGACCTCAGACGACCCGGCATTTCCTCGCCGGCTGCTTGAAAACGCGATGGTTTAAGCGGGCACGGCAACCACGCCCTGCCCTCTCGGAATTGCGCTGTGCCGGGATTATCCGGCGGCGCCCGTTTGCTGGGAGACCGCTTTCATGCTGCTCATTCTCACTGCTCTCGTCTTCGCCCTCATCGGTGCGGCGCTCTTTGTCTGCGGCGCCTGGCTGATCGCGCTCGGCGGCAGCCCGTACTATGTGATCGTGGGTCTCGGCTTCCTGGTGACAGCGAGCCTCTTGTTCCTGCGGCGGCCCGCGGCGTTGTGGGTCTATGCGCTCGTCGTCATCGGATCGCTCGTCTGGGCCGTCTGGGAAGTGGGGTTCGACTGGTGGCAGCTCGGACCGCGCGGAGGCGTGATCGTGCTCCTCGGCCTGTGGCTGCTGCTGCCGGCGATCCGTCGGCCGCTCGGCTTCGTAAGCCCGACGGGCGCGCGCTATCCGGCACGCGCCCTGCCGGTCGCGGTCGCTTCGCTGGTTTCCGTCATCGTGGCCGGCTATGCCATGACGCAGGATCCCTCGAACATCGCCGGCGAGCTTCCGAAGGATGCGGTGATCGCGTCGCCGGCGCTCGGCGGCCAGGTGCCGGACGGCGAGTGGCACCAGTACGGGCGCACCGCTTTCGGCCAGCGCTATTCGCCGCTCACGCAGATCACCACCGACAACGTCGCGACCCTCAAGGAGGTCTGGCGCTACCAGACGGGCGACGTGAAGCTGCCCGACGATATCGTCGAGACGACCTACCAGGTGACGCCGCTCAAGATCGGAGACACGCTGTTCGTCTGCACACCGCATAACTGGGCGATCGCCATCGATGCGGGCTCGGGCAAGGAGAAGTGGAAGTACGATTCCAATCCCGGAATGAACCCGGACCGGCAGCACCAGACCTGCCGCGGCGTCACCTACTGGAAGGATCCGGCAGTGGCGCCTGGTACGGCCTGCGCCGAGAGGATCTACCTGCCGACCTCGGACGCCCGGCTGATCGCGCTCGACGCCGCGACCGGGGCGCTGTGCACGACCTTCGCGGACAATGGCGTGCTGCATCTGGAAACGGGCATGGAGTACAATCCGGCCGGGTACTACTACTCCACCTCGCCGCCGGTCGCCGTGGCCGGCAAGATCATCGTCGGGGGCGCGGTCAACGACAACTACTCCATCCACGAACAATCCGGCGTCATCCGCGCCTTCGACATCAATACCGGAGCGCTGATCTGGAATTGGGATTCAGGCAATCCGGACCAGACGACGCCGCTGCCGGAAGGCCAGCACTACACCACCAATTCGCCCAACACATGGTCCGTCTCGAGCTATGACGAGGAGCTTGGGTTGATCTTCGTGCCGCTCGGCAACAAGGTGCCGGACCAGCTCGGCATGGGCCGCAGCGAGCATGTGGAGAAGTACTCCTCCTCCATCGTCGCGCTCGACATCAACACCGGGCAGGTGCGCTGGGTGCGCCAGACCGTCCACCACGACCTGTGGGACATGGATATTCCCGCACAGCCTGCCCTCCTCGACATCACGAAGGAAGACGGCACGGTCGTTCCGGCGCTCGTCGGACCCACGAAGCAGGGCGACATCTACGTGCTGGACCGCCGGAGCGGCGAACCGCTGATCCCGATCACCGAGGTGCCCGCGCCCACAGGCACCATACCGGAGGACTTCAGCGCGCCCACGCAGCCGGTCTCGGGGCTCACCTTCATGCCGGAACCGCTGACGGAGAAGAACATGTGGGGCGTCACGATGTTCGACCAGCTCGCCTGCCGCATCGCCTTCCACCGCTACAAGTACGAGGGCCGCTATACGCCGCCTTCCCTGCAGGGCTCCATCATCTACCCCGGCAACTTCGGCACCTTCAACTGGGGTTCGGTCGCGGTCGATCCCGAACGGCAGGTCATGTTCGGCATGCCTGTCTACCTCGCCTTCGTCTCCAAGCTCGTGCCCCGCGACGAGATCCCGCCTAAGGGCGAGGGAGAGAAAGGCTCGGAACAGGGGCTCAACCGCAACGAAGGCGCGCCTTACGGCGTCTTCCTCAACCCCTTCCTGGGGCCGCTCGGCATTCCCTGCCAGGCGCCGCCATGGGGCTATGTCTCGGGCGCGGACCTCCGTACTGGCAAGATCGCCTACAAGCACAAGAACGGGACCGTCTACGACATGACCCCGCTTCCGCTGCCCTTCAAGGTGGGCGTGCCCGGCATCGGTGGACCGATGATCACCAAGGGTGGTGTCGCCTTCCTAGGCGCGGCAGTGGACGACTATGTCAGGGCTTACGACGTCACCACCGGGCGCCAGCTCTGGGAAGCCCGTCTTCCAGCCGGCGGCCAGTCGACACCGATGACCTACACGGTGGGTGACAAGCAGTATGTGGTGATCGTGGCAGGCGGCCATGGTTCGGTCGGAACCAAGCCGGGCGACTATGTGATCGCCTATGCACTGCCGTAGGCGCTGCCCGGTTTGCACGACCGAGGGATATGGGCCGGGATCGCAACCGCCGAAGGTGGTCGCCCGTAAATGAAAGCGGGCTGCTCCGGATCCACTTCCGTGGCCGGTTCCCGGTAGCTAGCTGCTAAAGGGTGAAACTGCCGATCAGTGCCCCTACCTCGGCGAAGACCGGATTCAGTTCCTTCACGGGGGCGGTCGCTTCGGCGATGTAGACTGCGATGACGACCGGTCCGCGGCCGGGCGGCCATGCGATGGCGATGTCGGATGCGGCTCCCGTGGCACTGGTGCCGGTCTTGTCGCCGGCCCGCCAGTCTTTCGGTAGCCCTGCCCGCAGCCGGGCATCTCCGGTCCGGGTCTCGACCATCCAGTCGACGAGCCGCTGGCGCGAGCTTTCGGACAGGACGTCGCCGAGCGCCAGCCGCCCGAGGGTCGCGAGCATCGCCTGGGGCGTCGTCGTATCCCGCGGATCGCCCTTTTTCGCCTCGTTGAGATCCGGCTCGATCCGGTCGAGCCGCGTCTCGGCATCTCCCGTCTCGCGCAGCCATTGGGTGAGTGCGGCCGGGCCGCCGATGACGTCGAGCAGGAGATTGCCGGCCGTGTTGTCGCTGAGCGTGATCGCCGCCTCGCAGATCCCTTCCAGCGTCATTCCCTCCTTGCCGGCGAATTTCTCGGTGATCGGGGAATAGGGTACGAGTGCGCCGTTTCCGTAGACGATGCGGCGGTCGAGCCTCTCCTTGCCCTCATCCGCACGCTTGAGCACGCAGGCGGCGGCCAGCGCCTTGAAGGTGGAGCACATGGCGAAGCGCTCGGACTCGCGGTGCCCGAAGCCGGCATCACCATCGAAGGCGCGCACGGCGACGCCGAGACGCCCGCCGGTCAACTTCTCCAGCTCACCGAGCCGCCGGGTGATGTCTTCTCCAGCCTCGGAGGCCTGCGGGAAACCGGGAAACAGCGCGGCGGAGGCCGCCGACGCCGAGGCGACCAGGACGGCCCGCCGGTTCAGGTGTGCTCGCATATGAACTCTCCTCGCAATTCTTTACCCCGCCGAATCAAAGATTTAGGGGAAAAATGTGGCCTCCGTGTGTGGCTCGCCCCGAGATTGCTGGAGTGGAATGCGCATGGGGCGTTCATCGAACCCCGTTGACAAGTTCGCGGATTCGGACAATATCGCCGCCATGATCAAGAACACGCACATCGCCGCAACGTATTTTTGGCTGTTCCTCTAGGGAGCGGCTGTTCGATCATATCCAACAAGCCGCCATCAGGCGGCTTTGTTGTTTCAGGCACCTGGTGGTCAAGAGAACCGAAGGAGCCTGAGATGCATACCACTGCCGCAATCGCCGAAAAGACGCCCCTCGACCGCCCGCCGGTGTTGACGATCCGTGCCGCGAGGCCGGGTGACCTGCAAGCGCTGATGAACATGATCGCGCTCCATGCCGAGTGCCACGGAGACAGCGCCCGCATCACGGCCGCCGCACTCGACCGCGATCTCTTCGGCACCACGCCATGGATCACCGCGCTGGTCGCGGAAGCGGGCAAGGACCTGATCGGCTACGCCATACTGGTCCCGATGTACCGCGCCATGGAAGGCCAGCGCGGCATGGAACTGCACCAGATCTTCGTGCGCGACAACCATCGGGGCACCGGCATCGGCCGCCATCTCGTCGCCCGCGCCCGCGAGCATGCCCGCATGGCCGGTTGCGGCTTCCTCTCGGTCAGCGCCGCCACCGGAAACTTCCAGGCGCACCGCTTCTACGAGCAATTGAACTTCAAGGCTGGTCCGGTCACCGGCATGCGCTATGTACAGTCGCTCGGATAAACCAAGCGGAGCAGAACAATGGCAAGACGGCTGGCGATCGGATTGACGGAGGGCTTCGCGGACTGGGAGTGCGGGCTGCTGATGGCCTCGGCACGGACGTTCTTCGGATTCGAAGTCATCGCGGCGACGCCCGGCGGCCAGCCCGTGACCTCCATGGGCGGCCTCGGCGTGTCCTCGACAGGCGTGCTGGAAAGTGTCACGCCTCTCGATTTCGACGCGCTGGTCCTCGCCGGCGGAACGATCTGGGAAACGCCTGCGGCACCGGAGCTCACCGCCTCGATACACGCCTTCCGCGACACCGGCCGGCCGATCGCCGCAATATGCGGCGCGACGCTGGCGCTGGCGCGCGCAGGCGTGCTCGACGATCGCGAGCATACGAGCAACGCACCGGACTTTCTTGCCGGCGCCGAGGGCTATAGCGGGCAGAAACTCTACCGTGAGGTTCCGCATGCTGTCTCGGACCGCAACGTCATCACCGCGCCGGGCACGGCGCCGATCACCTTTACCGCCGAGGTCTACCGGGCGCTCGGCTTCGAAGACGACCAGCTTTCGCACTACATCCGCCTTTATGGCGCCGAGCACCAGAGCGCGGCGGAGCGGTAGCGCGAAGGCGCGCATCTCCGCATTCCGGCGTCGCCGCGGGGTGCCGCGGCCCTTCGGATTCGCAAGGCATGGTTCAGGTCCCTGCGTGTCCGCGCGGCCTCTATCCGGTCTCCGGTGCTCATCTCCGGCAAACGTGCATCAGGGCAGCTTAGAGACGCACTCCTTCAGGCGCGCCTCTCCTCCCCATGTCTCGAAGGCGGCGGAGGCGGCGGTTGCCACCGATGACGCGGTGTATGGTGCCGCCATCTTCTCGCCGCGGAAGAAGATCCAGACAATCCTGGCCTCGTCGACGCCACCGAGGTAGCGGTGCTCGCGATCGTAAGGCAGATTTTCGCTGACCTTCTCGACGGAGCGCGCGAGAAATGGCGTGGCCTCGCCGACGCGCGGACCGAAGTCGCCGACGATGAACGGCACGGCCTTGCCCACTTTGGGATCGAAGGCGACGCCGAAGGTGCCGGCGCCCACCGACAATTCGCTGACGAGACTTGGACTGCGAACCACGGCACCGGCAATTTTGGTCGCGTCGATGTAGCGCGTCTGGTCGGCCTCGTCTGCGATCGTCGTGTCAGCAAGTGCCGTCGGGGAGACATAGAAACCGGAGCCGTCCGCCTGCTCCACTGGCTTCACGGGACGCACCGTGTGGCCACCGATGGACAAACTCTCCCTGGCGAGGACGCCGTACCACTTCATCGCGCCGACCGCCGGGTTCGTCCATCCGGCGCTCCTGATCCTGGCGTAGTCGGTCATGAACTTGCCTGTGCATACGGCATTGCTCGAGGAGCCGACATAGTGGCTGCCGTCCGGCAGGTAGACGTCCGCGGCATTGCAGAGGTGGAGGACCGCGCCACCAGCAACGTTGTCCCGGTGATACGCCTTGGCGTAACCGTCAAAGTTGATCATCATCCGGGCGCGGAACAGGACGGATCCATCGGAGATGGCGAAAGCCTTCTGGGAGGCAGTCTTCGTCGTGTGCGCGGCGTTGCTGAAATAGTCGATGGTCTTTTCCGACAGCGGACAGGCAGCGAACGCCTGAAGCGGCGAGAGGCCCGCCAAGACGAGCGCGGCGGCAAGATTTCGTCGTAGCGATGGTTTCTTCGGCATCTTCCCTTCTCCCTGGTGCGGCTGGAGCGGCGAACTGCCCCCAGCCCAATCTCCTGTATTGCTGATCTAATGGGCCTGAGCGGGCACCAGGCTCGTCTGAGTCGCACTGCCCGATCCCTCGGTGGTCGCACCAGTCGCCTTGCTGCCGGCGACCGCAGTTGCCGAGGCGAGCGCCTCGTTGATCTTGCTTTCTATGCTGGGCGGCATGCAGAGCTGGAGGTAGCCGCGGATCCGGGCATATGCAGCCGGCGTGGAATTGATCTTCGTCTTGTCCTTGTCCGTCTGATCGCGATAGGCGGCCTGAAGCTTGCTGACGATGCCGAAGATCGTGGCGGCGTTGACCCCGTAGAGGTAGCCGTTGGCAAGTACGTCGACATACTGGCTGGTGAGGCCGAATGCCTGTGTCGTGATCGCCATGGTCGCCTTTGACGCCGTCGTCGTCGCCAGCACGGCGTTTGTCAGCAGGCCAGCGGAATCAATTCCCCTGCGCAACCGGGTGCGTTCCTGATCGAGAACGAAAAGCTCCTTCAGGTAAACGTCGCACTGCTCGTCCACGAAATTGAAGCCGGCGAGCGTGGTCAGGTAGTGGACGTCGGCCGTGGTTGCCGTTCCATCCGCCATAGCGACCCGTCTGAGGCTCGCCATGATGTTCAGCTGGTTTTCCGTGGAGGCAACGACCACGTTCGGCGGCGGAAGTGGGTCTGGTCCGTAACGATGCTGCCAGCCTGCCGCCGACTCGGCACAACCGGACAGGCCCGCGAGGAGAAGCAAGAGGCAGTGAACGGTCGATACCCTGTTTCCCATCGCTCAATAACCCAGGATTGTTAACGCGTCATAAACCCTTATAGATTGCATTCGAATGATGCAAATTCATAATTGCACTAATCCACAATGCAATCATGTAGTGCATTCGTTTGAAATATGGAGAATGAGGATTGTTCGCGCGAAAACGCCCTGCCGCGCCGGGACGGCAAGGCGTCTTCACGGGTTCAGGAGGGACGGCGGGTGCGGCCCGCGGATGGCAACCGGCAGGCCGCAGCGCGATCCGGCGGCCTCCCCCTCGGCGTCAATGCGCCGGAATTGCCTTGAGATAGGCGGCGATCGCCTCGCGGTCCTCGGCGGGGAGCTTCGCCATGTTCTTCTGCACCTCGACCATCGAACCGCCGACGCTGTCGTAGTCCGGGGTGAAGCCGGTTTCGAGGTAGGTAACGATGTCTCCCTCGCTCCACGCGCGGAGACCTTTTTCGCCCGGCGTGATGTTGGGGATCCGACCCTGGCCCTCGGGGTTCGGGGCGCCGGCGAGCCATTCGGCCGTCTTCAACCCGCCGAGTTCGTCACGGGGCGTGTGACATTCGCCGCAATGGCCCGGCCCTTCCACCAGGTACTGGCCACGCTTCAGCCTGTCGTCGGCATCGGCGAGCACCACTCGGGGCGCATCGTTCAGGTAGAGAAACTTCCAGCCGCCCAGCGCAAGACGGACATTGAACGGGAACGGCAGATCGTGCGGCGGCGCGACGTTCGCGCTTTTCGGAAGGGTCCGGATATAGGCGAAGAGATCGTTGACGTCAGAAGGCGTCATGCGGGCGTAGGACGCATAGGGGAAGGAGGGATAGAGGTGCTCCCCTTCCCGCCCGACGCCGCGTTTCATGGCGTTGCCGAACTCGGCGAGCGACCAGCCGCCGATACCGGCAGTCTCATCCGGGGAGATGTTCGGCACGTGGAAGGTCCCGAAAGGGCTCTTCAGCGCCATACCGCCGGAAAGCACGAGCTTCTCGCCCTCGGGTGCCCCCGGGGCCGCGTGACAGCTGACGCAGCCGCCCTCCGAAAACACCCTTTCGCCGTTGGCGAGATCCGGCTCGCCGAGGTTCGCCCAGGTTTCCTCGGGCATGGGGTCCGGCGCCGTCAGCAGCAGGAACGTTCCCGTGCCGACGACACACAGCGCCAGCGCAGCGCCGACGACGATACTGAATCTCATGGGCGTGTCTCCCCTCGCCGCACCTCGGCACCATCAATGCGATGGCGTCACGACCATCGATGCGCGAGGTCCACGCGCCGCCGGGCGGACCACGTGGAACCTTGCGCTTCCATCAGGGCTAGAACGGCCTACCGGTCACTTCTTGATCCGGTAGGCCTCATGACAGCCGCTGCAATTGGCGCCGAGCGTCTTCACCGCTGCGGCGACACCTGCCTGATCGGCCGGCATGGCCGCGAGCACCGCGTCGGCATCCGCCGAGAACTTGAGGGATTTCGCCTTGAAGTCATCCATGCTCTGCCAGATCTTCGGGCTCGCCTCGGTTTCCGCTCCGGTCTCCGACCCGACAGGAAACAGGTCGGGGAAGGCCTTGCCCGCCTTGCTGAAGGTGGTCAGCGAAGCCTTCACGACCTCGGCGTCGTAGGGCTTCTCGCCCTTGGTTATCGCCACGAGTGCGCCCATTGCCTGGCCGACCCCCTTCATCATCTGCTGGCGGACGGCCTGTGGTTCGTCGGCGGCGCTGGCAATGGTCACAGCGGCCACTGCAAAGGCGGCGGCTGCCGCGATTGTCTTCACGTTCATGGATCACTCCCGGAATTGCTGTGCCGGAAGACAGATCCGGCAGCGTGGTTCGCGGCCGCATGATTACACTTTGCCCGATCCGGGAAAGTAACATTTATTTGAAGTTAGAAGGTGTTAAACCCGTCCTTCGCCGGAAAATCGGCCACATTCGCGCGACGCTGCCGCCGACTGCGGCGACAGGCCCGCATTGCAAACAGCCAGAAAAACCTCGCCCTTCAGCCGGCATACCACCCTCGCCACAGCGTAAGCGCCGCGACGGCGATCAGCAGGAGGCCGGCGATCCGGCCAATGAGCCGGGTCACGGCGGGGCGGCCGACAAGCGCATCCCGCCCCCTGCCCGCGGCCAGCGCCAGGCTGCCGTAGACCGCAAGCTGAGTCGCCCAGATCATCAGCACCATGACGCCCGCCTGGCGCCATACGGGGCCGAATTCCGGACGGAGAAACTGCGGGAAGACGGCGAGCATGAAGAGATAGGCCTTGGGATTCATCAGGCTGGTGAATGCCCCCTGCCGGAATCGCATCCATGTCGCCTGCGTCTCCAGTGCGTCGACGCTGCCGACGGTGATCGAACTTCTCGCCAGCGTCCAGCCAACCCAGGCGACGTAGAGCGCGCCGGCGACGAGCAGCACGTCGAAGAGCTGCGGCACGTAGCGCAGCAACATGCCGACCCCAAGGGCCGCGTAGGCCGTGTGGAACAGCCCGCCCGCCATGATGCCGAAGGTGGCGGAAAGCCCGGCGCGCCGCCCCCCTGAAAGCGAGCTCGCGAGGACGAAGATCATATCCATGCCCGGCACAACGATGATGCCGGCAAGGAGAAGGAAGAACAGCCAGAGATTTTCTGCGTATGTCATGTCAGTTGTCCATCGTGTTCAAGGCGGATCGCTTTCTTCCTGCCTTGTTTTTCAATCGCTTGGTCCCTGCTATACTGAAGCCCAACTGACAGCGATGTGTCAGTAGCGTTGGGAGAAAGCGATGCGGAAGGCCTCGCGCCTGTTCGAGATCATCCAGATCCTGCGGCTTGCCCGCCACCCGATAACCGCGGCCGAGATCGCCGGGCGCATGGAGGTGACGGTGCGATCGATCTACCGCGATATCGCCGCGCTGCAGGCGATGCGCGTGCCGATCGAAGGCGAGCGCGGGATCGGCTACATCCTGCGTCCCGGGTTCGACCTCCCGCCGCTGATGTTTTCGATCGAGGAGACGGAGGCGGTCGTGCTGGCGCTCGCGCTTTTGGAGCGCACGGGCGACGTCGAACTCAAGGAGGCGGCCAAGCGGGTCGGAGCGAAGATCGCCGGAGCGGTGCCTCCGCCGTTGCGCCAGACCCTGTCGGCCAGGGCACTCCATGCCTGGGGCACCGTGCAGCCCGCGCCTGAAGGCATCGACCTTTCCCGGGTACGCCGGGCGATCCGTGAGGAGGAGAAGCTGGTCCTCGACTACAGAGATGAGCTTGGCAGGGCGAGCGAGCGCACCATCCGACCGCTGGCGCTGATCTACTATTCGCAAAGCGCCAACATCGTCGCCTGGTGCGAGCTCAGGCAGGCGATCCGCAACTTCCGCGCCGATCGGGTGGAGAATTGCGACCCCGCAGGCACCTGGTTCCGAGGGGAAGGCGACCGCTTGCGGGAACTCTGGATATCCGGCTGGAAGGTTGATCCCGGCCCGGCGATCCCGGGCTGACCGTGGGCAACCGGCGGGAGCCCTCGCTCAGTGTGCAGCGTTCTCCAGTGCCCAGTCGATCGCTGCTTCGGCGTGGAGCGTGGTCGCATCGAAGGCGGGCATCGGGTAGGCATCCGTATCCAGGAGAAGCGGAAGCTCCGTGCAGCCGACGATGACGGCCTGCACATCCCGCCTTGCAAGGTCGCTTGCGATCTGCAGCAGCGTCAGCCGCGAGGCCTCGCGCACCACGCCGAGAGTCAGTTCGTCGACGATGATCCGATGGAGCGCCCTGCGCTGGTCCTCCGGCGGGGTCAGCACCTCGAGACCATGCCGATAGCGCAGGCGATCGACGAAGAAGGCCATCTCCATGGTGTAGCGCGTCCCGAGGAGGCCGACACGCGTGATCCCCGACGCTCGGATCGCCTCCGCCGTGGGATCGGCGAGATGCAGCAGGGGGATTCGAAGCGATGCCTCCACCCGCTCGGCGACCGCATGGCCGGTGACTGCCGTGATCATCACGAAATCGGCGCCCGCCCTGTCCAGCCGCTCCGCGGCCTGCGCCAGCTTGTCGCCAAGCAGATACCAGTGCCCGCCCGAAGCCAGCGCATTGAGCTCGTCGAAATCGAGGGTCAGTAGCAGAGATCGCGCATTGTGGTGCCCGCCCAGGCGTCGCTGGGCGGCGGTGTTCAGCAGGCGATAGTAGAGCGCGCTGGACTCCCAGCTCATCCCCCGATCAGCCCGATCAGCTTGGTCTGGCGAGCAGTCATGATCCCCCCACAGGCGCATCGACCACAGTCACGCACGGCAATTGAGCAGCCATTCTTTCGCCGGGTCAAGGGGCGTTCAATTTCGACCCGGACAAGGCCAGCGCCGGTGGGATCGAGGGCGCCGGGGCGAACGAAAAAGTCCCGGCCGTTTCCGGCCGGGACTCGCATGGAACAGCGCTGTGCGCGAAGATTACTTCGTCGCTGCTTCGTACATCTCGAGGACATAGTCCCAGTTGATCAGGCTGTCGACGAAGGCTTCGAGGTACTTCGGACGGGCGTTGCGGTAGTCGATGTAGTAGGAGTGCTCCCAGACGTCGACGCCGAGGATCGGCGAAGCGCCGTGAACGAGCGGGTTCTCGCCGTTCGGGGTCTTGGAGATTTCCAGCTTGCCGTTCTTAACCGAGAGCCAGGCCCAGCCCGAACCGAACTGCGTCGTGCCGGCAGCAACGAAGTCGGCCTTGAACTTGTCATAGCCGCCGAGGTCGGAGTTGACAGCCGCTTCCAGCTTGCCCGGCAGCGACTTGCCGCCGCCGCCCTTCTTCATCCACTTCCAGAAATGGATGTGGTTGTAGTGCTGGCCGGCATTGTTGAAGAGACCCTGGTTGGTGCCGTAGGACTTCTTGACGATCTCCTCGAGCGAAAGGTTCGCCAGGCCCGCTTCTTCCGCAAGCTTGTTGCCGTTGTCGACGTAGGCCTTGTGGTGCTTGTCGTGGTGATACTCGAGCGTTTCCTTCGACATGAAGGGCGCGAGCGCATCGTAATCGTAAGGCAGAGGCGGGAGTTCGAAGGCCATAGTGGTATCTCCTCTTGGCGGCGGAATGTTCTCAATGAAATGGTTCACAGCGCCGCGCTTCCGTCCGGCCACGCGGTCGCGCTGTAACAGCTTGAATTGGCGCATAATTCCCAATAGTGGCGTCGCCGCATCAAGTCCTTATGCACAGCGGAACATAGGGGCGGTCGGCGGTGCAGGCAACTGCCGGCTTGCCAATTTTTTCGCAGGCTTAGGAAAATCCTTCTCCGCACGAACGACCCGGTGCCCGCCACGGAACGGACATGGTCTGGTGCATGGTGAAGGCCGTTCCGGCACGCATGCAGCGATGCCGCGGCTTTGCGCGTTCCGCCTCTCGTCAAGGTACCCGATCGGGAGCCGGATGTCCGGCGGGACGCATGAGGAAATATCGAAAGGTAAGGCCATGCCCCGCGTCCATCTCATCCTTCCGCTCGTCCTGTCCGCCACTCTGACGCCGGGTATCGTCGCAGCCGCCACGCCCGACGCCTGGGAGGCCTTCCGCGCCGATGTCCGCAAGCAATGCCTCGCCTCGCTGCCCGAAAAGCTCAAGGGCGAGACCGTCTACGTCGATCCTACCGGCACCGAAAGCAAGGGCGTCGCACTCGTTTCCGGGCGCCCGGCGAAGGCCGGAGAGCGCGTCACCTACATCTGCCTCTACGACAAGCAGAAGAAGACCGTCGAATTCAGCGGACAGATCGGCCCGGAATTCGTGCGCGTGCTCAACGACCGGCAGCGCGAGGCTTTCCTTGCCAAGAAGAAGGACAAGCAGGGCACGGCCGCCACGGCTGCGCCGGGCAGCGCCGACGACGAAGCCGAATAGCGTGGCCGCGAGACGCCTTACGCGTCTCCGTCCGAGCGGGCCCAGTCGAAATAGAGGTCGCGGGCCTTTGCGGTGACCGGACCGGGCTGGAGATCCCGATCCTCGAGCCGCGTGACGGGCACGACCTTGGAATAGTTGCCCGAGGTGAAGATCTCGTCCGCCGTCTCGAAATCGGAGACTGTAAGTGTCGTCTCGATCACTTCGAAGCCCGCGGATTTGAGGAGACCGATCACGCGGGCGCGGGTGATGCCTGCCAGGAACGTGCGGTTTGCAGCGGGCGTGAAGATGACGCCATCCTTCACCATGAAGACGTTCGAGGAGCCCGTCTCGGCGACGTTTCCGAGCATGTCGCGCACGAGCGCGTTGTCGAAGCCGCGCTTCTTGGCCTCGAGCATGATGCGGCCGTTGTTCGGGTAGAGGCAGCCGGCCTTGGCGTCGGTCGGCATGCATTCGATGGTCGGGCGGCGGAAAGGCGAAACGGTGAGCGAGTTACCGCCATGGGCGTTGCCCATCGGCGCCTCGAAGAGGCAAAGCGCGAAACGGGTCGATTCCGGATCGGCGGGGACGACGCCAAAGGCGCCATGCTCGGCCCAGTACATCGGCTTGACGTAGATCGCGGTCTTGCCGTCGAACTTCTCGACGCCTTCCCAGGTTAGCGATTCGATTTCCTCGGCGCTCATCGTAGCCTTCAGTCCGAGGGCCTCGGCGGAGCGGTTCACGCGCTGGCAATGAAGATCGAGATCGGGCGCGATGCCATCGAACCAGCGGGCGCCGTCAAACACGGTCGAGGCCAGCCACATGGCATGAGACGTCGGACCGATCAGCTTCGGATTGCCGGAAAGCCATTCGCCGTCCACGAAGGTCCAGGTTTCGGTGCGCGGGGAAGTATCGACTGCCATCTCTTTTCTCCTTTTTAGGCCCATGAACGCCCTCGGAGCGGGCAGGTCAAGCCGGAAATCGCTTCCCGCAACGGGCAGGACTTGTCCACTCAAGATGTTGAATGGGTACATAAGGTAATGTCATGCGTAATAGGACGATGCGTCTGGCATGCTTCAGCGCCGCTTCGGGGAACAGGCGGGCCACCCCGGGCTGCCCTGCCCCGCCGTTGCACAGAGCACATACCACTGAGGAGAGACCGCCGATGAAAGCCATGTATTACGAAGCCTTTGGTGCCAGGCCGGAGATCCGCACGCTTGCCGATCCCACGCCCGGCGACGGCGGCGTGGTGATCAAGGTCGAGGCGACGGGGCTCTGCCGCAGCGACTGGCACGGCTGGATGGGCCATGATCCCGACATCCGCCTGCCGCACGTGCCGGGACACGAGCTTGCCGGCACGATCGTCGCGGCCGGCCGGAACGTGACGCGCTACAGGGTGGGCGAGCGGGTGACCGTGCCCTTCGTCTCGGGCTGCGGCCATTGCGGCGAGTGCCGCTCGGGCAACCAGCAGGTCTGCGTGGAGCAGTTCCAGCCGGGCTTCACCCATTGGGGTTCGTTTGCCGAATACGTGGCTCTCGACTATGCCGATCACAATCTGGTGCACCTGCCCGAAAACGTCAGCTTCGCCACGGCGGCAAGCCTCGGATGCCGCTTCGCCACCTCGTTTCGCGCCGTCTGCGACCAGGCAAAGGTGAAGGGCGGCGAATGGGTGGCAGTCCACGGCTGCGGCGGCGTGGGTCTCTCGGCGATCATGATCGCGGCAGCCCTCGGGGCAAACCCGATCGCCATCGACATCTCTGAGGAAAAGCTCGCCTTCGCCCGCACGATGGGCGCCGTGGCGACGGTGAACGGCCGCGAAGCCGCGGACGTGGCCGAAGCGGTGCGCGAGATCACCGGGGGAGGTGCGCACGCCTCGATCGACGCGCTGGGCTCGCCGGTGACCTGCTTCAACTCGATCAAAAACCTTCGCCGGCGGGGACGCCACGTCCAGGTCGGCCTGATGCTCGGCGAGCAGTCAACGCCGCAGATTCCGATGGCCCAGGTCATCGGCAACGAACTGGAGATCTATGGCAGCCACGGCATGCAGGCCTGGCGCTACGATGCCATGCTCGCGATGATGGCGGAGGGCAAGCTTCAGCCGGAAAGGCTGATCGGCCGCGAAATCAGCCTGGAAGAGGCGGTCCCGGCACTGATGGCGATGGACGGTGCCAGCGATCTCGGCATCAGCGTCATCACGCGGTTCTGAGGCACGCGAACAGCGCGACTTTGCGCGCTTGCCACCTCTCATCCGTTGGTCTTGTTGTGCGACGCACAGAAAATTGACATGATCGGGGAGCAAGCGCCTAATGTTTTGGTTTCATAGCGCTTTCCGGAAGGAATTAAGGTCGTGTCCTACGCCGCCTATGTGTTCGATGCCTATGGCACGCTCTTCGACGTGCACGCCGCCGTTCGCCGCCATGCCGGTGACGTCGGACCGGACTATCAGCGATTCTCCGAGATGTGGCGGGCAAAGCAGCTCGAATACTCCTGGACGCGGGCGCTGATGGGCGCCTACGTCGACTTCTGGCAGCTGACGGAACAGGCGCTCGACTATACCTTCCGGCGCACGACGAGCGTGGATCCGGCTCTCAGGACCAGGCTTCTGGAAGCCTACTGGAAGCTCGACTGCTACCCGGAAGTGCCGACCGTGCTGAAGAGCCTGAAGGCGCATGGGGCGCGGATTGCCATCCTTTCCAACGGTTCGCCGGCAATGCTGAAATCCGCGGTCACCAATGCCGCACTCGATACTGTTATCGACGACATCTTTTCGGTCGACGCACTGAAGACCTACAAGACGGCGCCTGCCGTCTACGACCTGGTCACCACCAGCTACCGGCTTTATCCCAATGCGGTCTCGTTCCAGTCGTCGAACCGGTGGGATGTGGCGGGTGCAACGCGATTCGGATTCCGGACCGTCTGGATCAACCGCTCCGACATGCCGGACGAGTATTCCGATCTCGTCCCCTCCCTGATCCTGCCGTCGCTCGAGGCACTCGTATGAAAGGAGCCGGATCATGGTCTGGTCCGCCGAACAGTATGTGAAGTTCGAGGGCGAGCGCACCCGCGCGGCGCGTGACCTCCTGGCGCAGGTGCCGCCGCTGCCGGCGGGACCCGTCTACGATCTCGGCTGCGGCCCCGGAAATTCGACGGAGCTGCTTGTGCGGCGCTTCGAGGACCACACGGTGATCGGCGTCGACAGCGACGCCAACATGCTGGATGCCGCCCGCAAGCGCCTGCCGGGCACGCCCTTCGAACAGGGCGACCTTTCCGTGTGGTCGCCGCCCTCGCCTGCGGCGCTCTTCTATGCCAACGCGGTGTTCCAGTGGGTGCCGGAGCACATTGCCGCCTTCAAGCGGCTGTTCAAGGCGCTCGTACCGGGTGGCGTCCTTGCCGTCCAGATGCCCGACAACCGCGGCGAACCGAACCACGTGCTGATGGACGAGACGACGGTCGATTCACGCTGGTCGGGCTTCTTCGCCGAAAACCATCCGAGGCGGCCACCCCTCCCCAGTCCTCGCCAGTACTACGACGCGCTCGCGGACGGGGCTGCGCATGTCGACATCTGGCACACCGTCTACAACCATCCGATGGCCGATACGGCGGCGATCGTCGAATGGATGAAGGGTACCGGTATCCGCCCCTATCTCGACCGCTTGCCGCCCGAGGAGCAGGCACCCTTTCTCGAGAGCTATCGGAAGAGGCTCGTGAGCGCCTACCCGCCGTTGGCGGACGGGCGGGTTCTCCTGCGCTTTCCCCGCCTGTTCATCATCGCCGTGAGGGCCTGAACGCGCTCCCCGGCCCGCCTGCGGACGGGTTCAGTCGTAGGTGCAGGGCCAGTCGGTCGGCGTCGTCAGGCCTTCCGGCAGCTTCGTATCGGCGTTGCCGCAAGCCAGTTCGATCTGCGCCTGCTCCAGTCCCTTGGCGCCCGACAGGTCGAGACCGTCCAGCCGGGTCAGGAACATGAAGGCACGGTCGAAATCGATCGGGCCGGCAACCGTGGCACCGGTCAGATCGGCGCGAGAGAGATTGGAGAGCGAGAAGCGCGCCCCGGTGAGGTCGGCCTTGGTAAAATCAGTGCGGGCGAGCTCCGCCTTCTCGAAATTGGCGCCCGCGAGCTTCGCGCCGTCGAAGTTGGCGCGCTGAAGCTCGGCGCTGACGAACAATGCCTTGTTCGCCGAGATGCCCGCAAAATTGGTCCGATAGGCCTCGACACGCGTGAAGTTGGCGCCCTCTGCCGTAACGCCTTTCAGGGAAGCACGAACGAGGTTGGCCTTTTCCAGGTTGGCCGATGTCAGATTGCTGTCCCTGAGGTCGGTCAGCGTCAGGTCGACATTGGTCAGGTTGGAGCGCGTCAGGTCGCTGCCCTGAAGGACCAGGCTCTTCTTGCTGCAATCCGTCCAGTCCGTTTCCGGCGCGGGCGTGCTCGAGCAATCGGCCGCCCGGGCGGCGATCGGGGTCCCCATCGCGACAAGCAGCGTCAGCGCCAGCGCGCGACCTGCCGACTTGCACCGGGGCATGGCCCCGACATCCGATTCGTTCCGGTGTTCTACGACCACATCCATCATGCCACTCCAAGCCCCTGCGATGCGTTCGCCTCGATCATAACTCCTCATCGAGGCGAACCGTTCCCGAACTTAAGTCCTCCGCGAACCGAATGAAAGAAGATCAGCGCCGATCGATCTTCAAATTCTCGTTGCCAGGAAATCGATGAAGGCGCGGATGCGGGCCGCGAGATGCTCGTGGCCGGCGAAGACCGCATGAACCTGCTCGGGTTCCAGGGGATTGTAGTCCTCGAGAACCTCGACCAGCGCACCGCTCTGGAGATCCTTTTCGACATGGAACTTGCCGATGCGGGCAATACCGAGACCCTGCAGGCAGAACTGCCGGGCGACGGAGCCGCTGGCCGCCCGCAGGTTGCCGGGGGCCGGGCTTGAATAGACGGCGGCGCTTCCCGGATCACGAAACGGCCATTCGCCAGGCGCCCTGCCGAAGGTGAAGGTGATGCAGTTGTGGTGGGCGAGATCCTCGGGCTTCTGCGGCACGCCGCGCCGTTCGAGATAGTCCGGCGCGGCGATCGTGATGCGATGGCTCTCCAGGAGCTTGCGGGCCTTGAGGGTCGAATCGCGCATGGGGGCGGTGCGGATCGCCACGTCCGTACGCTCCTCGATGAGATCGATGAGGCCGTCAGTCAGGGTCAGCTCGAGCTGGACCTCCGGATAGAGCTCCAGAAACTCGCCGGCGAGCGGGAGGATGTAACACTCGCCGAAGCCGACGGTCGCATTGACGCGCAGAGGCCCGCGCGGCGTGGCGCGTGCACCGTCGGCAACGACGCGCTCCGTCTCGGCGATATCCGCCAGTATGCGCCGCGCCCGCTCGAGATAGACCTCACCCTCCGGCGTCGTCTCGAGCCTGCGCGTCGTGCGCACGAGAAGGCGTGTTCCGAGCCTGTCCTCGATCCGGTTCACGAGCTTGCTGACAGCGGAAGGCGACAGGCCGAGGCGGCGCCCGGCGGCGGAAAAACTCTTGAGGCCAGCGGCGGTCACGAAGACCTCCATCTCGCCTGCGCGATTGTCCATGTCTGCCTCCATCCGTGAATTCAATTCAAAGATACTTGTCTCATTCCATGGATTATCGAACAAGTAACTTTGCGCCATATTCCGCCACGAACGATCCTCCCTGTTCCATCAAGACCGCCGGCCCCATGGCCGCGGCAGGAGAAATTTATGCCTCTTGCCCTCTTCGCCCTCACGATCGCTGCCTACGCGATCGGTACCACCGAGTTCGTCGTCGTCGGCCTGCTGCCGACGGTCGCCGACGATATCGGCATCACCCTGCCGCTCGCCGGCCTCATCGTCTCCGTCTACGCGCTCGGCGTCACCTTTGGCGCTCCGGTGCTGACGGCGCTGACCGGCCGGGCGGCGCGCAAGCCGCTGCTGCTTGGCCTCATGGCGCTGTTCATAGCCGGCAACTCGCTTGCGGCGCTTTCAGCTTCGTACGAAATGCTGCTCGTTGCCCGCGTCCTCTCGGCCTTCGCGCACGGCGTGTTCTTCTCCGTCGGCGCGACAATTGCTGCAGAACTCGTGCCGGAGAACCGGCGCGCCTCGGCAATCGCCATGATGTTCATGGGCCTGACCGTCGCCATCGTCACCGGCGTTCCGCTCGGCACACTGATCGGCCAGACCTTCGGCTGGCGCGCAACGTTCTGGGCCGTGGCAGGCCTCGGCGTGGTCGCCTTTGCCGGCATCGCCGCACTTCTGCCGGCAAACCTCCACCGGCAGCAGGCCGCGCGCCTGATCGACCAGGTCCGGGTGCTGAGTTCCGGCCGCCTGCTGCTCGTCTTCGCCATGACGGCGCTCGGCTATGGCGGCACATTCGTCACCTTCACCTATCTCGCACCCGTGCTGCAGGAGATCACCGGCATCTCGGAAAGCGGCGTCAGCCTTGTGCTGGTGCTCTACGGGCTTGCGATCGCCATCGGCAACATAGCCGGCGGAAAGATCGCCGACCGCAATCCGGTGAAGGCGCTGACATTCCTCTTCGCCTTGCAGGCGGCCGTTCTGGTGCTCTTCACCTTCACCGCACCCTCGCCCATACTGGCACTCGCGACGCTTGCCGCACTCGGCTTCCTCTCGTTCGCCAACGTCCCCGGCCTGCAGCTCTATGTGGTGCAGCTTGCAAAGCGCCACAGGCCCGCTGCCGTCGACGTCGCCTCGGCGCTCAACATCGCCGCCTTCAACCTCGGGATTGCCGCAGGCGCCTGGATCGGCGGGCTCGTCGTCGCCTCGCCGCTCGGCCTCGGCGCCACACCCTGGGTGGGCGGGATCCTGGTTGCCGGCGCGCTCGGGCTGACAATCGTCTCGGGTCTCCTCGACCGGAGGGAGGACATGCCGAGCGAGGAAGCGCTTCCCCGGCCGGCCTGACGGCCGCCTCCCCCCGACATTGCAGGCGCCGCACATCCCCGCGGCGCCCTCACCAACAAAGGAGACTTTTGATGAAGACCGTCACAGCCAACGGCACCCAGCTGCCCCAGCTCGGCTTCGGCACCTTCCGCATGGCGGAAGACCAGGTGCTGTCCATCCTCCCCGAGGCCATGAAGGTCGGGTTCCGGCACATCGACACCGCCCAGATTTATGGTAACGAGGCGGCTGTCGGCGCTGCGATCCGGGCATCCGGCATCGCGCGCGGAGAGATCTTCCTCACCACCAAGGTGTGGGTCGAAAACTACGGTCCAGATGCCTTCCTCGCCTCGGTCGAGGAAAGCCTGCGGAAGCTGCAAACCGACCATGTCGACCTGCTTCTCCTGCATTGGCCGAACGAGGCCGTGCCACTCGCCGACCAGATCGCCGCACTGAACCACGTACGAGAAAAGGGACAGGCCCGCAGCATCGGTATCAGCAATTTCAGCACAGCGCTGATGGCGGAAGCCGTGTCCCTCAGCGACGCCCCGCTTGCGACGAACCAGGTGGAGTACCACCCCTATCTCGGCCAGACGAAAGTCATCGAGGCGGCCAGAGGCTACCAGATGGCCGTGACCGGCTACTTCGCGATGGCGGATGGAAAAGTGCTCGGGGAGCCGCTTCTCCAGGAGATCGGCGGCCGCCACGGCAAGTCGGTGGCGCAGGTGGTACTGCGCTGGCTGATCCAGCAGCCCGGCGTGGCGGCCCTGACCAAGACGGCCACACCGAGCAGGCTCAAGGAGAACTTCGACATCTTCGACTTCGACCTTTCGTCTTCGGAGATGGCCGCGATACACGGTCTCGCCCGCCTCGACGGGCGGATCGTCAGCCCGGACGGCCTTGCGCCGCAGTGGGACGAAGCGGCGTAAACTTCGAGACCCGCCCATCCCGGGCGGGTCTTCCCCATCACTTGGACCCTACCCGCGAGCCGCATGTTTCCCCGCTCGTGCTCGGCTACGTTTCCTCGCACCACGGCAATGGGCGATCTCCTTCCCGAGACCGGCGCCCCATTCCCTTTTCCCGGCGCCTCCGGTAAGAAACTGCGGTCGCGCGCTCGCGGCACGGGGAGTTTTCATGCAGTCCGATCAGGCCCTTGGGGCTCATTCCACGCCCGACTGGCCGGCGATCGCGGCGGTCATTCTCGGCGTTACCGCCTTTTCCGTTGCGCAGGGCGTGACCTATCCGCTGATCTCGCTGACGCTGGAGGCGCGCGGGGTTTCGTCCACGCTGATCGGCATCAATGCGCTCGGGTTCGCGCTAGGGCTCGGCCTTGCCACGCTGATGCTCGGCCGTCTCACCAACAGGTTCAGGCCCGACCGGCTGATCATCGCCGGCCTGATCGGCTGCTCGCTGTGCCTTGCGACGTTCTCGGCCTTTACCTCGATGTGGGTCTGGTTCGGGGCACGCCTTGTGCTCGGTTTCAGCTCCAGCCTCATCTTCATGCTGAGCGAGGCGTGGCTGAACGTCGCCTGCCCGGACCGGCTGCGCGGGCGCATCTCGGGCGTCTATGGCGCCAGCATATGCGGCGGCTTTGCCGCCGGGCCGCTCGCCATTCCGCTGCTCGGCACCTCGGGCGGCCTCGGCTTCGCGCTGACGGCCGTCTATCTGGCGCTCGTCGCCTTCGCGACGGCGATCCTGATGTTCTCGACGCGCACCGTCCCGGAACCTTCCTCCACGCGTGACCTTTTCCGCTTCTTCCGCCATGCGCCGATGCTGGCGGCAATGGTCTTCGCCTTCGGCTTTGCGGATATCGCGGCGATTTCGGCCATGCCGGTCTACTTCGTGAAGACCGGACACACCGAGGCGTTCGCCGCATTCAGCGTGACCGTGCTCGCGTTGCCGACCGCAATCGCCCAGCCCTTCATCGGCGTCCTGCTCGATCGGCTGCCGCGCCATCGCGTGGCGGTATGCTCGGCCTGCGTCGCGGCGCTCAGCTACCTGGTCGTGCCCGCGCTCGAACACCCCGCAGCCATTCTTACCGCCTTTGCGACGATGGGGGCGGCGACCTTCGCGCTCTACACCTGCGCCCTGACGATGCTTGGAGAGAAGTTCCGCGGCCCGATGCTGGTTGCGGGCAGCGCCGCGTATGCGCTCGCCTACGCGGTCGGAAGCGGCGTCGGTTCCAGTGCAACCGGAGCCATCATGGAGGTCGGCGGCCCTCAGGCGGGGCCGCTTTCGGTTGGCATAGCGCTTTCAGCCTTTACCGCCGCCTTCATTTTCGGAGGACGGCGGAAGGAGAGCTGAGCCTCAGACGAACTGGCTGAGGCCGGGAACGGAGCCGACGACCTCGTCGACCACGTCGCTGCCCGCATGCTCACGGGCGATCGAAATGGTCTCCTTGGCAAGACCTGTGATCTCGCCCATGCCGAGGCCCTCGCTCATGAGGGACTGGCCAAGCGCCATGATGCCGCCACCGCCGAGCGCACCGAGAAGCCCGCCGAGCAGGCCGGTCCCCTCGCCCTCGCCATTGTACTTGGCGACAAGCTCGGAAGCGCCGGGAATTGCTTCGATCATTTTCGCGACAGGCCCTTCGGCGGCCTCGCGCTGCAGGAAGCCGAGCATCATGCCGATCGCCTTTTCGGCAAGCGCTGCATCGATGCCGACAGCATCGGCCACGCGGGTAACGAGTTCACTCATGGAAGTCTCCAGATTATTTTGACGTTGACGTCAAGGTAAGTAAAATCCGCAGCGAACTCAAGCCCGTGGCTGCAAATATGCACGGCGGCAAGCGTGCTGTTGATATCACGCGGCAACCTTATAAAGTCTCAGTGACGATTCAATGGAAAGATGCGGGACGAGCGTCTCCGGAAGGGGACAAACCCGATCCGCCAGCCGGCACAGCAGGGAGAGACCCAAGTGAGCGAGAGCGTTCTTCAGGACGGCATGGTCTATATCGGCACGAGCCGCAAAACGGATGACACCATCAACAAGGCCGAGTACCTGACGCTGAAATTCGGCAACCGCCACGGGCTCGTAACCGGAGCGACGGGCACGGGCAAGACGGTGACGCTGCAGGTCCTCGCCGAGGGCTTCTCCAACGCCGGCGTGCCGGTCTTCTGCGCCGACGTCAAGGGCGACCTTTCGGGTGTGGGCGCAATCGGAGAACCCAAGGACTTCCTGCTGAAGCGCGCGCAGGAAATTGGGCTCGAGCCCTACGACTTCCAGGAATTTCCGGTGATCTTCTGGGATCTCTACGGCGAGAAGGGCCACCGGGTCCGCACCACGATGTCGGAAATGGGGCCACTGCTGCTTTCGCGGCTCATGAATGCCACCGACGCGCAGGAGGGCGTGCTTAACATCGCCTTCAAGATCGCCGACGAGAACGGGTTGCCGCTCCTCGATCTCAAGGACCTTCAGGCGCTGCTCACCTACATGGGCGAGAACGCGGGCGAGCTTTCCAACAAGTTCGGCTTCATTTCCAAGGCCTCGGTCGGCTCCATCCAGCGCGAACTTCTGATTTTGGAACAGCAGGGTGCGGAACATTTCTTCGGCGAGCCGGCGCTCAAGGTCAGCGACATCATGCGCACGACCAATGACGGGCGCGGCGCGATCTCCGTGCTTGCCGCCGACAAGCTGATGATGAACCCGCGCCTCTACGGCACCTTCCTTCTCTGGCTGCTTTCGGAGCTCTTCGAGGAACTGCCGGAGGTCGGCGACCCCGACAAGCCCAAGCTGGTCTTCTTCTTCGATGAAGCGCACCTGCTGTTCAACGATGCGCCCAAGGTGCTCGTCGAGCGCGTGGAGCAGGTTGTCCGCCTCATCCGGTCGAAGGGCGTCGGCGTCTACTTCGTGACGCAGAATCCGCTCGACGTGCCGGAGACCGTACTGGCGCAGCTCGGCAACCGCCTCCAGCACGCGCTGCGCGCCTACACGCCGCGCGAACAGAAGGCGGTGAAGACCGCAGCAGAGACCTTCCACCAGAACCCGGCATTCGACTGCGCGACCGTCATCACCCAGCTCGGGACAGGCGAGGCCCTGGTTTCCACGCTCGAGGGCAAGGGTGCCCCCTCGATGGTCGAGCGCACGCTGATCCGGCCGCCGGCCTCAAGGGTCGGGCCGCTGACGGAAGCCGAACGCGCGGCGGTCATCAAGGTCAGCCCGGTCGCCGGCCTCTACGACGAGGATTTCGACCGCGAGTCGGCCTACGAGATCCTGGCAGCCAGGGCAAAGAAGGCGGCGGAAGCCGCTGCGGCGCAACAACAGGCGGAAGAAGCCGCAGCGCAGGATACCGGCGGCAGCCGCTGGACCCTGCCCGGCTTCGGAAACGACGAGCCCGCCGCCCCCGGCAAGCCCTCCAAACCACGCTCTTCCGGATACCAGCGCGAAACGGTGGCCGAAGCCGCGATGAAGACGGTGGCGAGAACCGTCGCCTCGTCTCTCGGCAGGGCGCTTGTGCGCGGAATTCTCGGCAGCCTCAAGCGCTAGCGGGAGCCATCTGCCGCCCTAGCCCCGGTTCCAGCGCATCTCCCGGATACGGGGATCCGCGGCGAAGGCATCCGGCGGAAAGGCAAGCCGCACGACCGGAAAGTCGCAAATCGCCTGCACGCCTGCGGGGGAAAGACGGATGCGCCAGGTCTGGCGCTCCAGCGGCTGCGGAGCGGCGAAAGCTCCGGCGGACAGAAGCGCGACGTTGGAGCCGCCTCCGGGATCCCGAACGGAGCGATAGCGAATGACGTCGACGGAGGCCGCACGCGCGGTATCGGCCAACGCCTGGCATGCCGAATAGTCGGTCAGGTGCGTCCATGCCGCGCTGTCTCGGTCGAACGGTGGCCGGGTGAGATCCACGGCAGCTCCGGTCATCACCGAAGCGGAGAAGGCGGTATAGTCGGCCGCATCGGCAGGCCACGGCGTATCCGGCGACTCAGCGTAGAAAAGCAGCCTGTAGAAGGCCATTTCGGCCAGTGCCGTCGAAACTCCTTCGGCGGCATAGTAGACGCCGAGCGTGCGCCCTGCCCTGCGGAACCGGGAGCCGTGGGGATAGATGGCACCGTAGCGGAAGGGTGTGGCGAGCAGATAGTCGAGCCCGGCGCATTCCGGCGGCAGGACCGGCTTGCTCTCTTCCAGGATGTCTTCCAGCAGTGCCTGCTCGTCCAGCGTATCGACGAGCTTCAGCGTCGAAACGCGATGCTGCGCCTCGACCAGCCGCCATACGCTTGCCGCGTAGGCGCGGGCCTCAGACGAGAGCGCGTCGGGCGTCCAGATAGGCAAGGACATCGGTGAGGCCGGAAATCGTTGTTATGCGTTCCGCCGGCTTGCCGCCAAGCGCGCTGTTCGATGCGCCGATCCAGGCGCGTGCGACTGCTTCGTCGCCGCCGGTGATGGCATCGAGCGATCGGAAAAGGCGGACGAACAGGATGGCGAGTTCGAAGGGCTTGGTGCCGCGTTCGAGAAGAAATTCGCGTCGGCGCATGCGCGACACGGTCGCCTCGGAAACGCCGATGACGGCGGCAAGCGCCTTCGCCGTCAGACCCAGCCGCTCCGCAGCGGCGGTCGCGGCCTTGGTGATGACGACGCCTTCATTTGACGGCCGGGCCACGGGTTTGCGATCCACGATCCACCTTCCTTTCTACAGAAATAATATAGCACTATTTCTTCTGCAGACAAGGCGTCGTTGACGGTCTCCGCCGACCATCCCTCCCCTTCAATGGGAGATGGGAGGAAAGTCCCGCTGCGCCCGCTGGCGTCGAAGCCAGAGGGCGCGGGCGGGTATGCAATCAGGCGACGGTGGTCTTCACGTCGAGATTTCCGCGCGTCGCATGGCTGTAGGGGCAAACGACGTGAGCCTTCTTGACGAGGTCTTCCACCACGGCCTTGTCGACGCCGGGCACGGAAACCTCGAGCGCCGCCTCGATGCCGAAGCCGCCGCCGTCCTCGCGCGGGCCGATGCCGACCGTCGCGGTCACCTTGGCATCATCCGGGATCTTCACCTTTTCCTTGCCGGCGACGAACTTCAGCGCGCCGAGGAAGCAGGCGGAATAGCCTGTGGCGAAGAGCTGTTCGGGATTGGTGCCGCGTGCACCGTCGCCGCCGAGTTCCTTGGGAACCGTCAGCGTCACATCGAGCACGCCGTCTTCCGATGCGCCATGACCAGCGCGACCACCCGTTGCAAAGCCCTTAGTCCTGTACAGAATAGGCATGACCGTTCTCTCCTTTTGTTGATGTCCAATTCGATGCATGATTGATAGCGCATTATTTAATTGTGCGCAATATAATTTTGCACATTGCAACTCCGGAGTATTCCTGCGACAATTGCGACCATGATCGACAATGGTGACATCCTTGAGACATCGGGCGCGGACGACCGCATGCTCGAACTCGGCGAGCAGCTCTGCTTCGCCGTCTATTCTGCCGCGCATGCCTTCACGCGCACCTACAAGCCCCTGCTGGATCCCTATGGGCTGACCTATCCGCAGTATCTGGTGATGCTGGCGCTCTGGCAGGAGGACAACAGGACGGTGAAGGCGATCGGCGAGGCGCTGAACCTCGACTCGGGAACGCTCTCCCCCCTGCTCAAGCGGCTCGAGGCGAGCGGATATGTGACGCGCAAGCGCGATCGGGACGACGAACGGCAGGTACTGATCGCATTGACCGAACAGGGCCACGCCCTCAAGAGGAAGGCGTTCGGCATCCTGAATGAGCTTGGAAAGGCGACCGGCTGTTCGCTCGAAACCGTCAGGAACCTCACGGCCGAGCTGCAGTCGCTGACCAGGAACCTCCGGCAGTCCGAAGGCTGATCAGGCGAGACAGGGACCGGCGAGCGCAAGCGCTCTAGAGGACGAGGATCGGAGTCTTGTTCGGAACGCGATTGTAGAGATCGATGACGTCCTGGTTGAGCATGCGGACGCAGCCGGACGACGTCGCCCTGCCGATCGATTTCCATTCCGGCGTGCCGTGAAGGCGATAGAGCGTGTCCTCGCCGTTCTGGAAGATGTAGAGCGCGCGAGCGCCGAGCGGGTTTGCAAGTCCCGGAGACATGCCGCCGGCGGCCGCGGAGTATTTCGCAAGCTCGGGCTGGCGGGTGACCATGCTGTCCGGAGGCGTCCAGCGCGGCCAGCTCTGCTTCCACTGGATCACGCCGCGCCCCGACCAGGCAAAACCTTCGCGCCCGATGCCGACGCCGTAGCGCATGGCCCGCCCATTGGGCTGCGTGAGGTAGAGATAGCGGTTGGAGGTATCGACGATGATCGTGCCCGGCGCCTCGCCGAAGGGATCGTCCACCTCGCGCCGCCAGAAGCGGGCGTCAATCTGCCGATAGGGCACCGCGGGGATCTGGTAGCCGCCGTCGATCCTGGTCGCATAGATGCCGGCATATTGCGGATCGGTTTCCGGCAGGCCCGTGGGCAGGATCGGCTCCTCGTAGGGACCGTAGTCGGCCACCCGGCCTTCATAGACACTGCCTGCCGCTCCGCCCGGCTGCCCTTCGAATTCCGGATTGCGGTAGACCGGCTCGGTCTCGTAACGGAAACGGTCGGTGTTCATCGAGGACGTGCATCCGGCAAGCCCCGCCAGCCCGGCAAGACCGAACAGGCTGAGGACGGAACGGCGGGAAAGATCGAGTTCTGAAGCCATATGGAAGCACGCATTCCGGTTTTGACGAACGAGATGGCCCTGCCCCGCCGAATCGAATCGACGCGGGACGGAGACCAGGTTCTATCTGGTATCTTGCAGAGTTTGTTGCAAATGCGGCTGGCGTGGGGCTTACCGATACCGCAGACAGCCCGTGCCGGCGTAGGACGAGGCCGGCCAGGATCGTTCCCGCCGACGGAAGAAAGGGCTCACGCGGTCAGGAGGCTTCGTCTTCGACCGGAGCGGAGGTCGAATCCACCATCGCGACAAGCGTTTCAAGCCGGTCGGCCTCGACGGGAAGCTTGTCCTGCCTCAGTCGCGATATCCGCGGGAAGCGCATCGCGACACCGGACTTGTGACGGGACGAGCGGTTGATCCCCTCGAACGCAACCTCCACCACGAAGCCGAAACCGGGCTCGGCTCGCACGGCCCGAACCGGCCCGAAACGCTCGACCGTATTGTTGCGGACGAAGCGGTCGAGAATCTCGAGTTCCGCATCCGTGAAGCCGAAATAGGCCTTGCCGACCGGTACCAGAACGTCGCCCTCCAGCCCCGCCGTCCAGACGCCGAAAGTGAAATCGGAATAGTAGCTCGAGCGTTTGCCGTGGCCGCGCTGGGCATACATCAGCACCGCATCGACATTGTGGGGATCGCGCTTCCACTTGAACCAGGGCCCCTTCATGCGTCCCGCCTGGTAGGCGCTGTCGAGCCGCTTGATCATCACGCCCTCGATGACCGGATCGGGGGGATCGGCCCGGAGCCTCTCCAGTTCCTCCCAGGTCGAAAACGGCACCAGCGGCGAGAGATCGAAGCGATCCTCCGGCGCCTGCTCGATCAGGGCCGCCAGCTTCTCCCGCCTCATGAGAAAGGATTCCGGCCGGATATCCCTCTCCCCCTCGAAGAGAAGATCGTAAGCGCGAACGAATGCCGGATACTCCTCCGTCATCTTCGCGCTGACAGTCTTGCGGTTGAGCCGCTGCTGCAGGTCGGAGAACGTCCGCGTCGGACTGTCGGACCGGAACGTTCCGCCCACCAGCAGTTCGCCGTCGACCACGCCCTCGAAGGCGATCGCCGAGAGGATGTCCGGAAAGGCAGCGGAAATGTCGTCGCCCGAGCGCGAATAGAGCCGCCGCGTCTCCCCCGACGACGAGAGCTGCACCCTTATGCCGTCCCATTTCCATTCGGCGGCAAAGTCCCGGGGTCGAGGGCGTCGAGATCGCCGCTGCCGACCGGATTGGCGAGCATGACGGAGTGAAAGATCGCCGGCGTGGCAAGGATCGGCCGCCCGGAGCGGCCCTCAAGCCAGGAAAAGAGTGACACATAGGGCGGCTGCAGCCCATGCCAGAGCGTCTCGATCTCCGTGACGTCGCGGCCGGAATAGTCAGCAAGCGCCTGCTTGGCGAGCCTCGCGGATACGCCGATGCGCAATCCCCCGGTGACGAGTTTGAGGAAGGCAAAGCGTGCGGACGGGTCGAGCCGGTCGAGCAGATCGCGCACCACCGAGCGGGCCTCGGTACGGCCGAGCGAATTCATCCGGGCGACGACATCGCCGAGCCGCGGTTGGCCAGCATCGGGAACGACGTCCTTTCGTTCCTGGTCCCACACGAGCGCTATCGTCTCGGCCAGATCGCCGACATAGTCGTAGGAATAGCGGAAGAGCACCTCGTCCATGCGCTCGAGCGTCAGTTCGCGCAGCATGGCGGGCTTCACGCTCTTCAGGTCGAGCGTACCGGCAATCGCCGCGAGGCCGTAGCCCCGGTCGGGGTCGGGGGTCTTGCGGAAATAGTCGGCGAGAAGCGTCAGCTTGCCGTTTCGGGACGGAGTGAGCACCAGGCGGTCGAGCAGGGTCGCGAAGGCCTTCATGTCAATCGCCCTCGTCCTCGTAGCCGACGAGATGCAACGGGCGCGCCGGGGTGCCGGCGAGCTCGCACCAGCGCACCAGCGCTTCCTCGCGACCGTGCGTGACCCAGACCTCGCCGGGCGAAAGCTCGCCGATGGTCGCCGTCAGCTCCGGCCAGTCGCAGTGGTCGGAGATCACAAGGGGCAATTCGACGCCTCCCTGCTTCGCCCGCTGACGGACCATCATCCACCCTGATGCGAAGGCAATGAGCGGCTCGACGAAGCGCCTTGCCCAGCGGTCCGCGAAGGCCGAGGGCGGGCCGACGATCACCGCGCCGCGAAAGTCGGTCGCGTCGCCCTTCTCGCGGGTCGCCGGACGCAGCTCTCCGAGATCGATGCCGCGCTCGACATAGTAGTCGCACAGGCGCTGCAGCGAGCCGTGAATGTAAATCGGGCTGTCGTAACCGCAGTCGCGCAGCAGGCGGATGACGCGCTGCGCCTTGCCGAGCGAATAGGCCCCGACGAGATGGCTGCGTTCGGGGAACTGCCCGAGAGACACGAGGAGCTTGCCGATCTCGTCCTTGGGATCCGGATGGTGGAAGACCGGGAGGCCAAAGGTGGCCTCCGTGATGAAGACATCGCAGGCAACGGGCTCGTAGGGCGTGCAGGTCGGATCGCGGCCGCGCTTGTAGTCTCCGGAGGCGACGATGCACAGGCCGTCCTTCTCTATGGCGATCTGGGCCGAGCCCAGCACATGGCCGGCGGGATGGAAGGACACGGCCACGCCGCCGACATCCAGCACCTCGCCGAGACCGGCGGCCTGCGCGGAGCCGCAGAACGGGTCACCGTATCTGATGGCCATGATGTCCAGCGTCTCGCGGGTCGCGAGCACCGATCCGTGGCCGGCCCGCGCGTGGTCCGCGTGACCGTGGGTAATCAATGCCCGGGCAACCGGCCGCACCGGATCAATGTAGAAGTCGCCGATCGGACAATAGAGGCCCGCGCGCGCGGGATGGAGGAGCTGGTCTGGCTTCATGCCCATCAACATAGCCCTGCCGGCGCAACTTGCCAGAGCAGGACCCAGATCAGGTCAATGGTTCAGGCGATTGACTTCAGGCCGGTTCTGAGAGCGTCGGGATCACTGGAGTCGAGGCCGGCCTCCAGCATC
Organism: Sinorhizobium sp. BG8; assembly: GCF_016864555.1. Lineage (NCBI taxonomy): Bacteria > Pseudomonadati > Pseudomonadota > Alphaproteobacteria > Hyphomicrobiales > Rhizobiaceae > Sinorhizobium > Sinorhizobium sp. BG8. Next base: position 1,911,672 of record NZ_CP044011.1, on the reverse strand, counting down.
TCATGGGTTTCCTTCCAGACCGGCAGCGCCTGCGACAGCAGCACGACGCCTTCCGGCGTCAGTTTCAGCTTCCGGCTGCGCTTGTCCCTGGGATCGGCTGCGACGACGACGAGACCGCGGCGTTCGAGCGGTTTCAATGCGGCCGTCAGCGTCGTGCGGTCCATGGCAAGCAGGGCTGCGACGGGGTTCATGCCGGGCGGTTCGGGACGATTGAGCGACATCAGCAGCGAGAACTGGCCATTGGTCAGACCATAGGGTCTCAACGCATCATCGAACCGCCGTGCGAGGGCTCTCGCCGCACGCTGCGCGTGAAGACACAGGCAATGGTCGCGCACATAGAGCGTGGTTTCGTAGGGGACGGCTGGATATTTCGTCATAATGCACTACTGTTGATATCAACATACCAATGTCAAGAGGACTGCAGGAAATGTGTAAATCCGGGGATCGAAGCCGATCGGCGACGCCGGTCACCGGGCCAGGCAGGAGGGCGCCATGCAGGCAGAAATCTCTACCCAGCACCTCTGGCTGGAACGGCTGGTCGGAGACTGGTCCGTCGCCGCTGACGCGATAACCGCACCGCCCCCTGACCCGAAATGGTCGGAGCACGCGCGAACGATCGGGGGCGGTCTCTGGTTGCTGTGCGAAGGTCAGGGAGAAATGCCGGCCGGCGGCCCCGGACAGACGCTCATGACCCTCGGTTTCGATCCGGTCAAGGATCGCTATGTCGGAACCTGGGCGGGCTCCATGATGACCCATCTGTGGATCTACGAGGGCATCCTCGAGCCGACCGGCAATGTGCTGACGCTGAGTTGCGAGGGGCCGGACTTCGAGAACCCGAAGAAATCCGCCCGCTATCGCGACGTCATCACCTTCATCGACGAGGATCACCGCACGCTGACCGCACTCATTCAGCAGACGGACGGCAGGTGGCACAAGCTCATGGAACTGCACTACTGGCGCCAGAAATGAGAGCCGCCTACCGGCTCTCCCCGGTCAGAGGCTCGGGATTCTGAGGAGGGCTTCGAGCGCCCGCGGTGCGATCGGGCGGCTCAGATAGTAGCCCTGTATTTCATCACAGCCGCTCTGGCGCAGGAAATCCATCTGCTCGCGTGTTTCCACGCCCTCCGCGATGACACGCAGTTGCAGCGTATGGGCAAGCGAAATGATCGCCTTGGCAATTGCTCCATCGTCGGTGGCATCTGGCAGATCCTTGACGAAGGACCGGTCGATCTTCAAGCGCCCGACCGGGAAGCGCTTCAGCGCGCTGAGGCTTGAATAGCCCGTGCCGAAATCGTCGATGGCAAGTTCGACGCCGAGGTCCGCCAGCCTGCGCATGGTCGCCACCGCCTGGGGCACGTCCTCCATGATCAGGCTTTCGGTGATCTCGAGTTCGAGGTAACGGCCCTCGAGACCGCTCTCCTCCAGCGCGGCCGCGACCTTCTCCACCCAGTCCTTCTCCTGGAACTGTCTCGCCGACACGTTAATGCTGACCACGATCGGCGGAAGGCCTGCCTGCTGCCATGCCTTGTTCTGCCGGCAGGCGGTGCTGAGGATCCACTCGCCGATCGGGGAGATGAGACCCGTTTCCTCGGCGAGCGGAATGAATTCTCCCGGTGCCAGCAGGCCACGCTCGGGATGCTGCCAGCGGATCAGCGCCTCCACGGCAAAGATGCGGCCCGTGGTCAGGTCCATCTGCGGCTGGTAGTGCAGAACCAGCTGCGACGTGGCGATCGCCTCCCGCAACTCCTCCTGCCGCACCAGCTTCTCGCGTGCGTGGCTCGCCATCTCGGTCGAGAAGAATTGCAGGGCGTCGCGGCCGATCTCTTTCGAGCGATACATGGCGGCATCGGAATTGGCGAGCAGTTCCAGAGCGTTGCGGCCGTGGTCCGGATAGACCGCGACACCCATGCTGCAGGTTACCTTCAGGCTGCGCCCTTCGAGAACGACCGGGCGGGCAATGGCGGAACGCAGCCCTTCCAGCAGCTCTTCCATGGTCTGGCCCGCGGGCGGCTCTCCCGGGACGAGTACGACGAACTCGTCTCCCCCAGCCGGATGACCGCATCCACCGGACGCAGACACTCGAGCATCCGCTCCGTGACGACCCTTAAGAGTTCGTCGCCGGCATTGTGACCGAGGCTGTCATTGACCAGCTTGAAGTTGTCGAGATCGATGAAGGCGATCGTAACCTTTCCGTCGCGATCGTCCGCATCCTCGATGGCACTGGCGATGCGCTCGTTCAGCATGCTGCGGTTCGGAAGTCCCGTCAGCGTGTCATGGTGGGCGATGAACTGGATCCGGTCTTCCGCCTCCTTGCGCTCGATCGCGATGCCGGCAAGGTCGGCGGCCATCGACACGAGCCTGGTGCAGGCGGGCGTGGGCGTGCCCGGCTTTCGTGAGTAGAGAGCGAAGGATCCGAGGATCTTGCCCTGGTAGGACCGGATCGGCGAAGACCAGCAGGAGCGGAACCCGTAGGGTTCGACGAGCTCCCGGAAATCCTTCCAGAGCACGTCTTCCCGAATGTCCGAGACGATCACCGTTTCGCCCCGCCACATGGCGGTGCCGCAAGAGCCGACCTCCGGTCCGATCTCGACACCCTCGATGAGTCGGCAATAGGCGGGATCGAGGTTCGGCCCCGAGCCGAGACGCATGCGCTTGCCGTCCGCGGAGAGAAGCAGGATCGATCCCATCACACCCGGAATCTGCGCCTCGATCAGGTTGATCAGTGTCGCGAAGATCTCGGACAGGAGCGCGCCGCGCGCGATCATCTTCAGGAGGTTAGCCTGGCCTGCGTGCAGGCTTTCCTCCCTCTTGCGCTCGGTGATGTCGTGCGACGTGCCGACGATGCCGATGATTTCGCCTTCCTCGTTTCGAACCGGCAGCTTCGAAGTGAGCATCCACCTTGTGTTGCCGGAGGCGTCGCGGATCAGTTCCTCCTTGTCGAGCATCGGTTCTCCCGTCCGGAAGATTTCCTGCTCGGCGCGGAAGGTTTCGAGGGCGACATCCAGCGGGTGCAGGTCGAAATCCGTGAGGCCGATGAGACTTGTCGTTCCGCCCCGTCGATAGTCTTCGGCGATCGCGCGGTTCGCAATCAGGAACCGGCTGTTGCGGTCCTTGAAGTAGAGATAGCCGGGAGCGCCGTCGATTATCGCGTCCAGCCAGAGGTGACGGTCCTGCTGATCGAAGGAGAAAAGGCGCGAGGCCTCCGCCAGGAGCCGCTCGCCTGCAGAAATCAGGCGGAGGGTCGGCTCGACGGAATCGTCCACCTCAGATGTTGGGGTCGATGATGCAGGCTTGCGCAATCACATGTCTCCCTCACGGGCACGACCGAGGGCCTGTGCCTTCACACGCGCGAAGGCTACACAGCAAGGGTTATGCAAAGTTGAAATCAATCGGTGAAAAGCCATCTATCCCGATGGACACCGATCCGTCCGGGCACACCATCAGGCTCCGAATCCGGACATCGCGGGGGGCCAAAACGCTCCTTTGCCCCGCCAAACGGCCCGATCCGTGCCAGATCGGCACAGTTTCCGGTGGCACGATTCCTGCACTCTGCTGAGCGCAAGGAGAAAACATGGTAAGCAGACGGTTATTTCTCGCCTCGCTCGCAGCGACCGCCGCAGGCGCCGCCGCACCGGCACATGCCGATGCGGGGTTTCCTGTTCTCAACGCCGATCTTCGCGGCAGCATGGACGCGTCCGAGCACGGCCTGCGCCCCGGCGCGGGCGATCGAAAGAGCAAGGCCTTCGGCAAGCTCGTCAGGGAGGCGGCGGCGAAGAACATGCCCGTGTTCCTTCCGGCCGGCGACTACGTGATCTCCAACATCGACCTGCCCGACAACACCCGCATCAGCGGCGTGCCAGGGGCGACGCGCATCCTTTACAGCGGCGACGGGCGGCTCTTCACCGCCGACGGCGCCAAGCGCATCGAGTTCGCCAATCTCGTCATCGACGGAGGCAACCGCTGGCTGGACGATACCGTCCAGGCGCTGCTGAACTTCGCCGGCGTCTCCAATCTTGCGATCGAGAACTGCGAGATCACGGGTGCTTCGAAATCGGCGATCTCGATCGAACGCTGCGGTGGCCGCATCGAGAAGAACCGTATCTCCGGCGCCGGCGACTACGGCATCTACGCTGTCGAGAGCAAGGAACTCTCGATCGTCGGCAACACGGTGTGCGACAATGCCAACGGGGGCATCCTCGTGCATCGGTGGCAGAAGAGCGAGGACGGGACCATTGTCAGCGGCAACCGTGTCGCCCGCATCGCCGCAACGCGCGGCGGCACCGGAGAATATGGCAACGGGATCAACATTTTCCGCGCCGACGGCGTGATCGTCACGAGCAACCATGTTTCGGACTGCGCCTTTTCCGCAATCCGCTCGAACGCCGGCTCCAACGTCCAGATCTCCACGAACACGTGCCTCAGGTCCGGCGAGACCGCGATCTATTCGGAGTTCGGCTTCGAGGGCGCGATCGTCAACGGCAACCTGATCGATGGCGCGGCAAACGGGATCCTCATCGTCAATTTCGACGAGGGTGGCAGGCTGGCCTCCGTCACCGGCAACGTGGTGCGCAATCTCCACCTCGAGGGTCCCTACCGCCACGACGGTGCCGGTTTCGGCTTCGGCATAGCCGTCGAGGCCGATACGGTCGTCTCCGGCAACACGATCGAGAACGCCGCCAAGTGGGGGCTGATGCTAGGCTGGGGCCCCTACATGCGCGGGCTTGCGGTGAGCGGCAACCTTGTCCGCAACGCTCCCGTCGGCTGCGCGGTCACCGTGGTCGAGGGAGCCGGTTCGGCCCTCATTTCCGGCAATCTCTTCGAGGACACGCCCGGAGGCGCGATCGCGGGGTATCGCTGGAACGAGCGGGCGACAGGCGATCTTTCCGCGGACGCTACGGAATACGCACATCTGACCATCGAGAAAAATCGTACTGGCTGAACAAGCCGGCGCTCTCGCCGGTCACAAGTTGCACCTCTTCGCTTTGCCCGAATGAAGAGGTGCGTGGGCGGATGAGGGAAAGGCGCCTGGCGCCGCCCTCATCCGCTCTTTTTTCTGCTCTGGCCGAAGCTACATCTTGTGTTCGACGTGGGGCTCGTCAGCCTTCCCCTCGCCGGTCGCGGCACCCTTCCTGGCCGCTTCGACCTTGAACTCGACGTCGATCGAGCCTGCCTTCGCGAAGGTGAGTTTCGCCTTGATCATCTCGCCCTCGACGAAGGGCTGCTTGATGCTCATGAACATCACGTGCAGGCCGCCCGGCTTCAGCTCCACGGTGGCACCCGGCGCGATCTCGACGCCTTCCGCGAGCTGGCGCATCTTCATGACGCCGTCCACGACCGACATTTCATGAATCTGCACGTCGTCAGAAACATCGGAGGTGATGGCGACAAGGCGATCGGGCGCGCTACCGTGGTTGATGATGGTCATGAACCCGCCACCGACCGGCTGGCCCGGCAGCGTCGCCTTGGAGGCGGGATGGTGGATTTCGAGATCGCCCAGCTTGAACTCGTGGGCGAACGAAGCAGTCGCCGAGATCACCAGAGCGGCGAGAAGCATGAGGACGCGTTTCATGTAAGGTTCCTTCATTGGAGAACGGCGGTTTGCTGCCCCGCGCGGACGGGGCAAGCTTTCGTCAGGACAGTGCACGCCTCAGCGGCGGCACGAAACGCACGACAAGCTGGTCGAACGCGATCATGGCAAGGATCGCGAAGCCCGTCAGCGGGAAAGCGAGGCCGAAGACGCCGGCGATCAGCCAGAGCCCGATGTAGATGCGCTTGTCGCGCGGCGCAGGCGGCACCCCTATGCGTCCGCTCGGGCGACGCTTCCACCACATGACGACGGCCGTGACGCTTGAAAGCACGATGGCGAGGCAGGTGGCAAGCATGAGCAGTTGGCTGAACAGCCCCCATTCCCGGCCCTGATGGAGGTTGATGCCCCATTCGATCGCCTTTCCGGTCAGCGGATACTGGCCGAACGCGACATCGACGAGCACCTTGCCGGAGTACTGGTCGATGTGCAGCGTGCGCTCGCGCGAAAGTTCGGCGGGGAAGATGGCGGCGGTGTAGACACCGGTCTCGCCTGACGGTGGAGACATTTCGTACCCGGGCAGCATGCCGGCTGCGTCGGTTATCGCGACTGCCCGGTCGAGCCCGATCGGCGCGGCAGGCGCGGTTGCGGCCGAAGATTCGGGAACCGGTGCGTTTTCCATCAGCCAGTTTGCCTTGGGCAGCACGTCGGTGGTCACCAGCGTCGAAGCCGGGACGTCGTCCCAGAGCTCGGCCGGATAGCCCATGCCGTTCGCCGTCAGATAGGCGTTGACGCCCGACCCCCAAAAGCCCGACCAGAGAAGTCCGGTCGCGGCAAGGAACAGGATGAGACCGCCGGCGGCAAAGCCGGTGACGGCATGGAGGTCGCGCCAGAAAACCCGGCGGGACGGCGTGCCGCGGACGGTCACGACGCCGCCGGACTGCTTGCGCGGCCACCAGAGATAGATACCGGTCAGCACCAGCACGATGGTGAAGCCCGCCACGATCTCGATAATCACTTCCCAGGAATCACCGAAGTAGTCGAGACTGTGGAGATCCTTCACAACCTCGTTGAACTCCTCCTTCGCTCCCACCTTGTCGAGCACGGCGCCATCGGAGGGATTGACGAAGACGAGGACGTTGCCGGCCTCTGTGCCGACGGTCACGCGGGCCGAGCGGTCCTGCCCCGCAGGCGTGCGGTAGCTGGAAAAGGTGCTGCCGGGAACGGCTGCGAGCGCGCGCTCGACGATCTCGGAGGGTGCCATCCGGCTGTCGGAAACCGTGACGTAGTTGCGGTCGCGAAACAGGCTCGCATCGATTTCGTCGTTGAAGAGATAGAGCGCGCCCGTGATCGACAGGCTGACGAGGAAGGGGACGACCAGGAGCCCCGCGAAGAAATGCCATCGCCAGATGGCGCGGTAGAGGCGCTGAGAAAGCGCGGAGGTGTCTGCGACGGCGAGTGCCGGTGCATCTGAAATGACGGACATGCTTGTGACCTGTTGAATGACGTGACGATCGCGCATCGGGGCCACCGAACGCGCAGGGAACGAATGTCAGATCAACAGGAAGGGCGGTGCCCGAGGCGGTGCACCGGGTTGGTAGCGCGCGCCGCCTTGTGCAGCATCGACCAGAGGGCGGTGAGCGACGAGCCGGAAGGGCAGGACGAGACCGACAAGATCGGCAGGGGCCGGGACGAGCATCGCGCTCCCGATCCGGCAGGCATCGCAGCTCGTGCCGGCGGGGTGAGGCTTCTTGGTCGGATGGGCCTCCTGGTTGTGGCAGAGATCGCCGATGGTGCCGTCCGGAAGCGTATAGGCAGCGATCTCAGCGGGCGACATCGGCACGGATGCCATCGCCGGCTTGTGGGCGAAACCGACCATGAGCAGTGCGACCGCGCAGAGCATGCGCAGGACCATCGCCCATTGTCCGGTCGTCCGTCTCATCCGAAAACCCCGTCCGCACCGCGCGGACCGCATCGCCAATATCGATCCGCCGCAGGAGCGTCAATGCGGCATTGCGCCCGCTTTCGGTCGATTGCGACAATCCAGTCGAGCAACATGCCGCGAGCGCAACCGCGCCCATGCTCCGGCAATACAGGGAAAATTGCAACCGGTCGCATCTCGATGATTCAAGAGGAGCAACTCTGCAGCGCAGGCCGCCAGGGATGCCTTTGCTTCGCGGGCGGTCAGAGTTGTGCTAGTGAGGCGATAGACCGGCCCACCGAAGCAGGATCATGCGTTGTCGAGGAGACTGTCGTGCCCAGGAATGACATTGCCGCTGCCCCGGATGGAAAGGGGCAAGAGCCTGCCTCCCAATTGATAGACGCGAGGATCAAGGAACTCGGCGATTGGCGAGGCAAGACGCTCGCCCTGGTGCGAAGCCTCATCAAGCAGGCCGATCCCGAAGTGATCGAGGAGTGGAAGTGGAGAGGCGTTCCGGTGTGGTCGCATGCCGGAATAATCTGCACCGGCGAGACCTACAAGAATGTCGTGAAGATGACCTTTGCCAAGGGTGCCTCATTGGAGGATCCCTCGGGCCTCTTCAATTCCAGCCTCGAAGGCAACACGAGGCGCGCGATCGATATCCACGAAGCGGACGAGATCGACGAAAGGGCACTGAAGGCGCTCATCCAGGCCGCAGTGGCATTGAACATGTCGGCGCGCGCCACCCGCCCCGCGAAGAAGCCAAAGAGCGCTTGAGGGCGTGGCTGGAATGACTGAAATCGGCGGAACCGGAAGACCGGTCCCTTCCGCATGACGCGGAAGGCGGCCATCCCGCAGTCGAAGAATTTTCGCGCGATCGGGTGTGAGCCTTCCACCACCGCGGGCAATCTCATGTTGCAACGCAGAAAAAACGGGGTCATATAGATCCCACTCACCACGGACCCGGTGAAACTCCGGGTGGCTCTTCTGGCCGCCGATCCGCCAGACCACGCAAAACCTTCATGCGATCCAGATTGCCCGCTCCACGGAGCGCGTTCGGCATGATTTGCGAGAATTTCCCATGCAACTTTCATCATTCCATCGGAACTGGGCGGCCAATCCCGTACGCGAGCTGCTCGCGGGAGCGGTTGCGACATTCGCGCTGATCCCCGAGGTTATCGCCTTTTCCTTCGTCGCGGGCGTCGATCCGCAGGTCGGACTGTTTGCTTCCTTCGTGATCGGCATCGTCATAGCCTTCACGGGCGGGCGTCCTGCCATGATTTCGGCTGCAGCGGGATCGGTGGCACTTGTGGCGGCGCCCCTGGTTCATTCGCACGGACTCGCGTACCTCCTTGCGGCCGGGTTGCTGGCCGGCGTGTTTCAAATCCTGTTCGGGCTTCTGCGCCTTGGCGTCCTCATGCGGTTCGTCTCGAAGTCGGTCCGCACGGGCTTCGTCAACGCGCTGGCGATCCTGATCTTCGCGGCCCAGCTTCCGCACATCATCGGAGGAGACTGGCTTTCCTATGCCATGCTCGCTGCAGGACTGGCGGTCATCTATCTTGCCCCCAGGATCACAAGCGCGATCCCCTCGCCGCTGATCTGCATCCTCGTGCTGACCATCGCGTCGATGGCTCTGCAACTTCCCGTCATGACCATCGCCGACCTCGGGAAACTGCCGGACTCTCTTCCTGTCTTCGGTTGGCCGGACGTTCCGTTGACCTGGGAGACGCTGACGATCATCGCGGGACCGGCGCTTGCCATAGCCATGGTCGGCCTGCTCGAATCCATGATGACGGCCAGTGTCGTCGACGACCTTACCGGTACTCCGAGTTCGAAGAACAGGGAGTGCACAGGCCTCGGCATCGCCAACGCAGCCGCAAGCCTGTTCGGCGGGATCGCGGGCTGCGGCATGATCGGCCAGACCGTGAGCAACGTAAAGTATGGCGGTCGCGGTCGGCTCTCCACCCTGTTCGCGGGTGCCTTCCTGCTGGTGTTGATGGTGCTGCTCAAGCCATGGGTTTCCCAGGTCCCCGTCGCCGCCCTGGTGGCCATCATGGTGATGGTGTCGATCGACACCTTCGACTGGTCGTCGTTGCGCTCGATGGTCGGCCATCCCAAGATGTCCAGCACGGTCATGGTCGCCACCGTTCTCGTCACGGTGTTCAGCGCCAACCTGGCTTTGGGCGTCACTGTCGGCGTCCTTCTGAGCGGCGTCTTCTTCACCTTCAAGGTCGCCCGATTGCTTCGGATAGAATCCGATGCCTCGGAAGGCCGTCTGACGTATCGTGTCTCGGGCCAGGTGTTTTTCGCTTCCGCCGATATGTTCGTGGAGGCCTTCGACATTCAGGAGGCGAGCGGCATGACGGTCCTGATCGACCTGTCGGAAGCGCACTTCTGGGACATCACCGCCGTCGCGGCTCTGGAGAAGGTAATCGACCGGTTCAAGACGCACGGGATAGCCGTGGACGTCCTGGGGCTGAACCAGGCGAGTTCGACGCTGATCGCAAGCCTCAACGGATCGATGGAACTGAAAGAGGTGTGAGCCGCGCCGGCGGCTCCCGGTTTCAGGTCTGGCCGGGTCGAGACACGAGACGACGCAGGGCGAGAGCGATGCCGTCGCGTCGCCTCATGTTTCGTTCACGATCCCCCCAGATCGAAGATGTGCCGCGTCTGGATTATGCTAGACAGGGCCGCAATACACGGCCGGACCGAAGAGGAGACTGTTCCCATGCTGACGATCTACGGCGTCTATCGCTCGCGCGCCTCGCGCAACTACTGGCTGGCCGGCGAACTCGGCATTCCCTTCGTCTCCGTCCCGGTCATCCAGGCGCGCAGGCTCGCCGATCCGCAGGCTGCGGACGCGCCGCTCAACACCCATTCCGCTGACTTTCTCGAGGTGAACCCGACCGGGCTCATTCCGTGCATCGACGACGGCGGCTTCGTGATGAACGAGTCGCTGGCCATCAACCTCTACCTCGCCCGCAAGCACGGAGGACCGCTCTCCGGCCAGACGCTGACGGAAGAAGCGGAGATCCTGCAGTGGACGATGTGGGGTGCGACGGAGGTCGAACCGCACGCGGTCAAGATCATCCTGCTGCACGACGATAACGCGCAGAATTCGGAAGCAGGCCGGCTGGCGATCCGCGCAGCCAACAAGGCCCTGAAGAAGTGCTTCGCCATTCTTGACGACAGGCTGGCGGCGACCGGCCACGTGGTATCCGACCGCTTCACGGTGGCGGATCTCAACCTCGCGGAGATCTTCCGCTACGCCATGACCCAGACCGAACTCTTCGAATCCGCTCCGAACGTGAAGAAATGGCTGCAGACCTGCCAGGCCCGCCCGGCTTTCAAGACCATGATGGAGACACGGCTCAAGGAGCTGGAATAGACAGAAGGCCGGAGACCTCCCCGAGGTCGTCCTCGATCTCCCGGCGCATCCAGTTCTTGAAGACGGTGACCTTGCGTGGCTCGCGCACGCCGGGCGCAGTAACAAAATAGTAGCCCATCCCGGTCTTCACCCGGATCGGCAGCGGAGTGACGAGCCGGCGCTCTCGAAGCGCCCAGGCCGCAAGCACGGGCCAGGCCAGCAAAACCCCTTGCCCGGCGATTGCCGCATCGAGGCAGAGCGAGGCATCGCTGAAGTGGTGGCGGGTGAGCGGCGGCGGCACGTCGAGGCCGGCGGCGGCAAGCCACCGGTCCCAGGTGAAGGCTTCGTTGTGGTCGATCACCGCCGGGCAGTTCACGAGATCGGCGGGCTCGCGCAGGCGCGCGGCCAATGAGGGAGCGCAGACGGGAAACATCTCCTGCGGCACGAGAAACTCCGCCCGGACATTCGGCCAGGTCCCCGGGCCGACACGGATCGCCAGATCGACGTCCGACGCGCCGAGATCGACGAGTATCGTGGTTGCTTCAATCCTCAGGCTGATTTCCGGATGGAGCGCGGTGAAACGATCGAGCCGGTGAACGAGCCAGCGCGAGGCGAAGATCGGCGCCACCGATATCGTCAGGATCGCGTCGTCACGATAGTGCGCCGCGGCGACGACCTGCGACAGCTGGCGGAAGGCGGCGGAGAGCTGGGGCAGCATCTCGAGCCCGAACTCCGTCGCGACCATGCCCTTCGGCTTCCGCTCGAAGACCGGATGGCCCAGCTGCTCCTCCGCCTTGATCACCTGCTGGCTGACGGCACCGACCGTCACCCCCAGTTCCTCGGCTGCCGCCTGGAGCGAGCCGAGGCGACCGACCGCTTCCACGGCCCGGAGAGCGTTGAGGTGCACGAGGTTCAGGTTCTTCATATAGTTTTTCTACACCACACTATCGGACTTCTCAATTGAAGCAGAAGCGTGCCGGAGCAAGAATAAAAGCCTGACCTTCACAAATCAGAGGGTACACGGCTTTACTCCCGAAGCCGCGAGTGCCCGAGGACGGCCACATGCTCAAGTTTTTCTTCAGACACATGCCGCAGATCCCGGGTCGGCGCGCCGGTCATGCCCTGTCGTCCTCGATCCCTCCCTGGACCAACGACCCGCTCGCCCATCCCGATATCGAGGAGATGGACCTGCGCATGCTCGGCGACCTGCCCTTCGGGCTTTTCAACACGGCCGCATCGTGCGGCGATGAACGGCCCGCACTTCGCGACACTGCCGGAAATGTATGCAGGACAGGCTGACGCCCGTCAGGCGCCCTCGAGCGCCATGGCGCGCTCAACCGCGGGACGGCCGAGCATGCGCTCGCGATGCTCGGCGATCCTCGGGAAGAGCGAGGGCTCCACTCCGTCACCCTTCAGCCAGCCGGCAAACGTGAAGAGATAGGGATCGGCAACGGAGTAGCGTTCCCCCATGACCCAGGGCCCCTGCAGCATCCCCTCCTCGATGAGGCGGAAGCATTCGGTCATGTTCTCGGGAACCTTGGCCTTCATCGTCTCGATGGCGGCCGCGTCGTCGCTCCAGCGCTGGCCGCGCCGCATATGGGCATGCGCGACGTGGACCGTGGAGGCGAGATAGGCATTGAAGGCCTGCATCTCCGCGAAGGCGAAGGCATCCTCGATCGGCGCCAGGCGTCGCTGCGATCCGATATGAGCGATGTAGGCGAGGATGGCAGGCGTTTCCGTTATGATGCCCCTGCCGGTGGCGAGCGCCGGAACCCGTCCCTTTGGGTTGATCTTGAGATAGGCCGGCGACCGCTGCGCCGAGGTGGAGAAATCGACCTTCTCCACCTGGAACGGAGTGCCGCTCTCCTCAAGCGCGATGAGCGAAGCAAGCGCGCACGTGCGCGGAGCATAATAGAGCGTCAGCATGGTCTACCTCCCGAGTCGGCAATTCGTAGGTCGCCGCCTACCGAGGAGACCTGATTTTCGCTGCCATTACAAGCAGGACGAGCGACCTTGCGCACCTCCTCCCTCGAAGGGATGCGCAAGGCTGATGCCGGTGCTGCGCCATACGCGGTAGCTTCGCGGCAGGATCGTCAGTGTCGCGGGAGCGCGACGAAAAGGTCGTGGCCTTTTCAGGCTGCCAGGGTGCCGCAGCCCGGCACGTCTTCCAGGCGATACCAGACGGGAATTCCGCGCTCGGTCGCGATCCTCACATCATTGTCTGCGCCCTTCGAACTGCCGGGCAATCGCAGCACACCCTCGCACAACTGCAGCAGGCGGCCCGCGACCGGATGAAAGATTTCCTCGTAGAGATCATCCCCCACCTTGCCGCCGCCGGCCGCATGCCAGACCGGCAAGGCAACCCACTCCCCGATCATGGGCACATGGCCGGCCTTGAAAAGCGCGTAGGACGGCGCCTCGAGCGCCTTCAGATTTTCGGCCATCTTCGCCGGATCGTCGCCGGTGCCCGAGCGGTATGGGCCAGCAATCAAGATCAGCATCGTGTACTCCTTTACATGATATTGCACGAAACTTCTTATATTGTTACACTTCACGATAATTCATGCATTTTCGTGCAACGTCAAGCCATTCGGAACGCCATGCTCACGGAACAGAGAAAAGCCCTGATCACGCAACGCCTTGATCGCGACGGCGAAATCGTCGCCAAGGCACTTGCCTCGGAACTCGGCCTGTCGGAGGACACGATACGGCGAGACCTGAGGGAACTGGCGGCAGAGGGCCGGCTGAAGCGGGTTCACGGCGGCGCGCTTCCCATGAGCCCGGCACTGCCGGACCTGACCGCCCGCCAGACGGTCGCGACCGAGGAGAAGCAGGCGCTGGCGCGCCGCGCGGCGGCGTTGATCGAGCCGCGCCAGGTCGTCTTCCTCGACGGCGGCACGACGACGGCCGAGATCGCGCGCGCCCTGCCGCGCCATTTCATCTTCACCGTGGTGACCCACAGCCCGACGATCGCCTGCGAACTCGAAAGGCACCCGACCGCCGAGGTCGTGCTGATCGGTGGCAAACTCTTCACGCATTCGATGGTCGCGATGGGCGCCGCAGCGCTTGCGGCCATCCGCGCGCTTCGCGCCGATATCTTCTTCATGGGGGTGACGGCCGCGCACACGGCCGAGGGCTTTTCGACCGGCGATATGGAGGAAGCCGCGACCAAGCGCACGATCGCCGAAAATTCGGCCGCGACCTATGTGCTCCTGACCCAGGCGAAGCTGAACGCCGCCTCCCCCTGGAAGATCATGCCGATCACCGCGGCGGACGGCATCATCGTTCCGCCGGGCCTGCCCGCCGGGACGCTCGACCCCTACCGCTCACTCGACATCGAAATCATCGAGGCCTGACCGGACGCCGGCGCCGACCGCCAGATACGTCCTCAGGCAAGCGCCTCGGTAACGCGGATATCGCCGACGTGGATGCCGTTCCAGTTTCGCAAGGGGCGGTTTGCCTGGGCCATCAGCGCCTGGTGCAGGTCGGGCTCGGCTGCGAAGAACCCCGCCAGAACGGCTGCAATCATCGCCTCGGCAGCCCGCGTCGTGCCATCCTCACATTTCAGCGCGATCGCTATGCCCTTCTCCGGAATTGCGGCGCAGAACACGCCCTCGGCACCGGTCTTGGCAAAGATGCGTCCGGGCGCGGTCTGCATGAGCCGGGTGCAGGCACGATGCGAGCCGGCCACGTAGAATGGCTCGGCCATGCAGGCCTCCAGCAGTCGCCTCGAGGCGTTGGCGCGCAAGGGTGCCAGCCCCTCGCCCGTCGCCATCCTGGCAAAACCATGTGCAAGATTTCTCAGCGGAACCGCATAGCTGGGGATCGAGCAACCGTCCGTGCCGCAATTGTCGTGCGCAAGCAGGGAGCCCGTCAGGTTCTCCATCACGCCTCGGATCTCCGCCTGCACGGGGTGATCGTAGCCGACATAGCCGCGCGGATCTGTCCCCGTGTGGCACGCGGTGCAGACGAAACCGGCATGCTTGCCGGAACAGTTGTTGTGAAGCGCCGTCGGCCTGTCGATCGTGCGCGCCTGGCCGATCAGCACCGACTGGTCGAAGGACCAGTGCGATCCGCATTCGAGCGAGGAGACGTCCTTGCCGGCCGCAGCGAGCATGCCTGCGGCAACCGCGATATGCTCCGGTTCGCCACTGTGGGAGGCGCAGGCAAGAGCAAGTTCCCTGTCACCGAACCCGAATGCATCCGCAGTGCCGCTCTCGACCAGCGGAAGGGCCTGCATCGCCTTGCAGGCCGAACGGGGGAAGACAGCGGCATCGACATCGCCGATCGCGCGGACGAGCTTTCCGCTCCCGTCCACCACGGCAACAATGCCGCGATGGCGGCTCTCCACGAGCCGGCCGCGCGTGACCTCCACCAGAACCGGATTCGACATGATTTCGCCCTCGAAGAATCGTGCTGGAGCGGTATTAGCGGAAAGTGCGCCGGAAACCAGCAGAATCGGGGGCTGCCTGCAACACCGGGGGCGACATGCCCATCGCGTGTGCGATCGAAGAAGTCATAGATTGAACACCGCGGAGAGTTGCCCGGAGCGAAAACATCATTGGACAATCCGCCATCCACCCGGCACGCGCCGCGGGCCTCGCCTTTCAGGAACTGCTGCAAATCAAATATACATCAGACACAATACTTGAACGCTGTCGCGCATATACGCTTCAGACACACCTTAAACATGCTGAAAAAGAATAAAACGCCCCCTCATTGTCCGATCAACGATATTGCCAGCCAGAAGCCAAGTTGATATACAATTGACCTATAACTTTCGTTATATTTCAAGGGTCGGTTTCATGCTTGTCACCGTAGATGAATGCCTTCCCGCCCTTCGCTGCCCCCGCACAAAAACCGAACTGCGCAGAATAGACGCGGAAAAGTTATCTAGTGCGCAAGCCGCCGACGGCAATAGCGAAGAATACAGGATCGTCGGCGGCAAGCCGATCCTCATCGATTTTTCCGATTCCGTTCTGTCCGAGGAGGCCGTCTTCAAGACGAGCGCCGAGAGCCCTATCGAGCGCGCCTCCTACGGCGGCGTCAAGGCAGGCATCAAACGGCTGCTGTCGCCGCGCAAGGCCGGCACGCGCGAGAACGTCCGCAGGATGATCGCCGATATAGAAAAGAGGCCGAAGCCCGTGCGACTGCTGGTCGTCGGCGGCGGCAGCGTCGGCCAGGGAATGGAGCCGATCTACGATCACCCCGACATCAAGGTCTACGGCTTCGACGTCTATTCCACGCCGCATGTGCAGTTCATCGCCGATGCACACCACATGCCGCTAGCCGACGATTTCTTCGACGTCGTGATCATCCAGGCCGTGCTCGAGCATGTGCTGCAACCGGCGCAGGTGGTTGCCGAGATCTGGCGCGTGTTGCGGCCGGACGGGCTTGTCTATGCCGAGACACCGTTCATGCAGCAGGTGCACGAGGGGGCGTTCGACTTCACCCGGTTCACGGAGAGCGGTCACCGCTATCTGTTCCGGAACTTCGAGCGGATCTCCTCGGGGGCGAGCGGCGGGCCGGGTATCCAGTTCATGTGGTCGGCAGACTACCTCGCCCGCAGCCTGTTCCGCTCTGTCAAGGCCGGCAAGGTGGCCAAGCTCCTCTTCTTCTGGACGCAGTACCTCGACCGGCTGATCCCCCAGCCCTATGCGCAGGACGGCGCGAGCGGCGTCTATTTCTATGGCCGCAAGGCGCAGGAGCCGATCACGCCGCGCGCGATCATCAGCCACTACCAGGGCGCCCAGCGCGGCAAGCACTGACCTGATCCGCGGGGAAAACCGCCAGCCCCTGGCGTCCGGCCTTGCAGCCGGAGCGGTACGCGCTATGGTTTGGCGTGGCGAAAGAAGCCACCCTCCGGCGACTGCATTCACAGTCACCAACTCCAAGAAATTTCACGCGCCCGGCGACCGCCCGCGCTGAAGGCGCATATCATGACCGGCATCGATACCGTTTCCAAACGCACCCCACCCCGCCTCGTCCGTCTCTTTTCCTGGCAGTACCTCTTCCCCACGCTGATGCTCGGAGGCGGCATTACGCTGCATGCGGTCGAGACCTACATCACGGCCACGCTCTTGCCGTCGATCGTGCGCGACATCGGCGGATTGCCGCTGTTTGCATGGGCGACGACGCTCTACGTCGCCGCATCGGTTCTAGGATCGATCTTCATCGCGGTTCGCCCGGCAAGCATCACGCTCAACCGCTGCTATGTCCTCGGTGCCGGGCTGTTTGCGTTTGGAAGCCTCGTCTGTGCGATCGCGCCGAGCATGGAGATCGTGCTTTTGGGCCGCACCGTGCAGGGGCTCGGCGCAGGCCTGCTCGTCGCGCTCGGCTATTCCTTCATCCGCTACGTCTTTCCGGAAGAGCTGTGGCGGACCGCCTCGACGCTCTATGCAGCCGTATGGGCATGGCGACATTCCTCGGACCGAGCATCGGAGGCATATTCGCCAATGGCAGCCTCTGGCGGGAGGCCTTCCTCATTCTCGTTCCGATCGCTGCCGCGATGTCGCTCGCGGCACCGCGGCTGCTTCCCGCAGGGTCGGAGGAACGGCCGCAGACGCGCGCGCCCTTCCCGCAGATCCTGCTGATAATCGGCGCCGTGCTGGTGGTCTCGTTCGCGGGCTCGGTGGATACGGCGAGGACGGCGATCCTTCTTGCCGCAGTCGCAGCCGCAGCGCTCCTCGTCATGCTCGCCGTGGAAAGGGCGTCGTCCTCCCGCCTTCTGCCATCGGGCACCATGCGGCTCGCCTCCCCGCTCGCGCGGGTCTACCTGATCATGCTGCTGATGCTGGTGGGGCTCGCGTCGGACATCTACATTCCCTTCTTCCTGCAGGAACTGCATGGCGTCACGCCCCTCTTTTCCGGCTATCTCGTGGCGCTTCTCGCCCTCGGCTGGACAGCCTCCGCCTTCCTCACGGCAGGTCTTTCCGGAAAGGCGGCCATCCGGTCGATCGTCGCGGGCACGTTGACCGAGGCAGTTGCGACGGCAGCACTTGCAGCCCTGCTGGCGAGGAACAATCCGGAAGGGGGCTACGGGCTGCTCGCCGCCGTGACGATCTGCATCTTCGCCATGGGGTTTGGCGTGGGCCTCGGCTGGGCGCATCTCGTGACGCTGGTGCTGAAACACGCACCGAAGGGCGAGAACGACAAGGCGTCCGCCGCCATCACCACCATGCAGGCACTCGGCACCGCCTTCGGGGCAGCCCTTGCGGGAGCCATCGTCAACGCCGCGGGGCTGATCGAACCCGGCGGGCTTTCCGGCACCCTCGATGCAGCCTTCTGGCTCTATGCCCTGCTTGCCCTGCCCGGCCTGATTGCCTTTTGCCTCGCGCTCACGCTCAATGCGGGAGAGAATTGACGCGCCGTTAACAGAGATATCCGGTCCCGGTTGTCAAGCTTCTGCGAATAACTCACAGAATGAGGCGATCCACGCGCCTTGTGGCCGCGCGGGTTCGACAACAGACGGCAGGACTCTCTCACCTTGGCGCAACGCGGCGGCAATAGACAAACCGACACCGACGACGGATCGGCGGGGGCAACGACGGTCGCGCCCCTTGCCGACCTGAGGCAGCGATCGATCAACGAGCTGATCGCAATCGGACTCGAGAAATCGCAGGTGGCGTCGGCCTTGTTTTCTCCGGACGACCGCCTTGTCTATGCTTCCGATTCCTTCAAAAGCCTCTTCGACCTTACCACCGAGATCGCCACTTTCGCCGACATAGTCCGGCATTGCTTCCGCTCAGGTACGGGACCGGTCGTGACGGCCCCACTCGATGACTGGCTTGCGATGGCCGGGGCCAAGCGCCGCAGCGCAGTCCATCGCAGCTTCGAGATCGATACCTGCGACGGGCGCTGGTTCCTCGTCAACGAAACGGTGGTGGGCGACGGATGGCTGTGGAGCGTGTTTTCGGACATCTCCATGCTGAAATCCAACGAGCGCACGCTGAAGCTCGCCCACGCCGCCGCCGAGATCGCGGCGCAGACTGACCCGTTGACCGGACTGTTCAACCGCCGGCATGCGATGACGAATCTCGAGGCGACGGTGGCCGCCCACCGCGAATCAGCCATGCCGCTCTGCCTGATGCTGATCGACCTCGACCACTTCAAGGACATCAACGACCGCTTCGGACATGCGCGCGGCGACGCGGTGCTGTGTCATTTCGCGGCAACCGCGCGATGCCATCTTCGGGCGCAGGACCTGCTTGCGCGCATCGGTGGCGAGGAATTCATGCTTATCATGAGGGGTACCCGGCTCGGCCAGGCCCACAGCACCGCCGAGCGCCTGCGCGCTCACCTCGCAGAAAGTGCGGTAATCGACCTCGACTGCCGCTACACCATGTCTGCGGGCATTGCCGAATATGGCGGCGAGACCGCGGGCCAGTTCTTCGACAGGGCCGACCGCGCGCTCTACCGTGCGAAGAACGGCGGCAGGGACCGGGTGGAGGAAGCGCCCGAAATCCAGGGCCTTCTCTAGGCCGCGTCGGTTTCACGCCTCTCTCTCACCGGTGCCGGTGGCCATCCCCGGGAGACAGACTTCAATCCATGGCAAGGACGATCTTGCCGATGTGTTGCCCGTGCTCGATCATCCGATGGGCGGCGGCGGCCTCCGCGAGCGGGAAGACCGCGTGAATGACGGGAGCAAGGCGACCCTCGTCGAGAAGCGGCCAGACGTCGGTGAGCAGTGCATCCCGGATGTCCCGCTTTTCCGCGGCCGTGCGCGGACGCAGGGTCGAGCCCGTGACCCTCAGGCGCTTCAGCATGATCGGTGCAAGGCTCACCTTCTCGACAAAGGTCCCGCCGAGAAAGGCGATGATGGAAAGCCGCCCATCGCGCGCCAGCGACTGCAGGTTCCGGTCGAAATAGGCAGCCCCGATCATGTCGAGAATGACGTCCACGCCCTTCTTGCCGGTCTCTTCCGCGATGACCGCCGCAAAGTCCTCGTTGCGGTAGTTGATCGCGCGCTGAGCCCCGAGATCGAGGCAGGCCTGGCATTTCGCATCCGACCCGGCGGTCGCATAGACCCTGGCGCCGAAGGCGGTCGCGAGCTGGATCGCCGTCGTGCCGATGCCGCTGGTGCCTCCGTGTATGAGGACGCTTTCGCCCGGCTGAAGGCCTGCCATCATGAAGACGTTCGCCCAGACAGTGAAGAAGGTCTCGGGCAGCGCCGCCGCCTTCACGGCATCGTAGCCCTTGGGAAACGGCAGGGTCTGGCCTGCCGGAACGACACAGTATTCTGCATAGCCACCGCCATTGGCGAGCGCGCAGACCTTGTCGCCGATATTCCAGGCAGTCACGCCTTCGCCGATTTCGACGACTTCACCTGCGACCTCCAGGCCAAGAATGGGACTGGCATCGGGCGGCGGCGGGTAGTCCCCCTTGCGCTGGAGAACATCGGGGCGGTTGACGCCGGCAGCTTCCACTCGCACGAGAATCTCGCCGGCGCGCGGCTGCGGTATCGTGGTGCGGCCGACAGACATCGCCTCCGGCCCCCCAAACGCGCTGAGTTCGACGAACGACATGGAACTGGGCAAAGCCATCGCAACCTCCTTCACTGCCGGCGGTTAAACTGCCGAGGCATGCTTTTGTTTCACACTACTCCAACACACTCCGCCGTACAGCCGGACAAATCTTCGCGATCGGTGCAACCCATCCGAATTTTGCCGCAAACCACAGATTTTCCGACATTTTTCGGACAGCCAGAATTAAGTTTTGTTCATTTGAACCGCATCTTGCCCGGCCCTATCCTTCATCGCGAAGCCGGGGAACGCCGGCGGCCTTGAGGGGCTGCGACACGACGTATTCCGGACGGCTTCGAAGGCGCCCCATGCGGGTCAGTCGAGGACATCCAAGATGCGTGTTCCGTTCTCATGTGTAGCAATCGTCGCCGTTCTTGCCGCTCCGGCCTTCGCGCTGGCAGCGCAGACGACGACTGGCATCGTGAAATCCTACAGCCCGAAGGCGATGACGCTCACGCTTGCAGACGGCGTTACCTACCAGCTGCCGAAGAACTTCAAGAACCCCGGACTGAAGGCCGGCGAGAAGGTGAACGTGGCCTATGAAATGATGGGCAAGAAGCACGAAGCAACGATGGTCAAGATACTGAAATAAACTGGAGATCGGCCGCGTGCGTAGGTGTAGGCGCGGCGATGACCGAAGGGGGCAGGTGCCCGAACGACTCCTGCCCCCGGAGGCTCCGGCTTTAAAATTCCCAATGCAATTCCAGGTTTTCAGCCGTTCCCTGCCCCGTCGTTCCCGTCGGAACGGATGGAGCGCAACACGAAGCCATCCAGACTCGATTTCGCGTTCCCCTTCAACGCCGCAATCCCCGTACTGATCTGGCTCGCATCGGCGATGACGTCGCCTTCCGGCACCATCAGAACCGCCGCCGAGCAGCGCATGAGCGCGAAGGACCGCGCTTCGCCGTTGCGGTCATGGCCGCGGATCGCACCGGCAAGCAGGTCTTCGGGCACATACAGGTGGCGTACCTCGCGCCCGAAATCGCCAAGTATGAGCTGGATGAGGGCCTGCACGTCGCGGGCGTCGCGCCCCGATATGCCGGCGAAGAAGTCGTCGCCGCCCAGGTGGCCGATGAAGACATCCTCGCCGACCAGGTGACGCCTCAAAAGAGAGGCGAAGAGCGATATGGCCTGATCGCCCTTCTGGAAGCCGTAGTGATCGTTGAACGGCTTGAAGTTATCGAAGTCGAAGTAGCAGAAGCAGCGTAGCTGATCGCCGTCGAGCGCCCGGTCCTGCAGGAAATCGCGGATGGAGCGGTTGCCCGGCAGACCGGTCAGCGGATTCTGGTCCTCGGCCGCCTTGAGCTGCTTCTCGTTGATGATCTTCAGGAGCGAGGAGGCCGAGAGGATGCCGGCGTAGCGCATGTTCTCCGTCAGGATGACGCACTCGTTTCCGCCCATGCCGGCGAAGATGCTGAGCAGCTGTTCGGCGGGGGTATCGAGATCGGCGATCGGCGCCATAGTCACGAAATGCGAGAGGCTCTTCTGGTAGATCTTGTTCTTCAGGAGATCGCGCCCGAACGGATGATAGCTCAGCTCCTTCACGTGATACTCGTGCAGGATGCCGCGCGGCTCGTCATTGGCGTTCAGCACGGGGAAGAAGGTCCGCGTCGGGTCTCGACGGAAAAGCTCGAAGACGGACTCCAGGCTGTCGCTCTCGCGCACGCTCGGGAGCTGCTCGATCTGGCGCCGGATGAGGACACTGTCGAAGGAACGGGAGTTGCGCCGCCCCCTGCCCGCGCGTTCCACCTGCGGATAGACGGACTGGAGTGCGGAGAAATCCGTGACCGGACGCGAGACGAACCAGCCTTGCACGAGATCGCAGCCGGCGTTGCGGCAGGCAACGAACTCCGCCTCGTTTTCCACGCCCTCGGCGATCACGCGTATGCCGAGCACATGGGCCGCATTGATCGTGTTCCTGACCAGATGACGCTTGCGCGCATCGGCATCGATGCGGGAGATGAAATGGCGGTCGATCTTGAGATAGTCGACCGGATGGTCGCACAGCAGCTTCAACCCGTTGTGGCCGACGCCGAAGTCGTCGATCGCAAGTTTGAAACCCTCGAGCCGGAGCCGTCGCATCAGCTCGGTGAACTCGGGAACGACATCGTTCTGGAAACGCTCGGATATCTCGAAGCAGATGGATGATGCGGGGATCCCGGCACGCTTCAGGTGGGAGGTCAGGCGCTCGACGACATCTCCCCCGACACCGACGAGGCGCGAGTCGAGATTGATGAACAGTGTACGGGACGCAAAGTCCGGCAACGCGGCGAAGGCGGCGAGTGCGCGACTGTTGATCATGTGTTCGACAGCAAGCAGCTGGCCAGCCTCGTGAGCCCGGTCGAGAAGATCGAGCGGCGAGCGGAAGCCCAGGCGATCGAAGCCGCGCATCAGGGACTCGAAGCCGAAGACCGCGCCGGTCGCCGCTTCCACGATCGGCTGGAACGCCGTCTGGACCACAAGCTTGGCGAGTGTGACTATCTCGTCGTCCGCATAGCGGCGCAACGCGAGCATTTCAGCGGCAGACATGCAGGAACTCCCGTCTACAATTTTTGCGGGACTCTTCCGGCTGAAGCCTGAATTTTTCCTTTCCCCAGTGTGACAGTTTAATGAAACTTCAACGACTGCAGGGAGTTGGCGACAACAGAGTCAGATGCGCAAGGTCAGGAGAACGGCACCTGCGGCGATCATCGACACCGCCAGCCAATGGGTGGGGGAAAGCCTCTCGCCTAGGAAAAGCACGGCGAAAATGGCGACGAGAACGACGCTGAGCTTGTCGAGCGGCGCAACCTGCGCGGCATTCCCGAGCTTCAGTGCCCGGAAATAGCAGAACCAGGAAGCCCCCGTCGCAAGACCCGAGAGAACCAGGAAGATCCAGCTTCTCGGCGAAACCGCCGACGGCGACTGCCAGCTCTGCGTCACGGTCACGATGCATGCGAGGAGCAGGAGAATGACCACGGTGCGCACGAAGGTGGCGAAATCGGCGTTGGTGTCTCCTATGCCGGCCTTCGCGAGAATGGCGGTGAGCGCCGCGAAGACGGCGGAACCGAGCGCCCAGAACTGCCAGGTCGAGAGCAGGCTTTTCACGATATCTGTCCTCCGACGAGGCTGCGCGCCAGCGCCATGCCGGCCGCCACGCCCACGAGCGTCAGGACCACGCTGGCCCCGACATAGAACGCCGCCTGCCCGATTGCACCGCGGTCCCACAGGAGCGCCGCATCGAGCGAAAAGGCCGAGAATGTGGTGAAGCCGCCGAGGACGCCGGTGGTCAGGAAGAGCCGGGCTTCATAGGGAAGATGGCTGCGAAAGGCGAAGATCCCGGCGATGATGCCCATCAGGAAGCAGCCGAGGACGTTGATGGCAAGCGTTGCAACCGGAAAGCTGGTTCCAAACAGCCGGGCGGCGACTACGTTGACCCCGTGACGTCCCGCGCCGCCGATGCCGGCTCCGAGAAAGACGATCAGATAATTCATGGGCTGCCCTTCTGTTCGTTTCGAGTGACCGGGCAACAAAAAACCGCCTTTCGGCGGTTGGCGGAGCAAGCATTGCTCCGGACACACTCCCGCCGAAAGCGACTGACGTCGCCCTGACAGGAGCTATCAGCCGGTAGCCGGCGGTTGTCGGGGAGCTCCATCCCCATCCCACGCCGAGCGTTCTAACCCGAAGCGGGCAAATGTGTCAAACATCCGCTCAGCTCTTGGCCATGATCCCGAAGGCGATCATCGACCATCCCTGCATCAGCAGATCGAAGGCGAGGAAGAGGCCGAGGACCCACAGGCTGTTCACCGGCCATCCGGCCATGATGATCAGGCCGGCCAGCCCGCTGACGATGCCGCTGGCGACGATCCAGCCCCATCCCCTCAACTCCCGCGAGCGGATGCCGATCCAGATCCTGAAGATGCCCGATACCAGCAGCGCGGCGGCCATCAGCAGCGTGAGAACGGCGGAGGTGAGGATGGGATTGACGAAGGCGAGGATGCCCGCGGCGAGATAGAGCAGGCCGCTCAGCGCCCAGTAGGCCATGTCGCTCCAGCCCTTCACCTGGAAGGCGTGCACGAGATGGATGATCGCTCCGACGATCATCAACATGCCCACGACGTAGACCGATGCGACGGTGGCCACGAGCAGGTTTCCGAGGGCAATGATGCCGAAGACGAGAAGAAGGATCCCGAGGGCCACGAACCAGCCCCACTTGGCCCGAATCTCCGACACCCTAAACGTATTCACAGTCTCTGACATGAGAACAGCTCCTGTTGAACGCGGCCCATATTACAATAGTCCCCTGTTTTCCCAAGAGAAATTTTGAACCCGCTTCCATCTGATTTTTATTGATTGATCGATCAATTAAAAATACTCTGCCGACCTTCAAGGAGTGATCGATGCCGAAAGTCGGAATGGAACCGGTGCGACGCAAGGCGCTTGTGGACGCGACGCTGAGAGCGATCGGCGACCACGGCTCGCTTGCCGTCACGATGTCGGAAATCGCCCGCCACGCCGGCGTGTCTGCGGCTCTCGCGCATCACTATTTCGGCTCCAAGGAGCAACTCCTGATAGAAACAATTCGCAGCCTTCTCAGACAGTTGCGTGCGCATGCCGTCGCCGCGCTGAAGGCCGCGCCCTCCCCGAGAGAAAGATTGTCCGCGATCATCCGTGTGAGTTTTCAGGCCGACCAGTTCGCCCCCGACACCATCGCCGCCTGGCTCGCCTTCTATACCGAGGCGCAACGCTCGGAGGACGTCCGCCGCCTTCTTGTCATCTATGCGCGGCGGTTGCATTCCAATCTGCTGGCGAGCCTGAGGGAACTCTGCTCGGCCGACGACGCAGCCCGTATCGCCGAGGGCGCGGCCGCGATGATCGACGGGCTCTACATCCGCCAGAGCCTGAAGTCCGCTCCCATCAGCATCGATGCATCGATCGAACTGACGGAAGACTATCTTTCCGCGCAGTTGCGTCATTCCGCAGGCGGCCCGGCTGGCGCAGGATCATCGCCCCGCGCCGCATTGCAGCGACCTCGCGGACCGGCAAGCCGCTAGACTGCCCCTTTCAACCGCATGCCCGTATCCAGAGGACCCGAACCTTGAGTGCCAGAACGCCGAACATCCTGATCATCATGGTCGACCAGCTGAACGGGACACTGTTTCCGGATGGCCCGGCAACGTTCCTGCACGCGCCGCACCTCAAGGCGCTGGCGAAGCGTTCGGCACGGTTCCGCAACAACTACACATCCTCGCCGCTCTGCGCGCCGGCGCGCGCCTCCCTGATGGCGGGGCAACTGCCGAGCCGCACCCAGGTCTACGACAATGCCGCCGAATACATTTCCTCGATCCCGACCTATGCGCACCACCTGCGCCGCGCCGGGTACTACACGGCGCTGTCCGGCAAAATGCATTTCGTCGGCCCGGACCAGCTCCACGGTTTCGAGGAACGGCTGACGACGGACATCTACCCGGCCGATTTCGGCTGGACCCCCGACTACCGCAAGCCCGGCGAGCGGATCGACTGGTGGTATCACAATCTCGGCTCGGTCACCGGCGCCGGCGTCGCCGAGATCACCAACCAGATGGAATATGACGACGAGGTCGCCTTCCTCGCCAACCAGAAGCTCTACCAGCTTTCGCGAGAGAACGACGACCAGGCCCGCCGCCCCTGGTGCCTGACGGTTTCCTTCACCCATCCGCACGACCCCTACGTGGCGCGCCGCAAGTTCTGGGATCTCTACGAGAACTGCGAGCACCTGCTTCCCGAGGTCGGCCCGCTCGAAAAGCAGGATCCACATTCCGAGCGCATCATTCACTCCTGCGACTACAAGAACTTCGACGTCACGCGAAACGACGTGCGCCGCTCGCGCCGCGCCTATTTCGCCAACATCTCCTATATCGACGAGAAGGTCGGCGAACTGATCGACACGCTGACGCGCACGCGGATGCTGGACGACACGTTCATCCTGTTCTGCTCCGACCATGGCGACATGCTGGGCGAGCGGGGCCTCTGGTTCAAGATGAACTTCTTCGAGGGCTCGGCGCGCGTGCCCCTGATGATCGCCGGTCCCGACATTGCGGGCGGCCTCCACCTCTCTCCGGTCTCGAACCTCGACATCACCCCTACCCTGTGCGACCTCGCCGGCATTTCGATGGAGGAGGTCATGCACTGGACCGACGGGGAGAGCCTGCTGCCTTTGATGAACGGCGGCGAACGGACCTCTCCGGTGCTGATGGAATATGCGGCGGAAGGCTCCTACGCCCCGCTCGTCGCCATTCGCGAGGGCAAGTGGAAATATATCCACTGCGCACTCGACCCGGACCAGCTCTATGACCTCGAGGCCGATCCGCGGGAGCTCAACAACCTCGCCGACAATCCAGACAATCCCGTCGTCCGTGCGACGCTCGACGCTTTCCGCGCCATGCGGGAAGCGCGCTGGGACATGGAGGCGTTCGACGCGGCGGTGCGCGAAAGCCAGGCGCGACGCTGGGTCGTCTACGAGGCGCTGCGCAATGGCTCCTACTATCCCTGGGATCACCAGCCGCTGCAGAAGGCATCCGAGCGCTACATGCGCAACCACATGAACCTCGACAATCTCGAGGAATCCAAACGCTACCCGCGGGGAGAATGAGATGAGAGCCCAACCCAAAGCCTCGCACTTCATCGACGGCGAATATGTCGAGGATGCCGGGGGTACGCCCTTCGAAAGCCTCTATCCGGCAACGGGCGAAGTCATAGCCCGGCTGCATGCAGCAACGCCCACAATCGTCGAGAAGGCGATCGCGGCGGCCAAGCGCGCGCAACCGGAATGGGCAGCGATGAGCCCGACGGCGCGCGGACGCATCCTCAAGCGGGCGGCCGAGATCATGCGCGAGCGCAACCGCGAGCTTTCGGAACTCGAGACGCTCGACACCGGCAAGCCGATCCAGGAAACGATCGTCGCCGATCCGACCTCCGGCGCCGACAGTTTCGAGTTCTTCGGCGGCATCGCGGCCGCCGGCCTCAATGGCGACTACATCCCGCTCGGACAGGATTTTGCCTTTACGAAGCGAGTGCCGCTCGGGGTCTGCGTCGGCATAGGCGCCTGGAACTACCCCCAGCAGATCGCCTGCTGGAAGGGCGCGCCGGCGCTGATCTGTGGCAACGCCATGGTGTTCAAGCCCTCGGAAAACACCCCGCTCGGCGCACTGAAGATTGCGGAAATCCTGATCGAGGCGGGCCTGCCGAAGGGGCTCTACAACGTCATCCAGGGAGACCGGACGACCGGGCCGCTGCTCGTCAACCATCCCGATGTCGCCAAGGTGTCGCTCACGGGCTCCGTGCCGACAGGCAAGAAGGTGGCGGGAGCTGCAGCCTCCGAGCTGAAGCATGTCACGATGGAACTCGGCGGCAAGTCCCCACTGATCGTCTTCGATGACGCCGACCTCGAAAGCGCCATCGGCGGGGCGATGCTCGGCAACTTCTATTCGACCGGCCAGGTCTGCTCGAACGGTACCCGCGTCTTCGTGCAGAAGGGCATCAAGCAGAAGTTTCTGTCGCGGCTCAAGGAGCGGACGGAGAAGATCGTCATCGGCGAGCCGCTGGACGAGGCGACGCAGCTTGGCCCGATGGTCTCGAAGGCGCAGCGCGACAAGGTCATGGACTATATCGGCAAGGGCAAGGCGGAGGGCGCGACGCTTCTCACCGGCGGCGGCATTCCCAACCACGTCTCCGGCGAAGGCTACTACATCCAGCCGACCGTCTTTTCCGATGTGAAGGACGAGATGACGATCGCCCGCGAGGAAATCTTCGGGCCTGTCATGTGCGTGCTCGATTTCGACCGCGAGGACGAAGTGATCGCCCGCGGCAACGCCACCGAGTTCGGCCTCTCCGGCGGCGTCTTCACCGCCGACATCACCCGCGCCCATCGCGTCGTCGACCAGCTGGAGGCCGGCACGCTCTGGATCAACACCTACAACCTCTGCCCCGTAGAGATCCCCTTCGGCGGCTCCAAGCAGTCCGGCTTCGGCCGCGAGAACTCGCTTGCCGCGCTGGAGCACTATTCGGAGCTGAAGACCGTCTACGTGTCGATGGGCAAGGTCGAGGCGCCGTACTGAGATCTGCCTCCCTCCCCAGGGGGGCATCATAACCAATGCTTCCTCCCTTCCCCCAGGGAGAGACAAACCTGGACGACAGAAAGCAATCCACCATGCAGCAGGCAGACTTCATCATCGTCGGATCGGGTTCGGCAGGCTCCGCACTGGCCTATCGCCTTTCGGAGGACGGCAAGAATACCGTGATGGTCCTGGAATATGGCGGTTCCGACATCGGGCCGTTCATCCAGATGCCTGCGGCGCTTGCCTGGCCGATGAGCATGAAGCGCTACAACTGGGGCTATCTTTCCGAACCCGAGCCGAACCTCAACAACCGGCGCATCACCGCCCCGCGAGGCAAGGTGATCGGCGGCTCGTCGTCGATCAACGGGCTCGTCTACGTGCGCGGGCATGCGGAGGACTTCAACCGCTGGGAAGCGCTCGGCGCTCAAGGCTGGGCCTATGCGGACGTGCTGCCCTATTTCAAGCGCATGGAGAACAGCCATGGCGGCGAGGATGGCTGGCGCGGCACAGACGGCCCGCTGCATGTCCAGCGCGGCCCGGTGAAGAACCCGCTGTTTCACGCCTTCATCCAGGCCGGCAAGCAGGCCGGTTTCGAGCTGACGGAGGACTACAACGGCTCCAAGCAGGAAGGCTTCGGCCTGATGGAGCAGACCGTCTGGCAGGGGCGCCGCTGGTCGGCCGCCAACGCCTATCTCAGGCCGGCGCTGAAGCGGCCGAACATTGAACTCGTGCGCTGCTTCGCCCGCAAGGTCGTTATAGAGAACGGACGGGCGATCGGCGTCGAGATCGAACGCGACGGCCGGATCGAGGTCGTCAAGGCGAACCGCGAGGTGATCGTCTCGGCTTCGTCGTTCAACTCGCCGAAGCTTCTGATGCTGTCCGGGATCGGGCCCGGCGCCCATCTTTCCGACATGGGCATCGAGGTGAAGGTGGACCGGCCGGGCGTGGGCGCCAACCTGCAGGACCATATGGAGTTCTATTTCCAGCAGGTCTCGACCAAGCCGGTGTCGCTCTATTCATGGCTGCCCTGGTTCTGGCAGGGCGTCGTCGGCGCACGCTGGCTGGTCTCCAAGAGTGGCCTCGGCGCGTCGAACCAGTTCGAGGCCTGCGCCTTCCTGCGTTCCGCACCGGGTCTCAGACAGCCGGACATCCAGTACCACTTCCTCCCCGTCGCAATCAGCTATGACGGAAAGGCTGCGGCCAACACCCACGGGTTCCAGGTCCATGTCGGCTACAACCTTTCGAAGTCGCGCGGCAACGTCACGCTACGCTCCGCGGACGTGAAGGCCGATCCGGTGATCCGCTTCAACTACATGAGCCATCCGGAGGACTGGGAGAAGTTCCGCCACTGTGTCCGGCTCACGCGCGAAATCTTCGGGCAGAAGGCCTTCGACCAGTATCGCGGGCCGGAGATCCAGCCGGGCGAAGGCGTGCAGACCGACGACCAGATCGACGCCTTCCTGCGCGAGCATCTCGAAAGCGCCTATCACCCCTGCGGCACGTGCCGGATGGGAGCCAAGGACGATCCGATGGCGGTCGTCGATCCGGAGACGCGCGTCATCGGCGTCGACGGCCTGCGGGTCGCGGACTCCTCGATCTTCCCGCATGTGACCTACGGCAACCTCAACGCACCCTCGATCATGACCGGCGAAAAGGCGGCGGACCACATTCTGGGGAAACAGCCGCTCCCCCGCAGCAATCAGGAGCCCTGGACCAATCCGCGCTGGGAGACGAGCGACCGGTAGAGCATGTCTCCCGCAAGCAATCACCGGAGCCGGTGCGAAGGCATGCGTGAAGGCAAGGTGCTCAGCGCGGATGGATTATACGGAGGATCGCGACGCGTTCCGGGATATCGCCTGGTGTCATAGGCCTCGCAGCGACATAGGTGCGGGAGACGGGTTCAGAGAAAGCCGATCCAGCGGCCTGCCACCACGGTGCCGATCCAGACCACCAGTGACAGGAACGCCTGCACGCGCAGGCGCGCGGATGCATAGCCGCTCGCGATTGCCTGCCGCCACCGGCCGTTCAGCCGCGTGGCGAGGGCGTTGGCTATGCCGAAAGCCAGCAACGACAGCTTGACGAGAAAGGCCGGATTGGCCGCGTACTCCGCCGGCTTGACGGAGAAGAGGCAAAGGCCGGTCACGATCGCCAGCGCAAGGCCCGTCGCAGCGACACGCGACAGGAATGGTCCGACGACCTCGAGCGGAGCTGAGCGGATGAGGCCGATCATCTTCAGGTCCAGCGGCAGGATCGCCCCGACAAGCAGGCCGATCGATAGGATATGAGCGGCATTCACGAACAGGTAGAGCGTGCCGGATGCCCTCAGGGCGGCCGCAAGCGGCGAGGCAGAGAGCCATGCCAGAACGTCCATGCTCGCTCCGTCAGTTCATCCGGATCCGCTCGGGATAGATGTCGAAGACCTTGCCGGCGACGGTGATGCGGACCGCCTTCATGCGCTTCTCGTTCTTGTCGAGCGACCGGTTTCCGAGAACGACGATTTCGTCGCCCGGCTTGGCCGACCCTTCGACGAAGCCGGAGCGCGCGGTCTGTCGCGGATTGCCGAGCTCGACGCGCCAGAGGCCATCGGAGGCGGTCTCCACTTCGAGGCGCGGATGGGGCGGCGAAATCTCCACGGAGCGGATAATTCCGGTAAGCTCGGTCTGCTCCTCCTCGGCCCAGGACCAGCCGTGGTGGGCAAACGCAGTGCCGGCGACAAGAACGCCCGCAAGGGCAGCGGCACAGGTCGTCGTCAGGATGCGGGCCATGTCTGGTTCCTTTCCTCTCGCTCACAACGAGAGGACAGGATACACGGCCTCAGCGTCCGCTCCGTTCAAGAATGCTTGAAGACGCCTTGATCCCGAAACCGGACGCTTACGAGAACACTTTCCAGCGCGTCGGGCGGAAGCGGATCTCGGAGCCCGGCTGGGAGTTGGCCTCCAGCGGGACCTCGATCTCGACGTGGTGGGACTCGCCCCCCTTGTCTATATCGAGATCCGCGATACGGGTCCCGGCCAGCCGGCGGCTGGTCGAGACCACGCCACAGAGTGCCGGTCCCTCGGAAGCGAGAACCACGTCCTGCGGGCGAAAGAACAGGGTCGCCGCACCCTCGCCCTGCGCGGGAATGCCGATGTCCTGGCCGCGGAACTTCAGCATGCCGCCGGAAATGGTCACCGGAAGGCTGGCACTGTCGCCGATGAACGAAAAGACGAAGGGCGAGTTCGGACGGTCGTAGACATCGTCGGAGGAGCCGACCTGCTCGATCGCCCCCTGGCTCATCACCACCACGCGGTCGGCGAGCTCCAGCGCCTCTTCCTGGTCGTGGGTCACGAACACGGTCGTATGGCCGGTCCGGTCGTGGAATTCCCTGAGCCAGCGGCGAAGCTCCTTTCGAACCTTTGCGTCGAGCGCACCGAAGGGTTCGTCGAGGAGCAGCACCTTGGGCTCGATCGCCATGGCACGAGCAAGGGCCACACGCTGGCGCTGGCCGCCGGAGAGCTGGTTCGGATAGCGCTTTTCGAGGCCGCCTAGCTGCACCATCTCAAGGAGTTCGGACACGCGCTTGCGGATCTCGGTCTTCGGCGGGCGCTGGGCATGGGGTCGGACACGCAGGCCGAAGCCGATGTTGTCGGCAACCGTCATGTGGCGGAAAAGTGCATAGTGCTGGAACACGAAGCCGACGTGCCGCTCCTGCACCGTCTTGAACGACGCATCCTCGTCGCCGAAGAAAATCTCCCCGGAGGTCGGCTGCTCCAGGCCGGCGATCAGCCGCAGCAGCGTCGTCTTGCCGGAACCCGACGGCCCGAGCAGCGCGATCAGCTCGCCCGAACGGATCGACAGCGAGACGTCGTGCAAGGCCGGATACCGGTCGAATTCCTTGCGTATGTGGGAAACCCTGACTTCCATATATGAGATGCCTTTCAGTGTTTGCGGCCAGCGGCGATTTCCGCGCCAAACCGCAATTCGAGGACCGTCTTCAGCGCAAGCGTAACCAGTGCAAGCAAGGCAAGCAGGGATGCGACCGAGAAGGCGGCGACCATGTTGTACTCGTTGTAGAGAATCTCGACATGCAGCGGCATGGTGTTGGTCAGACCGCGAATGTGGCCGGACACCACCGAAACGGCCCCGAACTCACCCATGGCACGGGCGTTGCAGAGCAGGACGCCGTAGAGAAGCCCCCACTTAATATTGGGAAGCGTCACGAACCAGAACGTCTGCAAGCCGCTGGCGCCGAGAGAAAGCGCGGCCTCCTCGTCCCCCGTGCCCTGGTCCTCCATCAGTGGAATGAGCTCGCGCGCGACGAAGGGGAAGGTGACGAAGACCGTTGCCAGCACAATGCCGGGAACGGCAAAGAGGATCTCGATGCCATAGCTCTTGAGCCAGGGACCAAGCGTTCCCCCCATGCCGAAGAGCAGGACATAGACAAGTCCCGAAATGACCGGCGAGACGGAGAACGGCAGGTCGATCAGCGTCGTCAGGAATGACTTGCCCTTGAACTCGAACTTGGCGATCGCCCATGCCGCGCTGATGCCGAAGATGAGGTTCAGCGGAACGGCGATCGCGGCGACAAGCAGCGTCAGGCGAATGGCCGCAACCGCATCGGGTTCCAGGAGCGCGGCGATAAACTCGCCAGCGCCCTTTCGAAACGCCTCGACGAACACCGCCAGCAACGGCAGCAGCAGAAAAAGGCCTAGGAAGAGAAGCACGATCACCATGATCGTGCCGCGGGCGAATGCGGTCTCCGTCGTGGGTGACGATGGCCGCTTGGTTCGTGCATTACGCGCCATGACCATACCTCCGCCGGCTCCACGCCTGTATGAGATTGATCAGAAGAAGCATGACGAAGGCAAGTGCAAGCATGATCGTGGCAATGGCTGTCGCGGCCGCATAGTTGAATTCCTCCAAGCGGATCACGATCAGCAGCGGCGCAATCTCCGAGACATAGGGGATATTGCCCGCGATGAAGATGACGGAGCCGTACTCGCCGACGCCACGAGCGAAAGCCAGGGCGAAGCCGGTGAGGATCGCCGGGGCGAGCCCGGGAAGGAGAACCCTGCTCACCGTCTGGAACCGCGTGGCTCCGAGAGTGGCGGCGGCTTCCTCCACCTCCTTGTCGATTTCTTCCATGACCGGCTGCACCGTCCTGACCACGAAGGGCAGCCCCACGAAGACCAGGGCGACGACGATGCCGACGGGATTGAAGGCGACCTTGATGCCGACAAGCGCCAGAATGCTGCCCACCCAGCCGTTCGGTGCATAGAGCGCGGCAAGCGAGATGCCGGCAACCGCCGTCGGCAGCGCAAAGGGCAGATCGACAACGGCGTCAAGCAGGCGCCGGCCCGGAAATTCGTAGCGCACCACGACCCAGGCGACGAGCACGCCGAACACGACGTTGATCAGCGCGGCGAGGAAGGCCGTGCCGAAACTGACCTCGAGCGCCTTGATGGTGCGCGGATCGGTCAGGATCGCCATGAACTCACTTGCTGAAAGGGAAGCGGACCTCCAGACAAGGCCCGAAAGAGGAATGAGAATGATAAGCGTCAGGTAGGCGAGCGAAAAGCCAAGCGTCAATCCAAAGCCTGGAATGACACTTGGCCTCTTGATCCGCCACCCTGCAAAAGCAGAAGTGGATGTCAAATTATCAGTTCCCCGGCTTGTAGATCTGATCGAAGATCCCACCGTCGCCGAAATGCTCCGGCTGTGCCTTGGCCCATCCGCCGAAAATCGGATCGTCGATCGTGACCAGCTTAATATCGGGAAGCTGCTTGAGCAACTCCGACTTTACAAGCTCAGGCTTGGACGGGCGGTAGAAGTGCTTTGCAGCGATATTCTGCCCTTCCTCGGAATAGAGATACTGCAGGTAGGCTTCCGCAACCTTCCGGGTACCCTTGGCGTCGACATTGCCGTCAACAACCGCAACCGGCGGCTCCGCGAGGATCGAGATCGGCGGAACGATGATGTCGAAGGAATCCTTGCCGAATTCCTCGCCGGCCAGATAGGCCTCGTTCTCCCATGCGAGAAGCACGTCGCCGATCTGGCGCTGCGCGAAGGTTACCGTCGAGCCGCGAGCGCCGGTATCGAGAACAGGCGCGCGCTTGTAGAGCTCGGAAATGTAAGCCTTGATCTTATCCTGATCGCCGCCGAACTCCTGGTTGGCCCAGGCCCAGGCTGCGAGGTAGTTCCAGCGGGCGCCGCCTGATGTCTTGGGGTTCGGGGTGACGATCTGCACGTCGCCCTTCACCAGATCGCCCCAGTTCTGGATGCCCTTCGGGTTGCCCTTGCGGACCAGGAAGACGATCGTGGAGGTGTAAGGCGAGGAGTTGTTCGGCAGACGGGCCCGCCAATCCTTGGCGATCTTGCCCGTCTTGTCGGCGATCGCGTTGATGTCGCTTTCGAGAGCAAGCGTCACGACGTCGGCCTCCAGGCCGTCGATGACGGAGCGGGCCTGCTTGCCGGAACCGCCGTGCGACTGCTGAATCGTCACGTCTTCGCCGGTCTCCTTCTTCCAGTGCGCAGCGAAGGCCTGGTTATAGTCCTTGTAGAGTTCGCGTGTTGGATCATAGGACACGTTAAGAAGGGCGGTCTGCGCCCAGGCTCCCGTGAGCCCGCTAAACGTCAGGCCAATACTCAGGGCCGCTACGCTTAAGCTTCTGGAAAACATCGACATTTTTGTCACTCCCCTGTTCTCAGTGGCTTAACTCTATCGACTTACTAGGGTTAGTCAACAATCAAAGAGGTGAACGCAAAAGTCATTCCGCGAGCCGGATTGTAGCGCAAATTGGTTCTGGAAATAGCCCGCCCGGGCAAAATGGAGCGTTTTCGAATCCGGCGCCGGGTGAGGATTCTGTTTCAGCGCCGGAGGGTGGAAAGTGGCAGCCGGGGCGGCAAATCGGAGCGCCGGAGACGGGCTTTCGGCCGTTACTCAGGCTTCGTTTGCCGCCAGCAGCCGGGCCGTATCGGCATCCTCCCGGGCTATCGCATCGGCGATTGTCGTACCGAAGAGCACGGCGCGGGTTGCGTCGGCGACGCGCGAAAAGACGTGGCGGATCTCGCATGCCTCCTCTCCGTCGCAATCGTCACAACGGCGATAGGCGGTTATGGAAAGACACGGCAGCGGCGCGACCGGCCCGTCGATCATCCTGAGGATCTCGCCGAAGGTGATGCCTGCCGCCGGCCGCAGAAGCAGATAGCCGCCCTGCTTCCCTCTCCGGCTCGTCACGATGCCGTGGTGCTTCATGTCGAGCAGGATCTGCTCGAGAAACTTCTTGGGAATATTCTGCTGCTCGGCGATGTCACCGATCAGCATCGGTTCTGCCGGGTTCGCACGCGCAAGCGCCGCAAGCGCGCGCAGCGCATATTTCGCCTTTTGTGAGATCATCGCATGCCAACGCTTCCGCGGCCGCCACGACGAGGCGCCGCCCTTTGTTCGGCTTTAGAGCAATCTCGCCGCGGATACAAACGAAGAAGGCAGGAAAACCTCTCCTGCGAACTGAAACGGCCGGGCTGATGAAGCCCGGCCGATACCGCCCTGAAAGGCCGGATGCCTCAGACGAAAAGGAAATCGTTCTTGTGCAGGTCGTCGTAGTCGACGCCCTTCAGCGTGATGGTGGCACTGCCGTATTCGATCTCAACGCCGGAGCGCGTATCCGTCGCATGGTCGAGAACGGCCGAGAAGTTCTTCAGCACGGACTTGTCGAGCCAGATCACGTCGGTCTTTGCCGAACCGGCATCGAAGTCGTAGATCGTGTCGTTGCCGCTGTTCTTGGCGAAGACGAAGATATCCGACCCGCTGCCGCCATAGAGCTTGTCGTTACCGGCGCCGCCAGTCAGCTTGTCGTTGCCGGCGCCGCCGTAGAGCGTGTCGTTGCCGCTGCCGCCATCGAGCACGTCGTTGCCGCTGTCACCGTAGAGGTAGTCATTGCCGCTGCCGCCGTAGACCTTGTCGTTGCCGCTGCCGCCATAGACCTTGTCGTTGCCGCTGTCGCCCGAGACCGTGTCATTGCCTGCCCCGCCCTTCAGCAAGTCGTTTCCGGACCCGCCGTAGATCTTGTCCGCCTTGGAGTAGCCGGTGAACGTATCCGATCCGGTGCTGCCGGTGAAATTGATGCTGTTGGCCTTCAGGACCTTGACCAGGCTGGTCGTCGAAGCGTCCCTCAGGTCACTGAGGATCTCGCCGCCAAGCGCGGTCTTGGTGATGTTGAGGCCGGAGATCTCCAGGTCGAGCGTACCGGTAAACTTCGTTGCGCTGTTCAGCTTGATGGAATTGGCGAAGGTAACCGAGTTCAGCGATCCTTTGACCGTGTGGGTGATGATGTCGTAGTCCCACTCGCTCTTGCCGGACGTGAGGAAGACGCCGTAGCCCTTGGCGTTGGTGGCCGCATACTGCGAGCCTGACATCGCCATCGGATCGGTGCTGTTGAAAGAACCGTAGCCGGAGGGCACGAATGTCTTCTCGTAGTTCGCCAGATAGGACGTGAAGTTGATTCCCTTGCCGTCCTTGTTGGCGTCATAGGCCTTGATCGTGATGGCCATCGTTAAGTCCTTCCCAAAAACTTGAATATAATCTTCAACTATAAAACGTGAGTTGCAGTGTCAAGTTTTGACAAGGGGTGAAAGCCGGTAAAATTCGCGTCATCCGCGCAGCCGTGGACAGTCCTGCCCGCGGGCGGTCCCGCAGGGCTTTGCACACCGATGGGACGATTTGTTTTGAGACGGCGGAGCTGTGGAGATATTTGCTCTGAACGGCTTGGATTGGAAATCCGTTTTCCTGTCCCCTCGGGAAGTGACCTGCAATAATCCGGCCACTTCGAGACAGGACACCATCATGACTGCCATTACCGATAAGGGGACCGCCAAGGCCCTCGATGATCAGCTTGCAAGCCTCGATCTCGCCGGCCGGCTTTCGCTCGTAGCGAGCCTAGGCGGCCGAACCGTGTTCACCACCAGCCTCGGCATCGAGGATCAGGTCATTACGGCCGCAATCGGTACGCACCGGTTGCCGATAGACGTCGCGACGCTCGAAACCGGGCGGCTGTTCAAGGAAACCGTCGATCTGATCGGCGAAACCGAAAGCCAGTACGACATCACGATCACGCGATACCATCCGCTGAAGGACGATATCGACGAGTACGTCGCCAAGTACGGAATGAACGGCTTCTACGAGAGCGTCGAAGCGCGGCACGCCTGTTGCGGCGTGCGCAAGCTGAAGCCGCTTGCGCGCGCACTCGAAGGGGCATCCTTCTGGATCACCG
The DNA here is from genome assembly GCF_016864555.1 of Sinorhizobium sp. BG8. Taxonomy (NCBI): domain Bacteria; kingdom Pseudomonadati; phylum Pseudomonadota; class Alphaproteobacteria; order Hyphomicrobiales; family Rhizobiaceae; genus Sinorhizobium; species Sinorhizobium sp. BG8. The sequence goes on along the minus strand of NZ_CP044011.1, from coordinate 1,874,016 downwards.
GCCTTCGTCGCGGCCAGTCGGGCAACCGTGCGGAAACACCGTTCGCGGAATTCGATGCCGAACGGAACCTGATCAAGATCAACGTTCTCGCCGACTGGGACATCGAGACCCTGAAGGCCTACGTCGAGGAGAATGCGGTTCCGGTCAACCCGCTTCATGCCCGCGGTTATCCCTCGATCGGGTGCGAACCCTGCACCCGCGCCATCAAGCCGGGCGAGCCCGAGCGGGCCGGCCGCTGGTGGTGGGAGAACGACGAGAAACGCGAATGCGGCCTTCACGTGCCCGAAGCCGCCCTTCCCTCGCTGGAATCGAGCGCGCTCTGAAGCGCGCCCCGCCCACGGCGGTCAGCAAAACATTCTGGAGATAATACCGAACATGTCCGACATTTCTGGCAACGCGGAAGCGCGGCGCACTGCGCCTGCAAAGCCGCCGCTCGATCCGCATCTGAAGGCGCTCGAAAACGAAGCCATCCACATCTTCCGCGAGGTAGCCGCCGAGTTCGACAAGCCGGTGATGCTGTACTCGATCGGCAAGGATTCGTCCGTCCTGCTGCATCTGGCACGCAAGGCCTTCTATCCGGGCCGCGTCCCCTTCCCGCTCCTGCACGTCAACACGGGCTGGAAGTTCGCGGAGATGATTGCGTTCCGCAACGAGATCGTGAAGCGCTACGACCTCGATCTCGTCGAGCACATCAATCCGCGCGGCGCGGCCGAGAACGTGACGCCGTTCACGCACGGCTCCGCGCGCTACACGGACATCATGAAGACGGAAGCGCTTCGCCAGGCGCTCGACGCCGGCAAGTATGACGCCGCTTTCGGCGGCGCGCGCCGCGACGAGGAAGCCTCCCGCGCCAAGGAACGCATCTACTCCTTCCGAACGCCGGACCACCGCTGGGATCCGCGCAACCAGCGCCCCGAGCTGTGGAACATCTACAACGGCATGATCAACCGCGGCGAGAGCGTGCGCGCCTTCCCGCTGTCGAACTGGACGGAAGTCGACATCTGGCGCTACATCCAGGCCGAGGAAATCCCGATCGTGCCGCTCTATTTCGCGAAGAAACGCCCCTTTGTGGAGCGCGACGGCATGATGATCCTCGCCGAGGATCCGCGGCTCGAGCTGCTCCCCGGCGAAGTCCGCCAGGAGGGCGTTATACGCTTCCGTACACTCGGCTGCTTCCCGCTGACCGGCGCGATCCGTTCCGAGGCAACCACGCTTGACGACATCATTTCGGAGCTGGAGACGGCCACCGTCTCCGAACGGCAGGGCCGCGCGATCGACCGCGACCAGTCCGGCTCCATGGAAAAGAAGAAACGCGAAGGGTATTTCTGAGATGACCGTATCCGCAACTGCAAGCGCCGCCACGATCGACGTGGCGGCCGAACCGGCCCGGTCGTCCCGTGATTCCCGCCCGCTGCGGCTCATCACCTGCGGCAGTGTCGACGACGGCAAGTCCACGCTGATCGGCCGACTGCTCTGGGATACCAAGGCCGTCAAGGAAGACCAGGCGGCGACGCTCAAGCGTGATTCCTCCGGCAAGCAGAACGATCTCGGCCTTCCCGACTTCGCCCTGCTGCTCGACGGGCTCCAGGCGGAACGCGAACAGGGCATCACCATCGACGTCGCCTATCGCTACTTCTCGACCGACCGGCGTTCGTTCATCGTCGCCGACACCCCCGGCCACGAGCAGTACACCCGCAACATGGCGACGGGCGCCTCGACCGCCGATCTCGCCGTGCTTCTGGTCGATGCCCGCACCGGCATCCTCGAGCAGACCCGCCGGCATGCCACCATCGCCACCCTGATGGGCATCCGCCAGTTCGTGCTCGCGGTCAACAAGATCGACCTCGTCGGCTACGATCGCAGCCGGTTCGATCAGATCTCGCACGAGTTCCGCGAACTGGCGCTTTCGCTCGGCGTGAAGCAGATCACCGCCATTCCGGTTTCCGCGCTCAAGGGCGAGAACGTCGTTTATGACGGACGTTCCTCCATGGCCTGGTACGAAGGCCCGACGCTGGTCGAAACGCTGGAATCGGCAACCGTCCGTTCCAGCCACACGGTCGGCTTCCGCCTGCCGGTCCAGCGCGTCTCGCGGCCGGGCGAAAGCTTCCGCGGATACCAGGGCACCGTCGCAGGCGGCGCGGTCAAGCCTGGTGACAGCGTGGCGATCCTGCCCTCCGGCATTGTCGCGAACGTCAAGCAGATCGTGACCTACGACCTCGTGCGCAATGCCGCCGTGGCCGGCGACGCGATCACGCTGGTGCTCGACCGCCAGGTCGACGTATCGCGCGGCGACATGATCGTCTCGATCGACAACCAGCCGATGACGGGCCGCAAGTTCGACGCACAGATCGTTGCTCTTCAGCCCGAAGGCATCGAGCCGGGCAAGCGCTACTGGCTGAAGAGCGGCAGCCGCCGCCAGCGCGTGAGCGTGCAGCCGGCAAGCCAGCTGGATCTGAAGAACGGCAAGTGGACGGATACCGAGAAGCTGGCGATGAACGCCATCGGCAAGGTGCACCTCACCTTCGACGAGCAGGCGATCTTCGACACCTACGAGCAGAACCGCACCACCGGCGCCTTCATCCTGATCGATCCGGAGACCCACAACACGGTCGCCGGCGGCATGATCACGGACCGGCTTTCGGAGATCGGCGGCATCCACAAGGACGACGAGCGCGTCATCCTTTCGCTGCCGGCAGATCTCGCAGAGAAGCTGATGGCAACCGCGATCTTCGCAAACCGTCGCCACGACGCGGACGTGCGCCACACCAGCGTGGGACGCGCCGCAGAGATCCTGGCGGACCTCGACAAGTAACCGGTCCGGCTCAGCTGTAACGAAAGAAGGGGGCTGCGCGAGCGGCCCCTTTTTCTTATGCGCGCAAGCCAGCGGTGCGCCATGCCGGGCCGGGTGCCTACGTCTTCGAAAGCAGCAAGCGGATACCGGCATACCCGAAGACCAGCGCAAGCGTGCCTTCGATCCAGCGCCGAGTTTTCTGATAGGCCTGCCCCATCAGAGCCGTCGAGAAGATCAGGGCGTACCCGACGAAGACCGTAACTCCGAGGATCGCGCAGCCCGCCACGATCGCCTGCAGGGTGTACGGCGGGGCGTCAGGACGCAGGCCGAGGGACATGATCGCGATCCATCCGAGGATGGACTTGGGGTTGGTCAGATGAAGCAGAAGGCCTTTGCGATAGTGGGTCGTTCTTTTCCCGGGGGCATCGGCAATCACCGGCCGAACACGGTCCGACAGAGCCGATCTTGCGGATTTGAAAGCGAGATAGAGCAGGTAGAGACCCCCGGCAATCTTGATCGCAATGAGAGCCCCGGCATATTCGGCCAGAAGTGTGGACATGCCGGCCGCGGCAAGAACCGCCCAAAACATGCTCCCCGTCATCACACCGAGTGCCAGGACCACAGCGGACGCACGCCCCTGGCTCATCGCAACTCCCATGATGGCCATGTTGCTGGGACCGGGGCTCGCGACCGCGATCAGGTACGTGGCATAGACAAGCATGAGATGATTGACGTGCTCCAGATGCATGGGCTCACTCCGCTTTCCTGGCGGCCGCAAGGAACCGCATTTGTCGGGCACTGTACCCGGTGTCAGTCCATAAGAAATACCGATGTGAGAGCATCAGCCCAAGGCGGCTGCGGTCTACAGGATCAACACCGTCGTCGCAGATTGCCGAGATTTGAATCGGATTTGAGGCCGCTGTTTGTGATGGCGCAGTTTCTGACGCGCGCGCCGGCGAAGCGGCTTAAGGAATCAATGAGAGTCTTCTCAAGGGGTTGAGCCGGAACGTTGAAGTTCCAGCATCACATTACGCACCCCTGCTCTCCCTCATACCCGGCAAGCGACCACGAGCCATGCAAGGTCATTTGAGACGACGACCTCCCGGACGCAGCCGGGCGAAGGAAGCCAAGGACGGCAGAGGGAATGCCTTGGAGCGCGAAGGGCCTTCCGACGAAGGGAAAGGGACACCATGTCTTCACGGCGCGCTCAAGTGTCCTGTATGCGGACCGCCCCACTGTGGGGGCGGTGCTGTTTCAATAGTCAGGTCCAGCGGGCTTGCCGTTCCGACCTCTTTCCGGAAGCAGATTACCGCTCGCGGAACGCCTTTGCGAAATAGTCGGCAAGTGGCTTCACCAGATATTCGAGCGGCGAGCGCTCGGTGGTCTGGATGAAGGTCTCGACCGGCATGCCGGGCATCACGTGCTTGTCGCCGAGCTTGGCGAGCTCGCCGGCATCCGGCTTGATCTCGGCCTTGTAGTAGGTGGCACCGGTGCGCTGGTCCGAGAGCACGTCGGCTGCGACCTTGGTCACATGGCCGAAGACCTCCGGCGTGGAGCGGTGATCGAAGGCGCCGAAGCGAATGTGCGCCGTCTGCCCCACGCGGACCTGGTCGATCTGCGTCGGCGAGATCTGCGTCGAGATCACGAGATCGCTCTCCTGGGGAATGATGTAGAGCAGCGGATCGGCGGCCCGGATGACCGAGCGCAGCGCATGAACCTGCATCCCCAGCACCACGCCCGGCACCGGTGCGGTGATATCCATGCGGCTCAAGGTCTCGAGCTTCGCGGCGCGGTTCTCCTTCAGCTCGGCGATCTTGGCCTCGATCTCGCGCAAGGACGTCGTCGCCTCTTCCCTCACTTCGGAATCGATGTTGAGAATGCCGATCTCGATTTCGGCAACGCGTCCGGCGTTCTCGGCAATGTTGGACTGGGCCTGGCTGATCGTGCCCTTGATCTCGGCTTCCTCGCGCTGGAGCTGGAGCACGCGGCTGGCATTGGTCAGCGACTGGGCGAGCAGCTTGTTCTGGGCATCGAGCTCCTGCCCGATGAGAGTGAGTTGGGTCTTGAGAGCGGCGATGCGGCTGTCCAGTCCCTCGTTCTGCTTGGCGATCTGGACCTTCTTTTCTTCGAGCTGGGCGATCTGCTTGTCCCGGGTGTCCTTGCGGGCCTTCATCAGGCGCGTCTGGCCTTCGATGATTTCGGCCGCTTCACCATTGGTCTTCGCCACCGCGATCAGCTCCGGATCGAAGCTGATCTCGTTCTTCTCGTCCTGCTCGGCCTTGAGGCGGGACGCCATGCCCATCAGGCTGAAGAGCTGGCCCTCGATGACCGTCAGTTCCGAACGATCGAACGCATCGTCGAGCCGCATCAGCACGTCGCCCGCCTTCACGGTATCGCCGTCCTGAACGAAGATCTTGCCCACCACGCCGCCGGTCAGGTGCTGAACGACCTGGCGGTTGCTGGCCACCTCGATGATGCCGGATGCGACGACCGCACCGTTGATCCGCGTCAGCGAGGCCCATGCGGTGATGCCGCCGAGGAAGACGAAGATCGTTGCATATCCAGCAAGGAGATAGCCTCGGCTGGTCCATTTCTTGTCCATGGTACTCAATTCCTGTCCATGTATCGGTCCGGGCTCGCCCGCGAAGACCGCAACCGGCCCCCGGCGGGGCCATGCCCCAATTCAAGGTCGCGAACGCCTCTGCTCATGCGCACGCGGCCGCTGACTACTTGCCGCCTGTCCCGCCAACGACCTGCGCGTGGTTGCGCAAGTGCGCACGCAACACATCGTCGCGCGGACCGAAGGCAAGACGCTGGCCGTTTTCCAGAATGAGAATGAGATCGCATTCCTCGATCGCGGCCGGGCGGTGCGCCATGATGACGACCGACTTGCCGTCCGCCTTGAGATTGCGGATCGCCATGTTGAGCGCCATCGATCCCTCGGCATCGAGATTGGAGTTCGGTTCGTCCAGCACGACGAGCACAGGGTCGCCGTAGAGCGCGCGGGCGAGACCGACGCGCTGCTTCTGTCCGCCGGAAAGGCGTCCGCCGTTTGCCGAAAGCTTCGTGTCGTAGCCATCGGGCAGACGCAGGATCATATCGTGCGCACCCGCCTTCTTGGCGGCTTCCACGACCTTTTCCGCGTCCGGATTTACCGCCATGCGCGCAATGTTCTCGGCGACGGTCCCTTCGAACAGCACCACGTCCTGCGGCAGGTAGCCGACATGGTCGGCCAGCCCGTCGAATCCGTATTGCTCGAGCGAGGCACCATCGAGCCGGGCGTTGCCGCCGGCCGGCGGCCAGATGCCGGTGAGGATGCGCGCGAGCGTGGACTTGCCGGATGCGCTCTGGCCGATCACGCCGAGCGCCTGGCCCGGACCGAGGTCGAAGGACAGCATGCGCAAAGTCGCCACCTTCTCGCCCGGAGGCAAAGCCGTGACCTGATTGACTTCGAGGATCGCCCGGGGCTTCGGAAGCGCGGTGCGGCTTTCCTCTGCCGGTACCTTTTCGAGGAGGACCGAGAGCTGTTTCCAGCCCTGGAAGGCGCGCTGCACCAGCGACCATTGACCGATCGCGCCTTCGATCGGCGCGAGCGCGCGGCCGATGATGATCGAGCTTGCAATCATTGCGCCGGCGGTGATCTCGTTCTGCAGCACCAGCCAGGCGCCGAGCGCCAGGATCGCGGACTGCAGGAACACGCGGAAGGTCTTGGAGGAGATGGCGTAGAAGCCGTTGCTGTCGCTGTAACGAATGTTGGCGATCAGCGCCTGGTCACGCAGCTTCTGCCATCGGGTGGCGACCGAATGGCGCATACCCAATGCGCGCACCGTATCGCTTTCCTTCTGCAGGGTCTGGGTCATCTCGTCGCTCTGGCGACTGATCTGGACCGCCTTTTCCTGGTCTTCCTTCGTGCCGTTCTGGTTGAGCCAGGTCAGCGCGATCAGGATAAGCCCGCCGACAACACCGAGCATTCCCATCAGCGGATGGAAGGTGAAGATGACGAAGATGAAGAACGGCGTCCAGGGAATGTCGAAGACGGTGAAGACGGTCGGAGACGACAGGACCCGCTGGATCGCGTCGAGATCTCGCATGCCGGTCGTCGTATTGATGCCGCGGGCATGAAGTGCGGTGCGGTCGAGCACCGCGTTGAACACGCGGCTGTCGAAGCGTGCCTGGAACCGGGCGCCGATGCGGGCCGCGATACGGCTGCGGATGTGATCGAGAACGCCCATGATCGTGAAGAGGCCGGCGATCAGCCCGGTCAGGGCAACGAGCGTGGCTTCCGACCGCGATGCGAGCACGCGGTCGTAGATCTGCAGCATGAACAGCGGGCCTGTCAGCACCAGAAGATTGACGAAGAAGCTGAAGCAGCCGATTGCGATGAAGCCTGTCGCGCTGCTGCGCAGCGCCGCTCGCAATTCATCGGCACCAGCCTTACTTGAAGAGCTCATTGCCCCTCCTGAACTTGCCAGAAACCTGGCTCAACCGAATAGAATGAATAGGGTCTGGACTTCAGCAGCAACGCGCTGCTTTCCCCCGGGATTCCCGGCGACGAGACCTACGTCCCCATATGAGGACGATATACGTCGCGGCCGGCTCCTAAATCAAGAGTTGGACAAGAATTAGTCTCGACCAAAGCGAGTAAGACAAAAGATTGCGCGTGGCTCAGGCGCGGGGACGCTCTGGCGACGGGTGAGGCTTCCGGTCGTCGGCCTGTTTATCGTCCTGAAGGGCTGCCTGCAGCCTCCCAAGCCCGTTCAGAACGAGGACGCATGCGATGCCCGCGAAGAAGGCGATCAGCCAGTAGCCGAGCCCGACCGCAAGGCCGACAGCTCCCGACAGCCACATGCCGGCACCGGTGGTCAGGTTTTTGACCTGCCCCTGGGAAAAGACGATCATGCCCGCGGCAAGGAATGCAACGCCTGAGGTTACCGCCTCGACGACCCGCAGCGGATCGATGCGGACCTGGTCCCCCGAAAATGCAGCAAGATGAACGCTTTCGACGGAGATGATCGAAAAGACCGCCGCCGACAGGCTGACGAGGATATGGGTGCGCAGGCCAGCGGGGTGATCCCTGTACTCGCGCTCGAAGCCGATGAGCGCACCGAGCACGATCGCCCCCGTCAGCCGAGCTGCGATAACGGGATAGGGAATTTCCGTGTCCGGAAAGAGGTCGGCAAGGATCTGTTCCATGGTGCGCAAACGCGCGTCCCGTCCGGAGGTTCCGCCGGGTCCAGCCAAGGCCGACCGAAGGCCTGTTGAAGACCATGGATTTTTTTCAGATTTCCGCTTGTGGAAACGGAGAGCCTGTTCTATACGGGGCGCCGCTGGTCACGGAGTGTAGCGCAGCCTGGTAGCGCACCTCGTTCGGGACGAGGGGGTCGAGTGTTCGAATCACTCCACTCCGACCAGCCGAAATCCTTCCCGATATTTCCCTACCTTGTTTGAGATCAGCGGCTTACGGCGTATGTGAAGCCGTTCAGCTGCTTGTCAGATTGATACCGCACAACGAGCCCGGTTGCATGGCGATGGTCGCCTGCGCGTCACGGTTTGCTTGGAAGTATCACGATGACGGTCCTGAAATGCCTTCATAAACATTCGGCGCGCGTTTTTGCGACGATCGTCGCGGTCGCGGCTTCCGGGCTCGGCGGATATCTCGGCTATCTCCAGGTGAGCGGCAATTTCCACACCGTCGTTCCCGGCGAGCTCTATCGTTCGGGGCGGCCGACTTCCCACGAACTGGAACGATACGCCCGGGTCTACGGCATCAAGACTGTCGTGAACCTACTCGGACGAAACGAGGGCGAGCGATGGTACGAGGAAGAGTCCGAGGCGGCGAAGAGGCTCGGGCTGAAACTCCTGGATTTCAAGATGTCGTCCTCGACGATGCTTTCCCCCGGTCAAGCCGACCAGCTGGTGACCCTCCTCAAGACCGCCCCGAAGCCGATCCTGGTTCACTGCAAGGCGGGCGCGGATCGCACCGGTCTCGTCTCGGTGATCTACAGCGAGCGCATCGCGGGCATCTCCGAAGAGATCGCCGAACGGCAACTCTCGTTGTTTTTCGGCCACTTCAGCATCCCCTTCATATCTTCAGCATATGCAATGGATGAAAGCTGGGAAGAGCTCGAGCGGCACTACGGCATAGGAAGCTGACCCATCGCCTTAGCCGCGGCTGCGGCCGTTGCGCGGCAATTGCGCATAGCAGCTATTCTGTAAACGCGTCTTCTCCAAATTTCTTTTCGCGCGTAAAGCGGGACCAAGATCAAACTGCGCAGAACTGAAACCCCATGCCAAGCCATTCCCCGTTTCGCGGCGTGCTCGTCGCGTTCGCGGCCTATGCCGTGTTCGCGGTATCCGATGCCTCGATCAAGATCCTTCACGGGGCCGTGCCGTCCTATCAGGTCGCCTTCATAGGCGCCCTTCTCGGCTTCGCCGTCCTGCCCTTCATCAAGGCGCCGGGAGACAGCTGGCTCGACATGGTGCGGACATCAAGCCGCCCCCTGTGGCTGATGCGCTTTGCCTGCGGCGCCATCGGATCGATCGCCTCCATCATCGCCTTCACCGAACTTCCGATGGCGGAAGCCTTCTCGCTGCTGTTTTTGCTGCCGTCGTTCGTGACAGTTCTCTCCGTGCTGTTTCTCAAGGAAGACGTCCGCTGGCAGCGCTGGGCGGCCGTGATCGTCGGATTCCTCGGCGTCCTCGTCGTTCTGCGCCCGGGCTTTCGCGAGCTTTCGGTCGGCCATCTCGCAGCCGCCATCGGGGGCCTCAGCGCCGCCATCGCGATCGTAGTTGTGCGGGCGCTCGGCCCTTCGGAAAAGCGGCTTTCGCTCTATGGATCGGGACTGCTCGGCACGCTGATCGTCAGCGGCGCGCTGACGGTCTCGCAGATGGTTCCTCCCACGCCGCTGCAATGGGTCTATCTCTCGAGCTACGGCCTTCTCGGCGCGCTCGGCAACGTCATGCTGATGAATGCCGCCAGGATGGCGCCGGCCAATCTCGTCGCGCCGCCGCAATACAGCCAGATGATCTGGGCGATCGGTTTCGGCTATCTCGTCTTCGATGACAGCATCGACCTGCCGATGGCGATCGGCATCGCGCTGATCATCCTGTCCGGCCTCTTGACGCTTGCGCGCGAGCGCGTGCGCGGCACGCCGCTACCGACCTCCGTCGTATCGGCCGACAACCAGGCCGCACTTGCGACCACCGAGAAGGTAGAGGGAGAGCTGCTCGCCACGGATCGATAGGCGCCGACCGCTGACGTTGCGCCCTTCCACGCTGGCGTTCAGGACGAAACGGCGTGGGGCGGGGCTGCGGCAGCGGCCTTCAGCTGGCTTGCAGCAATCGCATATCCTCCTGCCGCCCCATCGATGAAATGCACATGATCCCGGCTCATCGGCGTCGGCACGACGCAGGTCATCAGGGCGGAATCCTGCTTGTGCAGCCCGTATCGGCAGACGCCCGCCCTCACCGCGGCGGCAAGCCTCGCCTCGATCGCGGCAAGGCGATTGCCGCCTACATCTAGGGTCATCTTGAGGCCATCGTCGAACTTGCGGAAATCCGAATTGCCGGCGACATCGGCCCGATAGACCTTCGCGTTGAAACGGCCGAGGTGGCCGTCGATGCGCAGCAGCCAAACCATCAGCACATATTGCAGGATGATCATCAGCCTGGCGCGCAGACGAAGGCGCCAGTTCGGAGGAGCGGTCGCCCTCACCTCCGCGTCCATGCCCTCTTTCGACAGTCCGAGCTCCAGGGTCTCGACCGCTACCGGGTGGCCGGCACGCTCCTCCGAGGAGGCGATGGCGATGATGTCGGTGACGAGCGCCTGGAATTCCCGGTCGGCGGCCGAACCGGTCGGTAACGCGATTATGGAGACGATGCTGCCATGACGCGCACGGATCGGGTTCCAGCGGCAGGAAAGGCCGGTGAGATCAGGCCGCGTGCCGGGCGTCGCCGGTTCCACGCCGTACAGCCCCTCCTTCATCCTGCATTCGGCCCAGTTTGACCCGCCACCGGCAAACATCGCGTAGGAGACGAAATCGTTGACCTTGTAACGCGCGATGCGGACATCGTGACCCGCGTTGCGGATTTCGGAGAGGTCGACGAGTGCCGCGCGCATGACGAGCTGCATTTCCTCGCGCACCCAGGTCTGGATGGCGGCAAGCGCCAGGCGCGCCTTTCCGATCGCGGACGGGGGAACGGCAACCAGCGCCCCGTCACCGCCGAAGACATAGGGCAGGTCATGCTGACCGATGGCGTTGAGCACGGCCGAGATCACGCCCGCACCCGCCATGTTCACCGCCTTGTAGCGCCCTGCTGCAACCGCTCCCGTGGAATCCACGATATCCGCGACCGCAAGCACCCATCCCTCCGGAAGGGGATGGTAGTTGCCGCCGTCGGCCACGCCCGAGAAATCCGTGAAGGCGGGCAGCGTCGCATAGAATGTATCGCGGTCGCTCTCTCCCATCGGATCAACCTACCATATCCCTCCAAGGGAGGGACCAATGACTGGAACACGAATTGTTGAGGACCATCCGCCCGGCGAGGCGGAGAAAGCCCGGCTTCATCTATTGGCAGACGTCGACCCAGGTCGCTCCGACGAGCGACACGAGGCGCTCCGGCGCAATCCTGACGGCGGCGTTGGTGGCGCCTGCCGCCGGAACGACCTCGTCGAACTGCTGGAGCGACTGGTCGCAATAGATCGGCAGTGGGCCCGGCAGCCCGAACGGACAGACGCCGCCGACGGGATGGCTCGTCACCGCGACCACCTGCTCGGCATCGAGCATGCGGGCCTTGCCGCCGAAGCGGTCCTTGAACTTGCGGTTGTCTATCCGCGCCGAGCCGCTGGCCACCACCAGCATCGTCTCGTCGCCCACCTTGAGGCATATGGTCTTGGCGATCTGCTCCGGCTCGACCCCGTGTGCGGCGGCCGCGAGTGCGACCGTCGCCGAGCTCTCCGGTGTTTCGATGACATCGATGTCTGGCGCGTGTGCGCGGAAGAATGCGCGGACGGATTCGAGACTCATGGTGGAAATCGATAACCGACGCAGCCAGAAAGGGCAAGGCATGCGGGCGGCGGCATGCGTTGGGGCGGCATGGGACACAAGTGTTGCAAATCGGCAAAACTCGTCCGCCAGTTGGGTTGAATACCTGGATTTTCCGGGGCGGAGGATTCCCCTTTTTGCGGGGCTTCGATAGAGCAGTGAATGCGCTCCCAAGAGCCGGCTAAACGCCGCCGCACGCACGCATGTCCAAGGATCTGGAACTCATGTATCTTCGCAATGCAATCCTGGCTGGTCTCGCCCTCGCCATAACCGGCTGCACCACCACTCCCACCATTCCGACGAACCCGCTGCAGGCGCGTTGGGGCGGCAAGTCTGCCGGAACCTTCTTCGCCGCCTACGGGCCGCCGCTTTCCGACACGAGCGCATCCGACGGCTCCACGCTCTACAGCTGGCGCGGTGGCTATACCAAGCGTCGCGCCTGCCAGGTCGAGCTCACCGTCGCCTCGGACTACAGCATCCGCAAGATTCGCACCGTCGTCGACCATCCGGATCCGAAGGGCGGACCGACGCACTGCGAAAAGGTACTGGACGCCGCAAGCTGAGCGGCGGCGCCGAAACCAGACAGAACGAAGGGCCGGGAGCGGATGCACCGGCCTTTTTCATTTTCGAGAGGGCCCGATGAGCGAAGACCTGCTTTACCACGATCCGGCCCTTGCCGATTTCTACGACCTCGAGAACGGCTGGGGCACGGACCTAGAATTCTGCACGAAGATTGCCCGCACGGCCCGCTCGGTGCTGGATCTCGGGTGTGGAACGGGCGAGCTCGCGGTGGCGCTTGCGCCCGGCCGGAGCGTCGTCGCCGTCGATCCGGCAAGGGCTATGCTGGAGATCGGCCGGGCCAAATCCGGCGGGAGCGCCGTGGAGTGGATCGAGGGGGATGCCCGCAGCCTCAGCCTCGACCGCCGCTTCGACCTCGTTCTCCTGACCGGACATGCCTTCCAGGTGTTCCTGACCGACGAGGACCAGCGGGCGGTGTTCACCACGATCGCCCGGCACCTCGGGCCGGGTGGACGTTTCATCTTCGACACGCGCAATCCCTCAGCCGAGGAGTGGCTGGAATGGGTCCCTCACCTCTCGCGTCGCGAGCTTGACCATCCGCGCCACGGAAAGGTCGCGGCCTGGAACGACATGAGCCACGATGCGGCGGCAGGCGTCGTCACCTACGAGACGCATTACGAAGTGAAGGCTTCCGGCAAGCGGCTTTCCGCCACCTCGCAGATCCGGTTCACGCCCCGGGAAAGGCTGGAGCCGATGCTTGCCGATGCAGGCCTTGGCGACGCGCAGTGGTATGGCGACTGGCGCGGGTCCCCATGGGCTCCCTCTTCCCCGGAAATCATTCCGCTCGGACGGGCGCTGAAAGGCGGTGGCTGATGTTCACGCCGCGGCGGGTAAATATCTATTAATATTTTAGTTTTTCGTTTAGTTCGCAGATAACCGCATTCGTTATCCCATTGGCAAGGTTCCGCCGTCATTATTTTAGGAATCGCTGGAGGGAGTATGATGCACCCGAGATTTGCCGAGGATAAGCCGGTTCGGCGCCGATATGGACTGCCCGTTGTTTCCGCCATTCCGGGGCTCGTCTTCGGCGGAATCCTGTTCATCCTGTTTGATCATTTCGCTGGAATGGGCCTCGTCGGCGCGTTTGCCGCGGCGGTGACCGACTGCCAGATCAAGGGAAATATCGGCAGCACGCCGGACGAGCGGATCTACTACGTGCCCGGCCAGCAAAAGTACGACGGCATCCGCATCCGTCCGGGCGACGGAGAGCGGTGGTTCTGCTCGGAAGCGGACGCCCGCATGGCGGGCTGGGAGCGCGCGAGAAACTGAGGCTGTCGTGACCCCGGGCGCTTGCGGCCCCGGGGATGCAGCGTGTCTGGTGTGGCGCGCGGCGACGCTGCGTGGATTCGGGAGCGCGAAACCTGCGCCCTTGCCCGCCGGTCAGCGCCGGAGAGCGGGGAGCGCAGGCGCTCACCAGATCATTCGTGGATAGTGTACGAGCCCATTTCGCAGAGGTTCTGCGTGTCATCAGTCGTATCGAGATCGGAATCGTCGGAGAACTCGAAACGCATGTCGTAGTCGCAGACGTCGCGACCATCGGCAATGGTGATCTCCATGGTCTCGCCGGGCCTCAGCACCTGCCGGCCGAAGATATCGTCCTCCCACTGGTCGACGCCCGTCGGGGAAGCATAGAAATTGGTCAGAACGGATCCCGTGCCGTTCTTCAGGCTGAAGACGAGATCCTCGGCAAGCGACGGGCCTGCAGAGCAAATGAAGGAAGACGCAATAAGGCTGACGGCAATCAAACGGCTTTTCATCGGTGAGCATCCTGGCCCGAAATTGGGCAAGTCCCTGCTAGTTTTCGACTTTCCCCCTGTCAACGCGCCGGCGGCGTCTAAATCTGGGGCATGCGGCGACGAGTGAGCACCTGTCAGCCTGTCCACAGCGCCCCCTCCCCGAGGTCGCTTCGAGCTTGACGATGTTCCTTGTTTGTTCCATTTCTATATCCATGACCATTACGATCGATACGCTTGGAAAGGCCGCCCGGCACCGGATGCTGGTCGTCGCCACATGCCGCCGCTGCGAACGGCAGGCGAAGTTCATGGCGAGCGACCTCGCCGGAATGTACGGCGCTGGCCGCGACCCGCGCGAACTTCCCTTCAAGTGCCGGGAATGCGGCGTGAGGGACAGCAAGGTGACGGTGATCGAGTTCCCCTTCGACCGCAAACCGGACACCGTGATCTGGCGGCCGGTGAAGGGCGGCGGGGTCTAGAGTGCGTCGCCGGCAATAGGGGATTTCGAATTTCCCCTTTTTCTTTAGATAGTTAGAATATTGGTAGGTACGAGAATTATTCGCTTTCGAGGTATTTTGTTTACCTTCTGTTAACCAAATCCCGGTTGTATCGCCCCATTCCTCTTGCTCATGACGAGCGCCCCATCCTTTGACAATCGGTAATTTCATGACCAGTGTTCTCACCAACGCTGCGGCTACTGCTGCGTTGCAGACCCTTCGCGCGATCGGCTCCGACATGGACGAGGTCCAAAGTCGTGTCAGCTCGGGCTTTCGCGTCCAGACCGCCTCCGACAACTCCGCCTACTGGTCGATCGCAACGACGATGCGTTCCGACAACAAGGCGATTTCTGCGGTGGATGATGCACTTGGGTTGGGAGCCGCGAAGGTCGACGTAACCTACGCCGGAATGGAATCCACAATCGATGTCCTGACCGAGTTCAAAGCAAAGCTCGTCGCGGCTACCGAGGAAGGTGTCGACAAGTCGAAAGTTCAGACGGAGCTGGAACAACTCAAACAGCAGGTCGTTAGCATTGCGGGCTCGGCGAGCTTCAGCGGCCAGAACTGGCTGAACACCGACATAGCTGAAATCTACGACAACGACCTGAACGAGGTTTCCGTCGTGTCTTCGTTCGTTCGCGACGCATCCGGCAGGGTATCAGTCCAAAAAATGGATTTCCACCTTTCGGAGATCGCGCTCTTCAACAGTACAGGGGGCGGATTGCTGCAGGCGGACGCACGTGATGTCAAGACAATTGGCGGAATGCGGTACTTCTCCTCCTCCGAGCCTATTGTCAGTGACGGCACCTTATACTACGGCGACCTGGGTTCAGGATGGATGTATCCCAGGTCGGGAGATGGAAGCGCCGCCAACTTCTATCTGGATGATTTCCCGGTCGGCTCGCCTCTGGATTTCAATATTCCCGGCGCAGAGATCAGCTTCGATATCATACTGGACAAGGAAGCGTCCAATCCCCACAATTTGAGCGGTAGCGCCGCGGCACTGGACGATCTTCCCGGACCTTACTACCCAGGATATTCCAAAACGATCACAATCACCAAAGCGGATGTCGATGCTGTCTATCCTGGCCTGGGCGGTGTCATAACGACCAACACCGAGTTCGCAGCGGTTCTCAATTCCGTACTGAATCCGGAAGGGGCACGTGTGAGTGCTGATTACGGGATGTATGACCCACCAAGCTCCAAGAACTGGGTACACGATCCCGAGAAGATGACAATCAGCACACTGGAGCAGCACGGGGACGGGTCCTACGTGGAGATTGCCAACCTCAGCAGCGTCGGCGTAAGCACAGGCGGCCTCAAGGACTCTTACGCTTTCGGGTCCCGCGGATCGGGCGTGGAACTGAACTTCAGCGAATTCATTGTCCATGAAGACGGTGACAATCTCGACGGCGTGGAGATCAGCTTTACCTTCTCGGTCAACGGAGAACCGGCCACGTCACATTCCTTCGACCGAACCTATGTCAACGAGTTGTTGGGCAAGGATACAGGGAAGGTAGAAACGGCGGAGGAAATGGCAACTCTGCTCCATTCCCTGCTGGATGCAGACTGGCCTGACCTCATTATCGAGGCGACGTCGCCCTCCACCGTCATGGTGAAGTCGGACCCTGCAGTGGATCGCGAGTGGGGAAGTGGCACGCAGATCGAGTTCGATAACATTCGCGTCAGCATCGAGCCGCTATCGACCCTGAACTTTCTGGAAATCAATATCGAGAAAAATCCCGATATGGTCGACACCTACATAGACTATTTGGAAGTCGTTACCGGGAAGATCATCGACGGAGCCGCATCTCTCGGTGCGATCAAGGGACGCATCGACATGCAATCAGAATTCACCAACAAACTTTCGGACAGCATAGACACCGGCGTCGGACGCCTTGTCGATGCCGACATGAATGAAGCCTCCACGCGCCTGCGAGCGCTCGAGACGCAGCAGCAGCTCGCGATCCAGTCGCTCTCGATCGCCAACACGAGCGCCGACGGCATCCTTCAGCTCTATCGTCAATGACCAGTGAGCGGTGGCTGGGGCGCCAGGATTCGAACCTGGGAATGCCGGTACCAAAAACCGGTGCCTTACCGCTTGGCGACGCCCCAACGCAGTGCCGGCAGATTCTTCTGCGGCAAGCGGGAGCCTGATAGCAAAGGTGACCGGGCCGGACAATGCTTAAGTTGCCCAAGGCCGCAATATTTGCGCGGTCATTATCGTCGAA
Organism: Sinorhizobium sp. BG8; assembly: GCF_016864555.1. Classification (NCBI taxonomy): domain Bacteria; kingdom Pseudomonadati; phylum Pseudomonadota; class Alphaproteobacteria; order Hyphomicrobiales; family Rhizobiaceae; genus Sinorhizobium; species Sinorhizobium sp. BG8. Next base: position 1,857,141 of record NZ_CP044011.1, on the reverse strand, counting down.
TTGGCATGAGCGAGCTCAGCGGCGGCGACCTCGACCCGTTGGCAATCCCTTCCGCTCACTTGGTCCGCGCCTCGTGCTGACCTCCGCGCATTCCCCGTCCCAAGAAAGCGCAGGTTGGCGGCCTCAATTCGATTCCGCTTTCAAGGATGATGCGTTAGGGTTCGGCCGAACGCACGGACCAATGCAAATTGTTGCCGCCGCTTCGTTTCGTAGTCCGCAGCCAGGAATAGCCGATGTCCCAGTTCCGTGCCCGCCCGCCAGCCAACCCGACCGTGCTTCTCGACGACGCTCTCGTGCGCGTCACGCGGTGGGATTTCGAGCCCGGCGCCGATACCGGGCATCACGTGCACGGGCTCGGCTATGTCGTCGTGCCGATGACCGACTGTAATTTTCTCATCGAAGAGGAAGGCGGCGAGCGGCGGGTGACGACGCCCGCGGGCGCCGTCTACCGCCGCGAGGCCGGTGTCGCGCACAATGTGGTCAACGCCGGCGACAGCCCCATGAGCTTCATCGAGATAGAATACAAGTGAAGACGCCCTCCTCCCCGAAGTTCGACCTCGAGTTCAATCCGCATCACGGCGAGGCGGTGCCTGTCGCCGAGCGGATCCAGCGCATCACGGTCAACAATCCCGGCCCGTTCACCTTCCACGGCACGAACAGCTACATCGTCGGCGACCGCTCCGTCGCGGTGATCGATCCCGGTCCGGACGACGAGGCGCACTACCGTGCCTTGATGAAGGCGCTCGAAGGTCGCGAGGTGACCCACATAGCGGTCAGCCACACCCACCGCGACCACTCCCCCCTCGCCCGCCGGCTGAAGGCGCAGACCGGCGCGATCATCGTGGCGGAAGGCCCGCACCGCGCCTCCCGTCCGCTTCACGAGGGCGAGACCAATCCATTCGCCGAGAGTTCCGACACCGAATTCCTTCCCGACGTCGCGCTTTCGCACGGCGAGACCTTTTCCGGCGACGGCTGGTCGATGACCGCACTCCTGACGCCTGGCCACACCGCCAACCATGCCGCCTTTGCGCTCGAAGGCACCGGCATCGTGTTTTCCGCAGACCACGTCATGGCCTGGGCAACGACGATCGTCGCTCCACCGGACGGCTCGATGGCGGAGTACATGGCGTCGCTCGACATGCTGCTCAAGCGGGACGACCGGCTCTACCTGCCGGGCCATGGCGGTCCCGTGCGGGAGCCGGCCTCGTTCCTGCGCGGCCTCAGGACCCACAGAAAGATGCGCGAGCGGGCGATCCTCAAGCGCATCAAGGCCGGAGACCGGCTGATCGCGGACATGGTGAAGGCAATCTACAAGGATACAGACCCCCGCCTCCACGGCGCAGCCGCCCTTTCGGTGCTGTCGCACCTGGAAGACCTCGTAGGTAAAGGTGAAGTGCTGACGGAGGGAGCACCATCGCTGAAGGGCGAATACTTCCCCGTCTGAACGAAATGCGTCCCGCTCCCGTCAGTCTCCGGCGATACCGAGCAGTTCGGCATCCAGCGCCTTGAGATAGGCTTCGGCGAACGCTGCCCCCATTCCGAGATCGTGCGGCCCGTAGCGCGATGCAACGCGGATGTCGACGAGCGTTGTCTCCGCCTCCTCCCGCAGCCGGATCATCACGTCGAAGCGGAAACCGGCTATGAGCGTGCGCCACTCGCCCTGCATCAAGACGTCAGCACTGCGCCCGATCCCATCGGCGGAGGGCAGCGGAGACGGCCGCTGCAGCGGTATCGGCACCTCGCCGATCTCATCGCTTTGCGGCTCCTTGCCCGACCGGTCCACGGCGAGGTCCTCGAGGTCCACGAGGATGTTTTCGAGACCGCTCTCCTCGGTGATGACGATGTCGTTTTCCTCGGCCACCTTGCGCACGCCCTGATAGACGCGGTCGAGAGCGCCGTCGTAACGTCGTCCCGTAAGACCCGGATAGGCCGCGAGCTGCAGCTCGCGATCGCGCGCTGTCGCGTAATCCGGCCGCGGCAGCCAATCCTGTTTGGCGAGCGGAAACTTCAGCCACGGCGGCGCGTCGAGCGTGTCCGTCGTCACGTCGAAGATGGCGGGACGATAGAAATAGGCGTAACCGGCGGCCCCCGCCGCCCCGAGTGGAAGGATCGAGAGCAGGAGCGCAAGGAACGCCGCCTTTCCGCCCTTTGCGCCGACCATCCAGAGGCGCACGAGACCGATCGCCGCCAGAAGCACGGCCACGAAGGACAGAGTCGCGGAAAGGGCTGCGATCGCCAGGAAATGCGGCGTGGTCAGCGGGCCGAAGCGGTGCAGGAGAAGCGAAAGCAGAAACAAGAAAAGCCCGAACAGCGCCAGGCGCCGCGACCAGTAGGCGGCGTAGGAGACCGGTCTTTGGTACTCGATCGCCAGAACCATGCTACCCTCGAACACCCCTGTCTCGATGCACGCCCGCCGCGTCGCGGCCAGAGTCGTATCATCCGAAAAGACAGCCTTGCGCGGCCCGCGTCAAGTTGCAAGCGGGCAATCCCCAAAGAGGCGCACCGGACCGTTTGCGGACGCCTGCCGCAAAAATGCCACGCTCCTTCCCAATTTTGGCAACGTACCGGACAAACAGGAGCATGAGTATGTTGCCTAGCACTGCCGATACCGAGGCGCGTGCGCCGAAAAATGCCGAAGCTCCACTCCCGCTCGAGATGGTCGAGCTGGCCCTTTCGCTGGACGGTTTCAATGCCGGTCCAGAAGGTTTTGCCGACGCCGTACGCGATGCTGCACGCAGCGTCGGCGGCGACTTCCTCTTCGACCTTCCGGCCTCGGACCTTGCCGACGACTGCCAGAGGATTGCGGCGTTGCGCATTCCTGACGTCGACGGCCAGGGCCTTCAGATCGTGTTCGCCCTGCTCGACAAAAGCGCAACGGCGATCCGGATTGAGGATCCCGGCGAGCGGACGGAAGGTCTGAAGCGCTTCGCAGAAGCCTTCGTCGGTGTCTTGCAGCACATGTAGGCGCTTGCGGTCACGGCCGTCTTCGCAGTAATGCAGTGCTCGATCAATATCCGTCGCTCTCGCCCCGAGATACGAGCATGAACGCGCCGAAAACGATTGCCCTTGCCGCCATGGCCCTGCTGCTGGCTTCATGCCAAACGATGACGCCCGAGGAACGCCGGGCGGCCGACGAGCAAACGTGCCGTTCCTACGGCTTCCGCCGCGGGACGGATGCGTTTGCCGACTGCCTCCAGCGCATCGACCTCAATCGCGACGCGGATTCCCGCGCCTTCCGCTATGGCGATCCCTACTGGGGCTGGGGTGCACCCGGCTACTATGGCGGCGGCCCGACCGTCGTCTACCGGCGCTAGAGGGCGCTGGGGTTAACCGCAACGCGCCCTAGCTCTTCTCCCGCCCCTACTTGCAGCCGTTGAAGGCGGCCTGCGCGGCTGCAAGCCGTGCGATCGGCACGCGGAAGGGCGAACAGGAAACGTAGTCGAGCCCCGCGTCCTCGCAGAAATGGATCGAGGCCGGATCGCCGCCATGCTCGCCACAGATGCCGAGCTTGAGGGTGCCGCGCGTCTTGCGTCCTCGTTCCGCGGCGATGCGGATCAGCTCGCCAACGCCATCGAAATCGAGCTGTACGAAGGGATCGCGCTCGACGATGCCTTTCTGCAGGTAGGTCGAGAGAAACGCGGACGCATCGTCGCGCGAGATCCCGAACGTCGTCTGCGTAAGGTCATTGGTTCCGAAGGAGAAGAACTCCGCCGATTCCGCAATGACATGGGCGCGCAGGGCCGCGCGCGGAAGCTCGATCATGGTGCCGACGAGGTAGTCGATCGTCACACCAGCCTCGCCCATAACCTCCTTCGCCACCGCCTCGATGCGCTCCTTGACGAAATCGAGCTCGGCCTTGAGACCGACCAACGGCACCATGATCTCCGGTTCCACCGGCGCGCCCGTCTCGGCAGCCGCCTGGCACGCCGCCTCGAATATGGCGCGCACCTGCATCTCCGCGATCTCGGGATAGGAGATCGCCAGCCGGCAGCCGCGGTGGCCGAGCATGGGGTTGAATTCGTGCAGGGCATCCACCCGCTGCCTCAGCGAGGATTCGTCTATCGACAGTATCCCGGCGACTTCCGAGATCTCCTCGTCGGTCTTCGGCAGGAATTCGTGCAGCGGCGGATCGAGGAGCCGGATCGTCACGGGCAGGCCGTGCATGATCTCGAACAGCTCGACGAAATCGGAGCGCTGCATCGGCAGGAGCTTGGCGAGCGAGGCGCGGCGCCCCGCCTCGTCCTCTGCAAGAATCATCTCGCGCATGACGTTGATGCGCCCGCCTTCGAAGAACATGTGCTCTGTGCGGCAGAGACCAATGCCTTCCGCCCCGAAGGAGCGCGCGGCGCGGGCATCGGCAGGCGTTTCGGCATTGGTCCTGACCTTCATGCGACGGGTCTGGTCCGCCCATTGCATGATGCGGCCGAAATCCCCGGAAAGCTCGGGCTGCGACATCTCTATCGCGCCCTTCAGCACCTGGCCCGACGAACCGTCGATGGTGATTACATCGCCCTTCCTGAGCGTGACGGCGTGCGAGATCAACAGCTCATTGCGCAAGTCCACCCGGATGGTGCCGGCACCGGACACGCAAGGCTTGCCCATGCCGCGGGCGACAACGGCCGCGTGGCTCGTCATGCCGCCGCGCGTGGTCAGAATCCCCTCGGCGGCATGCATGCCATGGATGTCCTCGGGGCTCGTCTCCACACGCACGAGGATGACTTTGCGCCCCTCCTCCTGCGCATGGACCGCTTCTTCGGAGGTAAAGACGATTTCGCCCGTCGCCGCACCCGGCGAAGCCGGGAGACCGGAGCCGATGACATCACGCCGTGCCTTAGGATCAATGGTCGGGTGCAGCAGCTGGTCGAGCGAGGCCGGGTCTATGCGCGACACTGCCTCCGCTTCGGTGATCAGCCCCTCTTCGGCCATTTCGACCGCGATCTTGAGTGCCGCCTTGGCCGTACGCTTGCCCGAACGGGTCTGCAGCATCCAGAGCTTTCCGCGCTCGATGGTGAATTCCAGGTCCTGCATGTCGCGGTAGTGTCCCTCGAGACGGGCGCAGATCTGCTGGAACTCGCCGAAGGCGTCCGGCATCAGCTTTTCGAGCGACGGCCGGTCCGAGCCGGACGCAATGCGCGCCTGCTCGGTAATGTTCTGCGGGGTGCGGATGCCCGCGACCACGTCCTCGCCCTGGGCATTGACGAGGAACTCGCCATAGAGCTCCCTCTCCCCGGTCGAGGGGTTGCGAGTAAAGGCAACGCCCGTCGCCGACGAGTTTCCGAGGTTGCCGAACACCATGGCCTGGACGTTGACCGCCGTGCCCCAGCTCGCGGGAATGTTGTGGAGATGGCGATAGGTCACGGCACGAGCGTTCATCCAGCTCGCGAAGACGGCGCCGATCGCGCCCCAGAGCTGGACCTCCGGGTCCTGTGGAAAGGCTTCCCCGAGCTCGTCCTGGATGATTTCCTTGTAGCGTGCGATGACATGCTGCCATTCGACGGCCGAGAGCTCCGTATCCTGCTCGTGGCCGAGGCGGGCCTTCTCGTCTTCCAGGATCTCCTCGAAGACCTCGTGATCGAGCCCCATGACCACGTCCGCGTACATCTGGATAAAGCGGCGGTAGCTGTCCCAGGCGAAGCGAGCATCACCCGCGTCGTGACCGAGGGCCTGCACGGTGCTGTCGTTGAGGCCGAGGTTCAGGACCGTATCCATCATTCCGGGCATCGAGGCGCGCGCGCCGGAACGGACGGACAGGAGCAACGGCCGGCTGGTATCGCCGAAGTTGCGGCCGGTAATCTCCTCCATGCGGCGCAGGCCTTGGAGCACCTCGTCCTTCAAGGCATCGGGAATGACGCGCCCACTGTCGTAATAATGAGCACAGGCTTTGGTAACGATGGTCAGGCCGGGGGGAACCGGCAGGCCGAGATTGCACATCTCCGCCAGGTTTGCCCCCTTGCCCCCGAGAAGATCGCGGTCACCAGCATTCCCCTCGGCGTTTCCTCCGCCGAAGGTGTACACCCACTTCTGCATCGCAATTCTCCACCCAAAACCTCTCCGCTAAAAGATTTAACGCATCTCGGCGGGGATGAAAATGCACTCGCCGCCGGAATTTGCTGCGTCGCACAAAATTACAACCGTTGACGGCGGCGAAAAGGCTTGCTTTCCTCAACCTGCGGCATCTGTCGGAGGCCCTGGCATGCGTATTGCTCTGCTTGTCGCATTCTCGATTGCGAGCTTCCTGGGGTCCGCCGCGCAGGCGGCCGAACTCCGCCTTACCTGGAGCGTGGTCCAGCCGTTCCGGCTGCTGCGCTTCGAATCCGACCAAAAGATTCATGAATGGGCATTGGCCGATATCATGGCCGACGCCACGATCACCGACAAGGACGCGAACCTCGTATCGGAGCTGGAGAAGCGCCTCAACAGTCCTTCCTGGTGGCAGAAGAAACCGCCAGGGAGCACCAAGACCTACGTCCAGCTCTTCGACGAACTGCGCGCAGCCGATCCGAACCGCACCCCCATCCGCTTCGATCCACGCCTTGGATGGGCATCCATGCTCAGGAACGAGCCCGGAAACGCCCCGATCAAGGGAACGTGCTGGGACGCGGTATCCAAGACCTACAGGGGATGCAGGAGCGACATCGGCCAGATCAATGGTGACGACGACTACGTCTTCCCGAAGCGCCACCTGGTCCAGATCGCCGTGGAGACGAAGAACGGCACCGACTGGCAACCGCTCACGGGTCAATGCAGGCTGGAACTCGCCACCCCGCCGAATGCTGGGTTCGGACTGGTCACGGAAAAGATCGGGATCGAGCCAGAGAAACGCGTTCTGGTGGCCGAGGATTGCAGCAAGCCGGTGTTCCTCAGGGCGGAGTACGGAGCGAGCTACGAGCTCTCCGCCGCCGCGAGTGCGGCCCCGACGCCGGCTGCCGCCACGATCGCGGTGCGCGACCTCCTGATCGTCGGCATCGGGGATTCCTTCGGTTCCGGTGAAGGGAACCCGGAACTGCCCGTTACCCTCGACAGGGAACGGGCCCGCTCGCCCTATGTCGGGATTTCCGATACGACGATCACGACGACGCGGCCCGGCCTCAACATCCCGACGCGCAAGCTGAACCAGTCGGGACAGCGCGTCGCCGAGGATACACAGGCGCGATGGCTCGACCCGCAGTGCCATCGCTCGATCTACAGTGCGCAGGCCCGGGCAGCGCTCGCACTCGCGCTCCACGGCCAGCGCCACCATGCGGTGACCTTTGTCTCCTATGCCTGTTCCGGCGCCGAAGTCACCGACGGAGTTTTCTGGCCGCAGGACCATCGCGAGTGCGGCCCCAATACCGCGCTCGCCAACCGGTTCTTCCAGCCGCAGATCAGCGGCGTGGTCGATTCCCTGACGGGCGGCCAGTTCGGGCTGTCTGCCTTCGCCGCCACGGTGCCGCAGTCGGACCGGTTCGTGCGGGAGATCCAGATGGTCCAGGCCTCCGGCTGGGCCCCCTACCGGGACAAGAAGAAACTCTGCCCGACATGGCCGGGTGGCAACGCCTTCAAGCGCAGTCCACAACTGAAGACCGGTCAGTTCCGCAGGCCGATCGACCTCCTCTTCGTCAGCATCGGCGGAAACGACATCGGCTTCGCGCCGCTCGTCTCCAAGGTCGTCGTCAATTCCGGCCTGCTCAACGTTCCCATTCCCGGCGTGACCGAACTTGCCGTGCAGGCCTTCCAGTCCGCGGCGAACGCGATAGACAGGCAGGAGGCGGAACGCCGGATCGACCGGGACCTCGATCCGCGGTTCGCCCTTCTTTCAAGCGCCATCCAATCCAAGCTGGAGATCGAGACGGAACGGTCGGGCATCGCTCCTGCGAGCCGTGTCATCCTGACGGCCTACCCGCGCCTCGCAAACAAGACGGCCACCGATTTCTGCGGCGGCGGAAATCGCGGCCTGAACGTCTCGACACTTTTGAGCGTCAAGGCGCAGTCTGAGGTGAGACCGGGCGACGTGACGCCGGCCATTGCCGATGCGGTTACGCGGAAACTCAATGGCAAGCTGCGCAGCATCGCGACGGCGAACGGGTGGACCTTCGTCGACGGCCATGTCGAAAAGTTCAAGCCTCACGGTTTCTGCGCCACGGGATCATCCGTCTCCGACGCCGCCGCACCGACAGCCGAGATCCTCGATTTGCCGAACCGGGACAACGCGGGATGGAAGCGCTTCGGGACGACAGCCTACAACCCCGCAACCGATTTCTACCCCTATGCCATGCGGGAGCGCTGGGTCAGAACCTTCAACGATTCCTACCTCCTTGCCTTTTACTTCAAGACAAAGATCACGGAGGAGCTCATCGGCGGGGCGAACGGCCGGGTCTACACCGCGTCACGCGCGCTCGGCGGCCCCATACATCCGACCGCCGAGGGCCACGCCCATATCGCCGACGGCATATACACCAGTGCCGTGAAGGTGCTCTTCGAGAACGGCGAGCCGCGCTGATGCGGCTCAGTTCTCCTGAATAGACAAGCCGTCCTTGCCGATCTGTATCTCGACGCCATCCGGCTTCTTTTCTTCCTGGTAGGCATAGTAGGAAAAGCCGGCGACCACCACGATGAGTGCGCCGATGATCATGTAGAGAGCATTCCTGTTCATGCAGTATCTCCGCCTGGCCCGACGATCGGCGCCAAAAACAGGCGTGTAAGTCGCCGAAGGCGGATTTTGTTCCATCGGACCAGAAAGATACCGCGACACCGTCTATTGGACGGCTTGAATATTGCGCCCGCGGAGCGCGTCATGGGTGTGATGCTTCCGGGGGCGAAAATGAAGACGGGATCCGCATTCATCCTTCTAAGCGTGCTTTGCCTGTCGGCCATGCTGGCCTTCCTTCCGAACCGCGCCGATGCGCAGGAGAACGGAAACAAGCTCGCGCTCGTCGTCGGCAACTCGGACTACGCATCGGTGGGCGCGCTCCCGAACGCCAAACGGGACGCGCAGGCATTCCACGCCTTCCTGCTGGCCCAGAAGTTTCAATCGACGCTGCTTGTCGACACGGACCGGAAGACCCTTGCGGAGGCGCTTGGGCAGTTCGTCCGGCGGATCGGCCCGGAGGACACGGCCCTGTTCTATTTCGCCGGCCACGGCATGCAGCTTCGCGGCGAGAATTTCCTGCTCGGAACCGAGGCCGCGCTCGCAAGCGAATTCGATGTGCCCGGCGAGACGCTGGCGCTCTCCGAGGTCATCAGCGCAATGGAACGGCGGGCAAAGGTCTCGCTCCTCTTCATCGACGCCTGCCGCGACAATCCCCTGGCGAACAGGCTGAATGCCGAGGTCGAGGGTGCCTCACGCGGAGCGGCAACCCGGGACTTGCGCCGATCAGGTCCAGCGGTTCGGGCACGATGGTCGCCTTTGCCGCAGCACCCGGTCAGGTCGCGCTCGACGGTATCGGCGATCATTCGCCCTTCACCAAGGCCCTCATTGGCAATCTGGCGGCGCCCGGCCTCGAAGTCGGCACCGCGTTCAAGCGGGTGATCCGCCAGGTGCGCAGCGAGACGAAAGACCGCCAGTCACCGCAACTGCTCTCCTCGCTGGTGCTGGAGTTCTATTTCGGGCCGGAGAAAGCCGCTATTCCCGAAGAGAAGGCGCCTGAAGTGATCGACCCTGTCGCGATCGAGGCCGAGGCGGATTTCCGCAAGGCGCTTCGCATCAATACCGCGAGGACATGGAAGCAGTTCGTCGCCAAGCACCGCTCGAGCGAGCAGGCCGTGCTCGCCCGCCAGTTCCTCCAGCAGATGCAGCCGGCGGGCAGCACCATAACGCCGACGGCCCAGGAGAAGGAAAGCCGGTTCGTCACGAGCCCGCAGAAGAGGAAGGAGATCCAGATCGCCCTCGCCGCCAAAGGCATCACGTCCGGAACAGCGGACGGGGCTTTTGGAAGCCAGACACGGCAGGCCATCACAGCATTCCAGCGTTCGGTCGGTCTCCCCGGTACCGGCTTCGTGAACGAGGAGACGGCCGACCGGCTCGGAGTCTCTCTCAACTGGCGAGAGGACGGTATCTATTCTTCCACGAATGCCCGTCGTTACGATCCCGAGGACTTTTCCGGCCTGGAGACCGACCCCGTCGTCCTCAAGGCCCTGGCATGTGCCCCTCGAAGTCCCAAGGTTTTCGGCTCCTTCTCGGGACATCTCTACATCGTGGTACAGCACATCATGGCCGTGCATATGATCGCCGACGAGTTGGCGAAGAAATGCGGCGGCTATCTTGCCGTCATTACGTCGAAGGCGGAGAACGAGTTCGTCGCGTCATTGATGAACGGCGACCAGAGCTTCTTCCACATGGGCTTCGATGTTTCCGAAAGCACCGGATACAAGATGGGATCGTGGATCGGTCTGGTTCAGGATGAGGGCGGCCGCGAACCGAGAAGCGGGTGGCGCTGGCAGAACGGGCAGCCGCTTGCATATGGAAACTGGAACTCGGGCAAGCCAAACGAGCACAAGAAAGGCGACGATTTCGCAATGTACTTTGACGAGCGGCGCGGCCAGAAGGACATGAAATCGGTTCGCGTCTTGACCTGGGACGACATGGGGCCTGGAGACGCCACGAATTCTTACGTCGTAGAACTCGAATAGACCCGCGTCACACCGCCTCGCGCAGCTGCTCGGCGGTCTGGAGATCGACGGATACGAGCTGCGAAACCCCCTGCTCCGACATGGTGACGCCGAAGAGGCGGTTCATGCGCGCCATGGTGATGGGGTTGTGGGTGATGATGATGAAACGCGTTTCCGTCGACAGCGCCATCTCGTCCATGAGGTTGCAGTAGCGCTCGACATTGTGGTCGTCGAGCGGTGCATCCACCTCGTCGAGCACGCAGATCGGCGCCGGATTGGTGAGGAAGACGGCAAAGATCAGCGCCATAGCCGTCAGCGCCTGCTCGCCGCCGGAGAGGAGCGTCATGGTCTGCGGTTTCTTGCCCGGCGGGCGGGCCAGGATCTCGAGACCGGCATCGAGCGGGTCGTCGCTTTCGATCAGCTGGAGTTCGGCCGTGCCGCCGCCGAAGAGATGGGTGAACAGGCGCTGGAACTGGACGTTGACCACGTCGAAGGCGGCCAGCAGCCTCTCGCGCCCCTCGCGGTTCAGGCTCTGAATCGCCGAACGCAGCTTGCGCACCGCCTCGATGATGTCTTCCCGCTCGGTCACGAGCGCGCGGAGCTTCTCGGAGAGTTCGCTCTGCTCTTCTTCGGCGCGCAGGTTGACGGCGCCCAGGCGCTCGCGTTCGACCTTGAACCTGTCGAGGTCTATCTCGGTATCGCGTGGATCGGGAAGCGGCCGATCTGCCGGGTGTTCGGTCAGGCGCAGCGCCTCGTGCGGAGCGCAATGGAGCGCCTCGCGGATGCGGCCCTCGCTTTCGACGCGCCGTTCGCGGGCGGAGACGAGCCGCTCTTCCGCACGGCCCCGCTTCTCGCGCGATTCGGCAAGCTGAGACAGCGCGGTTGCGGCGGAATGGTCGGCGGCCCGCTGGCGGTTTTCGGCTTCCTGCAACTCGTCGGCCGCGTGCCGGCGAGCCTCTTCCGCCCGCGAGAGGTCGCTCATGAGCGCCCGCCGCTTGTCGTCGATCTCGTCCGGTGCCTCGGCGATCTCCTCCGCCTCGGCATGAGCTTCCGCCTCGCGCTCGCGAAGCGTCTCAATGTGTTTCTCCGCGTTGGAGGCACGCTCAACCCAGGTCTCGCGCTCGGCCGCAATGGCGGCAAGCCGACGGCGACGGTCCCCCATCTCGCGGGCGAGGCCATCGTGCTGGGCGCGGGCCTCGGCAAGTGCCGCCCGGTCCGTCGCCACCTCGGCCGCCTGCGTCTTCAGGGCGAGGTCGAGCTCGGCCACGTCAGGCGCATCCTCGAGTGCTGCCTGCGCATCCTCCAGGCTCGCGGCCGTTTCCTCGACCTGCTGCTCCAGTTGTGCCTTCGTTTCGGCGAGCACGGCACGGCGGCGAACCAGCTCGCCCGAAGCCCTCTCCGCCGCATCCAGCGCCTCGCGGGCTTCGGCCAGCGCGCGAACAGCGGCCTTCTGGCGATCGCGCGCCATCTGGTGACGTTCGGTCTCGGCACGAATGGCGTCCCCGGCACGCCGGAGATCCTCCTCGGCGCGCGAGAGGCTCTCCCTTGCCGTTTCCAGTTCGGCCTCAAGCTCGTTGAGGCGGTTGCGCTGCGCAAGACGCAGGGCCGATGCACTCGGGGCATCCGCTCCGGTGACGTGTCCGTCCCAACGGAAGACGGCGCCCTCCAGCGTCACCAGACGCTGGCCGGACTTCAGGCCGGGCTGCAGGGCAAGCGCATCCTCGACGGTTCCGACAATGCCGACCTGCCGCAGTCGCCGCGTTAGCACGTCCGGCGCCCGCACGCGCTCGATCAGAGCAGGCACGCCGGCCGGCAGGACGGGATCGGCGGAAGCATCTACGCCGTCGCGCCAGTAGACGGGCGCTGCCGGATCCACCGGCGAGTCGAGATCGTCGCCGAGTGCCGCACCAAGGGCGGTCTCGAACCCACGGTCCACTTCAATTCCATCGAGGACCGGTGCGAAGGTTCCGCCCGCAGCACCCGCCTCCAGCATCCGCCGGATAGTCCGCGCCTCCGTCTCGATGCTGCCGACAACCGACCGGGCAGCCTCGACGGGCGCGCGTGCCGCGACCTCGATGGTGCGCGCCTCTTCCAGCGCCTCCTCGATCTGGACGACCAGGGCGGCGGCCGCCTCCACGGTCTCTTCCGACCGCTCGACGCCTGCGCGCTTTTCTTCAGGGTCAGGCAGGGCGCCGATGCGGCTGTCGATCGCCTCTAGCTCGCGGGCCTGCCCCTCCAGCTGTTGCGACAGCCGCATATGGCGGTCCTGCAGATCGCGGATTGCCTTTTCCAACTGATTTCGCCCGGCCTGCGCCTCGGCGCGCTCCGCCGTGATCGTGCCGAGAAGCTGCTCGCTTGCTGCAAGGCGCTCGGACGTGGCGTCCAGAGCCTCACGCGCAGTCTGCGCGCGCTCGTCCGCCGCCTCGAGAACCTCGGCGATCTCCGCTTCCTCGCCATCGAGCCGTTCAAGAACGGCTGCATTGTCAGCGACCATGCGTTCCTCGCGGCGGATGTCCTCGGCGAGTTGCGCCAGCCGCCTCGAGAGTTCATCGCGCCGGCGCAGAAGGCGGGCCGCGTCCTCCTCGAGCTGCGCGCGGGCAATTTGCAGGCGCTGGAGGGCGGCTGCAAGCTTGCTCTCGTTCTCACGCAGTTCCGGCAGCTTCAGGCTGGCGACCGCCTGGTCCTTGGCTGCCTCCATCTGGGCCTGTGCCCGCTCGGCAACGAGCGAGGTCGCCTGGTTGAGCTGGCTCTCCGCCTCGCCCTCGGCCTCCTTCGCCTGAACCCAGCGGATGTGCAGCAGCATCGCCTCGCGGCGGCGGATCTCGGCCGAAAGCGTCTTGAAGCGGTTCGCCTGGCGCGACTGCCGCTTCAGGCTCTCGATCTGGCTTTCCAGCTGGGAGGTGACGTCGTCGAGGCGTTCGAGATTGGTTTCGGCGGCGCGAAGGCGCAGTTCGGCTTCGTGGCGGCGGGAATGAAGGCCGGAAATGCCGGCGGCCTCTTCGAGAAGCTGGCGGCGCGCCTGCGGCTTGGCCTGGATCAGTTCGCCGATACGCCCCTGCCCGACCATCGAAGGCGAGCGTGCACCGGTCGAGGCGTCGGCGAAGAGCAGCTGGACATCCTTGGCGCGGGCTTCCTTGCCGTTGATGCGGTAGATCGACCCGGATTCGCGCTCGATGCGGCGGCTTACCTGGATCTCGTCGGCATCGTTGAAGGCGGCGGGCGCCGTGCGGTCGGAATTGTCGAGGTAGAGGCCGACTTCCGCGGTGTTGCGCGCGGGCCGGTTCGCGGATCCCGAAAAGATCACGTCGTCCATGCCGGATGCGCGCATGTTCTTGTAGGAGTTTTCCCCCATCACCCAGCGCAGCGCTTCGACGAGGTTGGACTTGCCGCAGCCATTGGGGCCGACGACGCCCGTCAGGCCGCGCTCGATGATGAATTCCGTCGGCTCGACGAAGGACTTGAAACCGAGAAGGCGGAGCTTGTTGAACTTCATGTTCCCGCTCTCCCTACGCGAAGGGAGCAGGAAACGGGCGCGCGACCTCTGCCGGCGCCCGTCAGCCAAGCTGCGGGAAGACTAGAGCATGCTGTCGATAAGGGCCGACATGCTGTCAACCGACATCTCTCCGGAATAGCGCTGGCCGTTGATGAGGAAGGTCGGCGTTGCGGCGATGCCGAATTCATTGCCGCCCTTTTCTCGTACCGCGTTCACATCATCCAGAAGTTTCTGGTTCGTCAAGCACGCCTCGAAGCTCTCCTGTGTAAAACCGGCAAGTTTCGACATCTGAAGCAGCGCCTCGCGCCCGTCCTGTGCCGCCGCCCAGGTTTCCTGCTGCTTGAACAGCATGGAGACCATCGGGAAGAACTGGCCTTCCGGTGCGCAACGCGCCAGCATGATCGCGGCCGCAGCGCGCTGGTCGAGCGGGAATTCGCGCAGGATGAAGCGCGCCTTGCCGCTGTCGACGTACTTCGTCTTGATCGCCTCGAAGGTCTCGTTGTGGAAGCGCGCGCAGTGCGGGCAGGTCATCGACATGTACTCGACGATCGTGACCGGCGCGTTGGCCTGGCCGATGGCCATTTCCGGCAGCGGGCCGGGCTCCAGTACCTTCGCCATATCGACGCTGCCCTGGGAGGTCGGCATCTCTACGTTGGCAGGCGTTGCAGCAGGTGCCTGCGCGGTCTCGGTCGCCGCAGCCGCGGGTTTCTCGGCCGGCTGGCTGGTCGCCGTTTCAGCCGGAGTGGTTTCGGCAGGCTTGGTCTCAGCAGGTTTCGTCTCGGCGCTTTCCGTCGCGGTCTGGCTTGTCTCGGGAGCCTTGGCGGTCTCCTTCTTCTCGTCGCTGCATGCGGCAAGCGTCACGGCGAGAGCCGCAACGGCAACGCCCGCAAGAAGACGCTTCACGGGGCTCATTTCGGAAAGGGACATGGTCTCTCCTGTCAGGATGATTGTAGAGTTGCGGTCTGGTCACCCGATATACCGGCTTCGGGGCAGTAACAAGCTCGTGCAACACCATGTTCTTCAAAGAAATGTGACCGATTGGTGTTGGGGCACCGGCGTTTTCCGGCCGGATGCTCTCAGAAGGACTGGCGCCGCTTCGTCTTGGCTCCGAGAACGGCCGTTCCGAGGCGTTTCAGCGCATCGCGCAGGGCGTCTCCCTCGATGCCTTCCACGAGCTCGTCGAGATGGCGCGCGGCCTCGCCGGTCAAAGGCTTCGGCTTCGGCTTGTGGCGCGACTGAGGCGTCACAGGCTTCTGCACGATCTTCATTTGCCGGATTGCCGGAAAACCGAAGAAGCCGTTTATGCGCTGGATCACCTCGCCCTGCTGGTGAGTGAAGAAAAGGGCTCGCGCCCCCTCGCAGGCGACGGTCAGCACGCCCGGCTGGTAGCCGCCGTCCTCTCCCGACATCTCGGAAGCGCGGCGCGGCCAGGTGATGCGCTCCGGCCTTGTGCATTCGGCAAAATCGACACCGACGATCTCGTCCCATGAACCGAGCAGCATCGTGTTGATGCCAGCGCGGCGCGCCAGCACGGGATCGATGAGGCCATTGGCAACTTCACTGATCTGGACGACGCCTTTTCGCACGAAACCGGAACTCACACGCATACTCCTGGCAAATACTCGCTTGCCCACGTGCGAATCGGCTTGAACTACCGCGCGCGGTTCGCCAGTTATAACCGCTCATCTCCCGGCTAGGCAAATCATGACGAAATCGCCACCGGAGGCGTCGCTGTCCCGCCTCCTTCTCGACTGGTACGACCGGCATCACCGCGACCTGCCCTGGCGAATAAGTCCGCCGATGGCCGAGCGTGGCGTACGAGCAGATCCCTACCGCGTATGGCTCTCGGAAGTGATGCTGCAGCAGACGACCGTACAGGCCGTCCGGTCCTACTTCGCACTCTTCACGGCGCGATGGCCGACGGTCCGCGACCTTGCCGACGCCGAGACCGAGGATGTCATGAAGGCCTGGGCGGGGCTCGGCTACTACGCACGGGCGCGCAATCTCAAGAAATGCGCGGAGAGCGTTGCCCTCGAGCATGGCGGACACTTCCCCGACACGGAAGATGGCCTGAAGCAACTGCCCGGCATCGGCGACTATACCGCCGCCGCAATCGCCGCCATCGCCTTCAACCGCCGGAGTGCGGTGCTCGATGGCAATGTCGAGCGGGTCATATCCAGGCTCTACGCGATCGACACCCCCCTGCCCGCGGCCAAGCCGGAAATGCGCAGGCTCGTGGCGGCGCTTACACCGGACGACCGGCCAGGCGACTTCGCCCAGGGCATGATGGACCTCGGCGCGACGATCTGCACGCCAAAGCGCCCGGCCTGCGCGCTCTGTCCGTTCCGTGACCATTGTCGGGCGCTCGCGGAACGCGACCCGGAGCATTTTCCGATCAAGGCCGCCAAGAAGGACAAGCCGCTCCGTCTCGGAGCCGCCTTCGTCGCCATCGACGAAACAGGGGCGATCTTCCTGCGCAAGCGCGCAGACAAGGGCCTGCTTGCGGGGATGACCGAGGTTCCGGGCAGTTCCTGGACGGCGCGGCAGGATGGCCGGACAGGAACCGACGCGGGACCATTTGCAGCGGAGTGGAAGGGCTGCGGCGCGGTCACCCATGTCTTCACCCATTTCGAGCTGAGGCTGAGCGTCTTCCGTTCGACCATCCCGCGCGACACGGCGACCGGCACGGGCTGGTGGGAACCCCGCGAGACGCTCGGCGAACAGGCGCTGCCGACTGTCATGAAGAAGGCAATAAAGCAGGCGATACCTGACGCCTTCGAAAGGTGAGAAAGAGAATCATGAGCAACAGCGAAATCCGCCACATCGTCTTCGACATCGGCAAGGTGCTGATCCACTACGATCCCAACATCCCCTTCTCGCGGATCATCCCCGACGAGGCGGAGCGGCAGTGGTTCTTCGCCAATGTCTGTACCCATGAGTGGAACCTGGAGCAGGACCGAGGCCGCCCGTGGGACGAGGCGGAAGAACTGCTGATCGCCGAATTTCCCGATCGGACCGACCACATCCGCGCCTTCCGCGGCCATTGGCACGAAATGGTTTCGCACGCCTATGACGGCAGCGTGGCGATCTTCGAAACGCTGATCGACGAGGGCCGGGACGTGACGATGCTCACCAACTTCGCGGCAGACACCTTTCGGGAAGCGCGCAAGATCTTTCCCTTCCTCAACCTGCCGCGTGGCGTGACGGTTTCCGGCGAAATCGGCATGATCAAGCCGGACGCGGCGATCTATGAGAAACACACGCGCGATTTCGCGCTCGCACCCGCCCATACACTCTTCATCGACGACAGCATTGCCAACGTGCAGGCCGCCCGCGCCTTCGGCTGGAACGCCGTCCATTTCACTGAACCGGAGAAGCTGAAGAGTGATCTGGCGTCACATGGAATAGCGGCCTGAAGGCCGCCGCCCCGGGCGGCCGGGGCTGAAATGAAATACGCCCGGAGCCATAGGCTCCGGGCGTATGAGCTCTCCCCGGGACTGAAGGTACGAAACCGGAAAAAGCTTTGACCTGACCTGGTTAGACTGGTTGATCAGTCGAGTTTTGCCAAGTCACTTCTTATGACCGACCGCAATGCATCGATAGGCTTCAGGGACTGCCCATCTTCGTAGTGCCAGAAGGTCCAACCGTTGCAGGCGTCGAGGTTCTGGACCTTCGCGCCGAGACGATGGATGGAGCCGGCGTCGCCGCCGGATGCAAGTGTTCCGTCCGCACGCACGATGGCGCTGTAGCGGCGCTTCTCGTCGGTCAGCACGGTGCCGGGCTTCAGGAGCCCGCTTTCGACAAGGGTGTTGAACGCCACGCGGGGTTCCGCCTTCTTGCCCGACAATACCGACAGCGTCGCCTTGCCGAGCGGCTCGACGGCATCGATGCGCTCTCGCGCCGCGTCGATGTAGCTCTGCTCGCGCTCGATGCCGACGAAATGGCGGCCGAGGCGCTTGGCGACAGCGCCGGTCGTGCCGGAACCGAAGAACGGGTCGAGCACGACGTCGCCGGGCTTGGACGATGCCATGAGCACGCGGGCGAGAAGCGCTTCCGGCTTCTGCGTCGGATGGACCTTCTTGCCGTCCTCGCCCTTCAGGCGCTCGCCGCCGCTGCAGATCGGGAACAGCCAGTCGGACCGCATCTGCACGTCGTCGTTGGCGGCCTTCATCGCATCGTAGTTGAAGGTGTAGCCCTTGGCCTTAGGATCGCGGCTTGCCCAGATCATCGTCTCGTGGGCGTTCTGGAACCGGCGTCCCTTGAAGTTCGGCATCGGATTGGTCTTGCGCCAGATGATGTCGTTCAGGATCCAGAAGTTGAGGTCCTGAAGCGTCGCGCCGACGCGGAAGATGTTGTGATAGGAGCCGATGACCCAGATCGTGCCGGCCGGCTTGAGGACGCGGCGGCAGGCAAGCAGCCAGGCACGGGTGAAGGCGTCATAGGCCCCGAAGGAGGCGAACTGGTCCCACTCGTCGTCGACAGCATCGACGAGCGACTGGTCCGGACGCGTGAGCGCGCCGCCGAGTTGCAGATTGTATGGCGGGTCCGCGAAGATGACGTCGACGGACTGGTCCGGCAGCGCCTCGAGAGCTGCAACGCAGTCTCCCTTGATGATGGTGTCGAGCCAGCCGATCTGGCGGGACGAACGGACGTCTGCAAGCGAAAGAACAGATGGCATGGGTTACTCGCTGATACGCTTACTCGGAACGGATTTCATGCTGTCATGGTTACCGAAGATGGTTACCAAAGACTGAAGGCGCTGGAGAAAATGCGAAATTCGCTTTCCCCTTTTGGCGAATAAGTGCGACGGCGCATACGTCTTTACGATGTGGACCGGTCGTTCGACCCCAGCGCACCGATCCATGAACATCACCGTGGAATGATCCCATCCCATTCCACGAAGGAGGTGGCCCGCCGGTTCCCTGGGCGGGCCATCTCGCTCAGGCGAGCATGCCCAACTGCATGCGGCTATCCTTCGGAACTTCACGGCGATCATTCATCCCGTACATCCGCACGACTTCAGCGACGCCCAGCCGGTAGTCCGCGAAAATCTCTCCCCTGCCGGCCTTCTGCGCGGCGCGATGCTCGGGTCCGTTGCGCCAGGCGCTGACCGCCGCCTCGTCTCGCCAGTAGGAGAGCGACAGTACCTTGCCGGGCAATGTCAGGCTCTCGAAGCGCTCGATGGAGATGAAGCCGTCGACCTGTTCGAGGCGCGGCCTCAGCGCAGCCGCCAGATCAAGATAGGCGTTGCGCTTGCCGAGGAAGGGCGTGACCTCGAAGATGACGGCGATCATCGCACGACCTCCCCGTGCGGCAGCGAGACGTTCTTCAGGAAGATCCGGTCTTCCTTCAGGATGAATCGTTCGCGCTTTGCAAAGGCGTAGTTTTCCCGCCCGAGCGGATCGGCGGCAAGCCGGGAACGGTAGGCTTCGTAGGCCGCAAGGTTCTCGATGTTGTAAACGCCATAAGCGATGGTGGCCGAGCCTTCGTGCGGGCCGAAATAGCCGACGAGATCGGCACCGCAGCGCGGGATAGCCTGGCCCCAGTTGCGCGCATAATCAGCAAAGGCCTCCTGCTTGAAGGGATCTATCTGATAGCGGATGAAGCAGGTGATCATCGGACAACTCCTGTATGTTTCGATGATCCCTTGTCGCATATTGCCTGTCGTCAATGCTTCGATTACTATCGAAGTATGAAAGAAGGACCGGACATATCCCAGATCGGTGCGCTGATCGGCGATCCCGCCCGCGCGAACATGCTGACGGCTCTCATGGGCGGGCAGGCGCTGACGGCGACGGAACTTTCCGGCGCAGCCGGCGTGACGCTCCAGACGGCGAGCTCGCATCTCGCGAAGCTCGAGGCCGGCGGCCTCGTGGCGCAACGCAAGCAGGGGCGGCATCGCTATTTCGCGCTCGCAGACGACGAGGTGGGGCTGATGCTCGAGGGGCTGATGGGCTTTGCCGCCAGCAAGGGCTTTCTGCGCTCCCGGCCCGGCCCCAAGGACCCGGCGCTGCGCAAGGCGCGGGTCTGCTACAATCACCTGGCCGGAGACTTCGGCGTGCGTATGCTCGACCGGCTGGTGGCCGACGGGGACGTGACCGTTTCGGGCGATGACGCCACGCTGACTGCGAACGGAGAGAGCCGGATCGCCGCAATGGGGATCGATCTTGGCGCGCTGCAGCGCCAGCGGCGGCCGGTGTGCCGAACCTGCCTCGACTGGAGCGAACGGCGCTCGCATCTCGCAGGGTCGCTGGGCGAGGCACTGCTTTCCCGCTTCGTCGAAAACGGCTGGGCGAAACGGGAAAAGGACAGCCGCGCCGTCCGCTTCACCGAGGCTGGAGAGAAGGCGTTCCTGGCGCTGTTTCCGTAGCGCGACGGGGCTCCGGGCGTGAGCCCGAACACGTCCCTGCCAGTGAAGCAATCCGGCGGTGACAACATGCCGGATTGTCCTTTCTGCGCCACTCGTGTAGGAAATCCCGCGTCCGCAGGCGGCGCGTTCGCCCCTCCGTATCATCACCCCTATGATTTCAGCGCCCAGGCTTTGCGGCGCCCGCGGGTCCTCCCTCCCGCGCAACAGGAAAGACTGTTCTCATGGAAGGTTTCGACCTCATCATCTTCGACTGTGACGGCGTGCTGGTCGATTCAGAAATCATCGCGGCGCAGGTCGAGTCGCGCCTGCTCACGGAAGCCGGTTATCCGATCAGCGTCGAGGAAATGGGTGAGCGCTTTGCCGGTATGACCTGGCACAACATCCTGCTGACCATCGAGCGCGAGGCTTCGATCCCCCTTTCGGCGTCGTTGCTCGACAAGTCCGAGAAGCTGCTCGACGCACGGCTCGCACGCGACGTGAAGGTAATCGAAGGCGTGAAGCTGATGCTCTCGCGCATCCGCAAGCCCTATTGCATTTGCTCCAACTCTTCCTCGCACCGCCTCGACATGATGTTGACCAAGGTCGGCCTGAAGGAAGTCTTCGCCCCGCATATCTACTCGGCCAAGGACCTCGGCCCGGACCGCGTGAAGCCGAAGCCGGATATCTTCCTGCACGGCGCGAAGCAGTTCAACGCGGACCCGGCACGCACCCTCGTCGTGGAGGATTCGGTGCACGGCATCCATGGCGCGCGCACCGCAGGCATGCGCGTTGTCGGCTTCACCGGCGCATCGCACACCTATCCCTCCCACGCCGACCGGCTGACCGACGCAGGGGCGGAAACGGTAATCTCGCGAATGAGCGAACTGCCAGCCGTCATCGGCGCGCTGGCGGAATGGCAGGAAGCCATCTGACGCAACACGGCACGGGGAGGCTTCGGGGAGCGGCGCAATTCGCATTGCGCCCCCTCATCCCGCGTCATCGGCCGCTCTTGGCCGCTACTTACTTGGTGTTGTACGGACCTTCGTCGAAACCGACATAGACCTTGGTAAAGGTGCCGGCGCCACCGGGGATCGCGACCTGATCGTCGGTGAATACGAACTGAGCCGCTCCGTCTTCGGGAACATCGACAGTCAGCTTCCTCAGCTCGGAATAGAGCGTCTTGTCCTCGTCCGCCGCCGCAACGCGGATCGGCAGCGTTACCGGGCCCGCCTTGCCGGCAGGGCCGACCACGACGCGTCCCTGAACCATGACGGTCATCGTCAGCTGGTCTTCGTTCAAGCGGCACTGGCGCGTGGTGTTGGCAAGGGTCGCCTGATAGAGAACCTGCTTCGGATCATTCTTGGCGCCCTTCGCATAGGCGACGTGCACGGCCGTGCCGTCGCGCAGATAGAGCTGCGGGCATGCCCCCTGTATCACGGGCGCCTGCTGCTCGGCTGCTGCGGTTTTTTGCGCGCTGTTGTCGGCCGTGCCGAGCGGATCGGTCTTGTCGGTCTGGCTGCAACCGGCAAGGGCTGCGAGAAGGGCAAGGCCGGCAAGCCGGCGGCTACACATTACAAACACGTTACGGTGACCTTGTATCCAGGACCCGAAGAGCCCGTTGAAACTCGAAGGAAACGGACCTTTTACGACCCGCGCGGATGGTCTATAGCAGCGGCGCGGCAAAAAATCGATTGGCGAAACCACTCGTTGTCTCATTTTGCACTTCCGCGTCGAAGCCCGGCGATTGAGGGGGTGCTTGCGAGCGTATCGTCATGAAATGCCGCAGCAGGAACGCAACCCGCATCCGTCTGTCTCAGCGGCCGCGACCGCCGATCAATCGCAAGGAAGAATGAACGTGGACTACATTTCGACGCGGGGCGAAGCCCCTGCCCTCGGTTTCTCTGACGCTCTGTTGGCAGGTCTTGCGCGCGATGGCGGGCTCTATGTTCCGCGTGAATGGCCGAGCTTCTCCAAGAAGCAGATCCGGGCGCTGCGCGGCAAGAGCTATCAGGAAATCGCGTTCACGGTGCTTTCGCCCTTCGTCAACGGCGAGATACCCGACGACAAGTTCCGCGACATGATCGACGCGGCCTATGCCACCTTCCGCCATCCGGCGGTCGCCCCCCTCGTCCAGACCGGGCCGAATTCCTACGTCGCCGAGCTCTTCCATGGCACGACGCTGGCGTTCAAGGATGTCGCGATGCAGCTCCTGGCCCGGCTGATGGATCACGTTCTTGCCGAGCGCGGCCAGCGCGCGACGATCGTGGGCGCGACCTCCGGCGACACGGGCGGGGCGGCAATCGATGCCTTTGCAGGGCGCGAGCGCACCGACATCTTCATCCTCTTCCCCGAAGGGAAGGTATCGCCTGTCCAGCAGCGCCAGATGACGACCTCGAAGGAGGCGAACGTCCATGCGCTGGCGGTGCGCGGAAACTTCGACGACTGCCAGAACCTCGTAAAGGGCATGTTCAACGACACAGCGTTCCGCGACCGTGTCCAGCTCTCGGGCGTAAACTCGATCAACTGGGCGCGCATCATGGCGCAGGTCGTCTACTACTTCACGACCGCCCTTTCGCTGGGTTCGCCGGACCGGAAGATCTCCTTCACCGTGCCGACCGGCAATTTCGGAGACATCTTCGCAGGCTACGCCGCAAAGCGGATGGGACTGCCGATCGACCGGCTGGTGATCGCCACCAACGAGAACGACATCCTGGCAAGGACACTCAAGACCGGCCGCTACGAGATGCGCGACGTCAAGGCAACGACCTCGCCCTCGATGGACATCCAGATTTCCTCGAACTTCGAACGGCTGCTGTTCGAGGCCCATGGCCGCGACGCCCAGGCTGTGCGCGCAGCAATGGACAGTCTCAAGCAGTCCGGCTCCTTCGAGATCGAGGCAAAAGCGCTGGCGGCGATCCGCAAGGAATTCCGGGCCGGACGCGCCTCGGAAAAGCAGGTGGCCGCAACGATCCGCGAGACGCTCGAGCGCACCGGCTACCTTCTCGATCCGCATACGGCGATCGGGGTCTTCGTTGCAGGCAAGCACGAAAAGCCCGGTGCGCCAATG
Organism: Sinorhizobium sp. BG8; assembly: GCF_016864555.1. Taxonomy (NCBI): domain Bacteria; kingdom Pseudomonadati; phylum Pseudomonadota; class Alphaproteobacteria; order Hyphomicrobiales; family Rhizobiaceae; genus Sinorhizobium; species Sinorhizobium sp. BG8. The sequence continues at coordinate 1,833,645 of NZ_CP044011.1, read as the reverse complement.
GTTACGCTTGCGACCGCGCATCCGGCGAAGTTCCCGGCTGCAGTAAAATCGGCAAGCGGTATTGACCCCGCGCTTCCGACGTGGCTTGCTGACCTGATGCACAGGGAGGAGCGTTTCGACATCCTGGATCCAGACATCAAGATCGTGGAAGCCTACATCGGCAACCATGCCCGCATCCGGGAATGACGATTGCAGAAAGACGGATGATGAAAGTTGAGTGCACCCGGCTCGCGTCCGGGTTGACGGTAGTGACCGAAAACATGCCGCACCTCGAGAGCGTCGCTCTCGGCGTGTGGATCAAGTCGGGTTCGCGGAACGAAACGGTCGATGAGCACGGTATCGCCCATCTGCTGGAGCACATGGCCTTCAAGGGAACCGCGCGCCGGTCCGCTCGACAGATCGCCGAGGAAATCGAGAACGTCGGCGGCGAAGTCAACGCCGCGACCTCGACCGAGACGACGTCTTACTACGCCCGCGTGCTCAAGGACCACGTGCCGCTGGCGGTCGACATCCTCGCCGACATCCTGACGGAATCCGTCTTCGACGAAGAAGAGCTTCGACGCGAGAAGCAGGTCATTCTCCAGGAAATCGGCGCTGCCAACGACACGCCTGATGATGTCGTCTTCGACCAGTTTTCCGAAGTCGCCTACAAGGGACAAACGATCGGCCGCGCGATTCTTGGCACGCCCGACACCGTCATGTCCTTCTCCCCGGACGAGATTCGCGGCTATATGGGCCGCAACTACACGACCGACCGCATGTTCGTTGTTGCCGCAGGCGCGGTCGACCACGATGCCTTCGTCCGCCAGGTCGAAGACCGTTTCTCGACGCTGCCCGTCAAGCCGTCGGCACCTCCCGTCTTCGAGACGGCGCGCTACACCGGCGGCGATATCCGCGAGACGCGCGACCTCATGGATGCCCAGGTGCTGCTCGGTTTCGAGGGCAAGGCATACCATGCGCGTGATTTCTACTGTTCGCAGATCCTTGCCAACATTCTCGGCGGCGGCATGTCGTCGAGGCTGTTCCAGGAAGTGCGGGAGCACCGCGGCCTCTGTTACTCGGTCTATGCCTTCCATTGGGGTTCTCCGATACCGGTATCTTCGGCATCCATGCTGCAACGAGCGGCGAGAACCTGCCGGAACTGTTGCCGGTGATCGTGCAGGAGCTGCGCAAGTCCTCCCAGTCCATCGAGCAGCAGGAAATCGAGCGCGCACGCGCCCAGATCCGCGCCCAGCTCCTGATGGGACAGGAAAGCCCCGCCGCACGCGCAGGCCAGATCGCCCGCCAGATGATGCTCTACGGACGACCGATCCCGAACGACGAGCTGATGGAACGACTGCAGGGCATAACGACCGAGAGGCTCACCGACCTTTCCGGGCGCCTGTTCTTCGATACGGTTCCGACGCTTTCGGCCATCGGTCCGCTCGAACAGCTGGCCTCCAGTTCGGACATCACCCACGCGCTTTCCCGTGTCGAAACACCGCGACGCGTTGCCAGCTGACATCGCGTTGACGCCATTGACGCTCTCCTGTCATATTAGCGGGTGATGGGCTTTCTTGGGCCGAATGCGCAGCAATCCGGGGCGGAGGCATGAATGGCAAGGTCGGTTTTTCGGTTCCTGTCGAGGCCGTCCGATACCATTGAGCTCGCCAGCGAACAGCATCTCCTGCGGCTTCCCCGATTTTCCGACTACCGCCAATGGTATGCGCTGCGATCGGAGAGCCGCCGCTTCCTCGAACCGTGGGAACCTTCGTGGCGCAGCGACGAGCTGAGCGAGGCGTCGTTTCGCGCCCGTGTGGTTCGCAACGAGCAGGAATATGCTTCAGGACAGGCCGTGCCGCTGCTCCTCTTTTCCCGTCAGGAGCAAGTGCTCTACGGCGGCCTGACAATCGGCTACCTCAGGCGCGGTGCGGCGCAATGCTGCATGATCGGCTACTGGATGGGCGAGCGCCATGCCGGTCAGGGACACATGTATTCGGCGCTGAACCTCGCCATCCCCCATATCTTTACGGCTCTTCAGTTGCACCGTATCGAGGCAGCCTGTATTCCAGACAATCTCAGAAGCATACGTCTCCTTGAAAAGGCCGGCTTTCAGCGTGAAGGCTACCTTCGGGAATATTTGAAGATAAATGGTGAGTGGCGAGACCATGTCATGTATTCCCTCCTGGCCGAGGACAGACGGCCCTGAGGACAAATCGTAGTGTTGGATAATGGGTCATAAGACCCGCAGACCACAGGATATCGCAGTCTAGATGAAAATCCGTTCCGTGCCGCAGACGCTGCCCGTCAGCCGGTTGCTTGCGTTCATCCTGATGGCAGCGGTCCTGTTCGTTGGGCCGCTGGCGGGAATGGCGCGCGCCGTCGAGCCCGTCAAGATCTCGCGCGAGGATACCGCGCTTGACCTCACCGCTACGACGGAGATCTACACGGGCCGCGGCGAGGCCTTCCAGGTCTCGACTGCGCCCGGATCCGACGGCATCGTGCGGCGCATCGAAGTGCGAGCGACCGCGGAAAACCACCAGGGAGACTGGGCTGTCTTCGCGCTTGCCAACGTCTCCGAGGAGCAGCTCGAACGGGTGATCGTGGCGCCGCATTTCCGGCTGGTCGGATCGAAGCTGTTCTGGCCCGACCTCGGCGCCCAGCGTATCCTGTCGATCACGCCGAGCGAGGGCTTCGCACTCGACAGGCAGCCTAGCGACGAGGCCGACGTCTTCCGCATCACGCTGAACCCGGGTTCGGTCGTAACGTTCGTCGCGGAACTGGCCACGCCCGAACTGCCCCAGATCTACCTTTGGGAACCGGACGCCTACAAGGACACGGTCAACGCGTTCACGCTCTATCGGGGCATCGTGCTCGGTATCGCAGGCCTGCTCGCCGTGTTCCTGACGATCCTCTTCGTGGTCAAGGGCACTTCGATGCTTCCGGCGACGGCGGCACTCGCCTGGGCGGTGCTCGGCTACATCTGCGTCGATTTCGGCTTTCTTTCCAAGCTCATCAGCATCACCGCGGGTGACGAGCGAATGTGGCGAGCGGGCACGGAGGTGGCACTGGCGGCCGGCCTCGTCGTGTTCCTGTTCACTTACCTCAATCTGAACCGGTGGCACGCCCATCTTGCCTACGCGACGCTTGCCTGGATTATCGGACTGGCGCTGCTTTTCGGCGTCGCGATCTACGATCCGCCGATTGCGGCCGGTATCGCCCGCCTCTCCTTCGCCCTCACGGGCACGGTCGGGATCTTCCTCATCGCCTATCTCGGCTTCAACCGCTACGACCGGGCGATCCTGCTCGTACCCGCCTGGGCGCTGATCCTCGTCTGGCTGTTCGGCGCCTGGATGACGGTAACGGGACAGCTCAACAACGACATCATCCAGCCGGCGCTCGGCGGGGGCCTCGTGCTGATCGTCCTCCTGATCGGCTTTACCGTGATGCAGCACGCCTTTGCGGGCGGCGCCTACAGCCAGGGTCTGTTTTCCGACCTCGAACGCCAGTCTCTCGCCCTGACAGGCTCGGGCGACACCGTCTGGGACTGGGACGTGGCGCGCGATCGCATCGTGACGATCCCGGACATTTCCGCGCAACTCGGCCTTGCGCCCGGTGTCATGCACGGTCCCGCACGCACCTGGCTGCCCCGCCTGCACCCCGATGACCGCGACCGATTCCGCGCCACGCTGGACGTCCTGCTGGAACATCGCAAGGGTCGGCTCAACCATCAGTTCCGCGTCCGCGCCGAGGACGGCCACTACCACTGGCTTTCCATCCGCGCGCGCCCGGTCCTTGCGGCCAACGGCGAGATCATTCGCTGCGTAGGGACGATCATCGACATCACCGAGCAGCGCAATTCGGTCGACCGGCTGCTCCACGACGCCCTGCACGACAACCTCACCGGCCTGCCGAACCGCCAGATCTTCCTGGACCGGCTGGATGCCATCCTGTCGCTGACGAGCAGCGGAGAGAACGTCCGGCCGACGGTGCTGGCGATCAACATCGACCGCTACAAGCAGGTCAACGACGCGCTGGGAATTGCGGCGGGTGACAACATCCTGATCGCGCTGACCCGCCGGCTACGCCGCCTGCTGAAGCCCCAGGACACCCTGGCTCGCCTTTCCGGCGACCAGTTCGGACTTATCCTGATGTCCGAACGGGATCCCGCCAAGGTCGCGGATTTCGCCGAGGCCGTCAGCAAGGCGATAATGGTGCCGCTCAACTTCGCAAACAGGGAGGTCATCCTCACCGCCTCCATCGGCCTCGTTTCGTGGGTCGACCAGCAGGAAGACGGGGCCGGGCTGCTGAACGATGCGGAGTTGGCGATGTACCGGGCCAAGAAGGCGGGCGGCAACCGCGTGGAACCGTTCCGGCCGGCGTTCCGCACCTTCGGCACCGACAGGCTCCAGATAGAGACCGATCTGCGCCGCGCCATCGACCGCAAGGAACTCTCCCTCGTCTACCAGCCGATCGTCCGGCTGAACGACGCGGAGATTGCCGGCTTCGAGGCGCTGATGCGCTGGGATCACCCGAAGCGCGGCAACATTTCGCCGACCGAGTTCATCCCAATCGCCGAGACCTCCGATCTCATCAACCAGCTCGGCATGTTCGCCTTCGACAAGGCGGCAAGCGACCTGATGGACTGGCAGTTGCAGACCGGCGACCTGCCGATCTTCGTCTCCGTGAACCTGTCGAGCGCGCAGCTGCTCAACAACGAGCTCTACAGCGACGCCCGCGCCGTTCTGGCGAAGACACGCTGCGAGCCGTCAAAGATCAAGCTGGAGCTGACGGAATCGGTCGTGATGGAGAACCCGGAGCAGGCGCTGCTGGTTCTGAGGAAGCTCAAGGAAATCGGGCTCGGCCTCGCTCTCGACGACTTCGGCACCGGCCATTCGTCCCTCGCCTATCTCACGCGCTTCCCCTTCGATACGATCAAGATCGACAAGGCGTTGGTGCGCGGCGACGAGTCGGACAAGCGCACGATCCTCCTGCGCTCCGTGATCACCATGGCACGCGAGATGGAGATGCAGGTCGTGGCGGAAGGCATCGAATCCGAAGAGGATGCGATCGAACTCGGCAACATGGGCTGCGAGTACGGCCAGAGCTACCTGTTCGGACCGCCCATCGGTTACGACTCGGTCCTGCGGTTGCTGAAGGAGCGATTTCCGCTCATGAGGCGGGCATAGGGGTCGAACCCAAAGCAGTGGACGGGGCCTGGTCAAGGCCGCTCCCTCTATGCCCGCTGCCCGGGCGGCGGAGGCAGCGATTGCCATCCGTTCCCCGAAAGTATCAGACAACTGAGGCCGTCCGTTCCCGTGAGGATCAGTGTCCAGTTGCCCTCACCGGCCACGTAGAGTTCGGCTAGCGCATAGGGGCTGACAAGCCCGACCCCGGAGAGCTTTTCCGCGTAGAGGGACTGAAGCAAGTCCACGAGTTCCGAATGCCGGGCGCATTTCGGCGTGAGCTGCATGTCCGGCGGGTCGGCTGCCGAATCCGTACCGGCCGTCAGCAGACATAGCCCGACAAGTCCAAGGATTATCTTGCGAAACATGACGCACCTCCTTTCGCCGGGCGTTCCCGACAGTCGAGGAGTTGCGCTGGCCTGTCCTGCCGCTCTATCCGGCATTTCGGACGGACACCTCTTGCGACACGCGGTGCCGCCCGACCCATTATAAGTGAGAAGTTCTGCCGCTCACAGGGAAATCCCCTGGCACCGGGTTTTCACCCCTGCACTCTGGTGAGGAGGCGGTTCATGAAATCGAGCTTCTCGACCACGGGCGGCGTGAGGACGAAGGGGTAGCTGTCCGGCTGGCCCATCGAACGCTGTACCGCGTTCATGGCGACGCTGAGCGGCACCCAGGCCTCCACCAACTTGCCGGCATTCGGCGCGCGATAGGGATCGAACGTGACCTCTGCCTCCAGTTCCTCGTGCCCGGCGGGACCGGTCACCAAGCCGAAAGCCCGGGCGGTCTCGAGCGTATCGGCTATGTGGAAGAGGTGCGCCCAGCATTCGGCGAAATCCTCGGCCGGATGGGCGCTCGCGTAGGGACTGATGAACCTCGCCTGCCAATCGGCCGGAGGCCCTTCCGAGTAGTACTGCTGAAGGGACGTGTTGTAGTCGGATCGCTCGTCTCCGAACAGGGACCGCGCCTCTTCGACCACCTCGCGGTCGCGGACGAGCTGCACCCAGTAGAAGTGTCCGATCTCGTGGCGGAAGTGACCGAGCAGCGAACGGTAAGGCTCCTGCATGGAGACGCGAACGGTCTCCCGCACCACGTCTTCGGCCTCCGCTGCCCGAAGGCTGATAAGCCCGTCCTGCTGGCCGGTCATGGCCGGGACGAGGTTACCGGAGGCATCCACCTCATCTGCGAGGAAATCGAATACGAGACCGCCGTTCGGCTGCTCCTGCCGCGTCGGATGAGGAAGGCGCCAGCGCAGCAACGAATAGAAAAGGTGGCGCTGTGCCTGGCTGATCCGCCGCCAGCGCGAAAGCCCGACCGGATCGGTGGTCGGTACGATGCGATTGTGCCGGCAGCAGAGGCAGAAGACGTCGGGATCCTCGGCCGGCACCAGCCAATTGCACACGTCGATCGCCGCGTTCTCGCATTGCCGGTAGCCGGAGCCGCCGCCCGGCGCCACGTACCACAGGCCGTCGTCGCCGACCACGAGCGCGTGCATGCGCATGTCCCCGGGATTGAAGCCGAGCGTTGATCCGCAGCGGACGCAGACCCGATTGTCGAAGTGAAGGGTCTGGCCGCAGGTTTCACACTGGAAAAGACGCATACTGTCCCCGAAGATAATCGCAGGCGAAGGCACGATGTCTCGCCTGCGCCGTTAACGCCAACGGCACGGACATGTTCCGGGACGCAAGGTGTTTCAGGGGTCAGGCGTGTCCGGCCTCGGTCGACAGCATCGCCGGCGTCACGCCCATCAGGGCGAGCGCGCGGTCGTACTTGTCCTCGAGCCCGACATCGAAGATCAGGTCCTCGTGGGCCGGGCAGGTCAGCCAACCATTCGACGTGATTTCATTCTCAAGCTGACCGGCACCCCAGCCGGCATAGCCCAGCATCATCAGGCCACGCTTCGGTCCCTGCCCCGGGAGATCGCCCGAACGATGTCGAGCGTCGCCGTCAGGCAGATGTCATCGCTGACGGGGATGCTCGATTCAGACATGTAGTCGTCCGAATGGAGTACGAAGCCGCGCCCGCTTTCGACGGGACCGCCGGATCGAATGGGGAAATCCCTGGTGCGGCCCGGCAGTCGGATCACATCGTCCTCCTGCACGAGCTGAAGATGCAGCAAGACGTCGGAGAAGCTCAACTGCTGCGCTCTGTTGATGATGAAGCCCATGGCTCCATCCTCGGAATGGGCGCAGATGTAGACCACGCTGCGGGCAAAATTGGAGTCGAGCATTCCCGGCATGGCGATCAGGAACTGACCGTCAAGGAAACCTCGCTCCCGTCTGTTCTTCAAAACCGACATAGCCATGGAAAACAGCCTATCAATTCGCGGCCAAATGGAAAGAACCTTATCCGCGTTTCTTGCAATATCGCGTGCAATCTGCCGTGGAGCACAAGGAAGCAACTAGGTCCGGAAGCGAATCAATCAAGTGAATATGATCAGCCGAACATAAATCTCGCTGGAAAGCGGACGACGGCGGCGCTACACCTCCCGCATGACGATGCCCTGGCGCCCTCACCTCCTCGCACTCTGCCTCAGTCTCGCACCGCTCTCCCAGGCCGCTGCCGCCAGCTCGGAGTGGTACGAAAGCGAAGGCGGCAGGATCCGGCTCGTGGCGCTACCCGCCGCAGAGGACGGCAGCATCCGCGCAATGCTCGACATCCGCCTGCAGCCCGGCTGGAAAACCTACTGGCGCGATCCCGGCGAAAGCGGCATTCCACCTGTCATCGATGTCAAGGGCACACCGGGCGTGACACTCGAAGGCACCGGCTTTCCCATGCCGCGGCAATTCGATGATGGCGCCACCCGCTACATCGCCTACGACCATTCAGTCGCCCTGCCGCTCAAGCTGAGGCAATCGCCGGGCGCCCGTGCGGACACGATCAAGGCCTCGGTTTTCCTCGGTATCTGCGACGAGATCTGCGTGCCCGTGCAGGCCGAGCTCTCGGTGGACGTCGGCGCGGAAAGCTTTGCCAATCCGCTGGAGATTGCCGCGCTGGACGACGCAGAAGCACGCCTGCCGGAGCGGGCCAGTGAGGATTTTCGAGCCACATCCGCGTCCTGGAGCGGAGACGGCAAGACGCTCTCGGTCATGTTCCGTGCGCCGGACGACGACGGTGCGCCGCCCGAAGTCCTGGTATCTGGACCGGAGGGTTTCCAGTTCGGTGTTGCCCGGCCCACCGGCCAGGGCGACGGCAGCTACAGCTACGAGGTCCCCCTGGTGCGCAAGCCGAAGGCTGCCGATGGCAAGACAGCACAGCTCCTGCTGACGGTGCGAAGCGGCGCCAGAACGATGGAAACGCCGCTTGTCCTCGATTGACCATCCCCTATAGTGCGCCGTCAGACTGCCGCTCGAACACCACCGTTCCAGTGCAGGACTGTTGATACCCAAGAACGAGGAGAACGACCGTGACCATTGCCGTTGGAAGCCAGCTGCCCGACCTCAAGATCAGGGAGCGCACGCCGGACGGACCGGTGGATACAACGACCTCCGAGCTCTTCAAGGGCAAGCGCGTCGTGATCTTCGCGGTCCCCGGCGCCTTCACGCCGACCTGCTCCCTCAACCACCTGCCCGGCTATCTCGAAAACCGGGATGCCATCCTCGCCAAGGGCGTGAACGACATCTTCGTGGTGGCCGTCAACGATCACCACGTGATGGGCGCTTGGGCCAACTCCACCGGAGGCGCCGGCAAGATCCGCTTCCTCGCCGATTGGGATGCGGCTTTCACCAAGGCTCTCGGCATGGACATCGACCTATCGGCCGGCACGCTCGGCGTTCGCTCCAAGCGGTACTCGATGCTTGTCGAAGACGGCGTCGTGAAGTCGCTGAACGTCGAGGAAAATCCGGGCCAGGCGACCGTTTCCGCCGCGGCCGCGATGCTCGAGCAGCTCTAGAAAGCGTCCCTCGGCTCGCCCGCGCTGCTGTGTATCTCGCGGGTGAGCCAGTTCTCGATCGCCAACGTGTCGGGTCGCCCCACGAGGTGCGGCGCGATCCAGAGCAGAAGACGACGGGGTCCCGGCCTGAAGCCGAACGGCGCCACAAGGCGGCCGGATTGAATCTGATCCAGCACCAGCATGCGCGGCACGACCGCAACGCCCAGGCCACAGGCTGCCGCCTGGATCAGCAGGTAGAAGTGATCGAATTCCGCCTTCGGCTCCAGAGAGAGCCCTTCGTAGCCTGCAGCCTTCTGCCAATCGATGAGCGCCTCGGGACGGGTTCTCGTGGACAGGAGAAGCGCCTTTTCCATGTCCTCAGGCGCACCGAGGCCCGAGGCTTCCAGATACTGGGGGGCGCAGACCGGCCCGATCCACTCACCCGAAAGCTCGCGAATGATCGCGTCGTCCGGCGGTGCGATGACGTTCGTCCGGATTGCAATGCTGATCTTGTCGCGCACGAAATCGATGCGATCGTAGTTCATGTTGAACTGCAGCTCGATGTTCGGATGAAGATCGTGGAACCTCGAAATCCGCGGGATGATCCAGCTCATCATGATCGAGGACGAGCAGGACAAGGTGAGCGGCGCGGGCCGGACCCTGTCCACACTCGCCTGCATCAGGCTGAAGGCACTGGCGAGCCCCTCGGCAAGGCGTATACCTTCTGGAGTGGGCTCGGTCGTTCTCGCCTTCCTGTTGAGCAACACGACGCCGAGTGTCTCCTCAAGTGACTTTATGTGCCGGCTGACCGCCCCATGCGTGACGCACAGCTCATCGGCAGCAAGCGTCATGGAACGGTGGCGCGCCGTCGCCTCAAAGGCCCTGAGCGCATTCATAGATGGCATCGTTCGGCTCAAACTGGTTACTCCCGCCACGTCGTGTTGTGACTTTTCTTCACACGATGACGATTTTTAATCGCTTGCGGGCACTGTATACACTCCGTTAGGACTCGCGGCAATTTGGAGGCAGGCAGATAACGGGCAGGAGACGGAAGGGAATCTTGGATTCCGCTTCATTGCCGCAGTTCGAACGATCACTCTCTCCAAACATTGCAGCGAAAACCCAGGGAGGTTCGTTCATGGACGCAGCAGTCCACAATAACTCACAGGTCGAGAGATCGGCTATCAGCAAGATCTCGCGCAGGCTGGTGCCCTTCATCGCCCTGATGTTCTTCATCAACTTTCTCGACCGTACCGCGATCTCGTTTGCCGGCCCCAACGGCATGACCAACGATCTCGCGCTGACGGCCGCGCAATTCGGCTTTGCGGCCGGCATTTTCTTCTTCGGCTACATCGTTCTCGAGATTCCCAGCAACCTCGCGCTTCACAAGTACGGCGCGCGCCGGTGGCTGGCTCGCATCATGGTGACCTGGGGCATCGTCGCCCTGCTGTTCACCTGGGTCAGCAGTGCTACGGAACTTTATGTGCTCCGCTTCCTGCTCGGCGTGGCCGAGGCCGGGTTCTTCCCCGGAGCGATCCTCTTCCTCAGCATGTGGGTCCCTGCACGGCACCGCAACAAGATCCTTGCGCTGTTCTACATCGCCCAGCCGCTGACGACCGTCGTCGGTGCACCGCTCGCCGCCCTGCTCATCCAGGCCCACGGCGCATTCGGCCTTGAAGGCTGGCGCATCATGTTCTTCGGCGTCGCTGTTCCCGCGATCGTCGTCGGTGTCGTTGCCTGGTTCTATCTCTCCGACAAGCCCGACGATGCGAAGTGGCTGACGCAGGAAGAGAAGAACTGGCTCAATGCCGAGCTCGCCAAGGAAGAAAAGGCCAAGGCACACGCCCACGGCAAGATGACGGGACTGGCACTGACGGATGGCCGTGTATGGCTGCTCTCGGTGATCTACTTCGGCTTCATCTACGGCCTCTATGCACTCGCCTTCTTCCTGCCGACGATCATTGCCGGCTTCGAAGCGAAGTTCGGCACCAAGTTCGACGTGTTCGACAAGGGCCTGATCACCGCGATCCCCTACCTGCCGGCCGCCGTCGCGCTGTTCTTCTGGAGCCGTGATGCAGCCCGCCGTGGCGTTAAGGCCTGGCATATCGGCATTCCGGCGATCGTCGGTGCCGCAAGCATTCCGACCGCGCTCCTCATGAATTCGCCCGAGGCAACGGTGCTGGCAATCACCATCACGGCATGCTCGATCTTCTCGGCGCTCCCGAACTTCTGGGCCATTCCGTCCCGCTTCCTGGCAGGTCCGGCAGCGGCGGCAGGCATCGCGCTCATCAACACGATCGGCAACATCGCCGGCTTCGCCGCTCCCTATGTCACCGGCCTCGTGAAGGATGCGACCGGCGTCTACGAACTGCCGATGTTCATCGTCGGCGGACTGATGCTGCTGTCAGGAATTCTCGCCTTCTCGATCGCCGGGAAGATCCGGGAACCCGTGCAGGCATAAGTCTGGCCCGCAGGCGGAACACAGAAAAGCAATTGCCCGGGGGTCAAACCCGGGCAATTTCGTTTGTAATATCCGCTCATGGGCGCGTGACGCCGTGTCCGGTTGCAATGAACGGCCGGAGAGATTTCAGGAAGCGTGCCCAGCAGCCACGGGCAGCCGTGCGCCCGCAATTGAATACGGACACAGGGTCGGGAAACAGCCGTCTCTCAGGGAAGCCGGAAATCTTCCAGACTGTGTTGAGGCAGTTTAGCGGCAACGCGCGCTAGCGTCGCTTGAAGGGTTCCATGCCCATGCGGGCCAGTTCGTCCGCCCGTTCATTTTCGGGATGGCCGGCGTGGCCCTTCACCCAGTGCAGCGTCACCTTGTGCCTGCCCCGCGCTTCATCCAGCGCCTGCCAGAGCTCGCCGTTCTTCACCGGCTTCTTGTCCGCGGTCTTCCAGCCGTTGCGCTTCCAGCCATGGATCCACTTCTCAATGCCGTCCATGACGTATTTGGAGTCGGTATAGAGGTCGACCTCGCAGGGAGCCTTGAGCGCGCTCAGCGCCGTGATGGCGGCCATCAGTTCCATGCGGTTGTTTGTAGTCGCCGCCTCACCGCCGGAAAGTTCCTTCTCGACGTCGCCATAGCGCAGCACCGCGCCCCAGCCACCGGGGCCTGGATTTCCCGAACAGGCACCGTCGGTAAATATATCCACATGCTTCATCGAACGAGCCCATACTCTGCGGGCGATCCGACCTGCCGGTGGAACCGCAGCTTCCTCAGATATTCCAGCGGATCCTTCTTCACGACCAGGGCTCCCGGCGGCGTCGTCAGCCAGTCATAGAGCCGCGTGAGGAAAAAGCGCAGGGCAGAGCCGCGCGCGAGCAGCGGCAGTGCATTTGCCTCTGCTTCAGAGAGCGGCCGGATGCTCTCGTAACCCGAAAGCAGGGCCATGCCCTTGGTGAGATTGAACGAGCCATCCTTCTCGAAGCACCAGGCATTGAGGCAGATCGACACGTCATAGGCGAGCAGGTCGTTGCAGGCGAAATAGAAGTCGATGAGGCCGGAAAGCTGGTCGCCGATGAAGAAGACGTTGTCAGGGAAGAGATCGGCATGGATGACACCGCCGGGAAGATCGCTCGGCCATAGTGCTTCCAGATGGTCGAGCTCGTCCGCGATCTCGCCCTGGAGCCCCGCCTCCACTTCGTCGGCACGTTCCGAAGACCGGTCCCACAGCGGACGCCAGCCGCCGACAGAGAGCGCGTTGTGCCGTGTCAGGTCGAACCCCTCGCCTGCGACATGCATCTGCGCAAGCGCCCGCCCGACCTCATGGCAATGCCTGACGGCGGGCTTGCGCAGCCACATGCCCTCGAGGAACGAGATCATTGCAGCGGGGCGCCCGGAAAGCTCGCCAAGCAGCTTACCGTCCTTGCGAGGCAGCGGCAGCGGGCAGGAAACGCCGCGATCGGCGAGATGGTGCATCAGGCCCAGAAAGAAAGGCAGATCGTTCGGATCGACGCGCTTTTCGTAGAGCGTGAGGATGAAGGCGCCCTTCGTGGTGTGAAGGAGGAAGTTGGAATTCTCCACGCCTTCCGCAATGCCCTTGTACGAGGTGAGCGTGCCCGTGTCATAGGCGGTCAGGAAGCGGGCGAGGTCGTCCTCGGTGATATCGGTATAGACTGCCAAGATGTCGGTCTCACGCTTTTGGGAACGTCGGGAGCAATAGAGGACGAGGCCTGCGCATCGACTCTCGCCGCAAGCGCAGGAGGTAGCCGCCGGTATCCGCCATTGTCAATTCTGTTCGCCGTTGACGAAGGCCATGTCCCCCGCCGTCAACTCGATATTACGAAGCTCGCGGTTGACGAGGAAATTCTCGTTCTCCTCGACGGTATCGGCAAGCTCCACAATCGCATCGTAGCGCTCGCGGAAAGCCTCGATGATCTCGTTGACGATCACCTCGGGAGCGGATGCGCCGGCGGAAAGGCCAACGGTCCTGACGTCACCGAGATCGTCCCAGTCGATCTCGGAGGCCCGCTGGACGAGGATGGATTTCTTCGCCCCGGCCCTGAGCGCCACTTCGACCAGGCGCTTGGAATTGGACGAGTTCGGCGCTCCGACCACGAGGAAGAGGTCGCAGCCGGGGGCAGCCTGTTTCACCGCCTCCTGGCGGTTGGTGGTGGCGTAACAGATCGAATCGGCCGCAGGCGCCGTCAGATTGGGAAAGCGCTGCTGAAGGCGCGCTATGACACCGGCGGTATCATCGACGGACAGCGTCGTCTGCGTCACGAAGCCGAGATTGTCGGGATCGATCGGCTGATAGGTGTCGGCATCTTCCACGGTCTCGACGAGCGATACCGACCCTTCCGGCAGCTGTCCCATGGTGCCGATCACCTCGGGGTGGCCGGCATGGCCGATGAGGACCACGTGGCGGCCGAGACGCTGGTGACGCATGGCCTGCTTGTGCACTTTCGAGACGAGCGGGCAGGTCGCGTCGAGATAGAAGAGATTGCGCGCAACCGCGTCCTCGGGAACGGATTTAGGAACGCCGTGGGCCGAGAAGACGACCGGCTGCGACCGGTGCTCCGGCGGAATTTCATCCAGCTCCTCGACGAAGATCGCGCCCTTGGCCTCTAGCCCTTCGACGACGTAGCGGTTGTGGACGATCTCGTGGCGGACGTACACCGGAGCGCCGTAGGCCTTGAGCGCGAGCACCACGATCTGGATGGCGCGATCCACGCCGGCGCAGAAACCGCGCGGCCCGCACAGTCGTATCGTGAGCGGAGATTTTGCGACAGAAGAAGCCATATCAGTAGGTCACCGCGACAAAGATGAAGGCAAGGATCGCCGGAACGCCCTGCACGTAGAGAATCCGCCGGTTCACCGACCACGCGCCGTAGCACGCCGCGACGATGGCCCAGAGCAGGAAGAAAAGCTTGAGCTGGAAGGAAAACAGCGGGTCCGGATGCAGTAGTCCCCAAATCAGTCCAAGCGCGAGGAAGCCATTGTATACGCCATGCCTCCCGGCCAGGAAGCTCGATTCTTCCGCCTGTACGTCATCCATGCCGAATGCTGCCATCGCCAGCGGCGACGTCCAGAGGAACATTTCCATAAACAGAAAGCCGGTATGGATTATGGCAGTCAGCAGAACAAGAACAGTGGCGAGCGCAATCATTGGCTACCGTTTAAAAATACACAGTCGCGCCGGGTTTACCACAAATGTGCGCAGTTGGAAGACACCGGAGCGGTTCCCGGCCCTCAGTCCTTCCGTCTGAGGACGTAGAGACCGCTCACGAGAACAAGGGTGACGGCCAGGCCATACCAGGTCAACGCGTATTGCAGGTGGTTGTTCGGGAGGTCGAACTGCGTGACTCCGCCGACCGGCAAACCGCCCGGATTAGGCGTGTCATCGGCATCGATGAAGAACGGCACCAGCGAGCTTGCGGGAATACCCGCGCTCGAAGCCATTGCGTCGAGGTCCTTCCAGTAGAAGATGTTTCCGGCGAGATCGTTGTCCGGCACGACCCAGGAGGGCTTGCCCTCGAGCCTTCCGCGACCGAGGCCGGTGACCGTCTGCGGTCCGGAAAGCTGGCCCTCGACACGGGTCTCGGGCTTCTTCTTCTCGTAGGGAACGAAACCGCGATTGACGAGGACAAAACGCCCATTCTCAAGGGCGAGCGGCGTATAGACGTAATATCCCGACTGCCCGTTCCAGGTCGCGAAGAAGTGGCGCTCCCCGTCGTTCACATAGGTTCCCTGGGCGGTGACGGGACGATAGTCGATGTCCTCGCCGTCAGCCGCAAGCTTCTCGAGCTCGGACAGAGACACGGCGGCGGCGGTGCGTCGACCGGCAATCTCGGAGAGAAGCCGCTCCTTCCAGTGGAGACGCTGCAACTGCCAGGTTCCAAGCGACACGAGGACCGCGAGCGCGGCGAGGACGACCGCTCCCGAAACCAAGGCGCGAAAGCGACGGGGAGATTGCACGGCGCCACGCTCAGCCACGGTCAATCTCACCCGGCCGCGCCTTGTTGCGGTATTGCAGCGTGATGAGCACGCCCTTCAGGACGCGCGTCAGCGCGAGGCTGAGCACGATCGCGAGCGGGATCCACAGGATGAAATGAACCCACAACGGCGGATCGAGATTGACTTCCATCCATAGCGCGGCCCCCACGACGATGAAGCCGATGATGAGGATCACGAAGACGACAGGACCGTCACCCGCGTCCGCAAAGGAATAGTCGAGCCCGCAATTGGCGCACTTCGGCTTTACCTTCAGAAAGCCCTCGAACAGCCTGCCTTCGCCGCAGCGCGGGCAGCAGCCGCGAATGCCTGCCTTGACCGGATCCACTGGTGGGTAATGCGCACTGTCTTCGCTCATGTCTTATTCTTCTGTTCCATCCGCGCGGGACATCATTAGCCGATCGGCAGACGCTGCGATAGCATGCGGACCGCGACCAAAGGGCTCACCTCCCCCGGGGTCACGGCGCGGTCCAATCCGACCTTCCCAAAAGAAAGAAGGCGGGCGCCGAAGCACCCGCCTTCCTGTTCCAGAACCGTTCTCTGCCGATCAGCCGTGGGCCAGCGGCGCGCCCCAGCTTCCCCAGATGTAGATCGAGAAGAAGAGGAACAGCCAGACGACGTCAACGAAGTGCCAGTACCAGGCCGCAGCTTCGAAGCCGAAGTGCTGCTTGGGGGTGAAGTCGCCGCGCATCGCACGGATCAGGCAGACGAGCAGGAAGATCGTGCCGACCAGAACGTGGAAGCCGTGGAAACCGGTCGCCATGAAGAAGGTCGCGCCGTAGATCGACTCCTTGAAGGCGAAGGGAGCGTGGGCATACTCGTATGCCTGGACGGTCGAGAAGAGAATGCCGAGCAGCACGGTCAGGATCAGACCGTTGACCAGACCCTTGCGGTCATTGTGCAGCAGCGCGTGGTGCGCCCAGGTCACGCAGGTACCCGACAGCAGCAGGATGACCGTGTTGTAGAGCGGCAGATGCCAGGGGTCGAGGACCTCGATGCCCTTCGGCGGCCAGACACCACCGGTGAAGGCGGTGCGGGCGGCCTGGATTTCCTCGCCGGGAAACAGGCTCGCGTCGAAGAATGCCCAGAACCAGGCGACGAAGAACATCACTTCCGAAGCGATGAACATGATCATGCCGTAGCGCAGGTGCAGCGAAACCACCCGCGTGTGATGGCCCTCGTGTGCTTCCTTGATGGTGTCAGCCCACCAGGCGTACATCGTGTAGAGGACGAGCACGAAGCCGAGGATGAAAACCCAGGGGTTCGCGAACTCCATGCCGAAGATCTTCAGCGAACTTCCGGCCAGGTAACGCATGTAGATGATGCCGCCGAGCGCGAGCACGAAAGCGCCGATCGAAGCGAGCAGCGGCCACGGGCTCGGGTCGATGATGTGGTAGTCGTGTTTCTTCTGATGCGCATCGGCCATGTCAATCAATCCCGAATGTGTCGCGTTCCGTTCCCGTTTAACCGGAAACGCATGTTTCCAAAAGCTAGTTTGTCGAATTGACGATCTTGTCCGCCGCCGAAGCCACCGGCTTCGGGCCCTCATGCGGATAGAAAGTGTACGACAAGGTTATGGTGTGGATGTTCTTCGTCTCGACCGTATCGACGATCGCCGGATCGACGAAGAAGACGACGGGCATTTCCATCTCCTCTCCCGCCTTCAGCTTCGTCTCCGTGAAGCAGAAGCACTGGACCTTGTTGAAATAGGCGCCCGCCTGCTGCGGCGTGACGTTGAAAATTGCCTGCCCGGTGGTCTCTCGGCTGGAAATGTTCTTCGCCTTGTAGGCGACCTGCACAGTTTCGCCGATCTTCAACTCGATCTCGCGCTGCACCGGCTCGAACGTCCAGGGAAGACCGTTGCCGACATTGGCGTCGAAACGGACCTTGATCTTCTTGTCGAGCACCACATCCGAGGCCTGCTCGACGCGCTGCGTCGTGCCGTTGTAGCCCGTGACCTGGCAAAACATCTGATAGAGCGGCACGGCGGCATAGGCCATGCCGACCATCGCGACAACGAAGGTCGCGCAGGCAGCGACGATCGTGCCGTTGCCGATGCCCTTCTGCGCTTGTCCGTTCTCGCCGCTCATCGTTCAGCCCGCCATTCCGCTGGCGAACTTCACCAGCGTGATCACGTAGAACAGGCCCACCAGCGCGGCGAGCACGACAGCAAGCGCGATGTTGCGCCCGCGGCGGGACTTCTTCTGCTTTTCGTTGAGGCTTACAGTTTCCATTACATCAGCCCTCCGATCACAGGCACCAGATGATCGATCATCAATGCCGAGAAGATGGCGAAGAGATAAAGGATCGAGAAAGCGAAGAGCTTCTTTGCCGGACGCATCACCCGGTCTGACTCCGGCATGCGCAGCACGCCGATGGAATACCAGACGAAACCGAGACCCATTGCCGCCGCGAAGACCCCGTAAGCGAGGCTCGCGAAGCCAAGACAGCTTGGAATGACCGAGATCACCGCAGTCAGCACCGCGTAGATCAGGATCTGCGTCTTCGTCGTGGCCTCGCCCGCGACGTTCGGCAGCATCGGAACGCCGACGGCGTCATAGTCACGCATCTTGAACAGCGCGAGCGCCCAGAAATGCGCCGGCGTCCACAGGAAGGTGATGAGGAAGAGCACGATGCTCTCGATCGAGACGCCGCCCGTGACGCAGGCCCAGCCGATCATCGGCGGGAAGGCGCCGGCAGCACCGCCGATCACGATGTTCTGCGGCGTCGAGCGCTTCAGCCACATCGTGTAGATGACGGCGTAGAAGAAGATGGTGAAGGCGAGCAGCCCGGCCGACAGCCAGTTGACCGCAAGGCCGAGGATGACCACCGAAAAGGCCGAGAGCGTCAGGCCGAAGGCGAGCGCTTCTTGCGGCCGGATGCGGCCGGAGGGGATCGGCCGGGACGCCGTGCGCGACATGACCGCGTCGATGTCGGCGTCATACCACATGTTGAGTGCACCGGAGGCGCCGGCGCCGACCGCGATACAGAGGATCGCGATGACGCCGATGAAAGCGTTGATGTGTCCGGGCGCCAGCACAAGGCCGGCAAGCGCCGTGAAGACCACGAGTGACATGACGCGCGGCTTCAGCAACTCGAAATAGTCGCGGGCGGTCGCCTCGGAGAGATACACGTCCGTCCCCTCCACCGCCGCTTCGTGATGATCGATGACTGCCATTTGCGTCCTGCCGTCCGTTCAAGGGAGCCTTTGTGGCCCCGATTGCCGAGGCCGCCGGCAATGGCGGCCTCCTGCGTTTCGATTGCGATCTTGTTACTTGATCTTCGGAAGCTGTTCCCACTGGTGGAACGGCGGCGGCGAAGAAAGCTGCCATTCCAGCGTGTTCGCACCTTCGCCCCAGGGGTTGTCGCCAGCAAGGCGCTTGCGCGCAAATGCCTCGAAGACGCCGAAGAGGAAGATCAGTACGCCGATACCAGCGATGTACGAGCCGTAGGACGAAACCTTGTTCCAGCCCGCGAATGCATCCGGGTAGTCAATATACCGACGCGGCATGCCGGCGAGGCCGAGGAAATGCTGCGGGAAGAACACGAGGTTCACGCCCACGAACATGACCCAGAAGTGCAGCTTGCCGATGAACTCCGAGTACATGTAGCCGCTCATCTTCGGGAACCAGTAGTACCAGGCCGCAAAGATTGCGAAGACGGCGCCGAGCGACAGAACGTAGTGGAAGTGTGCAACCACGTAGTAGGTGTCGTGAAGAGCGCGGTCGAGGCCGGCGTTGGCGAGCTGAACGCCCGTGACGCCACCGACGGTGAACAGGAAGATGAAGCCGATCGCCCAGACCATCGGCGTGGTGAAGCGGATCGAGCCACCCCACATCGTCGCGATCCAGGAGAAGATCTTCACGCCCGTCGGGACCGCGATGACCATGGTGGCGAAGACGAAGTAGCGCTGCGTGTCGAGCGACATGCCGACGGTGTACATGTGGTGCGCCCACACGATGAAGCCGACTGCGCCGATGGCGACCATGGCGTAGGCCATGCCGAGGTAGCCGAAGATCGGCTTGCGCGAGAAGGTCGACACGATGTGGCTGACGATGCCGAAGCCGGGCAGGATCAGGATGTACACTTCCGGGTGACCGAAGAACCAGAACAGGTGCTGGAACAGGATCGGGTCGCCGCCGCCTTCAGGCGCGAAGAACGTCGTGCCGAAGTTGCGGTCGGTGAGCAGCATGGTGATGCCGCCTGCCAGAACCGGCAGCGAAAGCAGCAGCAGGAAGGCGGTGATCAGCACGGACCAGGCAAACAGCGGCATCTTGTGCAGCGTCATGCCCGGAGCGCGCATGTTCAGGATCGTGGTGATGAAGTTGATCGCACCGAGGATCGACGACGCGCCGGCGATGTGCAGGCCGAGGATGGCGAAGTCCATCGCGGGTCCTGGCTGACCGGAAGTCGACAATGGCGGATAGATCGTCCAGCCACCGCCCGCGCCGTATGCGCCTGCCGGGCCTTCGACGAACATCGACAGAAGGACGAGCAGGAAGGCCGGAATGATGAGCCAGAACGAGATGTTGTTCATGCGCGGGAAGGCCATGTCCGGCGCGCCGATCATGATCGGCACCATCCAGTTGGCAAAGCCGCCGATGAGCGCCGGCATGACCATGAAGAAGATCATGATCAGTGCGTGCGCGGTGGTGAACACGTTGAACATGTGCTTGCCGCCGTCGATGGCAGCGTCGCCTTCGAAGCCGTAGACCATCTGGGCCAGGCCGTGGAAGATCTGGATCCCCGGCTCCTGGAGTTCGGCGCGCATGAAGATCGAGAGCGTGCCGCCGACGATGCCGGCGATGATCGCGAAGATCAGATAGAGCGTGCCGATGTCCTTGTGGTTCGTGGAAAGGAACCAGCGCTGAAAGAAGGTCAGCGGCTTGTGTTCGTGGTGTTCGTGATGTTCGTGATGAGCATCGCGAGCAGCGGTTGTTCCGGCCATGGATACTACTCCCTTGGAATTACTGCGCGGCGTTTTCAGCGACGGTCACGGACTTTGCCGGACCATCGATGGACGCCATCAAGGCCTTGTTTGCATCGCCAAGATTGGTCGCGGCGGCAGCAAGCCAGGTATCGAACTTCTCCTGCGAGACTACGCGGATGGCGATCGGCATGTAGGCGTGGTCCTTGCCGCAGAGCTCGGAACACTGGCCGTAGAACAGGCCTTCGCGGTCAGCCTTGAACCATGTCTCGTTCATGCGGCCAGGAACGGCGTCGATCTTGACACCGAAGGACGGCATCGCAAAGGCGTGAATCACGTCGGCGCCGGTCACGAGAAGACGGACATGCTTGCCGACGGGAACCACGACCTCGTTGTCGACGGCGAGAAGGCGCGGATAGGTGGCGCGGTCTTCCTTGCCGAGCGACGCACGGTCGGCGTCCTGGAGCAGCAGCGAGTCGAAGGAGACAGGGTTCTCTCCGACCTGATATTCATAACCCCAGTACCACTGGTAGCCGGTCGCCTTCACGGTCAGTTCGGGCTCTTCGGTCGGCGCGAGCTGGGCGGTCAGAAGCTGGAAGGAGGGAATTGCGAGGAGGAGAAGGATAACTACCGGACCGACGGTCCAGATCACTTCGATCAGCGTGTTGTGGCTCGTCTTGGAAGGAACCGGGTTTGCACCTTCACGGAACTTGACCACGACGACGATCAGCAGGAGGAGAACGAAGAGCGTGATCGGGATAATGAACCACAATGTATACTGCTCAAACCAGCGGATCTCTTCCATGATCGAGGTGGCGGCGGGCTGAAGCCCATGCTGCCACGCGACCGGCTGGTCCGCAAAAGCGCTCGAAGCAAAAAGCAGACAGCCGATCGCGGCCAGTACTGCAAAAGCTTTGTTTTTCACAACGTATCTCCCCAAAGCGTTTGATTGGGATCAAACAGACGCAGAATCCCTGCTATACCGTGTGCTTAAAATCACAGTTTCCTCGCCGCCGCAACAGCCATGGGGGTATGCTCATGCGGCATTTTTGCGCAAACACAAGGGTGGCGAAACCGTGGCGGGAATTCGGCGACACCTTATAACATAGGATGTTGCGCCTTTACGAATGTGGCAGAACCCGTCTCCGGCCGACACATGTCCGCATGGTTTTACTCCCGGGCCGGGTCCACATCCACGAAGGGTGATGATACAAGGCATTCTCGGTCCAATTTCCGCCTTGAAGCACTGGAAATGACTGCGCGGGGCTTTTCATTTCAATGACGGCTATTCAAGAATAGCGCGTCTGATTCGAGTTTTTGAGGTTTTCATGGGTTTCGGTTCCCTTCCCCGGCTGTCCAGAGCGGCATGCGGCCTTGCCGCGCTGGCATTTGCGGCAGCGGCGTTCGCACCGGCTGCTTCGGCGCAGCAGCCCGGTACGGTCAAATCGAACCATGGTGCCTGGTCGATCGTCTGCGACCAGCCGGCCGGCGCGACCGGCGAGCAATGCGCCCTGATGCAGAACGTCATCGCGGAGGACCGCCCCGAAGTCGGCCTTTCCGTCGTGGTGCTCAAGACCGCCGACCGCAAAGCGCGCATCCTGCGCGTGCTGGCTCCGCTCGGCGTGCTTCTGCCGAACGGTCTCGGCCTCAACGTCGACGGCAAGGACATCGGCCGCGCCTATTTCGTGCGCTGTTTTGCCGATGGCTGCTACGCCGAAGTGGTGCTGGAAGACGAACTGTTGAAAACCTTCCGTTCGGGCGCCACCGCAACATTCATCGTGTTCCAGTCGCCCGAGGAAGGCATCGGCATACCGGTCGACCTCAAGGGGTTCGGCGAAGGTTACGACGCGCTGCCGTAGGCCCCCTCGCCTATCGACAGAAACCCGGATATCGCAAGCAACACGAAGCGCGTGCAGGTCTAAACTTGCCGAGCGGCTGGCGCATCTCTACATGGGAGGCACCGAAACCATGCATGAGCGGAGCCTGCCATGAACACCGATCTCCTGACCCTTTTCGACGCCGACGAGGCATCGGTGCGCGCGGTGCTGGAGGAGACGCTGGCAAAGGCCGACGACGGCGAGCTCTACCTGGAGCATTCGCAGGCGGAAACGCTGACCTTCGACAATGGCCGGCTGAAGGGCGGCAGCTTCAACACGGACCAGGGCTTCGGGCTTCGTGCCGTCGCCGGCGAGGCGGTCGGCTATGCGCATTCCGGCGAGATGTCCATTTCGGCGCTGAAGCGGGCGTCGGAGGCCGCAAGCGCCGTGACGCGCGGGCACTCGGGTAGCTATGCGGCCGCCCCGCAGGGCACCAACCGCCACCTCTACAGCGCGGACAACCCGATCGGCAGTCCGACCTTCGAGGAGAAGGTGGCTCTATTGACCGAGATCGACGCCTACCTGCGCGACAAGGAGCCGAAGGTTCGCCAGGTCACGGCGTCGGTTGCCGCGAGCTGGCAGGTCGTCAACATCCTGCGCGCCGACGGGCACCGGGTAACCGATATCCGTCCGATGACACGCATCAACATCTCCGTCGTCGCCGGTGAAGGCGACCGCCAGGAGACCGGCAGCTATGGCATCGGTGGACGGCGCAACTTCGGCGCGTTCCTGACGACAGACAGCTGGCAGTACGGCGCCGACGAAGCGCTTCGCCAGGCGCTCGTCAATCTCGAGGCCATCGAAGCGCCCGCCGGCACCATGGATATCGTGCTCGCCTCCGGCTGGCCGGGCGTGATGCTGCACGAAGCCGTGGGCCATGGCCTCGAGGGCGATTTCAACAGAAAGAAGACGTCCGCCTTCGCGGGTCTGCTCGGCGAGCAGGTGGCAGCCAAGGGCGTGACGGTCGTCGACGACGGCACCATCGACAGCCGCCGCGGCTCGATTACCGTCGACGACGAGGGAACGCCTTCCGCCTACAATGTCCTGATCGAGGACGGGAAGCTGGTCGGCTACATGCAGGACCGCCAGAACGCACGCCTCATGGGCATGAAGCCGACGGGCAACGGGCGCAGGCAGGGATATGCCCATACCCCCATGCCGCGCATGACGAATACCTACATGCTCTCGGGCGACAAGACCCCGGACGAAATCATCGGCTCGGTGAAGAAGGGGCTGTATGCCGTTTCCTTCGGCGGCGGCCAGGTGGACATCACCTCCGGCAAGTTCGTGTTCGGATGCACCGAAGCCTATCTGATCGAGGACGGCATCATCGGAGCGCCGGTCAAGGGCGCGATGCTCATCGGCAACGGGCCGGACGCCATGCGGCGCGTAACGATGGTGGGCAACGATTCCAAGCTCGACACGGGGATCGGCAATTGCGGCAAGGGCGGACAATGGGTACCCGTCGGTGTCGGCCAGCCGCACCTGCGCATGGACCAGATCACCGTCGGCGGCACCAAGGCCTGAGACTGCCCTGTTCTCTTAGCTGACCGCCTCGGCGAACAAGGCAATTGTTGCCGGCGTACACCGTGACGCCGCGCAATAGCGTCACGGAACAAAATCGCCCCCATCTCGGTTACGCTTTCGGTTTTCAAGTAAACCAGCGAGCAACACTTGATCCGGGAGGTCGTCATGGGACGCGGTATACTGCTTTGGCTACTGGGAGTTCCGATACCACTCATTATCCTCATATACTTCCTGTTCCGCTGAACGGGATCGTGCGATGGCCGAGGAAGGATCGACAGAGGCGGCCCGCGCGGCCGGATCTTCCCTTCCCGGCCCGGTCGGGCGACCGACGTGGCCCGGGCCGGCCGGGACTGCCTACCGCTTCATTGGCGCGTGAGGCCGGCTTCCAGCGCGGAGAAAGTCGCGGCTTTTGCGCACTTCCACCTTTTTCCATCTTCAGCAAGGATTAACCGTGAGGCATTAGTTTCTCTCGTCGATCGTCTGGGCGTCGTCCGCCCGACGCGAGCGGGAGACTTCGAAACGTGAAGACGGTGCTTCGCCAGTTTGCCCGACAGGCCGCGATCGCGGGCGGGCTGGAGTTTGCACATCTTGCAGGACGCGCCGGCTGGATGACCTCGGCCCGCGGGCGCGGCGCGATCTTCACTCTCCACCATGTGCGTCCCAAAACCGCACATGCGTTCGATCCCAACGCCCATCTCGAAATCACCCCCGAATTCCTCGAGGAAGCGATCGGCAACCTTGCGGCGGAAGGTTATACCTTCGTGCCGCTGGAGGATCTCCTCGACCGACTTGCGGGCGCCGGCGAAACCGAGCGCTTCGCCGCGTTCACGCTCGATGACGGCTACCGCAACAATGCGGTTCATGCCCAACCCGTGTTCACCCGGCACAAGGTGCCGTTCACGGTCTTCGTCACTGGCGGCTTCGCAGCACGAACGCACAGCATATGGTGGGAAACGCTGGCCGAACTTCTGCGCGGCGTCCCGAGCATCGAGTACGAACTCGGCACCGGTCCGGTGACGCTGCCACTGGCGACACCGCACCAGAAGAATGCGGCCTTCCGCCGGATCGCTGCCGCGATCCACGCCAATCCCGACGAGGCCGCGGCCGTCACCGTGCTCGATCGCGTCGCCCGGTCATACGGCATCGATCCGCTGATGATCACGGAGCGGCTCGTGCTGCGGGAGCCTGAGCTCAAGAGCCTGACGATGAACCCGCTGGTAACCCTCGGCGCACACACGATGAGCCACCGCGCCCTGGCGCGACTGACCGAGGAAGGTGCGCGCGGGGAGATGAACCTCTCGGCGGACAGGGTGCAGGAAATCTCGGGCAAGCGACCGATGACCTTCGCCTACCCCTACGGCTTCCCGTCGGCCGTCTCCGGACGCGAACACAGGTTCGCCCATGAGCTGGGCTTCAAGCTCGCGGTCACCACCGAGCCGGGTACGCTGGACCGGCGATCGCTCGAAAATCCGTTCGCGCTCTCGCGCATCTCGCTGAACGGGCTCTACCAGAAGAGCAAGTACGTCTCGGCGCTCGCCTCCGGAATCCCGTTCAAGCTGATGCGCCGATAGACGCTTCTGTCAGGGATACATGCGGACCTTGGTCCATCCCTCGCCGCTTTCCGCCTTGCGAAACTCGATGCGGTCGTGCAGCCGGAACGCCCGATCGTGCCAGAATTCGATCGAGACAGGTACGATGCGGAAGCCCGACCAGTAGGACGGACGGGGAATCTCGCCGATCGCATAGCGTGCCGTGTACTCGGCGACGGCTTTCTCGAGTGCGAAGCGGCTCTCCAGCGGGCGCGACTGTTTCGATGCCCAGGCGCCGATGCGGCTGCCCCGCGGACGGGTCGCGTAGTAGGCGTCGGCCTCCTCGTCGGAAACCACTTCCACGGCGCCGCGGACCCGCACCTGGCGGCGCAACGACTTCCAGTGGAAACACATCGCCGCCTTGCCGGTGTCCAGGATCTCCCTGCCCTTCTGGCTTTCGAAATTCGTGTAGAAGACGAAGCCCTCGGGGCCGAAATCCTTCAGGAGGACCATGCGCACATTGGGCAGGCCCGAGGCGTCGACAGTCGCAAGAGCGACGGCGTTCGGATCGTTCGGTTCGCTGCGGCCCGCGTCTTCGAGCCATGTGCCAAAGAGGGAATAGGGCTCATTCTCGTTGGTGAAGTCACCGCTTGTTAACGCATTTTCGCTCATGATCGAATCCAATAACGTTTCGTGTATCGAATAGGCGGACAGGGTTGGCAGTCATAGCAAAGTCGCGACAGGAGACAACGATATTGTGGAAAGGCCGTGTCGCGGCCGCCGCAATCGTGTTGCCCGTGCTCGCGCTTTCCGGCTGCATGGGCACGGGCCTCGACCTCGCCTCGAGCATGAAGGTCGACAAGGTGGTCAAGACGGGCTCGGTTCCCGGTTTTGCCAAGGACAACGCTTCGGACGAATCGACCGTTCGCAACGCAGTCACCTCCACGGATCTCTCGCGCAACGGGGGCAATCCCATTTCCTGGGCGAACACCGCCTCCGGTAGCGCGGGCGTCATCAGCAGCATCGCGGAGACGCACGAAGAGACCGGCCGGGTATGCCGCGACTTCACCACCACGCGTCACTCCTATCAAGGCATCGCCAAGTTCGCCGGCCGCACCTGCACGACGAACAACGGCGACTGGATGCTTCTGAGCTTCGACCGGCAAGGTTGAAGGTTGTCCCCAATCTCCGCAATTCCCGCGTGATGTCTTGTAACGACTGATTAGGAGGTTGCTGTCACTATCCTGAGAGCAGGAGAACGCCGTGGAACGCCTTCTCCCACAAGGTAGAGGGAGAGGAGACAACCTTTCCTCACGGTCAGAACGGGTGGAAGTAATGCGTGATCCCTATTCGGTACTCGGCCTCAAGCGCAACGCCAACCAGGACGAGATCAAGGCTGCCTGGCGTTCGGTCGCCAAGGCCGTCCACCCGGACCAGAACCAGGACGACCCCTTTGCGACCGTGAGGTTCACGGAAGCGGGCCGCGCCTACGACCTTCTGCGCGATCCGGAAAAGCGCAGCCGCTACGACCGCGCCCAGCGCGAAGCCGAGTTGCGGCGAATGGAGCAGATGCGCCGCCAGCAGTCCGAGCGCAAGGTGCGCGCATCCTCCGACACCACGAAGAACCCGGACGAATCCGCCGAAGACATGATTGCACGGATCTTCGGTGTCGATTCCCGCGGGAACCAGGCATCGCCTCAGGCTCAGGCGCAGCCGCAATCGCAGCCAGGCACGACACGCGCCGAGAAGATCGTCGACCCCAAGCCGGCCGCAAGAACCGCGCCGATGGAGGAGGACGAAAGGCCCGATGGTGCGCCGCCGGCAGCAGGTTCGTACATATTCTCCGCCATCGTACGCCGCATCCGGGCCATGAGGGCAAAGACCGAAAAGGTTCCCGATCTGGTCCGCGAAGTGACAGTCTCGGTGGAGGATCTCTTCGCCCGCGAGAAAGTCACCGTGAATCTCGACGAGGACCGCACGACCAAGCTGTCGCTTGCCCCCGGCATGACTGATGGCCACGTGGTGCGTCTGGCGGATCAGGGCTACCGGGTGGGTGACCTCAAGCGCGGCGATGCGGTGATCACCCTTCGTGTGGCGCCCGGCCGTTTCCGGGCCGAAGGCTTCGACCTGCGCACGGAACTGCCGATCACGATCGAAAATGCGGTCCTCGGCTGCGAGACCACCATTGACGGTCTTGGCGGACGCCTCGCCGTCAGCGTACCCGCCTGGTCGGGATCCGACCGCGTCATCCGCATTGAGGGCGAAGGTCTTCCGGATGGCTCCGGAAACCGCGGCGACCTACTGGTCGAGATACGCCTACTGCTCGGCGAGGAACCCAACAACAAGGTCATCGACCTGATGAGAAGCCTCAAGGAAGGCCTCTATTTGTGACGGTCGAATGAAATAAGCACCCAATGTTACGTGTGCTAACAGTTCCTGAAGCTAGGCAAGCTTGAACAGCCTTGCGGCCTATGCCATAGGCAAAACCTGACGAAAGCATCAGGGGGCATTCCATGGTTCAGGCAACGGGTCTGATGAAGGGCAAGCGCGGCGTCATCATGGGCGTTGCCAATAACCGTTCCATCGCGTGGGGCATCGCAAAGGCGATCCAGGCGCAGGGCGGCGAAGTTGCCCTAACGTATCAGGGCGATGCCCTGAAAAAGCGGGTCGAGCCGCTCGCCGCCGAACTCGGTGGCGTGCTTGCCGGTCATTGCGACGTGAGTGACGAGGCGTCCATCGACGCCGTGTTCGCCAACATCGAGAAGGTGTGGGGCAAGATCGACTTCCTCGTGCACGCCATCGGATTTTCCGACAAGGACGAGCTGACGGGTCGCTACATCGACACCACGCCCGAGAACTTCGCCAAGACCATGCAGATCTCGGTCTATTCGTTCACGGCCGTCGCCAAGCGGGCCGAGAAGCTGATGGCCGATGGCGGCTCGATGCTGACGCTGACCTATTACGGCGCCGAGAAGGTCATGCCCAATTACAACGTCATGGGCGTTGCGAAGGCAGCCCTCGAAGCAAGCGTGAAGTACCTCGCGGTCGATCTCGGCCCCAAGAACATCCGCGTCAACGCCATTTCGGCAGGCCCGATCAAGACGCTTGCAGCTTCCGGCATCGGCGACTTCCGCTACATCCTCAAGTGGAACGAGTACAACGCACCGCTGCGTCGCACCGTGACCATCGAAGAGGTAGGCGATGTCGGCCTCTACATGCTGTCGGACCTGTCGCGCTCGGTCACGGGCGAAGTGCACCACGCCGACAGCGGCTACCATGTCGTCGGCATGAAGGCCGTGGACGCCCCCGATATCTCCGTCATCAAGGACTGAGCACCGGTCCGTTGCTGATCTATCTGATACGCCACGGCCAGACGTCGTGGAACGCCGAGGGCCGGCTTCAGGGACAGAAGGATATCCCGCTCAATACGACCGGTCGCCAGCAGGCGACCGGAAACGGGGTGGCCCTGAAGGCCATTCTCGGTGACACGGCGGAGCGGTTCGACTACGTCAGCAGCCCGCTCGGACGCACCCGCGAAACAATGGAACGCATGCTCGCCGCCATGGGCCGCGACCAGGCGGCCTATCGCACCGACGACCGCCTCGTGGAAGTGTCGTTCGGCGATTGGGAAGGCCACACTCTCAGCGAATTGAGACAGCGTATCCCGGAACGCGTGAAAGAGCGCTCGCGCTCCAAGTGGGACTTCATCCCGCCTGGAGACAATGCCGAGAGCTACGAGATCCTCTCCTGGCGTGTGGGTTCATGGCTGAGGGAGGTAAACCGCCCGACGGTCTGCGTGAGCCATGGCGGGGTGTTCAGGGCAATTTTCAAGTTGCACGGCATGGACCCCGCCGAGGCAGCCGGCATCCCGATACATCAGGACCGCATTCTCAAACTGGACGAGGATGGCCCGCGCTGGCTCTAGAGCCACCGGCGCAGTCCATGCAACAGCTCGCTGGAGCCTGTTACTGGACGATCTCGAGGTCGTTGATGACCCGCTTGCCATCAACTTCCGTATAGAAAACCAGAACTTTCACGCCAGGCTCGAGCCCTTCGAAATTGAACTCTTCCGGAGCCTGGTAGTTCTTGCCGTCATCGAGCGACAGGCTAAGCTTCGACGTGTCGACGCTGGTGATTACGGCTTCCACGTCCGCGCTTTCGGCAAAGGCGGCTATTGGCGAAAGAAATCCAGCGGTCGCCATCAGTGCAGCGATCAGGAAACGCATCTTCGGTACCCTCATGGAAGAATCAGTATTATTTTTAACCACCGCTAGATGCCCCCGAATATGGCAGAATTTGCCTCAACCGATCAAAATTGAGCGCCACGTTCAAGTCCCCAACAGGCTCCTTCCCCGTGTTTCACACGTCTGTGCGATCCATTTGCCGCCGGGCCGACGGCCGGGATGAAGCCCGATCGGCCGTGGGCGGCGATGGTCCGTGCCCGCAATTCAATTTTAATCAAAGGCAAGTAGTCTTCGCATTGCGGACAAGACCTGGGATCATGACGGACCGCGAACTGTAAGGGCAGCGTCGGTCATCAGCATTCCTCGCGACAATGAGGTGCGGGTCCGCCGGGCGGCTCCTTGATCCTTTGAACGGGGAACAGAGTCGTTGGCATTTCCGGCAGGCATCCGACATCGCATTCGCACCGTCGCCGACTGGGCGAGACCTTCCCTCTTCCCCGTACTGATCGCCACCACGGTCATCCTGACCGCCGGCCTCTACAACGAGCGTGAAAGCGAAGAGGTCTATCGCAACGAACTGCGGACCAACGTCGCCAATGAACTCGGACTGGTCAGCGCCCGCCTGCAGGGAAAGATCGACGCCGACGTCGCAGCGATACGCGGGCTCGCCAACCTCTTCTCGGTCTCTCCGGAACGGGCAAGCCAGGAGTTCAATCTTTTCGCGCGCAAGCTGATACTGCAAAACTCGCGTTTCAGACGTATCAGCACGGCACCAGGCGCCATCGTCGCGCAGACCCTCCCCATACTCAGAAACGAGAACTATCCCGGCACCGACTACAACCGGTTCAGTTCGTTCCGCGGTGCGGCTGAGGGTGATAAGTCGACCATCGGCCGCCCCGTAATGATTGGGCCCGTCCAGTTGCCCGATGGACACCGCGGCTTCAACCTTTTCCTCCCGGTGTTCGCAAAGGCCGACGGACGCCCCCGGTTCTGGGGCTACATCGAAGGTGCAATCGACGAGGCAAGGCTTTACAGGGATGCGGGCCTGCTGGGACGCGGCACCATATCGGGACAGAACGGCGTCGGCGACATCGCCCTTTCCATTCGCGATGTCAGCGTGGCCGACAGGGTCCAGGACCCCTTCTTCGGCGATCCCGAGATCTTCCGCGATACGCCGGTCACGAAAGTGATGGAGTTTCCCGGCGGTAGATGGGAGCTTGCGGCAATTCCCCGAGGCGGTTGGCACCGGCCGCCTGAAGGCCTCCTGCAGACGCGCCTCCTCATGGTCGGCGGCGCCATCCTCATCATAGTCCCGATCTTCCTGACCGGCGGTCTCGTCAGCGAACGCCAGCGTAACATCACCCATCTGAAGACGCGAGAGCGGGAAGTTCTGGCACTCTCGCAGCGCCTTGATCTGGCGCTCGCCGCCTCGAAGACCGGAATCTGGGAATACGAGCTCGAAACCGGTCGCCGGATCTGGGACGAGCGCATGTATGCACTGCACGGCCTCCCGCCGGGTCGCACCCCTACCGACGACGAGTGGCGGGCTGTCGTTCATCCGGATGACGTTCCGCCCCCGACCGTTGCCCTTGCCGCGCTGCTGCGCAGCGAACGCCACCATTTCTCGCAGTACCGAGTGATGCTCAAGGACGGATCGGTGCGGCATCTGCGCCATGTCGGCTCGCGGCTCACCTGCCCCGATGGCGGTGAGCGCATGACAGGCATCAGCTGGGACGTGACCCAGGACGTCCTGCTCAACGAAAAGCTGACCGCGGCCAAGGAGCAGTCCGATGTCCAGAACAAGGTTCTGGAGAAACTGACGCGCCGGCTCGAGCTTGCGCTCGACTCCTACCAATGCGGCCTTTGGGAAGCCGATCTCGACGAGGGGCTGACCTACTGGGACAACCGGATGTTCCAGCTCTACGGCCTGCCCAACACAGGCGAGCACGTAACCCACGAGGCCTGGATCAACGCGATCCACCCCGATGACCGGGCGGAAGCCGAAGAGAAGGCCAGCCTCGCCGCTCTCGGCGGATCTCCCTATCGCCGGCAATCGCGGGTTCTGCATAAGGGCGGCAACATTCGCCACGTCAAATCCGTCGGAACCTTGCAGATCGACCGGGACGGCAAGCGCAAATTGGTCGGCCTCGCCTTCGACGTGACCGACGAGGTCAGGAACAATGAAAGGCTGACGGCGGCCAAGGAGCAGGCCGACCGGCAGAACCAGGAACTCGAGCAGGCGAAGAGCCGCATCGAGCACAACGCCCTGCACGATCCGCTGACCGGACTCGGCAACCGCCGCAAGCTCGACGACGAGCTCCACGCGCTTGCCGTTCTCAGCCAGGGGGGAGAGATCGAGATCGGCATCCTGCACATCGACCTCGACCGCTTCAAGCAGATCAACGATACCCTTGGGCATGCTGCCGGCGATGCGCTCCTCGTGCATGCCTCGGAGATCCTGCGCACCTCCGTCCGCCCCGAAGACCTGGTTGCCCGGATAGGCGGCGACGAATTCGTCGTGGTGGTGACCGGCGCGGCCGGACAGGCATACCTGACGGAACTGTCGCTGCGCATCATCGGTCTCATGCAGCAGCCGGTCGACTACAACGGGCACCCATGCCGCTACGGCGTCAGCATCGGAGTGGCCTCAGCCAAGGGGTGGGACGTGGACACGCGCCAGCTCCTCATCAACGCCGACATCGCGCTCTACCGCGCCAAGGCGCTCGGGCGAAGCCGCCACGAATTCTTCTCCGAGGCCCTTCAGCAGGAGATCGTCACCAACAAGCGGATCGCCGACGAAATTCTCGCCGGTATCGAGAACGACGAGTTCATTCCGTACTACCAGCCGCAGATCGAGGCGGGGACACTGAAACTCCTCGGTGCGGAGGCGCTCATCCGCTGGCGCCACCCGCGCGAGGGGCTGCTTACGCCGGACCGTTTCCTGAAGATTGCGGAAGACCTCAACGTCATGGCCACGCTGGACAGGATCATGCTCGAGAAGACGCTGATCGACTGCACCCGCTGGGCAGCGCGCGGGCTGGTCATTCCGAAGATCTCCGTCAATGTCTCGGCAAAGCGCCTTCGCGACGACATGCTGGTCCAGAGCCTCACCGGGCTCGCGATCACGCCCGGGCAGATCTCCTTCGAACTGGTGGAATCGATCTTCCTCGACGAGAGCGACGACGTCGTCCTCAACAACATCCGCCAGATCAAGGAGCTCGGCATAGACATCGAGATCGACGATTTCGGCACGGGCCACACCTCCATCGTCAGCTTGTTGAAGCTCCGGCCGAAGCGCCTGAAGATCGATCGCCAGCTCGTGGCGCCCGTCCTGTCGTCCCGGCACGAACAGGCGCTCGTGCGCTCCATCATCGAGATCGGCCGCTCGCTCGGCATCGAAATCGTGGCCGAAGGCGTGGAAACGATGGAGCATGCCGAAATGCTGAGCGCACTCGGTTGCGATGCCCTGCAGGGCTATGCGTTCGCCAGGCCGCTGGCCGCCGAAGACTTCCTCTCCTTCGGCACGGAAATGTCCTGGAAGCGGGCCTCCTGACGAGGCCCTGCCCTGCCCGTCCCGCCAGTCAACAACAACGGTTCCCTTTGGGCATTCATTGCTCTAAGAAGGCGCCGTGCCTGTAGGCGCACGCCAAGTCCTCACAGTCGGTTGCAGTCATGTCGCACAATACCTTCGGTCACCTCTTCCGCGTCACCACTTGGGGTGAGAGCCACGGCCCGGCGCTCGGCTGCGTCGTGGACGGCTGCCCCCCGGCATCCGGTTTACCCTGGCAGAAGTTCAGGCATGGCTCGACAAGCGCAAGCCCGGACAGTCGCGCTTCGTCACCCAGCGCCGCGAAGATGACCTCGTCAGGATCCTGTCGGGCGTGATGCTCGACGACGACGGCGAGACGATGATCACCACGGGAACGCCCGTGTCCATGATGATCGAGAATACCGACCAGCGCTCCAAGGACTATTCGGAGATCGCCAAGCGCTACCGCCCGGGTCATGCGGACTACACCTACGACGTGAAGTACGGCATTCGCGACTATCGAGGCGGCGGACGCTCCTCCGCCCGCGAAACGGCGGCACGCGTGGCCGCAGGTGCGCTTGCCCGTCGCGTCGTGCCCGGCATGACGGTCCGCGCCGCGCTGGTGCAAATCGGCAAGCACCGTATCAACCGGGACAACTGGGACTGGAACGAGGTCGGCAACAATCCGTTCTTCGCTCCCGATCCGCACATCGTGCCGGTCTGGGAGGACTATCTGGACGGTATCCGCAAGGCGGGATCGTCCGTCGGCGCGGTCGTGGAGGTCGTGGCTGAAGGAGTCCCTGCGGGGATCGGAGCCCCGATCTATGCAAAGCTCGACCAGGACATCGCCGCCAACCTCATGTCGATCAATGCCGTCAAGGGAGTGGAGATCGGCAACGGCTTCGCTGCAGCCGGCATTACCGGCGAGGCCAATGCCGACGAGATGCGTATCGGCCCGGACGGCGAGCCGGTCTTTCTTTCCAACCATGCCGGCGGAATCCTCGGGGGAATCTCGACGGGCCAGCCCGTCATTGCACGTTTTGCCATCAAGCCGACCTCGTCCATCCTGACGGAACGCCGTTCCATCGACAGCGACGGCAACGAGGTCGACGTCCGCACCAAGGGCCGCCACGATCCATGCGTCGGAATCCGGGCCGTGCCGATCGGCGAGGCGATGGTCGCCTGCGCCATTGCGGACCACTATTTGCGCGACCGGGGCCAGACCGGCCGACTGAAGTAAGGATCGAAACCATGCCCTATGATCAGAAGAGAGTGGTCGAAGCCATCCGGGCGTTCGAAGCTGGAGAAATCGTGGTCGTGACCGACGACGACGGGCGCGAGAACGAGGGCGACCTCATCGTCGCCGCCGTCCATTGCACGCCGGAAAAGATGGCCTTCATCGTTCGCCACACGTCCGGCATCGTGTGCACGCCGATGCCGCGCGAGGAGGCCAAGCGCCTCAACCTCAACGCCATGGTGGCGGAGAACGATTCCGCCCACACGACGGCCTTCACCGTATCGGTCGACTTCAAGCACGGCACGACGACCGGCATCTCGGCCGACGACCGCACACTGACAGTGCGCAATCTCGCCAACCCGAATGTCGGGCCGACCGATTTCGTGCGTCCGGGCCACATCTTCCCCCTGGTCGCCCGCGAGGGTGGCGTGCTCATGCGCTCGGGACACACCGAAGCTGCGGTCGACCTGTGCAGGCTCGCCAGCCTTCCGCCGATCGGCGTGATCAGCGAGCTCGTCAACGACGACGGCACTGTGATGCGCGGTCCGCAGGTCGCCTCTTTCGCCGAGAGCCACGGGCTCAAGCAGGTTTCAGTGGCCGATCTCATCGCCTATCGCCAGCGCAAGGAAACGCTGATCGAGCAGGGCTCGTCCTTCACGGTCGATACGGCCTATGGCAAGGCCACGGCCTACACCTACTCGCTTCCCTGGGATCCGATGCAGCATCTCGCCGTCGTGTTCGGCGACATCCGCGACGGCATCGATATCCCGGTCCGCCTGCATCTGGAGAACGTCGGCGGCGACGTGTTCGGGGCAGAACGCCAGATCGACAGCATCATGAAACGGATCGCGGCGCAGGGTCGTGGCGTGATCGTCTACCTGCGCGAAGGGTCCGTCGGCGTCGGCGTGTCGACGACCAGCCGCAAGGGCAAACATGACCGCGAGGGCCACAGCGAAGCGCGCATGCGCGAGAGCGAATGGCTGGAGATCGGGCTTGGGGCACAGATCCTCAAGGACCTCGGCATCTCATCCATCAAGCTGATGGCGTCGCGCGAACGCCATTACGTAGGCCTCGAAGGATTCGGCATACGCATCACCGAAACGGACATCGGCTGAAGAA
Organism: Sinorhizobium sp. BG8; assembly: GCF_016864555.1. Classification (NCBI taxonomy): domain Bacteria; kingdom Pseudomonadati; phylum Pseudomonadota; class Alphaproteobacteria; order Hyphomicrobiales; family Rhizobiaceae; genus Sinorhizobium; species Sinorhizobium sp. BG8. Next base: position 1,798,223 of record NZ_CP044011.1, on the reverse strand, counting down.
AGACATGGCATGACGGCTTTCGGGACGGATACAGACACGCATATCGAAGAGCAGACACCGAAGCCGCTACGCCTCGTCATGCACATCGGTCCGCACAAGACAGGTACCACCTATATGCAGGCCAATTTCCGCCACAGGCGGAAGTCCCTGCGCAGGAGGGGATGGCTCTATCCGTCCATCAGCGTACGCTCGGCATTGGCGCACCATGACCTTTCCGACGACGGAGAGCATCTCGTCGCCAGAGAGGGCCGTTCCTATCGCGATTTCATGCTCGTCCTGGAAAAGGCCGACAGGGAAGGCCTGAACATTATCCTGTCGTCGGAAGGGTTCCGGAAGTGGAAGCCGGCGCACTTCGCGGCGGTGAAGGAGATCATCGGCACCCGCGAACTCGACATCGTCTACATGCTGCGCGATCCCTACGACTCCTTCTATTCCTGGTGGGCCCAGCAGGTTAAGATGGGGATGACCCAGAGCCTGCCGGAATGGATGAGCCGGCACTTCGACAATCCGCTGCATTCGAGGCTCCTCAATCCCGTCCGCGAGATCCGGCCCGTGTTTGAGACGGCAGGCGTCAACTACACGATCCTCCTTTACGACGAACTGCGCCGAAAGAAGATCGACATCTTCGAATATTTCCTGTCGACGGTGTTGGGTATCGACGATCTGCGTGCGTCGAAGCCCTCCAATAATATCCGCCATCCGATCGAGATAACGGAGTTCATCAGGCTTCTGTCGAAGGACAGCGGCCATCCCTCAGGCAAAGAACACACGCGCACGAAGATTCACATCGGCGACGTCCTGAAGTTGCTCTTCAACAAAGAGGAGAAGGCCGAGATCGTGAACTCCATTCGCGATGCCGCGGCGCCGGCCAAGCGGACCCTGGAACTCGAACGCACGACGCCGGAATTCCTGCACATCGAGCGGCACCTCATTCATCGCTACAAGTCCATCATGTCCCCGCCACCGGAAGGTGGCCAGCTCTTCTCCCGCGAACCGGCGCGCTGGACCTATTACGACGAGGCCGAACTGAGGCGGAATCCGGCTTTCGTCAAACTGCTCAAAAAAGGACTCCGCAAGACGCGACCGACCAACCCCGCTCTCATCATTACCAACCTCAAGAAACTGATCCGATACCACCGCCGGTCATTGAAAAAGTTCTGGCGTTTCTCCGGTCCGGGCGCACAGTCGTCGAGCAAGGGTTGAGGCCAAGCGCAAGGAAAGACAGAATGCTCGTCGAAGCGCCTCGCGGGACGATCCGCCAGTCCACGGCATTGCTGGTCCCGGCGGGCCGCAGGGCATAGCCATGGCAGATCAGGCATCCACCAACCCGGCAGGAGCACGAGGCGCGGACACAAGGACCGGCCTCAGGCTGGTCATGCACATCGGCCCGCACAAGACCGGGACGACCTACATGCAGTCGAATTTCCGGCACCATGCGGACAGTCTGCGTGAACGTGGATGGCTCTATCCGAAGATCAGCGAACGCACGGCGACCACGCATCACGACCTTTCCGACGACCCCGCACAGCTTATCCGACGCCGCGGAAAGGCCTACGAGGACCTCAAGCGGGTCATCGAGAGGGCGGACGCCCTGCAGCTGAACCTGCTCCTTTCCTCCGAGGGGTTCCGCAAGTTCAAGCCTGCACACTACAAGGCCATCCTGGAACTGACCGGTGACCGCCGGCTCCATATCGTCTACACCCTTCGCGATCCCCTGGACGCTTACTATTCGTTCTGGGCGCAAAAGGCGAAGACGGGCGGCAAGCAGGGTCTCCCGGAAAGGATGAAGCCGGACTTTGCCAATCCGCTTCAATCCAAGATGCTCAATCCGGCGCTCGAGATCGGCCTGCTGCTGAACAACAGCGGGGCGGATGTCACGATCCTGCGGTACGACGAGCTGCTCCGCCAGAACCGCGATATCTTCACGTACTTCCTTTCAAACGTTCTGGGAATCGAGGGTATCAAGCCCTACAAGGACACAGCCAACGAACGGCTCCCGATCGAGATGACGGAATTCATCCGCATGATGTCGATCGATCGCGGCCAACCGACCGGGATCAAGAACAGCCGCCGCTTCATGCACATCGGGTATGTGATGAAGTTCCTGTTCAGCGAAAAGGAAAAGGCGGAGATCCTCGTCACGGTCAGAAACGAGGGCTCGGCAGCGAAGCGCACGGTGGAAGTCTCTCGCACGACGCCGGAATTCCTGATGATGGAGCGGCGCCTGCTGTTGAAGTACGGCTCGTTCATGCAGCCGCCGCCGGTGGGGCGCAAGCTCTTCTCGACCGAGCCTTCACGCTGGACCTATTACGACGAAAAGCAGCTGAGGCAGGTTCCGGCGGTCGCGCGTCTTCTCGAAAAAGCGGGGCGCAAGACGCGCAAAACCAATCCGGCGCTTGTTCTGGCACATCTCACCAAACGCGCCATCATCCGCTGGCGCATGCTGAAGAAGGCGCTCGGGAACTACTGACCTACGGCCGGCCGCCCTCAGGCCTCGCGCCAGCCATCCAGGAAACGCACCTTCTCGACACCGGTAAAGCGGGCGATCCGGTCGAGTTCGGCCTCGAGTCTCTCCAGGCGCCCTGCTGACGGCTTCACACGATCCTCGAGCCACAGGCGCCGCACATCGAGGTTTCCAGACTTTCGGTCGGCCTTCATGTCGATCCGGCCCACGAGACGGTCTCCCTCGAGCAGCGGAAAGACGTAGTATCCGTACTGGCGCTTCGGCTCCGGCACGAACACCTCGATGCGATAGACGAAGCCGAAAAGCCGTTCGGTCCGGTTCCGGTCACGGATCAGGGGATCGAACGGGATAGGACACGAATCCGGCCCGGTGGCTCGCCTGCAGCGTCCAGCAATTCAGCGGCGCGGTCGAAGGCATGGGAGATCCGGGGCTTGCCGCCGTCCGCAGGCTCTATCGCAATCGAATGCAGCTCATCACGATGGGACTGCACCCAGTCCCTCGCCTCCTCCGGGGAAATCAGATCCCAGAAGGCCGCAATCTCCCCATGGGTGGCAAAGCCCAGCCGCTCGAGCGCACTCCGGCATGCCCAGTCGACGAACTCGTCGTGCTCGACACTGGGTTCGTGGTGCCTGGCCGGAAGGACACGCTCCGACAGATCATAGACTTTCTGGAAGTTCTCCCGCCGCGCGATCGCGACCTTGCCGGTTCGCCAGAGATACTCGAGCGCCGTCTTGTTCGGGTGCCAGTTCCACCATCCGCCCGACTGGTGATCGTCGGCCTTCAGTTCGCGCGACATGACCGCACCACCCTTGGCGATGCGTTCATAGGTTTCGTCGAAGGCTTCTTCGAATCCCTCCCCCCGCCACTTGCGCCAGCGTTCGATGATCGAGTCGTCCTCGCGGCGGAAGCGGTGCTTCCAATAGCGGAAGAAGGCACTTGGTATGATGGAGGCGTCGTGCGTCCAGTTCTCGAAAAGCTCGCCGTCCTCCTCGAGCAATTGCGCAAGGTGCTCGCGCCGGTATGTCTGATTGCGCGAGAACAGGATCTGGTGATGCGCCCTTTCGACCGTGGCGATGCTGTCGACCTGCACGAAACCCATGTCGTGGATGAGCTTGAGCAGGCCCTGCTTGTCGAGCGCACGGCCGGGATGCCCGCAAAGGCCCTGTTTCGTGAGAAAGATGCGCCGCGCATCACTGTTGGCGAGAAGATTCGACATGGGGAATGATAGGCATATATTCCCATTCATTCCAACCCGGTTTTATCCGGCAAGGTGATTTCGTTTGAACAACGGTCATCCAGCGCTATAGAACGGCGAAACCTTGAGACGGGGACGCACATTGAACATCGTTTTCGCTGCCGCATCGGTCAGTTTTGCGGGGCGCCCTGCCCTTCATCCCCTGACGCTCAGCCTTTCCGAAAGGCGGATCGGCGTCATCGGCCTCAACGGATCCGGCAAGACGACCTTTGCGCGCCTGATCAACGGGCTGGTGCAGCCGACGGAGGGCAATGTCACCGTCGGGGGGCTGGACACGGTTGCCGACAGCGAGGCCGCACGCGGCCGCGTCGGGTTCATCTTCCAGAACCCGCAGCACCAGATGATCCTGCCAGTGCTTGCGGAAGACATCGCCTTCGGCCTCAAGAACCGCGGCCTCGCGAAGGACGACATCGCCGCGCGCACGCAAGGCGTGCTGGCGCGGTTTCGCATCGAGCATCTCGGTAAGCGGCGGGTTCACGAACTGTCCGGAGGGGAAACGCAGCTCGGCGCGATCGCCAGCGTCCTGGTGACCGAACCGGATGTGCTGATCCTCGACGAGCCGACCAACCAGCTGGACCTGCGCAACCGAGCCCTGATCGAGCGTACCATCAGCGAGCTTCACGAACAGGCGATCGTGATCACCCACGACCTCGCTTTGCTCTCGGGATACGATCGTGTGCTTCTCTTCCACGAGGGCCGTCTGGCGGCAGATGCTTCACCCGACGAAGCGATCGCCAGATACCGGGAGATCGCCGCATGATCGACAGTCTCGAGATCGAGGGAGACACGCTCTTCCACCGGATGACAGTACGCCGGAAGCTCGGGATCCTGTTTGCCGCCGGCGTGCTTCTGTTCCTGACGTCGAACCTCTGGCTGCTGGCACCGGTCTGCGCCGTATCCGCCCTCCTCTACTTCACTGTAGGCCTGCCTTTCGCGGAGGCAGTGCGACGGGTGCGCTTCGTGCTCCTGACCGTGATCATGCTTGCCGCGGCAAACTACATATTCCATTCGCATCAGGAAGCGCTGGCGGTACTCTTTCGCCTCTCATGCCTGGTGTTCCTCGCCGCAGCGGTGACCGCGACGACCGGCATTTCTGCCTTCATGGACGAGATAACGCGGCTGCTCCGGCCCCTGGAACGCACCGGACTGGTGCGGGCCGCGGATGTAAGCCTCGCTGTCGGCCTCGTCATCCGCTTCGTCCCGGAGATCTTCGCAACGTACGAGGACATCCGCGATGCCCACAGGGCGCGCGGATTACCCCTCAGGCCACTCACACTGGTGGTTCCCCTGATCATCCTGACACTGAAGGATGCCGACACGATTGCCATGGCGATTGACGCACGGGGCTTTCGGCGGCAAGAAAACTGAGCAGTGAACGCTTTGAGGATTCGCGTATGAATACCAGAGACATCGTCCTTGTTGCCCTGTTCGCGGCGATCATCGTGGCGCTCGGCATCGTTCCTCCCGTCACTCTCGGGTTCATCCCCGTGCCGATCACGGCACAGTCCCTCGGGATCATGCTTGCCGGCGTCATTCTTGGTGCCAAACGCGGAGCGGCAGCATGCCTTCTCGTCCTGCTCCTCGTCGCGATCGGCCTTCCCGTTCTCTCCGGCGGCCGCGGGGGCTCGCCTCCTTCGTCGGCCCGACCGCGGGATACCTCGTCGGCTGGGTGGTCGGCGCCTATGTCTGCGGGCTGATAGCAGAGCGCTTCGTGCGCCCAAGCCAGGGGGAACTCGCCCAGTATCTGACCTTCCTGGTCGCTGCCATCATGGGCGGGATCGTGGTGCTTTACGCGTTCGGTATCGCCTGGCTCGCCTATGCCAGCGGCAAGGCCTTCTTCCAGGTCGCGCTTGCATCCCTCGTCTTCATTCCGGGCGACCTGATCAAGGCCTTCATCGCGATGCTAGCCGGTCGCGCAGTGCTGGCCGGCTATCCGCTGTTGCCGCAGCGCGCCTGAGGCGGCCAGACTGCGACCGGACCCGGAACGGCGTCGACCCCTGTTGAAAAAGGCCGGCGCCCGACCCATTTCCCGTGGACCCGCCGGACGCCAACCGATAGCTTCGATCCATGACCACGATCCTCTACGAGAACCCGATCTTCCTGGAGCACCGGACACCCGAGGGGCATCCTGAGCGGCCGGACAGGCTGAAGGCGCTGAACCTTGCGCTCGAACACGAGCGCTTCTCGCCGCTCAAGCGCATCGAGGCGAAACGGGGCGACGAGGATCGCATCCTGCTTGCCCATCCCGAAGAGCATCTGAACGCGATCCTGCGCGAGATCCCTGATGAGGGGATCAACCAGTTCGAGGCCGACACGTATGCGAGCCCGGCGAGCTTCGAAGCCGCGCTGACAGGGGTCGGTGCCGCGACCGCGGCAATCGACGACGTCTTTGCGGGGCGAGCCGACAATGTCTTCGTCGCCGCCCGGCCGCCGGGGCATCACGCGGAGAAGAACAGGCCCATGGGCTTCTGCTTCTTCAACAATGCCGCAATCGCTGCAAGGCACGCCCAGAAGGCTCACGGCGCCGAACGCGTCGCAATCATCGACTGGGACGTCCACCACGGCAACGGCACGCAGGATATCTTCTGGGACGATCCGTCGGTGCTGTTCTGCTCGACCCACCAGATGCCGCTCTATCCAGGCACCGGGGCGAAGACCGAAACTGGCGTCGGAAACATCTTCAACGCACCGCTCTCGCCAAATGACGGGAGCGACCATTTCCGCGAGGCGTTCAAGTCGCGCGTGATCCCCGCCGTGACAAACTTCCGGCCGGACCTCATCATCATCTCCGCCGGTTTCGATGCGCACCACCGCGACCCGTTGGCACAAATCAACCTCGTTGCGGATGATTTCGACTGGGCGACCGGTAGAATTCTCGAGCTTGCGGACCGGTCCGCATCCAATAGGGTCGTCAGCCTGCTTGAAGGCGGCTATGACCTGCAGGGGCTCGCCGAATCGGCCGCCACCCATATCTATCGCCTGATGAGAGGCTGACCATGACCGACGCCACCGCCGCCCCCGACGTATCCGCCCTCTCCTTCGAACAGGCTGTCGACGAACTCGAGAAGATCGTTGCCGCGCTCGAACGCGGCGATGTGCCACTCGACAAGTCCATTGAAATCTACGAACGCGGCGAAGCGCTCAAGAAGCATTGCGAGACGCTTCTCGGCGCGGCTGAAAACCGCATCGAGAAGATCCGCCTTGACCGCGCGGGCAAGCCGCAAGGAACCGAGCCGCTCGACGGGGCCTGAGCGGCGGTCTTTCCACGCCCCATAACGCCCCTTTGATTTCAGGGGTCTTGCCATCCATATGCGTCTCCTGTTCACTGTCGGGCGGGAAAACATAAGGACGTGACGCGCATGAGCTTCTTTCCCGGAAAAGACCCCGAGGCCGGCGACTCCGCCGCCTGCGATGCACTCGAGCACCTGATCATTCCGCGTACCACCGATCTCGGAGGTTTCGAGGTGCGCCGCGCGCTTCCCACCGCCAAGCGCCGGCTCGTCGGACCGTTCATCTTTTTCGACCGCATGGGACCCGCCCTGCTCAAGGCCGGGGACGCGATCGACGTGCGGCCGCATCCGCATATCGGGCTTTCGACCGTCACCTATCTCTTCGACGGCGAGATCAAGCATCGAGACAGCCTTGGCACCGAAATGGTCATTCGTCCCGGCGACGTGAACCTGATGACGGCCGGGCGCGGCATCGTCCACTCCGAACGCTCGCCGGAAAATCTTCGCGGCACGCCGTTGTCGATCTCCGGATTGCAGACCTGGCTGGCGCTGCCCGACGGCCACGAGGAGATCGATCCGGTCTTCGACCATACCACCGTCGACGAACTGGCGAGCTTCTCGGCGGACGGTGTGGAGGGCCGCGTCGTCATCGGCAGCTACGAGGGATACCGCTCGCCGGTGAAGGTTCTGACCGACACGCTCTATACCGATCTGCGGCTCGCACCCGGTGCGTCCGCGCCGCTTGCGGCCCAGTGGGAGGAGCGTGCCGTCTACATTCTCTCGGGCGAGCTGATCGTTGCAGGCGACCGTTTCGAGGCCGACCGCCTGCTCGTGTTCAGGCCGGGCGACGCAATCCGCCTGGAGGCCGGCGAACAGGGCTGTCATGTCATGCTCTTCGGCGGCGCCGCGCTCGGATCCAAGCGCCATATCTGGTGGAATTTCGTTTCCTCTTCCAAGGAGCGCATAGAGCAGGCCAAGGAGGAGTGGCGCACCGGGCGGTTCGATATCGTGCCGGGCGACGAAGAGGAGTTCATCCCGCTTCCGTCGACCTGAAGCGGCAAGACGGCTGCTTTTCTTCCAATTTGTCAGGGGAAGAAAGTTACACAAGCGCTTCAATTCGACGCGATACGCACTAAATTGTCACAAACGCTTGTAAAAGACACAGCGCTTCTTCATTGAAGTTAATACCCCGAAAGAAACAGCCCGCATGCCGCACATTGCCTGACGGCGCGTAGAAGAGGCATCGAGAGTGACACAACTGCCATCCACCCCCTTGCTCGACCAGGTGGTTTTCCCTGCCGATTTGAAGAATCTGGACGATCGCGAGATGCCGCAGCTCGCCGCTGAACTGCGCTCGGAGATGATCGATGCGGTTTCGCGGACCGGCGGGCATCTCGGCGCCGGGCTCGGAGTCGTGGAACTGACGATCGCCATCCACAAGGTTTTCAATACGCCGCACGACCGGCTGATCTTCGACGTGGGGCACCAGTGCTACCCGCACAAGATCCTGACGGGACGGCGCGACCGCATCCGCACGCTGCGCCAGGAAGATGGCCTTTCCGGCTTCACCCGGCGTGCCGAGAGCGAGTACGACCCGTTCGGCGCCGCCCACTCTTCAACCTCGATCTCCGCCGGTCTCGGAATGGCAGTGGCCGCCGATCTTTCGGCCACGCCGCGTAACGTCATCGCCGTCATCGGTGACGGGGCGATGTCTGCCGGCATGGCCTACGAGGCACTGAACAATGCAGGCGCACTCGACGCGCGGCTGATCGTCATCCTCAATGACAATGACATGTCGATCGCTCCCCCGACGGGCGCCATGAGCGCCTATCTGGCGCGGCTCGCCTCCGGCCGGACCTACATGGGCTTCCGCGACCTCGGAAAGAAGCTGACTGCCTATCTCGGCAAGAACGTCGACCGCGCGATCACCCGTGCCGTAGAGCATGCCCGCGGCTACGTGACCGGCGGCACGCTGTTCGAAGAGATGGGCTTCTATCATATCGGCCCGATCGACGGTCATTCCTTCGACCATCTGCTTCCGGTGCTGCGCAACGTGCGGGACAATTCCAACGGTCCCGTGCTGATCCATGTGGTGACGCAGAAGGGCAAGGGATACGCGCCCGCGGAGGCCGCTGCCGACAAATATCACGGCGTCAACAAGTTCGACGTCATCACGGGAGCCCAGACCAAGGCCAAGCCCAACGCGCCGGCCTACACCTCGGTCTTCGCAGACGCGCTGGTCCAGGAAGCGGGTTTCGACGACAAGATCATCGGCATCACTGCCGCCATGCCGTCCGGCACGGGCCTCGACAAGTTCGCGCACGTCTATCCCGAGCGCCTCTTCGACGTCGGGATCGCCGAGCAGCACGCCGTGACCTTCGCAGCCGGGCTTGCCGCCGAGGGCTACAAGCCGTTCGCTGCGCTCTATTCCACATTCCTGCAGCGCGCCTACGACCAGGTTGTGCACGACGTGGCGATCCAGGGACTACCGGTACGCTTCCCGATCGATCGCGCGGGCTTCGTGGGTGCGGATGGGCCGACCCACGCCGGGTCGTTCGACACGACCTACCTCGCCACGCTTCCCGGCTTCGTGGTGATGGCTGCCGCCGACGAGGCGGAGCTCAAGCACATGGTTCGTACCGCCGCCGCGTACGATGCGGGCCCGATCTCCTTCCGCTACCCGCGTGGCGAAGGCGTCGGTGTCGAACTGCCCGAGCGCGGGCAGATCCTGGAGATCGGCAAGGGCCGTGTGGTGAAGCAGGGCTCCAAGGTGGCGCTGCTTTCCTTCGGCACGCGCCTTTCCGAGTGTCTGCTGGCTGCAGAGGAACTCGACGCTGCAGGACTGTCCACGACCGTCGCGGATGCACGGTTCGCCAAGCCGCTCGACCATGACCTCATCCGCCAGCTTGCGCGCCATCACGAGGTGATCGTGACGATCGAGGAAGGCGCCGTCGGCGGCTTCGCGAGCCACGTACTGCAGTTCCTCGCTCTCGAGGGCCTGCTCGACAATGGCCTGAAGGTTCGCCCGCTCGTTCTGCCCGACGTATGGATGGAGCAGGCGAAGCCGGAGACCATGTATGCCAAGGCGGGCCTAGACCGCGCGGGCATCGTGGAGACGGTGTTCAAGGCGCTGGGCCAGAAGGCGATTGGCGTGGGCGTGGCGGGCTGAGAACCCGAACCATCTGACGATCGTCTGACCCTGGCCTTCCGGGCGCGCGTCAGGGACCGGAGGGACGCAGCAGGAGGATGTCGATGTCCTTCTGCGGAATGAAGTCGGTTGCGCGCATCTCGAATGTCGTCGGGCCGATTTTGCGCACCCCTTCTCCACAGAAGCTGACGAGGTTCTCCGGCCGGCCCTTGTCGATGGTAAGCCTGAAGCTTCCGATCGGCCCGCCCCAGTTGGCACCCGTCGTCAGAACGTAGGAAATCCAGCTTTCGGAGAGATAGGGCCTGTTGGCCGCCATTGCCGCGGCCGATTGCACCGCGCGGCGAATGATTGGCTCATCGATGCAATAGCGCCTGCGGTAGTCGTCCAGGCGCTCGCCCCTGGCCTTGCCGTCCTCGAGAAAGCTGATGCCGATAGTGCCGCCGACGCTCGGTGCGTAGCGATGGGTGACACGGACCTCCCTGCCCGCCGGAAAGACCGTGTTCCACCAGTAGGTGGATTTGAGCGTCCAGAGCGGCGTGACGTGGTCCTTCATGCCCGTGCCGTCATCGTCGTAGCGATCCACGAAGACGATCCCCCGCGAGACCCAGTCCGCGACCACTTCGGCCGGAAGCCCTGCCAGTCCCTCCCTTGCCGCCCTGGAGTACGGCAGGAGCGAGATGCCCCGCTCCTTGAGCACACCAGTCACATCGAGGCTTGCGGCAAAGGCGTGCTGGTCGAGGGCGACTGCCACGGCCTGACCGTCCTGCGCGGCGGTGAAGGAGAGATAGTTGTCCGCCTCGACATCGCCCATCGCGACGTTGGCATAGGGATCACCGCCGATGTCCGGCATGGGGAACGCCACGAGCCCTTTCACGTCGTGCGAGGAGGTGTTGCGGAAGACGTATTCGACGCGGATCTCTTCCGGCGAAATGAAGAGATCCTCGCTCAGCATCTCGATGTCCGGCGTGCGCACGAAGGTGAGCCCACCGGTGCGCAGTTCGGCCATGGTGTCATTCGCATGGGCGGGCACGGAGCCGAGTACCATGGCCAGCACTGCAATTGAAAGCGCGTGTCTCATCGCCTCTCCCCAGCGAACGGGAAACCTCGATCCCGAACCTCGATCAAAGCGGAATTCCCGGAGTTCAACAAGCAATCTCTACACTCAAAAGGGTGCCCGCGTTACCGCGCGCACCCTTCGATTGCCGTTGGACATCCTTGCGAGGTACTCTCCGACAGGAGAGTTCATGCCGGACCTGATGCGGTAACTCACTCGCGTAAGCCTCTGTGAAAGCGAAAGTTTCTTACTTCACAAAGGCGACGCTGGCGGACCCCGGCTCAAGGTCGGGATCCGGCAGGCTGAACTGGGTCTCAGAAATCCTCCCAGGTGTCCTTCGCGACCGCTGCGGCCTGTCCGCCGGAACGGGCGACCCTTGCCGGACGATAGGAGGGCTGCGGTGCGGCGGCCATGGTGCGGCCCATTGCGCGAAGCTGCTGGACGGGATCCGCCGTCATGGCGGGCTTTTGACCCGGCAGCTGGAAGCCATTGACGAGCTCGCGCAGCCGCCCTGCCTCGCTTGCCAGCGTCGCAGCTGCCGCATTCGCTTCCTCGACCATGGCAGCGTTCTTCTGCGTTACCTGATCCATCTGGTTGACGGCCGTGTTGACCTCGCCGAGCCCTGCGGACTGTTCGCGGGCAGAGGTGGCGATGGCCTCCATGTGCTGGTTGATGGTGACGATGTACTTTCCGATCGCACCGAGCGCCTCGCCGGTCTCGCTGACGAGCCGGACGCCACTGTCGACTTCGTCCGCGGACTTGCGGATGAGGTCCTTGATCTCCTTGGCGGCCTGAGCGGAACGCTGCGCAAGCTCGCGAACCTCCTGGGCCACGACCGCGAAGCCCTTGCCCGCCTCGCCGGCGCGGGCGGCTTCCACGCCTGCATTGAGCGCCAAGAGGTTGGTCTGGAAGGCAATCTCGTCGATGACACCGATGATGTTCGAGATCTGGCCGGAAGACTCCTCGATCCTCTGCATGGCCTGCACCGCATTGGCGACAACGCCGCCGGATTGCGCCGCACTGCTATCGGCCTGGCCGGCGATGATACGGGCCTCGTCCGCCCGCTGGGACGAATTGGAGACGTTGACGGTGATCTCGTCCATGGCGGCGGCAGTTTCCTCGAGCGAGGCAGCCTGCTGCTCCGTCCGGCGGGAAAGATCGTCGGCGCTCCGGCTGATCTCCCGAGAACCGCTGTCGATGGACGCGGTTGCGGCGGCGACGGAGGCAAGGGTCCTGCCGAGCTGGTCGACTGCCGCATTGAGATCGTGGCGAAGCTGTTCGAAATCGGGCGCAAAAGGCTCGGTCAGTTGGAAGGTGAGATCGCCACCGGCAAGACGGCGCAGTCCCGAAGCGAGGCCGGAAGTTGCCTCCTGGAGGCGTGCCTGGGCAGCGGCTTCCGCTTCCTGCTGGAGACGGATCCGATCTCTTTCGGCCCGGGCGCGGTTGGCTTCGGCTTCCGCTTCCAGCCGCCGGTTCGTGATCGCGGCCTGGCGGAAGACCTCGACGGCCGCAGCCATCTCGCCGATCTCATCCTGGCGTCCGACAAAGGGAATGCCCGATTCCACGTCTCCGCCAGCAAGCTTCGACATGGCGTGGGTTGTCGCGTTGATCGGCCGCGAGATCGACCGGCCTACGAGGTAGACCGTCATGGCGAGGATGAGGATGGCCGCCGCGATCGCGCCGATGCCCACGTCCTCAAGTGTCGCCATCGCCTCGGCGCCCTCGGCTTCGGCTTTCGCCTTCTGTGCCTGGAACTGCTTTGACAGGGCTTCGAATACGGGCTCTACGGAAGCAAAGGTTTCGGCTACCTTCGAGCGAAGGGCGATTTCCGACTGTGCAGCCTCGGCATATTCCTGGAAGGCAGTCGTGTATGCGCCGAGGGCGTCGATGATTTCGGCATGGGCCTCGGCGCTGCCGAAGCGTGCGGGCGGGAAGCCCGCGAATGTCTTTGCCTCCGCGAGGAACGCATCGACGTATGTCGGGTCGCGTCGGGCGATGAAATCCTTTTCGTGCCGGCGCATCTTCAGCATGCTCACCTGCAACTCGCGATCGGCGACCGTCTTCAGAAGCTCCTCGATCGAATGGACCGCGGAACGCATCGCGCCTTCCCTGCCCTGCGACGGGTCGAGGCCGAGCGTGCGGTTAACGTCCGCAAGCGCCGCGAACTCCTTGAGGTAGAGATCGTGCCCCTTGGAAATCGTTTCGAGCATTTCGCGCTCGCCGGGGTCTTCGATAAGCCTGCCCAACTCTTCGATGGCATTGTGGGCATCGGCGGAAATCGCCGCATGCTTCTCGGCGTCGGACTCGGCGCGGCGGAGCAGGAAGTCCTTCTCGGCGCGGCGCTCGCGCAGGAAGCCGGCCTCGAGAACCAGCAAGGTTCTGTCAGCATCGATGAGGATCTGCTCCTGGCTGCGATAGTCCGCCTCCAGTCCCTTCTGAACGGTGAAGATGCCCACGATTGTGAGAATGCCGGTGACCGCCAGTGGAACCAGCAGGCCGACCTTGTGTGAAAGCTTGAGTGTGAGCATGCAATACTCCTCCGGCGCCGGAGGGGCCGGTTTCGAGGACAGGACAATGAGGGGAGACTAGGCTTCAGGCGGCGCGCGGCGCGGCCAATTGCCCGTCCTGCTTCATGCAGGCGAAATCGTCGTTAACCTATCGTTCGCCATTTAAGACTTTGTGAATATTGATTCCACCAATCTGGGAAGAGAGGCAAAAAGCACAATACAACTAATGCTTTCGATAGGTTTGTTAACGGCAATTTCAACGAGATTCCGCGACCCTCACAGAGCATTTCAAAGGCTCCCCCAGCAACCGACCGGGTAACGCCGAGCTGGGCGGAAAGCCGCATAAGAACGAGCCACCTGGACGATGGACCGGGGTGTGCCCGGCCCGCGCAGCCACCGTCGGCGCGGCGGGGCAGCCGGCAATTTTTTCGGTCGCTCGCGCAAACGGCTTGCAAGCGTCGGTACGACACGCCATGACGGGCGCATGTCCTCAGAGAACCCCCATATTCGCCTCGACCAGCTTCTGGTCACCGCCGGCCTCGTTGCCAGCCGCTCGCGCGCCCGCGACGCGATTGCCCGCGGCACCGTATCGGTGAACGGCAACATCGTCACCAAACCGAGCGCCTCCTTCGCCGAAGGCGTCGCCCTTGCGATAGACGACCCTGCGCAACCCTATGTCTCGCGGGCAGCGCTCAAGCTCGCCGCGGCGCTCGACCATTTCGGGCTCTCTCCCCAGGACCTCGACTGTCTCGACATCGGCGCCTCGACCGGCGGCTTCACGGAGGTCCTGCTTAATCGCGGCGCCCATCATGTGGTTGCCGTCGACGTCGGGCACGACCAGATGCACTCCCGGCTTCGCAGCGACGCGCGCGTGACCAACCTGGAGGGTCTGAATGCGCGCGTGCTGGACGAGAGCCACCTTGGCGGACGAACGATCGGTGCCGTCGTGTCGGACGTTTCGTTCATCTCGCTGAAGCTGGCGCTGCCGCCGGCCCTCGCCCTTGCGCGGCCGGGAGCTTACTGCGTTCTCCTCGTCAAGCCGCAATTCGAAGCCGGACGCGACGCCATCAGCAAGGCCGGACTGCTCAAGGATCCCGCCAGCGCACCCGATGTCGCCGCCTCGCTGGAGAAATGGCTGGTGGAGGAGATGGGTTGGCGGAGCCTCGGGCTCGTTCCGTCGCCGATCACTGGCGGCGACGGCAATGTGGAGTATCTCTTGGGCGGGACAAAGCCATGAGCACGCAAACAGTTACCATCGACAGGCTCGGAAGCGGCGGCGACGGCATAGTCGCGACTGCGGAGGGACCGGTCTACGTTCCTTTCGCGCTGCCCGGCGAAACGGTCGCGATCGCGCGCGTCAAGAACCACGGCACGGTGATGTCGACCACGGTCGCCTCGCCGGAACGCGTGGAGCCGGTCTGCGTGCATTTCGGGCCCGACGGCAGGAACGGCACCTGCGGCGGCTGCAATCTGCAGCATGCATCGGACAGCCTCTATCACGACTTCAAGCGCGAGCTTGTCGCCGATGCCCTGCGGTCGAAGGGGCTTGGGCCGGAGATCGCACCGCTTGTCATCGCACGTCCCGGCGAAAGGCGGCGCGTCGTCTTTACGGCCCGCAAGACCGAAAAGGCCCTGCTGCTCGGCTTCAACCAGCAAGGCAGCCACCACATCGTGTCCATCGAGGAGTGTCCGATCAGCAGTGCCGGGATCGTGTCACGGCTGGATGCCATCCGGCAGGTCGCGACTGCGCTCGCGACCTCGGCGGAGCCGTTCCGCATCACCGTGCTGGAGACGCTTTCCGGCCTCGACCTCGCATTCGATGGCGTGCGCAAGATTGCCGACAAGCAGAGACGCGCCGTGACCGAATGCGTGCTGAGCCTCCGGGGTATCGCGCGGGTATCCGTCGACGGCGAGATCCTCATCGAGCCGCAGAAGCCGGTCATCGAGTTTTCCGGAGTGCCTGTATCACCGCCTCCGGGAAGCTTCACGCAGGCGACCAGACCGGCGGAAGAAGCCATGGCGGAGATCGTGCTCGCTCATATCGGCAAGGCAAAGCGTGTCGCCGACCTCTTTGCCGGATCCGGAACGTTCAGCCTGCGCATGGCGCGTAGCGCGCGCGTGCACGCGGTCGAGGGTGAGGACAAGGCGCTGAAGGCGCTCGACCATGCCGCCCGCAACACGCAGGGACTGAAGCCGGTCAGCGTGGAGAAGCGCGACCTCTTTCGCCGTCCGCTGATGGCGTCCGAACTCAAGGTCTACGATGCCGTCGTGTTCGACCCACCCCGCGCCGGCGCCGAGGACCAGTGCAAGGAGCTCGCACGCTCCGGCGTAAAGAAGATCGTCGCCGTTTCCTGTAACCCCGTCACGCTGGCGCGGGACCTTCGCATCCTCGTCGACGCCGGGTACAGGATCACCTCCGTCACGCCGATCGACCAGTTCCTCTGGTCGCCCCACGTCGAGGCGGTGGCAACGCTCGAGAAGTGAGCACACCCGTCGGGCCTGGTACGCTCCGACGGACCGGGCCTGGCCGCGTGCCCGGCTCCCTATGAGCCTTCCATCAGGGAGCGGACCCTTTCGGCATCGGACGAGGTCGCCGGATTGTAGACGACCATGCCGAGATCGGGGCGCCCGTCTACGGAGAAGGCCGAGTATTCGAACGCGATCGGGCCGGCCGCCGGATGGCGGAGATGCTTGACTCCCTCTCCATAACTGCGGACGTCGTTGTCGCGCCACATCGCCTCGAAATCCTCGCTCGAACTGCAAAGCTCCCCCACGAGGGCCTCTGCCCGTGCCGTCGCACCGGCACGGGCGACATCAGCGCGGAAAGCGGCAACGACGAAGCGGGCAACGCCCTCCCAGTCGAACTGGGCGGCCCGTACACGGGGGTCGAGAAAGATGAGGCGCAGGATGTTGCGTCTTTCCGGGGGCAGCGATCCGTAGTCGGTGAGGACAATTGACGCGGCACGGTTCCAGGCCACCACGTCCCAGGTGGCGGTCTTGACGAGAGCGGGGCTCAACTCCAGCGCATCGAGCACGCGCTGCAGCCTCGGTGTCACCCCTTCCCCCACCTGGTAGCGCACTTCTGGCGGGCGGCCGAGACCGACCAGAAACAGGTGCTCGCGTTCGGCGTCGGTCAGCATCAGAGCCCGCGCGATACGCTCCAGGACGGCTGCCGATGGCGCGCCGCCGCGTCCCTGTTCCAGCCAGGTGTACCAGGTGGCGCTGATGTTGGCGCGCTGGGCGACTTCTTCGCGGCGCAGACCCGGCGTGCGTCGGCGCCCCGACAGGCCGAAGGAAGCCGGGTCGAGCTTCGCCCGGCGATCCTTGAGATAAAGACCGAGCGGATTGTCATTCGCCATGGGTGCGCCGATCCTGTTAGCGATTATACCATGATAAGATCACTACTTTACCAGCATAAAGCCTCCGCCGAGAATGTCTCCATCAAAATCACGGAGACTTCTGCATGCGTATCTTTGTCACCGGTGCCACCGGTTTCGTCGGCTCAGCCGTTGTCCAGGACCTGGTCAGGGCGGGCCATCAGGTGCTCGGGCTCGCGAGATCGGAGACGTCTGCCGCAGCGCTTGCGGCCGTGGGTGCCGACGTGCATCGCGGCGATCTCGATGACCTCGAGAGCCTCCGGCGGGGTGCGGACTCCGCCGACGGGGTGATCCACACCGCTTTCGACCACGACTTCTCGAACTTCGCCGCAAACTGCAGGAAGGACGTGCGCGCGATCGAGGCGCTCGGATCGGCGCTCGAGGGTTCAGAGCGCCCGCTGCTCGTCGCGTCCGGGCTCGCGCACCTGGCACCCGGCCGCATGGCGGTCGAGGCAGACAGTCCTCCCCCAAGCAGCGTCACCTATCCCCGTGCCTCGGAAGCGGCCGCGGCCGCATTGGCAGCGCGCGGCGTGCGCGCGACGGCCGTGCGCCTGCCGCCGTCGGTGCACGGCGCCGGCGACTGCGGCTTCGTTCCCATCCTGATCCGCATGGCGCGCGAGAGGGGTGTGTCTGCCTATATCGGCGACGGGCACAACCGATGGCCATCCGTACACCGGCTCGATGCCGCCCGTGTCTTCCGGCTGGCGATCGAAAGGGGTGCGGACGGCGGGCCCTATCACGCGATCGCCGAAGACGGCCTGCCATTCAAGGAGATCGCCGGCACGATCGGCCGTGGCCTCAACGTGCCGGTTGTCGCGATATCGCCGGAAGAGGCCTCCCGGCACTTCACTTGGTTTGCATCGTTCGCCGGAATGGACGCACCGGCATCGAGTGCGCGGACCCAGTCGCTCCTCGGATGGGTGCCGCGGCAGCCCGGACTTCTCTCTGATATCGAGGAGGCAGGTTACTGCGACTAAGGAATGGCGCACCGGAATGGACGGGGTATCCCCGGTGCGTCTTCCGCGCAGGAGCAGCCCGAAACGGATTACTTTTTCGCCATGAAAGCTTCGAAGGCCGTCCTCGCCTCGCGGCTGACCAGCTGCTGTACAAAGTGCCGAGCCTCCTCGTCGATGCGTGCGGCGATGACCCCGCGGTCGCCGCGCAGCAGATCACGCGCGATCCGGAGTGCCTGCGGCGGCTTGGCCGCAAGCCCCGCGGCGATTGCCAGCGCCGCCTCCTCGACCGCATCCGCGACCTTCCAGACGAGGCCGCATGCCTTCGCCTCCTCCGCGGTAAATGCCTCACCCGCCGCGAGCAGCGCGAAGGCGCGCTGATGCCCCATGATCCGCGGCGCAAGCAGGCTGGAGGCCGCCTCCGGGACCAGGGCGAGATCGACGAAGGGCGTACGGAAGACGGAACGCGGCGAGGCGACCGTCATGTCGCAGTGGAGATGGATCGTCGTGCCGATCCCGATCGCCACGCCATCGACGCCGGAGACCAGCGGCTTGCCGTATATAGCGAGCGCGTGCAGAAAATCGACGATTTCCGATCCCATCGAGCCGCCCATGGCGACAGCGAGAAAATCCACCATGTCGTTGCCCGCGGAGAAGCAGCCTCCTGCACCCAGAAAGACGGTCGCGCGGATCGCCTCGTCGGCCTCACCGGCTGCAAGGGCCTCCGTCATTTGACGATACATCGCACCGGTGATGGCGTTCTTCTTTTCAGGCCGGTTCAGCCGGATGACCTGCACGCCAGGGGCCGCCTCGGGCCGTTCTATTACAATATGATCAGTCATGCCGCACCCTGCCCTGCTTGCCTTCACGCCAACACCACGCGCGCGGCCTCAAGGCTCGCCGCGCCATGCACCACCCGGTCCCTCAGCCCGCCGGTCTCCGCCAACATGTTCTCCGCGATGAAGCGGGAGAGCGCCACGCGAGCGCCACTTCGCCCGTCGCCCTCGTCGACAAGCGCTCCCTTGGAGACATACGCGCCCGTGAGGACCAGACCGAACAGGCGCTGGTAGGCCGTGGCGCCGGCAAGGGCCTCAGCCTGGCGGCCGGCGGCAAGAGCGGCCAGGAGCCAGTCGGTCGACGCTGTCAGATCGCCGAGCGCGCTGCGCAGGCGGGCGGCAGCCTCTCCGAATGCCGGATTGCCGGCCGCGTCCACCGCATCGGCGATCTCATGAAGTTCCGCGATCAGGCCCTTCACTTGTTTGCCCTCTGACAGAACGAGTTTGCGGGTGACGAGATCGATCGCCTGGATGCCATTGGTGCCCTCGTAGATCGGGGCGATGCGTGCGTCGCGCAACAGCCGTGCGGCACCGGTCTCCTCGATATAGCCCATCCCGCCATGCACCTGGACGCCCATGGAGGCCACGTCGACCCCGGCATCGGTGGCGAAGCTCTTGGCGATCGGCGTCAACAGGCTTGCGCGCTCCGACCAGTGGCGGGCGGAATCTCCTTCCGTTGCATGGGCCATGTCGGTAGCGAAGGCACAGGAATAGGCGATCGCGCGGGCACCTTGCGTCAACGCTTTCATCGTCAGCAGTGTGCGGGCGACGTCGGGATGCTCGATAATCGGGCTCATGCCTGGCCCGTCCCAGCCCGGAGCTCTTCCTTGCACGCGCTCCCGCGCAAAGGCGGTTGCCTTCTGGGTGGCGGCCTCGGCAATCGCGACCCCCTGCATACCGACGGCGAGGCGCGCGTTGTTCATCATCGTGAACATGCAGGCCAGTCCCTTGTTCTCCTCGCCGACCAGCCAGCCGACGGCGCCCGGCTCATCGCCGAACCGGCCGTCGCCGTAGATCATCGTGCAGGTGGGAGAGGCATGGATGCCGAGCTTGTGTTCCAGCGAATGGCAGAAGACGTCGTTGCGGACACCGGGCGAGCCGTCGTCGTTCACAAGGTACTTCGGCACCAGGAAGAGCGATATCCCTCGCGTTCCTGCCGGGGCGTCCGGCAGGCGGGCGAGCACCAGATGGATGATGTTGTCGGTGAAGTCATGCTCGCCGTAGGTAATGAAGATTTTCTGTCCGAAAATGCGGTAGGTGCCGTCCCGGCGCCGCTCTGCGCGCGCCTTCAGCACGCCGAGATCGGACCCGGCATGCGGTTCTGTCAGGTTCATCGTGCCCATCCACTCGCCAGAGACGAGTTTCGGGAGATAGGTTTCCCTGAGCTGCGCCGAACCGTGCGAGGCGAGCGCCTCGATGGCACCGATCGTCAGGGTCGGGCCTATCGCAAATGCCATGGAACCGCTGTTCCACATCTCCAGGGCGGCGACCTGCAGCATGTGGGGCAAGGCCTGGCCGCCATAGGCGGCGGGCGCCGTCAGCGAATTCCAGCCGCCCTCGGCCCAGGTCCTGTAGAGATCCTTCCAGCCTTCGGGCGTGATGACCTTTCCGTCGACGAGTCTCGCACCCTGCCGGTCGCCGACTTCGGCGAGCGGTGCCACCTTTTCGCTCGCAAAGCGGCCAGCCTCCTGAAGGATGGCGTCCACCAGGTCGTCGCTGAGCGTTTCCAGCCTGCCGCTCTCCAGGGCGTCCTTCAGGCCCGCAACGTGCCTGAGCGTGAACGCGATTTCTTCGACCGGTGCCTTGTACATGCACATTACCTCCATGCGACTGCGGCAGAGTATCCGGCTCGATCCCGCCACAGCAAGTCCGCGGTCAGGATTATTTATTTTTACGTAAACGTCAATTAACAACTATTCTTGACGGCCCCGTAACAAAACTGTCATTCCTCGGCGATAGAGCAATGGACATCCATTGCCGATCCGAAGCCTCTGTCCCTTGCGGCCGCCCATGAACCTCCTGAATGCCGAAATTCCGGGCCTCGTGTGGGCCTACCGGATCGACCCGGCCGATGGCGCCTGCCGGCGCCTGGATCCGCATGCACCCCGTTCGGAGTTCGCCGCCGGCAAGGGACTGCTCTGGCTGCATCTCGGTCTCAGCGACGCCCGTGTCCCGGCTTTCCTCGAGAGCCTCGGGATTTTGCCGGACGACGCCCTGCAGACATTGACGTCCAGCGACACGCAGGCGTCGATCTTCGTTTCGAGCGACATCGTCCACGGAACACTGGTCGACTTCGAACGCACCTTCGACGAACTCACCAAGGAAATCGGCTGGCTCCATTTTGTGGTGACCGAAGACGTCATCGTAACGACACGGCTCCATCCGCTCAGAAGCGTCGACCGGGTGAAGGCCGCCCTCGAGAAGAACCCCAAGAACCGCCGCCCGATCGACATCTTCGAGATGCTGGTGATCGAGTTCCAGCGCACGATGATCGCGCTTGTCCTCGAGATCACGCAGGAACTGAACGCGATCGAGGATGCCGTGTATGGCGATCGCAGAGGCGACGAGCGGCGGCAACTGGCACCGCTGAGACGCACGGTCGTCCGGCTTCATCGCCACCTGCGTACCGTTCTGGCTCTGCTCCGCCGCGCGGGAGCCGCTGACGAGGACGAGGTTCCGGAGGGGTTCAACGACGTGACCGAGCGCCTGACCGGGCGACTGGAAACAGCGGACCGTGACGTCTTCGCGCTCCAAGAACGCGCGCGCCTCCTGCACGAGGAAATCGATTCGCGCCTGTCATCCGAGACAAACCGGCACCTGTATATCCTCTCACTGATGACAGCGTTTCTGCTGCCGCCGACGCTGGTAACCGGCTTCTTCGGAATGAACACGCACGGCCTGCCCTTCGCGAATGCGGAGCACGCGACCGCCATCGCCGTCACCTTCATCCTCGCGTCGATCGCCATTGCCTGGTGGGTATTGCGACGGGCCGGAATTCTCTGAGAGAAACGAAAAAGGCTGCCCGAACGGGCAGCCCATATTGAAGCGTATCTCCAGGCGGGCGCATGCGCCCTGGCGTTCATCCCTCACGAGTAGGGCGAGATGCACTGACGGCGAGGCCCGTAGTAAGGCTGGAACGTGTTGTCGTATTCTCTGTAGGAGCGGTAGCGGTTGTAGCACCAGTTGGTATGCGCATCTCCGCTGTAGACCCTCGTCCCGTAGCTGTTCCCGTAGTAGTTGTTCCAGCCGTAGTTATTCGCGATGGCGCCTCCTATGAGGGCACCGGCTCCAAAGGCTGCGAGCGGGAACCAGTAGCCATCGTAGTAGCGATAGCCCGGGTATCTGTAGGGATAGCCGCGATAACCATTATAGTAGCCACCGTAGTAGCCCCCATAGCCGCCGCGGTAGCCATTGTAGTAGCCGTTATAGTGCCTGTTCTTGCCATGGTAGCGATTGGCATAGTGACGGCCGTTATAGCGGTTCCAGTTCCGGTTTCCGCTATAGCGGTTCCAGTTCCGGTTTCCGCTATAGCGCCTGTTACCATAGTATCTGTTTGCGCCGTAGTTGCGGTTGCCGCGATAGTGGCGGTTGGCGCCGTGCCGTCCGCCGCGCGGAATCCACTTGCGGTTCTGGACCTGCAGGACGACGCCCTCACCTGCGGGCATCGCCGGCTGGGCGATCGTCGTGGCGGGGACAAAGGCTTGCGCGGGGGTGCCGGGGTGGCGGCGACAAACGCCGACAACGCAACTGCCATACACTTCAAACTTAATGACATGGCGTCTCTCCTTCCGGGTCCTCCAAGCTGTCATTAAACGCAGTATGAGCTATCCTTGTTCCATCCGATTCTGAAAACTGCCGAGATCACCAAGTCGTGAATGCCGACTTGCGGATTCACCACTCGTTAACTGTGGTAAAGCAAGATTTCCGGGGCAGGAGGTATCGGAAAAAGGGGAACATCCATGGCAATCGGATTCGTCTCGCGCTTTCTGTCCTTCCTGCTGATGGCGTCCCCACTGGCGGCTGCCGATCTGGAGCCCTGGAAGAAGCCCGACAATGCGATCGTCATAGACGCCTACGAGCTCAATGCGATCGACTGGGATGCGATGCTGACCGACAAGCGCATCGTGGGCTTCATTTCGAAAGCCTCCGACGGACTGCCTGAAAGCTTCAGCTGCAAGGGCGATCACAGCGGGGATACCTTCGCGCACTGCAAGACCATGTGGCGCAAATACGCCGTCAGCCGCGAACTCTACGAGACGCGCCGGCTCGTCGCCCGGGCGAACGGGTTGCTGTGGGGCGCCTATCACCTCGGCCGACCCGGCAATCCGGTAGATCAGGCCAATCATTTCCTCGACTACGCAAGCCCCCGCGCCGACGAAATGATGGTTCTCGACATCGAGGCCATCGATCCCGAACGTTTCATGTCGCTGGAAGACGCCCAGATCTTCGCCGGTCACGTCAAGGCGCGCACCGGCCGTTATCCTGTGCTCTACACCAATCACACGACGGCACGTCACATCGCCGCCAACCGGGACAAGTACACCATCCTCTCGCGCCTGCCGCTCTGGTATGCGCGCTATAAGCCCGGCATCAAGGGCGTCTTCCCCCTCGGCAACTGGGACAACTACGCGCTCTGGCAGTTCTCGGCCTCGCCGAACTGTTCCAAGCGCCGCTGTCCGTACCGCGTGAAGGGGGCGCTCAGCGACATTGATGTCAACGTGGCGTCGATGAGCGCTGCCGCACTCAGGAAGATCTGGGCCTTCGGCCAGCTCCTGCCCCAGAAGCCGTTCCCGCGTCCCGAGGAGACACTGATCGCTTCCGCAGGGGATAGCGCGCGCACGCCGTCCATTCGGGTGAAAACGCTGGATGCAAAGGTCGCTGCCGGTCTTTCGGCGCGCGCCGGATCGCGGCCGGACCTGTCGGTCGTTGCCGCCGTCACCGCGCACAGCATCGACCGCGCGGAGATCATCAGGGCCTCTGCCGCGGCGGGTTTCCGGTCAGCCACAACGGTGCAGGGCGGGCGCGGGGCAATCATCCCGCACAACGGCCGCGAAGTGACGCCGTTGAACTATCAGGACTTCTGAGGACGGCTACGCGACAGGCGCCGTCTGTTCGGCGCCTGCGCTGACTTTTCCTGGTGTCTTTTTCCGAAACCCGGTTCCCGCAGTGGGAGCCTGCCTCAGGCCTCGATCTGCACGTCGCCGAGCGGTCGCGAGCAGCATGCGAGGATGTAGCCTTCCTCGATCTCCTCGTCGAGAATGCCACCATTGTGGTTCATATCGACATCGCCAGACACCTTCATGACCCGGCAGGTGCCGCAGAGGCCGCCTTCGCAGGCCGCTCCGATGCGCACGCCAGCGGCGCGCGCGGTCTGCAGGATCGTCTGGCCGGGCTGACACTTGCCATCCTTGCCGGCCATGGTGAAGCTCACCGTGTGGAGCGCGGTCGGATCACTTTCGCCCGCACCCGCGCGGACAGCGAGTTCCTCCGCGGCAGGCGCTGCCGCCGGCTGGAAGCTTTCCTCATGATAGCGCGCCATGTCGAAACCGGCGCCTGCGAGCATCTCCCGCACGCCGCGCATGAACGGTTCGGGACCGCAACAGAAGACGGTGCGGTCCCTGAAATCGGGAGCAAGCAGCGAGAGCTTGGCAACGTCGATGCGTCCGCGCAGGCCATGCCATCCATCACGCGGATTGTGCCCCTCGACGACGAAGCCGAGGGCGAGATTGGGCATCTGCGCGGCAAGGCATTCGAGCTCGCTTCGGAAGAGGAGATCAGAGGGCGAGCGAGCGCAGGAAAGGAAGGCGACATCGCTCTGCGGTGCGCAATCCGACATCCACCGCGTCATCGACATCATCGGCGTCACGCCGGAACCGGCGGAGATGAACAGGTATTTTTCACCGGGATGGCGGACGAAGGAGAAGTCGCCGAGCGGCCCGAAGGCCTTCAGCGACATTCCCGGCTTCAGGTGATCGAACATCCAGCGCGTCCCGATGCTGTTCGCCTGTGCCTTGACCGTCACCGCCACGGAGAAGGGCCGCGACGGCGTGGAGGACAGCGTGTAGGTGCGCATCACCGGGTCTTCGGGCGTCACCGGCAGCTCCAGCGTCACGAACTGGCCCGGCAGGTAGCGGAACCAGTTCGCCTTGTCTGAGCGGAAACTGAATGTCATCACGTCCGGGGCTTCCACGGTCACGGCCGTGCATTCCAGCAGATGCTGGCGGTCGTTCCATGGCTGCAGTTCGTCGAAATGCCGGAAGCTGCTGGCGATCGTCATATCAGGCCACCCTTATCAGCGGATGGGCCTCGCCCTGGAGCCGCTCCTGCATGAAGTTGCAATACCACTCGACGAACTGCATCACGCCGCCCTCGTCCGCCGGCGAGTAGGGACCGGGTTCGTAGGCCGGCGAGCGAATGCCGAAGGCGTTTTCCTCGACAATCTGGCGGTCCTGGTCGTTGGTTTCCGTCCAGACGTGGGTGAGTTCCTCGAGCGTGTAGTCCACGCCCTCGACGGCATCCTTGTTAACCAGCCACTTGGTCGTGACCTGCGTCAGTTCGGGGCCGAGCGGCAGCACGCGGAAGGTGATGGCGTGATCGGCCAGCACGTGGTTCCAGGTCGTCGGATAGTGGAAGAGAAGAAGCGTGCCGATGTGGCTTGCGCTCACATCCGCCGAGAGCTGCTTCCTGACGGCGCGCTGGCCGGACATGGTGTAGCTTTCCGCATCGGCGATCAGCGGCATGCGTGCGGCGCGGAACTGGCCGGTCGCATCCATGCGGAACTCGCTCGGCAGGCCCGCCGCCTCGCATTTCGCCCAGTGCTCGGCGATAACAGGATCGTCCTTCGCTCCCTGCACGCCGGTCGCGCTCGGTGCTTCGGGATAGGTGCGGCAGAGTTCCGGGTGGTTGGCAGCACAATGATAGCACTCGCGGTTGTTTTCCCAGACGAGCTTCCAGTTGCCCTTCTCGATGATCGTGCTTTCGAAGGCGACCTTGGTCTCGCCGAGGCGGTGCTTTGCGAGATACGGCTCGACCAGTGCGCGGAAGGGGGCGAAATCGGGCGCCTTGTCGGCGAGGCAGATGAAGATGTAACCGCCTACGGTCTCGCAATGGATCGGCTTCAGGCTATGGGCGGAAGGATCGAAGTCTTCCGGCATGTGCCGGGCAAAGAGCAGGCGACCGTCGAGTTCATAGGTCCACTGGTGGTAGGGACAGACGAGCTTCGCAGAGGCACCCTTGTTCTGGGTGCAGACGCGAGAACCGCGGTGACGACAGGAGTTGTGGAGAGCCCGCACCGTGCCCTGGCGGTCGCGCGTTATGACAACCGGATAATCGCCGACCTGCACCGTGAAGTAGTTTCCCGCCCGCGGAATTTCGCAATCGTGGCCGATGAACAGCCAGTCGCGGTACCAGATCGTCTCAAGATCGAGCTTGTAGAAATCGGGATCGATGTAGAAGGCCTGATCGAGGCTGTATCCTTCGCGCCTGTTCCTTAGTCTGCGAAGCACGTCGCTGCGAATATCCATTGCCGGTTCCTTAAGCTCTCTGGTCTCGACCGGACGGGAGGGAAGGAACCAGCCTCAGGCATCCGGCAATGCCGGCCATGAACATGCAGGTCCGCATCCTGGCCGCCCGCCGCAGCCAACTCGGTTATCTGTTGTCATGGCTGGTTTCCGGGCTTCGGAGTTGTCCTTTTCGGACCACACGGCGCCTTCCCGGATTCTCATCCAGTGGCCCTTTGCCGTGATTGGCTCCATCACCGTTGCGGGGCAGCGCCGGAATTCAACCGGCTTCCCAATTCTCCGCCTTCCCTAAGAGGCGGCACCCTGACAAGCGGAACCTACGACGACGCAGGCCGCCCGCCCATGCCGGATTACGACATCGAATTCGGACTTCACGACAAGTCGAAAAGAGCGCACAGAAACGTTGATGCATATTTCGGCTGCTTAAACAGCAGGCTACAGAGAAATGTCAGATTTACTGACCTTTATTTGTGCAAATGCTCACTATTTCTCGCGGTATCCTTTTTACGACACACCTCCCCGCCCCTCGCGCGATTTCCGCGATAGCAAGCCCGGCGCAATTTCGGGCGGGTATGTAAGGAAGTATTGGTTAACCATCCCTGCATAGGATGGCCTCAGCAAGTGCGTAGAGGGAGCAGCGCCCGCGTGCAGCCCATGAAGAAGTTCAAATACTACGATGCCGTGGCCTACAAGCGCTCGGCACCCCCGTCCGCGTCACATACGGAATTCCTGCGCACCGGACGTATCGACCGGCGCAAGGAGAGCTGGAACGAGGTCGAGAAACGCTACCTCAGCTATGAAGAGGTCGCCATTCGCACGGGCCGCAAGCTCGAGAGGGCGGGCGAGGTCACGCATGACCGCATCAACGGCTTCCACCGTTCGATCCGCTTTCCGAAGCTGATCTTCCATCGCACGCTGCTGGCCACCCCGCACCTCGGCTACTGTCACATCACGGTCGCCAATTCGACCTTCGCGCAGTTCGAGAACGTGCAGTGGGCCTTCTACATGGCCAACTTCTTTTCGGAGATCGGCGAAGGCGACAGCTTCTTCCAGAAGATCAGCGACCAGCACGGGCGCATGTACTTTGCCGTTGCGATCAATCCGAGCGAGCAGGAAGGCCGCCTGGAAATCAACAAGAAGGTCCGCGGCAACGGCGTCATCTTCCGCACGCCCGACCCCCGGATCGCCATGAAGAATGTCCTGATGCTCGGCGCGCGCAACGAGGAACTGCGCAAGATCATCCGCACGCTTTGAACTTTTGGCCGGCAAGGATGTATCCGGGCTCACGAGGCCCGGTAGATCATCCATTCCTTGCCCGACTGTCCTTCGTCGCTATCCTTGTAGACGACCACGCGATCGCCTCCCTCATCGCGCGCGATCGCGAGTGCCTTTTCGGCGGCGCTGACGAGATCGAAGGAATTGCCCGCAAGATTGGACATGCAGAGGCCCGCTGACAGCGTGAGCGAGCCCAGCGCCCGCCCGGTCTGCGGGTGGCGCAGCGTCGCCATGCGCATTGCGCCGGAGATCAGCGACATCATCCTCAGGATTTCCGTCTCTTCCGAGGTATAGAAGAGGAAGCCGAAACGCAGGCCATCGAAGCGGACGGCGAGATCGCTCGCCGGAAACGCGGGCCTCAGAGCTTCGCCGGTGTAGCGGGCGATATGGTCGGAAAGAACCGCGATCTGCTGCGGCGAGAAGCGACGCCCGGCATCGACATCCGCAACGATCACGCCACAGAGGAGCGGCATCTCCGGATTGGAATAGACCTTGGCGAGCGCCTTGTTGAAGGCACGCCTGTTCCCCAGCCCGGTCAAGGGATCCGCGAACTTGGTCGCCTCGAATGCGGCGAGTTCCTGCTCGAGCCCGCTTACAACGTTGGTCTGTTCCGTGACGCTTTCCGCCATGGCGGCATTGCGCGAAACCTGCTGCTCCGTCGCCCGTCGCAGGGCCTCGATCGAGCTTCCCAGCGTCGCGCTGTTCCATTCCTCTCCATCGTGGAAGGCGCGCTCGGCTTCGCCGATGATGCGGCCATAGTCGCTGAGCGAGGACTTCTCCTGTTTCAGTAGCAGCATGAAGTTGCTCATCTCGTTGCGAACGGCCCCGGCGGAACGCTGGAGAACGCCGGTCTCATGATGATGCGGCAGGTATTTGCGGCCGAGCTCGTCGAGCGCGGCCTGGGTCTTGAACTTACCGAGCCCAATAAAATCGCGGACGAGATCCGGGTTGGATCCGGCGTAAGCCTCGTAGACGAGTTCGTAATTGCGGGGCAATCCGTCGATGCCCATCTGCTGCATGGCAGTCGCCACGCGAAGCGCTATGTCGTTTGTGGAGGTTTTCTTGTTGACCATCAGCAAGGTTCCGGCAGTGTTTTTCAAGGACTACCATCTCCCCCCTTTCGATTATTCTAAGATGCCCCTGCTATTTTTAGCGAATTCCTTCTGGCCTCCCTACTTGTGGCCCGCTTCGGCCCCGACCTCTTGGCATCTGCCCCGCTAGACCTGTAAAGAACCGGTCGAGCAAGGAACGGGAAGCCAGGAACAGAGACTGATGACGAGGATCGTCGATACACGCGTGGAGCCCGAGCTGGCCCTAGAGCTCGCGACAGAGACGCTCGCGCGCGGCGAACCTGTCGCCATTCCGACGGAAACCGTCTACGGGCTGGCCGCCGACGCAACCAATCCGGAAGCCGTCGGCCGCATCTACGAAATGAAGGGACGGCCGCGTTTCAACCCGCTTATCTGCCACATGGCCGATCTCGCGATGGCGGAACGACATGCAATCTTCGATCCGCTGTCGCGACGCCTTGCCGAAGCGGTCTGGCCGGGGCCTCTCACGCTTGTCCTGCCGGTGCGACCGGACAGCTCGATCCACCCGCTTGCGCGTGCCGGACTGGACACCGTGGGGATCCGGGTCCCGACCGGCTTCGCGAGCCGTCTGCTCGCCGCCTACGGACGTCCCCTCGCCGCACCGAGCGCGAACACCTCGGGCCGCATCAGCCCGACCGCGGCCGCGCATGTGGCAGCCGATCTCGGCGGCAAGCTCGAGCTGGTGCTTGATGGGGGCGCGGCGGGGATCGGCCTCGAATCCACCATCCTCAAAGTGGAGGATGGCGAGATCCGGATGCTGCGGCCAGGCGGGCTCGACATCGCCGACGCCGAGCGGATCGCCGGCCAAAAGGTGCTCCGTCCGGAGACTGCCGGGGCAGCGATCGAAGCACCTGGAATGCTCGCATCCCACTACGCGCCGCGCGCCGGCGTGCGCCTGATGGCCAAGGACGTGCGTCCCGGAGAAGCGCTGATCCGCTTCGGAGGAAAGCCGCTTCCGGGCGAAGAGCAGGCGGCGATCGTGCTCGATCTCAGTCCCTCAGGCAACCTCCGCGAGGCGGCTGCCAACCTCTTCGGCTACATGCAGAAGGCGGATGCCAGCGGTGCGACCGCAATTGCCTTCGCGCCGGTCCCCATGGACGGGCTTGGCGAGGCGATCAACGACCGGCTGCAACGCGCCGCCGCACCAAGGGAATAACAATGAAGCCATCCACCCTCCCCTCCGATCTCGTCCAGCGTTTCATTGCGATCACCGGCCAGTCCCACGCGCTGACGGAACAGGCCGACATCGCACCCTATCTCGTCGAGAGCCGGGGGATGTATCACCCGACCTCCCCGCTCGTCTTGAGGCCGGGCAGCGTCGAGGAAGTCTCCGCGATCCTGAAGCTCGCGACCGAGACGGGTACCGCGATCGTGCCGCAGGGCGGCAACACCGGCCACGTGGGCGGGGGCGTGCCGCGTGACGGCAGCTCGGACGTCGTGCTTTCGCTTTCCCGTCTCAACCGCATCCGCGACGTCGATCCCGTCGGCAATGTGATGGTGGCGGATGCGGGCGTGATACTCGCCGATATCCAGAAAGCCGCCGAGGGCGCCGACCGGCTTTTCCCCCTGTCGCTCGGTTCGGAGGGTTCCTGCGAGATCGGCGGCAACCTCTCCACCAATGCCGGGGGCACGGCCGTGCTTGCCTACGGCAACATGCGCCATCTCTGCCTCGGGCTGGAAGTGGTGCTGCCGACCGGTGAAATCTGGGACGGCCTGCGCCGACTGAAGAAGGACAACACCGGCTATGACCTGCGCGACCTTTTCATCGGCGCGGAAGGCACGCTCGGGATCATCACCGGTGCGGTGCTGAAGCTTTTCCCCCGGCCGCTCGGTCATGAAGTGGGCTTCGTGGGACTGAAGACGGTCGAGGACGCGCTCAGCCTCTTCGACAAGGCCTCCAGCCTCTGCGGGACCGCTCTGACCGGCTTCGAGCTCATGCCGCGCATCGGCGTCGATTTCACCACCCGCCACATTCCGGGCGTGCGCGATCCGCTCGCGACGCAGCATGCCTGGTATGCCCTGATCGACATCTCGACCTCCGACTCCGCCGAGACGGCCACCCGCATGATCGAGGCGCTGCTCAACGACGCAATCGAAAGCGGGCTTGCGGAGAATGCGGTGATAGCTGCAAGCGAGCAGCAGCGCAGAGCGCTCTGGCACATGCGCGAGAGCATGTCGCCGGCACAGAAGCCTGAAGGCGGCTCGATCAAGCACGACGTCTCCGTGCCGGTCTCCAGCATTCCGGCCTTCATGCACGAGGCCGATGCAGCCGTCATGAAGGCGATGCCGGGAGCGCGCATCTGCTCCTTCGGCCACATGGGCGACGGAAACATCCACTACAACATCTCGCAGCCCGTCGGCGCCGACAAGCAGGCGTTCCTGGACCGCTGGCGGGAGCTCAACGCGATCGTCCACGGCATCGTGCTGAAGTACGGCGGATCGATCTCCGCCGAACACGGGATCGGCCAGCTGAAGCGCGACGAACTGGCGGAGATCAGACCCGCGATCGAGATAGACCTGATGAGCAGGATCAAGCGCAGCTTCGATCCCGCCGGCATCATGAACCCCGGCAAAGTGATCGGAACATCGCAATGACGGATGAGACTACCTGGCCGAGTCTGCGTTTCGACTTTGCGACCGGCGCGCGGCTCGGTCCCGGCAAGATCGAACTCATGTCACTCGTGCGCGAGCATGGGTCGATCCGGGCAGCAGGAGCGGCGATCGGGATGTCCTATCGTCGCGCATGGTTGCTCGCGGACGAGACAAACCGGATGTTCAACGAGCCGGTCATCGCCGCGAGACACGGCGGCAAGAGCGGCGGCGGTGCGGCGCTCACTCCTTTCGGGGAGCAGGTGCTTTCGCGCTACCGGGACATGGAAGCCAAAGCGCGGCTTATCCATGCCGACGATCTTGCCTGGCTTGCCGCGCACATGAACCCGGCGTTCAAAAAAGAGCAGGACTGAGCCGCGGGCGCGCCGGCGGTCAGAGCCCGCCGGTCTTGAGTTGCGCCATCGAGAGCAGCGTGTCCGCGCTGATGTTGCCGCTGGTTCCCGACAACAGCGTGAGCGCGCCGGACTGGTCCGTCATGTTCTCGGAATCATAGAGAACGCAGAAGCGGACGATCAGCTTCTGAACTTTCTCGGGGTCCTGGAGATCCTCGAGATCGAGGTACCGCTCGATCATCTCCGCCTGGGCGTCGACGTCGGAGTTCGCCACTTCGTCCGCTATCTCGAAGGTCGTTCTGAACACCTCGTAAAGAGCGTCGTCGGCAATGATGGAGTAGGCGCTCGAAATAGTCGGTGCCGTCCGCTCGAAATAGAGAGCCAGTCGCACGGCGGCATTCTGATCGCCGGCGTTTTCTTCCATCATCTGGCGCACGTAGTTGTCTATCGTCTCGTAGATACCGCGCCTGCTCATCGCGCCGGCGGTTTCCTCGGCAACGACATTGCCGTCTTCGTCAAAGTTGAACGACGCTACGATCTGGCGGTAAGAGCGGTCCGACTGCTGATTGACGAAGCTATCGGGGTCGTCGAGATCGGAGGAGAAGATGTTGCGCAGAAACTCCTCATCGACGGTTTCCGGATCGATGCGGTAGGCCTCCAGAATGAAATCCGTGAGGCGTGAATTGGACAAGAGATCGTCCACCGACTCGATGCTCTGCATCTGCTCGGAGTAATAAGTCGCCTCCTCCTCCGCCGCGGTCTGCTCGTCCTCCGTCGCGAAACGCGACTTCTCGACCACGTAAGCCTTCGAGATCGCCAGGATCTCGGACTCGCCCTGCGCGAGGACAGGAGCGTCGATGTTACCTTCGCTGTCGAAGTTGAAGGCCTTGGCAAGCTCGACGTAGCGCTCGTCCTTGAGCTTGTAGACGTAGCTGTTCGGGTCGTTGAGGTCGCTCATCAGAACCTGCTTGATCCGGTACGGCCACTCGGTATCGGGATCGAGGCCGAACGCGGTCAGTGCGAGCGTATAGACGTCGTCGCTATCAATGAAATCGCTGACAGACGTCACTTCGGACATGTCGGACTTGTAGTTGGCGATCAGTGTCTCGTCGGCCTCATCGTCCGCGTCGTTGTAGCGGCTCATATAGAGGTTCTTCGTCGCCTTGGTCTGCGCCGCGGTTTGCGCCGAATCGCCCGTCGCAAGCGTGCCATCATCCTGGAAGTTGAACGCCCTTGCGAGCGCGAGGTAGTTCTCGTCGCCGCCGCCAAAGGTATTGACGTAGCTATCCGGATCGTCGGGGTCGCTCGTCAGGATGTTCTCGATCGTCGCGGAAACGACGGTCACGGACGTCAGATTGTAGGAGGTCTTGATATAGGACAGCAGCCGGTCGTCGCTGATAAGCTCATCGACCGTCGTGATGCTTGCGATCTGCTCCTCGAAATAGGCCTGGTTCAGCAAGGCTGCAGCGGAGGTGACGCGATCGGTGGACAGCGTATAGGCCTCGTTCATCGTGGCCTTCTGCTCTTCCGTCTGCGCCGTCTCGCCCGTCGGTACCGTACCGTCCGTGTTGAAATTGAAGGCCGCGGAAAGCGCCAGCATGTTCTCCGCGTTGGACATGTAACCGTTATAGGTCGAGATCTGGGTTCTGATCGCGGTCTTCTCAGCCGTCGTCAGGGTGGAATCGGACAACTTGGTCGTAAGCGTCTCGACCTTCGCCTCGAGCTCTTCGATATAGGGCAGATAGGTCGTGTTAACGTAGCTGTTCTCGTCGTCGTAGTCGCTGGTCAGGACGTTCTTGACGTTGGAGTAAGAGTAAGTACTCTCGTCAATTCCGAAAACCGAGAAGACATAGTCCCGCATGCGATCATTCTGCAGGAGTTCGTCGACCGACGAGATCTCGTCGATGACGATGTTGTAGTAGCGGTTCTCCTCCGTGATCGCCGCACCCGCCCCCTCGACGGACGCGGTGTAGAGCCCGATCACATCGTCGAGCTGGGCATCGGTCTGGGCAGTTGCCGTATCTTCCTGGAAGTTGAAGGCCAGCGCAAAATCACGGTAGCGGTTGTCCGACAGCATGTTGACGAAGCTGCTTTCGTCCGTCGTGTCGCTTTCGAGAACCTTTCGCATGAAGGCGGTCGCGTAGGTCATCTCCTCGAGACCGTATGCCTTCATGGCGTAGCTGTAGAGCCGGTAGTCGTCGAGGAACTCATCGACGGACGTCACCTTGGCGATGTTTTCCTTGAAGTATGATTCCTCGCGCGCATTGACGCTGTCTTCGGATACCCGGTTCAGGCTCACCAGAAGATTGTTGATAATGGAATTATAGCTGGTGTAGGTCGACACCATCCCGGACCACCCTCTTCCCCGACGACCGACGACCCCAGCCGAAGGCACGGCAAACACTTGAAGGCATCCCATTTCGGCGCAGGTGCGAAACGGAGAAATGCCTGACTACACGCGCGCATTGTATCCTACGAGGCTTGCCTCGACCTTTTGCATGGGCGCCTGCCGCAGGCCGTTTCGATTTCGTCCAGCATCGCCCGACCGGCGGCAGTTTTTATTTCTTGGAAACCCTGTCGGATTTACTTTCGCTAACCATCGGGGAACGCAAAGTTTTCTTAACCGCGATTTTTAAGCTCGCCGGAAGGGGGCGGCCCTAGTCTGAGCCTACAGAGGACGAAAAAGTCCCAACGAGAAGACCGGGAAACGGCTCTCAAGGAAGACAAGGGTGAAAGACATGTTGAACACTGTAACCAAGCCGGCATGGGCCGGCAGCACGCTTCGATTGGACCCCAAGCGGTTTCCCCAGCAGGTCACTTATGCGCTGCGCGGACATGTGGGCGATGTCACCATCAGCCTGGACGAGCGAGGCGCAGTGTTGCGCAAGATCCTTCCGTCGAGCGGGCTTCCGCTCTCCATCGCGCTTCCGGCCCGGGCCTTCAAAGGTGTCGCCGCCCGTGCGATCGATCACGGAAACGGCCAGGTGACCGTCACGCTCGAACTGCATCACGACGATCCGGATCTCTGCATCCCGCTGCTGGTGGCGCATGACCTGTGCGACATCGCCGCCGACTGGCGCAGCTGGGCGGAAGCCTACCGCATCCCGATGATGATGGTCGAAGCAGACGGGATCGCCCGCCCGCTCGAGGAGCACCTCGGCGAAGTGCAGACCCGGCCGGCCAAGCCCCGCCGCCGCCACTCCTATTTCGCGGATCGCCGCCCGCGCTTCCTGGTACGCCGTTCCATCGGCAATCTCGGATGCCAGCTGCGGATCAACGGTCGCGAGATCATCGCCCGGAGCTAATCGCTCCAAGGCATGACCTCCACCGAAAGCCGGCCGTCCCTGCGGCCGGCTTTCGCCGTTTTCGGAGAGCGGCAGACTTACTCTACGTTTGGATTTTGGCCGTCAGACGCTCCGGTCCGGCAACCGGCACCTCACCGCTCAGGCAAAGGGAAGTGCCGCGACGAAGCCTGCGAAAATGGTCAGGCCGACGACGCTGTTGAACTTGAACAGCACGAGGCACTGCTCCGGATCGTCGATGTCGAGCGTCACGATCTCCCATGCGAGCAGGAGCGCTGCAACGCCGAGGCCGAGATAGGCGACGATCCCGACATTTGCCAGATAGCAGGCAAGAGCCATCAGCAGCACGGTCGCGCTATAGAGCGCGATCAGCCAGCGTGCCGTGTTCTCGCCGAAAAGGCGCGCAGTCGACCGCACCCCGATCAGAGCATCGTCTTCCTTGTCCTGGTGGGCGTAGATCGTGTCGTAGCCGACCGTCCAGGTCACCGCCGCGGCAAAGAGGCAGAGGGGCGCAAGCGCAAGGCTACCAAGCTCCGCGGCCCACCCCATCAGGGCACCCCAGGAAAATGCGAGACCGAGGAAGAACTGCGGCCAGTCCGTGAAGCGCTTGGCAAAGGGATAGATCGCGACGACGACGAGGGACGCGATCCCGAGCACGATCGAGAAGACGTTGAACTGCAGCAGCACCACCAACCCGATCAGGGCCTGGAGCACGAGGAACAGTTTTGCCTGCCCGCGGCTGACACGACCGGACGGCAGGGGGCGCGAACGCGTGCGCGCCACCGCCTGGTCGATCTCATGGTCGACAAGGTCGTTGTAGGTGCAGCCGGCGCCGCGCATGGCCACCGAGCCGACGAAGAACAGGAACAGGTAGAAGGCGAACCGTCCGAAATCCAGCGTTCCGATCTCACGGGCGACATTGGCCGCAAGGGCCGCCGACCAGAAGCACGGCCACATCAGCAACTGCCAGCCGATCGGCCTGTCCCATCTCGCAAGCTGCGCATAGGGCCAGGCAGAGCGCGGCAGAACGCGGTAAACCCAGTTGTCGGATGGCGCGTCGGCGACGCGCCCGTTGTCGGAGGAATGGAAGCTCATTGGCGAGGTCTGAACTCAAGCGAAGCGTTCGTCAACCCCGACCGAACGGCCCGCCGTCAAGGAACGGTGAAATCGAAGCGATAGGTCGCCGACACCCCGACCAGGAACTGGTTGGCGGAGCCGCGCTCCTTGACCAGGCTGGAATCGGCGGCATCCCCGAGGAGCCGCGTATACTCGGCGAAGGCGCTCGTATCGATCTTGTCCGTCGCCTTCCAGGTGATCTCGGCACCGACGCCGGCCGAATGGATGCCACCGCCCGGATTGTACTGGCTCAGCCCGGATTTGGCCGATTCAGACGCGTTCACACCGTAGTAGGCGTCCATGTAGTCGTTCGACGCGAAGGAAAGGCGCGGGCCGGCGGAAATGCGGATGTCCGGCGCCACATCCGTGAACGCATCGGCGGCGAAGTCAGCGACGACGCCGGTGTGGCTGCGGATGCCCTGGCGGACTTCGCCGCGAACGCGCAGCCAGTCGGTCGGATAGGCTTCGGCGAAACCGCCGATCTCGACGCCGAAATCGATCGGCTTCAGGCCCTTCAGATCATCGGAATCGTCCTTGTCCCGCGGCATGACGAGCTTGCCGGTGAGGCCGGCCCTCATTGCCCCATAGTCAAACAGTCCGAACGATGCATTGTCGTTGCGCGATGAAAAGCGCACGGGATTGCCATGCTTGCCGAGAGAGATCATCGGGCTCGCCTGCAGCAGGTAACTGTCGGAGCCCTCGTAGCGCGGCGCATAGAAACCGGATGCTCCGAGCTTCAGGTACCAGTCGCCCGACCACCAGTGGGAACCATCGGCGGCCAAGGAGACCACCGGGGATGCCAGAAGAAGACCTATCGAAAGCGCGGGACGGAAGCAGAAACTCAAAACGAAACCTCGACGATGCAACGACATTCACCCCGGTATCGTCAGGACGAATCCGGGCGGGACGGCGAACACTAACCGGGTTGCGTTACCGATGCACTAACCATTCGCCTTAAGTCCGGAGAAAGGTGACCCACATTTTCCGGCATTGTGGCCAAAATATACTGCAACTCTTCTGATTGCCCGCAATGGGCAAGCCTGCGGATGGGTGGACCTTGCCATGGTGGCCGACATGCCGCGTGGCGACGCGTCGATGACCTTGCCACGAGATCGAAGGTCAGCGCCGGGCCGGCTGGAATAGCTCTACAAGGTTCCCGGAGGGGTCAACCAGGAGAATTTGCGATCCGCCGGGCCCTGTGACGACATCGTTGCGCAAGCGCACTCCGGCAATGCGTAAGCGAGCGACCTCGGCAAGCAAGTCATCGACGACGAGGTGAATGCGGTTCCAGCCGCCGGGCCGCGGCTGTTCGCCGTCGGGCATCGGCCTTCCCGCCGAGCTGGTCGGCCCGCTGAGCAACAGCCGCAACGCCCCCCGTTTGACGTCAGCGAAAGCGGGGGCATGGTTGGAGATAAGCGAAAAGCCCAGATGCCGGACATACCATTCGACGGCAGCATCGACGTCGTCGACCATGTAACGCACATTGACTGAAGTGTCTGACATTCCTGTCTCCCGACACTGGAATTGCCGGGCCACCTTCCGGCGGCCGCGGCGCGGGTTGAAAATGGAAGTCACCGGCATTCTACAGAGGAATTTTCAGGGAATGAAGTGAACGTCCGCGTTTGACCTCGGGTAGATTGCCGAAGCCCTCCCTTCCAGAGGAGAGACGCATCCGCGGGATCCTTTGGGTGCCCCGGCCCTTGACCTTTGGGACGCACGCCCTTAACCCGCCTTCAAACAGTGGCTCGAGGGTCTTGCAATGAAAGTTCTGCTGATCGGATCTGGTGGACGCGAACACGCGCTGGCGTGGAAGCTGGCGCAATCCCCGCAGCTTACGACGCTCTATGCGGCCCCGGGAAACCCCGGCATATCGGAATGCGCGACACTCGTGGCGCTCGATACCGACGATCACGAGGCGGTGATCCGGTTCTGCCGCGAAAACGGCGTCACCTTCGTCGTGGTCGGGCCTGAGGCGCCGCTCGTCGCTGGTATTGCCGACAAGCTGCGCGCGGCTAGCGTAGCGGTCTTCGGCCCATCGGCCGCTGCCGCACAACTGGAAGGCTCGAAGGGCTTTACCAAGGATCTCTGCGCCAAATACGACATCCCGACCGGTGCCTATCAGCGCTTCACGGATGCGGAGGCGGCCAAGGCCTATGTCAGGGCCGAAGGCGCGCCGATCGTCGTCAAGGCAGACGGACTTGCCGCCGGCAAGGGCGTGACCGTGGCGATGACGCTCGAGGAAGCTCTCGCTGCGATCGACGACTGCTTCGACGGTGCCTTCGGTTCCGCGGGCGCCGAGGTGGTGGTGGAGGCCTTCCTCGACGGCGAGGAGGCGAGCTTCTTCTGCCTCTGCGACGGCAAGACCGCCTTGGCGTTTGCCTCCGCCCAGGATCACAAGCGCGTCGGCGACGGCGACACGGGACCGAACACCGGCGGCATGGGCGCCTATTCCCCGGCGCCGGTGATGACCGCGGACATCGTCGAGCGGACGATGAAGGAGATCATCGAGCCGACCATACGGGGCATGGAGCAGGACGGCCATCCCTTCACCGGCGTGCTGTTTGCCGGGCTGATGGTGACGAAGAAGGGGCCCGAACTCATCGAGTACAACGTCCGCTTCGGCGACCCGGAATGCCAGGTGCTGATGATGCGGCTGAAGACCGACCTTCTGCCGCTACTCTACGCCGCTGCGACGGGCACGCTCGACCAGGTCTCCGCGGAGTGGAAGGACGATACGGCACTGACCGTCGTCATGGCCTCCAAGGGCTATCCGGGTTCGTACGCGAAGAATACGCCGATCGACGGCATCCCGGCCGATGGCGCCTCCACCAAAGTGTTTCATGCCGGCACAGCGCTGAAGGACGGCAAACTGGTGGCGACCGGCGGCCGCGTACTCAATGTCACCGCCGTGGCTTCGACCGTGGAGGCGGCACAGAAGGCAGCCTATGCCGAGCTCGACAAGGTCGTATGGGAGAACGGCTTTTGCCGTCGCGACATCGGCTGGCGGGCGGTGGCGCGCGAGAAGGCGTAGCCTCGAGGCCTTTCAAAGGTTTACGAAGAAAAACCGGCAAGTCATTCAAATTTTACCATTTCTCCTGACCGGAACGTAACGGAGAACGCATATTCTCCGGTTGAAAGATCAGGGGAGTAGCTCCGAATGCGCCGTCTGTTGTCCACATTTGCGATTGCGGTCCTTGCCACGCCAGCCTTGGCGGGGTCCGTGGAGCGCCTTGTACCCGGCGACCAGTCGGAAAAAAGCGTGGAAGTGATCAGTTGCGACCACTGCCCGGCTCTCAAGGAAGAGCAAAAGGCCCACAGCTATAACGTGGGCGAGATCGCTCCGGGAACGCAGAAGATCGAGATCCGCGACGTCAACGGCGAGAAGAAAATGTTCCGCACCGAAGCCTGGTTCGGCGGTTCACCTGTTGTCTTCGTCAACACGGCTCCGGACCAACCCTCGGCAGCGGCCAAGGCGGAACCCCAAGCGGCGGACACCGCCGTCGATGCGGCGATCACCCCTGTCGACTCCAATCTCAAGACGGGTGCGCTGGATGCGGCGGCGGCAAGTGGCGCCATGCCGGCCAATGCCGCCTCCGCGGGCGAATCACGCGAGTTTGATCCGTCCCGGTTTGAATTACGCCTCAATTGATCGCATATTTATCAACGTTCCCTGCCCCATCGGCCCCCACGGGCCCGATCGGGCATCCGCCTCGGCGGATGTCTTGCGCCCCTGAAGAGAAGCGGGGGCGCAAGCGTTTTCAGGGTAATGCCGCGATTTTCTCAACAAGAAAATCAACTTCGCTGTCGGAAAACACCTCCACGCCGTTGCGCTGGAGATAGGCAGCAGTGACCCCCTGCCCGGCGTGCCTGCGCCCAGAAAAGCTGCCGTCATACACGAAGCCTGACCCGCAGGAAGGGCTGCCATCGATCAGGAGTGCGAAGCGACAGTGGTTTTCCCGCGCCACCGCAAGGGCGATCCGCGCGCCATCGATATAGGCTGCAGTCACGTCACCGCCGGTCACCTCCAGCACCCGGGCCCGGCCGTCCAGAACATCGTCGCCGTTCATCGCGCGCTCGATTTCCGCCGGCGGACGCGGCACGGCAAAGCCACCCGCAAGCTCCGGGCAGAGGCTCACCAGCCTGCCTTCCGCCTTCCAACGGTCGACCGCTTCGTGCAGGAGCGGCTTCGCAGAACCGTTGTAGCGGACTGGCAGTCCCATGAGACAGGCACTGATGAGGATCTTCGGCAGCATGCCGATCTGTTAATCCCAACCGGGGCGCAGGCGCAAGCGCGCTTTGGCGCGGTGGCGGCGACGGCCGACTGACATGCAGCCGTCGCTCGAGCGCTTCCGTCAGCCCGAGATCTTGGAGAAATCGGCGACGGCGCCGGTCGCGGTACGGATCATCTTCAGAAGGGCCAGACGGTTGGCCCGGATCGCCGGATCCTCGTCGTTGACGAGAACGTCGTCGAAGAAGGTGTCCACGGGTGCGCGAAGCTTCGACAGCGCCTCCATGGCGGAACGGAAGTCTTCGCCCGCGACAGCGGCGGCAGCATCCCGGGCGGCGACTTCGACCGCTGCAAACAGTGCCCTTTCCGCGTCGAGACGGAACAGATGCGCCGAAACGGCAGCCGCGATCGTCGTGCCCTTCTTCTCCTCAGCGGCGAGGAGCTGCGTGGCGCGCTTCGTGCCGGCAAGCAGGTTCTGGCCGTCTTCCGAGGTGATGAAGGCCGTGAGCGCCTCGACGCGGCGCGCGACCATCAGGAGGTCGTCGGCGTCGGGAGTCAGGACGGCATCGATCAGGTCATGGCGCGCGCCGAGATCGCGGAGATAGACCTTCAGACGATCGTGGAAGAAGGAGAGCAGGTCGAGATCACTTGCAACCGTCAACAGAGGCAACCGGATGCCGCGTTCGAGAAGGATGCGGATGACGCCGAGTGCTGCCCGGCGCAAGGCGTAGGGGTCCTTGGATCCCGTCGGCTTTTCGTCGATGGCCCAGAAGCCGACGAGCGTATCCAGCTTGTCCGCGAGCGCCACCGTTACCGCCACCGGATCGGTGGGGACGCGGTCCGAGGGTCCCTGCGGCTTGTAGTGGTCCTCTATCGCTTCCGCGACGGCAGGCGCTTCTCCCTGGAGAAGGGCGTACTTGCGGCCCATGATGCCCTGGAGCTCGGGGAACTCCCCGACTGCCTCGGTGCGCAAATCGGCCTTGGCAAGCACGACCGCCCGGTCCGTCAGCGTGGGATCTGCGCCGGTCGCCTTTGCAAGAGCGGCGGCCAGCGTCCGGATGCGCGCCACGCGCTCGCCCTGCGAGCCGAGCTTTGCGTGGAAGGTCACGTTCAGGGCGTCGAGCTTGGCCATGCGCTGGTCGAGCGGTCTGGCGAGATCGAGGCCGAATTTTTCCGCGGACGGCTTGAGCGTCTCGAGATCCGGCAGGTCCCCCTGGTCCCGGGTCCAGAAGTGCTTGGCGTCCGAAAGGCGCGCGCGCACCACCTTGCCGTTGCCGTGAACGATTTCCTTGCCGCCGTCCTTTGCCTCGATGTTGGAGACGAGGACGAAGCGGTTGGAGAGCTTCTCTTCGCCGGGCGCGCGCGTGACGAAACACTTCTGGTTGGTCTTGATCGTCAAGCGGATGATCTCGGAGGGGATCGCCAGGAACTCCTCCTCGAAGGTGCCCATCAGCACCTGCGGCCATTCGACGAGGCCGGAGACCTCTTCGAGAAGGCCCTCATCCTCGACCAGCTCAAGGCCGTTGGCGAAGGCTACATTGGCGGCATCTGCCGCGATGATCTGCTTGCGGCGCTCCGCATCGAGGATCACCTTCGCCTTTTCCAGCTGCGCCACGTAGTCATCGAAGCGCCGGACGGTGAAGGCCTCGGGCGCATGGAAGCGATGCCCGAAGGTGACGTTACCGGCAGCAATCCCGTCGACTTCGAAGGCAACGACGCGCGTCTCCTCGGTCTCGGAGCCGAAAAGGCAGACGATCGACTGCAGCGGGCGAACCCAGCGCAGCGCGCCCGGCCTTGCGGACGCTGCCCCCCAGCGCATCGACTTCGGCCAGGGGAAGTCGCGGACGATGCCCGGCATGACCTCAGCGATAATCTCCTCGGCTCCGCGGCCGGGCTTGACGATGTGGGCGACATAGAAATCGCCCTTCTTGGGATCGCTGTGAACGTGCGCCTCGCTGATCGAGCTCAGCCCGGCGCCGCGCAGGAATCCTTCGATCGCCTTCTCGTTGGCGTCGGTTCGCGGGCCTTTGCGCTCCTCGCGGATATCGGCCGACCGGGCGTTCAGACCGCGGATGTCGAGGGTAAGGCGACGCGGCGTCCAGTATTCCTTGGCACCTTCGTAGGTGAGCCCCGCATCCACGAGTGCATCGGTGACGAGCTTTCTCAGATCCCCGGCAGCCTTGCGCTGCATGCGGGCGGGGATTTCCTCGGAGCGGAGTTCGAGCAGGAGATCGGGCATGGATGGATGCTTTTTCGTGAGGATCGTTGGACTGGGGCGGACTTAGCAAGCCACGCGGCAAAAGTCATCCATGCAATGAGGAAAAGTCGACCGCGTGGCGTAGGCACCGGAGTGGTGGCAGCTTTTTTGCGTATTCAGCGGCCGTCACCGGATCGCGGGCACTACCATCCGCCTCCGCCTCCACCGCCTCCACCGCCACCGGAGAAGCCGCCGCCGCTGCTGCCGGAGGAAAATCCCGAGGACGAACTCTTCGGCGGGGGCGGCAGGGACGAGGTGAGGCTGTCGGCCATGGAGCCGGCAAAGCCGCCGATACGGTCGGAGAAGCGATCAGGATTGAAGCGGTCGCCAGCATACCAGAGGGGCTGATAGGCCGCCGCCGCGACGCCGGCGGCAGTGGCTGCCACCAGCCAGCGCTCGAAAGTATCGGTCCAGGGTTTTTCCACTCCGAGCGCCACGGCATAGGGCAGCAGGGTCTCGAAGTGGCGCGGCGACATCTGCGGCGCCCCCATCATGTTCATCCGGTCCTGCTCGGCGAGCGTCAGATAGCGACGAAGCCCCTCGATGCCATCCATCATCTTGCGGCCGATCGGAGTGGGAGCGCCCATCAGGAAATAGAACAGCAGGTTGACCAGAATGATTCCGCCGATGGCGCCCAGGAGCGGCAGATCGTCGGTGAGCGACGCCGTCGTCATCACGGCAACGACGATCGAGACCAGGATGCTCAAGCCGACGAACAGGATGAAGGCGATGACGGCGATCGCCAGGATCTTCGACTTGATGTCGCGCGTGCCCTTCAGGGATCGCCCGAAGGTCACGGCGAAGATCGCCACGAAAAAGGAAATGAACACCGGCATGACCACCATGGCGATGCCGTTCTCGGACAGGTTTCCGAAAATCACCAGCGCGGCGATCGAGGCGGCCGAAAGCGCGATGCCGCCTGCAATGTATCCCCAGTTGGCGTGGTAGTACTGGTTGCGGTGCTCCTTCTCCATCGCATCACGGAAATCACCCCCCAGCGATTGGACTCGGGTGCCGTTGCCCTTGTCGATGATGAACCGCGAGCCCGTCCCGCCGATCGCCTTC
The DNA here is from genome assembly GCF_016864555.1 of Sinorhizobium sp. BG8. Lineage (NCBI taxonomy): Bacteria > Pseudomonadati > Pseudomonadota > Alphaproteobacteria > Hyphomicrobiales > Rhizobiaceae > Sinorhizobium > Sinorhizobium sp. BG8. The sequence goes on along the minus strand of NZ_CP044011.1, from coordinate 1,754,603 downwards.
ATCAGCACCGCCTCACCGGTCGGAAGCTTGTCCTGCACCGGTTTTTCGGTCCGTGTCGCCACGATCGATTGCTTGAGGTCTTCGAGCACCACATAGCCCTTGACCGCAAGATTGAGGAAAGAGGCGGAAAGGGCCGTCCAGCCCTGCCCCCCGAACCCCCTGCCGTCGATGTAGTTGACGAGCGCTGGAGAAGCCCCTTCCGGGGCATCCCACCGCGGCACGATCACGCCTCCTGGAGGGTCGCGCCCGGCGGACGTCCACGACGTCGTATAGTACGCGCCCACCACGGCGAGCCCGGCGAAAGCGAGGATGACGTTGAGATGATCCAGCAGGAACCACATGTGCTCCTGGGTCTTTGACGGGCGATCGATGCTCCCCGACGGCATCCGGACGCCGATCGTCAATCCCTCGTGGGCACGCAGCGGCCGGGTCGTTATGAATTCCGCCTTTCCGCCCTCGTAGCTGGCATTGGCATCCTTGCCGGTCGCGCCATAGGCACCGGTGAACACGGTAAGGTCGTCCGGCTCTACACCTGTCGGCAGCGAGACGCTCGCGGTGGCGGTCTCGATCGGAAATGCCCATTCCGTGCCGGTGACGTTCCAGAAGAGCTCGTCATGGCCTTCGAAGAAGCGGATCTGACGCGTTGTCTCGTAGGTCAGGCGGAAGTCGTGCATGCCGGGCGAAAGAAAGACATCCTCGGCGCCGAAATAGATGCGGATGCCGTCGCTGCTTCTCTCGGTATGGTAGGGCTCCTCCTTGCCGTCGCGTTCGACACGCACGATGTCGAACCCGACCCAGTGCTTGCGGCCCGCGTCATCGAGAAACGTCAGCGGAAAATCGCGATAGATGCCGCGCCGTATCTGGTTGCCCTCGGCGTTCGCCCTGATCGTCTCCGTGACCGTCAGTGTGCCGTCCTTGGCGACGACGATCTCCGCGTGAAAACTGTCGATGAATTCGGCCGCCCGGACGGCACCGGCGAAAAACAGCGCCAGAACGACCGTGAGAAGAACCCCGCATCTCGTCATCTGCGCGCCTCCCAGCTCCCTTCTGCCGGTATCAGAACTTGACGCTCGGAACCGCCCGGTCGGCTTCATTGGTGATCTCGAAGAAACTAGCCTTGTCGAACTTGAAGACGTTGGCGATGAGATTGGAGGGGAAGCTCTCCACCCTGACGTTAAGGTCGCGGGCCGCGCCATTGTAGTAGCGGCGCGACATCTGAATCTCGCCCTCGATCGTTTCGAGGGACTTCTGAAGTTCGGCGAAGTTCTGGTTGGCCTTCAAGTCCGGGTAGGCCTCGGCGAGCGCGAAGAGCTTTCCAAGCGCCTGGCTCAACAGGCCCTCCGCCTGGGCGCGCCCCGCAACGTCGCCGGGCGGCACGGACTGGGCCTTGTTGCGCAGTTCGACGACGCTTTCCAGCGTGCCCTTTTCGTGGGCCGCATAGCCCTTCACGGTCTCGATGAGATTGGGAATGAGATCCGCACGCCGCTTCAACTGGACGTCTATGCCGGACCAGGCCTCTTCCTTGGTCTGCCGCGCCTTGACCAGCCCGTTGTAGATGATCACTCCGTAGAGAACCACCACGACGGCAATTGCCAAACCGATCATCCCACCCTCCGTTGTCTTTTTCTCGCTCCCGCGTGGCGTTTCGCGACCGGCACGCACGACCAGTGGCGGGTGCGTTCAGTTAGTGCACAATCCATCCGGAAAATCGATGCCGATTTTTGGACTTTGTGGTGAGCGAAACCTGCGCACGCCCACCCTTCCACCACGATGTTTCCCAGGGAACCGCGCGAACCGGCGATCGGGTCGATAGTGGCGTCATAGCAGCCACTCCAATCCGAAGACCGTCGCCATGAAAACCTTCGCGCTCACCCTCAACATCATCGCTTTCAGCGCGTTGTTCCTCGCCTACACGACGGGCTCCGCAGACGACCGGCCGACGGGTGTGCGCCGGGCGCTCCAGACCTACGCCGGCCAGGTTCCGACGGGCGATTTCCCGACGCTGAAGCCAATGTGGGAACTCGGCATCAAGTGGAGCGATGTCGTCTGACAACTGCCAGTTGCCGAAGAGCCGTCTGCCGTGCGAGGATCGGATCTAGTTGATTCTCGCGATATGACGATCCGCTGAAATAGGCTATCTCTGAACCATACCAAGTCGAATGCCCGCCACAGGGCGGTACATGCCTGTATCCACCGCGTTTGCCACCAACTCCAGAGCAGAAGCGCAGCCGGCCATGACGACCATAGAGATGCTGTATCCCGTTATCCTCGCCCTCGCCGCCGCCTGGGGTGCAAGCTTCGTGCTTCGCCAGAGGGCCGTGAAGCGCTGCCCAGTCCCGGTCAGGGTCCAGAAGCGCCGGTCACGCTAGATCCGTCAGTCGAAAGTCCAGGCAGAGGGCAGAACAGCCCCCTATTCGTTCAGGCCGCCTTGCTTGCCCAGTTCACCCCACCCGCATCCGTCAGCAGGAAGGCTTCGCCGCAGGCCTTCGCCAGAGTGCGTACTCTCAGGATGTAGCTCTGGCGCTCGGTGACCGAGATGACGCCGCGCGCATCCAGCAGGTTGAAGACGTGCGATGCCTTGATGCACTGGTCATAGGCGGGCAGCACGCATTTGTGGAGCTGCTGGTTGCCCTCGTCGCCGGGAGCGCCGGCCGCGAGAAGCGCCAGGCACTCCCTTTCCGCGTCGATGAAATGACGGTGAAGCATTTCGGTGTCGGCAAATTCGAAATTGTGGCGCGAATATTCCTGCTCGGCCTGCAGGAAGACGTCGCCGTAGGTGATCTTCTCGTCGCCCTCGCGGCCGTTGAAGTTGAGGTCGTAGACGTTGTCCACGCCCTGCACGTACATGGCGAGGCGCTCGAGACCATAGGTCAGCTCGCCCGAAACCGGCGAGCATTCGATGCCGCAGACCTGCTGGAAATAGGTGAACTGCGATACTTCCATGCCGTCGCACCAGCACTCCCAGCCGAGGCCCCAGGCGCCGAGCGTCGGGCTTTCCCAGTCGTCCTCTACGAAGCGGACGTCGTGCAGCAGCGGATCGAGGCCGATTGCAGCAAGCGACCCGAGATAGAGTTCCTGCAGGTTGGAAGGATTCGGCTTCAGGATGACCTGATACTGATAGTAATGCTGGAGCCGGTTCGGGTTCTCGCCGTAGCGTCCGTCGGACGGACGCCGGGACGGCTGCACGTAGGCAGCCTTCCAGGGGCGCGGGCCGAGCGCGCGCAGCGTGGTCGCGGGATGGAACGTCCCTGCGCCGACTTCCATGTCGTAGGGCTGCAGCACCGCGCAACCCTTGTCCGCCCAGTAGTTGTGGAGCGTCAGGATCAGCCCCTGGAAGGAGCGCGTGGGGTGCATGTGATCTGGAAGGGCGGCAGAGGTCATCGGTCCGGTCCGGCAGTCGTCAAAGAGGTGGCGGACAGGTGCCACGGCGCGACCGAAGGGTCAAGGGCCGCGACCCGGCTTTCCTGCAGAGGTCCCTGTCAATGGCGCTCGAGTGAGCGGAACAGGCCGGAGCCTGCCGGCTGGACAACCGCGCGAACGCTTCTTGGCGCGAGTTCCGGCACCGCGGCGACCGCCTGACGTGCGGCGGCCGGCATGCGCCCCCGATGCCAGGAGGCAATTGCCGGGAGTGCGCTCGCGAGCCTGCCCGTCGCCTTCCAGCCGAGGGCCTCGAGCGCGGAGGCGTCGATCTCGGGATGACTGACATTCTGGGCGCGTCCGCCGGAAAACACGATTTCGGAACCGGAGCCAGGCAGGTGATCGAGGACCATCTGCGCGACGTCGAGCACCGCGTGGTCCTCTCCGCTCGCGACGTTGTAGACAGCATTGCGCATCCCGCGCGAGACGACCGTGCGAAGTGCCGCGCAGAAATCCGAAACGGTCACGAAGCCGCGCCTCTGCATGCCATCGCCGTGGATGGTCAACGGCTTGCCTACCAGTGCGAACTCGACGAAACGCGGGACGAGCCTGTCCACATTCTGGCGGGTCCCGACGATGTTGACGGGCCTCAAGACGCGAATGTCGAGACCATAGGACTGGCAAAGCCCGGCGATGAGCATCTCGGCCGCGGCTTTCGATCCGCCCCGGGGATTGTCCGGGCGGAGCGCCGCCTGTTCCGAGAGCGCAGTTACCGCGCCCGAGCCATACACCTCGACCGAACTCATATGGATCATCAAGGGCACCCGGGTGCGCGCCATGGCCTCGACCACGACCTGCGTCCCGATGGCATTGGAGAGACTGAAGCGCTCCGGAGCCGTGTAGGAGCGTTCCAGACTGCTTTCACCGGCTGCATGCACCACCAGGTCCGCATCCCTCATGACCTCGGTCATGAGATCGAGATTGCCGACGTCGCCCTGGCGCAACATCACCCTTCCAGTAAGGAACGCCGCATCGAGATTGGACATCAGGCCTGTGGAGGTGAACGCATCCACCACGCGGATCTGCGCCTGGGGGCAGGTTCGCAGCAGATCGTCGACCACGTGCGAGCCGACGAAGCCGGCACCGCCGGTCACGACGATTGTACGGATACTGGATAGATCAAGCGACGACATGGCACCTGCACAGCGATTCGAGCCTCTATGGGCACACGTTCGCTGAAAATGTAGCCGCCACCAATGGTGCAGCCCCGCTCGATGAACCTTTATCGACGGTTAACCTTACGCCGCGTGGTTAATGCCTCATCCTGCGACAGGTCGAGGCATGGCGCGTCCCGAAGGGGAACAGAATGACCTGGTGCCTATTCCCCGTTTCGGCGCACCCGATACTCGCCGGTTTCCGGGTCCTTTACGAGCGTACCGATCGCGCCGGTTTCCCGTTCCTTCTCCGCTTGCCGGCGGGCGCGGGTGAGACGCTCCGCATCCTTTACGAACTTGCGGTAACCGAGCCAGATGACGGCCGCCACGATGAGCAGGAATATCAGTTGCGGCATCTGCACATTCCCCTGGGGTCGTTCCGTTTCTTTGTTGCGTGGCGCAGTCTTTCAGATCCGTGTACAACGCATGGCGTGTTCTTGTCTTCGCGCTTGTCTAGTCCCGAAACCGTTCCCTGCCTTCGGGAGACAATCACCAGCTCCGTACTCACAGGCCGTAACGCGCCCATAGCGCCTTTTCCTCGGCGAGTTCGGCAATGGCTTGAACGCCGGCCGAACCGAGCCGTTCCGGCATGTCGGCGCCCCACCCGCCGCCGATCACGCCCGGAAGCTTGCGACCGAAGAGCCCGCGCGAAGCTGAGACGAGTTCAAGACGCGCATTGTCGCCGAAGCGCTTGCGGATCTCGCTGCGCATATCGCCGAGGCCGTCCACCAGGCCCAGATCAAGCCCCCGCTGCCCTGTCCAGAACAGACCCGAGAAAATATCGGGAGCGTCCGCCAATCTCGGCCCACGGCGTTCACGGACCATGCGGATGAAAACGTCGTGAATCTCGAGTTGAAGCGACTTCAGATACTCGATGTCCGCTTCGCGTTCCGGCTTGAAGGGATCCAGGATCACCTTGTTTTCGCCGGCCGTGTACACTCTGCGCTCGACGCCGATCTTCTTCAAGAGTTCGGGAAAGCCGAAGCCGCCCGAAACCACACCGATGGAACCGACGATCGAGGTGGGGTCGGCGATGATCTCGTCTCCGGCCAGAGCGATCATGTAGCCGCCGGATGCCGCGACATCCTCGACGAACACGAGAACGCGCTTGTCCTTCTCGGCTGCGAGGTCGCGGATGCGCTGGAAGATCAGCCGAGACTGTACGGGAGAGCCGCCGGGCGAGTTGATCGACACTGCGACGGCGGGGGCAGACTTGTAGGAAAATGCCCGCTCCAGCGGCTGCGATACGGAAGCCAGATTGAGCGCCGGCCGAAACTGGTTGCCGCCAACCATGATCGTGCCATGCAGTCTCACGACGGGAATGGTGATGCCCTCCTTGCGGAACCGCTTCGGCACCAGCTTCCTCAGTAATCCACCCATGTCGACTTCCGGTCTCCCGTTCATTCATTCACCACATGCGCCAGATGTATGCACGCGACCGAAAAACACAATGCCGACAACTCAAAAACCCCTTGGACCTGCGCCCCGGCGGCACCGAACGAGGCGTTTCAGCCATCTTCGCGAAGATACGGCCTTGTCAAAGCGCGCGAATGCGGCATTATTGCAAATCATTCTTATTATCATTTATGCTTTTGGGATAACGGCCAGCACCATGCTCGAACGCAATCGGCAGGCAGGATGGAAGCACCAACCGGGCGATCCGTCGCTCTCGGAAGTGTACCGCAGCGTGGCGGTCGGCGGCCGTTCCGCATTTCGACGGGCCGCAGCCTTCATGGGACCGGGTTACATGGTCGCCGTCGGCTACATGGATCCGGGAAACTGGGCGACCTCGCTCGCCGGCGGATCGAAATTCGGCTACGCGCTCCTGACCATCGCCCTGCTTTCGAACATCATGGCGATCATACTGCAGTCGCTGTGCGCCCGCCTTGCCATCGGGGCCGGACGGGACCTCGCACAGGCCTGCCGCGATGCCTATCCGAAGCCCGTGTCGATCGTCCTCTGGTTTCTCGCCGAGATCGCCATCATCGCAACCGACATCGCGGAAGTGATCGGCACTGCGATCGGCCTCAATCTCATTTTCGGGATCCCGCTCGAAATCGGCGTTCTCATCACCGCGTTCGACGTCTTTCTCATCCTTTATCTGCAGCGGCTCGGCTTCCGCTGGATCGAGGCATTGATCATTGCGCTCCTCGGCGTGATCGCCATTTGCTTCGCGGTCCAGATCGTGCTGGCCGATCCCAATTGGGGCGAGGTGATCAAGGGCTTTGCGCCGACCACCGAGATCGTCACGAATCCCGACATGCTGTACCTCGCACTCGGCATCCTCGGCGCGACGGTAATGCCTCACAATCTCTACCTGCACTCGGGCATCGTACAGACTCGCGCCTATGGCGAGACGCTCGCCGAGAAACGGGAGGCACTGACCTTTGCGACGATCGATTCGACGATCGCGCTCACCTTCGCCCTCGTCATCAACTCGTCCATCCTCATCCTGGCCGCCTCCGCCTTCCATGCCACGGGCCGCACGGAGGTCGCGGAACTTGGCGAGGCACATTCCCTGCTCTCCCCGCTCCTCGGCGCCGCGATCGCACCGGTGCTGTTCGGCATCGCCCTGCTTTGCTGCGGCATCAACTCGACCGTGACGGCGACGCTTGCGGGACAGATCGTGATGGAAGGCTTCCTGCGCATACGGCTGAAGCCCTGGATGCGCAGGCTCATGACGCGTGCGATCGCCATCGTGCCCGCCGCCGGCGTCACCATATGGTATGGCGACGGCGGCACCTCGGCGCTGCTGATCCTCACCCAGGTCGTGCTGAGCCTGCAACTGTCCTTCGCGGTCTTTCCGCTGGTGATGTTCACGGCCGACCGGGCGAAGATGGGGGAAATGGTCGCACCCCGCTGGCTCGTGGCGATAGCCTACCTTGTTGCCGTTACGATCGCAGTGCTGAACGTGAAGCTGCTGTTCGATTTCGTCAGCTGACCACCCGCTAAGCGGCCGGCCGCTTTCTCGGGTAGGCCGCCCTGCCATTGTTGAGATCGTCGACGAAGGCGGAGAAACGGTGTCCCTCCCCGTCATGCATGATCAGAGGTGCCCGCAGCGACAGGCGGGCCCGGGATCCCTTGATGGCGGTCACGAGAATGCGCACGGCGTTTTCGCCGGAACGCGGATGAAGTGGCGTGATTTCGATGCCGCCGAAGCGCTTGCCGCAGGCTGCAATGATGTCGGCAATGGACTGGGGCCGAGCGATCAGGGACAGCTGACCGCCCGGCTTCATGATCGCGCCCGCCGTGCGCAGCCAGCTCTCGAACAGGCCATGCTCCATGGCGTGGGCCTCTTCTTTCAGCCGGTCCGGGGTCCTGCGATCGGCCAGATCGTTGAACGGCGGGTTCATGATCACGTGGTCGTGAATCTCGTCCTGCAGGCCGGCCGCGAGTCTCGCCTTTCCGGTCAGCGTGACGTCCGCTTCGAGAACCGTTATCCGGCCGGCGAGGCGAACGTTCTCCCCGAGCGCAATGCTCCTGCGGGCATACTCCGCCATGACGGGAGAGCGTTCGATCAGCAGGACCTCGGCGCCCTCGATCCGCGACGCCACGGCAAGCCCCGCCGCACCCGCGCCGGCCCCGAGGTCGGCGACCAGGATCGGCCCTTCGGCGGCGACAAGCGAGGCAAGCAGCATGGCGTCCATCCCGGAGCGATGTCCCTCGCCGCCTGGCTGCACCAGATGGAAACGACCCCGGTGAAAGGCATCGACAGTATCCGCCTTGGGCGGCCTCGGCGTGGTCAAGACCGGAGCTCCCCCTCAAGGCCGGCATCCTTGAGAATGCGGCGCGCCTCGTCGGCCCGCTCCTCGTCCACCATCAGGCGTTGCTGCAGCATGCCGAGGGAACCCTCAAGCACGCTCATGGCACGGTCAGCGATAAAGCAATGAATGCCTGCTTCCTTCATCAGGCTTTCAGCGAAGGACAGGAGGACTGCATCGTTGGTGCGTATCAGCTCGATCATTTTCTCTTCATTTTCCCGTCAGTTTTCGCAGGTCGGGACATTTCGCCTCTTGCCCGGCCAAGCCCCCCTTTCTATTGTCTCGCGACGGAAATGAACAGGAGTCCGGGCAGTTGGGCGTCGTGATACCGCTTGAAGAGAGCAAAAACAAACAGGCTTCGGTGAAGCCGCTGGTCGATCTGACCAAGGCTGACATGGAGCGTGTGAACCAGCTGATCCTGTCGAAGGCCGGTTCCGACGTACAGATGATTCCGGAAGTGGCGAACCATCTGATCTCCTCGGGCGGCAAGCGCCTGCGGCCGATGCTGACGCTCGCGGCGGCCTCGATGTTCGGCTATGGCGGCGATCATCACGTGAAGCTGGCGACAAGCGTCGAATTCATGCACACGGCGACGCTTCTCCACGACGACGTGGTGGACGAAAGCGATCTCCGGCGCGGGAAATCGACCGCCCGGATGATCTGGGGCAACCAGGCCAGCGTTCTCGTCGGCGACTTCCTGCTCGGGCAGGCCTTCAAGATGATGGTCGAGGTCGGTTCGCTGGACGCACTTGACGTGCTCTCCACCGCGGCGACGGTGATTGCCGAAGGCGAAGTCATGCAGCTTTCGGTCGCCAAGAACATGGAGACGACCGAGGACGATTACCTGGAGGTGATCAAGGCCAAGACGGCGGCTCTCTTCGCAGCTGCCTCGGAAGTCGGACCGATCATTGCCAATGCGGGCAAGGCCGAGCGCAATGCGCTGAAATCCTACGGCATGAACCTCGGCCTCGCCTTCCAGCTCGTCGACGACGCCCTGGATTACGGCGGAAAGGCCGCCGACCTCGGCAAGAACACCGGCGACGACTTCCGCGAAGGCAAGATCACGCTGCCGGTCATTCTCGCCTGGCGGCGTGGCACTGCGGAGGACCGGGCTTTCTGGCGCGAGGCGCTTGAGGACGGCCAGAGCAGCGACGCCAATCTGGAACGTGCGCTCGCGCTCATCAACCGCTATGGCGGGCTCTCCGATACGATCGCACGCGCACGTCACTACGGCACAATCGCCCGTGACGCTCTCGCGCCTCTGCCGGAGACACCGTGGAAAGCGGCGCTGCTTGAAGTGATCGACTTCTCGATCGCTCGCGTCAGCTAACCAAAAGTTGTTTTCGGACCATCAGGAAATTCTTGCCGCACCGCGCCAAAAAAGCCATTCTCTAACGTCATGAGTCCAGCACCTCTGGATCGGTCATGACGGAGATGGCCCGCGCGGGCGCGCGGGCGATCACAATCGAAAGGCATGTTGATGCGGCATTCACTTATCTTCCGTCTTCTCTCGAGCGTGGCCGTCGTGGCTGGCGTCGCCTTGGCGACCCTCCCGCCCGCTCTTGCCGAGGATGCTGCTCCGCCGGCTGCCGAAACGCCATTCGACCCGATGACGACCAATTCGTTCTCCGGCGCTTTCCTGGCTGCCAGAACGGCGGACTTCGACAAGGACTATGCGACAGCCGTCGCGCTGTACAAGATTGCGCTGCAGTTCGATCCGACCAATGCGGACGTCAAGCAGAGGCTGATGATCACCCTGCTGATGAACGGCGATTTCAGCGAAGGCGTAAAGATCGCCGACGCCCTCAAATCGGACGCGTCGGTGGAGCGCATCACGACCGTCATGCGCGGCATGGAAGCCATCCGCAAGCGGGAATACAAGAGCGCCCAGAAGATCCTGAACTATGAAGGACCGAACGACCTCGACCGGCTGATGAACAACCTTCTGGTAGCCTGGGCCAAGTTCGGCGACGGCCATCCGAAGGAGGCGCTCTCGCTGATTTCAGGCATGAAGGGCCCGGAATGGTTCGGCATCTTCAAGAACTATCATGCCGGCGTTCTGGCCGCGGCTGCCGGTGACAAGACGACCGCGCGTGCGCGCCTCAACGACGCCATCCTCGATCGCAACGGCGGCGCGGCCGCTCCCGACACGTTCATGCGGGCGGTCCAGGCGCTGGCGCGCCTCGAGGCTCGCGAGGGCAACAAGCAGAAGGCACTCGACGCAATCGCCGTCGGCGAGAATCTCGTTCCGAGCTATGCGCCCCTGAAGGCGCTTCGCCAGAGCATCGAAAAGGGCGAGAAGCAGGAGCAGCAGGTTCGCACCGCAGCCCAGGGTGCGGCGGCCGTCATGTTCTCCGTCGGCGGGGCACTGAACCGCGAGGGCGCGGAAGACATCGTCACGCTCTATCTGCAGGCATCCCGCGCGCTCGACCCCGAAAGCGACGACGTGCTGGTTCTTCTCGGCGGCCTGGCGGAAAACCAGCAAAAGCCGGAAAACGCCATCAAGTACTACCGCGCCGTTCCCGAGAAATCGCCGATGCGGCGGATTTCCGAACTGCAGCTCGGCCTGAACCTCGCGGACACCGGCAAGGTGGACGAGGCGAAGAAGCACCTCAAGGCGTTGATCGAAGCGGACCCCACGGACCTGCGCAGCTATCTCGCCTACGGAAGCGTGCTGTCCGATGCCAAGGAATACAAGGAGATGGGCGAGAACTACGATCGCGCCGTCGAGATCATCGGTTCCGTGCCTTCCCGCAATCACTGGAGTGTCTTCTTCCAGCGCGGCATCGCCTATGAGCGCCAGAAGAAGTGGGACCTCGCGGAGCCGAACTTCCGCAAGGCGCTGGAGCTCAATCCGGACCAGCCACAAGTGCTGAACTACCTCGGCTATTCCTGGGTGGACATGAACGAGAACCTCGACGAGGGGCTCGACATGATCCGCAAGGCCGTCGACCTCAAGCCCGATGATGGCTACATCGTCGACTCGCTCGGCTGGGCGTACTTCCGCCTCAGCAAGTTCGATGACGCGGTGAACGAGCTCGAGCGGGCAGCGGAGCTGAAGGCCGGCGACGCCACCATCAACGATCACCTTGGCGACGCCTACTGGCGTGTCGGGCGCAAGCTCGAGGCGACCTTCCAGTGGAACCGCGCGCTCGGCCTGAAGCCGGAAGAAGACCAGATCCCGAAGATCAAGGAAAAGATCGCAAACGGCCTTCCGCCGTTGACCAAGAGCGTTCCGGCTGCAGCAGAAGCCTCCGACGGTGCCAAGCCGGTCAAGAATCCTTCTCCGGAAGGAACGGAGGCGGACAAGAAGTCCTGATTCCGGATGAGCGGACATGACGGGCTTGCCGGCTTTGCCATCGTCGAGCCGGCGCCGGCAAAGATCAACCTCGCGCTCCACGTCGTAGGCCAGCGCGAGGACGGCTATCATCTCCTCGAGACCCTGGTGACTTTCTGCGCCTTCGGCGACCGGCTCGGGGTGATGGCAGCCGAAGAGGACCAGTTCACCATTTCCGGTCCCTTTGCGGGTGCGCTCGGCGAGAGCGATGCCGGCAACAACCTCGTGATCAGGGCACGCGATCTCCTGCGCCAGCGGCTCGCCAGCCGCGCCATGGCCGCACCGCCGCTTCATCTCCACCTCGAAAAGAACCTTCCGGTTTCTTCCGGCATCGGCGGCGGCTCGGCGGATGCGGCGGCCGTGCTGCGCGCCCTTCCCCGCTTCTGGCGGGCACCGATAGCGGAAGGCGATCTGATGGATATGGCGGCTCAGCTCGGCGCAGACGTGCCGATGTGCGTTGCCTCCACCCCACTGCTCGCGCGCGGGATCGGCGAAGAGCTTCTGCCGCTCAGGGATTTCCCCGCGCTTTCCCTGGTGCTCGTCAACCCTCTCGTTTCCGTCTCGACGCCCCTCGTCTTCCGGCTGCTCACCTCCAAGGCGAACGATCCGCTCGTTCTTCCCGACAGTCCCCGGACACGGGTCGAGTGGCCCTTCATCCTCGAAGGCATGCGAAACGATCTCGAGCCGCCCGCGCGGGTGCTGGTGCCGGAGATTGGCGAGGCGGCAGCGCTGCTCGAGGAGAGCGGGGCAAGCCTTGTGCGGATGTCGGGTTCTGGGGCAACGTGTTTTGGGATATACGGGCCCCGGTCCGATGCAGTGAAGGCACAGGAGACGCTTTCGCGGCTTCGGCCGGACTGGTTCGTCGCCGCGACAGAAACCCTTGCGGGGAGCCCCTGAATGGCAACACTCGAAACGACAAGACCTTTCATACCGGTGGGAATAGCGGTTCTGACCGTTTCCGACACCCGCACGATGGCCGATGACCGCTCCGGCGACCTGCTGGCCCAGCGGATCCAGGACGCGGGGCACAGGCTCGAGGCACGGCAGATCCTGCCGGACGAAATTGCGCTCATCCGCGCCCAGGTAACGGATTGGACGCTCGAACCGGCAATCGACGTCGTCATCACCACTGGAGGGACCGGCTTCACTGGCCGCGACGTCACGCCAGAGGCGCTGGAGCCATTGTTCGAGAAGCGCATGGACGGCTTCTCCGAGGTCTTCCACCGCATCTCCTACGACAAGATCGGAACCTCGACGATTCAGTCCCGCGCGACCGGCGGCGTTCTCAACTCGACGTTCATCTTCGTGCTGCCGGGTTCGCCGGGCGCCTGTCGCGACGCCTGGGATGGCATCCTGCGACTGCAGCTCGACTATCGTCACCTGCCCTGCAATTTCGTGGAGATCATGCCCCGTCTCGACGAGCATCTGAAACGCGGCTGAACCGGCCGCTTGCGTCCGTCAGTCCTCGGCGCGAAGCGCCTTCACTGCCCAGGCAGGAACGATCTCCGCCACGAGATTTCTCGTCGCATGGCCCGTGGCGATCTGTTCCAGTCGCATCCCCGTGCGCACGACGGCTGACGCCTGCCGCTTCGACACCAGGTATCCGCGTTCCAGCGGTGCAAGCCGCCTTCCGAAGCGCTTGAAGAACGGTCGCCTGTGATTGCGCGAACCGGTGAAACGCGCTGGGGAACGGTTCAGGGCCACATATTCCTGCACGACATCCACCCAGCCCGTGAGCGGCCGCGAACCCGGCTCGAGCAGCATCAGCCAGTCGCCGCGCGCCGAGCGCACGACGTCCTTCATGTCCCAATGCGTCAGGAACCGGCAGCCGGCGGCATCAGCCACTCGGCATGAACCATCACGCGAGCCGAGGTCGAGGATAATGACGTCACGCACGAGACCCTCGACCGCGCCCGAAACCAGCGCGGACAAGGTTTGGGCCAGTTCGGCCTCGTTGTCCCTGCATTCCATCATGATTGTCAGCATTTTCCTGACATACCGCATCGCACCAACGAATGCCACCGGCATTGTCACAGAATGCAACCATGGTTACCGCACAACGCGGCAGTACGCCTCATGCGGGTTTCGCTTGCCGGGGCGATAAAGTTTGTTCTTGCAATGTTCTCTTTTTCCGGATAGGAATATAGTCATTGGAACGGAGAGTCGCTTCTTCGCCAGGAGAACCCCATGAACGAACTTGCCGACATCAGGCAGGGTGCGCTTGCGCCCGCCAATACGAAAGACGTTGCCGAAGCCATGATGGCGCAGTCGGGCATGAGGATCGAAATCGATCGTCGGCGCGGGCGGGGTGCAGGGCTCAATTTCTCCGGGCGTTTCGAACCGCTGGCGCGCGAGGCATTCGACGACGGCTGGGATTCGATCGAGGATCTTCCGCCCTTCAAGACCGAGGTACAGGTCGAGAAGCCGCGCACGATCATCACCCGCAACGAGTCGCCGGATATTCCCTTCGACCGCTCGGTCAACCCATACCGGGGTTGCGAGCATGGCTGCATCTATTGCTTCGCTCGTCCGTCCCACGCCTATATGGGGCTTTCCGCGGGGCTCGATTTCGAGGCGAAGCTTTTTGCGAAGCCGGATGCGCCGCGGCTGCTCGAGCGGGAACTATCGAAACCGGGCTACAAGCCGCGGGTCATCGCGATCGGCACCAACACCGACCCCTACCAGCCGATCGAGAAGGAGTGGCGCATCATGCGCCAGATCCTCGAAGTCCTGGAAGCGGCCAACCATCCCGTCTCCATTGTCACCAAGTCGGCCATGATCATGCGTGACATCGACATATTGTCGCGCATGGCCAAGCGCGGACTGTCGTGGGTCGGTCTCTCGGTGACGACGCTCGACCGCAAGCTCGCCCGCACGATGGAGCCGCGCGCATCCACGCCGGCCAAGCGCCTCGAGGCCATCAGGTCGTTGTCCGATGCCGGCGTTCCGGTTTCCGTGATGATGGCGCCGGTCATACCCGGCCTCAACGATCACGAGATCGAGCGGGTTCTCGATTCAGGCAAGGCAGCCGGCGCTTCGGAGGCAAGCTACGTGCTTTTGCGCCTGCCGCTCGAGGTGAGCCCGCTGTTTCGCGACTGGCTGCTTCGAAACTATCCCGATCGCTACAGGCACGTCATGTCGCTGGTGCGTTCGATGCGTGGCGGCAAGGACTATGACGCCGAATTCGGCAAGCGGATGAAGGGCGCCGGCCCCTATGCATGGCAGATCGCGCGGCGTTTCGAGATGGCGACGAAGCGGCTGGAACTGACCCGCAGCCGCAGATCGCTTGCGACAGACCTCTTCGTGCCACCATCCGGTAGCGGCGTGCAGCTATCCTTGCTCTGAGATGCGCCGTCCGGAACCGGACGCCGCCTGCGAAGCTGCTTCAAGCGCAGTGCGATATCGAAACGGCCGCGGCGTCTAGCGGCCCATCACCCCGACTGCGGCGCGTGTCGACGCGCAACAGGCATTCGACCTTCCGGCCCCGCCCTCCTGTCCCGGCGGCGCCGGCCTCCCCCGGCGCCGCCCCTTGCCGGGGACTTGCAGGGAATCGGCAGGATGTGCGAGTTTCGCCGCATGTCTCGACGCGCATCCTCCGATTCCCGCCTCCTTTTCGACCTGCCCTCAGGGCCGGACTTCGAGATGGAACTCTCTGCAATGAAATCCGGGCTGTGGCCGGTGGCGGGAACCGACGAGGCCGGCCGCGGACCGCTTGCGGGCCCTGTCGTCGCCGCGGCCGTGATTCTCGATCCCGACAACATTCCAGATGGCCTGCACGATTCGAAGCAACTGACGGCCGAGATCCGGGAGAGCCTGTTTTCTATGATCCTGGCCTCCTCGATTGTCTCAGTCGCTTCCAGTGGTGCGCGCCATATCGACCGCACGGATATCCGCAAGGCTAGCCTCGACGCCATGTGCCGGGCCGTTGCGGGGCTGGAAGTGACACCAAAGCTGGTGCTCGCCGACGGACGCGACGTTCCTCCGGGACTCTCCTGCGACGGGCGGGCCGTGGTGAAGGGGGACGCCCGGTCGCTCTCCATCTCGGCAGCCTCGATCGTCGCCAAGGTCGTGCGCGACCGGATGATGGCGCGCGCGGATGCCACTCACCCCGGATACGGCTTCGCTGTTCACGCCGGCTACGCCACTGCGGTCCATCGCCAGGCGATCACGACACTCGGCGCCTGCTCCATTCACCGTATGAGCTTCCGTCCCTTCAAGACGGACGACGATGACATCCTGCACGCCGCGGCAGAAGGTGAACTGCCGATCGATCTTTGATACGGGGCGCTTCGCACGCAGTCTGCAGACCTAACGGTCGTCTCCTACGCTGCAAAACACGTGCGGCTATCCGTGAATTCGGCTCTGCAGGCTTCTACCCGCTATCCTTCAGCACATCCTGTTCCCGAGACCGCTTCCACCTTTCGGTGCCATGCTGCAGCAGAATTCACCGGCGGGAGCGCGCTGGTCCGGCCGTTGTGCAGCCGAGCGAATGGTTCGTGCGAGTACATCTGCTTGCAGCGACAGAGAAGCCTCGAGTGATCCAGGTGGACATCTACCACCCTCCTCTGCCTGTCGGAGCATGCAGAAGGAGCGTCGTCACCTGAGTGGTGTCGCGCTGCCCCAACCGGCAATCCGGAGAAGCGGGGGATCGGAGGAACGTTCAACAACGAAAAAAGGCCGGATCTCTCCGGCCTTTTGAAATCATGCAATCTGCCTGGTGTCTCAGTTCAGACGAGACTTGACCTCACCGATCGCCTTGTCGAACAGAGCCTTGCCGGTCTCGGCATCGCTCTTGGCGACAATGACGCTTTCGGCAGCCGCAATGGCGAGATCAACCGCTGCGGAGCGAACTGCATTGATCGCGTCCGCTTCGGCCTGCTTGATCTTCTGCTCGGAAAGAGCAGTGCGACGGGTGACGTATTCCTCGGTCTTCTGCTTGGCCTCGGCGGTCAGCATTTCCGCTTCGCGCTCGGCGGCAGCGACAATGCTTGCAGCCTCGGCTTCGGCGTCCTTGCGCTTGCGCTGGTATTCGGCCAGCAGGTGCTGGGCCTCTTCACGCAGGCGCTTGGCTTCCGCCAGCTCGTTGCCGATCTTGTCGGCGCGCGCGTCAAGCGACTTCGCCATCATGCCCGGCACCTTCAGGTAAACGATCAGGGCGAGAAAGAGTACGAGACCGACGAATGCAAAGAAAGTTGCATCAAATGCCATGAGAAGCGCTCCTTACTCTGCCGCGGCCGACTTGACGGCAGACGAGATGTCCGCCTTGGCGACCTTGCCGCCGATGAGGCTTTCGACAACAGCCGCTGCCGTTTCCTCGGCGATCGAGCCAACATCTGCCAGGGCCTTCGACTTGATGTCGGCGATCCGGGTTTCAGCAGCCGCGATCTTCTCGTGGAGCGAGGTTTCGATCTTGGCACGTTCAGCGTCGGCACGAGCCTTGGCGCTGTCGCGCGCATCAGCGGCGATAGCATGACCCTTGGACTTGGCGGCCGAGAGTTCCTGCTCGTATGTCGCGATCGCGGCGTCGGCTTCAGCCTTCAGACGGGACGCTTCGTCGAGATCCTGAGCAATACGGTCGTGGCGGTTCTCCAGAATTCCGCCGATACGCGGAATGACGATCTTCGACATGATCAGGTAGAAGACGCCGAAGGTGATCGCCAGCCAGAGGAGCTGCGAAGCAAATGTGGATTGGTCGAAAGGCGGGAAGACGCCGGTCGCGTGTTCTTCGCCGTGCGGGACACCGGTTTCGGTATGCACCTCGCCCGCAGGAGCGGCGTCGTGCGTTTCCGTCGTCGTCTCAGCCTGAGCGATCTTGATAGGGGTGGACTCGGCCAGAGCCGGGGTCGCAGACATGCTCACCTCCAGGTGCACTCTCAGATGTTACATGGACCACGGCCCGTTGCCGGGCCATGGTCCAGACTTCAGCCGATATTAGACGGCGAAGAGGAGGAGGAGAGCGATGAGCAGCGAGAAGATGCCCAGAGCTTCCGTAACGGCGAAGCCGAATACGAGGCGGCCGAACTGGCCGTCAGCGGCAGACGGATTGCGCAGAGCGCCGGCAAGGTAGTTGCCGAAGATGTTGCCGAGGCCGAGAGCCGTACCGGCCATACCAAAGCAAGCCAGACCTGCACCGATGAACTTTGCTGCTTCCGCTTCCATGATGAACTCCTTCGAATGGGTTGTTGCGGCTTGTAACTGGTGCCTCCGGCACCAACGACTGTATCCTTAGTGGCTGCCGGGGTGGATCGCGTCGTTGAGGTACATGCACGTCAGTACCGCAAAAACGTATGCCTGCAGGAATGCCACGAGGAACTCGAGACCGGTCAGGGCGACCGTCATGATGAGGGGGAGAACTGCACCGCCCACGCCGAGCGCGCCAAGGGCTCCGAGCGAGGCAACGAAGCCTGCGAACACCTTGAGCGTGATGTGACCGGCCAGCATGTTCGCGAAAAGACGAACGGAGAGGCTGATCGGGCGGGAGAGGAACGAAATGATTTCGATCGCAATGACGAGCGGGAGCAGCGCGCCCGGAACGCCATGCGGCACGAAGAGCTTCAGGAAGCCGAAGCCGTGCTTGAAGAAGCCGTAGACCACCACGGTGCCGATGACGAAGAGCGCCAGCGCGAAGGTGACGATGATCTGGCTCGTGACTGTGAAAAAGTAGGGCATCATCCCGAGCAGGTTCGCAGTCAGGATGAACATGAACAGCGAGAAGACCATCGGGAAGAATTTCATGCCGTGGCTGCCGGCGCCTTCGCGCAGCATCTTGGCAATGAACTCGTAGGACATTTCGGAGACGGACTGCATGCGGCCGGGGATCAGCCCGCGCTGCGACGTCGTCATGTAGAGGAAGCCAGCGGCAACGGCCGCGGATGCGACCATGAAGAGCGACGCGTTGGTGAAGGAGAAATCGATTCCACCAACTTCGATGGGAACAATCTTGTTGACCAGGAACTGATGGGTCGGATCGTTTGACACCGCTTATCTCTCTCGTTTGCCCGCCCGCGGACGGAAGACATTCTTCATCGGACTGCGCTTACGCGCCATCCTCGCTCTTACCATTTCCGTCGCGCCGTCCCGCCATCCTGTCCATCGGATGCGGCGAGGCCACCTTTCCGGCGGACCTCAGCACGTTCAGCACGCCTGCACAAAAACCCAGGAGCAGGAGCACGATCATGCCCCACGGCCCTGTACCCGCAAAACGGTCCAAAAGATAGCCCAGAAGGGCACCGACGATGATTGCGGCGACAAACTCGCTTGAGAGCTTCATGGCGACCGCATAACCCTTCCGGCTGTCGGCTGCTCGCTCTTCGGCGGCGTCGGCTAACTTGTCGTCGGTACGCCTCTTCGCCAGCTCGGCATCGAGGCGCTTCATTCTCTCTTCCAGACTTTCCTTGCGGTCCTCCGCCATGGCGTCCTCCCTGTCCTTGCGTCCGTGGCTCCCGCCCTAATGCGGACACAATAACGGCTAGGGTCAAGCCACCTTACGGCCCGTTTTGAAGTCGGGCGCAACATAGTTTTAGGTGGTTGCATAGTCAAGGCATAGCGAAGCTTTGACAAAGCTGGATTTTATCTCAAGATATCAATGAGTTGCTGAGTTTTCCACGTGGATGCGCGGATTGTCGCGGATGCGAGCGCCCGGGCGGGAGCAGACTCGCGTGATCGATTCCGCCCCGCAACAGCAACGTTTGACCAAATGATCAGATCCAGCCGCCGCCATAGGTGCGGTAGAACACATGCTTTCCGATCTTGGCGACACGCTCCATTGTCCTGCCCCACGGCGGCCGCACATAGGTCGCGTGATAGTGCGTGGCGGAGCCCACTTCCGGAAGCCAGATCTTGCCTGCGGTGACAGCCATCGCCACTTCCTTGGCGGTTTTCCAATGCCAGGGCGCCAGAACAAGATCGGGAATGCGATCGCACGCGAAGGAAAACTGGCAGCGGTTATACCAATCCTGGTTCTGATAGACGACGCCGCAGATCGTGTCCGGATAGGTCGGATTTCTCACCCGGTTGAGAATGACCTGGGCGACGGCGGCCTGGCCCTTGAGTGATTCCCCACGGGCTTCGAAATAGATTCCAGCGGTCAGGCATTTCTGTTCCGCTGCGGTAAACACGCCGGCCGGCAATGCGGTCGCTGCCCAAGCGTGATCCTCAGGGGAAATCTGCGGCACAAAGCGGCCTTCGTCCGTGTTCGGCTTGAGGATCGAATCGAAGGGCGATTCGCGGGCATAGTCAGGTTCCGTTCGCGCGTAGGCCGTAGCCAGTATGTCCGCCTTGTCGCTGGTGACGAGGCTCGCGAGCATTGCAGGAACACTTTGGTCGCGTGCAATCGGCTTCTTCTTGTAGAAGGCGGTGGCGATCGCGATTTCCTTGCCCTTGATCTTGGGGTCGGTGAAGGTCATCCGCTCCTTGCCGTCGAAGGTGGGGGTCAACAGGGAGCTGGTACGCTCCAGCACCGAGCCGGCCGAAAAGTCCTTGGGCGGCATGACGGGCGTAACGGCGACGATACGCCCCTTCTTCTTTCCGCGTGTCACCCGGTCTTCGTCCGGCACGCCACCCTTGCCCTTCTGCTCGTTTCTCAACGCCGCCTCGGCGCCGCCCGGAAGGCTTATGCCCGCGCCGTCATCGAGCGCGCCGGTGGTGATCGGATCGTTGAAGGCGATTTCGACCTCGTGGATCGACCCTGCGGGTGATGGCGTCATCACCATTTCCTGATTGCCGCCGCGCCGGTTGATACCGGCAAGGAAGGCCGCCAGGTCCGAGTGGGCCAAATCCGTCGGGAATGCTGCAAAGAGGCCAAGGCCGAGGGCCAGGGGTGCCTTCCAGTTGAGCGGCGGAAGCCAGAATCCCGCTATACGAACGCCACGCTTACGCAAACCACCATACTCCGACGCGAGCTACGCTTGCACAGGGTCAGCGGCCGGCGAATGCCGGCGCGTGCGCCTGCCAGACTTGACTTTTAAGGGAGCCGGACCGGCATGCGCACGGATCAAGTTCGGCCCTTCGTAGAGGAGCGCAATGGCCTGCATGACGGGCATGTGCCGACAGCAGCATTCCGCGTCCTCATTGCATTAACCATAAGAGCGTCATGGTTAATGCGCGTTTAATGGCGGAAGGTGAAAACGTGGGCGAGACTGGAAATGCGGGGAAGCGGTGGATGCCGGCCCTCCCCGCTCCCTGTCAGATGATGACGTGGGATCCGAGTTCCACCACGCGGTTGGTCGGCAGACGGAAGTAGTCCGATGGGTCGGTCGCCGCATTGGCCAGCGAAATATAGAGACGATCCTGCCAGCGGGGCATGCCAGACTGCGCATCAGGCACCAGCTTGCGTCGGCCAAGATAGAACGAGGTCGACATGATGTCGAACTTCACTCCGCACTTGCGGAAAAGGGCCAGCGATTGCGAGACGTTCTGCGTTTCCATGAAACCGAAGTGCAGCTCAATGCACGAGAAGCGATCAGAAATCTTGCGGGTCACGCAGCGCTCGGCCGGCGACACCTTCGGCGTGTTGGACGTGCGGACCGTGAGAATGAAATTCTGCTCATGCAGCACGTGATTGTGCTTGATGTTGTGCATCAGCGCCGCGGGTGCAAAATCCGGATCGCTTGTCAGGAAGATGGCCGTGCCATTGACCGTGACCGGTGCATGCTCGCTCTTTCTCTCGATCGACTTGACGAAGGATGCCAGCGGAACCTCGATGCGCCGGGTCTTTTCCCGAAGGATCTTGGTGCCACGCGTCCAGGTCCACATGACCACCATGGCAGCGCCGGCTATGATGACCGGCACATAACCGCCGTCATGGATCTTCAGAAGGTTTGCCGCAAGGAAAGTGAATTCCAGTGCCAGCAGCGGCAGAAGCACGGAGAGCGCCCAGAGCACGCTCCAGCGCCAGCGCACACGCAGGAATTCGAACGCCATGACCGTGGTGACGACCATGGCCCCCGTGACGGAGATGCCGTAGGCGGTCGCCAGCCCTTCCGAACTTCCGAACATGAAGACAAGCACCATCACGCCAAACAGGATCAGCGCGTTGACCATCGGAAGGTAGATCTGCCCGGTCTGCGTCTCAGACGTATGGAAAATCTCCATTCTCGGCAGGAAGCCGAGGTGGATTGCCTGGCGTGTCAGCGAGAACGCGCCGGTTATGACCGCCTGGCTCGCGATGATGGTCGATGCGGTCGCCAGGATAACGGCGGGAAGCAGCGCCCATTTCGGAAACATAAGGAAGAACGGGTCCGACGCGGCTTCCGGGTGCTTCAGCACCAGCGCACCCTGCCCGAGATAGTTCAGGGTCAGAGCGGGAAACACCAGACAGAACCAGGCCCACTGGATGGGGCGGCGGCCGAAATGACCGAGATCGGCATAGAGCGCTTCCGCACCCGTGACCGTCAGGAACACGGCACCCAGCACGACGAGCCCGATGTAGCCCTCGTCAAACATGAACAGGACGGCATGCAGGGGATTGAACGCTGCGAGGATGCTGAGATCGTCCTGCACGTGATAGATGCCAATCCCGCCCATAACGATGAACCAGATCGCGGTGATGGGCCCGAAGAACTTCGAGACTGCCGCAGTCCCCAGCGACTGGACGGCGAAGAGGACCACCAGGATCAGGACCGATATGGGTACGACGTAGTCGCTGAGTTCTGGCGTTACGAGCTTCAGACCTTCGACAGCGGAGAGCACGGACAAGGCTGGCGTGATCATCGCATCGCCGAGAAAAAGCGCCGCGCCGGCAATGCCCATGACGAACAGCAGGGAGGCGTGCCGACTGCCGGTCTTCATCAGCAGTGCAAGAAGCGATAGCGTGCCGCCCTCGCCCTGGTTGTCGGCGCGAAGAAGAAAAAGCACGTACTTCAGTGTGACGATGACGGTCAGCGTCCAGATCATCAGCGAAATGAGGCCGATAACCTCTTCGTGGGTGACGCCACCCTCGGCGACAGGCCGCAGGGCCTCGCGAAATGCGTAGAGCGGACTCGTGCCGATATCGCCATAGACGACGCCAACCGAACCCAGAGACAGCATGAACAGGGTACGAAGACGCGAATGGCCCGACGCGGTATGTCCGGGGTTTGTGTGCATTGGTATAAACAGGCTCTCAGAGCCAGCCTTTCCAGCGGAAAAAGAAGAAGGGGATGACAGCCGACACGACCATCGCGACGAGCGAAACCGGATAGGCGTAGGTCGAGTGCAGCTCGGGCATGTGGTCAAAGTTCATGCCGTAGATCGATGCGATCAGCGTGGGCGGCAAGAGCACCACGGATGCGATCGAGAATATCTTGATGATAGCGTTCTGCTCCAGATTGATGAGCCCCAGGGACGCATCAAGAAGGAAGGTGGTATTGCCGCCGATGAACGAAGCGTGTTCGGAGAGGGACTGCAGATCCCGCGAGACCGACCTGCAGAGCTCGCGACTCTCCTTGTCCTGCTGGAGGGCCGGAACGGTACGAAGATAGCCCACCAACCGAAGGAGGGTCATGAGGCTGTTCTGCGTCAGCGCCACCAGCCGCTGGTGTCCGGCGACCGCCATCAGGCGGTCTTCAAGATAGCGTTGCGGGCGGCGCGTGACCTGCTGCTTGTCGCCGAAGACCTGCCGGGAGAGAGCATCCCCCTCCGTTGCCGAGCGCTCGAGGATCTCTGCCGTCCGGTCGACGATGGTCTCAAGAAGCCGCGTGATCATGACCGGCCCGGATACACAGCCTCCCGGGATCCTGTGCATTGCCGCCTTGAAAAGACCGAAGGACTTGGGTTCCGCATAGCGGATCGTCACAAGGTGATCGCCGACGAGGATGAAGGCGACGTCGGTGAGCTCGGGCAATTCACTGTCGGCCTTCCAGACGAGCGACGCCGTCATGTAGACCGCGCCGTTTTCCGTAAAGAGACGGCTCGAGGGCTCGATGTCCTTCAGGTCCTCACGGGTCGGCACGTCGATCGAAAGCAGGCGCTCGACAAAATCCTCCTCCTCGCGAGTTGGACTGAGCAAATCAATCCATACCGCGCCATCGAGGCTTGGAGGCGCCTCTTCCACGGATGGAAGGGACAAGGTACGCGCCTCTCCGTTCGAGCGGAAGACCGTGATCACGGACGGATGGTGCTCCAGAGAACCATCACCTAAACTCCTGCTTTATCTTTCCACGCACAGAGGCACGGTCAACCGGGATATTGCGCAGTGCAACATTAAAATCAAGTGCCACCTTTCCGCCGCACTTGTTAACGCACCGGAGCGTCGGCACTCACTCGAAGATGATCTGGGGCGCTTCGCGGCTGACGGAGCGCCTCGTTTCCTCCAGCTGCTGCCATACCCGCCGACCGATTTCGCGGTAGGTCTGAGCGGCGGCGCCATCGGGATTGGAAACCACGACCGGCGTTCCGAGATCGGATGTTTCGCGGATATCCATGGTCAGCGGGACCTCGCCGAGGAAAGGCACCCCGATCTTCTCGGCCTCCTTGCGCGCGCCGCCATGACCGAAGATGTCATAGCGGTTGCCAGTATCCGGCGCGATGAAATAGCTCATGTTTTCAATGATGCCGAGAACCGGCACCTCGACCTTGTTGAACATGTTCAGGCCCTTGCGGGCATCTATGAGAGCAAGGTCCTGCGGGGTCGAGACGATAACCGCGCCCGCAAGCGGCACCTGCTGGGCCATGGTCAGCTGGGCATCGCCGGTGCCAGGCGGCATGTCCACGACCAGCACGTCGAGCTCGCCCCATGCGACCTCGCGCAGCATCTGGAGAAGCGCCGACTGGATCATCGGGCCGCGCCAGATCATCGCCACTTCCTCGTCCACGAGGAATCCCATCGACATCACCTTGATGCCGTAATTTTCCATGGGACGGATCAGGCGCCCTTCGATCTGCTGCGGCCGGCCCGAGATTTTCAGGAGGCGCGGCATCGAGGGGCCGTAGATGTCGGCGTCAAGAATGCCGACCCGCAGGCCGTTCGCCTTCAGCGACAGCGCGAGGTTCACCGCAGTGGTCGACTTGCCGACCCCGCCCTTGCCGGAGGCGACAGCGATAATCGCCCCGACGCCAGGAATGCCGGACTTTGCCTTCGGTGGCGCCGCGTGGCCGTGCGCGTGAGGCGGTTGACCTGCCGGCGGAGCGGCGGTCTCGGCGCGGGCCGCGGGAGCCGCGGCACCGGAAGCCGCCCTCTTGTCCGCGGTCAGCGCGACCATTGCGCCCTTTATTCCGGGAATTTCGCGCACGACCTTTTCCGCGGCGGCGCGCATCGGATCGAGCGCCTTGGCGCGCTCGGCTGGAACGGTGATGGAGAAGTAGGCTTTTCCGTCGGAAAGGAAGACGTCCGAAACCAGACCGAGGTCGACGATGTTGCCCTCCATGTCCGGGCCGCGAACCGTCCTCAGTTTCTCCAGTACCTGTTCCTTGGTCACTTCAGGCATGTCTTCCTCGCAAAGAGCATTCAACGTTCGCGCCTGGCCCACAGGGACAAAGAGGCACGTCATGGTGCTGAATTAGAGCAACCGCTGCCGGAATGGAACATGCAGATGCCAGACATGCCGACGAAGACGAAGAACGCCCCCTCGGCCGCTGCCCTCAAGATCAGGTGATCAGGCCCCTGCGAATGGCTTTTACCACCGCCTGGGTACGATTGACCGCCTCGAGCTTGCGGGTCACCTGATTCAAATAGTGATTCACAGTATGTTCGGAAAGACCCAGTATTTCGGCGATCTCCAGGCTGGTCTTTCCTGCAGCCGTCCAACCGAGGCACTGTATCTCCCGCTCCGTCAGCACCACCTGGCCGGTTTTCCACGCCGCACCGATTTCCGCCAGTCGGTTGAAGATGTGGATCGAGATCATCTGCAGAACCAGACGGTCGTCGAAGTCGAGCTCGGGGCTCTCGCCGCACCAGACGACCGCGCCGCGGTTTCCGAAGGCGTCATGGACGGGGAAGAAGTGCCCGGCCATCATGCCGTGCCTTTCGAGCACCGCCTGCAATTCGCCGAACTCCGAAGTCAGGCTCGATTCCCCGACCCATTCGAACATGTCGTAGGAGAATGGCACGGTGGTCTCGCGAAGCCGGCGGATGCTCGCGCTGTGGCGGACCATGCGCAGGGCGTCGTACTTGGCGGATATTTCCTGGGGCCAATTGCTGACGATCGAATGAGCCGAGAGCTTTTCGACCTCAAAACCCGGGAGGGTGAATGCGTTGAAGTACTTGAGGCCGAATTCCTCACACTTACGGCGCATGTAACGCACGATATCGAACTGCGTCTCGAGACGCGCGATCTCGCTCCCCACGTCCAGCACGTCACTGTTGCTCCCGGCGCTCGTTTCGTCAGCCTCCATCATGCGCCAATTCCGTCCGCCACCCAATGTGACACATCACTAAAATAAAACCTTAAGCCAATTTTCAGCACACCACACCCCGTCACGAGAGCAACCCTGCGCGCACGGCCTTGGCGACAGCCTGCACGCGGTTGACGGCATCGAGTTTCCTCGTGGCGCGGTTGAGGTAATGGTTGACGGTATATTCGGACAGTCCAAGAATTTCCGACATTTCCACGCTCGTCTTGCCCGCGGATGCCCAGGACAGACATTCGATCTCGCGGCGCGAAAGCGATGCGCGGGACGCGGCTTCCGCCCTGAGATCAAAAACTTTGCCGAAAGCCAGGTTCGCAATGGCGTTGAGTTCCGTCATCTCACGGCTCGACAGGCTCTCCCGATCGCCGCAGAACGCAAGTGCGCCGCACTGACCGCTGGTGCTGTGGGCCGGAAAATAGGCGCCGCGCTGCATGCCGTGCTGGCCGAAAAGTTCCGTGGCGATCTGCGCCTTTCCATCCCGTCGCCGGCCATTGCTTCGTCCGACCTCGTAACGGAACGGCGCCGTGCTGCGGCGCAACCGGTTCAGGATCGGGCTTCCGTAGATCAGGCCCGCCTGGTCATAGCCGCGAAGCATGCTTGCGGGCCACGTCGTCAGCAACACGCTCGACGCGAACTCCGTGGACGTTTCAGAGGGAATGTTGATGAGCAGGTAGCACTTGAGACCGTAGCTTTCGGTGATCTCGGAAAGCAACCGAGCAATTTCCGCCTCGCAGGCGGCTTCCGAAAACCGTTTCACCCACAATGACGGGGAAACATGGATGTACTCCAAGGATCGATCAGCCATTTCAGCCTTACCCCAGCAATTGCATTTGCACACTGCGCCCTTCCGGCGCAACATGCCTCGCGATCTCGCCTGAGGAACCCCTTGTCCCAGTGCTCATGCGTGTCATCTTACCGCCGCCCCCCAGCCGCGGCCGAGCATAATCAAAAGATTCGCCCGTCCGAGGGAAAGCTAGATGACGTGCGTCCCTCGCGTCCAGCGCCATTTTCTAATTTACCGTAAATTCCGCCGTCAAGACAACCCGCGCATCCCATGGGTCCGCTCAGAAATTGATCTGGCGCTGTGGCCCGAGCCGGGCCGACATATCCTCCATGATGCGTCGCGAAGCCCGCTGAACATGGGGCGCCCAGTCCTCCAGCATCTCCATAGATACGCGATAGGCGGGCCCTGTCACGGATATGCCTCCGACCAGCGACCGGTCTCCAGCGTGGATCGGCGATGCGACGCAGCGAATCCCTGGCTCGTGCTCCTCGCGATCGAAGGCGTAACCCGACTTTCGAATTTCAGCGATGTCCGCGGCGAGTGCTGCGGGATCGCACAGGGTGTTCGGCGTGTATCGGCGAAAATCGAGTGTCGCGAGAAGCGTTTTCAGCTCCTCCTCGGCGAGAACGGAAAGCGCCGCCTTGCCGACACCCGTGCAGTAGACCGGTGAGGCGTTGCCGATCTGCGAATTCATCCGTACGGCCTGGTGGCTCTCGACCTTGTCGAGATAGATGATTTCCCGGCCACGCAGCACGCCGAGATGAACGGTCTCCCCCGTATGCCCATGAAGAACCCGCAAATGGGGTTCGGCCACCGTGCGGAACTGGTTTCGCGCCCAGGCGTTGGATGCGAGCTTGAGCATGCGGATGCCCGGTTCGTAGCAGTGATCGGACCGAAGCTCGAGAAGCCCTTCCTCCACGAGGTGCGACAGCTGCCGGTGCAGGGTTCCGCGGGGCTGGCCGGCAAGGGCCAGAATGTCTGTGAAGCGCAGCGGGCGCTCGGCGAGCGCCACCAATTCGAGGACGGAAATTGCCTTTCCGAGCGTACCGGTGCCCCTCGCCTCGTTTTGCGCATCGATTTCGGGGCCAACTTCCATCTCGTGTACTTCCTGCTCGCTTGACACGGCCCGGATTGTAGACGATGAATTCCAAATAATCAAACCGTGTTCCAATTAGTGGAACTTTTGGGCGCTCGGGATGCGGAGGGAGGCCGTAACGTCAATGTCAAATCAAGAGTTCACTGACCTCAAGAACAGGGGGTGCTCATCACGGGCGGCGCCACCGGCATCGGCGCGAACCTCGTGGAAGCCTTCGCCCGCCAGGGAGCACGGGTCGGGTTCATCGACATTGCGGAAGAGGAAGGCCGTGCGCTCGCCGAGCACCTCGCGCCCGAGGTTGCCCACCGGCCCTTTTTCGCCAAGGCGGACATCCGTCATATCGACCAGTTGCGCAGCGCAATATCATCCGCCGCCGAGGCAACGGCAGGCGTATCCGTCCTCGTGAACAATGCGGCGCGCGACGACCGGCACGACCTCGAAACCGTGACCCCGGAATATTGGGACGAGAACCAGGCCGTGAACCTGCGTCATCACTTCTTCGCAGCGCAGGCCGTCCTGCCATACATGCGGGCCGCGGGCGGAGGCTCGATCGTCACCTTCTCGTCGATCGCCTTCATGCTCAACATGGGTGAGCTGCCCGCCTATGCAACGGCGAAAGCCGCGATCATCGGCCTGACGAAATCACTTGCCGGGCGGCTCGGACCGGAAAACATCCGCGTCAACGCCATTCTGCCGGGAATGGTGCTGACCGAGCGCCAAAGGCGGCTGTGGATCGATGAGGCGGCGATCGCCTCGATGCTGGAACAACAGTGCCTGAAGCGCGCACTCGTTCCGGAAGACATGGTCGGGCCGTGCCTGTTCCTTGCATCATCCGCCTCGGCCGGCATGACCGCGCAATCAATCGTCGTAGACGGAGGAGTTCTCTGATGACCACACCAGCCTATGTCGCCGTCGACTGGGGAACATCCAGTTTCCGACTCTGGCTCATGGCTTCCGATGGAACAGTCATTGCCGAGCGGCGGAGCGGCGAAGGCATGACGACGGCGGCCACGGCCGGCTTCGCCAAAGTCCTCGATGCGCATCTCGATGCAGCAGGAGCGCCGTCGGGCCTTCCCGTGATCATCTGCGGTATGGCAGGCGCGCGGCAGGGCTGGACCGAGGCGGGATACATCGACACACCGGCCGCCCTTGCATCAATTCCGGCCGCGGCCGTCAGCGTACCGGGCACATCCGCGGACATCCGCATCCTGCCGGGGCTTGCCCAGCGCGGCGCGTCGCCGGACGTCATGCGAGGCGAGGAAACGCAGCTTCTTGGAGCGCTCGACGGACTGGGTGGCGGCCGGCATCTGGTCTGCATGCCTGGCACGCACAGCAAGTGGGTCCGCGTCGAGGGCGACAGCGTCAGCGGCTTTTCGACCTTCATGACCGGCGAGATCTTCGATGCGCTCTCGAAACACACGATCCTCAGCCACTCCGTAGCCGATGGCGGCGCGGTGGACGGAACGGGCAGTGCATTCCGCGATGCCGTCAGCGCCGTGCGCGCAGATCCGGCGCTTTTCACCAGCAGGCTATTCGCCGTGCGCGCAGGCCAGCTCCTGGACAAGCTTGCGAATGCCGACGCCAAGGCGAGGCTCTCGGGAACACTGATCGGTGTTGAGCTTGCCGGCGCGCTCGGTACAATGCCGGCCGGCACGCCGATCGCACTCGTCGCCTCCGGAAGCCTCGGCGCCCTTTACGAGAGCGCGTTCGAAGTTTTCGGCATCAAGCCCGCAATCATCGATGCCGACCAGGCCGTGCGCATCGGCCTCGCCGCTGCAGCCCGCTCGATCTGGTCCATCTGAAAGGACGAATATGTCACGCATCCCCTTTCCGCCAATGAAGTATCCGCTCATCGCAATCCTGCGGGGCCTGAAGCCATCCGAGACTGAAGCGGTCGTCGGTTCGTTGCTCGGGGCCGGTTTCACGGCGATCGAGATCCCGCTGAATTCCCCGGATCCGTTCCGGTCGATCGAGATCGCCGCCAAGATGGCTCCTGCCTCCGCCCTCATCGGTGCCGGCACGGTGCTGACCACTGCGCAGGTCGAAGAACTCGACAGGGTCGGCGGAAAGCTGATGGTCAGCCCCAATGTCGAACCGGAAGTCATCTCGCTTGCCGCGGCCAAGGGCATGGTGACGATGCCCGGCGTCTTTACGCCGACCGAGGCGCTTGCGGCAGCCAAGGCGGGCGCGACCGGACTGAAGTTCTTCCCGGCGAGTGTTCTGGGTCCCTCCGGCATCCACGCAATCCGGGCGATCCTTCCCCCCGAACTCGAGATCGCGGCCGTCGGCGGCGTGTCGGAGACGAACTTCGCCGACTACGCCAGGATCGGCGTGAAGAGCTTTGGACTCGGCTCCAGCCTCTACAAGCCCGGCATGACGGCCGCCGAAGTGGCGGAGCGCGCAAAGCTGACGATCGAAGCCTATGACAAAGTCTTCGGAGCCGGCCGATGAGCGAGCCCATCCCGTTCGCAGGCAGCATCCTGTGCGACATCACCAGCGAGCTCGGCGAAGGTCCGACCTACGATCCCGCGACCGGCACCGCATGGTGGTTCGACATCAAGGGACGCAAGCTGCACGAACTGCATCTCGATAGCTCGCGCAAGCAGGTGCACGACCTCCCCTTCCTCGGCAGCGTGCTTGCCGTAATCGATCCGGACCGCCAGCTGATCGTCTCCGATCAAGGACTCTTCGTCCGCGAGACGGCGACCGGCCGGCTCACCCTCCTCACCACGCTCGAGGACAAGCCCGGCAACCGCTCCAACGACGGACGGGTGCATCCCTCCGGCGCGCTGTGGGCGAGCACCATGGGCCGCTCGGCCGAGAAGCATGCAGGCGCTATCTACCACGTAGCTGAAGGCAAGGTGACGCAGCTCTTCGCCAACATCACCATTCCGAACAGCATCTGCTTTTCGCCCGATGGGGCCGTCGCCTACTTCACCGATACGGATGTCAACCATCTGATGCGCGTCGACCTCGACCCGAAAACCGGGCTACCGACAGGCGTGCCTGCCGTGCTCAGCGACGAAACAGGGACGCCCGGCGGCATCGATGGCTCGGTCTGCGACGCCGACGGCCTGATCTGGAACGCGCGCTGGGGCGCCAGCGCGGTGGAGGTCTACAAGCCTGACGGCACGAAAATCAGCCGCTATGCCTTGCCGGCATCGCAGACGAGCTGCCCCGCCTTCATCGGCCCGAATGCCGATCGCCTGCTCGTGACATCGGCCTGGCAGGGCCTGGACGACGCAAGCCGAGGGGAGGACCCGCATGCGGGCAAGACCTTCGAACTCGGGATAGCGGTCAAGGGTCGCTTCGAACCGCAGTACAAGCTGTAAGCTTGCCCACGGCGCATGGCGATCCCGGTCCCGGATCGCCATGCGCCGTGCATGATTTCCGGACACTCGCAAAAGTTATTTTCTTTGGAACCAAAGCCTATCGGATGTGTTCTCCAAGCATCAGCCGGTGCGGACGGATGTGCAATAAAGCAAATCGCCGTGCCTTGATGCCCAAGCAAACGAAAGGCAGGTCTAATATGACGAAGAAACTTCTTACTTCCGTTGCCGCTGGTGCTCTTTTCCTTGGCGCAGCGATTGCTCCGGCCGCTTATGCTCAGAGCACGACCACCCCGCAGACCAATCAGACTATGGAAGATCCTGCGGTAGTGCCTGACGCGACGACCACCATGAAGCCGGCCGATGGTACGGCAGACACCGCCGTCAAGCCTGCGGACAGCACCGCAGCCACCACGACCGACCCCGACGTTGACGTGGCCGGCACCAAGGGCGAATACCTGACGACACAGTCGCCTGACCAGGTCAGCGCCAACAGCTTCATCGGCCAGTCGGTCTACAATAGCGCTGACGAAAGCATCGGTGACATCAACGACGTGATCATCGAGAAGAACGGCGGCATCGTCGCAGCGGTCATCGGCGTCGGCGGGTTCCTGGGCATGGGCGAAAAGTGGGTCGCCGTACCCTTCACCTCCATCACGGTGAACCAGAGCCCCGACAACGGCGACGTCAAGCTGACGACGACCGAGACGGCCGAAAGCCTCAAGGCGGCGCCGGAATTCAAGACCATGTCGCAGCAGATGGCCGAGAAGGATGCGGCAACGCCGCTCGACACGTCGACGACATCGTCAACCACGCCGACCACAAACGCTCCGGCAACGGAACCGGCAGAGTAACGAACCGGGACGACACGGAGCAGAGCCGGCGACGCGAAAGCGTCGCCGGCTCGACCCTGTTATCGGGTCTTCAGACAAGCACGTCGTAGGAAGCGCATCGTGTGACTTTCGCCGAACCCGCCGTGATGGTCGGCGCGATGCCGACCTTGGCCTTTTCCAGGTGGCACAGGCGGTAGCGCTCCTTCGGCATGACGCCTCCGGAATAGGCTGGTCCATGGGGAGGTCGGCATGATCCGGGTCTTCAACGTCAGGTGCTTTAACCTGCAGGGTTGGAGAGCGTGTCCTTCGACAGGATCATTCCACACTCCCCAAGGAGGTCTCACCCGTCATCAGTACCAGGCGTCGGCCATGGAACTCTTCCGGCGATCGACATAGTCGCAAAGTGCGTCGTCGACGGCTACATCGAGGGCCGGCGCTTCAAATTCGGCAAGCGTCTTCTTCCACTGCCGGTTCGCGCGCGTTGCCATATCGGTCGAGCCGTCCTCCTCGCTCCATTTCTCGAAGGTCTCGTTGTCGGAGAGCGTCGAGTCCCAGAACGCAGTCTGGTAGTTGCGCATCGTGTGGTCGCAGCCGAGGAAATGACTGCCGGGACCGACCTGCAGGAAGGCGTCCATCGCCAGCGTGTTGTCGTCCACGACCACGCCCGCCAGATAGGAATGCAAGGCCCCGCACAGATCGGCGTCCATGACGAACTTCTCGTAGGACATCGACAGCAGGCCATCGAGGAAGCCGGCCGAGTGCAGGATGAAATTTGCGCCGCAATGGATTGCCGAGAGCATCGACATCAGGCCCTCCTGCATGGCCTGGGCGTCGGGCAGCTTGGCGTTCGAGAAGTTGCCGGCACAGCGCAGCGGCAGATTGAGCCGGCGGGCGAGCTGCCCGACGACCATGGAGCCGATCGCCGGCTCGGGCGTACCGAAGGTCGGGGACCCCGACCGAAGGGACATGGACGACAGGAAGTTGCCGAAGACGACCGGGGCGCCCTTCCGCTCGAGTTGTGTCAGCGCACAGCCGGCGAGCGTCTCGGCATAGGACTGCGCAATGGCGCCGGCGTTGGTGACCGGTCCCATGGCGCCGCCGAGAATGAACGGGACGATGACCGCCGCCTGGTTGGCGCGCGCATAGGCCCTCAGCGACTTCGTCATCGTCCCGTCCCAGACGAGCGGCGAGTTCACGTTGACATTGCCGAGGATCACGCAGTTGCGATCGACGAAATCGGCGCCGAACACGATCCGTGCCATATCGATCGAGTCTTCCGCACGCTCTTCCGCGGTGATGGACCCCATGAAGGGGCGGTCGGAGTATTTGACATGGGCGTAGACCATGTCGAGGTGCCGCTTGTTTACCGGCACGTCGACCGGTTCGCAGATCGTGCCGCCCGAATGGTGCAACCACGGGCTCGACTGGGCAAGCTTGATGAAGTTGCGGAAGTCCTCGATCGTGCCGTAGCGCCGCCCGTTGTCGAGATCCATCACGAAGGGCGAACCGTAGGCGGGGGAAAACACCACATTGCGGCCCCCGATCCTGACGCTGTTTGCGGGATTGCGGGCGTGCTGCGTGAATTCGGCAGGCGCCGTCGCAACCACCTCCTTCAGCATCCCCGGTTCGAAGCGTACGAGCGTGCCCGTCACTGCCGCCCCTGCCCGCTTCCAGTGCGCAAGAGCCTCCGGGTCGTCGCGAAACTCGATGCCGACTTCCGCCAGAATCCTGTCCGCTGCGGCCTCGATGCGAACGAGATTTTCCTCCGAAAGGATATCGTAGGTCGGGATATTGCGCACGATGTAGGGAACTCCGGCCGGCTTGGCGGCGCCTTCCCGGCGTGCAGCCCTCGTGCCCCGGCTCCTCCTGTTCGGAGCGTCTGCAACGGCTGTGTCGGACATGATCGTTCTCCCCATAATCACGGGTAACGCTAGATCGAAATCGGCGACCTGTAACGATGGAAAGATTTTGGGTTTGATATAAGCTGGCCTTATGGAAACCCTTCGCCGCCTGCTGCCATCCGCCACAAGCCTCGTCATTTTCGAGGCTGCCGGGCGCCATCAGAATTTCACGCGCGCAGCCCACGAGCTGGGCATGACACAGGCTGCGGTTTCCTATGCGATCCGCAGCCTCGAGGAACAGCTCGGCGCACCGCTCTTCCACCGCGTCCATAAGGCGGTCAAATTGACGGAGGCAGGCGAGCGTTTCCACACCGATGTGGCGATCGGCCTGTCGCGCATCCAGAAATCGGCCGAACAGATCCGTGCGAAGGGGCGCGAAGCTATCGTGACGCTTGCTGCCTCGACTTCCTTTGCCTCGATGTGGATGCTGCCGCGGCTCGCGCGAATGCGCGAGGACCTGCCCGATATCGACCTCAGGATACAGACGAGCGTGCGCGACCTCGATCTCGACGAAGAACCGATACCGCTCGGCGTGCGTGGCGGCGATCCGGCGCAGTGGCCGCGCTATCACTCGGCCTTGCTCGCCCCGGAGGTGATCAGCGCCGTCGCAAGCCCGGCCTTCATCGAGATCCACGGCATGCCGCAGACGCCGGAGCACCTACTTGACCTGCCGCTGATCCATCTGGAGGAACCCGTTCGCGAGGCCTGCGACTGGCCGGAATGGTTCGCGAGCGCGGGACTGCGCTATCCGGGGCATTCCCGGCGGCTTTCGATCAATGACTACGTGCTGGTGATCCAGGCGGTGCTTGCGGGGGAAGGCATCGCGCTCGGATGGGAGCACCTCATCGAGGGGCAGGTCCGGTCAGGGGCGCTGGTGCGTGTGGGAGGACATGTGCTGAAGACGAGCATGGCGTTCCACGTCGTCTGGCCCCGTTCGCGGGAACTGAGCAGCCAGGCGCGGCGGGTGCGCGACTGGCTGCTGCAAGAGGGCCAGGCGGCAACGAGCCGCCCGGATGCGGACTATCAACCGCGCAGGACGGGCGTCACTTCCTCGTGGAAAAAGCGGAAGTAGGACGATACCTGCGCCAACGCGTTGGTGTTCAGCTTGTACTGGATGCCGAGCCGGCCGTTGTTGTACCAGCGGACGGTGCCTTCCAGCTTGCCGAGTTCCTCCGTTTGGACTTCCACCCGTTGTCCGGAGAGAAGTCTCAGCGGATGTTCGAGGTCAAGGGCCATGCCCTCGGCCGATAGATCGACGACCCGAACGCGGGTCGTCTGCGCCATAACCTTCAACGTACCAAAAATGCGAACCTTCGAGCGCGTGCTCGCGCGGTAGAAGGGCGTCTGTTGCTTGTTTTGCGTCGTCATCTGTTCCCCGAGAATGAAGAGCAACGGGGACAGAATAGCGTACCGAAATTTCGGATCGACTAATACACAAGATGAACTATTGGTAAAGCGTCGCGAAACGCTACAACCATGACGTTACGAAATCAACCCGTCATGGACTGGGGAAAAGCGAAACGTACTTCTCGTTGAGATAGCGCATGGTCGCCACGGCATCGGCCGGCTTTCCGTAGAAATAGCCCTGCCCCATGCCGCAACCGAGAGCCTTGAGCTTCAGCGCCTCGGCGAAATCCTCGATACCCTCGGCGACGACCTCGAGGTCGAGCCCCTCGCACATGGCGACGATCGCCTTGATGATATGCTCGGAGGCCTTGTCGTTCGAAATGCGGGAGACGAAGGCGCGGTCGATCTTGACCTTGTCGAAGGAGAAGTCTCGAAGCCGGCCGAGGCTCGACTGGCCGGTGCCGAAGTCATCCAGCGAAATGCGCACGCCCGCGGCCCTGAGCTCGGTAACGATCTTCTGCGCCGTGTCCGCATCCGTCATCACAGCCGTTTCCGTGATCTCCAACTCCAGCCGCCGCGGGTCCAGCCCGACGCGATTGAGAATGGCGAGTGTATTGAAGCTCGTTTTCGGATCCATCAGCTGCGCCGAGGAGAGGTTGAAGGAGAGGAACAGTTCCTTCGGCCAGGAGAGTGCTGCTTCCGCCGCCCTTCTCAACAGGGTGTCAGAGAGGGCATCGATGAAGCCTCGCTCCTCGGCCAGCGGAACGAAGGTCGCCGGCGACACGTAGCCGAGATCAGCATCGCACCAGCGCGCGAGCGCCTCGAAACCTACGACCGTGTCGTTGCGGAGGCTGACGATGGGCTGGAAATGCACATCGACCTCGTTGGCGATGATGGCGTTGCGCAGTGCCTGCTCAAGGTGCGTCGCGCGCTTCATCTCCTGCGCTATTTCCTGGGAATAGACCGTGATCTGTCCACGGCCGCGGCGCTTCGAGCGGTAGAGCGCGGTGTCGGCGCTCTTCAGGATGTCGGCGAACTCCTCGCCCGCGAAGGGATAGATCGCAAAGCCGAAGGATGCCGAAAGACGGACGTTGCGGTCGCCGAGATCGAAGGGCGCCGACAGCACCTCTTTCAGCATCTGTCCGATCTTCTCGGCGCCCTTGCGCTCGAAGACCAGGGGCAGGACGAAGGCGAATTCGTCACCGCCGTGGCGGGTTACCGTGGCTCCGTCGGGAATGCAGGCTTTCAGGCGGTGTGCGACCTGGCACAGGATCTCGTCCCCGGCCTGCGGACCGAAGAGATCATTGATGGGCTTGAAGCCGTCGAGATTTGCGATACCGACGGTGAAAGGGGCAGGATCCTCGGCGCGCTCCGCGGCAATCTGCCGGACCTTGTCACGCAGCCGATACGTGTTTCCGAGGCCGGTCAGCGGGTCGGTATAGGCCATCGCGTGCAGGTCGTGCTGGGAGACTTCCAGCGTCGGATGCTCTGCAGACTTCATCAATGAATTCCTGACCTTGAACCTAACTTCCGGCAATGGCCCAACAGTGATGCATGACTGTTAACAAATGCATATCAGTGCACCGTAACCTTTGCCCTAGAATCATCCCCAATAGTAGGGAGTTGACAGCCATCGGACGTGTCAGGCGACAGATTTCCTTGACTTTTCGAGAACGTGACGGCGGTAGATGGTCTCTACCATGTCGGGGCTGACCGGCTTGGTGATGTAGTCATCCATGCCGGCATCCATGCAATTCTGCATATCGACATTGAGCGCCTGGGCCGTGACCGCGACGATCGGCGTATAGGTGCCGAGCACCTTCTCGGCCTCGCGGATATCGCGCGCGGCATCCAGCCCGTCCTTCACCGGCATCGAGATGTCCATCAGGACAAGCCTCGGCTGGTGCTTGCGCCACAGAGCGACGGCTTCCTCGCCATTTTCGGCGATCCGGTGCGAGATCCCCATGCCTTCGAGGATCTGCGAGAAGACGAACTGGTTGATCTGGTTGTCCTCGGCAACGAGGACTTCGACGTCGCCCACCGCCCCGGGCGTCAATGCGTCCACGTCGGTCGCGATGTACCAATCGTCCGAGAAGCCCATCGGCGTCACGATATCCCCCATCGGCGGTTCGCTGCCTGACAGGAGCTCATGCTCTTCGGCGAGCGCGCGGAGGAAATCCTGGCCGATGCCCTCGGGTGCGACGAGGCGCACCGGCACGCCATAGGCATTCTGAAGCACGCCGTCCTGGCCGATGAGGTTGTCGTCCACCAGCACGAGGTCCACTTTCACGCCTCGCGCCGCCGCCATGGAGAGGAACGCATCGTGCTCGACGATGCTGCGCACGGCGCAGCAATCGGCGCCGCAGGACTGCAATTCTCCTAGGAGGAATGCCTCCACCCTCGGGTTCGACGTGGCGACCAGCACACGCTTGTTTGCGAAGTTGGCGACGCCGTCGATCGATATCTGTTCGCGCAGCATGCGCTTCTCGGCGTCCCTGACGGGGTCGAAGCAGTTCTGCGCCTCGACGAAACCTTCCGGCGAACGCACCACGACCTCTCCATCAACGATCACGGCGTCGGGTACCGCGAGCTCGCTCACATCCTGCATGACGGTGACGATGAAATAGTGGCCCGGCGTACCGATCCGGTGCTTGCGGGTAATGGTGTAGAGGTCGGATCCGTCGACGCGGACGATGTGTTCCCGGACAGAAATGGGCGCGCCGCTGTCGAGTACCGAGCGGTCGTCGCGTTCGATGCGCTCCGCGTTCTCCGCGTCCGTCAGGTCCCAGATGCTTCGGCCGAGAATGCTGTCGGAGTCCGTACCGTAGATATCCGAATAGGCCTTGTTGGCTGCCACATAGGCGAGGTTTCTGTCCTTGATGACGAGCGGGTTCGGCAGGGTGTGGAGAATTTCCTCCGTCAGCGCGATCCGGTCGAGATCGGACCGCCACTGCTCCTCCTGCTTCTTCTGCTCGGAGACGTCGGTCAGCGTGGATATGTTGTAACCATTGGGCAACCGGCGCTTGCGGAAATGGATCCAGCGGTCGCGGCCAAGCCTTTCGATCGCCTCGTGATGCTCGCGCCAGTGGGCGGAGATCCGGGTCGAGACCCACTCCTCGCGATTGATCATCTTGTGGCGCATCTCGGGCGGGATGCCATAGCGGAGCCCGGCGTCGAAGATCGATCCCAGAATATCGCGGAGGCGCGCACCGGGCTTCAGCAGATCAGCCTTGATCGGGAAATAGCGCGAAACCTGGCGGCTGGCGAAGACCAGGCAATCGTTGTTGTCATAGACGAGCACGGCCGCGCCGAGAACATCGCACGCCGTCTCGAATATTCCAGAGCGGATGTTCGCGTCGGGCGACGCTACATCATTCATGTCTGCAGTCCCCGTAGGGCCAGGCCGCAACGTCGCTAAACCGTTGTGCCGGGCATCGTTGTCCAAAATCTATACCAGCAATCGTCCACATGCTGATCGGGCGCGGCGAGGCGCCGTTCGGACAACGCGATAACAGCGGCCAGCAGCGCTGCAATCGTCCACCGGCGGGTGCCGGCCGGCTTGTGTTCATACAAGCGAGACTGTCAAACTCGCAGCATTTGATTAAAAGCTGATTAAGTGGGCTGAACGGCCTGCCGGCGAGTGCAAATGGAAGGAAGCGGGGCATAGTTCGTTTTTCCGGCTTTGCAGCCGTTCGCGAATCCGCGAAAATAGGCGATGACCATCAGGCAGCTTTCCGAAACGCTCATCAACCAGATTGCCGCCGGCGAGGTGATCGAACGCCCCGCGAGCGCTGCAAAGGAATTGATCGAGAACGCGATCGACGCCGGTGCGACCCGTATCGAGATCGCCACGGCAGGCGGCGGCAAGACGCTTCTGCGCGTGACCGACAACGGCTCGGGCATGATGCCACAGGATCTTGAGCTGGCGGTTCGCCG
Organism: Sinorhizobium sp. BG8; assembly: GCF_016864555.1. NCBI lineage: Bacteria > Pseudomonadati > Pseudomonadota > Alphaproteobacteria > Hyphomicrobiales > Rhizobiaceae > Sinorhizobium > Sinorhizobium sp. BG8. The sequence continues at coordinate 1,715,383 of NZ_CP044011.1, read as the reverse complement.
CCATTGCACCTCGAAGCTTTCCGACAGCCTTCTCGACATTCGCACGCTCGGGTTCCGCGGCGAGGCGCTTCCCTCGATCGGCTCCGTCTCCCGGCTTTCGATCCAGAGCCGAACGGCCGCGAGCACGGAGGGATCCGAAATCGTCGTGACGGGCGGAAAGGTGGAGGCCGTACGCCCCGCCGCCGCAAACCGCGGCACGGTGGTCGAAGTGCGCGACCTGTTCTTCGCCACTCCTGCCCGCCTGAAGTTCCTGAAAACCGAAAAGGCCGAGGCGTCGGCAATTTCCGACGTCGTCCGGCGCATGGCGATTGCCTTCCCGCATGTTCGCTTCGTGCTCTCAGGACCCGATCGCAGCACGCTCGAATTTCCGGCGACCGGAGACGACCGGCTGGCGCGGATCGCCCAGGTGCTCGGCAAGGATTTCCGCGACAACGCGATCGAGATCGAGGCTGAACGCGAGGGAGTGTCGATGAGCGGCTTTGCCGGCGTGCCGACATTCAACCGCGGCAACAGCCTGCACCAGTTCGCCTTTGTGAACGGCCGGCCTGTGCAGGACAAGCTGATCTGGTCCGCGCTCAGAGCCGCCTATGCCGAGACGGTGCCCCACGGGCGCTACCCGGTGGCGGTGCTGGCGATCAACATGGATCCCGAGCTTGTCGACGTGAACGTGCATCCGGCGAAATCAGACGTCCGCTTCCGCGATCCGGGCCTCATTCGCGGGCTTATCATCGGCGGCCTGCGCGAGGCGCTTTCCCGCGACGGCGACCGCGCCTCGACGACCGGCGCGTCCGGACTGATGCGGGCCTTCCACGGAGGATCAATCCGGCCGGCGCAGCCGTGGGACATGTCCTCCTCGCCCTATCGCCCGGTGCAGCCGCAACCGACGCCCACGACCTTCGCCGAGCCGCCGCAGGCGCGCTTCGACACCTTCATCGAGCCTTCCGCCCGCGCCGAGCCCGCCCCTGTGCCGTCGCAAGGAGCGGACGTGGCCGTTTCGCATCCGCTCGGGGCAGCGCGCGCCCAGATCCACGAGAACTACATTCTCGCCCAGACGGAAAACGGCCTGATCATCGTCGACCAGCATGCCGCGCACGAACGACTGGTATTCGAGGCGATGCGCACGGCACTTCACGCCCGTCCTGTGCCTGCCCAGGCGCTACTGATCCCCGAGATCGTCGACCTTTCCGAAGACGACTGCGACCGACTGGTGACCCATTCGGAGGAGTTCCGGCGCCTCGGCCTGTCGATCGAACGTTTCGGCCCCGGGGCCGTGGCGGTTCGGGAGACCCCTGCCATGCTCGGCGAGATGGATGTGGTAGGGCTGATCCGGCAACTCGCCGACGAACTGGCCGAATGGGATACGGCCAACGGACTTCAGAACCGGCTGGAATATCTGGCGGCGACGATGGCCTGCCACGGCTCCGTCCGATCGGGCCGGCGCATGCGGCCCGAAGAGATGAACGCCCTGTTGCGCCAGATGGAGGCGACGCCCGGATCCGGCCAGTGCAATCACGGCCGTCCGACCTATATCGAGCTCAAGCTCGCAGACATCGAGCGCCTTTTCGGCCGAAGCTGAAAAAGCTGGAATTCAGCGGGACGGCGCTGTAATCACGGATGACCGTGTTGTGACGGCAAAAGCAGGAGCCTGGAACCATGATGAATCGCTTTGAAGGACCCGGTCGCGAGGCGCGGATCCGCTATCTCGATGGCGACTTCCAGATTCTGATGCCCGGTTCCCATGTGATCTGCGCCATGACGGGAGAGATCATTCCCATAGACGAGCTTCGCTACTGGAGCGTTGCGCGCCAGGAACCCTATGTCGACGCCAAGGCCTCCTTCGAAGCCGACAAGCGGGCGGGCATCCTTCCGACCCAGATGCGCTGATCCGGCGATCAGCCGGTCGACCCGTTCCCCAGCCTGCGCTTGCGGGCCGAGGCAATCGCCGCATCGATGATCTTGCCCGGGGCCTTGGGGTCGTCGAAGCGGATTTCCACGCCGATCACCCGGCTCTTTTCCCGAAGCTCTTCCGATCGCCCGTGTCCGCCCGCAAGGCGGACGCTGTCCTTAGCGGTCGTCACGATCGGGTAGCCTGTCCGATCCGCCACATCGAGCAGTTCGACCACCTCGTCATCCGACAGGTGGTGATGATCCGGGAACCCGCGCCTTACCTCGGGATCGGCTCCCGTCTCTCGCACGGTGCGGAAGAACTTTTCGGGATCCGCGATCCCCGCCCAGGCGATGACCGTCTGCTCCCCGAGATCGTCCACGTCAGTCGGGACGAGCCTTGCCGTGTGAACGGGCTTTCCCGCCCGCGCGGCCTGCCGGACCAGCCGGTCCGCCTGTTTGCCGTCTCCGATCGTCAGGAGCGCGCTTGCCTGCCGCATCTGCTCGCCAAGCGGGGCCCTGACCGGACCGCTCGGAACGAGATAGCCGTTCCCCAGTCCACGATGCGTATCGATGACGAGCAGCGCATAATCAAAAACCAGGCGCGCGCTCTGGAAGCCGTCGTCCATGATGATGAGGTCGACACCTTCGTCCACCAGACGCTGTGCTCCCTTCGCCCGCTTGCGGGAGATGACCGTGAGGGCCTCGCGTGCAAGCAGCAGCGGCTCGTCACCGACAGCGCGAGAATAGTGGTGGGCCGGATCGACAACGGTCGTCACGTCGAGGGAGCCGCCATAGCCGCGGCTGAGAAAACCGGGCTTGAGCCCCCGGGCTTTCGCCGCACGTGCCAGCGCCAGCGCCGTCGGCGTCTTTCCAGCGCCGCCGACCGTGAAATTGCCGACGCAGATGACAGGGACCGGAAATGCCGCACGCTTCGCCCTGCGCATCCGGCGACCCGCGACAAACCCGTAAAGCCTCGAAACGGGCCACAGGGCCCACGCACGCCAATCCGCCTTCGTCCACCAGAAAGGTGGTGCTTCAGAAACCATACCGCCCCCTGCTCGGCTCACGCGCTTCATCCGCATACGCGGCCGCGATCCGCCGAAACTCGCCCCTCTGCAGGAAACGCGAAAACGTTCATAAAAGCAACCGCTTGTATATCTATGCCGCGGTGGTGGGCACGGGGCGGGCCGCACCGGCCTCCGGCAGCAGGGCCACGAGCTCGGTGATATCGTTGAGGCAGTAGTCCGATGCCGCGGCAAGCGACTCCCGCGAACCGGTTCCCGTCAGCACTGCGACGGTCAGGCCGGCGCCGGCGCTGCGCCCCATGTGAAGATCGTGATTGTTGTCGCCGACCACCGCTATCTCGTGCGGTTCGAGCCCGGTCGCGGCACAGAAGCCGAGCACCATGCCCGGTTCCGGCTTCACGCCGTGGCCGCTGTCATAGCCCGCTACGTAGTCGATGTAGTTCTCGAAGCCGAACCTCTGGGCGGTGGCCCGGATCGAGCGTTCGTTGTCGCTCGAGGCAACGCCGAGCCAATAGCCCCTTGCCCGCAGTTCGCCGAAGAAGCGGGAAAGATCCGTGACGGCCACGGCGAGGGACGCGGAGTTCGCAAACAGCCCGTCGAAGAGAGCCGAGAGATCCTCCACCGTGAAGGTGGCACCGGCAGCCACCATGCCCTCGGCGATCTCCACAGTGTTGCCGGCGGCAAGCAGGCTATCGGGAAGGACGTAACCGGTATCCGGGTCCATGCCGCCCGCCACCAGCAGGCGCCGCGCCAGATCCTCATCGCCGCCGGCAGCGATCCGCGCCAGCTCGTAATTCACCGGGACCCAACTCTTGGCATAGTCCAGGAGCGTCCCGTCCTTGTCGAAGAGAATACCCGAAATCGCGGCAGTCTTGGTCATGAAAGCACCGTTCAGGAAGGTTCACGTGGATGCAGCCGCGCCTTGACGGTCAGCGGATTGATGTAGGGCTCGAGCCCCTTGATGGTGGCACGCAGCGCGCCGCGCATGTCCTGCACGGTCTCCTGACCGGCCTCGATCATCGTGCGGCGCACGTCGTCGTGGGTCAGCAGGTAGTTGACGCCCTTCGCGAGCATCTCGACGTCGCGCACCATCCGGGCGCTGCCGCTCTTGGCGAGCTTCTGGTAGCTCTCGCGGAAGTTCTGCACGTTGGCGCCCGAAAGGACCGCGCAGCCGAGCATGGCGGGCTCCAGCGGGTTCTGCCCGCCCTCGGCAAACAGCGAGCGTCCGACGAAGGCGACTTCCGTCATGCGCAGGTAGAGCCCCATCTCGCCGATGGTATCGCCGAGAAAGACATCGGTTTCCGGCGTGAGCGGATCGCCACGGGTGCGCCGTGCTACCGTCAGCCCCTTGGCCTTCAGCATATCCTCGATCGCGTCGCAGCGCTCCGGGTGGCGCGGCACGATGATGGTCAGCAGGCCGAGACGCTCCTTCAGCACGCGGTGGACATTGCCGGCGGCGGCCTCCTCGCCCTCGAAGGTCGAGATCGCCGCCCATGTCTTGCGGTCACCGACCTGGTCCCGGTACTCACGCAACACCGCCGGATCGTACGGCGGTGAATCCGTGTCCACCTTGAGGTTGCCAGAGACCAGCACCGGCAGCGCACCAAGCGTGCGAAAGCGTTCTGCATCCTCCTCCGTCTGGGCGATCACCAGAGCGAGGTTCTCGAACAGCGCGTCTGCGAGCCCGGGACGGCTCTTCCAGCGCTTGAACGAGCGGTCCGAAAGGCGGCCGTTCACCAGGACCTGAGGGATGTGACGAGCTCCGAGTTCGAGGATCGTCATGGGCCAGATCTCGGATTCCGCGATGATCGCGAGATCCGGATGCCAGTAGTCGAGGAAACGGCTGACCGCAGGCTTGAGATCGAGCGGCACGTACTGGTGGATCACCCCGGAGCCGAGCCTTGCGGCAGCCACCTTTGCCGAACTCGTCGTGCCCGTCGTGAGCACCACCGAAATACCGCGGCGGCGAACCTCCTTGATGAGGGGGACGACAGCCGTCGTTTCACCGACGCTTGCGGCGTGAAACCACACCAGAGGACCATTCGGCCGCTCCACGCTGGCGCGGCCGTAGCGCTCGCGCCGTCTCGACCTGTCTTCCTTGCCCTTCGCGCCGCGGAAGGCCAGGTAGGAGCCGATGACCGGATAGAGCCCGACGCCAATCCAGCGATAGGCCGAAAGCGCGACCCGAGCGAGCACGCCCCTCATCGGCCATGGCTCTTCGGTTCAGCCGTCACAGGAAAAGAATTCATCAGGCACCCGCTTGTACAATCGGCCGGCATGGCCGGCCGATGACGAAAATTCATACGTTTCAGGCGTTCTCTGGATCGAGAAGGCGGTGCAGGTGCACGATGAAATAGCGCATGTGGGCGTTGTCTACCGTCATCTGCGCCTTGGACTTCCACGCCGCGAACGCGGTGGCATAGTCGGGATAGATTCCGACAATATCGAGGTCGTCCAGTTTGCGGAAGTCGACACCCGTGAGCGTGGTTAGTTCGCCTCCGAACACCAGGTGCAGACGCTGTTTCGTTTCGGTATTTTCAGCCATGTCATCTCTCAATACTTGTGCGACCGCCCTCGCAGTCGGTTTGCGGTATTCCGGCTCAAAGGTCAATGGCCGGAAAGGGTGTGCGACGCCCTCACAAACCGGGAAAGTCGTTCGAGACCCGCGGCGCACAGGATCCCGTGACTGACCTCGGGACGATTGTAGAAAAGGGCCGCGCCCTCGAGCGTTGCAAGCCCGCCGCCCGCACGCGAAAGGATGAGATCGGCCGCTGCGAGGTCCCAGTCGTGGGAGTTCCGCTTGACGAGCGTCGCATCGATCCGGCCGTCGGCCACCATTGCGAGGCGATAGGCGAGCGAGGGCACATGGGCGATGCGCTCGACCTCGCCGAGGCCCGACAGGTCCATGTTCGAGAGCATGTCCTGTGCGGCCGCGACACGCGTCGCACGCCCCTCCTCGGCAGGGGCAATCTGCAGCGGCGCGCCGTTCTTGAGGGCGGGACCATCGGCGATAGCCGAAAAGACTTCACCAAGTGCCGGTGCTACCAGAACGCCTGCGACGGGCCGTCCCCGGTGCACCACGGCGGCGCTGACGCACCACACGTCCAGTCCGGCGATGAAGGCCCTGGTCCCGTCGATGGGATCGATCACGAACACTGTCTCGCAATCAAGGCGGGCCGCATCATCGTCCGTCTCCTCCGAGAGCCATCCGTAGTTGGGCCGCGCTGAAAGCAGTTCCTTCTTCAGGATATCGTTGGCGGCAAAATCGGCGGCGCTGACCGGTGACCGGCCCTCGTTCTTCCACCAGACCTCGGGTGAGTTGCCGAAGAACTCCATCGCGCGGGCGCCGGCTGCCTGCGCCGCCCCAACGAGGAGCTCGAGATCAGCGCTCCAGGATCTTCCCGCTCTTGCGCCAGTCATCGGCCTATCCGTTCCCGCACCGGCCTGTGTCGGTGCGTTTGCCGTTCATTTTCCAGCAAGTGTCATGCCCTCGATGGCAAGGGTCGGTGCAGCCACGCCGAACTTGCGATCGATGTCGTCTGCGGGCGTAATGCGCATGAACATGTCCTTGAGGTTCGAGGCGATCGTCACCTCGGACACGGGGAATGTCAGCTCGCCATTCTCGATCCAGAAGCCTGAAGCGCCCCGGCTGTATTCGCCGGTGACCATGTTGACCCCCTGCCCGATCAGTTCGGTCACGTAGAAACCTGTTCCGATCGAGCGGATGAGATCCTCGGGCGACACGTCACCGGGCTCAAGCGCGAAATTGGTCGAAGCGGGATTTACCGCAGTGCCGCCGCGCACGCCGCGGCCGTTGGTGGAAAGGCCGAGCTCGCGCGCGGTCGAGGTCGACAGGAACCAATGATTGAGAATGCCGTCCTCGATCATGACGAGGCGCTCGCCGCGCACGCCCTCGCCATCGAAGGGACGCGATGAGGAGCCGCGAACGACAAGCGGATCGTCCGTCACGAAAAGGCCGGACTTCAGCACCTGCTTGCCCATCCGGTCGCGCAGGAAGCTCGTCTTGCGCGCGACGGAGGCGCCGTTGATCGCCCCGGCGATATGACCTGCAATCCCGCGCGCCACACGCGGATCGTAGACGACGGTGACATCCTTGGCGGTCGGGACCTGTCGCGGGTTCAGTCTTTTCACCGCCCGCTCGGCGGCACCGATGCCGATGTCGGCGGCATCGCGCAGGTCGGCGTAGTAGAGGCGGCTGTCGAAATCGTAGTCGCGCTCCATCTTCGTGCCTTCGCCCGCAATGACGCTGACGGATCGGCCGAAGCGGCTCGCCTTGTACGAGCCGGAGAAGCCGTGCGACGTGGCAAGGACCAGTCCGCCCATGCCGGCAGAAGCACCGCCGCCGCCCGAATTGGTGATCCCCCCATAGCCAACAGCCGCAGCCTCGGTCGCCAGGGCGGCTTCGGTGAGCTGATCGGCGGAAACCTCGGACGGATCGAAAAGCTCGAGCTCCGGCCAGTCTTTCGCCAGGTCGGACGGGTCCGCGAGCGAGGAGAACGGATCCTCCGGCGAGGCCTTGGCCATGGCGACGGCCCGCTCTGCGAGCAGCTTGAGATCGAAACCGGGGTTCGCCGACACGCTCGCAACCCGCTTGCCGACGAAGACGCGCAGCGAGAAGTCGTCGCTTTCGGAGGCCTCGGTTCCCTCCACTTTGCCTAGACGCACCGTGACCGAGCGGGAGTGCCCCCGCACGACCACAGCGTCTGCCGCATCGGCACCCGCCGCGACCGCTCGGTCGATCAGCTCGCTGGCTCTGGAGAGAAGGCTTTCGGAATCGACAGCATCGGACATGATTTGGCCTTTCATTCCTGCCCCATTTATTGTGCACTCCGACAAGCATCAAGGCCTGGGGCCGTGATTCTTCCAGACCACATCTCATAGATAGTCGCCTGCAAAAGGTTCCTGCGCGAATGCCGAATACCCATGCCCTCTTTTCCGAGACCCTGCTGCTGCTCGGCGGCGCGGTGCTTGCCGCACCTATTTTCAAGCGGCTCGGCCTCGGCACCATTCTCGGATATCTCGCAGCCGGCGTGGTGATCGGGCCGATATTGCATCGCATAAACGACGGCGAAGAGATCCTGGGCGTCGCCGAACTGGGCGTGGTTTTCCTGCTGTTCGTCATCGGCCTCGAGCTGAAACCCTCGCGCCTTTGGCAGATGCGGCGGCAGATCTTCGGCATGGGTATTGCCCAGGTCGTCCTCACGGGCGCCGCACTCTTCGGCATCGTCTGGTTCACGGGGCTTTCCGACTGGGCGGGAAGCCTCATCATCGGCTTCGGTCTTGCGCTCTCCTCGACCGCCTTCGCCCTGCAGATCCTGAACGAGAAGGGTGACACCAACACGCGATACGGCCAGGCTTCCTTCTCGCTGCTGCTGTTCCAGGATCTCGCCATCGTGCCGCTGCTCGCGCTCATTCCGCTGCTGGCGAAACAGCCGCCGGAAGATCCGACGAGTGCAGTTTACGACTTCACCTTCGCCGTCGCTGCCATCGCCGGCATGCTCGTCGCCGGCCGCTACCTTCTCAACCCGCTCTTCCATGCGATCGCCCGGACGGGCGCGCACGAGGCAATGATCGCGGCGGCACTCTTCGTAGTGCTCGGTTCGGCGTCCCTGCTGCAACTGGCGGGTCTCTCCATGGCCATGGGCGCCTTCCTTGCCGGAGTGCTGCTCGCGGAATCCTCCTATCGCCACGAGCTCGCCGCCGACATCGAACCGTTTCGCGGGATCCTGCTCGCCCTGTTCTTCATGGCTGTCGGGCTGTCCCTGGACCTCGAGGTCGTGACCAAGAACTACCTGATCATCCTCGCGGCGGTCCCGGCCCTGATGATCGTCAAGAGTGTCATCATCTTCGCGCTATGCCGCATCGCCGGCGCCAGCCGGAACGACGGGATCCGCGTGGCGCTCCTCCTGCCCCAGGGCGGCGAATTCGGTTTCGTCCTGTTCACGGCGGCGGCAGCGGCCGGAGTCTTCTCCACAGGCATGGCGTCGCTGCTGATCGTCATCGTTACGGTCTCCATGGCGCTCACACCGGCCGCGGCCGGCCTCGCCAACTTCCTGCTCAAGGAGGAAGCCGCGGAGGAACTGGAGGAGGATTTCGAGGGAGCGGGCTCCGACGTGCTGATGGTCGGTTTCTCGCGCTTCGGACAGATTGCCGCTCAGATCCTGCTTGCCGGCGGCAGGGACGTGACGATCATCGACTATTCCGCAGACCGTATCCGGCAGGCGGCGAACTTCGGCTTCCGCATCTATTTCGGAGACGGGACCCGCAAGGACGTGCTGACCGCTGCCGGCATCGAACGGGCCAAGATCGTCGCTGTCTGCACCCACAGGCGGGAGACGACCGACAAGATCGTCGATCTGGTGCAGGCCGAATACCCCAACGCGCGTGTCTTCGTGCGCTCCTACGACCGGGTGCACACGCTTTCCCTTCGCGCCCGCGGCGTCGACCACGAGACCCGCGAGACATTCGAGTCCGGCCTCGTTTTCGGACGAAGGACGCTGGAGGGACTGGGGATCCTGGAAGACGAGGCCCGTTCGATCAGCGACGACATCCGTCGCCGCGACGAGGAGCGACTGGTGCTGCAGGCGGCGGAAGGGCTTGCCGCGGGGCGCCACATGCTACTCTCCAAGCCGGTCCGGCCGGAGCCGCTGCTCAAGCCGAAGCATGTCGGGCATCTCCTCGAAGACGAGGACGGCGACGACACGACGGCGATCGGCGAAGCCACGCGACAGGCGGCGAGCTGACTATGGGTGGCTGTCGGGAGGCTGGCGCGACGGCTTCGAGAGAAGTTCATCCAGCGCGCGCTTCAGCTCGTCCCTGATGCCGGCGGTCGCGGCAAGGACGTCTCGCGCCTGCAGGAAGTCCAGCACCCGGAAGCGCCCCACCTCCGGTCGCAGCATGATGTCGGGCGCGCCTTCCCTGAGCTTCATGGCCACGATCGATTTCATCGTGAGCTGGCTTGCGCCGAAGAGACTGTCGATCGAATTCGGCGTCGACAGATGGTCGCCGGGCGGCTTGCCGATCACGTCCACGCCGATGGTGATATCGGCCTTGCCGCGCAGGTGATCGAAAGGCACCGGATTCCAGAGCCCCCCATCGATCATGACCCTCCCGGCGATGCGGACCGGCATAAATACGGCCGGGAGCGCCGCCGAGGCCGCGAGCGCAGGCAGAAGTTCCCCGCTTTCGCAGACATGTTCCGACTGCCCGAAGAAATCCGCGGTGATCACCTTCATCGGTATCTGCAGGTCTTCGAAGCAATCGGGCATGCTGTCGTGCAGAAACGCCTTGAGGATGCGCTCGAGATTGAACTGGCCGAAGCGGAAACCGCTGCCCCAGGCATCCGCCAGGCTCGCCGGGCGAAGGCTCCATATGCGGTTCAGCGCGTTCGTGCGGTCTCCGACACTGCTCAGCGTGTGCTCGCGGATCTCGCGGCCCGACAGGCCGGCCGCCATGGCGGCGCCCATGATGGCGCCGATCGACGATCCCGCGATGAGGGTCGGTTGTATGGCATATTCGTCGAGCACCTCGATCACGTGGATATGAGCGAGCCCGCGCGCACCGCCGCCGCCGAAGGCGATCGCGACGGTCGGGTGCGCGGCAGCCGGCCTGGACGAGGTTTGGTGCGCGAGGCGGGTTTCGGTCATGCTCGATCCTCTCCTCTTTGCTTCGGCGTCAGGCTGGGCTGAACCGATAGAAATGCATGCGCGTGTCACCGAAGGCGCGGACCTCGAGAAAGTCGAAGCCGTCGACGGCGCCAGGATTTACATCGGCACGCTCCTCGAGGATGGCAAGGGCACCCGGCACGAGCCAGCCGCCGCGGGCGGCCGCGTCAAGCGCCTTCTCCCCGAGCCCCTTGGCATAGGGTGGATCGGCGAAGAGGAGATGGAACGGTTCCATCGTGCCGACGGAACCAAGCGAGGTCGCATCCCGTCGAAAGATCTTCGCGCGCCCGATCACGCCCAGCGCCTCGATGTTCGTATGAATGAGACCACGTCCCTCGACACCCTGCTCCACGAAGAGCGTCGAACGGGCACCGCGCGAGAGGGCCTCCAGGCCCACCGCGCCGGTCCCTGCAAAGAGATCGAGAACGCGAGTGCCTTCCAGCGCCTCGGGATAGGCGTGGTTCAGGATATTGAACAGGCTCTCGCGCGTCCGGTCGGTCGTCGGCCGGATATCGTTGGATCTCGGTGTGGCGAGCGTACGCCCGCGGAACTCTCCGCCGACAATCCGCACCTTCGACTACTTCCCCTTGCCGCGCGGACGCGATGCGCCGGAGGGTCTTCCGCCCGGCTTGCCGCCACCGGGCTTGCCACCACCGGACTTGCCACCAAAGGACTTCCCACCGAAGGGCTTTCCGCCGGGCTTGCCCGAGAAGGACTTTCCACCCGGCTTGCCGCCAAACGGTTTATCGCGCGGCTTGTCGCCCGCGGGTCTCTCGCCGAACGGCTTGCCGCCTTCGCGGCGCGGCGGACGATCTCCAAACGGGCGATCGCCTTCGAAGCGGGGCTTGCGCTCGCTACGCGCGGGCCGGTCGCCATACTCGCGGGCCGCGCGCTCGTCGCCGGCACCCGACCGCTTGCGGCCGAAACCGCCGCGCTCGCCGTCACGCGGACGGCTTTCGGGCTCGCTCGCGCGGATCCAGTCACCGCCGTCGTCGTCGCCAAGGACGCGTGGCTTGCGTTCACCGCCTGAAGGCCCGGCCCTGAAGCCGGATTTCTTCTTGTCGGGATCGTATTTGTGCGTGGAGGTCGTCGCCTCTCCGTCCCAGTTCCGGCCGTAGCGCTTTACCTTCGGCGCGCCTTCCGGGCGCGGACGTGGCGTGCGCTTCACAGCCTCCTCGCCCTCGGCGGCCTTTGCCTTCTTTTCGGCAACGGGTCGGGCACCGGGGGCCATCCAGACGTTGGCCTTCCTCGTGCGATTGCCCGGCTCGCGCTTCGGCCTGTCGTCGAACCGGCTTTCCTCACGGTCCCAACCGCCGCCGCGCTTGCCGTCCTGCCGGTCGTCCCGCCGTGTATCCAGGCGACCACGTGCCTTTTCGCGACGATCGCCTTCCTTCTCGCGGAAGGGTCTTTCCTGGCGTTCTTCGCGTGCCGGCTTTGCGGCTCGCGCAGGCGCCTCTTCCATTTCCTGCTCGCGCTCGAAGAGCGGCGCATCGAAATTGGCCTTGGCTTCGTCGATCAGGCGCGGGCCGAGCTGGTCGCGCAGCATCCGGCCGCGGATTTCCTGGGCGCGGCCTTCCGGAAGGTCGCCGAGCTGGAACGGACCATAGGACAGGCGGATCAGGCGGTTGACCTCGAGCCCGAGCGCGCCGAGCACGTTCTTGATTTCGCGGTTCTTGCCTTCGCGAAGCCCCATCGTGATCCAGACGTTGGAGCCCTGAACCTTGTCGAGCGTCGCATCAATCGCACCGTAGAGGACACCGTCGACGGCAATGCCGTCCTTGAGCTTGTCCAGCGCTTCCTGCTCGATCTTGCCGTGGGCACGCACACGGTAACGGCGAAGCCATCCGGTCGAAGGCAGCTCCAGAACGCGGGCAAGCCCGCCGTCATTGGTGAGGAGCAGCAGGCCCTCCGTGTTGATGTCGAGCCGGCCGATGGACAGAACCCGCGGCAGATCCTCCGGAAGGTTCTCGAATACCGTGGGGCGCCCTTCCGGATCCGAGTTCGTGGTCACCAGTCCCGCAGGCTTGTGGTAGAGCCACAGGCGCGTGCGCTCGATGCCGCGGATCGGCTGGCCGTCGACCTCGATGCGATCGGCAAGCGTCGCGTTCAGGACCGGCGTGTCGAGCACCGTTCCGTTGACGCTGACGCGACCTTCCATGATCATCCGCTCGACATCGCGGCGCGATGCAACGCCTGCACGCGCAAGGAGCTTGGAAATACGTTCGGGACCCTGAGCTGTGGCGTGATCGGCGGCCTGGGCGGAGGCGCGAACCGGCGCTTTCTTCTCCGTCTTTGCGGCAAAGGGCTTGCCGCCCGATGCCTTGGGGCCTGCCGATTTGGCTGCGAAGGGCTTCTTGGAACCCGGCTTGCCGCCACCGTCACGCGGCTTGCGGTCGCGGTCGAATGGCTTGGCTCCGGGCCGTCTGGGCTTGTCTTTGGGTGTCATTTGATGTTTGCCTGAGTTTTCGGGTGTCGTATCAGGTCGCAGGCCCGTGGTTAAGAGGAATTCGCGTCGGGAATGACAAATCGGTTCATGGAACTGGCCATCGCCGAAGCCCGTCTGTCGGGAGAACGCGGCGAAATCCCGGTCGGAGCCGTCATCGTGCGCGACGGGGTTGTTATTGCGACGGCCGGCAACCGCACGCGCGCCGACAACGACGTGACCGCCCATGCGGAGATCGTCGCAATACGTGAGGCGACCGCGCAGCTTGGGCAGGAAAGGCTGTCGGGCGCCGATCTCTACGTCACCCTCGAACCATGCACCATGTGTGCGGCGGCAATCTCGTTTGCCCGCATCCGCCGGCTCTACTACGGCGCCAACGATCCGAAGGGCGGCGCGGTCGAAAGCGGTGTGCGCTTCTACGCGCAGCCGACCTGCCATCACGTGCCAGACGTCTATTCGGGAATCCGGGAGAGCGAGTCGGCCGAGATGCTGCGGCATTTCTTCAGGGAGCGGCGAGACGAGGATTGAGCTGCCCGGCGACGACCACAACGGGGTCAATGGCGATCGGGCCAGCCCAGCCGGCTATATCCACTGAATCAGGCCGCGGCCGCGCCAACCTCGCGCCCGTCCATGACGATCCGATTGCGCCCGCCTGATTTCGCCCGATAGAGATCTCCATCCGCCTGGCGGAAGAAATCCGCCGGATCGAAAGGCCCCTGGGCCCAGGCAATTCCGATGCTCACGCTCACGGGGACCGGCCGACCGTCAGCAATCATTCCGCATTCCGACACGGAGCGGCGAATGCGTTCGGCCGTGTGGATTGCTCCTTGCCGGTCCTGTCCGGCGAGAAACACCACGAACTCTTCTCCACCGATCCTTCCCCACAGGTCGCCCCCGCCAACGCAGCCGCTGATGGCGGCACCGATCCTGCGCAACGCCTCGTCGCCCACGAGGTGGCCGAACGTGTCGTTGATCTTCTTGAAATGGTCGGCGTCAGCGATGATCAGCGCCGCAGGGCCCGTGCTTCCGGGAGCGGCCGCCTCGAAAGCGGAGAAGAACGCCTCGCGGTTCAGGCCGCCGGTGAGAGAATCCGTGCGGGCCCTCGTGCGAAGATCCGCGTGGAGTTCCTTCAGCGCCCGATGCGCGTCCTCGAGCTCGACATGCATGCAAGCCAATGCATCGCGCTGCCGGGCTATCGTTTCCTTTTGGTGGAACTGGTAGGTGCTAGCAGGACCCGCAATGACGAGCGGGCAAAGCATACTCATCCAGAAGCCCGGGCCATCCGGATGGCCTCCCAGGACGGGCACGATGAGCAGCACGATGGCAACCGAAACCACCACGGATGCCCCCGTTGCGGCCGCTGCCTTGATCGCCGTTTTCCTGCTGATGCCCAACATGGCGCGAACGCTACCCTGCACGGGTTAACGCAACGTGAGGTAGAACGGGAAATCTCTAACGATCGCGAAAGGCCCGCTTCAACCGGCCGCAAACTCTTTCAGCTTGTCACCGGCGAGGCGATAGCGCGTCCACTCGGAGAGCGGTTCCGCGCCGATGGCCTCATAGACCCGGATCGCCGGCTCATTCCAGTCGAGCACGCTCCATTCGAAGCGTCCGCACCCTTCCTCGACCGCGAGACGCGCGAGATGGCGCAGGAGCATCTTGCCGGCACCGCCGCCGCGATGCTCGGGCGTGACGTAGAGATCCTCGAGGTAGAGACCGTTGCGCGCCTGCCAGGTGGAATAGCTCATGAACCATACTGCAAAGCCCACGGGGTCACCGTTTTCGCTTTCGCAGATGACGGCGCGCGTGACCGAAGTGGGTCCGAAAAGTGAAGAGGCGACGGTTTCGACCGTCGCCTCGACTTCATGCTCAGCCTTTTCGTAGACCGCAAGTTCGGTGATGAAACGCAGGATGGTTCCGGCGTCAGCCGTCGTCGCAGGGCGAATGCGATAGGCCATGGATCAGAACGGCCACCAGGGGCTCTTGCCGGTCTTTGCGATCGAGGCCTCCTTCTTGCGGCGGCGCTCCTTGTCCTTCTCCGGCTCTCCGAGATCGGCCTGCGCCTCCTCCGGCATCTTCCGGTACTCGATCGGCGGATCGCTGAGGGTGCGGCGCTTGTCAGAGTAGAGGCCCTGCTCGAGGCGTCTTGCCTCGCGGTACTTCTCCTGCTGCTCCTTGGCGGAGAGCTTGCGGCCCGTTTCGAACTGGCTCGTGAGAGGCGATTCGTAGAACTGGTTGTTCTGGTTGAGCGTCGCCTCCTCGCGCAGGCGCTCACGCATCTGCTCCGGGCTCTCGACCCACTGCGGATTGTCCTTGCCGGCAAGCGACTGCTGCGGCTGCGCCAGCTTGGTCTCATCCTTCGGAAGGACGAGCTGGCCGCGCGGCTGGTAGGCAATGGTCTTGGCGGCGCCGTTTCCGGGCCGGATCGTCACCGCATTGCCGATGTCGTCCATCAGCTGTTCGGTCGCTGTCTTGTCGGTGCCGTAGGTCGGGCCGCCAACGCAGCCGGACAATGCCAGGCCTGCCCCGACGAGCCCAGCAAGGCTGGCGCCAACTCTCAACTTCCGCGTCATTTCCATGAATACCCTTCCAGCAGAGCCGGTGCACGATACTGCTTCTGCGTGCCATGGCGGAAAAATCGGACGATTTTCAGGCAGCTTTACCGGATGAGGCCACAAAGCGCAATTCATCCGGTAGCTGTTGTCCAAAGGATCCGGCAATCAGGCCGCGACGCGGAAGCCAATCTCCCGAAGCGCGGCGGCATCGCGTGCCGAAACGTCGGGATAGTCCGCATCCGAGCCGACATCCGTGGTGATTCGCCAGGAGCGGGCGCACTTGCGGCCTTCCGCCCGCTTCGGCTCGACGGCAACCTTTGCCACCTCGCCGAGACGGAATGCATCCGCCGGCCCCTCGCCAGCCACCACGGTGATCGCCGAGGTGATGCAGATCTCGGCGAAGTCCTCGCCGTCCAGCGCCTTGAGAAGCTCCGGATCGCCGACATGAACCACGGGAGCCGCCTCCAGCGACGAACCGATCCGCTTCTCGCGCCGCTCGATTTCGAGAGCGCCGGTCACGACGGTGCGGACTTCGCGGATCTTTTCCCACTTCGCCTTCAGCGCGTCGTCGCGCCATTCGGCGGCAACGGCCGGGAACTGCTCCAGATGCACCGAAACCGCGTCGGGCTTCAGCGACAGCCAGGCCTCCTCCGTGGTGAAGGGCAGCATCGGCGCCAGCCAGGTGACGAGGCACTCGAAGATCTTGCGGATCACGGCAAGGCTCGCGCGGCGGCGAAGGCTCGACGGCGCATCGCAATACAGCGCATCCTTGCGGACGTCGAAGTAGAATGCCGAGAGCTCGACGTTCGAGAAATCGATCAACGCACGCGCGATCTTCTTGAAGTCGAAGGCGTCGTAGCCCTCGCGAACCAACTGGTCGAGTTCGCAAAGCCGGTGCAGCATGAGCCTTTCGAGCTCGGGCATATCGGCATGAGCGATCTCCTCGCCCTTGTCATGGGCGAGCGTGCCAAGCATCCAGCGGATCGTGTTGCGCAGCTTGCGGTAGGCGTCGATGTTGGTCTGGATGATCGTCTTGCCGAGGCGCTGGTCTTCCCAGTAGTCGGTGGTCATGACCCACAGGCGCAGGATATCGGCGCCGGCATCCTTCATCACGTCCTGGGGTGCAACGACGTTGCCCTTGGATTTCGACATCTTCTCGCCCTTCTCATCCATGGTGAAGCCATGGGTGACGACGGCGTCGTAGGGAGCACGGCCGCGCGTCGCGCAGCTCTCGAGCAGCGACGAGTGGAACCAGCCGCGGTGCTGGTCGGAGCCTTCGAGATAGACGTCGGCCGGCCATTTCAGGTCCGGACGGTCCTCCAGGGTGAAGGTGTGCGTCGAGCCTGAATCGAACCAGACGTCGAGGATATCCATGACCTGCAGCCAGCGGGCATGATCGTGGTCGTTGCCGAGGAACCGCTCCTTGGCACCTTCCGCGAACCAGGCGTCCGCGCCTTCCTTTTCGAAGGCTTCGAGGATGCGGGCGTTGACCGCCTCGTCGACAAGGATCTCGCCCTGCTCGTCGGCAAAGATGGCGATCGGAACGCCCCAGGCTCGCTGGCGGGAGAGAACCCAGTCCGGGCGGCTCTCGATCATTGCGCGCAGGCGGTTCTGGCCGGCGGCCGGAACGAAACGCGTCGCATCGATCGCCGACAGCGAACGCGAACGCAGCGTCGTGCCGTCGCCGAAGTCCTTGTCCATGTAGACGAACCATTGCGGCGTGTTGCGGAAGATCACCGGCTTCTTGGAGCGCCAGGAATGCGGATAGGAGTGCTTCAGACGGCCGCGGGCGAACAGCGCGTGGCGTGCGATCAGCGCCTTGATGACGCGGTCGTTGGCGTCACCCTTCTTGCCCTTGTCGTCGATGACGCGTGCGGCGCCATCCTCCGCATCCGGACCGAAGCCCGGCGCGTCGGCCGTGTAGAAGCCGGCATCGTCGACCGGGAACGGGATGGCGGAGGAGATGCCGCGCGCCTCGAGCGCCCGGGCATTGTCCATCCACGCCTCGAAGTCTTCGCGACCATGGCTCGGCGCGGTATGGACGAAGCCCGTGCCGGCATCATCCGTGACGTGGTCGCCGTCGAGCAGCGGAACCTTGAAATCATAGCCGCCGCCGAGGCCGTGCAGTGGATGGTTGCACACGACAGCCGCAAGCTCGTCGCCCTCGATGTCGCGGACGAAGTTGAATGTCAGCTTGGCCTTGGCCGCCGACTCCTCGGCAAGACGCTTGGCGAAGATCAGCTTCTCACCCGGCTGCGGGCCGAAGTCGTTCTCGGCAGTCGCGACTTCGTAGAGGCCGTAGGCATAGCGCGAAGAGAACGCGACCGCGCGGTTGCCGGGGATCGTCCAGGGGGTCGTGGTCCAGATGACGACGAAGGAACCCACCAGAGAATCCGGACCAGACTTGACCGGGAACTTCACCCAGATCATGTCGCTCTCGACGTCGGCATATTCGACTTCCGCTTCGGCCAGCGCCGTGCGCTCAACCACCGACCACATGATCGGCTTGGAGCCGCGGTAGAGCTGGCCGCTCCTGGCGATCTTCATCAGCTCGCCGGCGATGCGCGCTTCCGCGTGGAAATTCATCGTGGTGTAGGGGTTCTCGAAGTCGCCCTCGATGCCGAGGCGCTTGAACTCCTCCGACTGGACCTTGATCCAGCCCGAGGCGAAGTCGCGGCACTCCCGGCGGAACTCGTTGACGGGAACCTCGTCCTTGTTCTTGCCCTTCTCGCGGTACTTTTCCTCGATCTTCCATTCGATCGGAAGGCCGTGGCAGTCCCAGCCCGGAACGTAGTTGGCATCATAGCCGCGCATCTGGAACGAGCGGTTGATGACGTCCTTGAGGATCTTGTTGAGCGCATGGCCGATGTGGATGTTGCCGTTGGCGTAGGGCGGGCCGTCGTGGAGCACGAACTTTTCGCGGCCGGCGGCAGAGGCGCGCAGCTTCTTGTAGAGGTCCATCTTCTGCCAGCGGGCCACCGTTTCCGGTTCCTTCTGCGGCAGGCCGGCGCGCATCGGGAACTCCGTCTGCGGCAGGTAGAGGGTGGAGGAATAATCGACTTTTTCGGGCGTATCGGTCATGGCTGTGGCAATCGTCTCATCGCGCGATCTGTCGCGCATGTAAGGGAACGGGTCTGGTGGTGACGGCGGGAGCGTTTGCGGAACGCTCGAAAACCCGGACCTTCCGGCCTCGCTCAGAGCGCGCGGAAGGCCGGGCCACTAATTCGCAGATCGATGGTAAGCCGTATCAGCATCATGGTGGGCGGTATTACGGCGTTTTCGCTCTCTTGAAAAGGTGCACGATGTGATGCGGCGACTTTTCTTGGGCCGGAGCGTTCAGGTTGCAAAGCCGAAACACGCTAGAAGCAGAGACGCAGATCGATCTCGCTCAGCGGACGCACGCCGGAAAGAAGTGCCCTCGCCTCCTCGTCATCCCGCTTCATCTGCGCAACCAGCGCATCGAGCCCGTCGAACTTCAGCTCGTCGCGAAGGTGGCCGAAGAAGGAGACCGAGCAGACCTGACCATAGAGATCGCCGGAATAGTCGAACACGAAGGTCTCGAGAAGCGGTGCGCCGTTAGCGTCGACCGTCGGCCGGCGTCCGAAGCTTGCGACCCCGTCGTGCAAGGTCCCGTCGGCTCGACGGAACCGCACCGCGTAGATGCCGTTGCGAAGGCCCGCTTCAGGAGGAAGCTGCATGTTGGCAGTCGGGTATCCGAGCGTGCGGCCGAGCTGCTTGCCGCCGATGACCTCCTGCTCGACCGTGAAGCGGTAGCCGAGCTCGCCGGCCGCACCGACGACGTCGCCTTCACAGAGCATAGAGCGGATGAGGCTCGAGGATACGACCGAGGTATTCTCGTCACGGAATGCGTCGACCAGCGTCACCCCGAAGCCGTTGGCTTCGCCGGCGGCCATCAGGTAGGCGGGGCCACCTTCGCGACCCTTGCCGAAATGGAAATCGAAGCCGGTGACGATATGGGAGGCATGCAGCCAGTCCAACAGCACCGAGTCGACGAAATCGTGCGGCGACAGCTGGGAGAGCTGGCGATCGAACGGATATTCGATGACGGCGTTGAAGCCCATGCCTTCGAGGATGCGCGCCTTGAGCGGAGCGGGCGTGAGGCGGAAGACCGGTTGATCCGGGCGGAAGACCGTGCGCGGATGAGGCTCGAATGTCAGCACCAGCGCCGGGATCGCACGCTCGCGCGCAATCTGCAGCGCCCGGTCGAGCACGGACTGGTGTCCGCGATGCACGCCATCGAAATTGCCGATCGCGATCACTCCGCCGCGGAGCGCTTCGGGAAGCGGATCCCTGGTCTCGTTTCGATGAAAGACAGTCATCTCGGCTTCGATCCAATCACTTCAGGGCAGGCATCCACCACTTCGGCGTCGCGCCTTCTCTTTCCAGGAATGCTGCGAGCAGCTTCTCGTCGGTGCGCCCGTCGACAACGTACTCCTGCGCATGGATGCCGCCGGAGATATACAGTACATCAAGCCCGAACGCCTCCGCACCCCTGACATCGGTCGGCATTCCGTCGCCGATGGCAATGACCCGCGACGATGCGAATTCGCCGAAGACCTCGCGTGCCTCAGTCATCGACGCCTCGTAGATGGGCCGATGGGGCTTGCCGGCGATGAGTGTCGTGCCGCCGAGTTCGCCGTAAAGCTGGGCGAGCGCCCCGCCGCAGGGGATGAGGCGATGTCCGCGCTCGACCACGAGGTCCGGATTGGCGCAGATGAAAGGCAGGTGGCGGGCGGCGAGCACTGTCAGTTCCTCGCGGTAGTCCTCTGCCGTTTCGGTCTCGTCGTCGCGGAAGCCCGCACAGACAACGATTTCCGCCTCCTCGGCCGACACGCGCTCGACATCGAGGCCGGTCAATAGCGGATGATCCTTGTCGCCGCCGATGAAATAGATCTTCGGCGGTCCGGACGAAATCAGCGCGCGTGTGACATCACCCGACGTAACGATGCGGTCGTAGGCGTCATCCTCTACGCCGAGGCCGCGGATCTGCACCTTGACGCCCGGTGACGGTCGCGGGGAATTGGTGATCAGCACCACTGCGAGGCCAGCAGCCCGGGCCGCGGCCAGCGCCTGCGACGCGTTCGCGAAGGCTTCGACCCCGTTGTGCAATACGCCCCACACGTCGCACAGCACGACGTCATAGTGCCCTGTGATCTCGTCGAAGGAATCGATGCGCTTTGCCATGATGACTTTCCGGTAGTTGGGAGGCCGGGCTGACATCGCAAAGCTGGAACGAGAAAACAAGCCTTTCCGAAGAAATTTACGCCTCGGCGCTTCTCACAAAGGCCATGAAAGGAGGAAGCCGAGGACACCACTGACCGAAAGCGCGGTGAGGATCCCGGTCTTCAGCCGGAGCAACATGAAGGCCGAGACGATCGTAAGCGCGAGGGCGTGAAGATCGATGGAGGACCATGCGGGCAACGGCATCGACAGGGGCCCCGCCTCCAGGCGTCCGACCTCGCGAAAGAGCACATGCAAGCCGAACCAGAGGGCGAGATTGAGGATCACGCCGACAACAGCCGCCGAGATTGCGGCCAGCGCCCCTGAAAGCGCCTCGTTGCCGCGCAGCCTCTCGACGTGGGGCGCACCGAGAAAGATCCAAAGGAAGCAGGGCACGAACGTGACCCAGGCGGCGAGGAAAGCCCCGAGGAGCCCGGACAGCAGCGGATCCAGGCCGTCGGCATCGCGAAAGGCGGCAAGAAAGCCGACGAAGGACAGCACGAGCACCAGCGGGCCCGGCGTCGTCTCGGCGAGCGCCAGACCGTCCAGCATCTCTCCCGGCTTGAGCCATTGATAGGTGTCGACCGCCTGCTGAGCGACGTAGGCGAGAACGGCATAGGCGCCGCCGAACGTGACGACCGCCATTTTCGAGAAAAAGACACCGATCGCATTGAAGGCGCCGGTGTGGCCCGGAACCATCGCCAGGAGCAGGAAGGGCGCGATCCAGAGTGCGCAACAGACCGCGACGACGAGGAACGCCCTCCCCGGGGTCTGCCTTCCCCCTTCCACGCCTTCTCCGATAACAGATGGAAGGTCCGGCACGTGGCTGCGATGGCCCGCCTGCGGCTGGAGAAGGCCGGGCGCGGTGCGCGCCGCGACATATCCGACAACACCGGCAAGAAGAATGACCAGCGGGAACGGCAGCGCGAAGGCGAAGAGCGCGAGGAAGGCGAGCGCGGCAAGAATGCGTGCGGCGGGCGTCTTCAGCGTGCGACTGGCGATCCGGATGAGCGCCTGGACGACGATCACGAGGACAGCGGCCTTCAAGCCGAAGAAGAGGGCATCCAGCCAGTGGGTATCCTGGAAGAGGGCGTAAGCGGAAGAGAGCACGCAGATGACGAGGAAGCCGGGCAAGACGAAGAGCGTCCCGGCCGCGATGCCGCCGCGGGCGCCGTGCAGCAGCCAGCCGACATAGGTGGCAAGCTGCTGGGCCTCGGGACCCGGCAGCAGCATGCAATAGTTCAGCGCATGCAGGAACCGGCTTTCGGAGATCCATCGCCGCTCGTCCACCAGCTCGCGGTGCATGAGCGCGATCTGCCCGGCGGGGCCTCCGAAGCTCAGAAGCCCGATCCGTGCCCAGACCTTCAGCGCCTCCCCGAATGTCGGGTGTCTGGGAGAGGCGTCTGCTGTCATCCGGTCGTTCATGGGCGCCTCGGTCGGCGAGACTTCACTTGCGCGCGCCATGCGAGACCCAGTCGTGTTTTTCCTGCGAGGCGTCTCGCGCCCAGCGATAGAGCGCGTCGTAGAGCAGCATACCCGCCTCGAGCTGTTCGAGATCGTCCGCGTACATGCGCGAAAGTCCGAGTGATATGGCGAGCAGCCCTGCGGCCTGCGGCTCGAGATCCGGCCGGTCCGTATCGGCGCCGCGAACGATGCGGGCGAGATGTTGCAAGGCCGGAAAGGCAAGCGCGAACTCCTCGATCATCACGTCGAAGGAGCAAAGTTCGCCGCGATGGCTCCAGAACACTCCCTCGACATCGAAGGGCGTGGCGTCGAAGCGATGCGCGACCGCTTCGACCTCGGAGGGAGCGACGAAGAGGAAGACCGCCTTGGGATCGACGAAGCGCCGGATCAGCCAGGGGCAGGCGATCCGATCTATCTTCGGCCGGGAACGCGTCACCCAGAGCGTTCCGCCTCTATTGCATTGCCCCGGCAGTCGCGAGACCGGAACAAGCGGCAGGCCCGCCTTCTGCCAGGTCTCGAAACCGCCTTCGAGGACTTCCGCCTGGGCGCCCTCGGAACGCAGGAATGCGGCAACGCCCTCGCTGAGCTTCAGACCCTTTTGGCAGATGACGACGGCCTGGTGGCCGCGATAATCGCCGGCCCATTGCCGGATCTCCGTGTGGCTTTTCCTGATGGCAGCAGGCAGCAGGAATGGCGCGGCGGAGAAATCGTCCTCGTCGCGCACGTCGATCAGGATCGGCGCTTTTGGCGTGCCGATCAGGCGCACGAGCTTTTCGGATGAAATTGCATTGTAGGAAGCCATGATACGTCCCTCATGATGTGAGATTAAGGACGCGAAATTCGGCATGGCGCCTCGTGGGGCATTCGCAAGCCCCATATGTTTGTTAAACAAAATTGCGGGATCCGTGTCAACTTCTGCCCGGAGAACATAATTTTGCCGAAGCCATCCTTGACTCCATCCGGCGTCAAGCCTATCTCCCCCTCGCTAGCACTCTCCAGATGTGAGTGCTAACACCAATCGAACGGATCCGTTCGTGATCCGCAATGTCATTTGATCGAGGGATTAGACAATGGCAAGCACCAACTTCCGTCCGCTCCACGACCGCGTCGTCGTACGTCGCGTCGAGTCCGAAGAAAAGACCAAGGGCGGGATCATCATTCCTGACACCGCGAAGGAAAAGCCGCAGGAAGGCGAAATCGTCGCCGTCGGCTCCGGCGCACGTGACGAAAGCGGCAAGGTCGTCGCTCTCGACGTGAAGGTCGGCGATCGCGTTCTGTTCGGCAAGTGGTCGGGCACCGAAGTCAAGCTCAACGGCGAAGACCTTCTGATCATGAAGGAAGCCGACATCATGGGCATCATCGGCTGATCGCCGGTTCCCTTAAAAACTTCCCATAAATTCAAGCCGGAGTATCCGGCCTTTCGAAACCAGGAGTTTTGAAAATGGCAGCCAAAGAAGTAAAATTCGGCCGCAACGCGCGCGAAAAGATGCTGCGTGGCGTCGACATCCTCGCTGATGCAGTGAAGGTAACACTCGGCCCGAAGGGTCGTAACGTCGTTATCGACAAGTCCTTCGGCGCACCGCGCATCACCAAGGACGGCGTTTCCGTTGCCAAGGAAATCGAACTCGAAGACAAGTTCGAGAACATGGGTGCCCAGATGGTCCGCGAAGTCGCTTCGAAGACCAACGATGTTGCCGGTGACGGCACCACCACCGCGACCGTTCTCGCCCAGGCGATCGTCCGCGAAGGCGCAAAGGCCGTTGCTGCCGGCATGAACCCGATGGACCTGAAGCGCGGCATCGACCTCGCTGTCAAGGAAGTCGTCAAGGATCTCCAGGCCAAGGCCAAGAAGATCAACACCTCGGAAGAAGTTGCACAGGTCGGCACGATCTCGGCAAACGGCGAGCGCCAGATCGGCCTCGACATTGCTGAAGCCATGCAGAAGGTCGGCAACGAAGGCGTCATCACGGTTGAAGAAGCCAAGACCGCCGAAACCGAACTCGAAGTCGTCGAAGGCATGCAGTTCGACCGCGGCTACCTGTCGCCCTACTTCGTGACCAACCCGGAAAAGATGGTCGCCGACCTCGACGACGCCTACGTTCTCCTGCACGAGAAGAAGCTCTCGAACCTCCAGGCCATGCTGCCGGTTCTCGAAGCTGTCGTTCAGACCGGCAAGCCGCTCGTCATCGTTGCTGAAGACGTTGAAGGCGAAGCTCTTGCGACCCTCGTCGTCAACAAGCTCCGTGGCGGCCTCAAGATTGCTGCTGTCAAGGCTCCGGGCTTCGGCGACCGCCGCAAGGCCATGCTCGAAGACATCGCCATCCTGACCGGCGGTACCGTGATCTCCGAAGACCTCGGCATCAAGCTCGAAAACGTCACGCTCGACATGCTCGGCCGTGCGAAGAAGGTTTCGATCTCCAAGGAAAACACGACGATCGTCGACGGTGCAGGCCAGAAGGCTGAAATCGAAGGCCGCGTCGCCCAGATCAAGGCTCAGATCGAAGAAACCACCTCCGACTACGACCGCGAGAAGCTGCAGGAACGCCTTGCAAAGCTCGCTGGCGGCGTTGCCGTGATCCGCGTCGGCGGCTCGACGGAAATCGAAGTGAAGGAAAAGAAGGACCGCATCGACGACGCGCTTAACGCGACCCGCGCTGCTGTTCAGGAAGGCATCGTACCGGGCGGCGGCGTCGCTCTGCTGCGCGCTTCTTCCCAGCTGACCGTCAAGGGCGAGAACGCCGACCAGGAAGCCGGCATCAACATCGTTCGTCGCGCTCTGCAGGCTCCGGCCCGCCAGATCGCAGAGAACGCTGGTGACGAAGCTTCGATCGTCGTCGGCAAGATCCTCGAGCAGAAGGGCGACAACTACGGCTACAACGCCCAGACCGGCGAATATGGCGACATGATCGCCATGGGTATCGTCGATCCGGTCAAGGTCGTTCGCACCGCTCTGCAGGACGCAGCTTCGGTTGCAGGCCTCCTCGTCACCACCGAAGCCATGATCGCCGAGCTGCCGAAGAAGGACGCTCCGATGGGCGGCGGCATGCCCGACATGGGCGGCATGGGCGGCATGATGTGATAAGGCGACAGCCTTATCACTGAACGACGCACATAAAGCTTCGCCCATGTTCTCAAAGTGCTTCAGGCCGCATGCGGCCTGAAGTGGCGGCATGGGCGGCATGATGGAACAAGGCGCAAGCCTTATCCTCGATGAAATCAAGACGAAGGGCGGCCCTTGGGCTGCCCTTTTTCATTGCGCAGGTGCCCCTGTCGGGACAAATCGGCGCACTGTCGTGATCCCCCGCACAGGCACAACCATCACACAATCACCGGGTGCATTATCCACAGAATGCACCTGAATACGCACCAATGTGGATTTGGCCTTAAAATTCTCATCAAATACCCACAATTTTGACAGGGCACCCATTGCCGGTCGCAAAAAAGAAATTATAAAACCAAGCAAGTGAGCTCGAAGATTCACGGGGACGGTCGGCATGTCGGGTGTGATTGGTCCGCTGGGCAGCACACTGGAAGACCAAGGCTCATACAAGAAAAGATTTGATAGACTAACGCCGACCGCAAACGAGGTTGCGCGTACGTTCACTGACCTGTCTAATGGGTGCCGAATGGACCGATTCCGCGGGGACTCTGTAGCGGACGGGAAGTTGCGCCTGCAGCCGGAAGACCGAACATGCTGGGCTCGTCTTGACAGGACAAGTGCATGGCGGCCAAATTGATTTTTTCGCTTGGGATTGTACGTGTTTAAGATTGCGAAAACTAATCTTTCAGCGCCTTTTGTACCCGGCTCCCTGGAGCTGGACGATGCCGACAATGAGCTTTTGACCCAATACTGCGTGACGGAACGCTGGACCGGCGATCTGTCCAACGGACTGTTCAGGCTTGGCGACAAGGCAGCGAAGACCCACGGGCTTCATGAGCGCGACTGCGGGCTGCTCAACCTCATTCGCTGTTACGAACCGCTCGACCGTACCCGCGTGCTCGAACTCTTCGAACAGGCGTCGACGACGTGCTCGTCGTTCTGCTTTTCCACGACGATCAACGTGGCGGGTGTTCCCCGCCAGCCCGTCTTCTGCGTCGGAGAGTCTACCGGAATCGAACAGAAGTATGCCGGCCTGATCATCGGCGTGTTCATCTTCCCCCGCTTCCAGGTCGAACTCCCCGCCTATTCCATGAAGCGGCAGTAGGCGCGAGCCTTATGCGGCGTCCCGCCGGAGCATGACCTCCCCCGCAGGCAGTGGAATGCGTGCCTGCGATCAGGCGGCGCGGCCCTTGCCGATATGGGCATCTTCCCGCACCTCGTCGGCAGTCATCGGCGCCGGTCTGCCAAGGAAGTAGCCCTGCGCTTCGTCGCATCCTTCCTTGAGAAGGATATCGAGCTGCCTGCCGGTCTCCACTCCTTCGGCAAGTACCGGCACGTCGAGGCTGCGCCCAAGCGCCAGGATCGCCCTGATGATGGCCTTTGCCTGCGGGCTGTCCTCGATCTCGTTCATGAAGCTGCGGTCGAGCTTGATCTTGTCGAAAGGAAATGAACGCAAGGTCTCGAGCGACGAATATCCGGTACCGAAATCGTCGATGGCGATGGTAACGCCGAGCGCCTTCACCTGCCTGAGTGCCAGGAGCGCCCGCTGCTTGTCCGCGATGATCGTGGATTCGGTGATCTCGAGCTCGAGGCGGTTCGGCGCAAGGCCGGTTTGCGCGAGCACGTCCCGGACAAGGCCGACCACGTCGGTGTTTGCGAGTTGGACCGGAGACAGGTTGACGGCGATCTTGTGCGGCAGCGGCCAGCTCGCCGCCTCGCGGCAGGCTTCGCGCAGAACCCATTCGCCGATCGACAGGATGGCGCCGCACTCCTCCGCGACGGGAATGAATTCGGCGGGCGACACGGTGCCGCGGTCCGGGTGACGCCAGCGCAGCAGCACTTCGTATCCGGTCGTTTCTCCACCCTTCACCGACTTCTGCACCTGATAGTGCAACTGCAGTTCGCCGCGCTCCACGGCAAGCCACAGGTCGTTGGCCATCATGCGGCGGCGGCGCGCCACATCGTCCATCGATACCTCGTAGAAGCAGACGGTGCGGGTAAGCGCTTCCTTGGCCCGGTACATTGCGAGGTCGGCGTTTGACAGGAGGTTTTCGACGTTCATCGCGTCCTGCGGGAAGATCGCGACTCCGAGGCTGGCGCCGGGCTTCAATTCAAAGGATCCGACCTTGACCTCCGCATGGAGCGCCTTTTCGAGGCGCATGAGGAAATCGTTCAGTTCCGCCATGTCATCGAACCGCTTCGATGCGGCAAACTCGTCGCCACCGAAGCGCGCCACGGCCTCATCCCCGGTGAGCATGTCCTGCATGCGCTGGGAGAGGATCTTCAGCACCTCGTCGCCTACGGCATGACCATGCGTGTCGTTGACTTCCTTGAACTTGTCCAGGTCGATGCCGATCACGGCCACGTATGCGCCGGAACGCCGTGCACTCTCGAGTTCACCTTCCAGGTGAACGTTGAAGCTTGCGCGGTTCGGCAGCTGGGTCAGCCCATCATGGCGGGCCATGTGGGCAATCTGCTCCTCGGTGCGCAGGCGATCGGTGATGTCCTCGTAGGTCGCGACCCAGGAGCCGTCTGCGAGAGTGTTGTACTTCATCTGGACGGACAGGCCGGAAGACAGCTGTTCGACGGTGCTGCCGCCGCCCGGCTGGCGGATGAGCTTTCTGTGGCGAGCATAGATGTCGCGAGCCCTCGGTTGCCAGACCTCCGGATCATCGTGAACGCGCGAGACGGCGAGATCGACCATGCTGGCGAGCGTGATGCCCGGCTTGAAGGTGTCCGCCGAGAATCCGAACAGATCCGAAAAGCGCTTGTTTGAGAGTACCAGCCTCTCGTCGGCATCGAAGAGGCAAAGGCCCTGTGCCATGTTTTCGAGCGCGAGATCGAGGTTTTTCGTCACCTCCGCGATGCGATCGGCATCCGCCTTCTCTTTCGTGATGTCCTTGGTAATCTTGACGTAGCCGGCCAGGTCACCCTCGCTGTCGCGGATCGTGTCGATCACGACATGCGCCCAAAAACGGCTGCCGTCCTTGCGGTAACGCCAGCCTTCGGTCTCGTATTTTCCGGTTTCCCGCGCAACGTCCAGGGCAAGCTGGGGCAGTCCCGCTGCCTGTTCCTCGGCGCTGTAGAAGCGGGAGAAATGTTCGCCCACGATTTCCTTGGCCGTATAGCCCTTGCTCCGCTCCGCCCCGACATTCCAGTTCTCGACCCTGCCATCGGCGTCGAGCATGTAGATGGCATAGTCCGTCACGCCCTGCACGAACATGGCAAGCTGCCGCGTGCCGGCGCTGACGGCGTTTTCTGCCTGACGCGCGAAGACGACCGCGATCAATCCGACGAAGAGCAGCGAGAAGGCCACAGCTGCAATCAGCACCGCCATCAGCACCGGCGAGACCACCGTGTCGTCGGTGATGTCCATCGGCCCCGAGACCACCGTCACGCCCGCCATGCCCGTAAAATGAAGGGCGACGACGCCGAGCATCATCAGGATCGTAACACGCCACCTTGCAGCGACGTTGCGTGCGCCGCCTGCGATGCCAAGCAGGGCAAGGCTGCTGAAGATCGCGCCTGCAACGAAGGATGCAGCCACATAGGCGTAGTCCCACTCGATCGTGCCGGGAATTTCCAGCGCCGACATCCCCATGTAGTGCATGACGAAGATGCCACCCGTCAGAAGCATTCCGCCCGCCAGCGCGGCCGACCGGCGCTTCGATGCGGTCCCGACGACGATCCCCATCGTCGTCACGATGATGGCGACCGCGAGCGAGATGAGCGTCCGGTAGACTTCGTATCCCATGACCATGCCGGGATTGTAGGCGAGCATGGCGATGAAGTGGGTGGACCAGATACCGAAGCCGGTCGAGAAGCCCGCAGCTCCGAGCCAGAGGCGACGCGCGAGGCGCTCGCAGGATTGCGCGCGCTGCACCAGTGCCACTGTGACAAAACAGGACAGGAAGCAGATGATGGCTGCGAGTAGCACAAGTCGATAGTCGTGCTCGAGCGCGATGCAATTCACAATACGGAGCATGAGAAATCCGGCGGTGAGGTTCGATCGGATCACTCAAGTGAGAAAAGGCTGAAGAATCATTAAGTCGGGCTGAAAGTCCCATAAAAGCACGGACTTGCATAAACCTATGCTTAAGGAAGCCTCAAAATTGCACGGGAATCGCCTGCCCTTCGCGGGCAAGGCAGACGCCGGCTCGTCAGGCGACGAGGGTCTTGAGGTCGGTAGACGGATCTTCCAGAAGCGCCCGGTCCGGGGTGCGGCCGAGTTCCAGAAGCTTCTTGCCGGTGACATAGGCCTTGGCGTCGTTGACCGCATCGACCGCGATCAGTTCGCCCGCCCGGAAGTACCACACAGAGACGCTTCCTTCACGCGCGCCCGGCCTGACGAGGGTATCATCGAACCCCATGCAGAAACCGGCGATCTGCAGCTTGACGTCGTACTGATCCGACCAGAACCAGGGCTTGGGAACATAGGGCTCGTCACCGCCGGCGATGATGGCCGCAACCGCCTCCGCCTGGTCTACCGCATTCTGGACGGACTCGAGGCGGACCATGCTGCCCTTCAACGGCAGGACGCTACAGTCGCCCATTGCGAAGATGGACGGATCCGAGGTCCGGGCATGGTCGTCGACGACGATACCGTTCAGGACCTCCAGCCCGGCATCGCGGGCCAGCTGGTCGTTGGGGGCAATGCCGATGCCGACGATGACGACATCCGCAGAAATGATGGAACCATCGGAGAGTTCCGCACCCGTTACATGGCCGTTCTCGCCGACCAGCCTGTCGAGGCCGGTTTTTTCCCTGACGTCGACGCCGCGCGCGATGTGGATTTCCTTGACGATCGACGAGGTGGCTGGCGAGGCCACGCGCTGAAGAATGCGGTCTGCCATTTCGATGACAGTGACGTCGAGGCCCCGCCCCCTCGCCACGGCTGCGGCTTCAAGTCCGATGTAGCCGCCGCCGACGATGAGCGCCTTGCGGCCTTCCTGCATTTCAAGGCCGAGGCGGTCTGCGTCGAGATAGTCGCGGACCGTGAACACGCCCTTGAGATTTCCGCCGATCGCATCCGGCAGGCGGCGCGGCGTCGCCCCGGTCGCGAGCGCCAGATACTCGTACTCCAGCATAGAGCCGTCGCTCAGCGAGACTGTCTTGCCGGCACGGTCGATCCAGGCAACCTCCGTCGACAGCTTCACCTCGACATCGTTTTCCGGATACCAGCTCTCCGCCCGGAAATGCAGCCGCTCGAGATCGGCCTCGCCCAGAAGATATTTCTTGGAGAGCGGCGGACGCTGGTATGGAAGGGTAGCCTCTGCGCTGACGATCGTGATCGGACGCGTATCCTTCAACGCCCGCAACTTTGCGACAAGCGCGAATGCCGCCTGACCGCCTCCGGCTACGACCAACCTTCCCGCCACGATGTCCATCCCCGATCTGTTGTTTTGACGAGTGGTAACGCGTCCGGCCCGGCGGCGTCAACTCGCCACCAGGCCGCAGCGATAGGGCTAGGCCTCAGGTCCTGGCGGGGATGTCCAGTCCCTTCTTGGCGGCGGGCCGCTCCAGGCAGCGCTCCAGCCAGGCCATGACATTCGGGAAACCCGCATAGTCGAGAACTTCGCGGCCGCCGTAGAAGACGTCCGCTCCGCGAACCCACGGATAGAGAGCGATGTCGGCTATAGTGTGCTCCTCACCCATGATCCACTGGCGTCCATCGAGACGGGCTTCCAAAACGCTCAGGAGGCGCTTCGACTCGTCACGGTAGCGCTCCATCGGATAGGAGTTGTTGGCGACCTTTTCGGCGGCAAACTTGAAGAAATGCCCGAACTGTCCGAACATCGGACCAACGCCGCCCATCTGGAACATGACCCAGCACAGCGTTTCATAACGGCCGGCAGCATCCGCCGGGATCAGCTTTCCGGTCTTTTCGGCGAGATAGACAAGGATCGCACCGGATTCGAACAGGCCGATCGGCTTTCCGTCGGGGCCCTTGGGGTCGATGATCGCCGGAATACGGCCATTCGGGTTCAGCGAAACGAATTCCGGGGACTTCTGATCATTGGTATCAAATGCGATGCGATGAGCCTCGTAAGGCAGGCCCAATTCCTCGAGCGCAATCGAAATCTTCACGCCGTTCGGCGTCGGTAGGGAATAGAGCTGGATGATATCGGGATTTTTTGCTGGCCATTTCTTGGTGATGGGAAATGAAGACAGATCTGCCATGGAGGACTCCTTGAAGTGGGCTTCTAACGTAGGTCGTGGAACCGGTTTTTAAAGCTCCGGGGTGAAAATCCCGGATTACGCCCGCCGACGCGCGAGCCACACCGTCGCACCGCCACAATCGGGATCCTCGACGACGTGCGAGACGACCTCGAATCCGCACTCTGCCAGCAGCGAGCGGTACTCTTCGGCGTCGAGGCTGGCATGATAGAGCGGCTCGCCGTGATACTCCCCGATGGCAACGCCATGGGATGGCCCCGCCGTGAACATCAGCGGCGCGCCGGGCCTGGCATGGGCCGCGAAGATGGGAAACATCCGGCGTTGGCTGTCGGGATCGAGGTGGAAGAAGCTGTGCCAGGCGATGATACCGTCGAACGTCCGCGCGAGCGCCAGGGTCCGCATGTCCGACACGATCCAGCTGTGCTCGGCAAATCGTTTTCGGCAGAGGTCAATCAGCGTTTGCGACGAGTCGATCCCCGTCAGGCGGAAGCCGTCCGCGATCAGCGCCGCAGAGATCGGTTCTCCCATGCCGCAGCCGATATCCAGGATCGTTCCCTGCGGCCTGATCAGCGCAGTGAAGCGATCGAGCCACGGCCTCTCGAACAAGGAGCGTCCGCGCTCGCGATCGAAGGATAGCGCGTGACGCTCGTAGAGGCCGGTGATCTTGTCGTCATCGCCGCCCATGTCCGGCTTCACAGCGCGGCGCGAAGGCGTTCGACAATCTCGTCCACTGCCCGATCACCGGCGTGGCTTTCCTTTCGCGCCCGGACGAAGCAGGCCTCCGATTTCAGGATCACGCCGTCGGAGAGGATCTTCAGGTGATTGGCGACCAGTGTTGAACCGGTCGACGTGATATCGACGATGATATCTGCCGACCCGGAGGCGGGCGCCCCCTCGGTCGCACCGAGGCTCTCGACGATCCGGTAGAGCTGGATGCCGTGATTTCCGGAGAAGAACTGCTGCGTCAGCCGCCAGTATTTCGTCGCGATCGTCAGCCTGCGGCCATGGCGTGCGCGAAAATCCGCGGCGACATCGGCAAGATCCGCCATCGTGTCGACATCGAGCCAGATCTCCGGCACCGCGACCACGACGTCCGCATGACCGAAGCCGAGACGCGCGCAGAACTCTACGCGTGCATCCGCTTCAGCGAGCCCTTCCCGGACAAGGTCTTCTCCGGTGACACCGAAGTCGATGGTACCGTTCGCCAGCTCGCGGGAGATTTCCGAGGCCGACAGGAAAGCAACTTCCACATCGTCGATGCCCTCGACCCGGCCGCGATAGGAGCGCTCGTTGCCGACCGCGGCAATCTTCAGGCCAGCCCTGAAGAAGATTTCCGAAGCGTCGTCCTTCATGCGGCCCTTGGACGGCAAGCCGATCGTCAGCGTCATTGCCGCGCGCTCCTTTCGATTGCCTGTTCGATCCGATCGAGCCAGAGAGCGAAGCCCACGGCGGGGATGCGGTCCGTTGCGCCAAGGAGCGTCATCAACCTGTCAAAGCGCCCACCACCGGCAAGCACGGACGAGTCCCCTTCGAGGGTCACCTCGAAGACGAGGCCGGTGTAGTAGTCCAGCGGACGCCCGAAGGCAGCGCGATAGGTGACGGAGGAGAGATCCACGCCGACATTCGCAAGGGCCGCCACGCGGGCGTCAAAGCCGGAGAGCGCCTTGTCCATCGTGAGGCCCGCCTTGTCGGCGAAGGCGAAGAGTGCGTCGGGCGCTTCCGCGAGGCTTACTTCCAACGAGAGGAACTCCGTCAGCATGGCGAGCGTGCCGCCTTCGAGGCGTGTGCTCTCGAGTTCCATCTTTTCGCGCAGTCGCCGGGCGATTTCCGCGGGGCTGCGGCTGGCGTTGGTGGAATAGCCCGTCGCTTCCATGGTCTGGTCGATATGGGCCGCAAGCCGCTCCTCATCCTCAAGGAGACCGAGGATCGCGAGACGCTCGACCTCCGGGCCGAAGACGCCCGTTGCGGACGGATTTGCGAGCTGCCCGAGGAGCTTCTGCAACTGGGTCTGGTTTCCGAAGGCGTGCACGAGACGCTTCTGCCAGCCCGCGGGCAGGCCGCAGGCGGCGACGACGGCCTCGAAGACGGACTGATCGCCAAGGGTGACGGCAAACGGTGCACCGGGAAGGCGCTTTGTCAAAACCAGCAGGGCATCATGGATAGCGCGCGCGTCGGCGCCCGCCGTATCGGTCTCGCCGAGGTCCTCGATGCCGGCCTGGTAGAATTCGTTCGCACCGCCGCGGCGCTGGCGGAACACCTCGCCGAGATAGGCGTAGCGCTTGGGTGTGCCGGTCGCCGTCTCGATATGGCGTAGACAGACGGGGATGGTGAACTCGGGGCGCAGGCACAGGCTCGCGCCGGTTTCGCTCTCGGTCATGAAGATGCGGCGGCGCAAGTCCTCGCCCGCCATGTCGAGGAACGGTTCCGCCGGCTGGATGACGGGCGTATCGACACGCTCGGTTCCAAGAGCGGCGAAGTCAGCGAGCATCTGGGGAGCGAAGACGGGAAGGTTGATCAGCGGCATCCGAATGCACTCCCTCTGCCAGCATCGCGCTGCCTCCAGCTGCTGCCTGCGTCAACGACGAGGTTGGCGGACTGGCTTGGTCGCCCAGATCCCAGGCAGGAGGCGCTCCTCATTGTCAGGCGTCCCTGCCCGCCCGCTCGCGGTCTTCCGCCTGCGCGGCGAGAATTTCGCGAACCTTTTCGACCAGCTGGTTTTCCGGCACCGAGATCTGCGCGGCGCGCGCCTCGCGCCAGGCGGCGTTGTCCTCGATCTCGCCGGAGAGCCGCTTGCCCTCGATCAGATCCTTGATCTGGACGACGCCCTCGGCCCGCTCGTCGCCGCCCTGGATGATGGCGATGGGGCAATTGCGACGGTCGGCGTATTTCAGCTGGTTTCCGAACTTCTTCCAGTTGCCCTGGTACATTTCGGCGCGGATGCCGGCGGCTCGGAGTTCCTGTGTGAAGCGCTGGTAGCGGCCCATCGAGCCGACATCGCCATCCATGACCGTGACCAGGACCGGTTCGATCACTTCGCTCTGGCCGAGCTTGCCGAGATTCTTGAGTGCCGTCATCAGGCGCGAGACGCCGATGGAGAAGCCCGTAGCAGGAACCGGCTGGCCCATGAAGCGCGAAACGAGTCCGTCATAGCGGCCACCGCCGCCGACCGAACCGAAGACGACCTTCTCGCCCTTCTCGTTGGTGACCGCGAACTGCAGCTCGGCCTCGAAGACCGGGCCGGTGTAGTACTCCAGGCCGCGCACGACGGATGGGTCGATCAGGATTCGTTTTGTGCCGTATCCCGCCGAGTGGAACAGCTGAGCCATGGTTCTCAGTTCTTCGGCCGCGGCTAGGCCAATCTCATTGTTAGAGCCTCTTTTGCTGACCATCTCGGCAAGATCCAGATTGTCCAACCAAAGAGCTTCAGGATCACTTGGTAAGCGATCGTCCAGAACAACGTTGTCCGCCAGGCCACCTTGCTTAGCACGGGTGAAGCGAGCGCCGGTTGAGAAGAAGATTACCTTCTCTTCAACGACTTTGATCTGTTCGTCCTTTAGCCCGGCTCCCTTAGTAAAGTCGCCACTCTCGTCCTTGCGGCCCTCGCCGAGCAGGAGACGAACGCCCTCGGGGCCGAACTTGTCGAGCTTGTCGATGGCGCGCAGTACGGTGAGGCGTGCATTAGCGTTCTCCGGGCCACCAAGCCCGATTTCCTCGAGCACGCCGTCGAGGACCTTGCGGTTGTTGACGCGAATGACATAGTCGCCGCGCGCGATGCCGAGCGCTTCCATCGTGTCGGCCATCATCATGCACATCTCGGCATCCGCCTGGACGCCCGCGGCACCGACCGTATCGGCGTCGAACTGCATGAACTGGCGGAAGCGGCCCGGGCCCGGCTTCTCGTTGCGGAAGACGTAGCCTGCGCGATAGGTGCGATAGGGAAGCTGGATCTCGTTGAAGTTTTCCGCGACATGACGGGCGAGCGGGGCCGTCAGGTCGTAGCGCAGGCTCATCCACTGGTCGTCATCGTCCTGAAGCGAGAAGACGCCCTCGTTCGGCCGGTCGCTGTCGGGCAGGAACTTGCCGAGCGCATCCGTGTACTCGAACAGCGGCGTCTCGACGGGATCGAAACCGTAGCGCTCGTAGACCTCGCGGATCTTGCCAGTCATCTCGTTGACGGCACGGATGTCGGAGGCAGACCGGTCGACAAAGCCACGTGGCAGACGGGCCCTCAGCTTCTGCGGTTTCTTCTGTTTTTCGCTCATCGGGATGCCCAAAAACGCTGGATTTTCTTTGTGGGCTTCCCTAGCGGATTGAACCCGAGGCGGCAAGGGCGAAGGGGTGGCGAAACTTAGGGCCGGCGCGACAGGACGTCCCAGCTCAGAACCTTGAACCCCGGATGCGGCGGCGCGCTTACCGCGGGGATCAGCATGGACTGGGTTTCCCCCCGGATTATGCCGAGCATTTTTCCGCCGAAGGTCAGGCGCTTCAACTGCACGAAGCCTGACGGAATCGACGTCATGGAAAGCACAGGCCCGCCATAAATGTCGATGCGCGCAATCTCGCCTGCCTCGATCCCGTTGATGATGTCATGGTTTTCCATCACCTCGCGGTAGATACCGGTCACATAACGCCTGATGCTGGTGCCGACGACCGCGCGCATTTCGGGTGACTCCCGGAACTCCTGTGGAGATCCGGCAAGATAGCGAATGTCGCGTCCTTCCCATAGGTTTCTGCTTTCGCGCGAGTTCTGGATAGCGCGGATCAGCAGGCGCTCGCTCTGCTGGTCGGCGCGGCGCAGAAAATCCACGATCGCGCCGGTCGCCCTTAGGTCCGGAATACTGACGCCCCGCTCCCAGCGCGATACGGTGATGGGGGAAAAACCCAGCTTCCAGGCGATATCCTCCTGGGTTAGTCCTACCTTCATCCGATATGCGCGAAGCTGGTGAACGAGATCCGTCGGCGTGTGCAGCATGAGGGTCAATCCTTATTGATTGCAACATGCATAAAATAACAACTAAAGGTTTATTAAACGACTAGCAACCCTTGTTCCTGCCAGGTTCAATGTCGGCTACTCTAACGTGAACAATCATCTCGCAGCTACTCAATCTCAAACCAGACCGCGGGATATTTCGAGGATCAGATTGCAGATGCCACAAAAAGCGCAGCATCGGACTGTGCGGCAGGCCATCGGTAGTTCCCATATTCATGTGCAGGGTTTTGAAGTGGGATCTCAGACGGGCCACCTCGCCGCCATTGCGGAACTGGCCGGTTCGGACGTCTCTGCCGTCCGGAGCAGTTTTGTCTACGAGGAATGGGGAGCCGATCTTTCGACGGGCCTCATCGAACTCGGTGCGCAGACGCTCGCCATGCACGACATGCATCGCAGCCCGTGCGGCATCGTCGAGCTTATCCGGTCCTACGATCCGGTGGACTGCCCCAGGATATTGTGGGCCCTTGAGGAAGCGAGCGGGACCTCCGCAAGCTTCTCGTTCGCGACGACGATCCATGCTCGCGACAACCTGCGCCGGCCGGTCTATTGCGTCGGTCGTTCTGATCTTCTCGAGGGCCAGATGGGCGTCATCCACGGCGTCTTCGCGTTCATACGCGAGGAGTGTGACGGAGATTGGGGATCACCGACAAATGGCCGACGCCCCTCTTTTCTCGGCTAGCGATTCTTCCTAGATGTAAGGCATGAGACGGTTCTTCATTGTCCTCGCGTTTTTGGGCGCGATGCTCGCCGGCTGGATGCCGGCAGCGTCGATGGCTGCCCATAGCGGACATGGGACGACAACCGCCATCACCCATCATGACGCAAGCGCAGCACATGCCGATGGCGACCGAGCAAGCCCGGATCATCGAACCGGCGGGCATCCACGGCTGCATCCCCTGCTCTGCGCCGCATGCTTCGCGGTCACGCCCGATGCGGGCGTCTCGGCGCCGGCTCCCCGAGCGCTCGCCCGTGTCGAGGGCGAGGCCACCACGCTTTCGGGAATCGACCTTCCGCCGCTCGATCCGCCGCCGCGCACCTGAAACCGCTCGCTTTCGCGCGGAGTTCGCTCCGCAAGGATATGTTTCAGATTGGAAGGACCACCATGAAAAAGGTTGGTTTGGGCGCCGCGATCGCGCTCGCATTCATCATGCCTGCCTTCGCGCAGGATTCGAACAACACCATGCATGACGGGATGGACCACGACCCGATGGCGATGGAGCAGGCGGAGGGTGCTCGCAGCCCCTCGACCGAGGCCTTCATCGCGGCCAACACCAGGATGCACCAAGGCATGGATATCGATTTCAGCGGCAACGCCGATGTCGACTTCGTTCGCGGCATGATCGCTCACCACCAGGGAGCGATCGACATGGCCAAGGTCGAACTGCAGTACGGCAAGGATGCCGCGCTGCGCAAGCTCGCGGAAGAGATCATAAAGGCCCAGGAGGGCGAGATCTCGATGATGAAGGACTGGCTGAAGAAGAACGGTCAGTAGGAACGCCGCGTTCTCAAGAAGCTTCGGCCCGCTGTGTTACTGCCGGGTCGAAGCCGACACTTCGAGGACGCCATCGTCAGCGGAGCCGTCCCGGGACACCGAGGCTTCCACCAGGGTCGCGGCAATCGCTCTCGCCAGCATCAGGCTGTGCTGGCGAATTTCCACGTTGTTGTGCTCGCGGGCGGACCGGATAAGGTTGAACCCCTCACGCAACACGATTTCCTGGGCCTTCTCGCACGCCCAATGCTCTATCCCCATGTCGTTCGACATACACTTCCCCCAACCTGCCAAATCCATCAGCGGAAAGCGGCATGATCGCACTCACGCGCCAGGGAACCATCCTGCAATACAACTTGCCGAAATTGCCGCCTCAACCAGAAGCTACATGATTCTCTTGGAAAGCAAATACGGAAGGAACACCTGATTCTGAGGGGTTAGAATCTGTATTTGCTTTTAAAAGCCGTGGTTACGGCTTCACGAAGCGCGCCCTCGCCTGCTCAACCTCCTCGCGGCAGAAGCACCCTTCCAGATGATCGTTGACGAGGCCCATCGCCTGCATGAACGCGTAGATTGTGGTCGGCCCGACGAAGGTCCACCCGCGTTTCTTGAGATCCTTCGAGATGCGAACCGACATCGCCGTGGTCGGGTTGGCGACGAGGGTCTCGTAATCCATCCGCTCCGGACGTTCTTCCACTTGCGGTTCATGGGCCCAGAAATAGCGGGCGAGCGAGCCGAACTCCGACCGCATCTCCTGCGCCCGTCTCGCATTGTTGATCGTCGAGACGATCTTGCCGCGATGGCGGACGATCCCCGCGTCGGCAAGGCACCGGGCGATGTCGTCGTCACCGAAGGCCGCGACCCTGTCGTAGTCGAAGCCGGCGAAGGCGGAGCGGAAGCTCTCCCTCTTGCGCAGTATCGTCAGCCAGGACAGACCGGACTGGAACCCTTCCAGGCAGATCTTCTCGAACAGGCGGAAGTCGTCGGTGACCGGACGTCCCCACTCGGCGTCGTGGTAGCGCCGGTAGTCCTCTAGATTGCCGTGCCAGGCGCACCGGCTCCTGCCGTCTTCCCCGACGATCAACCCTTTTTCCGACATGACCAACGCTCCCTTTGTTTCCTGTTTGTTCGCATTTACCATTGATCAACCAGCTTTGGAAAGGCCGCAATAACCCTACCCGACGGTTTATCGTTCCGTTCGATGTCGAACGATCGTCCGTTTACCATTCGCTTTCCGGGGGATGCGAGCATCGAACCACAGCGCGCCCGGAGGGCGTGCACGGTTCAACGATGCAACCCCCGCCGCCCGTTCGGGTCGGCGGGAATCTTCTGTGCGGCGAAAGGTTACGGGTACGCCATGTCAAGAATGTCCATTCTCCTTGCCACCACTCTTCTGCTTGCAGCGGGCGCCGCCCATGCCGACGATCGATACATGACACGCCCGCCCGTGGTGGTAAGCCCCGACCTGACGGCGCCCTGGGTAATGCAGCTCGGCGGCCAGGGCGTCCGGCCCGCGGTTCTAGAGCGGCGCACCGTCAAGCGCCAGCAGGCGTTCCAGAGGCAGATCCTGCGCAGCAACACGCCGCGCGTTCAGCAGGTGGCGGCGGTGCGTGCAAACAAGCCCGTCCAGACGCAGATGGATCCGATGTTCCTGCCGCAGCTCGTCGACTACGATACGACGCACAAGGCCGGCACGGTCGTCATCGATACCAACAACCGCTTCCTCTACCTCGTCATGGAGAACGGCAAGGCCCGGCGCTACGGCGTCGGCGTCGGCAAGCCCGGCTTCGAATGGGCCGGCGCGCACAAGATCACCCGCAAGGCGGAATGGCCGAGCTGGACGCCCCCGCAGGAGATGATCTCCCGCGAAGCGGCGAAGGGCCACTACCTTCCCGCGTTCATGGAAGGCGGGCCTGCAAACCCGCTCGGTTCGCGTGCCATGTATCTGGGTTCCACCCTCTACCGCATTCACGGGACCAACGCGCCCTGGACGATCGGCTACGCCGTTTCATCCGGCTGCATCCGCATGCGCAACGAAGATGTGGTCGATCTCTACGAACGCGTGAAGGTCGGAACGAAAGTCATCGTGATCTGAGCCCAGCATATCCGGCGCTCCATATTTCAATTCAAGAAACAGGGTCTGCCGATGGTGTATCGCACCGCAGCGAGCCGGTATTGTGTCCGGCCCGCTGCATGACTATGAAGCACAGAAGCCGCACCTGCGCATAAAACGAACATCACAATCGTATTATCGCACAGGGATCGACTTGAATTTACGATCGCGATCGGTAGCGTTTCATGACCGGGGTAGAGAGGGAAACGATCATGCAAAAATATATGCCCATGCTTCTCGCAGGCGTCATCGCAGTCACTGCGATCCTGCCGGCGGCACCGGCAGCCGCGTTCACTGCGGGCCAAGCGGATGCGCGCCAGGCCGCAACCTCGGACGTCAGCCTGGTCGCCGTGCAGAAGCAGCCGGCGCCGCAGTATCTTCGCCGCAAGGTGCGGCTCGTTACCGACGAGCGCCCCGGCACGATCATCGTCGATACCAACAACAAATATCTCTACTTCATCGAGGGCGGGAACCGCGCGACACGTTACGGGATCGGGGTCGGCCGTGAAGGTTTCGGCTGGTCGGGCGTGGTGACGGTCGGCCGCAAGGCCGAATGGCCGGGATGGACACCGCCTGCGGAGATGCGCCGGCGCGAAGCCGCAAAGGGTCGCATCCTGCCGACCTACCAGGAGGGCGGGATCGACAATCCGCTCGGTGCGCGTGCCCTCTATCTCTACAAGGGTGGCAACGACACCGCATTCCGGATCCATGGCACGAACCAGCCCTGGACAATCGGTCTCAACATGTCGTCCGGGTGCATCCGCATGATGAACAAGGACGTGGAGCACCTCTATGAGCGCGCGGGCATCGGCGCCAAGGTCATCGTCGTTGGTCCGGGCAACCGCCAGGGCACCGTCAGCTATCAGGACCGCGGGGTCGATATTTTCAGAACGCTGTTCGGCGGCTGACGCGCCCGGTCCCGGCACGACTAGCGCACATAAGGACTTTGAATGCCGGCCCAGCGCCGGCATTCTTCATTTGTGCGGCAAAGTGAGAGTTCAGGCGAGAGCCTTGGGCTTTTCTCCGCCGTAAGCCCAGTCAAGCAGCTCGACGGTGTGCAGGATCGGGATCTCGGTTCCCGTCGCGATCTGCGTGATGCAGCCGATGTTGCCGGTCGCGATGATGTCGGGCTTCACGGCCTCGAGGTTTTTCACCTTGCGCGCCTTCAGCTTGCCCGAGATTTCCGGCTGCAGGATGTTGTAGGTCCCGGCCGATCCGCAGCAGAGGTGTCCTTCGGCGGGATCGCGAACGGCAAAGCCTGCGGCCTTCAGCAGGTTCTTGGGCGCAAGAGTGATCTTCTGCCCGTGCTGCATGGAGCAGGCCGAATGGTAAGCGACCGTAACCTGCCGCAATTCCTGCCGCGGCAGGTCGAGCGTCGCCAGATACTCCGTTATGTCCTTGGCGAGTGCCGAGACACGCCTGGCCTTTTCCGCATAGGCGGGATCGAGGCGCAGCATGAAACCGTAGTCCTTGATTGTCGTCCCACAGCCGGAGGCAGTGATGATGATCGCGTCGAGCCCGCCATTGTCGATGAGCCGTGTCCAGACGTCGACGTTGTGGCGCGCGGCATCGAGCGCCTGCTCCTCGCGCCCCATGTGGTGGACCAGCGAGCCGCAGCAGACCTCGCCCTCCGGCACCACAACCTCGATGCCGAAACGGGAGAGCAGGCGCAGCGTCGCTTCGTTGATCTCGGGCCGCAGCACGGGCTGCGCACAGCCGGAGAGAATAGCGACGCGTCCGCGCTTTTCTCCCGCCGGAGGCCGCGCCCCGGGCCGTGCGCTGTCCGAGCGCGGCGGAACGGCCTTCGGCGCCAGATCCAGCATCGCGGCGAAGGGTTCAAGGGGCTTGACCCGCTTCAGCAGGCCCGCGAGCGGCCTGCCCAGGGCAGCTGCGCGAAGGGCCAGCCGGAACCGGCCAGGATAGGGCAACACCGCCGCAAGGATGTTCCGGGTCAGGCGGTTCCAGAACGGACGCCGGAAGGTCTGCTCGATATGGGCGCGGGC
This sequence comes from Sinorhizobium sp. BG8, assembly GCF_016864555.1. NCBI lineage: Bacteria > Pseudomonadati > Pseudomonadota > Alphaproteobacteria > Hyphomicrobiales > Rhizobiaceae > Sinorhizobium > Sinorhizobium sp. BG8. The sequence goes on along the minus strand of NZ_CP044011.1, from coordinate 1,673,211 downwards.
GTGATCGACGAGATGCATGTAGTCGACGCCGGATGGACATGTCGTGGTGCAGGCCAGGCAGGAGAGGCAGCGATCGATGTGCGTCACGACCTGCTCGTCCGCCGGGCGGCCGTTTTCCAGCATGTCCTTGATGAGGTAGATGCGCCCCCGCGGACTGTCGAGTTCGTTCCCGAGCGTCACATAGGTCGGACAGGTGGCGGTGCAGAAGCCGCAATGGACGCACTTGCGCAGGATCTTTTCCGAGTTGGCGACGTGCGGGTCAGCCAACTGCTCGGGCGTGAAATTGGTCTGCATCAGAAAATGCCCTTGTCCTGGCGGAGCGAGGTGGGAGTGGTGGAGCCTTGAGCCGCCATCTCCTCACCCGGCCAACTGCGAAGCGAAAATTCCTGCCGGATCGAACTTTTCCTTGATCCGTATGCTGAGCGCTGCGACCGGCTCGGGTTGCGGCTCGAAGGCCGCAATGCCGGCAGCCAGCCAAGCGGGAGCGCGCACGAGCGTGGCATGCCCGCCGCCGAGCGCCTTGATGTAGCTGCGCACGAGCGGCGCCTCGGGATCTGCCTCCATCCGAAGCCAGACCAGGCCACCCTGCCAGTCATAGAAGGCGTCCACGCCCGTCTCCAGCCGAAGGGCCGCGACAAGCTGGTGCCCGGCCGTCGGTGCGACGGATACCCGCCAGAGCGGACGGTCACTCCCGTCGCAATAGGGATGGACGTCGCGGATTTCGCGCCACAGCCGGAGGCTCGCCTCCTCGCCGAGCGTTAACACGCCGCCGAACCGCGCCATCCCGGCGGCGAGGCGTTCGGCACGGACGGCGACCGATGCGGCGAGCCCCTCGAGGCGCAGGACGGTGGCGGCGCCTTCGGGAAGCGTGCCGTCGACGAAGCGTCCCCTCACCGATTCCGGCAGGTGTGCCGCCCCTGAAACCTCGACCGACATCGACATGGCCGTTGCCATTGCGGCAGCGGCCTCCGCGTCGTTCAGTCCCGAGACGACGATGGTGAGCGCGGTCTGCGGCACCGGCAGGAGGCGGAACGTGACCTCGGTCAGGAGCGCGAGCGATCCGCGCGATCCCGCCAGAAGCTTGACGAGATCGAGCCCCGTCACGTTCTTCATCACCCGGCCACCCGCCTTGACGATCTCGCCCTGGCCGTTCACGAAACGGACGCCAAGAAGGCTGTCACGCGCGGCACCGGCAACATAGCGGCGCGGCCCGGAGGCGTTGGTGGCGAAAACGCCGCCGATGGTCGGCTCCCCGGTCGTTGCAAGGACCGGCCGCATGTCCATCGGCTCGAAAGAAAGCATCTGGCGCCTCTCGGCGACGGCCGCCTCGATTTCGGCAAGCGGCGTGCCGGCCCTAGCCGTCAGCGTCATCTCGGCGGGATTATAGGCGACAATGCCGGAAAGCCCGGCCGTGGAGAGGATGTCGGCCTCGGCCGCATCCGGCCGAGAGCGCGTCCCGCCACCGCGGATCGATAGACTGGTTCCGGATGCCGCGGCCGCCTGCACGATCCGTGCGGCAGCCTCCTCGGACAAAGGCTCATGCGTCATGGTCATGCGGCGGGCCGTCCTTCGAGCGGGAAGACTTTCGAGGGATTGAGGATCCACTGGGGATCGAAGGCGGCGCGCACCGCCATCTGCTGGGCGAGGTCCGCATCGGTGTACTGGTGGCGCATCAGGTCCCGCTTCTCTATGCCGACCCCGTGCTCTCCCGTCAGGCAGCCGCCGACGTCGACGCAGAGTTTCAGGATGTCGTTGCCGGCAGCTTCCGCACGGGCGGCATCCTCGGGATCGTTGGCGTTGAACAGGATGAGAGGATGCATGTTGCCATCGCCCGCATGGAAGACGTTTGCCACTCGAAGGCCGTAGCGCTCGATGATCTCGGCCGTGCCGCGCAGCACTTTGGAGAGCTGGCTGAGCGGCACCGTTCCATCCATGCATATGTAGTCGGCAATGCGGCCCGTTGCGCCGAAAGCGGATTTGCGGCCCTTCCAGATGAGCGCTGCCTCCGTGGCGGACTGGCTTTCCTTGACGACCTTCACGTCATGACGCCGGGCGATCTCGATGATGCTCGCCAGCATGCCGTCCATCTCCGCATCCGACCCCTCGACCTCGACGATCAGCAGGGCCTCGACATCCATCGGATAGCCCGCACCGGCAAAGGCTTCGCAGATGCCGATCGCCGGCTTGTCCATGAACTCGATCGCGACGGGAATGATGCCGGCGCCGATGATGTCGGCGACACAGGCACCTGCCTGCTCCGAGGAATCGAAACCGAAGAGAACGGGGCGCGCACCTTCCGGCTTCGCGATGAGCCGCACCGTCGCTTCCGTGACGATGCCGAGCTGCCCCTCTGCACCGCAGACGAGGCCGAGGAGATCAAGCCCGGGCGCGTCGAGCGCCTTTCCGCCGAGGTCGACGACCGTTCCATCCGTCATCACCAGCTTCACGCCGAGGAGATTGTTGGTGGTGACCCCGTATTTCAGACAGTGGGCGCCTCCCGAGTTCATCCCGATGTTGCCGCCAATGGTACAGGCGAGCTGGGAGCTCGGATCCGGCGCGTAGAAATAGCCATCCGCCGACACGGCTTCGGAAATGTTGAGATTGGTGACGCCGGCCTGAACCGTTGCCGTGCGATTGGCGTAGTCCACTTCCAGGATACGAGACATCTTCGACAGCCCGAGCACGACCGCATCCTCCTGCGGAATCGCGCCGCCCGAAAGGGAGGTCCCGGCACCGCGCGGCACGACGGGAATGCCGTAGCGGGCGCAGTACTTCATGACAGCTGCGACCTGGGCCGTCGTCTCCGGCAGCGCGACCGCCAGCGGAACGCGCCGGTAGGAAACAAACGCATCGGTCTCGAAGGGCACGAGTTCGCGCGGCTCATGCACGAGGCAGCCGGGCGGCAGAAGGTCCGCGAGGTCGGCAACGATCTGGCTGCGGCGGGCGAGAACTTCCGCCTTCGGTTCCAGGAACCCGATCTGATCCATGCGGCGAACCTCCCAGCCTCACAAGTGGTATTTTTTCTTTACCACTTCCGCCGAAAGGAGGCAAATGCTAAGCACTGTTTCCGCAAAGGCAATAATGGATCCGACTTGTGACAAATCTCGGCGATCTCGAAATTTTCTCCCGCGTGGTCGATACCGGCAGCATGTCCGCAGCCGGCCGGACGCTGGGACTTTCGCCCGCCGTGGTCTCCAAACGCATCAAGCGGCTGGAGGAACGCCTCGGCACGCGACTCCTGCAGCGCACCACGCGCCAGATATCGCTGACCGAGGCAGGACAGGGCTTCTACGAGCGAATTCTCGGCATTCTCGCAGGCATCGAAGAGGCGGAAGCCTTCGTCTCGGGCCGCTCGGGCACGGCGCGCGGAACGTTGCGTGTTTCCGCGCCGACATCCTTCGGCCGCATGCACATCGCCCCTCATCTCAAGGCCTTCCTGTCGGCGCATCCGGATCTCACGATAAACCTGGTGCTGTCAGACGAGTTCTCGGACATCGTCGGCGGCGGATTCGATCTCGCCGTCCGCATCGGAGAGCTGTCGGATTCCTCGCTCGTCGCCCGCAGGCTCGCGCCGGTGCGCAGGGTCCTTTGCGCCGCCCCGGATTACCTGAAGCAACACGGCACCCCCGAGACGATGGAAGACCTCTCCCGGCATGTCTGCCTGCCGCCGCACAACCAGGACATCTGGCGCCTGGACGGCCCCTCCGGGATCGTGACGTGGCGTCCGGACGGCCCGCTGGTGACGAATTCCAGCGAAGTCATACGGGAAGCAGTTATCGCCGGCATGGGGATTGCGCTGCGCTCGACCTGGGACATCGGCCAGGAACTGAAGGAAGGCAAGCTCGTGCAGGTTCTTCCCGCCTTCGAAAGCTCGAAGAGCGTGACCCTTTCCGCTGTCTACCCATCGCGCCAGTTCCTGCCGGCCAAGGTGCGGATGTTCATCGACTACCTCGCCGATCTCTACGGCCCCGCGCCCTACTGGGACCGCTAGGGTCCAGAAGCTGACGCGGCTTCCGGGGCAACGGCATGCCAAGGAGACGGCACGAGGCTTCGTCCCTCTCCGCTCAGAGCGCGTCCTCCTCCGCGTGTCGCCTGCGGATCGCCCTCACGAGGAGCCACATGGAAAGGACGACGGCCGGCACGGCGATACCTGTCAGCGTCTCTGGCTTGACTGGCAGGCCGAGGCCATTCGCCGCCTTGGCGACATATCCGAAGAGGCCGACCACATAGTAGGAGATTGCCGCCACCGAGAGCCCTTCAACGGTCTGCTGGAGGCGCAATTGCAGCTTGGCGCGGCGATCCATGGAGTTCAGCAACGTTGCATTCAGCTGCTCCAGCTCCACATCGATCCAGCTTCTGAGCAGCGCCGTGGCGCGGGCGAGCTTGCGCGACAGGTTCGCCTGCCTCTCTTCCACCGACTGGCAGGTGCGCATCGCCGGCGCGAGACGGCGTTCCAGGAAGGCGCCGAGCGTTTCGTAGCCGGGCACGGCCGTCTCGGCCAGTGTGCGCACACGCTCCTGGACGATGCCGTAATAGGCCCTGCTTGCACCGAAGCGATAAAGGCTCAGCGCCGCATTGGCCTCCAGCTCCGCTGCCAGGCGGGTGATCTCGCCGAGCATCTCGTCGGCCTCGTCGCGCGCGTGGAGCTTCATGCGCTGGGTAATCGCGGTCAGCCCGTCCTCGATGCGGCGGATCTCGGGCGAGAGCGACTGGGCGAGCGGCAGCCCCATCATCGCCAGCGTGCGGTAGGTCTCGATGTCGAGGAGACGCTGCACCAGCGCACCGCGCCCGGCCTCGGTCATGCCACGGTCGATGACGAGAATCTGGGTAAGCCCGTCGCCGTTCTGCCGGAAGTCCGTCAGAACGGCCGCCTGCCCGTCCTTGACTTCGCTGTAACAGAGGCTGGTCGGGTCGAACACCGCCATGGCGGCGCGCGTTTCCGGCCTGTCGGGGCGGATCTCCAGCCGGATGCCCGATATCAGCGTGCCGGGCGGCGAGAAGCTGTCGCCGAACGGATGCACGGGCACCACGTCCCCGAACTTCTCGGGCACCGGAGCGTCCCAGAAGTAGGTCGAGAATTCCGTATGCCGCTCCCAGCGCAGCGTTCCCTGCCCCCAGCTCATCGCCTGGTGGCTGGCATCGCGTGCCGGCGGAGAAACCCCGCGCGAGCGCGCCAGGTTCGCAACCACCGCCTGGTCCACGGCGGACCCGCCCTCCGTCAGGAAGGCGAGCTGGAAAATCACCCGCGGAGAATCCACCAGCGCATAGGGCCGTGCGTGGATCTCACCCAGCGCCTGGGCGCGTGCAGACGCCGGCGGAAATGCAAAACTTCCCTTTGCCATGCCTGCTTGATCCCCCATCGCAAATGCATCGACCCCCTTCGCTTAACAAATGTCAGGCCAAAAAAGAAAGGGCTCATTGACGCAGGGGCCACGGAGAAATCCCGCGAGTGGACAAAAATCTTGACCGGTTTTAATTCAAGTTGATACCTTTGCCCGCATGGAGACCGTCCCGAACGCCGAATCCTTCGACCTTTTTGCCCGCATCAGCCATAGCCGCACGGCAGACGAGGTTGTGCGGCAGATCGAGCTGCTGTTGCTCGAAGGCGTGCTACGCGACGGCGACAGGCTCCCGGGAGAACGGGAGCTTTCCAAGCGGCTGGACGTGTCTCGTCCCATCCTTCGCGAGGCGCTGAAGGAGCTCGAAACCCGCGGCCTGCTCGTCAGCCACCACGGCGGGGGCACCTATGTGGCCGATCTCATCGGGCAGGTGTTCTCGAAGCCCGTCGTCGAACTGATTGCACGGCACCAGCGCGCCACCAGCGACTATCTGGAATATCGCCGCGAGCTGGAAGGGATCACAGCCGAACTGGCGGCACGGCGCGCAACGCAGTTCGACAGGGAGATGCTGACGCGGATCCTCGCCTCCATGCGCCAGGCGCACGAAAAGGGTGATTTCGAGGAAGAGCTTGCGGCCGATGTCGAGCTGCACAACGCCATCGGCGAATGCGCCCACAACATCGTCCTGCTTCACACGCTTCGGGCCTGCTACCGGTTGCTGGCGCAGGGCATTTTCTTCCACCGCCACCTGGTATTTTCGTCCGAGCATTCCCGCGAACAGCTACTCAGCCAGCACGAGGCGATTTGTGCGGCGATCATCAGGGGCGATGGCGCACTGGCAAAGTCGGCGGCCCAGACCCATATTGACTATATCAGCGCGGCGATCCGGGAAGCGGAGCGCAGCGGCGAATGGCAGCGCATATCGCAATTGCGCATGCAGCAGCGCGGCCTGACGGACTGACTCCGAAACGACACGATCCTCGGAAACCTTCGGGGAATAGGCCGTTCGGCGGCGCGCAAAGTTTACACAAGGCAGATGGCGTAGATAATCGGCCATCAAGGCTTTTTAAGTGATTCGAACAAAAGGGTATGAAGCGGACCTTGAACATCCTGAACCGACTTGCTGGTGATGTGCACCTGATGTTCCGGCGCCCTGCGCGGGTGCAGTATGCGGCGCTTTGCTATCGCTTCAGGAAAAAGCGATCGGTTCTCGAGGTTCTCCTCATCACCAGCCGCGACACGGGCCGCTGGGTCATTCCCAAGGGATGGCCGATGGCCAACCGGGACTGCCATGGCGTCGCCGAGCGCGAAGCCTACGAGGAAGCCGGCGTAAAGGGCAAGGTCGGCAAGATGTCGATCGGCCACTACATGTATCAGAAGGGCCTGGCAGAGGGCCTCAAGGTCAGCTGCAAGGTCCAGGTCTACGCGCTGGAAGTCGAGGACATCTGTAAGAACTACCCGGAAAAGGGCGAACGGCGGATGGAATGGGTGAGCTGCGCCGAAGCCGCCCGCAGGGTCAACGAACCAGGGCTGAAGAACCTGTTCCTTGCCTTCGAGAAGTCCATGCCGGTCGAGCCCGCCCTCCCCGCTTCCAAATAATGTACCACTGTCCGGTTCCGGTCATATTGCTCTTGCCGTCCTGTGACGATAGTCCCAGTCGTGACAAAGGAGCATGATTGATGGCGAATTCGCAGGTGCGGCTCGAAAAGCCGACGCTTGACAAGGATCTGGACAAGCTGACCTTCAGCGAGCAGGCGACGCAGTTCGTGCTCAGGTCCTGGACAGGCGTGGGCATAGCTCTGGTCTTCCTGCTGCTTGCAATGGCCGTAGCCAGCGCATTTGTCTCGAATGCTCCGGGGGCGACGCTGGTCGTGGTCGCGGCTGCGCTTGCTGCCTACATGGCGATGAACATCGGCGCCAACGACGTCACCAACAATGTCGGCGCTGCCGTCGGCGCCCGCGCGATGACCATGACGGTCGCCTTGATCCTCGCAGCGATCTTCGAGATCGCCGGCGCCGTCATTGCCGGCGGCGGCGTGGTACAGACCATCGGTTCCGGGCTGCTCGATAGTTCGCGGTTCGGCAACGGCGAGACCTATGTCTGGGCCATGGTGGCGGCACTTGCCTCCTCCGCACTCTGGATCAACTTCGCCACTCTCGCGAATGCCCCCATCTCGACCACCCACTCCATCGTCGGTGGCGTGATCGGCGCGGGTGCCGCGGCAAGTGGCCTCGGCAGCGTGCAGTGGGATTCCATTTCGCTAATTGTCGTGAGCTGGACCCTCTCGCCGATTCTGGGCGGCGTCATTGCCGCCCTGTTCCTTGCCCTGATCAAGGAGTTCATCATCTACCGCGAGGACAAGATCGCGGCCGCGCGGTTCTGGGTGCCGATACTGATCTCAGTGATGCTCGGATCCTTCGTCGCCTTCCTTGCGCACAACGCCATCAACCAGCTGTACGAGGTTTCGCTCACCTCCGCTCTACTGATCGGCCTTGCAGCTGGCATTCTCTCATACTTCATCGTGTCGCCGATCGTCGCGCGCCACTCCGTCGGGCTGGAAAACAGGAACCAGTCGCTCAGAACCCTCTTCAAGATCCCGCTCATCTGCTCGGCCGCCCTCCTATCCTTCGCTCACGGGGCAAACGACGTCTCGAACGCGGTCGGGCCGCTGCTCGGCGTGGTCACGGCGCTGCGCCACAGCGCAGCCGGCGACCCCATGGCACCGCCGCTCTGGATCATGCTGATCGGCGCGTTCGGGATATCGATCGGCCTCATGCTTTTCGGCCCCCGCCTCATCCGGCTGGTCGGCCACGAAATTACCAAGCTCAATCCGATGCGCGCCTTCTGCGTGACGCTTTCCTCGGCCGTGGCGGTGCTCACCGCATCGCTGCTCGCGATCCCGGTATCGTCCACGCATATCGCCGTCGGCGCAGTCTTCGGGGTCGGGCTGTTCCGCGAGTGGTATACCCGGAACTCCAAGCGGCGCATCGAGTACATCCGGGCGAGAGGCGGCAAGATTGCCGACGACGTGCCCCAGTTTTCCAATCCGGACGAATCCCGCCGGCGCTATCTCGTGCGCCGGTCGCACTTCATGACAATCATAGCGGCCTGGATCGTCACTCTGCCGGTCTCCGCGGCGCTCTCCGCAGTGATCTTCGTGATCCTCAACGCGCTGTTTACCTGAAGGAAGACCTGCGATGCGCGCGAACTACCGCATGCAACGGCTTTTCGTCGAGGGCGCGCTTCATGACGGCGCGGCGCTGGAAGCGACGAAGGAGCAGTTCCACTACCTGGCCAACGTGCTGCGCATCGAGGAAGGGACGTCGATCCTCGCCTTCAACGGCCGCGACGGGGAATGGCGCGCGGAGATTTCGCTGCCGACCCGCAAGCGCCTGATGATGACCGCCGTCGAGCAGGTCCGGCCGCAACCCGCGCCATCGGACCTTCACTACCTTTTTGCCCCCCTCAAGGTCGGACGCCTCGACTATCTCGTGCAGAAGGCGGTCGAAATGGGGGCCGGTGTCCTGAGACCTGTCATGACGCAGCATGTGCAGGGCAAGATCACCAGTCTCGAACGGCTGCAGGCCAACGTGATCGAGGCGGCCGAGCAATGCGGCATCCTCTCCATACCCGACGTGATGCCGCCACAAAAGCTGACCGACCTCCTCAGCGACTGGCCCCGCGACCGTCGCATCGTCTTTTGCGACGAGGGCCACGAAAGCCAGAATCCCGTTCCCGTGCTGCAGGCAATCGCCGAGCGAAAACTTGCATTGCTGATCGGGCCCGAAGGCGGGTTCTCCGACGAGGAACGCCAGTTGCTGCGCAGCCTCGACTACGTGACGGCGATCCCGCTCGGACCGCGGATCCTCAGGGCCGACACGGCCGCAGTCGCCGCAATGGCGGTGCTTCAGGCGACGGTCGGCGACTGGAATTGAACAGGCGTGGCAGTGCCTTGCGCGACACGCTCATATCGTTTTTTTGAACCTGTCTTGAAATGAATTCGCTTGCACCGCACTTAAATCCGGTCCAAGCACCCCTCACGTGCCTGTCTATTCTGCCAGGCAATACCCGATCAGAAGAAGACGCCCATGGCCCGTGATACAACCGACCAGACGCCGGTTCGCTCGATAGCAGACATGACGGAATATCTCGCCGCCGGTTGCAAGCCGAAGGAGCGATTCCGCATCGGGACGGAACACGAGAAATTCGTCTTCTTTACGGCTGACAACAGCCCCGTTCCGTATTTCGGCGACCGGAGCATTTCCGCGCTGCTGAAGGGGATGCAGGAGAAAAGCGGCTGGGAGCCGATTCTCGATGCGGGCAACATCATCGGCCTCGGCGAGCCGTCGGGCATGGGCGCGATTTCGCTCGAGCCGGGCGGACAGTTCGAGCTTTCCGGCGCGCCGCTCGAAACCCTTCACCAGACTTGCAAGGAATCGCAGCAGCATCTGGCAACCTTGCGCGATATCGCAGAGCCCCTCGGCATACGTTTCCTGGGCATGGGCGGAAGTCCCAAGTGGACATTCGACGAGACCCCGCGCATGCCGAAGTCGCGCTACGAGATCATGACCCGCTACATGCCCAAGGTCGGCACCAAGGGTCTCGACATGATGTACCGCACCTGCACGATCCAGGTTAATCTCGACTTCTCATCCGAAGCGGACATGCGCCGGAAGATGCAGGTCTCCCTGAAGCTGCAGCCGCTTGCGACCGCACTGTTTGCAAGCTCGCCCTTCACCGACGGCAAGCCGAACGGCCTTCTTTCGTGGCGTGGCGACATCTGGCGCGACACGGACAACAATCGCGCCGGCCTCCTGCCCTTCGCCTTCTCTCCGGATTTTGTCTTCGAGAACTATGTCGAGTGGGCGCTCGACGTGCCGATGTACTTCATCGTACGCGACGGCAAGTATCACGACTGCACACACATCACCTTCCGCCAGTTCATGGGCGGCGCGATGAAAGGTGTGGTCGCGGACTTCGAGCCCAACATGGGCGACTGGACCAACCATCTGTCGACGCTGTTCCCTGACGTGCGGCTGAAGCGCTTCCTCGAGATGCGCGGTGCCGACGGCGGACCGTGGCGCCGGATCTGCGCCCTCCCCGCCTTCTGGGTAGGACTGCTCTACGACGACGGCGCTCTGGACGCGGCCGAGGCGCTGACGCGCGACTGGACGTATGACGAGGTGCTGGCCCTGCGCAACGGCGTTCCCGCCAAGGGACTTTCTGCCGAACATCGCGGCCGCCCGCTCATGGAAATCGCCCGCGAAGTTCTCGCGATTTCGCGCGGAGGGCTTGTTGCACGCAACCGCCTGAACGGCGATGGCGTGGACGAGAGCATCTTCCTCGCGCCCCTCGAGGAAGTGCTCGCCAAGAAGGCGACACTTGCCGAGGACATGCTCGCTCTCTATCACGGCCGCTGGGGCGGTTCCGTGGATCCCGTCTTCACCGAATACCAATATTGACGGTTCGGCGGCCGCACGACCAAGAAAGCGGTTTCCGTCCTTGAATTTCCCGTTATAGTGCAAGCACATGCTTATGCTTTGCGAGGGGATCGGGATCCACTATGCTGCCTCTTTACGACATGATGATGCAGGCGCAGAACGGCAAAGCCATGGAGGTCATGGCCAAACAGTTCGGCCTGGCCCAGGAACAGGCCAACAACGCGATGGCCGCGCTGATGCCGGCCTTTTCCGAAGGCTTCAAGCGCAACGCCGCCAATCCCTATGACCTGGGAGCGTTCCTGACCGCGCTCGGTTCGGGAAACCACGTGAAGTACTTCGAGGACATGACCAAGGCCTTCACGCCTCAGGGCATGGAGGACGGAAACGGGGTCCTTGGCCATCTCTTCGGCTCCAAGGAGATTTCGCGGGCAATCGCCGCGCAGGCCGCCCAGATGACCGGCATCGGCCAGGAAATCTACAAGCAGATGCTGCCTGTCATGGCGACCACGCTGATGGGCGGCATTTTCAAGCAGTCGATGGCGCCGTTCATGGGCGGCTCCCAGGGCACTTCCACTGACAATCCCTTTGCCGTCATGGCCCAGCAGTGGATGGAAGCGACGGGCATGGCGAAGAAGCCTCAGCCTGCCGCCAATCCCTTTGACAACCCCTTCACACAGGCCATGCAGAGCTTCTTCAGCGGCGGAGCTGCCGCGAAGAAGGACACGCCGAACCCCTTTGCGGACAATCCATTCGCCAAGGCCTTCCAGGACATGATGGCGGGGTTTTCGGGTGATACCGCGGACAAGACGGACAAGAGCGTGTCGCCGGCGGAATCGCTGACCAAGCTCTTCAACACGATGTTCGACACCGGCCTCGAGATGCAGAAGGACTATCAGAAGAGCATCGAGAACATCTTCGAACAGATGAGCAGGTCTGTCGATACGGACGATGCACCGCCGGAAGAGAAGCCGAAGAAGTAATATCGCAGGGCAGCCGGTGCTTCAGCACTCCCGGCGCCTGCTCTGATCCGAGCATATCGATCCGGACGGGCCGTCGCCCGGATCGCGCCGCGCCCCGTCAGGCCAGGGCGCTGGCGGCGGCGACCATGGAGAAGCCGCCAAGAACGACCGCCGCCCCTTTGTACGCATGGCGGCGAACACCGCGCGGCAACAGCGAGCCGAGCATCACCCACCCCATTCCAGCGATGACCGAGAGCGTGACGAATGCGCCGACCCATCCGGCCGTTCCCCCGGCCTCCGATGGTGGAATGAGCATGGTCCCGACGAGCATCGCCTTCGGGTTCAGGAGTGTGGTGAAGAGGACGCGAAAGAACGCGCCTCTCGCCGGCGCCGCGGTCATGTCGACCTTTTCGGTCCAGAGCCGTACGGCCGAGAGGATAAGCCACAGGGATGCGATCGCCTTCATGATCGGCAATGCCCAAGGAAGGCCGCCGGTCAGGGACGTAAGCGCCACGAAAAAGGAGATCGCGATCGCATAGCCCAGCGCTTCGGCAAGCGGCAGGAAGAGCGCCCGGCGAAAGCCGAGGGCAGCTCCGGACGCAGCAAGAATCGTGTTTGTCGGTCCGGGGGTGAGAAGGATGATCGACGAGGTAAGGAGAAAGGAAACGGTGACCATGGAAAATCCGGAAAGAACGATGGCGCAGCTATAGCGCAAAATCGGGTGTCCGGATTGACCGAAATCACATCTACCGGCGCAAATTCCTTCCGGGCAAGAAAAAGCCCGGCGCAACCGATCTCGGTCACTCGCCGGGCAAGCAGCAGGGTCATTGGCTCATACCCTGCGGGGAAGGCTGGAACCGGTCAGTCGAGCAGACCGGTCCTCAGGTGCTGGCGCGCCCGCTGGCGGGCGGCAATGGTCAGATGCAGACTGGAATCGCCGAAGAAGGAGGAGGTCGCAGCCTCACGCAAGTCTTCGCGGCGCAATCCGATATCCAGGAGCTGGTGATCGTCCAGCTGGTCCAGATTGCCGAGGACTCGACGGTTCCGCCATGCGCGCAGCAGCATCGTTGCATAATTGCGGATACGCCCCAGGTAGGTCGGGGCCGGTCGCAGGGACAAGGCGAGGTCGAGGTCGGTGGTGCGGTCTAGCATGCGCATGGCACTTTCTCCTTTCCGGCTCCGTAGTCCATCAGATCCGATGGTGTTGAACGGCGCCAATGATCGTTCCCCGTGGACGCCATGCCCACGGCGGTGAAATTTGCACTCCTGAAAGAACCCCTTCCCGCCGGGAGGCCCTAGCGGGAAGGGTCTGGGGCTACGCGCTGGAGCCGGCGGATGGCTCATCGCGTTGCAGGTGTTTTTTCGCAGAATCTCATTGATCAGTCCAACGAATGTTTTTAATAGTATTGATCAAGCAAGCTTATGGATGGTGCTCATGTCCGCTCCCCTAGACATCGACCAGCTGCAGACCTTCGTTGCAATCGCAGATACAGGCAGCTTCACAAAAGCTGCGGACCGCGTGTTCAAGACGCAATCCGCGGTCTCGATGCAGATGCGCCGCCTCGAGGAGAGAATCGGCAAGCAGCTCTTCATGAAGGATGGCCGCGGCAACCGCCTGACCACCGAGGGCGACCGCCTGCTCAACTTCGCGCGACGCATGATCCGATTGAACAACGAGGCGATTGCGGCCTTCGACGACAATCGACTCGAAGGCACGCTCCGTATCGGCACACCAGACGACTATGCCGATCGCTACATGCCGGAAATCATCATGCGGTTCGCCAAGACCCATCCGAACGTGGAGCTCTATATCGTCTGCGAGCCTTCGGTGGATCTCGGTGAGAAAATGAGCAAGGGCGAACTCGACATCGCGCTGGTAACGCACAATCCGCGCCAGCGGCAGTCGGACGTGGTGAGAACCGAGCCGCTCTGTTGGGTGGCATCCGCCAATCATCCGCTTCCCGAGAACGCGCCGGTGCCGCTCGCGGTCGGCCGCCGGGATTGCCAGTGGCGGCAGATCGCCTGCGCAGCCCTCGATTCCGTCGGACGGGACTACCAGGTCCTGTTCACCAGCTGGTCCTCGACCGTCGTTGCAGCAGCAGTGCTGGCGGGCATGGCCGTGTCTGTGTTGCCGGAATCCGCGCTTCGCCCGGGCATGAAGGTGCTGACACAGGCCGATGGCTTCCCGAGCCTTGCACCGGTCCAGATCGGCATCATGAAGCGTCCGGGGCTTTCGCCCTCGCTGATGAACGCGATTACCAACCACATCACCGCCTGCCTCGACAACATCACGCCGCTCGGCATGAACGACGACCTGCCGGAGGCGGAAGTCAAGCCCTTCCCGCGCCTCCAACGGGCCCGGGCTGGCCAGATCCTGCCGGGCTGGTGAACTGCGGGCGCACGGGCTGCCCAACTCAAAAAGCCAGAAGGCCAGGCCTCGTGACCCGGCTTTCAATGTAGCCAAGTGGCGCTGCCGATCGATCAGCCGAGATTTTTCTTCAGGAACTCCACGGTGCGCTGCCAGGCGAGTTCGGCTGCGGCCTTGTCGTAGCGCGCGGCCGACGTGTCGTTGTTGAAGGCATGGTTGACCCCGTCGTAGACGAAGACCTCGAAGGTCTTGCCGCTGGCCTCGAGCGCCTTCTTGTAGGCATCGATGCCGGCGTTGATGCGGTCGTCGAGGCCGGCATAGTGAAGCAGCAGCGCAGCCTTTATGCCTGGCACATCAGCCGCTGCCGGCTGCGCGCCATAGTAGGCGACGCCCGCCTTCAGGTCGGGAGACTTCGTGGCGAAACGGTTCACGAGACCGCCGCCCCAGCAAAATCCGATCGCCCCCACATTGCCGTTCACGCCCTGAAGGGTCGCAAGATATTTCAGGCTCGCCTCGGCGTTCGCAACGGTTGCGGCGGGGTCCAGCTTGCCGATCATCTCGCGCGCCTTGTCCTCGTCCGAAGGCGTTCCGCCCTCCGGCGAAAGAAAATCCGGGGCAAGCGCCACGAAACCTTCCAGCGCCATGCGGCGGGCAACGTCTCGGATGTGCGGGTTGAGACCGCGGTTCTCGTGGATCACGATGACGGCGCCGAGCGGGCCGGAAGCGTCCTTCGGCCGCACGAGATATCCCTTCATCTCGCCGCTGCCGCCGGGATAGGTGACATCTTCCGCCGTCACGCGTGCATCGTCGGACGCGATTATTTCGGCGCTCGCGCTGTTTGCGGCGAGCATCGGCGCAATCGCGGCCGCGGTCGCGGCGGAGCCGGCAAGCGCCGTCAGGCGCTCCATGAACCTCCGCCTGTCGAGGGTCAGATGGGTGTATTCGTCGTAGGCATCGATCATCGCCTGCGTGATAAGCGGCTTTTCCATGTCATCCTCCCGTTCCGAATAGCTGGTCGTCGGGGAACCCGGACGCCTGTCGCCGTCAGAATAGGGCAGCGGACAGAAGTTCAGAGTACACAGGTGAACAAAACTATGTGAACGGGCCGAAACACGCGCGGATGGCTGCGCGCGAGATCGCGCGGCGCCCGGCCGTCAGCTCATGGCAACCCAGACCGCGAGCCATACCCACATCAGGACGACGGCGCCGTAGCCGACGAAGAAGGCCGGCCGGCGATAGCGCAAGCGGTTGTTCGTCAGGTGGATGAAGGCATGGACGTAGCGCGAGAGGGCGAAGATCCAGGCAAGACCTATCGTCACCACGTTGTCGGCGTTCACCATGTAGAGCAGGATCGTGGCGACATAGAAGAGCACCGGAAGCTCGAACTGGTTGGCAACCGCATTGCGCGCGGTAATGCTCGCGGCCGGCTCGTGCCTGTTTTCCCTGAACTGCGAAATCTTCGCATGCCCGCTCCTCACCGCCTTGGTGCGCCGCGTTATCAGCACGCCATAGAGGAAGAGAACCAGAAAGGCATGTACGATCATCGGCCAGAAAATGGCCTCGTTGCTCACGGAAATCATCATTCGAACCCAAAAACAGTTA
Organism: Sinorhizobium sp. BG8; assembly: GCF_016864555.1. Lineage (NCBI taxonomy): Bacteria > Pseudomonadati > Pseudomonadota > Alphaproteobacteria > Hyphomicrobiales > Rhizobiaceae > Sinorhizobium > Sinorhizobium sp. BG8. The sequence goes on along the minus strand of NZ_CP044011.1, from coordinate 1,657,501 downwards.
AGGCGCGGCCATGACGACCGCGCCAAATTGATCATACCAGCATCGAATTCGAAAGAGCAACCGGCGCAAGAATGTCCGGTCGCCTCGCTCTACCATACGCAGCAGCCGCAAGCGGCATCCGGCAAGGCCGGACGCCGGCTCGAAATGGCACGTCAGACGGCGCCCGGATAGTTCGGGCTTTCGCGGGTGATGGTGACGTCGTGGGCATGGCTTTCGCGAAGCCCGGCGCCGGAGATGCGCACGAAGGTGGCACGCTCCTGGTATTCCTTCAGATCCCGGCCGCCGACGTAGCCCATCGATGCCTTGAGACCGCCGGCGAGCTGATGGAGAACACCAGCGACCGGTCCCTTGTAGGGAACCTGTCCCTCGATGCCTTCCGGGACCAGCTTCAGCGTATCGCGGACCTCTGCCTGGAAATAGCGGTCGGCCGAACCGCGCGCCATCGCGCCGACGGACCCCATGCCGCGATAGGCCTTGAAAGAGCGGCCCTGGTAGAGGAACACTTCGCCCGGGCTTTCGTCGGTGCCGGCGAGCAGCGAGCCCACCATCACCGCGGATGCGCCGGCCGCGATCGCCTTTGCGAGGTCGCCGGAGAACTTGATGCCGCCATCGGCGATGACCGGAACGCCGGCTGCAGAGGCGGCTTCAACGGCGGACATGATCGCGGCGAGCTGCGGCACGCCCACGCCGGCGACGATGCGGGTCGTGCAGATCGAGCCCGGGCCGATACCGACCTTGACCGCATCCGCACCTGCATCGATCAGTGCCCTGGTGCCATCGAACGTTGCGACGTTTCCGGCCATGACGCGAACGGAATTGGACAGCTTCTTCACGCGGGCAACGGCGTCGAGCACGCGCTGGGAATGGCCATGCGCCGTATCGACGACGAGAAGATCGACACCGGCATCGATCAGGCGTTCTGCCCGCTCGAAGCCGTCGTCACCGACGGAAATTGCCGCAGCGGCGCGAAGGCGGCCCTGAGCATCCTTGGAGGCATTGGGGTTGAGCTGCGACTTCTCGATGTCCTTGACGGTGATAAGCCCGACGCAGCGACCGTCACCGTCGACGACCAGCAGCTTCTCGATGCGGTGCTTGTGCAGTAGGCGCTTGGCTTCCTGCTGATCCACCGTCTCCTTGACCGTGACGAGGTTTTCCCGCGTCATCAGTTCGTAGATCTTCTGGGCCGGATCGGAGGCGAAGCGGACGTCACGGTTGGTCAGGATGCCCACAAGACGCCCCGGCTTGCCGCCGCTGCCGTTCTCGACAACCGGAATGCCGGAAATGCCGTGCGACTTCATCAGGCTCAAGGCTTCCGCGAGCGTCGAGTCCGGGCCGATCGTCACCGGGTTGACGACCATGCCGCTTTCGAACTTCTTGACCTGACGGACTTCCTCGGCCTGCTCGGCAGGCGTGAGGTTGCGGTGGATAACGCCAAGACCGCCGGCCTGTGCCATGGCGATGGCGAGCCTGCTCTCGGTGACGGTATCCATTGCAGAGGAGAGGATGGGGAGGTTCAGGTCGAAGTCGGTAGCAATGCGGGTCGCGATGTTCGTCTGCCCCGGCATGACTTCGGAGTGACCGGGTTGCAGAAGCACGTCGTCGAACGTCAACGCTTCCAGACCGGTTGCAGTTTCTATGATACGCGCCATGGCCAAATCCCTTCGGTGTAAATGCAGCAGCCCGAGGGGAACATTGGGAGTGATCCGCCTCGTCGCTTCTAAGTTATTCTTGGAAGTTGGCGAGGGCTCGTAACACGTTCATGACCGATTGGAAATAGCTAAAACCCGGGATCGCTCCCGGGTCACACAAGAACCGCGAAAGAACTGCGAAATCGTCGCGTTCAGAGGTCGTACTGATACGCCAGCGGAACGAACCGATAGCCTTCGCTCGCCTTCTCGACGAAACCCGCAGCCGGGAACGGCATGTGGTAGCCGACGAAGGCCAGCCGGTCGGTGGCGATCATGTCGAACACCTGCTTGCGGGTGGCCGCGGCCATGGCCTTGTCCATGTCGAAGCGAACCTCCCAATCGGGCCGTTGCAGCGAGAGAACATAGTGATTGGCGGTATCGGCCGTCAGGATCAGCGGCTTGCCCTCCGATTCCAACCGGAAGATCATGTGCCCTGGCGAGTGGCCGAACGCGTTGATGCCGGTAATGCCCGGCACAACCTCTCCGCCATCCTCGATGAAGGTGATCTTCTCGGCGAGCGGCTTCACCTTCGCCAGCACGCCCTTGTGCCCCTGTTCGGCCGGCGTTCCGACGCGATCCGTGCTCGCCCAGAAATCGTACTCCGTTCGGCCGGTGACATAGCGGGCATTCTTGAATGCCGGCGCGCCGCCTTCCATCACACCGCCGATGTGATCGCCGTGCATATGGGTCAGCACGACCACCGTGACCTGGTCCGGGGTGTAGCCGACCGCCTGCATGCCCTCGGCGAGGCGCCCCATGCCGGCCTCGCGGCCGCCCTCTCCCATGCCGGTATCGAACAGCACCAATTCCGAACCCGTGTCGACGACGGTCGGCGAGAAGCTGTTGACGAAACGATCCGCCGGAAGAAAGTTCTCGGTGAGCAAGGCGCCAACCGTCTCTGCGGTCTGATTCGTCCCGAACGTTTCGCCGGGCTTGTCCGAGGCCCGCGCACCGTCGCGGATGACGGTCACGTCAAAGCTGCCAAGCTTGAAGCTGCGTGTGGCGACCGGTTCCTTCATATCTGCATTTTCCACTCCGGATGCTGCCTGCGCGGCTCCCTGCCTCATGACGAATGGCGCCGCCAATGTGCCGACTGCCGCAGCACAAAACAATGTACGACGTGAGATCGTTCCACTGAACTTAGCCATCTTGGCCTCCCCTGTTGATGTCCACTTTGAAGTTGCGCAGCATGACTCTCCGACAACCGGTAGCAAGTCACGATACTGTCGAAAACATCACGGGTTTGTGATGCTCCCGGGAATTCCCCGAGGTTTGACATCCCCGGACATTGGGCGCACAAGACCGGCATCCAGGAGAGCCGGACGGTTAGTCGCCCTGTCTCTCGCCAGCGCGCTCCGCACCGAACCACGCCAGTCGCAAGCAACCACCCCATGAATCGCATCGTTCCCCTGATCCTTGCCGTCGCGCTCTTCATGGAACAGATGGATTCGACTGTCATCTCGACGTCGCTGCCGGCTATCGCACACGATCTCGGCGTCGGTCCGATCACGCTCAAACTGGCGCTGACCGCCTACATGGTGTCGCTTGCCATCTTCATTCCGCTCAGCGGCTGGATGGCCGACCGCTTCGGTGCCAAGCGCATCTTCCGCTCAGCAATCGTCGTCTTCATCATCGGTTCCATACTCTGTGCCGTGTCGAACAGCCTCGTCGCGTTCGTCGTCTCGCGCTTCATCCAGGGCATGGGAGGGGCGATGATGACGCCTGTCGCCCGTCTCGTGCTTGTGCGAAGCACCTCGCGAAGCGAGCTTGTTTCCGCCATGGCGCTGCTGACGATCCCGGCGCTCGTCGGCCCGCTCGCCGGACCGCCGCTCGGCGGCTTCATCACCACCTATTTCACCTGGCACTGGATCTTTCTCATCAATGTTCCGGTCGGGATCGTCGGCTATGTCCTGTCCGGTATCTTCCTGCCGGAAATCCGCGCCGATGCGCCGCCGCCGATGGACTTCAAAGGCTTCCTCCTCAGCGCGATCGCCGCCTCCGGCACGATGTTCGGCCTGTCCGTGGTGAGCCTGCCGGCACTGCCGCCGGTGGTGGGACTCGTTTCGACGGCCGTCGGTGTCGTCTGCGGCTTCCTCTATGTCCGCCACGCGAGACGTCATCCGGCACCGCTTCTGGACCTCCGGCTCTTTCGCAACAGATCGTTCAGGGCCGCATCCGTCGGTGGCACGCTCTTTCGCATTTCCGTGGGCGCGGTTCCGTTCCTGATGCCGCTGATGCTGCAGGTGGGCTTCGGGCTTTCGCCGTTTCAATCCGGGCTCATCACCTTCACCGGTGCCATCGGCGCGATCACGACCAAGTTTCTCGCCAAGCGCGTGCTGACCTTCGCCGGTTTCCGCTCGACGCTGATCGTCGCCGCGATCGCGGGTGCGGCGCTCACCTTCGTCAACGGCCTGTTCACGCCTTCAACGCCCTTCGTGCTGATCGCCCTGGTGCTGCTCGTCGCGGGCTTCGCTCGGTCCTTCTTCTTCACCAGCGTCAACGCGCTCTCCTTCGCCGACATTCCCGACAGGGATGCGAGCAAGGTGACCTCGATGAGCGCCGTCCTTCAGCAGATGAGCCTTGCGATGGGCGTGGCGGTCGCCGGTGCCATCCTCGAGATCGAGACGACGCTGACCGGCTCGCCGCTGGAGCTCAGGGACTTCCAGATCGCGTTCATGATCATTTCGGCGATCACGCTCGCCGCTGTCATCCCGTTCCTCTCGATGCCCAGGAATGCGGGCGCATCAGTCTCCGGCCACCGGCTGGTGGCACGCGAGAGCGACACGTCGACGGCGGTGAAGTAGAGGCGTTATTCCGGGCGTTCGCAGACGGCGGAAATCTTGTTGCCGTCGAGGTCGCGCACGAAGGCGGCATAGAAATTCGCATGGAACGGCCGCAGGCCGGGCGCGCCCTCATCCGTTGCGCCATGGGCGAGTGCCGCGGCATGGAAGGCATCGACCGCCGCGCGGCTCGGTGCGTCGAGGGCAATGGTCACGCCGTTGCCGAAGGTCGCAGGCTCCCGGTTGAACGGCTCGACCACCCAGAAACGGCAGCGCACGTCCTCATCGGCACCGTAGCCGATCTCGTCCTTCGCCTGCTTCTGGCGGCGATAGCCGAGGAGCGGCAGGACCGCATCGTAGAAGGCGCCCGCGCGGGCCAGGTCGTTGGTGCCGACGGTGACGTAAAGCAGCATCAGCCGTCCTCCTCGACCTCGGCGGCCTGCGCGGCCTTCCGGCCCTTGAAGCCCTTGGCAAGAAGGAACATCTCGACCGATTCGGCGCGTGAGGCGCCGGGCTTCACATGAATGACCTGGCGGAAATTCTGCTTCAGCATGTTGAGAAGGTCACGCTCGGTCCCGCCCTGGAAGGTCTTGGCCAGGAAATGGCCGCCTTCCCCCAGCACTTCGACCGCGAAATGCGCGGCGACCTCGCACAGGTGCATGGTGCGCAGGTGATCCGTCTGGCGGTGGCCGGTGGTGGGCGCAGCCATGTCGGAGATGACGAGGTCCGGCGTTCCGCCGACCGCCTCGATCAGCTTTTCCGGCGCCTCGGGGTCGAGGAAATCCATCTGCAGGATGCGCACGCCGGGCAGCGGATCCATTTCGAGGAAGTCGATCGCGGCGACCCGCGGATCCTCGTCCGTGGAATCGGTGACCTTGGCGGCGATCTGCGACCAGCTTCCGGGAGCCGCACCAAGGTCGATGATGCGCCGCGCGCCGTTCAGGATGTGGTGGCGTTCGTCGATTTCAAGGAGCTTGAAGGCCGCACGTGCCCGATAGCCCTCGAGCTTGGCGCGCTGGACGTAGGGATCGTTGATATGGCGCTCGATCCAGCGCCGCGAGGACGCCTTGAGCTTGCCCTTCTTCACCTTCTGGCCGAGCTTGCGGCCCGTCCGGTTTCCGCCGATCGGTGGCTTTGTCATGGAGTCTGGCCCTCCGAGGGCCGGAATGGCGGAAGTTGCCCCTGGGGTGACGACGGTGCCGACCGCGGCGCCAGACGCCGTCATCGGCCATCATGTCCGTCAGCAGCCCTTCCCTCAGTCCCCTGTCGGCGACCCGCATGCGTGTCGACGGCCAGCGCTTGCGGATGGCTTCCAGAATTGCGCAGCCCGCGAGCACCAGATCGGCACGATCCGGCCCGATGCAGGGATTGGCGGCCCGCGCCGTGAAATCCCAGGACAGCAGGCGGGCCTGCATGGCGCTCACCTCGTCGTCGGACAGCCAGACGCCATCCACCCTTCGCCTGTCGTAGCGCGGCAGATCGAGATGCACGCCGGCAAGCGTCGTAACCGTGCCCGACGTGCCGATGAGATGGAAATCGTCCGGCTCGATGCAACCGGCGTCATCGGGGCAATGGAAGCCCGCGAGCATCCCCTCGACTTCCGAGACCATGGCCGCGAAGCTTTCCGGCGTCACATGCTTGCCGCCGTGACGTTCCGACAGGGTGACGACGCCGACCGGCAGCGATGTCCAGTGGGTGATGTGGTTGGCAAGACGGCTCGAGCGATTCTCGCCGATGCGGATCACGGCAATTTCGGAGGAGCCCCCGCCGATATCGAAGAGGACGACGGACTTCGCCTCGCGGCCGACGAGCGACGAGCAGCCGGAAACGGCAAGCCGCGCCTCGGTCTCGCGGTTGATGATCTCGAGATCCAGCCCCGTCTCGGATTTGACCCGTTCGAGAAATGCCTCGCCGTTTTCGGCCGCGCGGCAGGCCTCCGTCGCGATGAGGCGGCTTCTGCGGATGTTGCGGTTGCGGAGCTTCGCGGCGCAGACCCTGAGCGCCTCGATCGATCGCTCCATCGCCTCGTCCGAAAGGCGCCCGCTCGCCGCCAGCCCCTCGCCGAGGCGCACGATCCGCGAAAAGGCGTCGACGACGCGAAACTGGCCGGGACGGGTGGGCTGAGCGATCAGAAGCCGGCAATTGTTGGTGCCGAGGTCGAGCGCCGCATAGAGCGGCTGGTCGTTCCACTGACCATTCTGGCCTTCGAACTGCGGCTGCGGCATCGGCTGCCGCTGGGCGGCGATCGGTCCGGCTTCCGCCGCAACCCGCTCGCTGCGCGGCTTGGCATCGTCGGCACGCGAGACGGGAACGGATACGGCGGGAGCCTTCTCCGCCGTCTTCAGCGCCCTCGCCTGCGGGCCGCGGTGGCCGCGATTCTTGCGACGGCCCTTGCGTCCTTCGCCTTGGGATCCATTGGCCTGGGAAACGCCGTGCTCTCCGACGGGAACCGGCGGACGCACATGCTCGCCGCCCTGCTTTCCGCGCCGGCGGCGTTTGCGCTTGCGGGCGGGATCACCGCCTTCTGCCATCGGTGGGCGCTGTTCCGATCCGGTCTTGCCGGTCGGGTGGCTCGCGGTCTGGGTGCCCATGGACGGATTGCGTCCGTCATGATGCCTGCCCTTGCGGCGGCGCGACCGCTTCGGTCTCGCCTGTCCATCCACGGCCTGCGCCCCGGAAACGGGCGGCCTGGAGCCGCTGTCGGGGTCGTTCACGTTACTGCCTACGGCGCCGCGCAAAGCCATTGAGACTGCAGCAGGCGCTCTCTCGATTTTCGTTGGCGCGACATTACCAGCGCTCCGCCCTTTCGCCAAATTCTTTTTGTGACGGGCAAAAGACATCGTCGAAAACATATTTGAATAAGCTGCATATGCCCCTTGATCACTGCCGCGAATATGCTAAAAGGCGCCACGAAACGGGAACGAGTTCTGCCTGACCGGGGCAGAAGAGGCGACAAACCTTAGTTCCCGCGCCCGTCAAGCGATCTCTTTCGCTTCAAGGATTGGGGAATAGGTTAACGGTAGACCCACGGACTCTGACTCCGTTAGTCCTGGTTCGAATCCAGGTTCCCCAGCCAACTTTCTCTTGAAATTCCAGATACCTGCAGAGTGGCGCGCACCTCTGGTCGTGCCTCGTAGTTTTCCTCGGGCTCGTCAACTTAGCTCGAGTCGAATGAGTGCTGCTCCCCTATGGACAGAGCGAATATTCGACAGATGAAGCCGCCTGGGTGCGTCGCCCGCTGTTGGCGCACATTTGTTATGGCGCTCCATCCCCCCACGCAGCACAACGCGAAATTAGACTTCCTGTCATCACGGCGTATGCCCCACCGCGTGCTGAACCAGTCCCCTCCCCCTTCAGGATTTGTCCAATCCACCCCAGTTTAAGCCATGAAGCGACTGTGAACTTGTGATAGCGGTTTATCTGTTATGCAATCACAAGGGGCAAAGTATGCATATTGCTAAAATGATACTGACAATCGCATTTGCAGCGTCTTTCATTGCGTTCACTCAGCCGACCGACAGCTTCGCGGCATCGAAAAAGCCTGCCGCTCAGGCGGCGTCCTGGGACGGAACCTGGGCGGGCAAATGGAGCGGCAAATCGTCGGGCAAAGTCACCATCAAGAACAACAAGGTGACCTCGTACTACTTCCAGGGACGTGCTCAGAAGGTGGGCGGCACCAAGGTGTCCGGCAAGACGATCCGCTTCGGATCGGGATACAGCGTGACGATGACCTTTACCGGCGCCGATACAGCCAACGCGGTATGGAAGGGCGATGGCACGGCCCAGGCCAGCATGAGCCGCCGGTAGGTTTTAGAAAACCAACACCTCACGTCATCTGAAGTGCAAGGCCCCGTCATCAGGAGACGCTCCGGGACGGGGCTCCGTGGCACAATACTTGAGCGAACCGATAAGGTTTTAGCGGCATTCGGTGAACACCGCCCGAACGCACCGTGAACTTGATGGCCACAATCAGGATTTTTCGGAACTATTCATGAACTTCCACGCCCGTTGATTTTCATCCAACGGGTGAGACAGGGCGGTTTCAAATTCGATTAACCGGCCCGTCGTATCGTTCGAGCATGGTCGACAACGTCTACAAGTTCAGGCGCGTGAAATGGGGCGACCCACGGCAGAAGTTGAAGGTTCTCAGCGAGGACATTCACGCCGCCTCTGGCTCGACCGCCTGTCGCCCATGGTGTTCTGGGCGCTGGTGGTTTTCGCGTGGCTTCTTGCCTTTGCGATGACCGCCAGCATGTCCTTCTTGTTCTGAGCGGCCGCGGGTCCGTGGCTCCCGCCGCTCGTGCGGCCTAGTCCTCGAAGCGATCAGTCTCGTCGCGATCGCGGTCGTATCGTCTTTTGAGCGGAAAAGGCGGCAACCAGGATTCGCGACGGACGGCCCAGAGCTCGTAGGTCGGCACCAGTTGGTCAGGGGCGTCCAGGGATCCCAAGTTCACTTCGATTTCGTCCGCGGTGCGTGAGAAAACGGACGAGCCGCAACGCGGACAGAAATGTCGCCCGGAATAATCGCGTGTCTCTCCAACGATCGTCACCGCATCCTGAGGGAATATCGCCGAGGCGTGGAACAGGGCGCCATGATGCTTGCGGCAATCAAGGCAGTGACAAAGGCCGACCCGATAAGGGCGCCCCGACGCCACAATCCGGACATTGCCGCACAGGCAGCCACCCGTGAATCGGTCCATGCTGCGCCTCCTCTCAAACCAGCTGGGCGGAATCCCTACAACGAGGGGCCGCTTCAATGCAATTTTCCGCCAAGGGAGAGGGCGGTCCAGGCGCCCACTGTTTGGGTGGGGCACGATGCCCGGTCCTGCGGGTTCCCAAGGGTAGTCTTCGGCACGAATTGTCCGCCGCACTGAAGCGCGCGCGCCTATCCATGCGTTCGGGCGTAGTCGGGGATCCGGAAGCGGCGGCGATAGTTTCCCGGGGTAAGCCCGGTCACGCGCTTGAACAGGCGGCGGAAGAAGGCGGGTTCCTCATAGCCGACCTGCCAGCTGATCTCGTCGACCGAGGCCTCGGTGCGCTCCAGGCGGCGCTTGGCATCCTCCACCCTCAGGCGCTGTACATAGGCGATCGGGCTGAGCCCGGTGGCACCCGTGAACCGACGCTTGAAGGTGCGCTCGCCGAGCCCGGCGCTTCGGATCATCTCCTCGAGCGGATTGGCGACGGCGAAATGCGCCGCCACCCAGTCCTGGGCGGCCTGGATCGCGACGTCGCCATGGTTGTTGCGTCCTTCGAAGACGATATACGGCGCAAGACCGTCCTGATGCCATTGCAGGGCGAAGAACCGCGCGACGGCCTGTGCGGCTGTCGCTCCCGCATGACGCCCGATCAGGTAGAGGACCAGATCGTGCCAGGTCATGGAGGCCCCCGAAGTGATCAGTTCCTCGCGCCTGCCGGAAACCACCAGGACGCGTTCCGGCCGTATCGGCACGGCGGGAAATGCCGCCTCGAAGGTTCGGGCGTAGCCGAAATGCACCGTCGCATCCGCCCCGTCGAAGAGCCCCGTCTCGGCGAGGAGGAAAAGCCCCGAGCAGGCCGAGCACAGGAGTGCGCCTCGGCGATGCATGGCGGCAACCCAGTCGACGATTTCCGGATGCGTCCCCTTCCGCCAGCCGTCCGGCCCGAGCAGGAGTGAGGGAACGATGATGATGTCAGTCTCATCGAGCTCGGAGATGCCGCGTTGCACCGTCACGGGTACGCGGCTTGCAAGCTGGAGCGGCCCCGGCTGCAACCCGACGATCTCTACGCGAAACGGGGGCGGCGCGGGCGACGTGCGGCCGGGGATGGGCAGGATCGCAAAGGCGTTCATGACGTCGAAGATGCCGCTCAGCGTCGAGACCACCGCCTCGGGAACGGCGACGAGGCTGACATGGAGAGGTTCCGATCCCTTCTCGAAAGTGTCGCGCGGCACTTCAATCCCCCCAAGGCTCAGGAACAGCAGAATAGCGCCATGCCCGCAACAGGGCCATATGGCCGGTGCGTGCAGCGCCGGCGACGACCGGTCACCTCCCGATTTTCGCCCTTGGTGGCACGAACGGCCCGTTTGTGGACAGTCCGGCTCTCACATGCCGCCGGTCCTGGTGCGATGCTCTGGCAAGACTTCGGATCCCCCGATGCGTGAAAAGGAGACTAGAAGATGGATCAGCACAAGGCGAAAACGATCAATTCCGCGAAACTCGATGCCCTTCTCGGGCGTGCGGTTGCGGATCTCTCGGCCGGCTATGGCGGCGTCATGGTGAGCCTCGGCCACCGGCTCGGCCTCTACAAGGCGATGGCGGAAGCAGGCCCCTCACCTCGCACGAGCTCGCGGGCCGCAGCGGCTGCGCCGAACGGTATGTGCGCGAATGGCTCGGCTCACAGGCTGCCGGCGGTTACGTCGCCTATCATGCGGTCAGCGACACCTATGAGCTCACGCCCGAACAGGCTCTGGTCCTTTCAGACGAGGACAGCCCGGTCTTCATTCCGAACGCCTGGGCCGTTCCGGCGTCGATGTGGGCGGACGAGGACAAGGCCGTGGAGGCTTTCCGCACCGGCAACGGCGTTTCCTGGGGCGACCATGACGGGCGGCTCTACTGCGGAGTCGCGGCCTTCTACCGCAATGCCTACAAGGCAAGCCTCGTCCCCGAATGGTTGCCGGCGCTCGAGGGCGTCATCGAGAAGCTCCAGACCGGTGCGCTGGTCGCCGACATCGGATGCGGCCACGGCCACTCGACGGCGCTCATGGCGGAAGCGTTTCCCGCGTCGCGGTTCCGCGGTTTCGACACACACGGGGAGTCCGTCGCGGAGGCGCAGAGGATTGCTGCCAATGCGGGCGTCGGCGGGCGTACCTCCTTTTCCGTCGCGCGGGCGAGCGACTATCCGGGCACGGGTTACGACCTCATCTGCTTCTTCGACTGCCTGCACGACATGGGCGATCCGCTCGCGGCGGCGAAACACGCGGCAAGCGCCATTGCACCTGACGGCACTGTCATGCTGGTGGAACCCTTTGCCAACGACCGGGTCGAGGACAACATCTCGCCCGTCGCCAGAATGTACTATGCCGCATCGACGACCATCTGCTGCGCCCATGCGATTTCCGACGGCGGGCGCATGGTGCTCGGCGCACAGGCCGGTCAGGCACGGCTGGCGGAGGTGTTCCGCAAGGCGGGCTTCACCCGCTTCCGCCGCGCCATGGCGACGCCGTTCAACCTGATCCTCGAAGCGAGGCTCTGAGGCTTGTCAGGCGGCCGCAACCTGTTCCTCGGTGAGGAAGCGCGAGAGCCTGCTCAGGCCCTCGCGCAACACCGCTTCGGAATTCGCATAGCCGATGCGCAGATACCCTTCCATGTCCATGGCACTGCCCGGCGTCAGCATGACGCCTGTGCGCTCGAGGAGCCTCGTGCAGAAGACTTCGGACGAGAACGGAAGGTTATACTTGAGCAGCGCGGTGGTCCCGGATCGGGGCTTGGTCCAGGAGATCAGCGGCTCCCCTTCCACCCACTCCTCGAGGATTGCGAGGTTCGTCCGGGTAATCCGATGGCTGCGGGCGAGGATCCTGTCGCGGTTTTCGAGAGCGATCGCCGCGAAGTGGTCATCGAGCATGCCGACGCTGATCGTATTGTAGTCGCGATGGACGGAGACAGCGTGAATGAGCTCGCTCCGCGCTGCGATCCAGCCGAGCCTGAGACCTGCCAGTGAAAAGGTTTTCGACATGCTGCCGGTGCTGATCCCCTTTTCGTAGAGATCCGCGATGGAGGCGGTCATGCCCGAACCTTCCTGGTCGGTGCCGCGGTAAACCTCGTCGCAGAGGATCCAGGCTCCCGATGCGCGGGCGATCTCGACGATCCTGAGGAGGAAGGCGCGGTCCATCAGGGCGCCCGTTGGGTTGTTCGGATTGTTGAGTGCTATCAGCTTGGTGCCCGGGGTCGCGAGGCGGCCCAGTTCCTCGAGATCGGGGAGGAAGCCGTTTTCCTCCCTGAGCTTCAGGATCCGGACGTCGGCGCCATAGCTTTCCGGAATGGAATAGTGCTGCTGGTAGGTCGGCAGCACCGAGATCACCCGGTCGCCCGGCTCCACCAGAGTCTCGTGCACGAGCGCATTGGCGCCGATCGCGCCATGGGCGACGACGATGTTCTCCATGGACTGCTTCTCGTAGAGATCCGCGATCAGCCCCCTGAGGCGCTCGCTTCCCTCGATTGCACCATAGGTCAGCTTCATCGGCAGGAGCTCTCCCAGGATCGCGTCACGCTTTCCGGCCATGTCGAGGAGTTCGGCAACCGTCAGTGACTCGACGCAGGTCTCGGCGAGGTTCCACTCGCATCTCGTCTCGTAGCGGTTCATCCATATTTCGACGCCGAAATCGCGGATCTTCATCGTGTCGTTCCTTCCGTGGTTTGCGGTTGCCACGCAGAGCCCTTAGTCCTTATCTGAGGGAATGCCCTGATAGCGAAGGCTTCCGGGGCGCGGCGCAATGCGTCGCCAAGCCGTTGACCTGGCTCGGCTGATCGTTTGAAAGTACCGTATGAGCAATATATTGCACAGTCAAGGACGCGGTGACGTTCTCGCCCATGTCTCCGGAAATCTGAGGCGCCTGCGCCAAGAGGCCGGCCTCAGCCAGACGGCGCTCGCCCAGGCTTCCGGCATCAGCCGGCGGATGATCGTCGCGGTCGAAAAGGGCGACGCAAACATCAGCCTTTCGAGCCTCGACAAGCTTGCAGCCGCGATCGGCGTCGGTTTCGTCGATCTGGTGCGCGATCCGACGGTGGAATCCCGGACCGACATCAATGAAGTCACCTGGCGCGGCACGCGCGAGGAGAGCTGCGCCGTCCTTCTCGGTTCGGCCCCGGCAACGAGCGAAGCGCAGATGTGGCTGTGGGCGCTCGGGCCCGGCGAGCGCTATGACGCCGAGCCCGACCCGCCGGGCTGGCATGAAATGATCTTCGTGATGGAAGGGACGCTACGGCTGGAACTGTCGGGCAAGGTCCGCGACTATTCTGTTGGTTCCTTCGCGGTCTACAGCACAGCCCAGGCCTATTCCTACAGCAATCCCGGGCCTGCCGGAGTTCGCTTCGTGCGCAACGTGATTTCGTGATGCCAATCGGAGACCGGAGGTCGAAACAACGAAACCTCGGGATTTCGTGACGACCGGATACATGCAAAGGAGCGAGCGGACCGCCTACTGCATCGATGTTGCGGAATCCTCGTCGGGCTTGGCATCGGCGACCTCGGCCAGCAGGCTGTAGGCAACATAGTACTTGTAGATGTTGCTCACATACTGGACGGTCTCGCGCCCCACTATCGAGGCGGCCGCATTCTCGACATTGCCGAACCAGATGTCGGGATTGAGCCCGAGCTCCGTCGCCTTCTTTCGAAACTTCCTGAGATTGCCTGGTCCGGCATTATAGGCGGCAAAGGCCATGAGCATCCGGTCGTGCGGCAACATGTTCGGCTCGTTTATGTAGGTATCCGTCAGATAGCGCAGGTATTTCGCACCCGCTTCAACGTTGCGGTCCTCGCTCTCGGCTATGTCGCCGATTCCAACTTCCTTGCCGGCCGCTGTGGCGGGAAGGAGCTGCATGATGCCGACCGCCCCGCGCGGGCTGCGGCGCGATTGCTCGAGCTGGGATTCCTGGTAGCCCTGCGCGATCAGCATCAGGTGGTCGAAGGAATAGGTGCCGGCGTGCTTTCGAAAAATGGCAAGGAGCATCTTGAACCGCTCCACATCGGCAGTGGCATAGGCGCGCTTCAGCATCTTGTCGCTCTTGAAGTACTTCTTGCGAAGAATGTTTCCGAAGGTCGTGCCTGCCTTGTGTTCGGCGGCAAAGGCGTCGAGCACCTCCTTGAGCTTCGGACTGCCCTTGCGGATGGCCCAGGCGATCTGGCCGTCCATCGATAGCGCGATGTCTTCGTGCACCTTGAGGTCAGTGAACACTGTCGACCAGATATCGGCCTTGTACTCGTCCACGATCGTCCAGGAGAGCAGGCCGGCATTGACCATCTCCATGATATCCTCGTCCTCGAGGTTTTCATCAATCGGCCTGATGCGGATCTCTGGCTTACCCTCGCTGCGAAAGCGCTCGTTGAGGGACACGATATGCTCGAAGTAGCTGCTGGTCTGGCGGACGAAGACTTCCTTGCCGGCAAGGTCATCGAGGCTGGCGACCGGCGGAGCGGAGGGACCGGACACGAGGACTTCGCGCGCCTTGTCGTAGATCGGCGCGCTGAAATCGACCAGGGCGAGCCGATTGGGAGTGATCGTGAGGTTGGCCATGATTATGTCGCCCACGCCCTCGTTCAGCGCGGGAATGAGGCGGTCCCGGCTGGTCGGGATGAAGGCGATGCGGATCCGCTCGACCTCCTTCTTCCTGTCCTTGTTCAATTCCTTCTCGAGGGCGGTGCCGAACTCGACGGCGGTACCCAGCTGCTGGCCCTTGTCGATGAAGTAGATCGTCTTGCTGTAGGGCACCAGGATACGGATGACCCGCCGCTTCATCATGCCGTCGAGATCGTCGACATGGGGCTTCAGAAGCAGGCTGAAAATGGGTGATTCAGCCGATTCGGCAGTGAACCCGGCACGAGGATTTCCCACGACAAGAGACACCGCGAACAGCAGCAACGCGAGCAGATAGGGCATGGACAAGAACCCCCGGACAAAAACCTGCGAGACAGAGCACACCGGCCATCCGACGCCTTGTGCGTTCGGCCACGGATGGCATTGCCAGATTGGTTACAGCCGGCAACGCTACCGTTGCCGCCGCACCGGCATCACAACAAAAGCAGCTTCTTCAACAAGGACATGACTTCCTTGAATGGCACCCTGTTTATGGCAACGATCGTGTAAGGCAGGAGTGCCGCGGCGGAGACCGGCAGGAGCGTCGACCGGTTCAACAGAAACGTCGACATCTTGCGGGTGGTCTCGTACTGTTTCGACGGGTCCGGCACGTCCTGGACTTGCGCGGCCTCGGCTGCGCTGTTGGCGGCGATGTTGTCGTCGATCAACTTCCGTTCAGCCAGCCGGTGATACTGCGTCGCGCGCGCGCCCAGACGTGCAAGCGTAGCCTTCTTGAGATTGCCCAATGGCCGGGCAAAGGCTGAAAGCGGGAACGCGAAAAGTGCGTGAACGATCAGGAGCCAGACCACCATCAGGATCGTGATGTTCGTGATCGTCGCCGTCTCGTGCAGCACATTCTTTGCAACGGCGGCGGCGACGGCACAGCTCACACCGAAAATGAACGTCATGTAGGCGTTCGGGTAGTCAGCGAGGAACCCCAGACCGGCGCGGCCATCGGGATGGGTCGAGACCAGTCGAAGCTCGAGACTTGCCACCTTGCGCAACAGCAACGACCAGACGAAGTGCCTCCACAATCCGCGCAGTGCCAGGAACCAGAACAACGGTATGCTGAAGAACACGGTCCACCAGCCGGCAAGCGTCAGCGTATTGCCCGCCGGCGAGGCAATGACCGACCAAGACGACTTGTCGACGGTGTATAGATGCCGAAGGGCAACGCTTGCGGCTGTGTACGCGATCACCAGGCAAGCAATCTCGGCAATGCGCGAGTTGCGCCGCCTCAGGGCAACATTGACCGCCTGCGCGGCGGCCGGAAGCGATTCCGGCGCAATGATCGGAGCAGCTACCACGTGGCGCAGCCTCTGGCGGAGGCCTTGTTCGACCTGTTGCTCCGCAAGCATGAATGCGCCGATTGCAATGAAGAACTTGGCCCATGCGCCGACATCGAGGAGATAAGGCAGGCCGCTCGTCGAATCGAGCGACAGGCTTTGCGGCAAACCCAGCACAAACGGAACGGCCCAGGCGATCCCGATGAAAATCAGGGCACGTTCAAAGGTCTTCAACGCACGCTCGTGCAGCAGCCCAAGTCTCTTCTGCAACTCGAAGAAAGGGCCACCGTGGGAGGCGAGGTAGTCTTCGATTTCCTTCGATTGGCTCGCTCGTCCGTCACTCATGCAAATTCTTCCCTTGGCATGGTGCGCAAACTGGAATCGAAGCGCTCAGTCCTCAGTGACCTCCCAAGTGTCACCCGGATTGAATTGGCGTATCCCGGCCGCAATTTTCTCCGTGTCGTTTCCAAGGTCCGCCTGATAAACGACGCCATTGGCGTTCGTGACAAAGGTATGGACGCCCGTCTCGCCGTATCTGACGGGCCATGCGACCAGTCCGAAACCGGCAATCAGGTTGCCGTTGATGATGTAGTCGAACTTGCCGCCGGCAATGTTCGGGCCCTGGCTCGTGAGAATGCGGTAGCGGTAGCCGAAGTAGCCCTCGCCGGCCTTTACCTTCTCGAGCACCCCGGCAGTCTCGAAAGCGTCACCGGCCGGGCTATCGCCGAAGCCGAGGTCCGGTGACCAATAGAGTCCGTCCGTCTTGCCCTCGCTGCTCATCAGCTTCTGCGCGTATTCCAGCACACCGTCGTCGTCGTGATCCACCGAGGCGTATTCCTTTTGCGCGTCAATGTAGTCGCGCATCGTCTCGATGGTCTGGAGTTCGTTCTCGCCGACCCGGCGATTGATGATCTCCTCGAAGCCGGTGAAGGTATCGAAGGCCCACTTGCCGTCGTCGCCCTTGGCGAGCGGGAACGGGAACGGCCAGAGCTTGTCGCCGATATCGAGGATCTTGTCGCCTCCCTCGTCGCGCACGACCAGCTTCTGCTTAACGCCTTCGCGTATTTCCCCGTAGGTCTCCATCGCACCCTCGTCCGTCTTCACCTTGGCGGCGTCGAGGCCGAGAAGTTCTGCCAGCTTGTCGAAGTCATCGGCGGCAAGCGCCGCCTTGAATGCCTCGACGGCCTTCTCCGGGCTGTCGAAGGTCGGCGGCTCCTTCTCGGAGGCAAATCCGGAGATGACCGTCGCCTCGGAAGGTTCCGCAGCGAAGGGAGTTCCCGGCACGGTAGCGATCCCCGCGAGCGCGATGGTGAAGACCGAACCCAGAACCATATTTCTGAATGTCGTTGTCATGGCTGTCTTCCTTGTTGCCCGCGATCAGCGACGACCGCCGCCACGTCCACCGCCACCGCGATGACCACCGCCACCGCCTCGATGACCGCCGCCGCCGCCCCGGTACATGGTCTTGTGGCCACGGCTTGACGACATGCTTCTGCCTCCGCCGCGATTTCCGCCGCCCATGGCCTGGCGGCCACGGTTGGACTGCATCTGAGTGCGCTTGCCACTATCGACACGCCCAAGCGCCGACGGCTTCTTCGGCCTGTTGTCCGCGCGTGCGCCCGGTTTCGGCTTGCCGGACTTGCGATCGATGTTTCCCTTCGCCTTCACATTAGAGGCCTTGTTGCCCGGCCTCGCAGCCTGGCCTGCCCTGTTGCCTGCAGTTGCCGAACCGATCTTCTCTCCGCTCGGCCTGTTCGCCCTGTCGCCACCCGGCCTGTTCGCCCTCTCGCGGTTGATCCTATCCTTGTCGATCTTGCTTTGACGGACATCCTTCACGCTGACACCCGACGCCTTGTTGCGGATGTTCTTGTTGCGGTCGCTGCCAATGGCATTGGCCTTGGACTTGAAGCTGTTGCGATCGTTCGCCTTGATGTTGTTCTTCAGCGCGTTGCGATCGATGTTCTTGAACTGGTTCTTGTCGAAGTTGATCTTGCTGCGGTCGACGTTCCTCCAGTCGATGTCCTTGCCCTTGAACTTTCCGTCGAGGTCAACGTTGTTGAAGCACTTGTTGCAATCGACATCGATGTCCCCGTCCCAGTCTCCGCCCCAGACGCCCCAGTCATCCCAATCGACAGCGGCCGCCCAGAGCCCGCCTGTGATCGCTCCGGCAAAGAATGTTGCCGTGGGAAGATAATAGTTGGGGTACGGCTCCGCATAATAGGAAACCGGCTCCGGCGGGTAGTTGTCCTCATAGAGCATCTGAGGGGCGTACTGCGGCACATAGATGGTCTCGGGATTGGCCGACTGGATCACGACATTCTCGTTTTCCTCAGTCACCTTCATCTTGTCGTCGGTCTTGATGATGCCGTCCGCGACCGCCTTGTCGCGCAGTTGCTGGATCGCGACCAGCACGTCCTTCTGCTGATAGGAGAGAGCATCGCCGAGCGACTGGGTCCAGTCGAGGTCGTCACTCATCATCTTGACGACCTCAGGGTAGTTCAGCAGCGAGATGATGCTGCCGTCCCAGCTATCCTTCGGCTTGAGGTTCTTGTCCTTCTTGAGATTTTCCAGATACCGCGCGGCTTCCACGACCTGCAGTGGATAGAGCGATGCGGACGTCACGAGTGCCACGAGTTCATCGGGATAGAGCGCGATGCGGGCGACGAGAACTTCAAGCTCGTCCTCGCTTAGCGGATCGGGCGCCTCGTCGTCGGTTGCCTGTGTGGTGGCCGCCGCTGCTGTCTGTTCCTGCGCTGTAGCGGTAGAATAGAGCGATCCCGACAGGGCCAGGATGAGCCATAGGGCCGTTGCCAGCCGAAATCCATTCGTACGAGACATTTTGCTCCACCTCCCAATGCTGCAAATTCCCGTCCTGGAAAGTTCAGAGTATCTCCTTATTCTTCATCTGCAAGTATAAATGTCAAAAAGCCGGATTCTTCTCGGTCCCGAGTGAGAAATCCAGCTAACCAATTCCTAATTACTATCTATGTCTCTGTTTTCTTGGGCCAATTTTAATTCGTTTTCGAAGATGCAGAAGGGCTGGCAGCAATGGCACCCCACGAATGTCCATCCGCGGCTACACTGGCGACCCGAAAAGACGTTCGTCAGTGACACCCTACATTCAAAGAGAAGCAATGCTCATTGCAGTGCCACCGTCGAAGGATCGGGCGCGCCGACACGGATCAGCCGGGAAAAGTCCGGCGCGAGGCCGGCGGCCTGAGCACGCTTGTCGATATGGGCGAGCGATCGCAGCTCCTCGAGCGAGTAGCGCATGTCGAGGGCGCCGCGATCATAGGCGTACTCAGGCAAGTAGCCGTTGACAATCAGCCGCCAGTCAAGCGGAACGCGGTCACCGATGGCACGCATCATTCTGACGACCACCGTCGTGCAGTTCGTGGTGACGGAGTTGTAGAATTGCGGAGCGGCCGCCAGTGCGTTGGCATCCTCCACATACGCTAGGAGCAGAGCGCGAGCCGCCGCGGGCGAAGCTTTCAGGCGATAGATCTGGACGTCTTCTCCGCGAACGTTCGACCTGACACCGACCACGTCGCGCTCGTCAGCCGCCACGATCACCAGGGCATTGCTCTTGAAAAAGTCGGCAATGGGCGAGAACTGGCCACCGACCCGCCGACGCACCTCCACCGACCAGGCAAGGTACTCGCCACCCTCGAACCCGAAGCTCATGATGACATGGGCGATGTCCGGCCCCGACCAGTAGGACATGAACAGGTCGAGCGATCGCAAGCCGTTGAGATCGTAGGTTCGCGTCGTCCAGCGTTCGGTGAAGTCGGTCTTGCTGCGCCATTCGAAATCCCGCACGTCCGTAAGCGTCAGCGTGTCACCCTCGAGCGATCCCGTCACCTGGCGTGCGACGTCCGGCGCCCAGTCAGCGCTTGCGGGGGGCTTTATCGTGCTCCACCAGCCCAGCACACCCGCGAATGCGACAAGAAAGAGGACGACGGCCCGGATCCGCATTCGCGTGAGCAGGGCGACGATCGTCGCCAGACCCGCCAGAGCTGCGACACAGGACGCAACGGCTCTCACAAGCTCCGGCGCCGGCAGGCGATACCACAGCGCAAGGGTTGCCCAGGTTGTTGCAACGGCAATGGAAACTGAGAAAAGGATAAAAGCCAGAATACCGATGATGAGGCGCAAATCACGCTCCTTGCCGCAGGTCACGGGCCAGTATGGCAACAGTTCCGGCCAAACCCCGGCGCCGGCATAGTTTCCACCCATCATACACATCAGGACGCGCGAAAAATACGTACGCGACCGGATTACAACCTGCACTTCTTGAGATGCCGGCTGACCCCTGCGGCGTACATCATGGTGCCGCGGCCGCCGTGGTCACTGCATCGAAGAGAGCTTCGAAGCGCGGCTTCGCACGGGCGGGGAAATCAATCGCCCGATAGCTTTCCGGCAACTGCGCGTCGCCGACCTTGACCAGCAACACCATGCCCATGCCGTAGTGCGGAGAGCACTTGATGCCGTAGAAACCGGCCTGATCGAACCGTACCGTGATCTCCTCGTTGATCCTGCCCTTGAACCCGGGATAGCCGTCCGGAACCATCCCGTCGATGGTGGCGGCGTTGTGGCTCTTGTTCGTGGCGATGAACCTGATGCTGTCTCCGGACTTCAACGCCAGGAAATCCGGCTCGAAAACCATGGATCCCTTCTCGCCCCGGTTCAGCATCCGGACCTCGAAGGTCTCGGCCAGGGCGGACGGCGGGGCGGCGAATGCAATCGAAGCGACGCACAATGCTTTGAATAACGCAGTCATGAAAATCTTCTGGCCAGTTCTGGTTCGGTCGTTGAAAATCCGGGCGCTCGATAGCGGATATGGCAGCCATGCTCGCCTTCATGTTCGACATGGACGTCGACGCCGAAGACCGTATGAATGCGTTCGGCATTCAGCACCGCGCGCGGGCGGCCCAGTGCTGCTATGCGGCCGCCGTTCATGACGGCGATGCGATCACAGAACATGGCGGCATGGTTGAGATCGTGGAGCGCGGCGACCACCGTCAGCCCCTGTTGCCGAACCAGATGCAGCAAACCTATCTGGTGGCCGATATCGAGATGGTTCGTCGGTTCGTCCAGGAGCAGGATCTTGGGCTGTTGTGCCAGTGCACGCGCGATGTGGAGGCGCTGACGCTCTCCACCGGACAGCGTATGCCACATGCGCCCCGCAAACTGCGCCATGTCGACGTTGCGGATCGCCTCGTCGACGATGCCGTCATCCTTGATCGACCAGGGCGAGAGAGCGCCGAGATGGGGCGTGCGGCCAAGTTCGACCGCCTGGCGCGCCGTTATCCGCTCGCCCGTCTCGGCCTGCTGCTCGACCAGCGCGAGGCATCGTGCGACCTCGCGGCGTCCAAGATCCTGCATCGGCTGTCCATCCAGGAGCACGGTGCCGGACCGGGGTCGCCGGATACCGGCAAGCAGGGACATCAGGCTGGTCTTGCCGGAACCGTTCGGCCCGACGATACCCAGGAACTCGCCGGGAACGATATCAAGCGACACGCCTTCCAGGATGGAGACACCCCCGGCCGACCATGAGACCTCGCGTGCGGAGAGTTTCATGCAGCAGCCCTCCGCTGTCCCAGAATGAAGGCGAAGGCCGGTGCACCGAAAAGCGCCGTGATCACGCCGATCGGCAGGACCTGTCCGGGAATGATGACGCGGGACAGGATATCGGCCGCGATCATGAACACGGCCCCAATGAGGGCCGAGGCCGGCAACAGGAAACCGTGCCGGACACCGACGATCATGCGCGCCGCATGGGGTATTACCAGCCCGACAAAACCGATTGAACCGACGATGCTGACCATCACAGCAGTCACCATGGCCGAGGCACCAATCAACACGACATAGACCCGGCGAACCGGGATGCCGAGAGATGCGGCAGACTCTGACCCGAAGGTGAAGCCATCGAGCGCCCGCGAATGCCATAGACAAATGACAAACCCGACAATCGCGACGGGAAATGCGAGCCACACATCCGGCCAGCGAACCCCGGAGAGGTTGCCCAGCAGCCAGAACATGATGCCGCGCGCCTGCTCGGCGTTTGCGGCCTTGGTGACGATGAAGGACGTCAGCGCATTGAAGAGCTGCGAACCAGCGACGCCTGCCAGAATGATCGCGCCCGTGCCTCTCCCGGCACGCATGGAGAGCAGGCTGACAAGGCCGAAGGCAACAAGCGCGCCGAAGAACGCACCGATCGGCAGCGTGAGCAGTCCGCTGCCGAAACCGAGAATGGCGACACTGACCGCTCCCGTCGATGCACCTGCCGAAATGCCGAGGATGTAGGGGTCGGCAAGCGGGTTGCGCAGAAGCGACTGCAACACGACCCCGGACACAGCCAGGGCCGAGCCGCAGCAGGCGGCAACGACCGCGCGGCTCAGGCGGTAGTTCCAGATGATGCCCTCGTCGATGGGGTCCAGAGAATAGCCCGCATGCCAGAGGCGGTTGGCAACCGTCTTGGCAACCACGTCCATGGGTATGGCCGTCTCGCCGATTGCCGCGCCAAGCCACAGCGCGACAACGAGCAGGACAAGCGCCAGAACCGTGGCGCTTGTCCGCGACAATGACGCGGTCACACCGGTCACTGGCCCAAACCGGATTTCTCGATCGCGTCGGCCAGAACCTCGATGCCTTCGATCGTGCGGATCGTCGGGTTCATTGCCTGGGCGTCCATTTCGACGACATGGCCGTTCTTCACCGCGGACATGAGGCTTGCAACGGGATCGGACTTCAGAAACTGACGCTTGACCTCGACGTCATCCGCCGGAAAGCGGCGGCGCTCCATCTTGCCCGCAACGATGATCGTCGGGTCGGACTTGGCGACGGTTTCCCATCCGACGGTCGGCCATTCCTCTTCGCTGTCGATGACATTCTGGATGCCGAGGGCCGACATGATGTAGCCGGGCGCGCCGTTCCTGCCGGCGACGTAGGGATCGATGTCGAGTTCGGCGCTCGAGAACCAGAACACGGCCGAGAGTTTGCCGTTCGCCGAAGCGATCTTCCTGCGTGCCGCATCCTCGCGGGCCTTAAGCCCCGCAACCAGCTTCTCGCCGCGTTCCTGCACATTGAATATCTGCGCCAGGTCGGCGATTTCCTGGTAGATCAGGTCCATGGTGAAGACCGTGTGGCGCACGCCATCGCCTCCACCGCTATTGTCCTTGCCGATGCAATCGGCAGGCGAGGTGTAGACCGGAATACCCAGTTCCTCGAATTGCTCGGGTTTCGCGACGATACCCTCCGGCCCCACATGCCACTGGAACTGGGCCGTGACGATGTCGGGCTTCTTGGCAACCACGCTCTCGAAGCTCGGATCGTTGTCGGCAAGTCGCTCGACCTTGGCATTGGCCTCCTCGAAGCCCTTGATGACCGGCCCAATCCACACCGCGGTGCCGACCATCCGGTCCTGAAGACCAAGGAGGTACATGATTTCCGCGCTGCTCTGGCCGATTGCAACGGCACGATCCGGAGCCTTCTGGAAGGTCACCGAACGCCCGCAATTGTCGAGGCGCAGCGGGTAGGTCGTTTCGGCCGCCAGGGCAGAGGCCCCCATCGACGTCAAAAGGATGGATACAGCACAAAGGCTGATGCCAACGGATTTTCTAAGAATGGTTTTCACAGGTGGATCTCCCCAGATCGGCAAGCCGGCCGCGAACGAAGCGGACCGGCTCGGTCACGGACAGGCAATGTCAGTCCGCGATTTGCGTGGTTGAAGAAGTCAACGAACGGGGAAAAACAGAAGCAGCAAGGCGCACGGCGGCGCAAAAGTGGGTCATGGCGTATCCTGTTCCGGGCATCCCCGCCCGTGACATTGGAGTGAACTCATGACGGCAGGTCTCCTGGCTCGCGGATATCTGCCTCCCATCTGCCTTCCCGCGATCTTCAACTCGCAGTGGCATGACGCTGATGCGTCACGAGGATGGGCGACAATCCGCTTACAGTTGCGGGGGCAGCCACGGTCTTGGTCCCATTCGGGTCTTCCGCACCGTGTTCCCTATTAATCCCGTCGGAGTCATCGTCGGGGAACCGTCGCCGACCACATAACGGCCCGGCATGGCGGAGGTCAAGCCGTATCGGCGAAGGTCGCAGACAGGATTCCGGTTTCTTTTCACGCATATAGAGGGACCATAGCGAAGGACCCGGGCCGCAGATGGCGCCGTATGGTTTCCGCGCGTCGGCAGGGCCCGGAGCCTCGGGGGGGCGCGCTCTACGACGTCATCCGGGTCGGGCAATCCGACAACCGGGCATAAAAAAACCTCCGGTTGGCCGGAGGTTTGGCGGTCGGCGAGGCGCTTGCCAGTTGTGACCGGCTGCGACTTCTCGCGATATCAGCGGCCGTAGACGGCAGCGCGGATCTGGGAACGGGAGATCCCGAGGTCGCTCAGCACGTGGTCGTCCATGGACTGGAGTTCACGGACAGCCTTGCGAAGCTTTGCATATTCAACGATCTTCTGACGAATGTTCATTTTTCTTCTCCTTTTCAACTTGACGCTCAAATAGGCATTATTTCGCACATGCGGTAGGCATTCGATTGCAAATTAGGCATGCAAGAATCGAATAGCTCCGCCGCAATCCGGACGCAAAGACTGCGGATGGGTAATACCACTGCCCTCGGTCACGAGCGGCCTGCACTCGCAGGCGAGCCAGTCTCACACGTTTTGCGCTTACTCTGCGTGGAGGTTCCGTTCGATCGGCGGACCGACCGCAATATCTCGGAACGTTGCCTCGAACCCCTCCCGCTCGGGTGAACAGGCCATCACTCCAACTTCGGCGTCATCTGCGGCGAAGGGGCAAAGCCTTGCCAGTTGCCAGTGGGCCTCACCGAAACGGAACTGAACCCGCACGGCGTCGCCATGGCGTGTAAGCCGCACAAAGAGGGGATCGGTCGGACCGACGTCCGGGAGCGGAACAACAGACCAGTCGGACACTCCGCGCGTGACCACGACGCTGAAATGCATCAGACCGTCCGTATATTCGATTCCGCACTTGATCCAGTTCGCCTCGTCGATGCGCAGCATCAGACCGGCCTGGTCGTAGAGCTGCTCATAGCCTCCGGTGACCGTCGCGGACGCGGTGAAATCCCCGGTGACGGGACGAAGGAATGCATGGCCGCTGTCGCGAACGAAGCCATAGAATGTCTCGCGCCAGAAATCGGTGCGGGCATCCGTGCGCAGCGTCAGCACCCGGGCATCGCCCTGCCAGTGTGCAGGCTCGTTGAGCCAACGATATGGAAGTTCCATCACGCCTCCCCTTTCGAAATTCGACCGCAGTTCCCATCCTGACGGTCAGACGCCCCCGCAATCTTAGGGGATCGGCGAGCGCGAATCACCCCTCTCCGCAACCGGCGTTGGACGTGATTCGCCCGCAGCTATTGCACCGCAGCATCAAATGGGTGGCCGTGGCGGGACAATAAGGCGGTTTTCCCCAAGCGATTCACGACGAATTGATGAGGAGTAACAGGGCGTGAATGAACAATAGAGGGAAATTTCTTCTGTAAGATCGACCGCTTAATGGTTCTGGGTTATCATGATTCGTACTTGGCGCCGTCCCCACCGCTCGATCGGTCGCCGATCGGTCGATCCGGAAACGATGACGCGGATTCTCGCCGTTGTTTGCTGCTTTGGCACGCATCCCAGTGCCGATCTTGTGAAGGAACTTACAGTACCAATCCCCGTTCACTCGAAGCAGTAGCCGATAGGCAGCGATCCCGTCTCACATCACACCGGCTTGCCGCGGGAGAGCATGATGCAAAGAAGTGAGTCTGACGTCTTCAATCTCTTCTCAGAGATCTACACGAGTACTGCGCAAGAGGAGATCAGTCTCCAAGAGTATCTACTTGCATGTCGTGATGACAAAAGCATGTATGCCACAGCCCAAGAACGGATGGTCGAGGCGATCGGAGAGCCGACCCTCATCGATACGAGTGCCGACGAAAGGCTCGGCCGCATCTACTCAAACAGGACCATCAAGATTTACCCCTCCTTCGCCGACTTCTTCGGCATGGAGGATACGATCGAGCGAATTGTCGGCTACTTCCGCTATGCGGCACAGGGCCTAGAAGAGCGCAAGCAGATACTCTATCTGCTCGGACCCGTCGGCGGCGGCAAGTCGTCTCTCGCCGAGCGGCTCAAGAAACTGATGGAACTGCGCCCCATCTACACACTCATGGTGGGTGGCAAGATCAGCCCGATCTTCGAAAGTCCGCTCGGTCTCTTCCACCCCGAGCGCATGGCGGATCTGCTTGAAGACAAGTACGGGATCGCCCGGCGACGCCTGACGGGCCTCATTTCGCCCTGGGCGACCAAGCGTCTCGACGAGGTCGGTGGCGATATTTCCAAGTTCAGCGTCGTGAAGCTCATGCCTTCGCGACTGCGCCAGATCGGGATCACCAAGACAGAACCGGGCGACGAGAACAACCAGGACGTTTCCTCGCTCGTCGGCAAGGTCGACATCCGGCAGCTCGAAAACTACAGCCAGGCCGATCCGGATGCCTACTCCTACAGCGGCGGTCTCAACCGCACGACGCAGGGGCTCCTCGAATTCGTCGAAATGTTCAAGGCGCCGATCAAGGTCCTGCATCCTCTGCTGACCGCCACCCAGGAGGGCAACTACAACGGCACCGAAAACTTCGGCGCCTTCCCCTTCCAGGGGATCGTGGTGGCACACTCCAACGAATCCGAGTGGCTCCACTTCAAGAACAACAAGAACAACGAGGCCTTCCTCGACCGCATCCTGGTGGTCAAGGTCCCCTATTGCCTGCGGGTGACCGAGGAAAAGCAGATCTACGAAAAGCTTCTTCGCGAAAGCGAGCTGGTAGACAACCCTTGCGCACCGGAAGTGCTCGAGAACCTCAGCCGCTTCACCGTTTCCACCCGGCTCACGCCGCATGAAAACTCGCCGCTTTATACGAAGATGCGGGTCTATGACGGCGAGAACCTGAAGGACGTGGATCCGAAGGCTAAATCGGTACAGGAATATCGCGATGCCGCGGGCGTCGACGAAGGCATGACGGGCGTCAGCACGCGCTTTGCCTTCAAGGTGCTGTCGGAAACCTTCAACTACGATACCAAGGAGGTCGCCGCCGATCCGGTGCACCTCATGTACATTCTCGAGCAGGCGATCAAGCGCGAGCAGTTCCCCAAGGAAAACGAGGCTGCCTACCTCGATTTCATCAAATCGGAACTCGCCACTCGCTATGCCGAGTTCATCGGGCATGAGATCCAGAAGGCCTATCTCGAATCCTACAGCGAGTACGGCCAGAACCTCTTCGACCGGTACATCGCCTATGCGGATGCATGGCTCGAAGACCAGGATTTCAAGGATCCCGATACGGGGCAGATCCTCAACCGGGGAATTCTCGACAGCGAGCTTTCGCAGATCGAGAAGCCGGCGGGCATCGCCAATCCGAAGGACTTCCGCAACGAGGTCGTCAAGTTCACGTTGCGCGCACGCGCGAAGAACCACGGCCGCAATCCCTCGTGGACGAGCTACGAGAAACTGCGGGAGGTCATCGAGAAGCGGATGTTCGGTCAGGTCGAGGACCTGCTGCCGGTCATCAGCTTCGGATCCAAGAAGGACAGTTCCACCGAGAAGCAGCATGCCGAATTCGTGCAGAGGATGATCCAGCGCGGCTATACCGAGCGGCAGGTCCGGCGACTTGTCGACTGGTACATGCGCGTGAACAAGGCCGGCTGACGATGCTGCGCGGGGATTAGCTAATGCCGAATTTCATAGATCGCCGCCTCAATCCGAAGGATAAAAGTCTCGGAAACAGGCGGCGCTTCCTGCGGCGGGCACGCGAGGAACTGAAAAGGGTCATCAAGGAGCAGGTCAAGGCCGGCAAGATCACGGATGTCGATGCCGACCACAGCGTACCCATGCCCTCGCGCGGTGCCAGCGAGCCGACGTTCCAGCCGAACCGCAACACGGGGCGAAGGGAGCATGTGCTCCCCGGCAACCGTGAATTCTCGGCGGGGGATCGCCTTCAGAAGCGACCCTCCGGCGGGGGCGGCAGTGGGTCGGGCACCGACGCCGATGAGCACGAGGACGATTTCCAGTTCGTCCTGTCGCGCGAGGAGGTCCTCGACTTTTTCTTCGAGGACCTGGAGCTTCCCGACATGGTCAAGCTCAGCCTCAAGGAAACGACCGCCTTCAAGCCGCGCCGGAGCGGCTTTGCGACCACCGGCTCGCCCACCAACATCAATGTCGGCCGGACCATGCGCAACAGCTATGGCCGACGCATTGCGTTGCGCCGCCCGTCCAGACGAGAGATGGAGGCCCTTGGAGAGGAAATCGCCAAGCTGGAGGCCGAAATGCCGCTCCAGGGATCGCATGGATCGCGGCTGCGGGCGCTGCAGGAGGAACTGGACAAGCTGGAACGCCGGCGTCGGCGCATCCCCTACGTAGACCCGATCGACATTCGCTTCAATCGCTTCGAGCCCCAGCCACTGCCCAATACCAGCGCCGTGATGTTCTGCCTGATGGATGTCTCCGCTTCGATGGGCGAACGAGACAAGGATCTCGCCAAGCGGTTCTTCGTGCTGTTGCATCTGTTCCTCAAGCGCCGCTACGAGCGGATAGACATCGTCTTCATTCGCCACACGGACGAGGCAAGGGAAGTCGACGAGCACACGTTCTTCTACAGCACGCAGAGCGGCGGCACGGTGGTCTCGACAGCACTCGAGGAAATGATCGGCATCGTCGAGGAGCGATATCCCGCCAGCGAGTGGAACATCTATGCCGCCCAGGCCTCGGACGGCGACAATATCAGCGGCGATTCCGAGCGCTGTGCCTCGCTGCTCAGGGATCATCTGATGCGGATATGCCAGTACTATGCCTACGTCGAGATCATCGACGAGCGGGAGACCGACATATTTGGGTCGACCGACAACGGCACCTCGCTGTGGCGCGCCTACCGCACCGTCGACGGCGAGTTTCCAAATTTCCAGATGACGCGAATAGCAAGGCCGGCGGACATCTATCCGGTCTTCCGAAAACTCTTCGCCAAGCAGCCTACAATGCAGTTGCGTAAGTGAAAGGCTATGCCAATGGAGCGAAGGGCGAGTTCAAAACTGTTGTTCCGTGGTTCCGACTGGAATTTCGCGACCTTGTCGCGCGCCTACGACGCCATCGAGACAATCGCGCTCGATGAACTGAACCTCAGCGTCTACCCGAACCAGCTCGAGATCATTTCCTCCGAGCAGATGCTGGACGCCTATTCCTCGGTCGGAATGCCGCTGATGTACCAGCACTGGTCGTTCGGCAAGCGCTTCGTCTACGAGGAGAACCTCTATCGCAAGGGGCGCCGCGGTCTCGCCTATGAGCTCGTCATCAATTCCAACCCCTGCATCACCTATCTGATGGAAGAGAACACCATGGCCATGCAGGCGCTGGTGACAGCGCACGCAGCCTTCGGTCACAATCACTTCTTCAAGAACAACTACCTTTTCCGGCAGTGGACGGACGCAAGTTCCATCCTGAGCTACATGGAGTTTGCCAAGAAATACATCGCCAAGTGCGAGGAGCACTACGGCACCGCCGCGGTCGAGGCCATCCTGGATTCCGCGCACACGATCATGGACCAGGGCGTGTTCCGATACCGGCGCCCACCGCGCCTTTCCTCAGAGAAGGTTCGGGAACGGGCCCGTGAGCGACTGGAATACGAGGAGCAAACATTCAACGACCTCTGGAGGACCCTGCCCCCGACAGCGGAGGGAAGCGATCCGAGCGAAGCCGAGCGCGACGCTTCGGAGCGGAAGAAGGCGCTGAAACTTCCGGAAGAGAACTTGCTGTATTTCTTGGAGAAAAACAGCCTGATCCTCGATCCCTGGCAAAGGGAGCTCTTGCGGATCGTGCGTGTCATCGCCCAGTACTTCTATCCCCAGCGACAGACGAAGGTGATGAACGAGGGGTGCGCCACCTTCGTGCACTACACCATCATGAACAGGCTCTACGACCAGGACAAGATCAGCGAAGGAGCAATGCTCGAGATCCTGCAGAGCCACTCGAACGTGGTCTTCCAGCCCTCCTTCGACGATCCCCGTTTTTCAGGCATCAACCCCTATGCGCTGGGGTTTGCGCTGATGCAGGACATCCAGCGCATCTGCACCGAGCCGACGTCGGAGGACCGGGACTGGTTTCCGGACATCGCCGGCAGCGGCAACTGGAAGGAGACGCTTCTCGACGCCTGGGCCAACCATCGCGACGAATCCTTCATCCTCCAGTATCTGAGCCCTTCCCTGATCCGGAAATTCAGAATGTTCCAGCTGTCCGACGACGCCAACGACAATTACCTGGAAGTCGCATCGATCCACAACGAGCGTGGCTACGAGGCGATCCGCGCGGCACTGGCGCGCAGCTACGATCTCGGAGCCAACCAGCCGGACATACAGGTGGTCGACGTCGATCTTCTCGGCGACCGCCACCTTCGCCTCCAGCACAACATCAAGAACGGCGTGCTGCTCGACGAGGCAAGCCGAGACGCCACGTTGCGCCATGTCCGGCATCTCTGGGGCTACGACGTCAGCCTCGCCGGAGTGGAGGCGGAAACGGGCGATGCTCTCTACGAATGCTCGACCGCAAAATACGCGTGAGGTCGTTGGTCCTCTTCACGTAACATATTGTTTGTACTGAAGACCGAGAACCGTTTCGCTGTCGATTCTCTGGGCGAACGCCGCGATGCCAATGAAACGCGGCCGCCAAAAGTAGCGACCGCGCAAGCGTACATGGTCCCTCAGTAGCAGGGCGGATACGGATAGTAGCCGCATGGCGGCGGGTAATAGTAGGGGCGATATGCGGATGCCGCCGCTGCGCCGATGGCCACGCCTGCAGCCACCGCTCCCGGATGGGCATACCAGCCGCCGTGCCAGACCGGGCCGTGATAGTAGCCGACACCGCCAACGGCGCCGACCCTGCCATAGCCGCCGCGAACAGCGAACCAGTCAATGAAGAGCGAGGCCGGTCCGTCCGCTCCCGTCAGGTCGCCTTCCAGCACGGCGACGTCAAAGGTCAGGTTGCCGCCCTCGAGCTTTGGAGACTTGAGCGTCACCACCGCATCCTCGATTGCCGAGCCATCACTGTTGAGCACGGAGATCGTCGCGTTGGGCGGGTCCTTGGCGAAGCTGTCGTTTCCCTCATCCCATTGCTTGATGAAGTTGGCCGTCGCCACGTGACCCGCCGCCCTTACGGGGCGATCGGCGAAAACGATCGTGGTGGGTCCGATGGCGGTCATCGTCAGCTTCCCGTCGGCAAGCTTCGCACCTCCGGAGTTCAGCACGGCAAGCGAGGGCACCATCTGGCTGGACTTTGCACCGATCGTCTTCTGCGCCGGTGCCGACATGGCATCCTGACCGAACGCAGGCATTGCGAGGCATAGCAGGCTTACTGCGCCCGCGATCACGCGGGCAGTACGACTGGATATCATCTGGATTACCCCCGGTTCTTGAAAGTTGAGTGTTTTACGTCAAGCGGTTCCTCGGGTTCACATGCATCGACATGCTGCCTGTTCCTGAGATCGGAGCCATCAGAAGCAAGATCTTGCAGCAGTTTCAGACCGCCACGGCGCATGACGCGCTTCATCGCGGCGGCAACATTCCCGCCTGGGCGTTGCCGGACAAAAGTTCATCACCCTTGCAGACAATCTTCTCTTGTCCGTGTCCGCCCCGAAAGCATACACGCAATCTTCGCACGAGTATCGAAGAGTTTTATTACAAATTCGACGTAGATACACATCCGCAATAGCAGGACTTGCTTGGAATAACCTTTCGGCTGTGGCGTTGCTCAGCAGCTTGCGACAAAGTCACGTTCCGGGTGCCTTACTGCGGCGCTCCCCCCTCGAGCACGCCGACGATTACCTTGCCGTCGGTGAAGTATCGGTCGCCACCGCCATTGCGGCCATCCTCGGTGGCGCCGACGCCTTCGATTTCGTACTGAGAAGCAATCTTCCCGGTTTCCGTGAGGTCATGGATGACGAGATCACGCTCGGCATCGACATCCGGCCCGATATGGTGGGTGATCTGGCCGGTATCGTGGCTCAGGCCCACGCCGCGGTCGAAGCTGGCCGAACCGAGCCAGATCGGGCGGCCGTCCTCCCCAGTCTTTGGCGTATGCCAGAAGCGGACATGGTTGCGCTGGTCCGCGCTATGACCGACAGGCTTCTCGAATGCCATGTCCTGAACCCGCCCCTCATAGAGTAAGGGGCTCACGGGGGCATCGAGATCGGGGCGGTCCAGCACAACGCTGAGGCCTATGTCTATGGAGCTGCTCAGGGTGATCTTGTCGGCAGGATCCCAGTGGGCGGCGGCAAAGGCGCGAATGACCTGCTCCTTCGTGCCCACGAGACCCACATTGATGGGATCTCCGGGGATATCCTGCTCGGTCATCGTCACCATGCTGCCGAACTCGCGGATGCGGCTGCGGTCGTGGAACTTCCAGAGCTCAGGCGCCATGAAGTAGGCGACGGCAAGATAGACGAGGAGCAGAAAGAACGTCAGGGCAGCGAAGGTGCGTGTTCTGGTTCGTCGCTTCATCGGACACCATTTGCCAAGAGCTTACTGGAAGAGCAACGGCTTGAGCTTAGCAGATTTCACGCGGTTCGATAGCAGAACAACCCCGGCATGGGACGGGGCGACAGGCACAGTTCGGATGATCGCCATACCTCGCCGGAGGGACGCTCTACGCGCCCCGTACGATCTCCTCGGCGGCCAGCGACGCGGAGAGAAGTCGCGTGTCGCAGTTCGGCAGCGCGGCGAGCTGCAGCCCCACCGGCATGCCCGCATCTCCCCTGCCGCAGGGGACCGATACGGCGCACCAATCGAGGAAATTGCCGATCAGCGTATTGCGCAGGGTCTTCCCGTTGACCTTGAAGAAGGTGTCGTCGTCCTCGACGAGCGGTTCTGTCGGCGGGGCGACGTGCGGCAGGGTCGGCGACACGATCAACTCGTCCGCGCCCACGCTGTCCGCCAGCTGCGCGATCAGCCGCTCGCGCGCCGACAGCGTATCGATGTAACTGGCAAGCAATATCTTCTCGCCCAGGCGCGTCCGCGCAACCACGCGCGGGTCCATCCGTTCGGCTTCCGGCCCCGCAAGACGCTCTGTATGCACGGCGAATGCCTCCGCCGTTACCAGAGCACCATTCCGCGCCATCAGTTCAAAGATTTCGCCAAATGCCGGGAAGGCCTGGCGACGCACCTTCGCGCCTGCACGCACCAGCCGCTCCAGCGCCCCTTCGAAGGCAGAGACGACCGCTTCTTCCGCTTCGTCGAAGACGACCGTCTCCGGGACGACCAGTGACAGGCCCGAAACAGATCCGCGGATCACATCGGGAGTGACCAGGCCGCGCATCGCCGCGTCAACCCAGACGGCATCCTGGACCGTCCGGCAGAGCGGACCGAGGGAATCGAGGCTCTTGGCCAGCGGAAAGACCCCCGCCATCGGATAGCGCCCGCGCGTCGCCTTGTAGCCGACGATCCCGTTGAACGCGGCCGGTATGCGCACCGAACCGCCCGTATCGGTCCCGATCGAAACGGGAACGAGGCCGGATGCCACCGCAACGCCCGAACCCGAGGAAGAGCCGCCCGGCAGGCGCGCACCATCCGTCGAGGCCGGATTTCTCGGCGTGCCATAATGCGGATTGATGCCGAGGCCTGAAAAGGCGAACTCGCTCATGTTGACGCGACCGACCGTGATCATGCCGGCGGCCTTCAGCGCCTTGACCACCGCGGCATCCTCGGTCGCGGGTTCGGCTTCCGCCAGGACCCGGGATCCCGCCGGGGTCGGCATTCCCTCGAGATCGAAAAGATCCTTCCAGGCGAGCGGAATACCGTCCAGCGGGCCGAGCGAACGGCCCTCGCGCATACGCTTCGACGCCGCCTCGGCCTCGGCTCGCGCACGCTCAGGCGTCACGGCCAGGAAGATCGACCGGTCCTCGCAGGCGCCGATGGCGTCGAGCGTTTCCTCCGCGAGAGCGATCGGATCCAGGCTGCCGGACTGGATGCGGGCGGACAGGGTGGCGATCGATTGACCGGTATTTCTGCTCATCTCATCGTTCTTTCGTGGCAATCGCCGGACAGTCACGCCTATCGTCGGACCGGCCGGCGGATGCGGGAAACGTCGCGTCTCCCTCTAGGAGACCGACGTCTACCGCAAATTCTCCCCGACAGGAATCGATTTGAGGGCGAGCGGCACCGCGAGACCGCCCCCCGAGAAAGGCAGGGATTGAAGGGCGGCGGCCGACCGAAACGGGATCCACGTCACGCGACAATCACGCGCCGGGGCCAATCCGGTGGCAGGATCGACCGCTCTGAATGAACTGGCCGGCAGGCACCTACATCCGGCCGGCAGCGATCTCCTCCTTGCGCCGGGCAACGTAGGCAGAGAGTTCCTCGTCCACCGCCGCGTCAAGTGGCGGCTGTTCGTAGGTGCGCAGCAGCTCCTTCCAGATGGCGTTCGCCCTGTCGGTCCCGGTTTTCGCGCCGCTTTCCGACCAGTTCTCGAAGTTGCGCCAGTCGGAGAGCATCGGCTCGTAAAAGGCGTCCTCGAAACGGGCGAGCGTGTGGCCGGTGGCGAAGAAGTGTCCTCCCGGCCCCACCTCGCTGATCGCGTCCACGGCAAGGGTCGCCTCGTCGACAACCACCGGATCGAGAAAGCTGCGCATCAGTTGCAGCATTTCCGCGTCGAGCACGAGCTTCTCGAAGGAAGCGGTCAGGCCGCCCTCCAACCAGCCGGCCGCATGCTCGATGAGATGCACCCCGCCCATGATCGTGCTCCAGAGCGACATGCCGCTTTCATAAGCCGCCTGAACATCCACGGCGTTTGATGCCGTGACGTTCGAGGAGCGGAAGGGCACGTCGTAGCGGCGGGCGAGCTGGCCGGAAGCGATCTGCGCCTTGGCATATTCGGGCGTTCCGAAGGCAGGCGAACCGGTCCGCATGTCGACGTTCGACGTAAAGCCGCCGTAGAGTACGGGTGCGCCCGGCGAAACGATCTGGGCAAGCGCGATCAGCGCCAGCGCCTCGGCATTCTGCTGGGTGAGAGCGCCGGCAATGGTGATCGGGCTCATCGCGCCCGAAAGCGTGAAAGGTGTCAGGGCGATCGGTTGGCCGGCCCGGGCCATGGCGCCCAGCGCCTCGCCCATCGGGATATCCAGCCTGAGGGGGGAGTTGGAGTTGATGATGGTCAGCGTGGCCGGGTTCCGTCTCAGCTCCTCGCGCGACTGGCCGAGCGTGATCGACAGCATCTCGATCGCATCCTCCACCCGGTAGCCGCCGAGCGCCCAGCATTGCCAGTTCTTGTCCGTGAGGCGAATGGCTGCGTGGTAGAAGTCGAGGTGACGGCTTTCCGGCGGCAGGTCGGTCGGCTCACAGGGGCAGCCGCCCTCCTGGTGTATGACGTTGAGGCTCTGCACGACGCGGATGTAGTCACACATGTCGGCGTAGTTCCCGGCGCGCCGTCCGCGGTCCATGTCGTGCACGAATGCCGGTCCACCGGTGGCCGCAAAGATTACGCTCCCGTCGCCGACCCTGAGGTTTCTGGCGGGATTGCGGGCCTGAAGCGTGAAGCCCGACGGTGCCGTACGGATCTTCTCCTCGACCATCGCAGGATCGAAGCGCACGCGCAGCGTGCTTTCGTCGACATCCGCTCCGGCCGCCTTCAGCAATGTCCGGCTCTCCGCGTGCAGGACCTCCATGCCGGTCTCGGCGAGCAGACGAAGGGATGCCACATGGATGGCCTCGATCTCGTCCGTGCTCATGACGGTGATTGGCGGGTAACGATTGACGACGCCGCCGAAGCGCATCTGCCGGACGCCTGCTCCTGCTGCGATGCGGCGCTCGCGCCGGTTTGCCATGCTGCGGGCCATAAGAAACTCCTCTGGTACAGGATTGCCCGTGCCGCCGCTGGAAACGCGGCGGCACGCCAGGCGGTGCGCCTTACGCCCTGGTGAATTTCGGAATGTAGAGATAGCCGTCGGCCATGATGTAGGGCTTCAGGCCCTCGCGCACGACCGCGGCGAATGTCTCGTGGGTCAGGAAAATGAAGCCGCCCGATTCCTCCATGAGATCCTGCATCTTGCGGTAGATGACCCCGCGCTTTTCCGGATCCGTCTCGGCCATTCCCTTCTGGTAGAGATCCTCGAATTCGGGACTGTCGAACTGGCCCCAGTTGTAGGCGCCGATCTGCGAGGGGCGGAACCAGGTGAGGTTTTCCGACGGATCGACGCCGCCCGCGAAGTTCATCAGCACCATTTCAAGGTTCTTCCAAGTGTCTCCCGCGGACTTGTCGCCAAGCGTCCAGTAGACGGCATCGTCATAGGCCTTGATATCCACGGTCACCCCGACCGCACCGAACAGCGCCTGCACGATCTGGCAGGTCAGCTGGCTGGTCTTGTCGTTCTGAGCGGCAAGCTCGATCGTCAGGCCCGATATGCCCGCCTCGTCGAGAAGCGCCTGCGCCTTGCCGGCATCGGCGGGATAGAGGATGGCGTCGCGATGGCCGACCATCGACGGCGGCACCACGCCGGTTGCCGCAGCCGCGAGCCCGGAATAGGACCCGTCCATCACCTGGGAAACGTCGAGGGCATATTGCAGCGCGCGGCGGACCTTTTCGTCGGCGAACTTGGGATTGTTGAGATTGATCGCCAGCCACACGAAGCGGTTGCCATCCATCTGGATGAGGGAACTCTTCTCGGGCAACGTGTCTCGATAGGTCGCAAGCGTGTTGAGACTGATCTTGGAGTAGTCGATCGCCTTCGATTCATACGCGAGCGCCGCGGCCTCGTCGTCGCTGATAATCTCGAACCTGACTTTCGCGAAGGTCGGCGCCGGTCCCTTCCATGCCGGATTGAGCACGAGCGACAGGCTCTGCTTGAGCACCCATTTCTCGATCACATAGGGGCCGGCACTTGCGGGCACCTCGGTCGTGAACTTGCCGCCTGCGGCCTCGACCGCCTTCTTGCAGACAATGTGGCCCATGTAATAGGGCAACGTCGTTACCCAGAAGGGCGACGAAGGCGACTTCAGGCGGATGATGCCGCTCCTCTCGCCGGTGACCTCGACCTCCTTCAGGGCATCGAAGGCATAGGCCCAGGCCGAAGCGTTGGCGGGATTTGCGACGCGCTCGAACGAGTACTTGACGTCCTCGGCCGTTACCGGTCCGAAATCACCGGTCCATACGAGCCAGTCGTGCAACTTGAACTCGATCTCGGTCGGAGACTTCTCCGTGAGTTCACTTGCCGCATAGGGCGTCCAGCCGGCACCGTCGCGCACGTCGTTCAGCCGGTTCAGCGACACGAACAGGCAGCGCCCGACCTCCTCCTCGAGCAGGCCGTTCTGGAAGGCCGGATCGAGAATTTCGATGTCGGACGCGCCGCGGACCACCAGCGTGTCACCTTCCACCGCGTAGGAAAGGCCCGGACGCAGTGCAAGCGCGGACATGCCGGCAGCCGCTCCGAGCACGAATTGCCTTCTGTTCATCGAAAATGCGCTCATTCTTCTGATCCCTCTGTTTTTTATGATTGATCGTCTAATGCTCGGTCACCTCGATACGAGGCGAAGGTTCGGGACAGCTGCCGGCTTCACCTCTGCGAGCGGAAAATGACAGGCCACCTCATGATCTGCTGAGACATTGGTGCGCGGCGGTGGCTCGACCCGGCATCGCGCCTGCGCGAAACGGCAGCGGGTATGAAACTCGCACCCGCCTGGACGGGCGGCAAGGCTCGGCACTTCTCCGATGACCGGGGGCTCCTGGCGGCGCTTCGAGGGATCGGGAACGGGCTCGGAATCGAGCAGGGCCCGCGTATAGGGGTGTTGAGGATTGCGGAAGATCGCCGCCGCCGGACCGCTTTCGACGACGCGGCCGAGATAGAGGATGACGATCCGGTCGGCGATATGGCGTGCCACCGACAGGTTGTGGGTGATGACCAGGAACGCCGTGCGGAACTCGTCCCGGATGTCCAGGAACAGGTTGAGGACGCCGCCCTGGACGGAAACGTCGAGACCCGCCGTCGGTTCGTCGGCAATGATGAGCCGCGGCACGACCGAAAGGGCACGGGCGACCGCCGCGCGCCGCGCCTGCCCTCCGCTGAGCGCATGGGGGAAGCGTGAGAGCAGCGGCCTCGCGAGGCCAGCCTTTTGCGCAAGCGCGGCGATGTCCTCGCTGCGCGTGCTGCCGGCGAATGCGATACGGCGCGGCTCGGCGATGATGGATCCTATCCTCTGACGGGGGTTGAAGGACGTGACCGGATCCTGGAACAGAAGAGCTGCCTGGCTTCTGACCCTGCGGAAGCTGCGACTGGAAAAGTCCGGCAGTGCTGCCCCATCGAGCAGGATCTCCCCCGCCGAGGGCCGAACGAGCCCCACGAGCGCACGACCGAACGTCGTCTTGCCCGATCCGCTCTCGCCGACCATGCAGGTGACTTCGCCGGGCCGGAGCGCAACGGAGACGTCGATCAGGATATCGAGCGACTTCGACGCCTTGAACGGAAGCCACCGGCCGGTCCGCACGGAGACCGAAAGCCCCTTCGTTTCGATCATGGCCGGCAGCGATGTCATGGTGCGCTCCGATGGCAACGGGAAAAATGGGGCTCCCCCGATCCGGGAGCGGGACCCAAGGAGGCGTCTCGCAGTGGCATCGGGCCTCCGCGACCGGACAGCGACCGGCGAACCCGCAGCCTGCACCGCTGGGCCGCGGCACCTCGCCGCCGATGACGGGAAGCCTCGAAACGCCACCGCCGATCAGTGCGGGCTCGCAGGCAAAGAGCGCCCGGGTATAGGGATGGCGCGGGTTCGCGAAGATCTCCCCGACGCTTCCCTCCTCCACAATCCGGCCCGCATACATGACCGCGACCCGATCACAGATCTCTGCGATGACGCCAAGGTGGTGCGAGATCATCAGGATCGATACGCCCGATGTCTCCTTAAGCTCCCGCATCAGATGCAGGATCTGGGCTTCCATGGTGACATCAAGCGCAGTGGTCGGTTCGTCGGCGATGAGAAGCGCGGGGCGCATCAGGAGCGCCGCGGCGATCGCCACGCGCTGGAGCATGCCGCCCGAAAACT
Source organism: Sinorhizobium sp. BG8 (assembly GCF_016864555.1). Classification (NCBI taxonomy): domain Bacteria; kingdom Pseudomonadati; phylum Pseudomonadota; class Alphaproteobacteria; order Hyphomicrobiales; family Rhizobiaceae; genus Sinorhizobium; species Sinorhizobium sp. BG8. The sequence continues at coordinate 1,618,351 of NZ_CP044011.1, read as the reverse complement.
GGAAGGGATAGGCATCCAGCTTGCCGGCAGGGTCGGGAAGGCCGACTTCCCTCAGCACTGCAATGATGCGCTCCCGCTTCTCGTCGGCCGATTGACGCCGGTCCCGCCAGAGGAGGTCCGTGAGCTGCCTGCCAAGCGTATGAAGCGGACTGAAGGCGGTCATCGGGTTCTGGAATACCATGGCGGCGGCAGGGCCCCGCAGCGACGCGTAATCCTCCTTCCCCTCGCCCAGCATGTCGTGGCCGTCGAGGAGGAAACGCTCGCCGCTCACACCCGCCGCGGGCGGGAGCAATCCGAGAATGCTGTGGGCGAGCGTCGACTTGCCCGAGCCGCTTTCGCCGATGATCCCCATGACTTCGGCCGGGCGGATCTGAAGATCGACGCCTGCGACCGCGGGGACGAGACCGCCATAGGTCACCGAAAGGTTCCTCATCTCCAGAACCGGAGCCGGATCCTCGGTCGATACCCTTGCTGCGGCTCCGGCGCTGGAATTCATCAGTGACGCTCCCGTGAGAGCTTCGGGTCGAGCGCATCGCGTAGCGCCTCGCCGAAGAAGGTGAACCCGATCGTCGCAAGAATGAGCGGCGCACCGCCGGCAATGACCGGAAGCGGCGTGTTGCGAATGACGGCGAAACCGTCGCTCAGAATGTTGCCCCAGCTCGGGATCTGCGGCTTGACGCCGAGGCCCAGGAAGGAAAGGCCGGCCTCGAGGGTGATGACGGTCGAGATGTCGAGGCAGGCGAGAATGAGAAGCGGGCCCACCACATTGGGCAGGAGATGGCGGAACAGGATGCGCGGCGTCGAGGCATTCATCGCCTGCTCCGCCTTGATGAATTCTCGCGACTTCAGGCTCAGCGTCTGGGTACGCACCAGTCGCGCATAGCTTGGGACGGAATAGAGCACGATCACCAGGATGACCGTCGACACGCCCGGCCCGATGAGGACGACGATCGCCAGTCCCAGCATGATCATCGGCAGGGAACTGAGACTGTCGAAAACGAGGATCAGCAGTGCATCGAGCCAGCGGGGGCCGTAGCCGGCGATGAGCCCGAGCGGCAAAGCCGCGACAAGGGCGATCGAAAGCGCCGTCAGTGCCACGGTCATAGCCGTGCGCGTGCCCATGATGATACGCGACAGGAGATCGCGGCCAAGCTGGTCGGTGCCGAGGAGGTGTGCGAAGGACGGGTCGGCCAGGCGCTCCTTGACGCTGATGGCGGTCGGATTGTAGGGCGTGAGCCACGGTGCGAAGAGCGCGGTGAGGACGATCAGGGCCACCAGCGTACAGCCGATCCCGCCGAGCGGAGTGAAAAAGACGAGGCCCAGAACGCGGCCCGTCCCACGCAGCCAGCCGGGCTCCTTTCCGGCGTGTGCTTCTGCCTCTATGCCCGACATCGTCATCGCCATGTCAAAGAGCGCTCCTGACGCGGGGATCGAGCCATGCCGTGACGAGATCGGCGATAATCATGCAGGTGACGTACAGCCCGGAGGTCACCAGCACGGTGCCCATCACCAGCGGATAGTTGCGGGTCACGACCGCATCGTAGGTCATCTTGCCGAGACCGGGCCGGGTGAAGACGATTTCGGCGAAGACCGAGCCGGTCAGCAACCCGCCGAAGCCGATGGCGATGACGGAAAGGACGGCGAGCAGGGCCTGCTTCAGCGCGTAGCGATAGATGATGCGGCTCTCGCTGACGCCGAAGGAACGAAGCGTGCGCACGTAGTCCTCGCCCATCGCCTCGATCATTGCGGCCCGCACGAGACGTGAGACGTAGCCGACCCAGCCGAGGCCGATGGCGAAAGAGGGCAGGATCAGCGCCCGTATCTGGCCGGCGAGATCGCCCGGCTCGCCCGCCCCGATGGCAGGCAGCCAGTTGAGGCTGACGGCGAAGATCAGCAGCGAATAGAGCGCCACCACGAAGGACGGAATTGCCACGAAGCCGACGGAAACCATTCCAATCAGCCAGTCCGCCCATTTTCCGTGATAGACGACCGCGACGCAGCCGAGGAAGACACCCAGGGTGACCGCCCAGGCGAAGCTCGCGAGCGCCAGCGTGACCGTATGGGGAAGCACTTCGAGGATCATCGTCAGGACCGGGCGGCGGCTCCAGACGTCCTGCCCGAGGTCCCCTTCGGCGAGGCGGCCGAGGAAGAGGCCCAGTTGTTCGATGATGGGCCGGTCGAGCCCCATCATCTCGCGGAAGGCCTCGCGCATCTCCGGCGTCGAGCGCGGGCCGAGCGCCACTACCGTCGGATCGCCGGGAATGAGGTGCATCATCGAAAACAGCAGCACCGCGACGATAAGCAGGATGACAACGGCGAGCGCGGCGCGTCGGATCAGGAAGACGATCATCGGCGGCTCCTTGCTTGTGCGCGCAAGGGAGCAGGGACTATCGCGGCGCGGCCGGTCAGATGTGATCGCGACGGATCCATTCGTCCCCTCCCCGTTCGAAGACCAGTCTACCACGTTCGAATGCCTCCAGCCGCCAGGAAAGCCGGAAACGATGGGCCTGCGTGCTGATGGCCAGATGCGAGCGCGTCTCGATATCGGCCTCGCCGCTCTTGATGCTGAGGTCCCAGCCCGTCTCGAGACGGGCGGAAAGAGGATCCCCTTCGATGATCGACATGCGGTCCACGACGCGTGAGGCCGTGACGATCGACCTGTCCGTCAGGTGATGGCGGCCCTCGTCGCTCGTCAGCGTGATCGTCTGGCATCCGGTCTCGCCGTCGACCTCGATCTCGCGGCTGTGCTCCTCGCCATTGAGTTCCACAGAGGGAACGGGCGCCGAGATTTCCGGCGGTTCGAAGCCCACGGGGATCTCGTTCGCCACCGGCCCGCGCACGGGAAGTGACAGACGCGAGGCTCCGCTTTCGAGGGTGATTGCAGGCATCTCCGGCGACGGCCACAGGATCGGCCAGTGTTGGTTGCTGAGCACGAGACGGAGCCGGCTTCCCGCCGAAAAGCGGCGACCGACGTGGTTGAGTTCTATAAGGGCCTTGAAGGTTTCGCCCGGAAGAAGCGGCTCGGGCTCGTCATGTCCGTGCCGATGGGCGAGGTTGAGTACCCCCCAGGTGACAAGCGTCGAGGTTCCATCCGGCGCGACGTCGCAGAGCCTTGCGACGATGAAGCCCCCGGCACTGTCGCTGACGCCCTTGACCTGCACTGACGGCGCGCCGAGCAGCTCGAGATCCTCCGTCAGCGGCGGCGTGTCGAAACAGAGGCCAAGTTCGTCTTCCCGGCGCTGATCCACTGGCATGTCGGGAACTGTGCCGCCGTAGCCGCCATAGCGACCACAATCGCGGCCCGCGGTCACCGGCGAACGCAGCAGCAGGTCGCGACCGCCTTCCGCCGCCTTTCCGAGCCCGCCGGCATTGAGGTGGAAGACCTCGGTCTTGACGTTTGGCGAAGGCCAGGAGGGCTCGCCCACGAAGCGGCCAGCGTGTTCCGGGTAGAAAGGCGCCGGCGCGTGCGGATCGTTGATCCAGGCGGTGTAGAAAGGACCGTCCATGACCCCGGTGTCGACGCCTTCCAGCCAATGCCGCCACCAGCGGATCGCTTCCTGCAGATAGCCGATTGCGGGTCCGGGATTGCCAAGGAACGGATAGGCGTGGGTCCATGGACCGACCAGCCCCTTGCGCGGCACAGAGAGCCCTTCGAGCAGTCGCGGCACCGCGTTTGAATAAGTGTCGTCCCAGCCGCTGATCGCGTACACCGGAATCCTGATCTTCGCGAAATCCTCGCAGACCGACCCACGTTTCCAGTAGGCATCGCGGCGCTGGTGGCACATCCAGGTCGAGGACCAGCAGGTCGTGGCTTCGAGTCGCTCGCGCCACATCTGCCGCCACCGCTCCCCGACGATCTGCGGGTCGGGCGGCAGCGCGCTCATGGCCAGCATGAGGGAGGACCACATGCCGTCTTCGGTCAGGAGACAGCCGCCGAAATAGTGGACGTCGTCAGCATAGCGGTCGTCCGAGCAACAAAGGGCGATGATCGCCTTCAATGCCGGCGGCTGGCGGGCGGCGACCTGGAGGGCATTGAAGCCTCCCCACGAAATCCCTGTCATTCCGACGGCGCCCGTCGACCAGGACTGCGCGGCGAGCCATGCGATGATCTCGCAGGCGTCGTTCTGTTCCTGCTCGGTGTACTCGTCCGACAAAATGCCTTCGGAATCCCCGGAGCCGCGTATATCCACCCGGCAACAGGCAAAGCCGTGGCCGGCCACGTAGGGATGCATCTTCGTGTCGCGGAAGACGGTGCCGTCGCGCCGGCGATAGGGGATCAGCTCGAGGATCGCGGGGACGGGATTTGCTTCGGCGTCCTGCGGCAACCAGATGGTGGCAGCAAGCCGGGTGCCGTCCGACATCGGGATGAACATCGGATCGAGGCAGGTCACCGTGCGCGGGAAGGTTTCGACGACAGTCGTCATTTGTCCTTCTCCCCGTCTTCGGCCGATGGAGCCTGTTCATCGCCAGCCGGTTCATCACCGGCGGGTTCCCCATCTTCCCTGTGCGCCCATTCGTAGAGGACGGGCGATGTCTGCGGGTAGGCCACAAATTCGTCGCGCATCGCAACCTTGGGCTCAAGGGCGCGGCGCCAGATCGCAAAGGCCGCGAAGACCAGCGTCAGCGCCATCGCGTACCAGAAGAAGGAGCTGGGACCGAGCCGCTCCACGCCGGCTGCGGCCACCAGCGGACCGAAGGTACCTCCGAGCGCCCAGATGAGCAGGAGGTTGGAGGACAGAACCACGAACTCCGAAGGCTTGGCACGGTCGTTCGCATGCGCGACGCCCAGCGGATAGAAGATTTCGGCAATACCGCCGAAGACAGAGAACAGGACGAGGAGCAGCCAGAATGGCGTCTGGCCGTCGACAAGCAGGAAGGCGGCGCAGACGACGGCAAGAACGACCGCCAGCCACAGCATCATCGCACGGCGATCGAGGCGATCCGAGAGGTAGCCGAGAGGAAACTGCAGGAAGAGCGCGCCCAGTTGCACGGCGGCCATGAGGATGACGATCCGGTCCTGCGTGAACCCGAGCCCAAGCCCGTAGAGAGGCCCGATGCTCGAGAAGGTGGAGGAGACCAGCCCGGTCATCAGGCAGGCGAGCGTGCCGAGTGGAGAGGTCCTGAAGGCCCGGAACACATGAATGCCGACGGGCGCACGAAGTTGCGGTTCCCCGACCCAGATAGCCGTGACCGGGACGAGCGCCAGTGCGTAGAAGGCGGCGGTGATCATCAGCATCGCCTGCCCGCCCGGATCCACCTCGCGGCCGAGCAACTGACCCAGACCATAGAAGAGCCCCAGGACCAGCACATAGAGGGTTAGGGTCTTCCCGCGGCCCTCGTTCGGGACCATGGCGTTCAGCCAACTCTCGATGATGACCGCCTGCCCCGCATTGGCAAAGCCGACGACGCTCTGGATCGCCATGATCGCGGCAAGGCTGGGGTTCGCGCCCAGCGCCAGGATGAGGACCGCCGAGGAAGCGGAGAAGGCGGCATAGGCCCGGACTTCGCCGACGGAGCGCACCAGCTTTACCGATGCGATGCAACCGACGAGGAAACCCGCGCCCTCGGCCATCACCACCAGCCCGACCGCATCGGCATTGTGCCCCGTCTGCACCAGGCGCAGCGGCAACAGCGTGTGGAACAATCCCGAACCGACCGCGTGCAGGGCACCCCCGGCAAGCGGCGAGGCAATGGAAAACCGTGACACGCTCGAGGGGGACTGGCTCATCGCCGCCTCTATTCCGCGGCCGCGCGCGGCTCGAAGCCGGGCTCGCGATCGACAATGGGGGTATCTCTCCTGTAGGGCTGGACCAGGCCGATCGCGCCGAGCTCGCGCGCATACTTGTGGCCACTGTGGACCGCATGGGTGATGGCGCCCGGCGCCAGAGCATCCCCGATCGCCGTCACGCTCCGGATGCCCGCGGCTGTGAGATCTGCCCGCCTTGCGGCAAGCGCATCCTGCAGTTCCGTGCGCGGCAGCCGCAAGCCGACAATCAGCAGCGAACGACACTCGACAGTCGTCTCCTCGCCGGTGAAGACATGCGCCAGCGTCGCCTTCTCACCATCGAAGGCGGTGACCATGGCGAGCGTCGTCACCGGTACCTGGCGCCACGCCAGCGCCCGATGTACCAGCGGCAGTTCGTTGGTCATGATCGTCCAGGCGGATGCCTGGCCCGCGGGCGTGACGTAGGAGACCGGCACGCCCTTCGATGCAAGATATTCCGTCAGCACTCCGCCGTAGTAGTAGTTGTCGAAATCGAAGACGAGCGTCGGGCCCTGCGGCAGCCGGCCGGCCGCGATATCGTCAGGCGTGTAGACCTCGGGATGCTCAAGCGTGCCGACCGGGATTTCCATCGACGAATAAAGCATGCGGGTCCATTTCGCGCCGGTGGCGAGAACCACATGGCCGGGCGCGAGATCGACGATCTCGTCCACGCCCAGCTCGCTTTCGAGATACATGGAGACGTTCGTCATCTCGTTCAGGCGTCCGAGGCGGTAGTCCACCACGCGGCCCCAGGTGGCGAGACCGGGCAACCGGGTCTCGAATGCAAGCCTCCCGCCAAACGCCTTGCCGGCGTCGGCAAGCGTGACCTCGTGTCCGCGCCTCCCGAGCGTCAGCGCACATTCGAGACCCGCTGGTCCACCACCGATGACGAGGATTTTCTCTTTCTTCACTGCCGGCTCGACACGCTCGGGATGCCAGCCGCGCCGCCACTCTTCGCCTGCAGTCGGGTTCTGCGTACAGCGGACGGGCACGCCATCGTGCCAGCTCGAGATGCAGATGTTGCAGCCGATACACTCGCGGATCTCCTCCATCCGCCCTTCCCTGATCTTCGCCGGCAGGAAAGGGTCGGCGATCGAGGGACGCGCTCCGCCGATGAAATCGAGAACGCCGCGGCGGATCTGCGAGACCATGGTATCGGGCGAGGTGAAGCGTCCAACGCCGACGACCGGCTTGTTCGTCATCCTCTTTACAAAATCGATGACCGGCTCATGGCTGCCCTCGCCGGTGAAGCGCGAGGCGGAACAGTCTGTCGGGCTCGAATCCATCTTCACGTCGAAGAGGTCGGCATAATCGGAAAGGATCTCGATGAGCTCGTGGGCCTCGGAGGGCTGGTTGCGCCCGGGGCGGCCGCGCAGTTCCTCGAGGCTGACGCGGAGCGCCACGCCGCAATCCTTGCCGACGGCATCGCGGGTGACGTCGAGCAACTCGCGGACGAAACGCACGCGGTTCTCGATCGGGCCGCCGTACTCGTCGGTTCGATGATTGTACTCCGGCAGCAGGAACTCATACCCGAGATAGCCCATGCCGGCATAGACGTAGACGATGTCGAAACCGGCAGTTCTGGCCTTCCGCGCGCCCTCCGCCTGCCACTTCAGCACGGCCTTGATGTCGGCCTTGTCCATGGTTTTTGGGCGAAGATTACCCATGAAGCCGACATGTGTCGCCATCCATGGAATGCCTGACGGCGAAAGCGGCGGCAGCCGGCTGGCGCGGTTCATGACCGAGGCGCCGCCATGCCACAGCTCGACGCCGGCAAGCGAGCCATGGCGATGGACGGCGTCAGTCATCAGTGCATGGGCATGGATGTCATTGGCGTCCCATATGGTCGCAAACGGCAGCGGCGCATCATCCGACGAGGGATCGATCGAGCACGCCCCCGTACAGATCACACCCCAGCCACCCTCCGCCTTCGTCTCGCGAAATGCCGCGCGGACCCTCGGAAGGGCGTTGGTCATGCCGCTGGCGTGCGGCACCTGGTAGAACCGGTTCGGCGCGGTCACCGGGCCAATTTTCACGGGTTCGAAAAGCACGTCATAGCGGCTGTCGCGGGTCATGGCTGAGGTCTCGTTCCCTGCCCGCATCGTTTTCGGCGGGTCGTTTATGAAGGCAGGATAGGCATGAAAAAAATGAAGCGCAAGAGAAATTATAAGATCGTATAATAACGAATTAATCTCTTTATTTTTAATAGGTTGCATCGATAAAGTAAAAGAGATATGCATTTCATCGATGTAAAGCGCATCGCGGTTCCCGCTTGAAATCGGCGGACGCGCGAGCCCGGACAGGCAGGTTGAATGAGAAAGACGAACGGCACGAGACAGGCGCCGCGGTCACGCGCAAGATTTCGCCGCGAGACGCCAGAAGAGCGCCGCCGGCAACTTGGCGAGGCCGCATTGCGTTGCATCGTCAAGCACGGCAATGCCGGCGTCTCCGTTCGCCAGATCGCTGCTGAAGCCGGCGTTACCCAGGGCCTCATCACCCATCACTTCGGCGAGATCAACGAACTCGTCGCCTATGCCTTCGACATCATGTCGGACGGTATTCTCGCCAGCATCATGAAGGCCGTGGACGACGCTCCCGGCGATCCGAAGGCGCGGCTCGAGGCCTTCATCGAGGCGTCGTTCTCGCCGCTCCTCTTCGATCGCGACGTGCTGGGTGTGTGGGTGGTGTTCTGGGGCCTGATCCTGCATTCGCCCCGCATGAGCGTCTCCCAGCAGGGGGAATATTCCGCTTATGTCGCGACAGTGGAAGGGTTGATCGCAAATCTGGCGGAGGCGGAGAATTTTTCCGTCGGCGACATCCGGCTTACGGCGATCGCCTTCACTGCCCTGCTCGACGGCCTCTGGCTGGCGTGGTGCTTGAATCCCGCCGCCTTCCGGCCGGACGAAGGCGTGCAGCTGTGCCGCAACTGGATCGAGGGCCTGAGACGCGGCGCCTACGCCTGAGTTGGCTCGAAAACCTGTCAGTGCGTAGGCGCATCCGCTTTCTCGCTCTCGGCGGCAGCGGCGGGCTCCCCGGCCTCCCGCGAAAGGGAGAGGCCGGCAAGCTTGTGGCCGCGCTCGCGCAGCCACTGGAAGACCACGTAGAGCGCCGGAATGATGAAGATGCCGACCAGGGACGCGGCAAGCATGCCGCCCGCAACGCCGGTACCGACTGCCCGTCGGCTCAGCATGCCGGCACCCTGGGCAATCACCAGCGGCACCAGCCCGATGATGAAGGCGAAGCTCGTCATCATCACCGCGCGGAAACGTGTCCGAGCACCCTCGACGGCGGCATCGACGATGCTTACCCCCTTCTCTCGCTGGAACTTCGCGAACTCGACGATCAGGATAGCGTTCTTGGAGGCAAGCGCGATGAGTACGACGAGGCCGATCTGGGCGTAGATATCGAACGAGAGACCGGCAAGGATGACCGACACCAGCGCACCGGCCACGCCGACCGTCACCGAAAGCAGGACGGGGATGGGTATTGTCCAGCTTTCATAGAGCGCGACGAGGAAGAGGTAGGCAAAGAGGACGGCCAGCGCCAGGATCACGGTCGTCTGGCCCGCGGCCTCCAGTTCCTGAAGCGCGGTACCCGTCCACTCGTAACTGTAGCCGGGCGGAAGCGTCGCCGCCGACAGGGCCGCCATCGCCGCCAGGGCCTGGCCGGAGGAAACGCCCGGCGCGGGCTGGCCATTCAGCGTGATCGAGCGGTAATTGTTGTATCGTACGATCGATTGCGGGCCGACGATGTACTCGATGCGGGCCACGGATGCGACGGGCACCATGCCGCCCGACGAGTTTCGCACGTGAAGGCGCCAAATGTCGTTCACCGAGGCGCGATCGGCCTGGGAAGCCTGCAGCGTGACCTTCCAGCTGCGACCAAACAGGTTGAAGTCATTGACATAGAAGGATCCCAGCGTGCCCTGCAGCGTGGCGAAGAGATCGCTGACCGAGACGCCCAGCGCCTGCAACCGGTCGCGGTCGAGATCGAGGTAGAGCTGAGGAGCGCTCGCCGAGAAGGTGCTGAAGGTGGGGCCGAGCAGCGGATTCTGGTTCGCCGCGATGATGAGCCCCCCTGCCACGGCAGCGAGATCAGCCGACGGGCGCCCCTGAAGGTCCAGCAGCTGGTACTCGAAGCCGGAGCCCGTACCCAGCCCCATGATCGGCGGAAAATTGAAGGCAAAGACCTGCGCCTCGCGAATGGCCGCCCCCTTGGCCATGGTGGTGGCGATCGCCGCATAGACGGACGAGGACCTGTCCTTCCGCTCGGAAAAGGGCTTCAAAGTCACCACTGCGAAGCCGCTGTTCGACTTCGCAAGACCGTCCAGGAAGCTGTAGCCCGTGACGGTGATGACGTTCGCGACCCCCTCGATTTCGGAAAGCATCGATTGCACCCGGCGGACGACCTCATCCGTCCGGTTGACCGACGCGCCTTCGGGCAGGCGCATTTCGACGAAGTAGGCGCCCTGGTCCTCGGCGGGCAGGAACCCCGTTGGCACGATGCGGAACAGCCAGCCGCTCGCGAGGCCGGCAGCGGCCAGCAGCAAGAGGCCGATCACCGCCCGGCGGGCAATGCCACCCGCCACATAGGCATAGCCGTCACGCCCTGCGTCGATGCCACGAGAAATCCAGCCCAGAATTCCTCGCTTGGGGCCGTGGTGCGGCTTCAGGAGAACCGCGCAAAGCGCGGGTGAGAGGGTCAGCGCATTGATGGCGGACAACACCATCGACACGGAAACCGCCACGGCGAACTGCTGAAAGAGCTGGCCGCTCAGGCCCGGAATGAAGGCGACCGGCACGAACACGGACAACAGGACAAGCGTGATCGCGACAATCGCGCCGGTGATTTCCCCCATGGCGAGGCGCGCCGCCTCCGGCGCCTGCATGCCGGGATTTTCCTCCATCACGCGCTCGATGTTTTCCACCACGACGATCGCGTCGTCCACCACGATGCCGATCGCAAGCACCAGAGCCAGCAGCGAGACCGTGTTGAGCGAAAAGCCCATCGCGAGGATCACGGCAAAGGTGCCGATGAGCGCCACCGGAACGGCGATCAGCGGGATCAGCGCCGCGCGCCAGTTTCCGAGGAAGAGGAACACGACGATGATGACGAGCACGAACGCCTCGATAAGCGTGTGAACGACGTTCTCGACGCTTGCCTCCACGAACTGGGAAGTGTCGTAGGAGATGGTGTAGGTCAGTCCCGGCGGGAAGGCCTGGGAAAGGCGGTTCATCGCCTCCTGAACGCCCCTCGCCGCCGCAAGAGCGTTTGCGCCGGGCGCCTGATAGGTACCGATCATCGCGACCGGCTTGCCGTTGAAGCGCGCGGTCGAATCGTAGCTGGCAGCGCCCACCTCGACCTTCGCCACGTCGCGGATGCGCACGAACGAGCCATCCGGATTTGCCCGCAGGACGATGTTTTCGAATTCGGATGGATCGGAGAGCCGGCCCTGGGTCTGGAGGTTCAGCTGGAACAGCGGATCGTCGGTCATCGGCTGGGCGCCGATGCGCCCGATCGCAGCCTGGACGTTCTGCGCCCTCAGCGCGTTGACGACGTCGGTCGGCGTCAGATCGAGGCTGGTGAGCCGATCGACGTTGAGTACGACGCGCATCGAATAGTCCTGAGCGCCGAACAGCGAGGCGTCGCCTACGCCAGGGACGCGCTTGATCGTGTCGAGGACGTTGATGGTCGCGTAGTTCGACAAAAACAGGGAATCGAAATCTTCCTTGTCGCCATGGATGGCGATTACCTGCATCAGGGCGGACGATTTCTTGCGTACGCTGACGCCGCTCTGCTTGACCTCGGTCGGCAGGCCCGCCTCGGCGAGCGACACGCGGTTCTGCACGTTGACGGTCGCGATGTCCGGATCGGTTCCGACCGCGAAGGTGACGGTCAGGCTGTAGGACCCGTCCGCACCGCTGGTCGATTTCATGTAGAGCATGTCGTCGACGCCGACGATCCGGCTCTCGATCGGCTGCGCGACGGTCGCCTCGACCACCTCGGCGCCCGCCCCCGGATAGCTGGCGGTCACGCTGACCTGCGGGGGTACGATATCCGGGAACTGCGCGGTGGGCAGCCTGGTCAGCGCGATCAGGCCGGCAAGGGTCAGGACGATCGAGATGACCGCGGCGAAACGGGGTCTGTCGATGAAGATCTCTGAGATCATGGTCTAGCCGCCCGTCACGGCAGCGGCGTCGACGGTTATGCCCGGTCGCACCTTGCCGACCCCCTCGGTGATGACCTGCTCGCCCTCCTTCAGGCCCTTGGCGATCACCGCCTGCCCTCGCGCGGTACGCGAGACATCGACCCGGCGGAGCTCGACCTTCTTGTCGGCGCCAACCACCATGACGAAGGCGCCCTGCTGGTCGCGCTGTATGGCCTGCTGCGGAATGGCCAGGACCTCCTGCTTGTCGGTCTGTTCGAGCACGACCCGCACCAGCGTGCCATCGAGCAGAATCCCATCAGGATTCGGGAACTCCGCCCGCACGATGACGGTGTCGGTGCCCTGCGACACATCGCTGGCAATGAAGTTGACCATACCCTTCGAGGGATAGGTCGTGCCGTCCGGCAGCACGATGGTCACATTGGCGCCGCCCGAGATCTGGCCGCTGCGGACCTGTTCGCGATAGGTGAGCAGAAGCGAGGTGGCGACGGAAAACTCGACATAGATCGGATCGAGCCGCGTGAGCGTCACGAGGGCGCCGGAATCCGGGCTGACTAGAGCCCCGACATCGACGGTGGAAAGTCCCGTCACACCTTCAAACGGGGCAACGATCCGCGTGTAGGACAGATCGAGATCGGCGCGATCCTTGGTGGCGCGGAGGCGGACGAGATCTGCCTCGGCCTTGTTGACCTGGGCCTTCGCAGCATCGACCTGAGCCTGGGCAATCGTGTTGCTGGCCAGCAGCCTGTTCGCGCGGTCGCGTTCGATGACGGCAAGGTCCCTGGTTGCCTCGGCCGCTTCGATCGATCCCTCGATCTCCTGCACCGAGGCTCGGTACGCGCCATCCTCCACGTCGTAGAGGACCGTCCCGGTGGGGACCTTCTGCCCCTCCTTGAAGTTGACGGTCTCGAGGAAACCCGAAACCCGGGCACGGATCCCGACCTTCTGGATTGCGACGACCCGCCCGGTGAAATCGGCGGTTTCGCGCAGGTCCATGATCTTTGCCGGCGCCACGATGACGGAGGGAGCCTGCTGCGCCTGGGCCTGGGCCCAAGCCGGGCCGGACAAGATCGGGCCCGCACAGAAAAGGAACGCAAGGGCAGCAACCAGAACTTTCGACTTCCCCATGCAACGTCTCCAGACGATACTGCTTGGCTCTGTATTTTCTGTCACTTTTACTGCGGGCGAAGAAATGGAAGCATGCTCATTCCGATGCTTCCCGAGATCATGTCAGCGTATGGCGCTGTTATTCTGTTTGCAATAGGGGCAGGACGATGCGTTGGTTCGGGCAACACCGCCAGATGCTCGCATGCCCTATCCCTGCAACCGGCGCAGCAGCAGGCCCAGACGCTCCTCCGACGGGCAATCCTCATCGTTTCTTGCCGGACGATTTGGAATCCCTCCCCCGCCGCGCTTCCTGACCTCGCTCGGGCTGTAGCCGAATGCCCGCTTGAAGGCGCGGCTGAATTCCGCGCCATCGCTGAAGCCGCGCTGCTCGGCGATCTCGAAGATGAGACGGCGATCGTTGGGATCCGACAGCGCCGAATAGGCACTGATCAGCCTGCGATGCTGGATGTAGTGCATGACCCCGCCGAAGGGCTCGAACAGGTTGTAGAGCCTCGTGCGCGAAATACCCAGTTCGCGCCGCACCGACTCGCATTCGAGCTTCGGATCGAGCAGCCTGCTCTGGACGAACTGGCGCGCGCGTTCCAGAAGAATTGTCGCGATCGGCCCCTCGGCCGCCTCGATGTGATCGGCGGACGGAGACACGCATGCAAGGATCATCGCACGCGTGGCCGCCGCGAGACCTGGCAGATCCGCCATCGTCAGCGTTGGCAGACGGTTGGCGACACCAATCAGATAGTCCGAGAACAACCGCCCCATGCCGGTCGCAAGCGTGGAGAACTCCGCCGCAGAAAGGGTTGCTGCCGTTTCGGTGGAAAAATCGCGCGGCACGAACAGCATGAGCATTTCGCTTCTGGACGTCTCGCCGGAAAAATCCCGGCCGAGCGAGTGCACCTGAACATCGCCTGCGGCCGCCTTGAACGCGTTTCTCGGGGTCTCGGTGCGGATCGTTCCGGTCTGCAGCAGGGTCAGCACCCAGTGGTCGACAGGCTCCCGGCGCACATGTCCGGGCAGGCTGGCAAACGCCAGGCGATCCGTTTTGATCTGCGCAAAGATGAGGCTGCCGAGATCCCAGAGTTTTTGCCTCCCGCGGAAATCGGTCGCCGTATCGTCGAACGGTGTCAGTTCGAGCATGGGGGCGAAACTATTGCGCCATGCGTCGAACTGGTCCGATCGCGGCAACCCCTCCGTCGAGAATTCGAAGGACGGCAAAGGCGGTGCCTTGTCCATAGAGGGTTCCGGATCCGCCAGATGGCGGTCCAAAACGGGAAATGTCTCGTAGTTCAGACTGCCGTCGAGTCCCGCAGCCTTACTCATGGCCTGATTGGTTCTCATCACATCGCCTCCAGTCGGGTGATGGCTGTGCCCGATCCGTCAGAGAGTGCCGGAATGTTCTTGTTTACGGTTTGTGAATCGACTCCTGACAGCGCGTCGAGAGCTTCCCCTTTCTCCCACGGCACGGCCTTCTCACGGCCCTGCATGGTGGACAAGACCGGCGCCATCGTCAAGGTTACGTTGTCCTGCGCCATCGAGGATTCCACCCTGAGTAAGCCTTGAGCGTGGAATTCCGAGCGCTCTCGCGGAGGGGAACTGTTGGGAAATTTGACATTTGTCAAAAGAAGGGATCGCGATTCCAGACTGCAAAACACCAATGTATTCAGATCTTCAGTCGATAAAACCGCAAACTTCATTCGTACTTTTCCTGTCAAGGCAAATACTGGATAATGCTTACGCCAGAATGATCCTAAATGGATACTTTAAAGAATCCAATCGCCAGGCGCTTCATTCGAACATTTCTAAATGTTTCTCTTTTCTGCTTCAGAACTGCTTTAGAAAATGGCAGCGCGTTGTCTCCAATAACCATTTTCCACGAAAACAAGACTAACCGTTTAGATCCTCTTTCTCAACCCCTAGATGCACCTAATTTCAAACTATGCTAATCTACTTCTGGACACGCGAACGGGCCGCAACGGCGCGAGGTCGCGTTGCAGCATGCCATGCGCGCGTCTGCTTCAGCTGTCCGGATCAAGCTTGGAGCCGCCGGAAAGCAGGACTGCGATCCACCGGGAAGACGGTACGCCCGCACAATAAACGATGAACGCGATCAGGATCGGCACGCCGATGAAAGCGCCCGAAATGCCCCACATGAAGCTCCAGAAGAACACGGCGAATATGACGGCGAAGGGCGATATCGCCAGCGAAGCTCCGGTGAGCCGCGGCTCCAGATAGCTCCCGATGATGAACTGGATGACGTTGAGGCTCAGGAAGACCACGGCCGCCATTTGCCACGAGTCGAACTGGGCGATGGCGAAGAGCGTGGGAAGCGCGGTCGCGACGAAGGGGCCGAGAAAGGGAATGTAGTTGAGCGCAAACGCGATCGCTCCCCATGCGCCTGCAAGTTCCAGCCCCGCGACCAGCGCGAAGATCCAGACCACGATGCCGGTGAGAATGCTGGCGAAGGTGCGGACGACCATGAACCGCCTGAGCTTGGCGCCAACGATGCGATTTGCGGTCAGGATGCGCTCGCCGTAGGGCTGGGCAGCCGGCACGCGAAGGCGCCTGTTGAAGTCCTCGACCTCGAGCAGGCCAAGCATGACAAAGATGAAAACGAGCAGCGCGAAACCGGCGAAGCTGTTCACCCGCCCGGCCATGCTCTGGACGAAGCCCACCAGCCAGGTGACGTCGAAGCGGTCCGCAAGCGGCCCTGCGATGGCAATTCCATGCTCTTCCAGCCAGTCCGTCCAGTCGACGTAGATCGCCTGGAAGCGGTCGGCGTTCAGAAACAGCCAATGGCCGAGCTTTCCGAACCCCCAGGCCACCGATGAGCCGATGGCGATGATGACGGACATGGTGACGACGAGCGTGACAAGGAGTGCCAGAAGCCTCGGCAATCGACGTTCCAGTATGGCCTGGCAAGGCCAGACCAGCGCGATGACCATGAGGGAGAAGATCAGCGGCGCGAAGATCGACTGCGCGACGTAGAAAAGGGCGAGCACAAGGATGCCTGCTACCAATGAAACACCCATTCGACCGCCGCCCGTCCCCGTCATGCTCACCGCTGCAATTGCTTTCAAGTTCACCTGAAATCCCTGGGCATTGTGCCAGACTTCTGCCGCCGGGGCAGAGGCTTTTTCCCTGACCCGGCCGTCCAGCACTTGCGCAAGCGGAAAGGGCCGCGACCCATTCCGCTCGGAAGACGCATCGGGAGATCGGGCTATCCGGCCGCAGTTGCCTTCTGCAATGCGTCGCGAAGGACCTGCTCCTTGGTCTCGTCGAGAGAGGTCCTCAGGACCACGCCGCCATAGCCGGAGATTTCCTTGAGCACCTTGTCTGCGGTCATTTCCTTGACGAGGACGAACAGGGCAGCATTGCCAGGCTGCAGGTTTCCGGCGAGATCCTTCATGAAGTCATCGTTGATCCCGACATCGGTCAGGGCGCCGCCGAGCGCCCCGGAGGCGGCACCGACGGCGACGCCGAGCAGCGGATTGAGGAACAGGACGCCGACCAGAAGCCCCCAGAAGCTGCCCGAGGCAGCGCCGGCGACGGTCGTGTTGACGAGCTGGTTCAGCTTCACCTTTCCGTCTTCCGACTTCGTGGCGATCACGGCATCACCGACCTTGATCAGATACTCCTTCTGAAGTTCGAACAGGCGCTTGCGCACCTCTTCGGCTTTTTCTTCGGTCGGATAGACGATTGCAATCAGATCAGACATGACACCTCCGAGGGACAAAGCATTCAATGCGTAGAACGTTGAAACCAGATCATATCGAGGAATGCAGCGAAGGAACTAGCATGCAGTCCCGGGGCTTTGCATTGCGTCTCTTTCTTGCTGCCGCGAGCGCGACACGACCTCCGAGCCACCGCTTAGCCGCCGGCCGCGACGGGCTCCGGTACCGCCGCATCGACCTTGGCCGGTTCGGGCTCCGCAGGGATGCGGAACCAGAGGACATAAAGCACCGGCAGGAAGACGAGCGTCAGTGCCGCGGCAACGACCAGGCCTCCGATGACGGTGAATGCGAGGGGCGACCAGAACGGGTCGCGGATGATCGGAAGCATCCCGAGGACCGTCGAACCAGCCGTCAGGAACACCGGCCTCAGGCGCTGGGCCGTGACATCGATGACCCCCTGCCATGACTTGCCCTTCTCCTCCATCCTCTGATCGATCTGGTCGATGAGCACCACGGAGTTTCGGGTGATCATGCCGATGAGTGCGATCATGCCGAGAACCGCGATGAAGCCGACGGGCGTGTTTGTAATCAGCATGATCAGAACGACGCCGATCAGCCCCAGCGGCACGACGCTGACGACGAGCAACAGACGCTGCACGCTCTGCAGCTGGAACATCAGCACGATAAGGATGATGATCGCCATGACCGGAAGCATCTCGACCACCGAGGCCAACCCCTCCTCAGCTCCCTCGACCGCACCTCCGACCTCAATCTGGTAATTCGGGTTGGCGCGGCGGAGCTCTTCGATCTTGCCGGACGCGGCGTCGACGACACCGGCGGCCATCACGCCTTCCGCCGTGTCCGCCTGGACGGTTATGGTCGTGGATCGCTCATGCCGCCAGATGAGAGGTTGGGTCACCTGGTACTCAATCGACGCAATGCTGGAGAGCGGTACCGTGTGGTTGGGTCCGACGGGGATCTGCAGCGAGCGCAGCGTACTGATGTCGACGCGTTCCTCGCCCGTCGCCCTTGCCACGACATTGACGAGATAGATCGAATCCCTGACCTGCGTGATCGGGATGCCGGACGCGGTGGCAAATAGCGTCTGGGCAATGACCGACGAATTGAGGCCGACTAGCCGGGCGCGATCCTGGTCGACATTGATCACGACCTTGCGGATAGGCTCGTTCCAGTCGAGGTTGGGCTCGACCACTCCGGGCATCTTGCTGAGGGCGTCGGCGACCTGCCAGGCAACCGCCCGGACACCCGGAATGTCGGGTCCGCTCACTCGATACTGCACGGGCCAGCCGACCGGCGGCCCCATTTCGAGCGGCGAGACCCTAACAACGATGTCGGGCAACCGTTCATTCAGAGCTTGCTGGAGGCGCTTCTGCAATGCGTCACGGGCGCCGACACTCTTGGCGATCACGATGGCCTGCGCGCGGGAAGGCGCCGGCGGCTGAAGATCCATGGACAGATAGAACCGGATCGGATCCGAACCGATGTAGAAGCTCCAGTCCGCCACGTCCTCGTCGGCGGCAAGTATCTCTTCCGCCTTGGCAACCTCCGCGGCGGTCGCCTCCTGCGACACGCTTTGTGGCAGGGTAAGCTGCAGGATCAGTTCCGGCCTGTCGGATGGTGGGAAGAACTGTCGCTTCATCAGCGACGAACCGAGAAGTGCCAAGACAAAAACGCCGGCGGTGGCAAGGATGACGACGAGGCGCATGTGCATGCATGTGCGCAGGAAGTTCTTGAAACCGCGGATCAGCGCTCCGTCCTGCTTTGTGCCACCCCCGGTCCCGGACTTGAGAACGGCAAGGCCGACGACGGGCGTGAGCAGCACGGCGACCAGCCACGAGACGATGAGCGCGAAGCCGATCACCAGAAACAGCGAACGCGCATATTCGCCCGAGGACGAGCTTGCGAAGCCGACCGGAATGAAGCCGGCGATCGTGACCAGCGTGCCCGCGAGCATGGGAAATGCCGTCGATGTATAGGCATGTGCTGCCGCCTTGACGCGCTCGTAGCCCTGTTCGAGTTTCGCCATCATGGTTTCGACCGTCACCATCGTGTCGTCGATCATCAGCGTCAGCGCTATGATCAGCGCGCCGAGCGAAACGCGCTGCAAGGCGATGCCGGTGATGTCCATGAACAGGAAGGTCAGCGCCAGGACGAGCGGGATGGACACGGCGACGGCGAGCCCGGCGCGTAGCCCAAGCGCCAGGAAGCTCACGCCGAGAACGATGACGACTGCCTGCCCCAGCGACGTCGTGAAGCTGCGGATCGCCGTCTTGACGACGGTTGGCTGGCTCGCGACGTGCGTCAGGTTGATGCCGATCGGCAGATCGTTCTCCAGCTTCAGCATTGTCGCGTCGATATTCTGACCGAGCTGCAGGATGTCGCCACCCGAGGCCATGGAGATAGCGATGCCGATGGCCGGCTTGCCCTTGACGCGGAAGCGCGGCTGGGGCGGATCGACCGTCCCGCGCACGACGCTCGCGATATCCCCGAGGCGCACGAAGCCCGCGGTCGTCGGAATGTTCAGGGCGCGAATGGTGTTCTCGTCGCTGAGACTGCCGGAAACCTGGAGGATCGTCCGATCCTGCCCGGATGTGATGAGGCCGGCAGGCAGGACGGCGTTCTGCGCCTGGATCGTGGAGATCACCGTCGAGGCGCTGAGACCGAGGCTCGCCAGCCGCTCGGTCGAGAACTCGATGTAGATCGTCTCGTCCTGGGTCCCCAGCAGCTGAACCTTGCCGATATTCTCGAGCTTCAGCAGGCGGTTGCGCGCCTCGTATGCCCAGTCACGGACTTCCCGGTCGCTGAAGCCGTCGGACGTGAAGGCGTAGATGATGCCGAACGTGTCGCCGAAGTCGTCGTTGAAGAACGGGCCGCGCACGCCGGCGGGCAGCGTCGACACCATGTCGCCGACCTTCTTGCGAGCCTGGTACCAGGATTCCCCCACCAGATCAGGCGGCGTCGCATCGTCCAGCGTCACGTAGATGACGGACTGCCCGGCGGAGGTGAGGCTGCGCAGGTTGTCGAGATGCGGGACCTCCTCGAGCGTACGTTCGAGACGGTCGGTGATCTGGTCCACCGTCTGCTCGATCGTGCCGCCCGGCCAGGCGGCGGAAACGACCATCGTCTTGAAGGTGAACTCCGGATCCTCGTCCCGCCCGAGATTGATGTAGGCGATGATCCCGGCGACAGCGCTGAGCAGCACGAGGAAGATCACCAGGCTCTGTCGCTGGATCGCCCACTCCGATAGATTGAAGCCGCCCTTCATTCTGAGCTTCCTTCAAGCAAGCGGACCGCCATGCCCGGGCGAAGCTGCTGGACGCCGGCGACGACGACGTTGTCTCCACTCGCCAGCCCCTTGGTGACGAGGAAATCGCTCGTGTCGAAGCGGTGAACCTCCACCGGCACCAGCTTGGTGGTGCTATCGGCTGAATCGACGATCCAGACTGCCGACTGGTTGCCCTGGCTGAACAATGCGGTGATGGGCAACCGGGCTGCCGGTGCGCCCGCAAGCCGGATCGTGCCGCGCACGGCACTTCCGAAGCGGAAATCGTCCGGCGCGGAATCCAGCCCGACGCGGACCGTGAAATTGCGGGTGACCGGATCCGCCGTCGGCGAAATCTCGCGGACCGTTCCCGTCGCCTTGGCATTCGGGTTGCTGAGCAGCTGCACGTCGACGCGGGCGTTGCCGCCGGTGGTCTGGATCGTGGCTTCGGGAACCTGGAACACGGCGTCGCGGTCACCAAGCTGGGCGACGCGCACGACCATCTGGCCACCACCGACGACTTGCCCGACCTCGCCGCCGACCGCGGTGACGACGCCTGCCGCATTTGCCTTGAGCACCCTGTTGTCGACATTGGTCTGGGCGATCCGCAGCCCGGCTTGGGCGGCATCCACGCCGGCCTGTGCCGTGCTTGCCTGCGCGATCGCGCTCTCGAGAGCCTGGCGCGTCGAGGTTCGCGGATAGAGCTGCTGTTGACGGGCCCGTTCGGTCTCGGCGTTCTGGAGCTGCGCCTGGGCGGCGAAGAGATTTGCTTCCGCCTTGCGCAGCGCGTCCTGTGCATCCTCTTCGTCGAGACGGGCGAGAACGGTCCCCGGCTCTACGATGTCGCCGACTTCGACGTCGCGCTCGCGGATCTCACCGCCCTGGCGAAAACCGAAGTTGGTCTCGGTGCGCGGCCGGATCTCTCCGACGAGCGATCCGAACGTATCTTCCGGATTGAACGAAACGGCGATCGTCTTGACCGGTCTCGGCGGCAGCTCCGCGACCTCGTCCTCCCCCTGGCAACCGACAAGGAGAAATGCGGCCAGAACCGCGCCCGACGCGCCGATGATGGCGCTGGATCTCGATGCAGCAAGGCGTAGGTTCATGGGTGGCTTCCCCGAATAGTTTCCCGGCGCGACGGCTCACTGCCACGCGTTGATCGTTGAAGAAACCTGTCGGACTGAACAGGCTCGGTGGGTCTGTGGCGAGAGGGCGCATCGTGGAAAGGCATCCACGGGCCGAACGGCGAGGCGTCCGCGACGCAGGTGCAAGGCAACGGGAGGATTTTGACCGCCGATCATCGATCCGACTGTCATGATGGCCAACGCGAACAACAAAAGCCCTGAACCGGCCAAGTCACAATGCTCCCCTACACGCCTGCATCCGTCTCGCGCGCCATCTCCCGGAGTTCGGAAACGTCGCGCTCACGTCGAGACTATAGTGCGGTTCAAGACGCGATGTGATCAGCATAGAATCCCGCAATCAGGCAAAGCGTCCGGAATTTCTCAGTCAACAGCTGCAAGAGCTCTTCTTATAGCGAATTGAAACGCTGGACTTTTCCGGATTGAACCAGCCCATTCTTCCTCGGCAGCGGAAGCTTCGGCGGTTTATCTTTCTCAAGGTCTGCAGAGGGCCCAGAACTACGGGAGAATTCGCGCATTCTGCGTGGCGGCAAGAACACACTCGCCTCGTCCCCGGCGCGAAAGTCGGGCAAAAGCAAAGCGGAGAGGTTGTCTGCAACATGGTTTGCCGTTCATAGATTGGCGGCGCGTGCAGGAATCCGAGCTTGGTCATGTCTCCACTGCGAATGTGTGTATTTCTGATCATGCTCACGTGCCTTGCCGGCTGTGGCGGACCCCGTGCAACGCTCGGCCTACCCGTGGCCTCGAATGCAGCCGAGCCTGCGGCGATCGTTCCGATCTATGTCGCGACCACACGCATGCGCTCCGACAATCTTTCCCTGCCCTATTCGGCCGGACGGTCACCGACGCTCAACTTCGCGAAGTTCGACATCGGCATACCCAAGACCCACGTGCCCGGCCACGTGGAAAAGACAGGCCGCGTCCCCGATCCGGCGCGCCATTTCACGGCAGTGACCTACCAGCAGATCAAGGACAGGGAGCGGTTCATTGCCGCGCTCAATGCGGCGCTTGCGCAGCGCGCGCCGGAGAACCAGGAAATCTTCATCTTCGTTCACGGCTACAACAACAACTTCGCCGACAGTATCTTCCGCAACGCCCAAATTACCTATGACTACAACATCAAGTCGGTCTCGCTTCACTATGCCTGGCCCTCGGGCGGAGCAATTCCGCTCTACGTCTTCGACCGCGACAGCGCCCTCGTTGCACGCAGAGGCCTTGCCGAGACCCTCGAGATCGCCGCGCGGACGAAGGCGCGGCGGATCGTGCTCGTCGGGCATTCGATGGGTGCCTATGTCGTGACGGAGGCGCTACGCGACCTCGCCATCACCGGCCGCCGCTGGGTTCTGGACCGACTGGGCGGCGTGGTTCTCGCTGCACCCGATATCGACGTCGACGTCTTCCAGACGCAGGTGGAGGACATGGGACAGATTCCACGACCTTTCACGATCATCGTCTCGCGGCGCGACCGCGCGCTCGGCATTTCCAGGCGGCTGGCGGGCGGTCATCCGCGGGTCGGCAGCGGTTCCGACATCGCCATGCTGCAGGCCAAGGAGATTGCGGTCATCGATGCCTCGGACCTCGACGGCGGCCGGCACAACGTCTTTGCCAGCTCGCAGACCATGATCGACGTGGTGAACAACAACGAGTTGATGCGTAGCGTCCTTGCGGACGATCAGATCCCGGCGAGCCAGACCATGCTCGCCGACGGTACGTCGGTGATCGAGGGTGCGGCATCGCTGGTGATCTTCCTGCCGGCGCGAATTATCGGCGGCGTGGCGAGTGCGGTGGTTGCACGGTGATCCCTCCCTCGGGAACGCCGATCGGCCGGCCGTGATGCCAGAATGGCCGATTTCATCGAAGAAGCACTAAGCAAGTCGGCGGGATTGTTTCCATCCGGCGCGGAAGGATCCTAGTTGCGGAGGAGGCCGAAAACGTCGAGCGCATAGAGGGCGATGACGTAGTAGAGCACCTGCAGCGCATAGGTCTGGCCGTTCCCGGTGTAGACCCTCCGGGCCAATCCCGCCGCGCCCAGGACAAGATCGCAGACGCCGGCCCAGAGCCAGTTGGCAAGCGGCGTGACGAGCGGCGCAAGAACGGAGCGGTGGAACGCATAGAAGTGCGAGACCCCCGTGGGCAGCGACGCCCCCCTCCCCATCTTGTAGGCGAGCAGGAACAGCACGAGAAGAACTGCGGCGGCAGCGGCGGCAGCCCCCATGACCGGAATGGGGTTCCAGTAGCCATAGATGGTTTCCAGGGACATGCCCTGCCACACCAGCGTGGAGGCGAAAAATGGATCGATCGCGGCCGATACGGGATCCATGACCAGCTTGGGATAAAAGGAAAGGACCAGGATTCCGGCAAGCAGAACGTATTGCGGCAGGAGCAACGCAAGCGGCGCCTCGCGAATGCTGCCCTGCGGAATTTGCGGCGGACCGAGGAAGACGGCGTAGCCGAGGCGGAACATGTAGAGAAAGCCTATGAAGGTCGCGAGCACGGTGAGGACCGCGAGCGCGAGCCAGCCCTTGTCCACCATGGCGCTGAGGAGAAGCCACTTGCCGCCGAAACCCGCCAGTGGCGGCAGCCCCGACATCGAGACAAGTGCCACGATGGAGGCAGCGAAGGTGAACGGCATCTTCGCTCCGAGGCCGCCCGTCCGGTCGAGCAGTCTTGTGCCGGTGCGCAGGATCACGCCGGCGACGGCAAGGAAAAGGATGCCCTTCACCATCAGATGGTTTGCGACGAGATAGAGGGCCGTCACCCAGCCGAGATGGCTCATGAGCGCGATTGCCGTGACGATGTAGCCGATCTGGCTCATGCTCGAATAGGCGAGCAAGCGCTTCACGTCAGTCTGCTGAAGAGCCATCACGGCACCGCCGATCGTCGTCAGGACGCCGATCCACCCCATCACGTGGGCCATCGAAAGCCCGGCTTCAGATCGGATGGCAAGGTACGTGACCATGAACAGGCCGAACACAGCCACCTTGCTGATGACGGCGGAGAGCATCGCTGACATGTCGTCGTCGGCCTCCGCATAGGCTCCCGGCAGCCAGACGTGGAAGCCCACGGCCCCCGCCTTGATCAGGAAACCCACGGCCAGCAGCACGAAAGCCGGCACGGCGGCGCGGCCGGCGGTCTCGAGCGCTGCGAGCTCGGTTGTGCCGTTCGCGCTTGCGGCGAGAGCGAAGCCCGCCACCAGACAATAGGCCGAGGCGAGCGAAAACAGCAGGAACGGCAGGGTATGGGACTCGGCGTTGCGACCCTGCGCGATCAGGAAATAGGAGGAGAGGGTTATCATCTCCCAGTGGAAGAAGAATTCGAGGCTGGTTGAGGCTTGCAGCAGGCTGGCGATGGACAGGAGCAAGACCGTCATCAACGCATGGAAGCCCGGGCGCGCGTCCTCGCGATAGAGTCCGGCAAAGCCGACGACCAGTCCGCCGGCAAGCAGGGTGGCCGCGAAGAGCTCGTTGATGCCTGTCGTGTCGCGAACGATCCACCAGCCGGCAAGGCCAACCGACAGCAGCATGAGGACAGATTTAGCCTGCCCGGGAAGCCGGTCGAAGAGGAAGATGGCGGCGCCGATGCCAAGCGGTATGACGAGCGGGAGCGACACGGTGCCGGAGAGGTTCGCCATGACGTAGCCGCTTGCAAAGAGGAGCGCTGCAGCGGTCATGGCCGGCACAAGCCGGCCCGGCTCTGCCGGGATCGTAGCCTGCGTGCCGGGGGAGCCCCTCGCCATCCTGAACCAGCGGAACATGTAGGCGGCTTCGAGCAGCGAGCCGATCAGGATCACGGCGACCCAGACGAACTGCTGCCCTGCTGTCGCCCGCATGACGAGTTCCCACTTCGCCCAAAAGCCCGGAAAAGGCGGCAGGCCGGCAATCGACACGAGGAGCATGGCCAGGACTGAAAGCACCCAACGATTGCCGGCGACAGCGGCCCAACCGTTAATCTCGTCGCGCTCGACGATGCCAGCCAGCCAGAACAGGCCGGCCTTGGCAAAGAGGTGGTTGATGAACAGGCCGCCAACGACGAGCGGCAGGGCCTGGTTGGCGCCAAGCTGGGTCAGCAGAGAAAGGGCAAACATCAGGAGCCCCATCTGCGCGATCGAGGAATAGCCGAGCATTCTCTGGACGCTGGTTTGCCGGAGGCCAATCAGGTTGGAGAAGAGGAAGGTAACTCCTCCCGACAAGGCGAGGATGCCGAGGTGGTCCGTAAAGAGCGGCAGCAGCTTGAAGAGCGCGAAAAACACGCCAGCGGACACGCCGACAGAGACGAGTGCGGCAAGACCGCCACTCGCGTTCTCGTAGACGTCGAGCCCCCAGCCATTGGCCGGGAACGGCTTCAGCTCGAGTATCAGGCAGGCGAGCACGAAAAGCAGCGCCGTCGTGCCGATGGGGCCCGTGATCAGCGTCCGGTTCGCAATCATCTCGTCGATATTGAGCGTGCCGGTGACGTGGTAAAGAAGGCCGGCGCCGAGCAGGAAGAAGGACGAGGCGATCACCGTCGCCATGATGTACTTGAAGCTCGCTGCGAGCGCCGATGGCTTCCTTTCGAACCCGAGAAGACCGTAGGTACCGATCGACATGATCTCGAGGAATACGAACTGGTTGAACAGATCGCGGGTCATCACCATGCCGTTGATGCCCATGACCAGGATCAGGTAGAGCAGCAGAGCCGGATAGCTCGTGCGCAACCGGTCCCACTGGTGCCAGGCCCCGAGGAGCGCGACGACATTGACGCAGAGGGAGAAGAAACCCTCCCAGCGGCCGAAGCGCAGATTGATCGAGAACGGCGGCATGCTGCCTGCGGTAAAAATCTCGATGGTCGGCCCGCCATGCAGGAGCCGCCACAGGCAGACCGCGGAAATCGCCGTCATCCCCGCAAGCGCCACCACGAAACCGACGGCCGGCAACGGCTTGGCGATACGGTAGAGCAACGGGATGAGAAAGCCGCCGCCAAGGCCGAGGAGGAAGATGTTCAGCGGCTGGAGCAGGCCTTCTACCATTTCGACTCCGTCAGTGCGTCGATCGAGAGGGTCTTCCTCGTCTCGTGTAGGCGGATCGCGAAGGAGAGCATGATCGCGGTCACCGAGAAGCCGATGACGATCGCCGTCACCACCAGCGCCGAAGGAATGGGATCGACCGCACGCCGCACGGCATCGGCCTTCTCGAGAGCCTCGTCGATGATCGGCGCCGTTCCGCCGGTGACGTAGCCCGTAGCGACCAGGACGATGTGCATGCCGGTATCGATCAGCGAGAAGCCGATGATGATCCGCAGGATGTTGCGATGCTTGAGAATGCCCCAGAAGCCGATCAGCACGAGTGTGAAGCCGGTGGCGAGAAGGATGTGCGAAATTGGCAGTTCCATGGTGCCCCTCCCCTGCTGGTCAACTGCGGAACCGGTCGATAATGACGCTCAATTCGGCGCCGACCTTGATCCCGAGCAGGGCAGATATGATCGGAATGGCGCCCGCGCTGACGAACGCCCCGAACTCGCCGCGCGGCAGGATGTGGCTGTCGAGAAAGCCACCGGCGAGAATGATGCCCAGTATGCCGATGGAAACGTAGACAACACCCGCGAGCGATTCCGTGATGCTGAGAAACCCGTGGTGGACCCGCCCGTCCGGATAGGCGAGCATGAACAGCATGACGCCGGAGGCCACGATCGCCCCGCCCTGGAAGCCCCCGCCTGCCGAAAGATGTCCGTGCATGATGACATAGGCACCGAACAGGAAGATAAGCGGAAGCACCACCTCCGCGCCGTTGCGCACCAGTTCGCTCGGTCGACGTGCCTGGTCGGCTTTCCCTTCCTGCCCGGGCCGCCTGTCGTCCGGCTTGCCCGCAAGGAGGACGCCGACGCTCGCCGCCACCATGAAAAGCACGGCGACTTCTCCAAGCGTATCGAAACCGCGCAACGTGATCAGAATGCCGGTCACCACGTTCGGGGCTCCGAGATCCGCCGGAACCTGCGTCAGATAGTGGATTGCCAGGGGCGACAGGGTCTGGCGTTCGCCATAGCCGGCGACCAGCCCGAAGAAGATGGCAGCGAACACCGCGACCGCGAAGAGGTTGAGAAGGCGGCTCATCGGCGCTTCTCCCGGGAGGCGGTCCTGTCCCTGTCGGCGAGGGCGTCCGCTACCGTGGACCGCGCCATGGGCGTACGGATCATGTAGGCTGCCCGCGACAGCGCATGCGAGGACAGTGGATTGGTCATCAGGACGAAATAGGCGATTATGAGCAGCTTAAGCGCCCAGTCGGGATGGATGATGCCGAGTCCCGCGAGAACCAGAATGTTGCCGAGGGTGGAGGCCTTCGTGCCGGCCTGTATGCGCGTATAGACATCAGGCATGCGCAGCAGACCCAGCCCTGCGGAAAACAGGAAGAACGCGCCGACGAGGACGACGATGCTTCCGATCAGCTCGGTCATGCGTCGCTCCCCCGCCGCTTGTCTTGCGGATCGCATAGAGGAAGATCAGCGTGGCGAGGCCGGAGCCGATGGCAGCCTCCGCCATCGCGACATCGGGAGCGGCGAGAAGGACATAGGAGGCCGCTGCAAACAGGCTCGCCAGCCCGGCGCTGATCATCGCGGCCATGAGGTTGTCGAGCACGACCGCGAGCACGCCGCTCACCAGAATGCTGCCACAGACCAACAGGATCAGCAGTTCCAGCATGGCGGTTACGGTCCCTTTTCCAGGAAGCGGGCGATGGCGAGAACCGCGAGGAAGCTCAGGAGCCCGTAGACGAGCGCGACGTCGATATAGACGAAGCGACCCGACACATGAGCGTAGAGCGCGATCAGCGAGATCGTGACGACCGTCAGCATGTCGATTGCGACCACGCGGTCGATGACGGTCCTGCCGATGATCAGCCGAACGACACCGAGCACGATGCTAAGGAAAATCAGGACGACGGCGATCTGAAGGATTGTCTCAGCCAAAAACCGCCCCCAGATGTTCTTCGAACGGGCCGACGATCATCGGGGTCGCCTTATCCGGGTCGATGGTCTTGACGTCGAGCCAATGAATGAAGAGCGCGTCGCCATCGATGTCCATCACAAGGGAGCCCGGCGTAAGGGCGATGGAGTTGGCCAGCGCCAGCCGGCCGATGGGCGACTTGAGCCGCACCCTGACCTTCACGATGCCGGGGCGAATGTCGATGCGCGGGGCATAGACGTAGCGCAGCATGTTGATGTTCGCCTTCACCAGCTCGACGAAGAACACGCCCGTGTAGGCGAGGAAGTGAAAGACCTTGCGTGGCGTGGCCTCGATCCGCCACACGTCACCCCGGCGAATGAAGATGAAAGACAGGGCCAGCGAGACGAGAGTACCGGTCACAACGACCGGCAGTGCGATCGATGAGTTGATGATCAGCCACACGGCAAGCAGGAAGATCCATAGCAGGAAGAAGCCTTGCGGCAGCCCGGATGCACGTCGCTCATTCATTCCGTGGTTTTCTGTCATCCGCGAAGGCTCTCGAAAGCTGACATGGTAATTGGGCGGGCAATCACGGCAGGCAAAGCGTATCTTAGCATCGTGTTCGCGAGGCTGTGATCGGCACTGAATCCAGAAACTATGCTCCGGGTCCGATAAGCGGTTGCGGCGCCGTGCTTTTACGCGCCGGGTCGGCTCGAAACGGACAACAACTCTTGACCGGCGTTGAAAACGGAGAAATCAATCGCTCGTGGTGTCGACCAGCCGGACGGACGTCGGCCGCGGTCGCATCGACGGCGCACTCGCCGGATTGGATCGGCCCGCAGCAGCCTCGATGGCACCTGCTGGCTCGGTCGGGAACCCGATGAAAGCGCTCGTCGCAAGATTGCATACGGCGCTTCGGGGTTCGGACCGGATCCGGCCGATTGCGATGGCAGAGGTACAACGGCATGAGCACAGACGCCTCGATTGCCCACTCCGGAACAGGATGGTCCGTTGCGATCCAGTTTCCGTCTCGCCAAGCTCCTCGATTGCCCAAGCGGACCGCAACCGGACCCGAACGGACGCCGAGCCGATGAACGAGAAAGCCCCCGACGCCGGATATGTCATCCCCGTCGCATCCAGCATTGCAAGCTTTCAGCCGCTCAGCGCAGCCGAAGCGAAGATCGTCGCGCATCTGAAACTCGGAGATTTTGACCGGCTGGGTGACGGCCTGCGCCCGGAGACGGAGGATGCGGAGCGCACGGTGCGCGCGGAACTCCTGCGCTTCCTCATGCTCGGAAGCGACGACTACAGATCCCACGAGAAGGGCCTGAGGCTCAGCGGCGCCTGGGTGACCGGCATTCTCGACCTCGAGGGATGCAGGATACCCCGCGACATAGGCCTCAAGGATTGCCGGTTCGACTCCCCTCCGATCCTGCGTTCCGCCATTATCGACAACTTGTTTCTCGACGGCTCGGCGCTGCCTGGCTTGCAGGCCGATCGGCTGGAAGCCCGTGGCTGCATCTCGATACGCGGAGCGACCGTGAACGGGGAGATCCGTCTCGCCGGCGCTCGGTCGGGCGGCAGCATAGAGGCCGACGGGGTCTCGATCATCTCTCCCAACAGCATTGCGATCGACGCCGCCGGACTGGAAGCGCGCGGCGGCTTCTTGCTGCGCGGCGCCGACGTGCGGGGAGGCATCAACCTCTCGTCAGCACGGCTCGGAGGAGACGTGAACGCTGTCGGCGCACGCATCGAACGGCCCGGCGAGGTCGCTCTCAACGGCGACGGGATCGTGGCCGGAGGCGACCTGGCGATGAGGGGCGCGACGATCAAAGGCGAAACGCGCCTGCTCGGCGCGCGTTTCGGGGGAGACGTCGATTGCACCTCTTCGACGCTTTCACAAGCCGACGGCTATGCGCTCAGGCTCGACCGGGCGACGATAGACGGCGCCTTCTTCCTCAGGCAGGAGGCGTCGATTACGGGGACGCTCGACCTGACGGCCACCTCGATCGGCGCGATCGACGACGACCAGGCAAGCTGGCCCAAGGCCGGCGACCTGCTCCTGAATCGTTGCCAGTACGGCGCATTCATCGGCGGGCCGGTCGATGCGGCCAGCCGGATCGACTGGCTTTCCCGCCTGACACCGGAGCGGTGGAAAGCGGATTTCTGGCCGCAGCCCTACGAGCAGCTTTCGATGGTGCTTCGAGAGATGGGCCACAACGAGGATGCGCGCGCCGTCCTGATCGCGAAGGAACGGCTGCAGCGGCGGGCGCGACGGGCGCGGGCGCGCAACCCTCTGCTGCGCGCCGTACTGGCGGCGAGCGACGGCATCCTCGCGGTGACGTTGCGCTACGGGCGCCAGCCTCTCCTTGCGCTGCTGTGGCTCCTGCTCTTCTGGGTGGTGGGCGTGGTGGTCTTCGCCGTTGCCGAACGCAACGGCGCCATCAAGCCCAACAGCCCGGTGGTGCTTCGCTCGCTCGAGTGGACGACGTGCGCACTGGAACAGACCGAGAGCCGGTACATGCCCTCGACGGGGCAAACCGTGCCCGGGCGAGCAGCGGCGGGGCAAAACCAGCTCTCCTGCTTCCGCGATCAGCCGGAAGCGTCCAGTTATCCCGAGTTCAATTCGGTCATGTACTCGCTGGATGTGCTTTTGCCGGTGCTGGCGATCGGGCAAAAGGAATACTGGCGGCCTGATCCTTCCAAGCCCAACGGATCCTTCACCCTCAATTACTATTTCTTCCAGTCCGTCGTCGGCTGGGCATTGAGCCTGCTCGCGGTCGCCGGGTTCTCGGGTCTCGTCAAGTCCAATTGAACGATGTCTCCGGAAACCGGCACCGGTCTTGGAGGACCTATCTTCAGAAACGCCAGATCAGCGGCACGATGAAGACGGAGACGACGAAGAACCAGATCAGCAGCGGCAACCCAAGCTTCCAGTAGTCGCTGAAGGCGTAGCCGCCCGGACCCATCACCATCAGGTTCGTGGGCGTCGCGATCGGCGTCAGGAACGCGGCCGCTGCAGCGACAGCCGTACTCATGAGAACCGGACGCGGCGACACGCCCATGGCGGTCGCAGCCGCCACACCGATCGGAATGACGATGAGGGCAGTCGCCGTGTTGCTTATGAGCTGCCCCAATATGGCCGTGAGGATGAAAAGCCCGGCAAGCAGCGCGACGGGCCCCGCATCGCCGACGAGGTTCACGAGGTGCTCCGCCATCAGCTTTGCGGCTCCGGTTTCCACCATCGCGGTCGACAACGGCATCATCGCGCCGACCAGGATCACGGTCGTCCAGCCGATCGCGCGATAGGACTGCTCGACACTCATGATCCCGGTCAGGATGATCGCACCGGCAGCGAGAAGGCCCGCCACCGCGGGCGGAACGATACCCGTCGCCAGGAGCAGCACCATCCCGAGCAGGATAGCCACGGCCTGGCGTGCACCCGGCCCCATCGGAACCGCCTGACGACGGACGAGCTCAGGCGAATTGACGACCAGCACATCGGGATCATCCAGGTGAACATCAAGGGCTTTCCATGTTCCCTGGAGCAGCATGGTATCGCCCGCCTGCAGCACGACGCCGCCAGCCACCTGTGTCGCTTGGCGAGCCGTTATTTCCGTTCCTGCGCGCTGCACGGCCAGCACGATGAGGTCGCCGCTTTCGGTCACCATACCGGGGAAGACGGTCTCGCCAATGAGTCCCGAGCGCGGCGGAATGACGACCTCAGCGAGCCCTGAACTGCGGTTGAACAGCGTATCCTGTCCCTGGCTGGACTCCGCCTTGTCGCGAAAGGCGAGATGCATAGTGGCGGCAAAGGCGGCGGCGGCTTCCGCTTCGCCGCGCACCAGAAAATGGTCCCCTTCCGCGACCTGCTGCCGGCGCAACGGCCCGGCGGTATCGCCTTCCTGGATGGAAACGAGCTGCAGCCCGGGATATGCCGCAAGATCGACCTCGGCCGGTGGCTTGCCCACATAGGGCGAGCTTGCCCGCACGCGCATCTGGTATACGCCGCTCGCAAGGCCGTATTGCTCGACGAGCGTCTTGGCGTGGTGGCTGAAATCGGCAGGCATCGTCGCGCCGTTGCGTTCGGGCAGGAGCTGCTTGCCGAAGAGGATGATGATCGCCATCGTCCCTGCCAAGAGCGGCACGCCCACGAGCGCGAACTCGAAGAAATTGAACCCGCCGACGCCGGCATCGATCCCCGCATCCGAAACCAGCACGTTTACCGGCGTTCCCGTCAATGCGAGCATGGAACCGGCATGGGCGGAGAAGACGAGAGGCATCAGCAGTTGCGAGGAATTCCGCCTCAGCCGGACGGCGATGACCACCACCACGGGCAGCAGCGCCGCAACAGCGCCATTGACGCTGATCAGAGCCGTGAGCAGCGCGACCAGAGACATCGTCAACAACAGCAGGCGCGTGCGGCTTTCCTCGCCCGCGCCGCGGATCAGGAGCTGGCCGGCCCAGGCGGTCACGCCGGTGACCTCAAGCCCTGTGCTCATGACGAAGAGCGAGGCAATGAAGATGACCGCCGGGTCGCCGAAGCCGCCGAGCGCCTGGCCCAGCGTCAGGACGCCGGTCGCCCACAATGCCAACGAGGTCAGCATGGCGACAATGACGACCGGCACCTTGTTCGTTACGAACAGGACGACGGCGACGACGATGATGATGGCTATGTAGGCTATCGGACTCAATCGCTCTGCTCCTTCATCTAGCCCTGTTCAATCCGCCCGGATCACTCGACCGTGTACTCGCTGATGGAAACAGGCCCGGCCGCCTCGGTGCACGCAAACGCGTGCCGCGGCCCGCGCGGCGAAGCGCGGGACCGCGGAAGGCATGGCGGGGCAATGAAAACTCATGTGGCCGCTTCATCGAGCGTCGCCATGAGGATCCCGAGCCGGCAACCCTTCTCGTACTCCGCGAGATTCACATATTCCTTGATGGTGTGGATCTCGGCCTGGCCGGCGCCGATAGTGATCGTGGGAACACCGTGCTTGTCGAGCCAATTGGCGTCCAGTCCTCCGTTGGAGAACACGTAGACAGGTTCGATACCCAGTATCCCGAGAGCCTTCGTCGCACGCTTGACCACCGGGCTGTCCTTGCCCAGCTCGAAGGGCGGGTAGGAAGCCTTGTGGGTGAATTTCACCTCGGCCGTCACCCCCTCGTGATCCTTCACCTCGCCCTGCGCCTTGGCGAATGCCTGCTTGTAGCCCTCGGCGATCTTGGTGGCGAAGGCAGCCTCGGGGCTGCGTGCCTCTCCCTTGATGTACGCGAAGTCCGTGACCACGTTCGTCGCGTCACCGGCCGGCTTGTTGTCCTTGCCGCCGAAGATGCCGACATTGCTCGTGCCGCGGCCGTCGGGCTTGATGATCTTTCCGAACCAGCCGGCACGCTGCGCCTCGGTCAGCGCGATCGCCCCGACCAGCGTGGCGGAGATCCCCTTGTCCGGTGCAACGCCGGCATGGGACGCGCGGCCGGTGATCTCGACCTCCCAGTTCTCCTGACCGACGGCACCGACGATCAGATCGGACGCGAGCTGGCCGTCGACATTGATGCACATCACCGCGCCGCCGAGATCGGCGGGTTTCAACTCCCGCGCACCGTGGAGCCCGCTCTCCTCCCGCACTGTAAACAGGAGAGTAATCGGCGGATGGGGGAGCTTGTTCTTGATGAGGGTTTCGGCAAGCACGACGAGGAGTGCAACACCGGTGCGGGCATCGCCGCCGAGTGCGGTGGTGCCGTCCGAAACGATCCGGTCGCCCTCCCGCCGCGGCTTGGCGCCCGCGCACAGCGGCACCGTGTCGAGATGCGTGGAGAACAGAAGCCGCGGTCCCGGACGCGTTCCGGGAAGATCCACGATCAGGTTGCCCGTTTCGGTCGGGAGCGGAATGCGCTTGTTGGCGTCGTCGAACCGGATGGCCGATTCCGGCACGCCGATCTTTTTCAGCGCGTCTGTGACGGCAGCGGCGATGTTGGCCTCATGGCCGGTGACGCCTTCGACGGAGAGAAATCGCATGAGATGTTCTTCCGCTGCAGCGACGTCGAGGGGGATGGTACTGCTGTTCATGGTGTCCCTCCGTTTCTTTGAGTTTTCATCTGCCCGAGACCGGGGCCGTCACAGTCCCCACGGCAGGCCGAGCATTTTCCAGACCGCGAAGAGAGCCGTCCAAAGCACAAACATCCAGACGACGTAGGGGAGCATCAGGGAGACGATCGTGCCCACACCGGCGGACTTGTCGTATTTCTGGGCGAAACCAACGACGAGTGCGAAATAGGCGTTGAGGGGCGTGATCGCGTTCATCGGCGAGTCTCCCACCCGGTAGGCTGCAAGCACCGCTTCAGGCTCGACGCCGAGCTTCATCAGGAGCGGCACGAAGACCGGAGCGAAGATTGCCCACTTGGCAATGGCACCTGTCAGCAGCAGATCGATGATGGCCACCACGACGATGAAGCCGAGCAGCAGCGGCAACGGCCCGATGTTGGCGGCCTGCAGGGCACCCGAAAGGCTGAGCGCCATGACGGTACCGATGTTGGTATAGGTGAAATACGCCACGAACTGGCTGAGAACGAAGAACAGGAAGATCGTGCCGCCCATGTTCTTGATCGATTTCTCGATGGCCGCAATGACTTCCGAGAGTGTCCTCAGCGTGCCGGCGCCGATTCCGTAGGTCCAGCCGGTCACCAGGAACATGAGCATGATAAGCGCGATAAGCCCGTTCATGAAGGGCGAGTTGCCGATGAGCTCGCCCGTGGTCGGATTGCGCAGTGGCGCGCCCGACGGCACCGTCAGCAGCAGGAACACCACGATGAGGCCGATCAGGCCATAGAGAGCGTAGCGCAGCCCACGCGATTCCTGCTCGGAAAGTGCGGCGCCATGGTCCTGGGAAACGCCTTCGGCCGATTTTTCCGGGTCATAGGTTCCAAGGCGCGGCGAGATCATCCGGTCGGTAATGAAGGCAACAACGAAGGTCAGGAACAGTACCGATGCGATGGAGAACCAGACGTTCGAAGCAAGGCCGATCGAGCGGTTGGGATCGACGAGCCGCGCGGCATCGTTGGTGAATTCGACGAGGACGGCGTCGAGAGGCTTGATCAGCATGTTCACCGTGAAGGCGCCGGCGACCGCCGCAAAGCCGAGTGCCAAGCCCGCGAGCGGGTGTCGCCCGACGGCCAGGTAGGCGATGCCCGCCAATGGTATCAGCACCAGATAGCCTGCATCCGCCGCGATGCTCGCGAGGATACCGACAAAGGCGAGAATGTAGGTCAGGGCCCACCGGGGGAAACGATGACGAGCTTGCGGATCAGCGCCGTCACAAGGCCCGACTCTTCCGCGACGCCGGCACCGATCATGGCGCCGATCATCAGGCCCACGGCCGTGAAACTCATGAAGTTCGGAATAAGCGAGGAGTAGAGGAAGCGGATGCCTTCCACATTCAGCAGGCTACGGATTTCCGTCGTGGCGCTCTCGATCTCGTGGGTGTCGGGATTGATGCGCTCATAGGTGACCGCCGCCCCGAAAGCGCTGAGCAGAGCCGACAGGACAATCACAATCCCGATAAGGATCAGGAAGATGACCACGGGATGGGGAACCATGTTTCCCACTTTCTCGACGCCGTCGAGAAATCTTTGCATCGTGGTCTTTGGTGCGGCGCTGGCGGTGGCCATGTCTTGTCTCCCATTGAGCCGAAGCACTGCGTCCCAAGAGATCGCTGGAACCAGAGTCTAGATTTTACGCACTGCGAAAGGCGGACGAGCCTTGCCCGATGTCTCCCGTACATCGACCCGCTGCCGTCCACCGCGCCCCGCGAGCCCATGTCCGACACGGAACGCAATGTGAAATAGAGAGGCTCAGCGTTGCGAGCAGGAAGGCGCGGTCAGCATGCCCCACCGGCGTGTCAAAGACGCCGGACGCGCTGGCCACGAAGGAGCCGACCGTCATTATTGGTCGCCTGGCCGTTCAGCGCGGGCAGGCCGCGACATACCGACGGCCGTTGCGATCGCGGTAGTAGCACTGACCGGGCTGACCGGCCACGTTGCCGATTAGAGCGCCGGAAACGCCGCCGATCGCCGCACCCACGGCGGCCCCACGGACGTCGTTGGTCACCGCGCCACCGATGATGGCGCCGGATGCGGCACCGATGCCCGCTCCCCGTTCCGTTGCCGTGCAGCCTGCAAGCGACAGACCCACCAACGAAAACAGCAGAACCTCCTTGATTGCTCTCATTACTCTCCCCTATGTCAGGTCAGCAAATCGGGCCGCGGTAACGCAAGCCACTAGCGTCGTTTTTTTAAGTATTATGTTGCCGGCGACTGTCTGTGATCGGCATAGAATCCCAAAACCAAGCTCTGAGTTCAAATTTCTCGACCTCGCCATGAAAACGGAAAGACATGCCGGCGTCGAAAAAACGTTGGCGCGGCGGGCACATGGCGACGATTCCGCCAGATGCTCTTGCTGCTTCAAGGATGATGTCTTGAACACATTTTGAGCACCCGTCCGCAGTTCTTCGAACAACTGATCGGTTGGGTATCTGTCTCCAATATGCGGCGGGAAGGCGAAATGCGGCCGGCTCTGCGACCGTGTCACCCAAAGTGCAAGGCAGAGCTGACACCATCCGCCATTCGGCGTATTGCGCTCGACCGCGGCAGCCTCGCCCGGATCGAGATGAATAGTCTCGAAACGAGATCAATTCAAAGTAGAATTTTGTTACCCAGCGGAAGTTAACGAAAAATATTGCTCGAATTTTCCGCCGCATCACGTTGAAGATACACCACAATCAATACGAGATACGGCGTCGTTACACTTGAGTATTGACCATCGGTTGAATTGGACTAATATTGTCTCTCGTAATCAACAGCTCCCCCTAATACTTCCGTTCGCCGGAAATTTCCGTCGCACGACGCGTATCGCGTGCCCAACGCTCGAGTCGGAGTCTGACGATGCCCGTACGTCCCACTTATCCAGGTGTGTATATTGAAGAGATTCCAAGCGGCCTGCGCCCCGTTGCGGGTGTCGCCACTTCGATCACAGCCTTCATCGGAACATTCAGCCGCGGCTTGCTTGACGAGGCCGTGCATGTGCTCAGCCAATCCGATTTCGAACGAGAATTCGGCGGGATAGAGCGCAACAGTGAAACGTCCTATGCCGTCCAGCAGTTCTTCCTGAACGGGGGCACCGACGCCTATCTCGTGCGGGTTGGCCATGACGGTAGCGGCGGGGCGACGGCGATCGCGGCCTCGACGGTAACCTTGCCTGCCCTCGACGGATCGGACCTGATCGACGTGACCGCGGGACGGCGCATCCGCGGACAGTCCGCGGTCAATCCCGGAGCCTGGGGCGACAACCTGCGCATCGCCATCACGCACAACGGAACCGATGACGACGCGACCTTCAATCTCGTGGTCAGCGAGCTGAGGATCGCCGGAGCCACGGCCGCCGTGGTCACCAGCGAAGCCTTCAACAATCTCACCACCGAACCCAATACCGCCAACAACGTCATCGACGTCGTGAACCAGGGGTCACGCCTGGTCCAGCTCGCGCTTGCCGCGGGCGTCGTGCCGGCTGCCCCCTTCCCCCGCCCCCAGGCAACGGGAATGGTGAGCGGCGAACTCGGCGGCACGCGGCCGGTGTTTGCGGATCTCGACGGCCTGTCGATCACGATCGCGGGTTCCGGCGCGGCCGCTCAGGCGCTCACCATCGCTCCCGACGTTCCACCGAACCCGACAGCGACGGAAAGGCAGACCCAGGCGAGTTTCGTCAACTGGGCGCAGCGTTTGCAGACGGCCATCCGCGCCGTCGCGCCACGCTTCGCACCCGAACTGCAGACCTACCTTTCCGGCGCGACCGTTGCGATCATCGGCGACGGCACTGCGGCCCAGCCGCGGCATTTCGTGGTAACGCCGGGCGTCGGACCGCGCACGTTTGCCGCCGACACCCTGTTCGTATTCTCCGGCGCCGACGTCGCCAATTACGCACTTGAGCCGGCCACGGCCGCCGCCAATGCTACGGAGCATCTGCCGACACCGGGCGCCGCCTATGCGCTCGACGGCGGTGACGACGGAACCGTACTGGACGGCGCAACCTATGCCGTGCCGCTCGCCGTGTACCAGGGGAACGCCGGGGCTCGGACCGGACTGTGGGCACTGGAAGACGTCGATCTGTTCAACATCCTGTGCCTCCCCGATGCGGCTCGGCTCGACGCGTCCGAAGCGCGGTCCCTCTATGCCGCGGCCGAGGCCTATGTCAGCGACCGGCGCGCCATGCTGATCGTTGATATTCCCGAGGCGGTGCGGCTCGTCGACCAGATGCATGCGTGGCTCTCCGACAACGAAAGCCTGCGCCATCCCAACGGCGCGGTCTATTACCCGCGCACAGTCCTTGCCGATCCGCTGAACCAGGGTCGGGCGCGTTCCGTCGCTTCCTCCGGCACGATTGCCGGGCTTTGGGCGCGCACCGACGGCGCACGCGGCGTATGGAAGGCGCCGGCCGGCACCGAAGCGCGGCTGCGCAACGTCGAGAGCCTCGCGTACCAGATGACGGATCTCGAGAATGGAACGCTGAACCCCCTTGGGGTGAATGCGCTGCGGACCTTTCCGATCTACTCCAACATCTGCTGGGGTGCCCGGACGCTCGATGGCGCGGACCTCATCGCCTCGGATTTCAAATACATCCCGGTTCGTCGCATCACGCTCTTCATCGAGGAAAGCCTCTACCGGGGAACCAAGTGGGTCGTGTTCGAACCGAACGACGAGCCGCTTTGGGCGCAGATCCGGATGAATGTCGGATCGTTCATGTACGACCTGTTCCGGCAGGGCGCATTCCAGGGCACGACGGCACGCGATGCCTTCTTCGTGAAATGCGACAAGGAGACAACGACGCAATCGGACATCGACAACGGCATCGTCAACATCGAGGTGGGGTTTGCACCGCTGAAACCGGCGGAATTCGTCATCATCAAGATCCACCAGATCGTGCGGCGACCTGAAGCCTGAGGAAATCCGAGATGGCACAGTTCACAGTCAATCCCCGCCGCTTCGACCCCTACAAGAACTTCAAGTTCCGCGTGAAGTGGGATGGTCGCTATGTGGCCGGCATCAGCAAGGTCGGCGCCTTGAAACGCTCCACCGAGGTCGTGGAGCACCGCGAGGGTGGCGATCCGTCCACCAGCCGAAAGTCACCGGGCCGGACGAAATACGAGGCAATCACGCTTGAACGCGGCGTAACGCACGACCTCGAGTTCGAGCAATGGGCGAACAAGGTATGGAATTTCGGTGCCGGCCCCGGTGCCGAGCTTTCGCTTGCCGACTTCCGCAAGGACATCATCATCGACCTGTTCAACGAGGCGGGACAAAAGGTCATTTCCTACAATGTCTTCCGTTGCTGGGTTTCGGAGTACCAGGCACTTCCCGACCTGGACGCGAATGCCAATGCGGTGGCGATCCAGACCCTGAAGCTCGAAAACGAGGGCTGGGAGCGTGACATCGCCGTAACGGAACCGAGCGAGCCGTCCTTCACATTCCCGCCGGGCTAGTCGATCACCCGCGATCCAGGAGAGTTCTGATGGACACCATCGAGGTCGAACTCGCGCAGGGACTGTTTCGCAACGGGGTCTTCCATCGCTCAAGCAAGGTGGCGCCGCTGACCGGCCGCGCGGAATCCGACCTGAGGGACAGCGTGATGGCGCAGCAGAGCAACGCCGACGTGGCGACGCGGCTGCTTGCGACGTCGGTCGGCGCCATCGGTGCGCTCTCCCCGCTGACAACCGAAGACATGGCCGACCTGACCGTCGGAGATCGCGAACGGCTGCTCTTCGCACTCTACAGGGCGAGCCTCGGGTCGAGGATCGACGTGCTCGCGACCTGCTGGCAATGCGAAGAGGTGTGCGAACTGGACATCGCAGCCCAGGTCGCGCCGCCACATCAGGCACCTGCGCAGGCGTTGCATCACCTTGACTATGAACGCGACGATGCCGCCTGGCGCATCGGCTTTCGCCTGCCGACCGGCCGTGACCAGGCCGACCTCGCTTCGGCAGCATCCGAAGGTCGTGATGACGCAGAAATGCTCCTGTTACGCCGCTGCATGGTTGGGGCGACGTGTAACGGCCAGCCGGTCGAGGCGGTTGAACCGGACGAGGAAATGCTTGCGGCCTTCGGGGAGTATGTGCGGCATGCGGACCTGGCGGCCGAAGGCATTGTCCGTTTCGCCTGCCCCGCATGCGGTGCAGGCATCGAGGTTCTGATCGATGCGATGACCATCCTGCGAGGTGCCTTGATGGACGGCCAGAGCATCCTGCTCGACGTGCATCGCCTTGCCCGAACCTATCACTGGACCGAACGGGAGATCCTCGCTCTCACGGGCAATCGCCGCCGTGACTATCTCGCCTTGATCGAGGAGGAGGAACAGGCATGACCGGTTTCCTCCGCTCTCTGCTGATCCGGGGCGCGGGACCATCCGCGGCAGGTCAGGCGCAGTTTGCGACCGTCGCCGCCCGCCCGCGCTTTGCCCAGCCGCTACCGCGCGCGGTCCCCATCCCAGGCCCGGCGCGCGAAGCCGTGGCGGAGGCGCCCGTATCGAAGCGTCATCGCCCCCCGGCAGAAAGGACTCCACCCCCTGCCCCCACACTCGATCGACACACGAAACAAGACGCCCCGGCGGTCGAGAAGGCAACGAGGGCAGCCGTGCGCGCGATCGAGGCGCAAGGCCTGATACTGCCCCCGTCGGAGGCGATCGTCCGGTCATCGCCGGCAGCAAGTCCGACCGCCCTCCCGGTCTCGACGCGCATGGAGCAGGCCGTTTCGCCGAAGCCGATGACGAGCGAGCACGACCCCGCCGCCATCGTCGCGCGTGAGCCCCACGGCACTCCCCTTCCCGACACGGTCGACGACGCCGTCGACGTCGTGGCCTTGATCGCCGCGGAGGAGACCCGGCCGAAGGGGCCGCCCTCCGCAATGCGATCCCGCCAGCCGGCGCAGTCGCCGCAGAAGGACGCCTCGATCCCGGCCAACGGCACCACCATCGAGATCGGCCACATCGAGATCGTGATCGCGCCGCCTCAACCCAACACCAGAAGCGAACCTGAACGCACGCGCGGCTTTGCAGGCTACGAGCAGCGGCGCCTGGGACCGAGGCGGTAGAGATGGCAACGCACGAAGCCATCGCTGCCGTAAGCCGGACCCTGCGCCACTTGCTGCTCGACCGCATGACGACGGCGGCCGAGGTAACGCTCGCTCCGCCGGACGTGACGCCGCAGGGCGTCGACCGCCGCGTCAATCTCTACCTGTACCAGGTTCTCGAAAACGGCGGTCTCAAGAATCAGGACATCCCCGGCAGGGCTCATCCCGGCAGCCCCGGCCGGCCGCCATTGTCGCTGGACCTGCGCTTCCTGCTGTCCACCTACAGCGCCACCGAGGACGCGATCGACTCCGACCTGAACGCGCAGACGCTGCTGGGCGACGCGATGAGCGTGTTGCATGAATTCGGCGTTCACATCGATGAACTCGTCATGACCAAGAATGTCGGCAGCAAACGTATCGGCGATCCGGTGATCGATGTGCTGCTTGCAGACGAGTTCGAGCGGCTGAAGGTCGTGCTGCATCCAATGACCCTGGACGACCTCAGTCGCGTGTGGTCGGCGATGCCGCAGGCGAACTTCCGTCGTTCTGTCGTCTACGAGGCGACCGTGGTGCAGATCGAGACTGTTTCCCCGCGCACGCGTCCCGCCCCCGTGGAGCGGCGTGCGATTTCCGCGACCGTGCGTCGCGCGCCGGCGATCCTGGCCGCCTTTGTCCTTCCGCCGCCAAACGGACCGATCGGCGACATCCGCGCTGCCATCGGGGCGACGCTTGTCATCGAGACCGAGGGTGCGCGGGGAGTACCGGTCTTCGCGGTCCTCGGCACACTGGATCCGGTGCCCCTGCCG
Organism: Sinorhizobium sp. BG8; assembly: GCF_016864555.1. Taxonomy (NCBI): domain Bacteria; kingdom Pseudomonadati; phylum Pseudomonadota; class Alphaproteobacteria; order Hyphomicrobiales; family Rhizobiaceae; genus Sinorhizobium; species Sinorhizobium sp. BG8. The sequence goes on along the minus strand of NZ_CP044011.1, from coordinate 1,576,374 downwards.
GCATCGTCCACCGGCCGCTACGAGTTCGTCGTGCCCGATGACTCCAGACTGCAGCCCGGGCCGCTCGAACTGCATATCGTCGTCGAGGTTGAGAACGACACGATCACCGGCGCCCTCGACCGCGGCACGACCGGCAGCGCGACACGACGGCTGAGGTCGAACACCGTGCTTCTCCAACTCGTCCCGAACCTGACGGTACTGACTGTGCTCGGGCCTGCCGGAGCACGGGTGCTTCGGCTCGACGGCACGCGCTTGTGGCATCGCGCAGCGAAAATCGTGGAGGTCGTGCTGGGGGACCGATCGCGGCGCATCGTGAAGCCGCCGAGCGCGGCTCCGACCGACCCGCCGACCCCGACGCGCATCGAAGTGCCGGTCGCCGGGTTCGATCTTCAGGCTCCGGGCGACTACCCCGTGGCGGTTCTCGTGGACGGTGTGCGCAGCATCGGCCCCGAGCTCATCTATGAACACGCGTGAGGAAGGCATGCTGAGAACGGTCATCGAAGCGGAACCGAAGGGAACGGAAGGGGGCCGGCAGACTGGTTCGGCGCCAACGCCGCGACGATGGAACTTGGGCTTGCCTGGATCGCGGCGCGCCTGACCGATGCCGACGACCACGACGCGCTCCGAAGCGCCTTTGATGCGGCGCGGGCCAGGCAGGCCGCGGCGGGCGAACCCGCGAGCATCGACCGTCTGGCCGCGCTTTTTTCGCTCGCACCGTATGACTGCGACGTGCTGTTGCTCGGCTGTGCAGCGCAAGTCGTTCCGGGCGTCGGCAAGATTGACATCCATATGGCGCTCTCGATGTTCGGAGCCATCGAACCGCTGGAAGCGCGCATCCTCGCTCTTGCCCGGTTCGGCCCGGACGCTCCCCTTCGCCGCTTCCGGCTGATCCGCTGCTCCGATAGCCCACTGCTTGTCCAATCGGTCTTCACGACCGACGAGCGGATCGTGCGGCTGCTGTTGGGGGAAGACCAGACCGTTGCCGAGATCGAGCAGGCGCTCGAGGTGTGCGACTATGGACCGGTTCCCGAGCACAACGTCCACATGATCGAAAGGCTTTGCGAGGCGGTGGACAGAGACCGGCCCTGCGCGGCGCTGGTCGGCCAGCGCAGAAGCGGGCGCCATGCAACCGCGGCGGGGCTTGCCCGTCGCTTCGGGCTCGGGATCCGCACGTTGCGCGCCCACTTCTTCCCCTCCGATCCGGAGCAGAGGCGCGAGTTCGTCGCCGTCCTTGAGCGCGAGGCGGCGCTCGGCCGTTTTGCCGTACTGGTCGACTGCGATGAAGCGGAGGGCAGGCTTGCGGCCGAGGACCTCCTGCATGGTTTTGCCGGTTTCACGATCATCGTCGGCACGCGTCCGCTGAACACCGCCACTCATGTCCCCACCGGCAATTGCCGCTCGCTCACCACGGTCGACCGGATGTCGCTTTGGCATTCGCTTCTCGGACCGAGCGTCCACCGGCTGATCCCCGGCATCGAGGAGCTCGCGGAGCACTTTGCGCTTGGACCGCAGGAGATCGCCCGGCTTGCCGCGGACCCGACACTCGACGGACAGGCCCTGTGGGAAGCCTGCCGCGAGATTGCCGGCAGGGATCTCGCGGGGCTGTCCGAGCGCATAGCGCCCCGGCTTTCCTGGGAGGATATCGTCCTGCCGGACGATGTCGTCGCCCTCCTGCATGCGATCGAGGCGCAGGTTCGCTTCAAGAGCCGCGTGCTCGGGCGTGGCGGGTTTGCGCGATCGCTCGTGCGAGGACAAGGCACCACGGCCCTGTTTGCCGGCCCGAGCGGCGTCGGAAAGACCATGGCCGCCGAGGTGCTAGCCAGTGCCCTGAAGCTCGACCTCTACAGGATCGACCTGTCGTGCGTGGTGTCGAAATACATCGGCGAGACGGAGCGGAACCTGCGGCAGGTCTTCGATGCGGCCGAAGCCGGCGGCTGCGTCCTGTTCTTCGACGAGGCGGACGCGCTGTTCGGCAAGCGGACCGAGGTGAAGGACAGCCACGACCGCTACGCAAACCTCGAGATCAGCTACCTGCTGCAACGGATGGAGGCCTTCTCCGGCCTCGCGATCCTTGCGACCAACCTGAAGAACAATCTCGACCCCGCCTTCCTGCGCCGGCTGCGCTATGTCGTCGACATTCCCTCGCCCGATGCAGCGCTGCGCGAGACGATGTGGCGACGCGCATTCCCGGCCGGCACGCCGACCGAAGGGCTCGACTATGCCGCACTGTCCAGGCTCGACTTCACCGGCGGCAACATCGCCGTGGTCGCCATCAACGCCGCCTATCTTGCCGCCGCCGGGGACGGCGTCGTCAGCATGAAACACATCGAGCAGGCTGCACGGGCGGAGTTTCGCAAGCTCGATCGCGACTTCGGAGGGTGGTCATGAGCGACGCTCCGAAGGTCCACCTCGGGTCGATCCGCGGGGCTGCCGCAGGCGGGCGGGAGTTCGCACGTGCCGTCACCGACGGGATCTCGCAGGCCAGTCAGAGCCTTGGGCCGGAAAGTCACGTCCGCATCCCGAAGATCAGCGTTCACGTCGGCGAAGGCGTGAACGCTCACCAGCTGGCGGCGGCTGTCCGGCGGGAAATCACCCGTGCCATTGGGAGGGTCAAACGATGATGCTTGCCCATCCCGTGGCACAGCCCGCCGGCAAGGCGCCGCAGCCCAAGCCCAAGGCGATCATCCACCGCAAGGCGAAACTCGGTTCCGAGAACGATCCGCTCGAGCACGAGGCCGATCGCGCGGCGGCCGTCGTTCTGGCGGGTGGCAGTGCCAATGTCCTTTCCAGGGCCGGTTCGGTTGCCCAGCGCAAGTGCGCGGCGTGCGAGGAAGAGGAGAAGCACACCGTTCGCCGGAAATGCGCGCATTGCGAGGCCGAGGAAGGTACGTTGCGGCGTAAGGGCGCCGGTCCGGTGGCACAGCCTGCCATAGACGCGGCGGCCGCGGCGGTCAGTACCGGCGGTGTCCCGCTCAGTGCCCGGCAGCGGGCCTATTTCGAACCTCGTTTCGATCATGACTTCTCGGACGTGCGCATCCACCACGATGCCGGGGCGCAACGGGCCGCGGAGAACATCGGCGCGCGAGCCTATACCATCGGCTCTTCGATCGCTTTCGCCCGCGGCGAACGCGACGACACGCTCCTCGCGCACGAACTTGCCCATGTCGTGCAGCAATCGGACGGGACCATCCGGCGCCAGGCGGGGCTCGCGGCGGTGGACACCAGCGGCGGCGGCAGTACCGCATTTCTCGACTCGATCGCCTCCGGCCCCACCTCGCAGGCGGACGGGACGATCACCGGCAGCGTCCGGAAGCGGGAGGTCGCCCCGGCTATCGGGGGCGCGGGTCCCCAGACGATCAGCGACGAGACGGTCAACGTCATCTACGATCCCAAGAATTGCGTCGTGCGCCTGCCCTTCGGGATGAACTTCGTCGCCGCCGCGACATCGGGCGCGGGAGACATCTGCACGCGCGGCGGGGCGGGAGCCGCTCCGCTTGTCAGCGCGGCGCGCCTTGCCGAGATCGGACGGGAAGCCGTCAAGGAAACGCGCGATGGACTGAATGGCTGGTTCAAGCTGAGGGTTACCGGCTGCAAGAACCCCTGCGCTGGGCGCGATATCCCGATCCGCGTCGAGGTGAGCCAGACCACGACCAGTCCGGACGTCACCATCAACGTCGTCAATCGCGGCGGGCGAGCGGACGCAGGTACGATCTGCGCGCCAGACTTCAACCCGGGTACCACGGTGCACGAGAGTGGCCACCAGAGGCTCGGCGCCAACGACGAGTACCGGGAAAACAACCCCGCGAACCGCACCGCCAATCCGGATTGGGCTCGCGATGAGCGTGTCCGGACCGATTTTACGCGGATGGGGTCTCAGAAGACCTATGGTCGCCTTTCCGCCTTCCACGATCGGCATTTCCGCTTCGCGCAAGTCTTCGTGCAGGCTGCACTCGGCGCGGGCTGCACGGTGGACCTAAAACGTGCCCGCAGTCTCCCCGTCGAGGCGCGGTTCACGCTCGGAGGGGTGCCTTCACCGGCAATCTCGGCACAGGCTTCGCCGTCGAGGGAGGCTTGGACGCCGCGCTGCCGATCGACACAAGCCGCCGCTTCAATCTCGAGGCCGGCCTGCACGCCCTCTACCTCAGGGTCCCGGAGGACAAGCGATCCGCGTTGCTCGTCGGAGCCCGCATCGGTCTCTCCGCACAGACGCACCCGGCATTCCCCGGTGCCAAGATCGGCGTCTTCGCCGGCGTGGGCGGCATCGTCTGGCCGGACAAGGAGGCCTACGGCGAAGTCGGAGCCAGAATCGGCATCTTCAACAAAATGCGCCAGGGTCGCCGCATGGGACTGGAGCTCGATGCGGCGCTTGGCCAGGCTTTCAGCGACGACAAGGACAAGCTTCACTACGCCCGAGTGGGCCTCAATTTCGTCTACAGCAGGTGAGCGCGATGCGAGGAAACCAGATAGCAGGGGGAGGAAGGCGGCGATGACGTCGACCCGCGCCATGCCCTGCGCCCGCCATTGCCGCACCCAGCCGGCAGCGGTTCCGCCCGTGCAGCGCAAGGCACGGCTGGGTGCTGTGAACGACCCCGCCGAGCGCGAGGCCGACCGGGCCGCCGACCGCGTGCTTGCCGGCCACAGCGCCGGGATTGCGTCTCCTTCGGCGATACCTTCCGCGACCGTCCGGCGCAAGGCCGCGGCAGCGGACAGAGGCAGTGGTGCGGAAGCCGCGGCCGGCGCTCTCGCAAGACAGACCGGAGCCCCCCTGAGCGCTTCGGAACGCGCCTATTTCGAGCCCCGCTTCGGCCGCGACCTCTCGGCAGTCCGCCTGCATACCGGCGGTGCCGCGGCCCGCGCGGCCGACCGCATCGTCGCTCGCGCCTATACGGTCGGACAGGACATCGGCTTCGCCTCCGGCGAATACAGGCCAGAAACGGTGGCCGGACGGCGGCTGCTCGCGCACGAGCTGGCGCACACGCTGCAGCAGCAGGCCGAAGGCACGGTGCGGCGCGACCCGAAGCCCGCGGTCGCCGACCCGGAGCTGGAAGTCGGCACCCGCCTGCGCGAACCCAGCTATTCCGCCGGCTACGACCTCGCCTTCTACGACCAGGACGAGCCGGAAGCGCAGCGGCGCGCCGCCGACTTCGCCGGCCGCGAGCGCGCGATCGGCATCAAAGATGCGAAATTCACCGCCGGATCGCTGGTGTTCGGCAAGGCGATCAGCGGCGCGAACGCGATCAAGGAAACAGTTCCGAAGATCGCCGGGCTGGTCAATGCGGCGCTCGCCAAGGTGCCAGCCGCTCCAGGCTTGCCAGCGGAAACGGCCGCCGCCCCCGGCAAAATCCGCGCGCTCGCGGTATTCGCACACGGAACTGAAAGCTGGTGCAGCCTCTCGGTAACCAGCAGCAACGCGCCGGGCATCTTCAAGACGATCGCTCCCTATCTCTCCAGCACCGTGCGGATCATCCTCTACACCTGCTCTTCCGCCAAGGGGCCGACCGAAAACCTCGGCGAGACGGAATACGAAAAGTGGCGGAAGGGCACCTTCGAATCCGGCGGCAAGACATCAATGGCGGCGATCGTGCGCGATGCGCTGGTCGATGCCAAGGTCGAGAACGCGCATGTGTGGGGCCATACGACGGTGGGCCATACCAGCCGCAACTTCGCGCTGCGCGAATTCGAGGGTAATGCCGGCAAGGGCAAGGGAACGGAGGGCCATTCCTTCGCCGGCCACTACGTGTTTGACTCGGCCATGCGCAAAGAGACCGTGGACGCGATCGTGGCCGCGATCGGTGCGAGGGGCTACGTGGTCGACCCGACCGCCAAGGCCTTCGGCAGCGCAGTTGCCAGCGTGGTGAGTGACGCCTTCTACGCGGCCTATGCCGAGGCCAACCGCAAGCTCACCGGCAACAATCCGGCCGAGGAAGCGCCGCTCTACACCTACGAGACCGCCCAGCGCATCCTCGAATACTGGAAGGACACCTACTGGCCGCGCGAGATGGCCGAGGCGGTCTCGAACGTCATCAAGGCGGCGCGGCTGAAGAAGGCGCCACCACCCAGCGCCAAACCCTGAGGGAGACTGCCATGACCGCATCGCCGCGATGGCCGAAAGTGCAGAAGGGCGGGATCGTCGCGTTCCAGCCGCCCGATCCGCTGCCGATCGTCGTCGCGTTCCAGTACAATCCGGACGAGGTGACGCGCTCGATCTCCGCGCGCTCGGCCTCGGGCGGCGGGCGGGGCGACGCGCGCCGGCTGAACGGGCCGCCCGACGAGACGCTGACCTTCTCGGTCGAGATCGATGCGGCCGACCAGTTGGAGAAGCCCACGGAAAACGCCACCACTGTCGCGAGCGGTCTTCATCCCGCCCTCGCGGCGCTGGAAAAACTGGTCTATCCGCCCTACTCCGCGGTCCTCGCCAACGAGATCATCGCGCTTGCGGGCGGCGCCTTCATCCTGGCCGAAAATGCCCCCATGGCCTTTCTCGTCTGGGGGCCGCACCGAGTCCTGCCTGTTCGGCTCGAAAGCCTGTCGGTGCGCGAGGAAGCTTTCGATCAGGCTCTCAACCCCATCCGTGCGCGCGCCGACCTGACGCTCAAGGTGCTGACCTACCGCGACCTCAGCGTCGCCGATCCCGGCTACTTCGTCTATCTCGCCTCGCTCACGCAAAAACAGGCCATGGCAGCGCAGGACACGTTCGGGGCCCGCTCCGGTCTTCAGGCTCTGGTCCCATAGGAGGTAACGATGTTCTTCCGAGGCAGCCGCTACGAATACATAGCCGAGGCCGAGCACATCGGCGCCGACGGACGCGTGATACGCTACAAGCGGATGCGCTTCATACCGGCGACAATCGCCAGCCAGCGCTATGTCGTGGGCACCGGTGACCGGCCCGACCTTGCCAGCGCGTCAACGCTCGGCGATCCAGAAAGGTTCTGGCAGCTGTGCGACGCGAACCGGGTGATGCGCCCGGTCGACCTGACGGAACAGGCCGGCACGATCATCGCCGTGCCCTCACCGGGAGATCTGTGATGAGGCTCCTGCCATCGTTCTTCCTGGTCGAAATTGCCAAGGCTCCCCTGCCGCGCCTGCTGATCGAAGCGCTGAGCTCGATCGAAGTTGAAACGGCTGTCGGCCGGGCATCGATGGTGCGGCTCAGCTTCGATCTCAGCCGGGATTTCCTCGGCGACTACGACGCGGTGGCCCTTCCGATCTTCCGTCCCAACACGCCGCTCACGATCCGGCTGGCGCTTGGCCTGCCGATACCCTTCGCGCTCGTCAATGCCTATGTCACGGAAGCGCGGCTCCTCGGCAGCAACGACCCCGGCCGTTCCATCCTCGAGGTCGTCGCGGCCGACGCTCTCGGCACGCTGCTGGGGCAGCGGCGCGCGCCCAAGACCTGGCCCAACTGCCCGGACAGCGTGGTTGCCGCCGCAATTTTCGCCAGCTACGGCATCATACCCGACGTGATCCCGACGCCGCCGCAGCGCACCATGCTGGATACGACCACGACGCAGCGCAGTTCGGATTCCGTCTACCTCGCCCAACTTGCCGGGCGCAACGGCTATGACCTCTTCATCGCCCCCGAGCCGCTGAGCGGCCGCGACATGGGGCATTTCCGTCCGCCGCTCACCCTGCCGGTACCGCAGGGCGTTCTCTCGATCGATTTCGGACGGCAGACCAACCTGCGCTCCTTCAACGCCTACAACGACATGCAACGCCCGACCTCGATGCAGGGCTTCACCTCGGAGCCGAAGACGCGGGCACCGCTCCCCTATCGTGCACCCATCGCCACCGAAATGCCCATGGGTGCTGAGCCGAGCCTCCTCCGCATCCTGCCGCCTCCGGTCGACCGGATGGCCGCGACCGATGCGGCAAGCCCTCAGGAGGCCCAGTCCGCCGCGATGGCACACGCCACGGCCTCCAGCCGTGCGGTCAATTGCAGCGGGGAGATCGACGGCATCAAGTTCGCCCGGGCGCTGCGTTGCGGCGAGACGGTCCTCGTACGCGGCGCCGGGCGGGAAAACAGCGGCCTCTACTATGTCGATTCCGTCACCCACCGGATTTCGCGCGACGACTACGCCCAGAGCTTTACCGGCTGGCGCAATGCCGTCGGGCTGACCGGTGCCGAGATCTTCATCGACCCCTTCGCCGCGATTGCATGAGAGGAGTGAGACGTGAACGATTTCCCTGCCGCCGCCGAACGCAACCGTTCGCACTACGAGCCGTTCTACGGCAAGTACCGGGGCATTGCGACCGACGTGAACGACCCCAATCAGCTCGGTCGCATCAAGGCTCGCATCCCCTCCCTGCTCGAGGATTTCGAGACGGGCTGGGCCACACCCTGCGCTCCCTACGGCGGAACGACGTCCGGTTTCTTCTCCCTGCCCCCGATCGGCGCCGGGGTATGGATAGAGTTCGAAGGGGGAGACATCTCCCGGCCGATTTTCGCCGGCTGCTACTGGGGGCTGGGTGAAGCCCCCATGGCGCCGCCGGCCTCGCCCGCCGACCCGATGACAAAGGTGTGGCGAAGCGAGCTGGGCCTCACCATCGCGCTCGACGACAAGACGCAGACCATCACCCTTTCTGATCCCGCGGGGGCGAACCAGATCGTTCTGAACGTGCGCGAATCGTCGGTGACGCTGCGCGGCATCACCAAGGTCGTGTTCGAATCCGCCAAGATCTTCGAGGGGAGCGCCGTTGCCTTCCACCCGGCAGTCCATGGGGACCAGCTCATGACCTACCTGAACACGCTGGTGACGATCTTCAACACGCACATGCACGTCGGACAGATGGCGGCAGGCATCCTGCCGGTGACGCCGGCACCCTCGGTGGTGCAGATGATGCCGCCTCCGCCGTCCCTGCTCTCCACCAAGGTCACGCTGGACTAGGAGCTCGTCATGGCCATCAAACCGGGCAATTTCTCTGCTGATCCCACCGACGTCTCGGCGTTTGTCAATTCCATGGCAGAGACGATGGAAAAGGAACTGAACAAGCTTCTGGAACTCGACGACATGGAGCCGCTTTCGACCTCCAACACCGACCGGGAGGTCCGGGCGCGGCGCCGGATGTTCGTCGCGATTGCCCGTGGCGTGGCGCTGCATCTTTCCGCCCATCCGGAGGCGTTCAAGCTCCTTCCGGCGATCGGCGGCACGACCATACGCGTCAACAACATCGAGGTGGTATGAGCGATGAGCGCTACGTCCACCTTCCTCGACTTCCCCTTCGGCATAGACGTGCAAGGGCGCACCGCCACCACCGCCGATGACGATCACATCCGCGACATGATCAAGCTCGTCCTGTTCACGGAACCGGGCGAGCGGGTGAACCGGCCCGATTTCGGCAGCGGGCTCAAGCAGCTCCTCTTCGCCCCCTCCTCGGACGCGCTGGTGGCGGCCGTCGAGGCGCTGGTCCACGGCGCGCTGATCCGGTGGCTCGATACCGTCATCACGGTCGAGGCCGTGGACGTGCAGGCCGGCGAGGCCACCCTTGAAATCGACATAACCTACGCACGGATCGATACCGGAGAACGCCGGTTCGAACGCTTCGTGCGACAAACGACAGGTTGAGGAGGCGGCGATGGCGCGATGGCGGCAGGGCCTGATCGATTGCGGAGAGGACCGGCGAAGGCCGATGCTCAGCAGTGCGGCCCATCCGCTGAACGGCATCGACTTCGTCGAATACACGCGGACACCCGGCACGCGGCAGCTGACCATCACCTTCGTCAAGGCGCGACCTGCAGCGCCACCGCTGGAGAAGAGCCACTTCAGCATCTCGGGCGGAATTCGCGTGACCGGCATCGAGGTGGAGTCGATCCTGCTGCCGGCCGCAGCCCCGCAGCAGGTCACGCTGATGTTGAGCGCGGAGGGCGACTTCTCGACCTATGTCGTAAGGGTGGAGCACCCCGAGGTCGACGAACAGCTCAGCGAAGCAAGCTTCGGATTCAAGGCCGCATGCCCTTCGCCATTCGATTGCCGCGAGGACTGCAACTGCGGGGCGGTCCCGGCAGAGGAACCCGCCCTCGACTACCTCGCCCGTGACTACCAGAGCTTCAGGCGCATGCTTCTCGACTTCGTGAGCGCGCGCAATCCCAACTGGACGGAGCGCCTTCCATCCGATCTCGGCGTCACGCTGGTCGAGCTGTTCGCCTATGCGGGAGACTATCTCAGCTATTTCCAGGACGCGGCAGCAACCGAGGCCTATCTGGATACGGCGCTGCACCGGGTCTCGGTCAAGCGGCACACCCGCCTGATCGACTACCGCATGCACGACGGCGGCAACGCCCGCACGTTCGTTCATCTCAACTGCATCGCCGCCGGCACGGTGGATGCGGGCACGCGGATGTGCACCCGGATCGATCGGCCTCTCGTCGGATCGACCGGCCTGCCGGGGAACGTCATCCGGCCCGATTCCGGCTTTTCTACCGATCCGGCCTTCTCCGAGGTCGTGCTCTTCGAAACAGAGACGGACCTTGCGGTTCTGCCGGAGCACAACGAACTGCGGATCCATACCTTCGGCAATGCCGAATGCTGCATCGGCGCCGGCACCACCGAGCTCTATCTCTTCCATCTGGCAGCGGACGGCCGGGCGGTGCGCCCGTCGCTCGGCCCTGCCGACCTGCTGCTTCTCGAAGAGGTCAGAAGCCCCCGCACTGGAGAGCCGGTCGATGCGAACCCGTCGAACAGGTGGGTGGTAAAGCTCGTGGAAACATCGGACACGACGGACGAAGCGCTGACGGATCTTCTTGCTCCACGTCTCAACATCGCGGACGCTGCCCTCCCGCTCCTCAGAGTGGAATGGAGCGTTTCGGAAGCGCTGCCCGAGGCGATCCAGGTTTCCGCCGTCGGAAGCGATCTCCTTCCGATCGACCCGGTGACAGTGGCACGCGGCAACATCGTTGCGGCCGACCACGGCCTGACCATCTCGCTCGACTCCGGGCGCGACGAACTCGGCCTTCCTGCCGAAGGCGGAGGCCGCTATCCGATTGCCACCCTTGGCGTGCCTGCCGCACCCGTCACCCACACCGCGAACGGACCTGCCGTGGAACTTGTCCTGTCCTTTGCGGGTCAGGAGGACGAGACCTGGTCGACGGTATCGGATCTGCTCGACAGCACGCCCTACGACCAGCACTTCGTGACCGAGGTCGATGACGACGGCACTCCGAACCTGCGCTTCGGCGACGATATCTATGGGCGCATGCCACGCGAGGCGGAGCGCGCGCAGCTCACCATGCGCATCGGCAACGGGGTCGCGGGAAACATCGGCGGCAGCTCACTGGTGCATATTGCGACTACAGCGGGCCTTGTCGACGCCATCTACCAGCCGCTCGCCGCGAAGGGAGGCACGGATCCCCAGCCGATTGCCGAGGTGAGGAGACTTGCGCCAGCCGCGTTCCGAGCCGAGCAGTTCCGCGCCGTCACCGAGGACGACTGGCGAAATGCCGCGCTCCGCCATCCCGAGGTGCTCGATGCGCGCGCGATCTTCCGTTGGACGGGAAGCTGGCACACCATCTTCGTTGCCATACACCCGCGCGATTCCCGCAACCTGCTGCCCACCGCCGGCGGCGGATTCGCGCTCGAGGTCGGGTTCGCGAGGCGGATCCACGATCACCTTCGCCGTTTCAAGCTGGCAGGGTATGATCTCGCGACGAGAAGCGCCGTCTACGTCCCCATCGAGATTGCAGCCACGCTGTGCGTCGCCCGCGGCTATTTTCCCGGCGACGTCATGGCTGCCGTTCGAGACGTGCTCGAAGGCTTTTTCGACCAGGACCACGCAGCCTTCGGCAGACCGGTCTATCTGTCGCAGATCTATGCGGCGATCCGCCCGATCGAGGGTCTCGAATCCGCCACCGTCACGACGTTCAAGCGCTACTGGGAACCCGACAGAGGTTCGCTCGATCGGGGCGTCATCGACATCGACGCCTTCGAAATCGCGCGACTGGACAACAATCCGAGCGCGCCGGAGTTCGGCGTGCTCATCCTCGAAACCGCGGGGGCACGATGATGGGTAGTTCCTGTTCCGATCCCTTCTGCGGCTGCCGGAGCGAGACTCCGCTTACCCCGCTCAACGTCTTCAACCGACCCGGCCTCAGTGCGCTCTCGTATCGCATCGGCACCTTCTCGGCCTTCCGTCTCACGATGCTCGAAGCGATCGCCAGGGACCCGGCGCTGTCGCAGCTCACCTCCCGCGAACCGGACGACTACGCGATCTCGCTGATCGAGATGTTTGCGGCGATGGGCGACGTCCTGACCTTCTACGGTGAGCGGATCGCCAATGAGTATTTCCTCGGGACAGCTAAAGAACGCGCGTCGGTGGAGCACCTCGTACGGCTGATCGGGCACGAACTTTCTCCCGGGCTCGCCGCGACGGCCATGCTCGCGTTCGAGCTGGAGGACGGGGCACGCGTGCGTGTGCGCAAGGGCCTGCCGGTCATGTCGATCCCCGGGCAGGACGAGGTACCGCAGACCTACGAGACGATCGAGGAACTCATCGCCCATGCCGACCTCAACGCCCCGCGCGCCTTTGCGCCGCCCATGGCGCTCGAGGCTTTCTCCGCCGGCCGCACCGGTTTTGCGCTGACAGTTCGGCCCTCCAATCTGAAAACCGGGGACGTGCTCGCCATTTTCGATGGTGAGGTCTTTGAGGAGAAGCGTGTCGAGGCAATCGAGGCACAGTGGGGCGGCCTTTCCCTGCGCTTCGCCCCGCCGGTGCAGAGCCAGGGTCTCGTCGCCGAGCGCACACAGGTGCGCCGGCTCGAGCGGCGGTTGGCGCTTTTCGGCGGCAATGCCCCCACCACTGTGCAACTCTATTCGACAAACCCGGCGCTGGAGCCGGACAAACGCTGGTCGACCCATACGGTCAGCGACGCTGTTCCACCCTCGGACGACGGCTTCTATCCACTCGAAACCAAAGTCTCGGATCTCGCACCGGGCACGCGCGTCGTGATCGACCTCGGTGGCACCGGAGGCCAGTTGATCACCGCCAGCGTCGAGGCGACGCGCGACGGGCTCGCCGGTATCGAGACCACGGATGGCCTTGACGTCTCTCAGCTGGCACAGACGGTGACGCATTCCCGGTTCACCCGCACCATGGCGGGCCGCCCCACCCTTGCGGCCGTCGGCTCGCAGACGGAGATCGTAAGCCGGGACGGCGCCAACGGCTTCATCGCCTTCCTGCCGCCGGCGGGCTTCAGTTCGGCAACGCAGGTAATCGAGGACCTGACGCTGACCGGAGACCCGGCACTCGTGGCCATTCCCGGGGCAATGAAGCTCTTCGCCCGCGATGGCGAGAGAGCGCTGGTGGAGCTGACGCGCTCGGGCGTACTCTGGGGGACACCGGTCAATCACGGCGGCATCCTGACCGGCGACCCGGCAGCAGCCGTCCTTCCAAACGGCGAGATCCTGGTGTTCGGCCGGGGCCTCGACCGCGGCCTCTGGGTGATCGGCGTCGGCATGCCGGCACACGGGTGGACATCGCTCGGCGGATGGATCACGTCGCCACCGTCAGCGACAAGCTGGGGCGGGGCGCATGTCGACGTCGTCGCCCGAGGCGGCGACCGTGCGCTATGGACCCGAAGCCGCGATGCCGTCTGGTCGCCGTGGACCAGCCTCGAGGGCAAGCTCGCCTCTGCGCCCGCCGTCGCCTCGACAGCCGCCAACAGGCTCGACGTCGTCGCCCGAGGCGATGATGGTGGCCTGATCCATCGGCGCTGGACGGGGACTGCCTGGACGGACTGGACCAATCTCGGCGGCAATTTCGCAGGCACGCCCGCAATCGTGGCGCTTGGACCGGATGAGGTCGGTGTCGTGGTCCGCCGGACCGACGGGACGCTCGGCCATATCGGCAGGACCGGCAATTCCTGGTCCGAGTGGCAGCTGGTCGACGGCCATCTCGCCTCGGACCCGGTGGCGACCGTCGTCTCCGGAACCCTCGGCGTCGCGGCTCGCAACAGGGACGACCTTATCGTGGAGAACGCGAGGCAGAGCGGCGGATGGGGTAACTGGACCCGGCGCGAGGCTCCGGTCGCGGTCACCCTGGACCGGCGGCAAAGTCGTATCCTTCAGGTCGGAGCGGAAACCATCGACCCGCGTGCCTTCGACTATCCTTCAGAACTTGCGGGCGGCCAACTCGTCATTCGAAGCACGCCTGGCGCCGCCCAACTCGCCAAGGGCCGGCGCATCCTCATCGAGGCCGGCGGAACGCAACACCTTGCCTCGATCTCCTCGGCGACGCCCCTCTCAGCCGTTTCCGGCGAGGCGGCCGACCATGTGCTTGTCGCCTTTCTCCCACCGCTCCCGCGACCGCTTTCCGCAGTTACCGTCAAGGCCAACATTGCCAACGCCAGCCACGGCGAGACGCAGCCGGAGGAACAGCTCGGCCATGGCGACGCATCCAAGATCTTCGCCTCGTTCGGGCTCCAGCGCACGCCTCTCACACATCTCCCAGAACCCGGCAGCCTCGTCGGCCGCGCCGATCTCGAAGTCAGGGTCAACGGCGTGCTCTGGTCGCCGGTCCCCAGCCTCTTCGGCCGCAAGCCGTCGGACGAGATCTACACGCTCACCACCAGCGATGGCGGTGGCACGACGGTCGGTTTCGGCGACGGCCGCACCGGCCGCAGGCTGCCGACCGGGCCGCTCGCCGTTACCGCGCGCTACCGCAAGGGCATCGGGCTCGTCGGCCGTGTCCGTGCCGGGCAACTGGCGCTGCCGCTCGAACGACCGGTGGGCCTTCGCGCGGTCAACAATCCGATGGCCTCGACCGGCGGCGCGGACCCGGAGGAGCGGGACGCAGCGCGCAAGAGCGCCCCCAATCAGGTCCGCACGTTCGGCCGCGCCGTTTCGCTGCAGGATTTCGAATGGCTGGCTATATCGACGCGCCTCGTCACGCGCGCCATCGTCTCCTGGGTCTGGCTCGGGCTCGGGAAGGCCGTCCACCTGAGCGTGCTCGGGGAAGGCGGAGCCAGGCTCTCGTCCGACGCTCTGGCACAGCTTGCCTCCGCCCTCTCCTCGGCCCGGGATCCAAACTGGCCGCTGTTTCTCTCCAGCATCACGCGGGTGCCGGTCACGGTTACGGCACGGATCCTCGTCGATCCGCGATATGACCGCGACACCGTCATGGATGGCGCCCATGCCGCCCTGACCGCGGCATTCGATCCCGAAAGGGTGGAGCCCGGCATGCCGGTGCATCTGAGCCATGTCTATGCCGCCCTGCAGCTCGCCGAAGGGGTCACCGCCGCCGATGTCGATGTTTTCCATCTGAAGGGGCACGAGGCGATGACACCCACCGAACGCAAGGTCCGCGCCGTCGATAGCGGACCCTTGCAGAAACACATTCGCCTTTTCCTGGCACGGCCACTCCCCAAGGATCTGCTGCTGATCGACCGCTTCGCAAGACGCGGTTTCGAGGACGGCGTCGCGCCGGCAGTGCTTGCGGCGGAACAGGCGTTTATCGAGGATCCGCGCGACATAACGCTGACGGCGGTGGAGGCCCTGTGATGGCTTATTCGAACGCACCGGCCGACAAGCTCTTCAACCTGCTTCCCGCCTATGTGCGCGAGGAAGATGCGCGCAACGGCGGTCCGCTGAAGGCCTTGCTCAACGTCATCCAGCAGGCGTCCGACGACATCGAGGATGACATCCGACAGCTCCACGCAAATGCCTTCATCGAGACATGCGAGCCCTGGGTGGTGCCTTACATCGGCGAACTCATCGGCAACGAGCGGCTGGCATCGACCGAGGCGGAAGCGACGCCAAACGCCGCGCGCGACATCTTTCCGGATCTGCGCGGACCGCGGCTCGAACCGCTCTCCGCTCTGCGCACCAGAGCCGACGTTGCCAAGACGATCTACTATCGGCGGCGCAAGGGAACCCTGCCGATGCTCGAGGAACTGGCCCGCGACATCACCGGCTGGCCGGCCCATGCCGTCGAATTCTTCGAGAGGCTCATCTGGACGCAGTGCATTCGCAACAGGCTCAGGATGGAAACGGTGACACCGGACGTGCGCCGGGTCGAGACCTGCGGGCGCCTCGGTACTGCCTTCGACGGCTTCAGCCACACGATCGATGTCCGCCCCCCGCCCGCACCGAGGGTTGGCACAACATCCGCAACATCGGCCTCTTCCTCTGGCGGCTCGGCGCCTATCCTCTCGAAAAGGTCACGCCGCGGCGGGTCGGAGACTTCCGCTATCACTTCTCCCCGCTCGGCAACCAGGCACCGCTCTTTTCCGCCCGCCGGCGCGAGGCGGCCGAGACCGAGCTTGCCACGGAACTGGATGTGCCGCAGCCGATCCGTCCGGCACGGTTTCACAAGGACCTCTCAGACGCCGCGGCGATGGTCCCGCCGCCCGCGCACAGTGAGTTCTACGGATCGTTCGATACCACGCCGGGCGAAACGATCGCCCCCGACCAGAGCATCTTCCTCACTGTGGACAGCATCCCGGTTCCGGCCGCGTCGATACACTGCGCCGACCTGTCAACGTGGCGGCAGCCGCCCGGCGCTCTCGTCCTGATCGACGTGGCGAGGGGCCGTCTCGCGCTCGGCGCCCTGTTCTCCGCCGACCCTGTGGTCGAGGCCAGCTATCACCATGGGTTCCCCGCCGATCTCGGCGGCGGTCCCTATCAGCGCAGAGCATGGCTGACGAATCCTCTGAGCGCGGAGCTTTCCGCCACCTATGTGGTCGACGGCACCGGCGTACCGGGCACCTTCGCCACTGTCGGCGACGCCTTGCAGCAATGGAAGACCGATGACCGCCCACGCGCGCTGATCCGCATCGGCGACAACCGCAGCTATCCCGAGACCCTCGCCATCGATCTCCAGGCGACGCAGCGCGGTTCCTTCCTTGCCATCGAGGCTGCCGACGGCATGCGGCCCCACCTGCAACTCGCCGGGCCGTTGACGGTGACCGGCGACCGGCCGGATTTCGTGCTGACGCTTGGCGGCTTACTGATCGAGGGACAGATCAGGCTCGAGACTTCCATTTCCCGCCTCAGGCTGATCCACAGCACGCTGGTGCCGGGGCTCAGCATAACCGATGGCTCCATCCCCTCGCCCGAACCGAGCATCGTCGCGACAGCGGGAACGCCCGCCGCGCCGCTCAACGACCGGCTTTCGCTCGAGTTCGCCTTCTCGATCAGCGGCGGCATCGCAATTCCCCGTCTTGCACGCAGGCTGACCCTGCTCGACAGCATCGTCGACGGCGCGATCGGACCGGCACCGGACGACACGACGACAGGTGCGACGGGCCCGATGCTTTATGCCGAGCGCTGCACCGTGCGCGGCGAGGCTAGCCTGCGCGGCATCGAATACGCTTCGGCCTCGATCTTCGAGCGCCGAGTCACCTGCGAGCGCGTACAGGAGGGATGCGTGCGCTTTTCCTACGTCCAGCCCCTTTCCCGCGTGCCGCGGCGGTATCGCTGCGAGCCCGATCTCGCGGAAGCCCTGGAAATCGAGCTGGCCGAGCAGGCAGCCCCCTGACCACGACGCAACGCCAGGCGATCCGCGATCGCGTACGGCTGCGGCTGCGCCCCGAATACACCGCCGAGCCCTACGGTCAGCCCGCCTATCTGCAACTCGCCCTCGACGGCCCTCTCGAGATCGCGACCGGAGCGGAGGACGGCGCGGAGATGGGCGCCTACTGCCATCTCAAGCAGCCGCAGCGCGAGCGCAACCTGCGCACCCGGCTTGAAGAATACCTGCCATTCGGCCTCGACTACGGCCTCATCTACGTGACCTGAGGGAGAGTGAAGATGTCCGGCGACTATTCGCGGTTTACGCATGATGCCAGAAAGCGCTTCACCAGCCTGCTTACCCAGCAGGGCCGCGTCCAGCTCGATTCCGACTGGAACGAGGCGGCCGACATCGAGCGTGAAAGGCTGCGGACACAGGCGCTCGACACGTTCGGACCGGTGGGCGTGCCATATGCCACCACACCCGATGGCTTCAAGATCACGGCTCCCGTCGCCAATGATTTCTCCGTCGGCGACGGCCGGATCTATGTCGACGGACGCCTGGCCGAGATCTTCCCCGGCGAGAACGTCACCTATCAGTCGCAGCCTTTCCTGCCCGATCCGCCGGCGATCGGGGGCACGAACTACAATGTCTATCTCGACCTCTGGGAACGCGAAATCACCTACATCGAGGACAACGACCTCCTGGATAAGGCACTCGGCGGCGTGGACACGGCGACGCGGATCCAGCAGGTGTGGCAGGTAAGGACGCAGCTTACGGCACAAGGCCCCGCCGCATGCGGCACGCCGTTCGGCACGCCAGCCTCCGGCGGGCGCATGTCCGTCGCGGCAATTGCGCCGCCCGCACCGGAGGATCCCTGCATCGTTCCACCGCTCACCGGCTACCGCGGCCTCGAGAACAGGCTCTACCGGGTGGAAATCCAGACGCCCGGTCCGCTCGGCACCGCAACGTTCACGTGGTCGAGGGACAACGCTTCCCTGGTCACCAGCATCGGGGAGATCACCACCACTGCCGGCAAGTCGTCGGTACGCGTGGGCCGCATCGGCCGCGACCGGGTTGCGCGCTTCGCGATCGGCGATTGGGTGACGGTCACCGACGATCACCGCGAACTCCATGGCGAGGCGGGCAACATGGCCCGCATCGACGATATCGACGAGGCGAACGCCATCCTGAAGCTGGACCGGGCACTTGGTGCCACGGGCCGCCCCTTCGCCACCGCCCCCTCCGACCTTCTGGCGCGCCATACACGCGTGCAGCGTTGGGACCAATCGTCATCCGATCCGCTGGTCGGCGCCGACGGGACGATCCTGACGGCCGCAGGCCCCATCGCCATCGAGGAAGGCATAGAGGTCAGTTTCTCGACGGTCGGCGCCGAGGGCTTTCATGTCGGGGACTACTGGCTGTTCGCCGCTCGCACCGCCGACGCCTCGGTGGAGGAGTTCACCGACGCGCCTCCGAGGGGCATCATCCATGCCTACGCACAGCTGGCCGCAGTGAACGGGCCGAACGTTTCGGATTGCCGCCCGCAGCCGGTGACCAGCGAGGGGTGCTGCACCTTCGTGCTGAACCCCGGAGAAGATATCCAGCAGGCCATCGATCAGTTGCCGCCTTCCGGCGGATGCGTCTGCCTGAAGACGGGGGTCCACCCTCTGCGGGCACCGCTCTTCATCGCCAAAAACGATGTCAGCCTGCATGGAGAGAGCACCGGCGCCATCCTCGAGATCGGCGAAGGCCCGCTGCTGACGGTATCTGGCAGGCGCCACCGAATCCACGAGCTGCAGTTCCGCCGCCAGCGCGGCGGCCCCGCCATGGTCAGTTTCGTCAGGGCCCAGGATTGCATTTTCGATGACTGCACCGTCTCGGGCGGCGGAAGCGAAGACGGGGGCATCGCCATCAGCATTGTCGAGTCGCAACGCATCGACATTGCCCGTTCGACGGTTTCTGGCACGGACGTGAACATCCATATCGCCGGCGGTCGCACACGGCTTGCGACCGTCACCGACTGCTTCCTTGCCGGAAGCCGGAGCGAGAACTCGGAGGAAGGCGGCGCGCCGGGCACCGCCGGCATCCTCCTCCAGGGCCGCGGCGGTGACTTCGGGCGCATCGAGAACTGCGTGATCGGCGGCGTGGCCAACGGCATCGTGTGCCTCGAGAAGGAAGCAGACCTCGCGGTGGAAGGCCTCAGCATCATCGGCAACCGGATCGAGTGCGTGGCCTTCCGACAGGTGCTGTCCGAACGCAACATGGGCGTCGGCGTGATGGTCGACGGCGGCATGGTCGGCGGCAACGCGGTCACCATGGAGCGCATGCCCGAGTTCGCGCCCGTCACGGCAATCGCCGTCGGCGGCGCAGGCCTCAGGGTCGAGGACAACGAGGCCGGGATCACCTCTCCCCGCGGCAGCGGACCGCCGAGCATCGGCATCCATGTCGGCTGGAACGGAGAGCAGGGAAACCTGCTCACGACCGACGGCGTGGTCGCGCACAACCTCATCCGCGACGCCGAGGTCGGCCTCTTCGCCGAGGCGCCGCAAGCGAGTGTCGTGGCCGGCAACGCGGTGCACTACGAGCCCCAGGAACGTGCGGCGCTGACGGTGGGGCTACTGGTCCTGAGCTCCCGCGGCGGGCGATACGACGACAACCGGATCACGGGGATGACGTTCGGCATTGCCGCGGCACTCGGCGACGGCAACAGCTTCGAGCGCAATGTCATCGAGCGCGGCCAGGTCGGGATCGGCACGGGACGTGAAACGGGATGCTCGCTCATGGGCAACGTCATCGGCGCGCAGGAGCGCTTCGGCGTGCTGGGGTTCGACTGCCGGGGACGCATGAGCGTTCACGACAACCGCGTCTCCCGAACCGGCACGACGACGAACGAGTTCCCAAAGGTCGGCGTATTCCTCCTCGGGGTCACGGGACAGGCTAGCGTCGAGCGCAACGAGATCGTCGACACCGGCTTCGATGCGGACTTCAACGTGTCACCCGGCTCGGCGCTGGGCATCGCCGTCATCCTTTCCCTCGAAGCCGCCGTGAGGGACAACATCGTCAACTACAGCGGCGGCTGGGATGGGATTGTCGAGAAGCGCGGCTTCGGCGTCGAGGACCGGTCGCTCCTGATGCAGGGGATGAGCCTGCCCAGCATCATTCCGACAGACGGCGTTACCGGATATCCGGCCCTCGTCCAGGGCAACCGCTTCGAAGGCATGGGATTTTCGGCGCTGGTCCAGTTTCTGGAGCGCGACCGGAACGACCCGTTGCTGCGTTTCGAGCGTGTCAGCTTCGCCAACAACGACTGCATGCATCGCTCGCCCCGCGATACCGACACCGCCGTGACGCTGTTGCTCAAGGGACGGCATGCACTGGTTTCCGCCAACGCCTTCCGCGCGTTTCCGGGGCAACCGGCCTGCGTCGATTTCCAGCAGATCACCCGCCCGGTCTTCGTCGGCAACTATTTCGTGCGGGCACCGATGAGTCCCGCTCCTATTCCGGCCGCGATGCTGGCGACCAATATCGACCTATGAGGAGAACGCCATGAACATCGAGGAACTCTTGAAGCAGCAATCGGCATGGGTAGACCGCGCCGTGGAAACCGCATTCCAGATCACGCAGCGCGGGAACGGCACCACGCCTGAAGAGGCTGGCCTCGAGCAGAGCCGCCTGATCCGGGAAATCGAGACCCGGATCCGGACGCTCGAGGCACGACGGGAGGCGACACTGAAGGCGTTCGACGCCGCCATAGAAGCGGCGCGCCGCTCCCTCTCCGAAAACCAGCCGAACAACCCGACCATCGCTCGGGCGAAAACCACCAAGCCGGCGTCCACCAAGACGGCCGCTGCCAAGCCGGTAGCCGCCAAAACGGCGGCGGCCAAGCGCAAGCCCCGCGGCAAATAGACGGAAGTTCCCCAGTTACCGGGGGTGATATGCGCAGGAACGAAGGAACAGGCGCGAACTCCAGCTATCGCATCATGCGGCAATGGCCACGGGCGTCTACTCCGCCGCCACTGGGAGATGCTTGACGTTCGTCGCTTCGCTTTGCCGGGCGATGCGGCGCCCGACCGTCGCGTAGACCATCGGCACGACGAACAGGGTGAGCAGCGTGCCGAAAGACATTCCGCCGACGATGACCCAGCCGATCTGCTGTCGGCTTTCCGCGCCGGCACCCGTGGCAAGTGCCAGGGGAACGGCCCCGAGCACCATCGCACCTGTTGTCATGAGGATCGGGCGCAGGCGCAGCGCCGCGGAATCGATGACGGCCGCAAGCCGGTCGACGCCCGCCTCCTGCCGCTGATTGGCAAACTCGACAATCAGGATGCCGTGCTTCGTGATGAGGCCGACCAGCGTTACGAGGCCGATCTGCGAATAGACGTTCAGTGATCCCCCGGAGAAATAGAGAGCCGCCAGGGCCCCTGTCATCGAAAGGGGAACCGAGATCATGATGATCAGAGGATCGCGGAAGCTCTCGAACTGTGCCGCAAGGACCAGATAGATGAAGCCGAGCGCCAGGACAAAGACGACAGCGAGACTTTGACCGGCCGCGCGGAACTCCCGGCTGGGCCCGGAGACGTCCGTGTGCACCGTATCCGGCAGCACGTCTCGCGCAGCACTCTGGAGATAGGCCAGAGCATCGCCCGTCGATGTTCCCGGAACGAGGTTTGCGGAAACCGTTACGGATCTCAGCTGGTTGAAGCGCTTGAGTTCCTGCGGTGCGACACTCTCGGTGACGTTGACGAGGTTCGACAGCTGGACCATCTCGCCGCTCGCGGACTTGAGAAAGATGGTCGACAGGGTCGAGGGAGAGGCGCGATCCGAAGCGGCAAGCTGGACATAGACATCATACTGCTCGCCATCGCTCTCGAAGCGGGTCACCTGCCGTCCGCCGAGCAGCGTCTCCAGAGTGCGGCCGACCACCGATACGTCGATGCCGAGGTCGGACGCCTTTTCACGATCGATGTCGATGGACATTTCGGGCTTGTTGAGCTTCAGATCCGTATCGACGTTCGTGATGCCCGGGTAGTCGCTGATGCGATCGAGGAAGCGCCGCGTCAGCTGGTCCAGCTCCTCGTAGGTCCCAGAACTCTGCAGCACGAACTCGATCGGACGCGCATTGTTCGATGTGCCCAGCGACGGCGGATTGTTGGCGAAGGCATTGACGCCGGCAATGCGCCTCAGGGACGGCAGCAACCCGGCCACGAGCTCCTGCTGGCTACGGCCGCGCTCGTCCCAGTCCTTCAGCCGACCCATGATCAGGAAACGATTGACCTCGGGCATGCCGTTGATGGTCTGGATGCTGCCGAGCTCGGTGATGGGCTTCAACAGCTCCTCGACCTGCCGGGCGTAACGCTCCGTATAGGCGAGCGTCGAGCCTTCCGGCGCGGTTCCCATGACGCGGATGACGCCACGGTCTTCGACCGGCGCGAGCTCCTGGGGCAGCTTCACATAGAAATAGACACTGCCGGCGGCAACCGCGAACGCGAGCAGCGCGACGGCCGGGCGCATCTTGAGCGACGAGGCCAGCAACTTGCGATAGCCCCGTTCGAGCGCCGTGAGCCCGCGTTCGATGAAGGCGGAAACCCGCCCGGGCGATTTCTCGTGTCGCAACAGCCGCGAACACATCATCGGGGTGAGCGTGAGCGCGACAAAGCCTGAGACAAGCACCGCCCCGGCAAGTGTGAGGGAGAATTCGAGGAACAGCCTGCCCGTGCGGCCGGCGGCGAAGGCAACAGGCGCGTAGACGGCCGCGAGCGTCAGCGTCATTGCAATGACGGCAAAGCCTATCTCCCTCGTTCCCTTGATGGCCGCCGGGATCGGTTTCATCCCCTCTTCGATATGCCTGAAGATATTCTCGAGCACCACGATGGCGTCATCGACCACAAGGCCGATCGCAAGCACCATGGCCAGCAGCGTCAGCGTGTTCACGCTGAAGCCGAGGGCATACATGATCGCGCAGGTGGTGATCAGTGATATCGGGATCGTGACGATCGGGATGATCGAAGCGCGGGCGGAGCGCAGGAACAGCACGATGACGATCAAGACGAGCACGATCGCCTCGACGATGGTGTGATAGACGGCGTCGATCGCCTTTTCGATGAACACCGAATTGTCGTTGCCGATGGCGCCGGTCATGCCGTCCGGCAGATTGGCGTTGATCTCGGGCAGGATGGCCTGGATCCCCTCCGAGACGTCGAGCGGGTTGGCCACGGCCTGCTTGACGATGCCGACGACGATGGCGCTTTCCCCGTTGAAGCGGCTGGCGCGCCGCTCGTCGGCCGCTCCGAGCTCCACCCGGGCGACTTCACGGAGCCTGACGAGCGAACCGCTGCCACGCTTGACGATGATGTTCTCGAAATCGTCTACGCTGCTCAGCGCCGTCTTGGAGAGAACAGTGAACTCGCGATCGTTGCTTTCCAGGCGCCCGGCGGGGATTTCCACGTTCTGGGCACGCAGCGAATCCTCGATCTCCTGCACGGTGAGCCCGAGAGCGGCCAAACGTTCGCGATCGATCCAGATCCGCATGGCGTAGCGTCGTTCGCCGTAGATCTGCACGTCGGCAACGCCGGTGACGTTCTTGAAGCGGTCGACGATGTTCCGGTCGACGTAGTCAGTGAGTTCGAGAGGGCTCATCCGGTCGTTGCGGAAGACCACGAAGACGACCGGCTGGGCGTCAGCCTCGACCTTGGAAATAACCGGCTCGGTGATCTCGTCCGGGAGCCTCTGCCGCACCCGGCTCACACGGTCGCGCACATCGCTCGCC
Source organism: Sinorhizobium sp. BG8 (assembly GCF_016864555.1). Lineage (NCBI taxonomy): Bacteria > Pseudomonadati > Pseudomonadota > Alphaproteobacteria > Hyphomicrobiales > Rhizobiaceae > Sinorhizobium > Sinorhizobium sp. BG8. The sequence goes on along the minus strand of NZ_CP044011.1, from coordinate 1,552,166 downwards.
GCGACGTCGGGATCGACCTCCAGGCGGAAACGCACGGTGATCCGGCTCGATTCCGCCCGGCTCGTCGATTCGAGAACGTCAATGCCCTCGATGCCTGCGATCGATCCTTCGAGGATCTGCGTGACCTGGCTCTCGATGATGCTCGCCGAAGCGCCGGAATAGGTGGTCACCACGGAGACCACGGGCTCGTCAATGTTCGGATATTCGCGAACGGCCAGGCGCTCGTAGGAAACGACGCCCACGAGCAACATGAGAAGGCTCAGGACCGTCGCAAAGACCGGCCGGCGGATGCAGAGCTCGGATAGTCCCATCTGACGCTCCTCAGCTTCCCGCCTGCGCCAGCTCGCCGCCGACGATGTCGACCGCGGCGCCGTTGCGCAATCGCGTGTGGCCAGCCGTAACGACGGTCGAACCTGCCGGAAGGCCCTCGACTTCGGCGACACCCGCCCTGCGCGCGCCGATCGTGATCTTGGCCTCCTGCGCCTTGCCGTCGACAACGGTCCAGACGAAACGGTCCTGGCCCCGCGCGACGACGGCGCTCTCCGGAACGGCCACGGCCTTGCGCTCTTCGAGACCCTTGACCATGACGCGCGCGAAAAGGCCGGGGCGAAGCGCCAGATCGCTGTTGGGCAACCGGGCCCGAACGCTCATGGCCCTGCCGTTTACGTCCACCATGGGGTCGATCGCATAGATCGTGCCAGTGAACCTCTTACCGGGGAACGCATCGACAGTGACCTCAACACTCTGGCCAATGCGAACCTGCTGTAGATTGGCTTCCGGGACCTTGAAATCGACCTTGAGAACGTCGATTTTTTCGAGGTTGACGAGCGTGGTGCCGATCGGAACGTAGCTGCCGGTCGAGACGTTGCGCAGTCCGACGACACCGTCGAATGGCGCCAGGATGTCGTGCTTGGACAGCTGGACGAGCTGAGAATTCAGCAAGGTTGTCGCCGTGTTGCGCTCGGCAAGTGCCGTATCGAGGTCGCGCGTCGTGCCGGTACCGTTCTGCGCCATGCGCTGTGCCCGCTCGTAATTCGCCACGGCGAGATCGAGACGAACCCTTATTTCCTCCTCGGATGCCTTCGCCAGAGCGTTGTCGAGGCTGACCAGGACCTCTCCGGCCTTCACTGCCTGACCTTCATTGAACCGGATCGCGGCAATGCGGCCGGCGACTTCCGGGGCAAGCTGGACCGACTCGTCGGATTGCAGCGTGCCGATCGCCTCGATGTCGTTGGTCGAGGACACTTCCTCCGCTCTGGCCACCTCGACCGAAACGGCCGGGGCGGCCTTTTTCGCGGGCTGGGCGGCAGTCGCTGGAGCGGCCGGGGCGATTGCATCGAGATCAACCCAACGCCAATGGACCGCCGCCCCACCTGCCGCCGCCGCCAGGACGACGGCCAGCACTACTCCCGCGAATTTCATTGTCTTCCGCCTCGTCTTGTTGCAACGCACCATCGGGCCATAATCAGCGACCCGCCCGGAGAACAAAAATTAAATCTGCGTAATGTTCTGACGGATCGGTCACGTTCGCGTTATCCCCTGCCCGAACGTTGAGCACCATCGTCAACCGGGCGGGAATCGGTTCCTGTCCGACGCGAAAAGCTGCCCTCGCGGCTCGGCTGCCCCGTCTCTTTGTGACCAGTTCGCAACACTTCGCCGCAATGGTTGATGGGACACATTCACGGCATTCCTGTCCCGCGATCCCATACTTCCAACAAAAACAACAACTAAACATGACAAAAAGACACAAGTATAATGTCGCCCCGCGTCAGGCCGACTAAACCCTTACCGTTGCTAATGTTTTTTGATCGCAATATGAGGGCTGGGACGGCAGGCAAGGCAGACGGATGAACCGCACAGCAAGAGACATCGACGACGACGACCTGATCTCCACCTATCTTGCCCAGTGGAAATCGCTTCGCGGAACCTTGCGAAAGCGAACAGGTTCCGCCGATCTCGCCGACGATGTTCTGCAGGAGACCTGGATTCGACTGGCGACGACGAAGGTCGATCCGTCGTCGATCAGGGATCGCCAGGCCTTCATACTCCGCATCGCCGGCAACATCGCGATCGACCTCATCAGGCGGGAGACGAGACACACGTCGCGCTGCGTCAGCGACGAGGCCGTACTGCTTGCCGTGCAGGACAAATGCCCCTCCCCGGAGGTCGTGGCGATCGATCGCGACCAGCTGCGGCAGCTCGTGCGAGCGTTGATCGAGCTGCCCAGGAATGCGCGACTGGCCCTCCTCATGAGCCGTTGCGACGGCATGTCCCATGCCTCGATCGCCTCGAGGCTCAAGGTTTCCGAAAGCATGGTGGCGAAATACCTCGCGCAGTCGCTCCGCCATTGCCGTGACCATTTCCGTGCCGTTTCCTGAGCCGCCGCGCTGCAAGTTCGGCACCGTCCCTTCGTCTACATATGAGGCGCACAAGATGATCATGGATTTAGAGGCGGCGCAGTGAGATGGCGAAGATGAACAGGCGCGGCAATCAGGCTCCGGTCGACATCACGCTCAGCGACGAGGCGATCGAATGGATCGTCAGGCTGCAATCTGGTCGATCCACGCAGGAGGACTTCGACGGTTTCGCCGCCTGGCGCAGCCGCAGCGAGGAGCACGAGCGCGCCGCACAGGAAGCGGAAACGATCTGGAACGGCATCGGCCTTGCGGGAAGCAAGGTACGCGCCCGCACCACAAGCCGAAGGGCGGTCCTCGGGGCGGGAGTGCTCTGTCTCGGGAGCGTGGGACTGTGGAAGGCCGGCGTCCTCGGGCTGGGTCCGTCCGCGGATTTCGCAACGGCGATCGCGGAACAACGCCGGTTCGCGCTGCCGGACGGCTCCGAGATGCTTCTTGCCGGAAACAGCGCGGTCTCCCTCGGCTTCGACGAGCGGTTGCGTAAGCTCACGCTGCTGCAAGGCCAGGCCATGTTCACCGTTGCGAAGGACGCCGCAAGGCCTTTCCTCGTCGAGGCCAACAGCGGCACGACACGGGCGATCGGAACGATCTTCAACGTCGATCTGCGGCCATCCGAGACAGTCGTCAGCGTCGTTGAAGGCGTCGTGGAGGTATCGACGGAGAGGATGCCTACCCGTTCCGTGCAGCCGAAGGCGGAGCAGCGCGTCCGCTACACGGAGAATGGAGCACCCTCGGAGCCGGAAGATATCGATCCGACAATGGAAACCGCCTGGCAGCGCGGCAAGCTGATCTTCAACCGGCGCCCGCTCGAAGATGTCGTCGCGGAAATCGAGCGCTATCGTCGCGGCGAAATCGTGATCGCCCGGTCTCAGATCCGGTCGATGGCGGTCACCGGCGTCTTCGATCTTTCGGAACCCGACGCTGTGCTGCAAACCATCGCCGAAACACTTCCCGTGACGGTCACTCGACTGCCCTTCGTCACCATCATTCGTTGACGGGCGCACGCACGGCCGCCCCTCACGACATCCCCCGGTTAATAAGTTGAGTATTTTTTGAAACTTTTTTCACCCTACCGCTGCAAGTTCCCGGTTGAGGTTTCGTCCTTGCTGTATGAGCCCGATTTTCCAGCGTCCTTTGGATCGGGCAGGCAAATGAAACGGACAGGGTGAGACTTTATGCGCAAGCAAGCAGGGGACCGGATTTTCACTTTAACGACACGCCGACGCCGGCGGGGCCTCCTCGGCTCGGTCGCGGTGCACGCCGTCACGGCCGCCGCGTTTGTGCTGGCGGGGGCCGGAGCGTCCGTGGCGCAGGAGGTGAAGGTCAACCGGTCGGAACGCACGCCTGTCGGTCTCAACATTCCGGCTCAGGACCTCGGAACTGCCCTGACGGTGCTGGCGGATCGCACCGGCCTCAAACTTCTGTTCCCATCACAACTGGTAAGCGGCAAGACAAGCAATGCCGTCGCCGGCTCGTATTCCCGCGAACAAGCCTTGTCGCAGATGCTGGCCGGGTCGGGCCTCAGCTACAAATTCACGAGCGGCAATACGGTGACGATCAGCGGGCCGCAGCAAGCCGTTGACGGAGCAGCCGCCGACGGCTCAACCGCGCTGGAGGCAATCACTGTCCAGGGGCTGGGTGCATCGACGGAGGGAACGAACTCCTACACCACCGGCCAGATGAGCACGGGGACCAAGCTGCCGCTCTCCATTCGCGAGACACCGCAGAGCGTCTCCGTCGTGACCCAGCAGCGTATCAAGGACAAGAACTACGAGACGCTGGACCAGGCGCTTCAGGACGCAACCGGGGTAACCGCGATGCAGGGTTTTGGCGATACGCGATGGGAATACTTTGCCCGCGGCGGCCTCATCAGCAACATCCAGTATGATGGCGTCAGCAGCCCCATCAATCTGTTTACGCGCGACGTGTTGGTACAGGACAATCTGGCGATCTACGATCGTGTCGAAATCGTACGCGGCGCGAGCGGTCTCACCGAAGGCTCCGGCAATCCCGCAGCATCGGTCAATCTCGTTCGAAAGCATGCAACGGCAACACCACAATATTCGGCAGAAACCTCCGTCTCGTCCTTCGGCAACGCCCAGGCAACATTGGATGCCTCGGGGCCACTGAACGAAGCCGGTACTCTTCGGGGTCGGTTTGTTGCATCAGGCGGCGCGGGCGACGGCTACCGGGATTACTTCGAGCAGAAGAACGTGACGCTGTACGGAGTCATCGACGCGGACATAACCGAGGATACGACGGTCAGCCTCGGAGTGAGTTATCAGAAGGAAAACACCGACGGGTATACCTGGGGTGGATTGCCTTCGCGAGAGGACGGCTCGTTCTACAATTTCTCGCCGGAGACTTATCTCGGCAGCGACTGGGAATATCTCAAGAAGACGCAGAGCACCGTCTATCTCGACGTTGAGCATCGCTTCGACAACGATTGGAAGCTCAACGCCTCGGCTCGTAGAATTTGGGCCGATTCCGACATGCTTTCGTCCTTCATCTGGCGGTTCGCCGGTGACGTCCGCAAGAACGATCGCCTTTATGACTACGATGACGACCAGCATTCGCTGGATGTGCATGTGTCGGGACCGGTGGAGCTGTTCGGCCGGGAGCACGACGTCGTTGTCGGCGTCAGCGCGCAACGTGAAAAGTTCTCCTATGTCGGAGGCAGCAGCCCCTTCTATGTCATCGATCCGGAAAACTGGGATCCGACTTCCGTTCCCAAGCCTGACATCACGGTTGGATCATTTGCCGGGGACCTCGACCAGAAGGAAGCCGGGATCTACGCCTCCACACGGCTCGATATCACGGACTCTTTCAAGATCATCCTGGGCGGCCGTTTGAGCTGGTACTCCAACAACGACGTCTACAGCGACGACGAATACACCGCCGATGGACAATTCATTCCCTATGTGGGTGCGGTCTACGACCTCAACGACACGTTTTCAGTCTATGGGAGCTACACGGAAATCTTTCTGCCGCAAATGGCCTACGGTATCGACGGCACGCTTCTGGATCCGGCCGTCGGCGACAACAAGGAAGTCGGCATCAAGGGCGAGTTCCTGGATGGCCGCCTGAACGCCTCGGTCGCGCTGTTCGAAACCAATCAGACGGGTCTGGCGACCGAGCTCACCGACGTCATCTACTGCAACCCTTCGGCCTATACCTGCTACGAGGCGGCCGACAAGGTCCGCACGCGTGGTGTGGAGCTCGAAGTAACGGGCGCGGTCACTCCAAACCTGAACCTCGGTTTCGGCTACACCTACAGCGAATCCAAGTATGTGAAGGGCGAGAATTCGGGCCTGCGCTACAATACCGAGAAGAGCCCCGCTCATCTCTTCAAGCTGAGCGCCGCGTATCAGCTGCCCGGCGAGTATGAGAACTGGACGATCGGCGCCGGTGTGCGCGCCCAAAGCAAGACCTACTATCAGGGCGAGACCTACAGGATCGAGCAGCCGGCCTATGCGGTCGCGGACGCAATGGCGCGGTACACCTTCAATGAGAAGACGGTCCTGCAGCTCAATGTGAACAACATGTTCGACAAGGAGTACTACTCCTCGATCTCCGGCCTGACCTCCTATGGTCATTTCATCGGAGCCCCGCGCGAGTTTGTTCTTTCTCTTCGCCACAGCTTCTAAACCGTTCTCGGCGGCGCATCATGTTCGGAGCGCCGCCGCGATTGTCTCTGACCCACGGCTACCTGGGGTCCATCGGCGGCTTTCCACGGAGAAAATGCCATTGCATGCTCAGCACCGTCTTGCGGGTTCGCGTTGCCTGAACATCGTCGTCCTGTTCTCCGGCTTGCTGCTGGCCGTGAGCCTTTGGGCATCCGGCGCGACCGCGGCGGATGACGGTGTGTTCCCCGTGACCGTTGAGCACGCCCTTGGATCGACGACGATCGAAACCGCCCCCCAACGCATCGTCACCCTCGGCTGGAACGCTGAGGATATCGTCCTGGCATTGGGAGAAGTTCCCATCGCGATGCCTCGCTACAGCTTTTTCGAAAGCGGGATATTCCCCTGGAACGAAGAACGGCTTTCAGGATCTTCCCCCGTTCTGCTGGCCGGCAGAAACGTGGACTTCGAGCAGGTCGCCGCGTTGAAGCCCGACCTCATCCTTGCGACCTCGTCCGATATCGACGATCTGACATGGAACAGGCTTTCGACGATTGCTCCGACGGTCGCCTATCGATCGGGGCCTTTTGCCGCCGACTGGAAGGAGCAGACCCAACTCGTCGGCATGGCACTGGGGAAGTCTTCCGCCGCAGATCAATTGATCGAAGGCACGAGAGCATTCCTCGGGAAGATCGCGTCCGAGAACCCTCAGTTGCGCGGCAGGACCTTCACATTCGGAACCTATTTTCCGGGCAGCGGCGGTGTCGTCGTCTACCTGCCTTCCGACCCGCGCGTAGCGGCGCTGACCGACATGGGGCTGCGCCTCTCACCCGGTGTCGAGGCACTCGCCGCCGCCAATCCGGACGTGCCGTCCGTTTCCGTCAGTCTCGAGCAGATAGATCCGATCGATGCCGATATCCTGATCATGTGGTATGGCCCCGGCGCGCGCGCCGCGGCGGAGTCACAGCCTCTATTCAATACTCTCGGGGCCGTGAAGCGCGGCTCCTATGTGGCGCTCGAGGATCCGGTCGATGTCTGGTCCACGTCGGCGCTCAGCGTTCTTTCCATCCCTTACGGCTTTCCACGATTCGTGCCGCGTCTGGTTGAAGCTGCGCGACGTTCGCAGGAGTGAATGAGCATGCATGACGAGAATCATTCCCACGGCAGCGGTCACGAGCATGCTCATGACCACCATCACGATCATGACCACGACCACGATCATGAGCCCTATGTCGAGGACTACTTCTTCGCGACGACCACCGCGGTCACGCGCCTGAGCCCATCGATGATACGGGTGGTGCTCAAGGTGGATGGCGGCGAGCGCCTCATTCCGAGCGGCCACCCGGACGAGTGGGTAAGACTCGCCCTGAAGCCGGATTCCGACACCCCCGTGACGTTGCCGGTCCTGATGGAGAACGGCAAATGGGGCCGGCCCGACGGGTCGCAGCACTGCCCCAATCGTCCTTACACGATCCGGCGCTGGGAGCCCAAAACCTGCGAGATGGTGATCGATATCGTCGTCCACGAGGGCGGTGTCGCGGCAGGCTGGGCCATGAGCGCAAAAATTGGCGACGTGGTCGGCCTCTGCAATCCGGAGGGACGCCTGTGGATACCGAAGGGAAGCCATTGGCTGCTGATGCTGACTGACATCACCGGGCTTCCGGCCGTCGGGCGGGTGCTGGAGGGGCTGCCCGCGGGTTTCAAGGCGATCGTGCACATCGAGGTGCCATCGGACGCGGACCGGCAGGAGTTCGAAACGGCGGCGGATGTTTCCGTCACCTGGCATGCCTGCCATGGCCTCAAGGCCGAGCGGCCGGGCTATACGGAACTGCCGCGCATCGCAGCTGACATCGGCGAACTCCCCCCGGGTGACGGCTATATCTATATCGCGGGCGAAGCCAGGGCCGCTTCCGACTGCCGCAAGCATTTCCGCGACGGTCTCGGCTTCGACAAGAAGCGCATCGACGCCATCGGCTACTGGATCGAAGGGCAGGCGCGGGTGTGAGGGCACAGCCGGAACAAGCAGCGGACGCGTGGCCGGAAAAGCGCGGCAATCCGATATCCGTGCCGAAATCGAACGCGCGTCGCGTCCTTCTGCTTGTGCTCGGATGCGCGCTGTTGCCATGCGTCTGCCTGGCAAGTCTTCTGGTCGGCGCGCGTCCGGTCGCGGTCTCGACGGCCATCGACGCGTTGTTTTCCTATGACGGTTCGGTCGCGGAACACATCATCGTCCGCGACTACCGGTTACCCCGCACCCTGCTCGGTCTTCTCTGCGGGGCAGCCTTCGGTGTGTCGGGAGCGTTGATCCAGGCGGCAACGAGGAACCCGCTGGCAGATCCCGGCATCCTCGGCGTCAATGCCGGGGCAGCCTTCTTCGTGACGATTGCCGTCGGCCTGCTCGGTCTCACCTCGGTCGGCGCGACGATCTGGTTCGCTTTCCTCGGCGCCATCGTCGTCACGGTCCTCGTCTATCTCGTCGGCGCGTCCGGCCGGCATGGTGCGCAAGCGGTGTCGCCGATCCGGCTGGCGCTGTCCGGCGTGGCGATCTCGGCCGTTCTGTCGGGGATCGGTTCGTCGATCACCCTGCTCGATCCGCAGGCGTTCGACGCCATGCGCCATTGGCAGATCGGCACGATTTCCGGCCGCAACATATCGGACGTGATCGCCGTCGCCCCCTTCATCGTGTTCGGGCTGGTATTGTCTCTCCTTGCCGCCCGCTCCCTGAATGCAGTCGCGCTCGGCGAGGACCTCTCCCGTTCACTCGGCACCGATCCGCTGAAAACGCGACTGCTCGTGATCGTCGCCGTGACTCTTCTTTGCGGAGCGGGGACGGCCGCGGCTGGCCCGATCAGCTTCGTCGGGTTGATGGTGCCGCATGCCGTGCGCTGGTTCACGGGCCCGGACCAGCGCCTGATCATTCCCTTTACGCTCATCTGTTCGCCTATCCTCATGCTCACCGCAGACATAGCGGGGCGGCTTGTCGTCTTTCCTGACGAACTGGAGGCGGGCATCGTCACCGCCTTCCTCGGCGCGCCGATGCTGATCGCGCTTGTCCGCAGCACAAGGGCGAGAGCGCTATGACCGGATCCCCCTCTCCTGTCGGCAGCGGGCGTCCCGCTCCGGTCCTGCGGTGGTTCGGAGAGCGCCTGTCGTTGCGTTTCGACATGCGCGTGCTTGGCACTTCTCTGATGCTGATCGCGTGCTGCCTCGCCGTGGGCGCTGCCGCGCTGACGAGCGGCCGGTTTCCACTTTCACTGGCCCATGTCGTTTCCGCCCTTTTCGGACAGGCCGAAGGAGACGTCCGCATGGTGGTGGTCGAATGGCGCCTTCCCCGATTGGCGCTGGGATTCCTGCTTGGCGGCGCACTGGGCCTGAGCGGGGCGATCTTCCAGTCGCTGACACGCAATCCGCTCGGGTCCCCCGACATCATCGGCTTCTCCACCGGCTCCTACACCGGCGCGTTAGCCGTCATCCTTCTGTTTTCCGGCGGATACTACGAGACTGCGGCAGGTGGTCTTGCCGGCGGCATGCTTACCGCCGCCGCAGTCTACCTCCTCGCCTACAGACGCGGCGTCCAGGGTTTCCGGCTGATCATCGTCGGTATCGGCGTCTCGGCTATGCTGTCGGCCGTCAACGCATGGATGATCCGCGAGGCAAACCTGCAGGTGGCGATGAGTGCCGCCATCTGGGGTGCCGGATCGCTCAACGGTCTGGGCTTCGAACAACTGCGGCCGGTTCTAGTGGTTCTCTTGGTTCTGGTGCCATTGGCGCTTCTCCTTTCCCGGCCGATGCGACAGCTCGAGCTCGGCGACGATGTCGCCAGGGCCTCGGGCGTTTCGGCGGATCGGATCCGCCTCGGCCTGATCGTGGTTGGCGTGGCCCTGACTGCGATCGTTACGGCGGCGGCCGGCCCGATCGCGTTCATCGCGCTTACGGCACCGCAGATCGCGCGCCGTATCGCCCGCACGCCCGGCACCGTTCTCCTTCCCTCGGCGCTGACCGGAAGCCTGCTGCTGGTCGGAGCGGACTGGGCCGCGCAGCACGCGTTCAGCGTTCAGCTTCCGGTGGGCGTCATGACCGTCAGCATAGGCGGGCTCTGTTTCATCTGGCTGCTGATCCGGGAGGGACGCACGTGAGCCATCGGCCAGCAATCAATGCTCCGACCGGCGGCAATCCGCACGGGGCGGAACCAACCACGAATCATAAGCGAGACAGCACAATCCCGAAGGTTCCAGATCAATCCGGCGGTTCCAGCCGCCTCCATGCCGACAGCATCACGATCGGCTACGACCGCAACACGATTTCCACGGACCTTTCCGTCTCCATTCCGGATGGATCCTTTACCGTCATCGTGGGGCCGAACGCCTGCGGCAAGTCCACGCTGCTGCGTGCGCTGTCACGGCTGCTGGCGCCATCGTCCGGCGAGGTGATACTCGACGGCAAGAGCATTGCCCACACTCCGGCAAAAGAGGTCGCGCGCCGCCTGGGGTTCCTGCCGCAATCCTCCATCGCGCCCGATGGCATCACCGTCGTCGACCTCGTGGCGCGGGGGCGCTATCCGCATCAGTCTTTCTTCCGGCAATGGTCCAGGGCGGACGAGAAGGCGGTGATCGCCGCCATGGAAGCGACACGGGTCACCGACCTGTCGGATCGCCCGGTAGACGAGCTCTCGGGCGGGCAGCGTCAGCGGGTCTGGGTGGCGATGGCGCTAGCCCAGCAGACGCCGATCCTGTTGCTCGACGAGCCGACGACGTTTCTCGACATCGCCCACCAGATCGAACTTCTCGATCTTCTCCACGATCTCAATGCGGCGGGCCGCACGATCGTGGCGGTGCTGCACGACCTCAACCAGGCCTGTCGCTATGCAACTCACCTCATCGCCATGCGGCAAGGGCGGATTGCCAACCAGGGATCGCCGGGCGACGTCGTCACCGAACAGCTTGTGGAAGACGTCTTCGGCCTTCCCTGCGTCATCATCGACGATCCCGTCTCGAGCACTCCGTTGATCGTGCCCCGAAGGAAGGTGGCCAATGCCGAGGCTGGGCCCGGCAATCTCGCGTAGCCGACCACCCACCCGCCCCGTGCGGATCCTCGGAATCCGGGCGGCCCCGGGCGATCGGCTGGCCGCGGCGACGTCAGCGTGAAGATACCGAGGTTGTGCGCGCCGGAAGTTTGGATTGAGGAAGGCGCGCCGGTTGGTGTATTCACTCGATCTGTTGCCGGCATTGCAGGATGGATTGTGATGTGGCTGCGGCGTAGTCCGAAGGAGCAAGCATTTCGTGGCCGACGATAAAGTAGACACGATCGCGATACTGAAGGCGCTTGCTGAGAGCCCGAAGCGTGACAATAGCGCGTATCATCGGGCCATCGCCGAAGCCCGCCAGGCCTTCGAAGACGCAGAACTCGCCCTGGGCGGGCCGGTCCGTGTTCGAACCAAGACCAAGCTGAAACGCAGCGGCGAATACACCGTCAAATGGACCTTCAAACGCGTGACGTGATGGCGACTTCGTTGCACTGATCGATGCATTTCAGAGCACGGAGGAGATACGAACTGGACTTCAGGCACGTATCGTCCAAATATTGCATTCAGGTGGACAACAAAGCTGACGAAGGACGCGGCGTGCGCACGCATCTGCTGGATAGCTAACAGCTCACTGGCGCAAAGGCGGTCCTTTTCGATCCACGACATCCGAATTGTCCTTGGATAGCGATATGGCCCAACTGATTTCGACCGATCCGGACCTCCATCGCATGCCGACCGACCAGGATCTCGCTCGGCTGCAATTCACGACGCTGCTGTACTATCTGCATTGCACCAATCCGGACAACGGTCTCGTGCGAGACAAGACGGCGGACGATTCCCCTGCGAGCATCGCTGCCGTAGGGATGGCGCTCGCGACAATCCCGGTGGTGGTGGAGCGCGGCATCATCATCCGCAAGTTCGCGGCCAAGATTGCCAGAAGACGGCTTCAGTTCCTGCTGTCGTGTCCACAGGGCCCCGAACCCGACGCTTCCGGCTACAAGGGGTTCTTCTACCATTTCCTCGACATCGAGACGGGGCGCAGGGTCTGGGAGTGCGAACTCTCCACAATCGACTCGGCGTTCCTTTTTGCCGGCGCGTTGACGGTGGCGGCCTACTTCGACGGCGATGGCGCGGAGGAAGTCGAAGTTCGCCGCCTTGCCAACGCTCTCTACGAGCGGGCCGACTGGAACTGGGCATGCGACCACGGCTTGACGTTGACGCATGGCTGGAGACCCGAGAACGGCTTCATTCCCTTTCGATGGCGTGGATATGACGAGGGGCTGCTGCTGTATCTTCTCGGGCTTGGCTCGCCGACGCATCCATTGCCGCCGGAATCCTATGCCGCCTATACGGAAAGCTACGAATGGCGGAACATCTATGGGCGCGAACTGCTTTATTCAGGTCCCCTCTTCACTCACCAGCTCTCCCATATGTGGATCGACTTTCGCGGCATCCATGACGAGTTCATGCGTGAGCACAACAGCGACTATTTCCAGAACAGCCGCCATGCCACTTACGTCCAGCAGGAGTACGCGATCCGCAATCCCATGAATTTCGTCGGTTACGGCGAGCACTGCTGGGGCTTCACGGCGAGCGACGGGCCCGGCTGGGGAAAGCGGAGCGTTGACGGAGTGGAACGGGAGTTCTTTGACTATATCGCTCGCGGCGCACCCTTCGGACCCGATGACGGGACGGTGTCGCCATGGGTGGTCGTTGCATCGCTTCCCTACGCACCGGAGATCGTCGTTCCGACCGTCAGGAACTTCGCGCGGATGGATCTCGGCATGAACCGCCTCTATGGCTTCAAGCCGTCGTTCAACCAGTCATTCCCCGTCGATGGACAATCCGCCGAGTGGTGGGTCAGTCCATATCATTTCGGCATCGACCAGGGGCCCGTCGTGCTGATGATTGAAAACTACAGGACAGGCCTGCTCTGGAACACGATGCGCCAGTCCCGCCCCCTAGTAACGGGACTGCGCAGGGCGGGTTTCACCGGCGGATGGCTCTAGAGCCGGGCCGCATTCGTGCGCGTACTGCGACCGAGGCTAGGCGGAAAGCCTGTGGGCAAAGCTATCGAGTTGGGCGTCGCGACCGGGGTCAAGCGTTCTTGCAGAGACGCTTCGGGACCGTTCCCGGTTGGTGAGCTGGCCTCTCGTTTCGAGCGGGGTACAACCATACGTCTCGCGGTAGCACTTCGAGAAATGGGAGCCTGAGGCGAAGCCGCAGGCTATGGCGATCTCGATCACCGGGATCGTCGTCTGAACCAGCAGCAAATGCGCGCGCTCCAGACGAAGCTTCAAATAGTAGCGCGCGGGAGAACAACCCAGCTCACTTCTGAACAGCCGTTCGATCTGTCGACGCGAGAGCCCCACGATGGCCGTGAGGTCATCCGTCTCCAGTGGCTCTGTCAGGTTCTGCTCCATTTTCGCAACCAGTGCCACGACCTTGGGGTCCTGCACGCTCACACGCCTGGAGAAGGGAAGACGCTGCCGGTCTCCCGGTTCCCGCACGCGATCCACCAGAGCGAGTTCGCATATGCCGCTCACCACGCGGGCATCATAGTCACGTTCAATGATATGCAGCATCATGTCGAAGGTCGCGGCCCCGCCAGCGCAGGTATAGATGTTGCTATCGACATGGTAGATGCCAGCCGTGACGCTGGCGTCTACAAAGCGCTCGACGAATCCGGGCATGTGTTCCCAGTGGATGGCGCACTCCTTGTCATCAAGCAGTCCCGCGGTTGCCAGCACGTGTGCGCCGCTGCAGAGCGCCGCCAATGCGACGCCGCGGTTGCGGCATTCGCGCAACCATGCACTGGCCGCCCGGTCAGAATGTTCCGCGACGTTTTTCCCGGCGCATACGACGACCATCGAGGGTCGTTGCCAGGAATTGAGGTGCTGTCGCTCCATCGCAATCGCGTTGTCGACTTCAACCGATACGCCGCAGCTGGCGCGAACTTTACCCTCGACCGCCGAGGTCACCCGCCACGTATACGCTTCAACGCCCAGGACCGAGTTCGCCAGCCGCAGGGCCTCGATCGCGGACGAAAATGCGAGCAGTGTAAAGTCGGGCACAAGGTAGAAAACGATCTGTCGCTGGACGGGGCTGACTATGGTCATGGAAAGACTTCTCCCAATGATAACCGGACGGCCGTTTGCCTGTACGCTCGTGTGATCGGGTACCCTTGGAGTATTGACCCAGCCCGGAAATTAGAAAAGTATGGATGCGTCATTCTGAAAGTAGAATTGAGACATAGTGCGTGGATGGAAATCGCATGGCAAATGGCCGTCGGCGCAGTGGAGACGAAGCCAGACTCTCTGTCGGAATTGTTCTGTTGCACCGGTTCACGTTGTGCGCGTTCGCCAACTTTGTCGATGTGCTGCGCCTCGCCGCGGACGAGGGTGACCGAAGCAGGCCGATCCAGTGCCGGTGGAGCGTGATCGCCGCCGACATGAAGCCGATCGCAGCCAGTTGCGGTGTCTACCTCCAACCACAAGAGCCTTTCGGTGATCCAAAGCGGTTCGACTATGTCGTGGTCGTGGGCGGCCTCATCGACGAGATGGAGCACCCCAACCGCAAGCTGGAGGCCTTTCTACAACAGGCAGCAACGGCCGGAGTTCCGCTGGTCGGGCTTTGTACCGGAACCTTTACCCTTCACCGCGCCGGATTGATGGAAGGCTATCGCGGATGCGTGAGCTGGTTCCATCACCAGGATTTTCTCTCCCAGTTTGACGGACTGAAGCCGGTATCGGACCAGATTTTCGTGGTCGACCGCGACCGCCTGACGTGTTCCGGTGGTACTGGTACAGCGCATCTCGCAGCCTTTCTGGTCGACAGACACATCGGCAAGGCGCAAGCGACGAAGAGCCTGAACATCATGATGATCAGCGGGGCCGAGGACGAACGCGCGCCGCAACCCGGACTGACTCTGGATCTGGAAACAAAAGACCCGCTTGTCAGAAGAGCGCTTCTGCTCATGCAGCAGCGAATGGACACGCCGCTTTCCGTGGCTGACATCGCACGGCATCTGAACACGGGGAAGCGGCGCCTCGAACGCCACTTCAGAGATGCAATCGGCCTCTCTCCCCTTGCAGCCTACCTGGAGATCCGCCTTCTCCTCGCCCGCCACATCCTGGAGAAGACCGACAAGACGATCGCCGCAATCGCGGTAGAGTGCGGATTTTGCGATTCTTCCCATCTCAGTCGGAATTTCCGACGTCGCTTCGCGACAACTCCGCACGATCATCGATTGCTTCAGGGATCACGCGTCGGGGAGAATTTATCGCATTAGGCCCACCGGCCCTGCGCTGCGTGCACTCGGCATCGCGCCGTCACAAGGAGGCGCACGGAGGCTGTGAGTCATCTCCAATGATGGCTGGGACTCTCATTCGCGACGTGCCTTCCATTCCCTCCACCTCAGGAAGAGATTTGCGCCGATCGAGTCGAACGGGGATGGCGCCAGCCTCGTTGGCTCCGCCTCGGCGAGGAAATGTTCCGAGATCTTGGACGCACGACCTGTCAGGAGGTCGGCAGCGCCTATCCCGGTAAGGGTGCTCCTCACCGTCCCGAGGCCGTTGTCACAGCATGCGGAATAGAGACCATTTTCAAGTTCCCGCATCACCGCGACGCCGTTCAGGCTCAGGCAGAGATGTCCCGCCCAGCTGTACTCCATGGGAAGGTCCGCAATAGCGGGAAAACGGTCCGCAAACTTTCGGAGGTGAATGCGCGCGGCCCGCGCGAGGCCGTGCTCTGATGGCAACATTCCCGGCAGATAAGTTGCACAGGTGCGCGTAACGATGCGGTTTCCCCCCTGCGCGCTGTCGATCCGGCGCATGGTCGTGCCCATCGGATCCGAGGGCGTGATCCCCCAGCGCGAATGTCCTCCCAGCTTTGCGATGGTTGCATTGTCCAGCTCGACGGTCATCGAGGCGTACAGGAAGATGTGCATCAGCCTCTTGCGCTTGAAGCCGAAACTCTCGAGGTGCCCGTTATTGGCCATGACAACCTTGGCCGCACCGATCCGCCCCTTGGGCGTCGTCAGCTCCCACGCCGAGCCCTTCCGCTCGAAACGCTTGACCGGCGAGGACTCGAATACGTGGATTCCATCGCGCCTCAGCCCCTGACCGAGGGACCTGATATAGCCAGCAGGCTGCAGCATCACCGTCCCGGGAGTATAGAGGCCCGAAACGTAATGGCGACTTCCGGTCACCTCGAACATCGCTTTCGCGTCGAGCATTTCTCCGGGTTCGCCGAGACGCGAAAGATGGGACGCATAGCTGCGGTTCCGATCATGCCCGGCAACACTCGCGGCACCATTGATCTTTCCGGCCGGATCGAAGTAAGCCGGGTTGATGCCGTAGTCCTCGACGTTTGATCGGGCAAAGGCGATGGCCGCTCGATTGAGGGCGATCATCTCCTGGTCCGATGCAAGTCCCTTGCCGGCATAGTCCTCGGACGACAGGTCATGCGGCAGGTCGATCATGAAACCAGAGTTTCGGCCGGAAGCGCCTTCCGCCAGCCTCCCTGCCTCGAGGATGGCGATCCGAAGCGTTGGATCGTTCTGGTGAAGACGACGGGCAGCCGAAAGGCCTGCAAATCCTCCCCCCACGATGGCAACGTCCACATTCAGATCGCCATCGAGCACGACAGGCCCCGCGGCATCCGGGAGGATGGCGCTCCAGGCTGCCGGTCCGCGATGGACCGGCAGCCGTATGGCCGTGCGTGTGTTCAAGAGACAGCCTCGCCTGCGTCGTCCGTGAGGTCGATCCAGATCGTCTTTATGCGCGTGTACTGGTCATGGGCGTGGATGCCGTTGTCGCGCCCACCGAACCCCGACGACTTGAAACCGCCGAACGGTGTCGTGATGTCACCTTCGCCGAAGCAGTTGACGGTGACGGTGCCCGCCCGAATGGCGCGTGCACCGCGGATGGCCCGCTTGGCATTGGCCGTGAAGATGGATGCGGCGAGGCCGTACTCCGTGTCGTTTGCGAGCGTGATTGCTTCCTCGTAGCTTTCAACCGTAAGCACCGAGAGAACCGGGCCGAAGACCTCTTCGCGCACGACCTTCGCATCGCGATCGCTCACATCGATGATCGTCGGCTCCACGAAGCCGTCCTTCGCCTTGCCCCCGAGCAAGATCTTCTGGCCCTCGCCAAGGTAGGAGCAGACCTTGTCGAAGTGCGCCTTCGAGACCAGAGCTCCGACGCGGTTTTCCGGATTGAGCGGGTCGCCCATCGGCCATTCCCGGCATGGGCGATCATCCTTTTCAGGAGTTCGTCCTTGATCCCGCGCTGTACGATCAGGCGCGAGGAAGCCGAGCAGTTCTCGCCCATGTTCCAGAAGGCGCCGTTGACGATGTGGGCGGCCACACGGTCGATGTTCTCGACATCGTCAAGGACCACAGCCGGGTTCTTGCCGCCCATTTCCAGCGTCACTTCCTTGAGGTTGGAGTCCGCGGAATATTTCGGGAAACGCCGTCCCGTTTCGGTGGAACCGGTGAAGGACACCATGTCGACATCCATGTGTCTGCCAAGAGGCTCGCCGACTTCGGAGCCGCTGCCCGGCAAGACATTGAACACGCCCGGCGGAACACCCGCTTCCATCGCAAGTTCCGCCACGCGCAATGCCGTGAGGGTCGTTTCCTTGGCAGGCTTGACGATGACCGAGTTACCTGCCGCAAGCGCCGGGCCGATCTTCCAGGCGAGCATGAGAAGCGGGAAGTTCCAGGGCAGAACCAGCCCGACAACGCCAACCGGCTCACGGACGACCATCGCGATATGGTTGTCGGAGGCAGGCGAAACCTGGTCATAGATCTTGTCGATGAGTTCGGCGTGCCAGGACAGGCAATGAATCGTTTCCGGCACATCCACGTTCTCGCAGTCGTAGATGGTCTTTCCGCTGTCCAGGCTTTCCAGAACGGCAAGCTCGCGGGAGTTCCTTTTCAGCAGGTTGGCCAGGCGGATGAGAACTTCCTTGCGGGCACTCGGATGAAGGCGCGACCAGCGGCCATCCTCAAAGGCCTCGCGCGCCTTTCCAACCGCCAGCTCGACATCCTCCGGTCCGCATGAGGCGACCTCGGCAAGAACCTTTCCGGTGGCAGGGTTGATCGTTTCGAAGGTCTTGCGGGAAATCGCCGGCCGGAAGCTGCCGCCGATGAACGCCTGCGTCGGGAACTCGAGACCCGCTGCAATTGCCTTGTATTCGTCGTGTGTCAGAAGATCGCTCATATCATGCCTCCGCTTCGATTTCTGCAATCGTGCGCTTGAGAACGCGCACCACCTGTTCCAGCTGCCGCTTGTCGTCCTTGTTCAACGGCTTGAGCGGAGGACGCGGGGGACCTGCGACGAAGCCGTTCATTTCGGAGCCGTACTTGATGCACTGGATGAATTTCCCGCCCTGTTCCAGGACACGCATGAGCGGCATCATCGCGGACATGATGCGACGCCCCTTTGCGAAGTTTCCTTCGACGACGCAGGCCTTGTAGAGTGCGATATGCTCTGCGGGCAGAAAGTTCGAGCCGCCGCAGACCCAGCTGCGCGCGCCCCAGGCGAAGAACTCCAACGCCTGGTCGTCCATTCCGCATGACATCTGGATATGCGGGTAGTCGCGGGCAAGGAGATGGACGCGATTGATGTCGCCGGAGCTCTCCTTGATGGCGCAGAAATTCCTGCTCCGGCCGACGCGGTCGAGGAACTCCTCGCCCATGTTGATGCCCATGCGGCCGGGATAGTTGTAGAGCATGATCGGCAGATCGGCGGCGCGGTCGATCGCAAGCGCGTTGAGTGCGTTCTCAGTTTCGGTCGGAACCGAATAGGGCGGCGAACCGACCAGAATGGCGGATGCACCCATCTTGGCCGCGGCCTCCGCCATCGCGATCGAGTCTTCGAGACGAATGGCAACGGTGCCGACGACGAGCGGCACGCGGTCGCCGATGACCTCCTTGGCAAACCTGGCCATCTCGATGCGTTCTTCCATCGACTGGGCATAGTATTCGCCCGTCGAGCCGCCGTTGATGATCCCGTGAACACCAGACGAGATCAGGTATTCGATCATCCGGGCGAAAGCGTCCCGGTCGATTGTTCCGTCCGCATCATGCGGAGTTATGACGGGAGTGTAGATGCCGTCAAAATTCATGGAATCCCTCCTAGGTTTGTCCGTTCGGCACCCGACCCAGGTTTCGCCCGCCGCAAGCAACCGAAGTAGACATATTGTAGCTCAACAGTAGACAATATGTCTACAATAAAAATAATGATGATGCTCGATCGACTCGAAACGCCCCACAGCGCACGGAAAGCACCCCGCCAATGCGCCGACGTGAATAGGAAATACGGAAGCTTATCATGTCCGGGAGAAGGCCCTGACCTCGACGACAGGGTCCCGAGTAAAAGCCACCTGACGCTCGACCAGACCCGGTCAGGCTGATGCTGACGTTGGGCCGGCCGCTCTCAGGTACCATCCATCGCGCAGGCTTCTGCGCCGGTGCTGACTCTTGATCAAAGCCTGTTCTCTAGTGGGGCGAATTGACCATCGCGTTGGCAAGTTGCCGGAGCGAAACCACGCCCAACACTTCGCCGGCCGGGGAAACCACCGCGCCCTGCTCGACAGACTCTCGAGACAGGAGACGGAGGGTCTCCTCGACCGTTGTGCCGGCTACGACAATCGGCCCGCCCGATCTGGCTGAACGGTCCGGAGTCATCACGGCCTCGACATGGACGACGCGCCCTCGGTTCACTTCCTTGACGAAGTTGGCGACATAGTCGTCCGCGGGACGGAGGACGATGTCCTGGCTGGTGCCCTGCTGGATGACCTCGCCGTCGCGCAGGATGGCGATCTGGTCACCGAGGCGCAGCGCCTCGTCGAGGTCGTGCGTGATGAAGACGATCGTCTTGCGGATCTCCTTCTGCAGGTCGAGGAGAACCGTCTGCATGTCCATGCGGATCAGCGGATCGAGCGCCGAGTAGGCCTCGTCCATCAAGAGCACCGGCGCATCGTTGGCAAGCGCGCGGGCAAGGCCGACGCGTTGCTGCATGCCGCCCGACAGCTGGTTGGGATACTTCTGCTCGAAGCCCTTGAGACCGACACGCTCGAGCCACCGCATCGCCGTTTCGACGCACTGCGAGCGCGGAATGCCCTGCAGTTCCAGCCCGAAGACCGTGTTGTCCAGGATGTTGCGGTGTGGAAGAAGCGCGAACTTCTGGAACACCATCGCCGTCTGGTGCCGGCGGAACTCCTGCAGCTCGGCGTCGGACATCTTGACGACATCGACGCCGTCGACGAGCACCTCGCCGGCCGTCGGATCGATCAGCCGGTTGATGTGGCGGATCAGCGTCGACTTGCCCGAGCCGGAAAGCCCCATGATCACCTGGATCGACCCGGACGGCATCTCGATGTTGATGTCGCGAAGCCCGAGCACGTGGCCGTGCTTCTCGTTCAGTTCGCTCTTGGTCAGACCGTTGCGGACGGCATCGATGTGCGCGGCGGCGTTGGGTCCGAAGATCTTGTAGAGGTGGCGGATCTTGATGCCGCCGAAGACGTGGTCAGCCATGGACGACCTCCCGGTGCTTCTGGAGTCGCTTGCCATACGCCTGGCTGACCCGGTCGAAGATGATGGCAATGCCGACGATGGCGAGGCCGTTGAAGATGCCCAGCGTGAAGTACTGGTTGGCGATGGCCTTGAGAACCGGCTGGCCAAGTCCCTGCACGCCGATCATCGAGGCGATGACCACCATGGCCAGCGCCATCATGATCGTCTGGTTGATGCCGGCCATGATCGTCGGAAGGGCGAGCGGCAACTGCACCTTGAAGAGTTTCTGCCTGGGATCGGCGCCGAACGCATCGGCGGCCTCGAGCACGTCCTTGTCGACGAGGCGGATGCCGAGGTCGGTGAGGCGGATCATCGGCGGGATGGCATAGATGACGACGGCGATCAGCCCCGGCACCTTGCCGATGCCGAGCAGCATGACGACGGGGATCAGGTAGACGAAGCTCGGCATCGTCTGCATGACGTCGAGGATCGGATTGACGATACGCTGCATGCGGTCGGAGCGCGCCATCAGGATGCCGATCGGAATGCCGATGGCAATCGACAGCACCGTGCAGACGAAGATCATCGAGATCGTCCGCATCGTGTCGTCCCACATGTCGAAGTAGCCGATCAGCATCAGCGTCACGAGGCAGCCGAGGGTGATGCGGGTGCTGCGCGTGGCGGCATAGGCGATGGCGAGAATGAGCAGCGTGATGATCGGCCAGGGCGTCTTCAGCATGAAGCGCTCGGCGGCGATGAGAAAGTGCTGCAGCGGCGTGAAGATGCTCTCAATCATGTCGCCGTAGTTGCGCGTGAAGCCGCGGAAGCCGTCGTCGATCGCCTTCTTCATGTTGCGCAGCGCGTCGTCGTTCATATGCGGGAATTTGTAAAACCAATCCATTCGGTTCCCCTGGTCCAAAGAGCCGATCCGTTGTTCTTGTTGTTGTTCGGCAGGAAAGGTGCGACGCGCCATCCGGCACATCGCACGAGCTTGTTTTCGTGTTTGCCGGAGCGGCGACTACAGCGCGGCCTCGACCTTGGCGGCGGCGTCGGGCGACACCCAGGTCTTCCAGAGATCCGGGTTCTCCTTGAGGAAGTGCTTGGCGCCATCTTCACCGCTTGCCTGGTTGTCCGTCATCCAGGCCATCAGCTTGTTGACGGTGTCGTTGCTCCAGGAGCGCTTCGACAGATAGTCCATCACTTCGGGGCCGGCCTTTTCCGAGAAGGACTTCGCGACGAGGGTCACGACCCTATCCACCGGCCAATCGTTGGTCTTGGGATCGGAGCAGTCCGCGACGGTGTTGCACCGCTTCCATTCTGCCTCGTCGAAGGGGACGCCGTGGCTGAGCTTCACCATCGCGTACTTGCCGAGAAGCGCGGTGGGCGCCCAGTAGTAGCCTGCCCATCCTTCTTTGCGCTCGTAGGCCTTGGCGATCGAGCCGTCGAGGCCCGCCGCAGAGCCGGTATCGACCAGCGTGAAGCCGGCCTTCTCAAATTCGTAGGCCTTGTAGAGCTGTGCCGTTACGATCGTACCGCCCCAGCCCTGCGGGCCGTTGAAGATCGCGCCCTTGCTCGGATCTTCCGGATCCGGGAAAAGCTCCGGATGCTTCATCACGTCCTGGATGGACTTGATGTCGGGATGGGCGTCCGCGAGGTACTTCGGGATCCACCAGCCCTGCACGCCGCCGTCGGGAAGCGGCGAGCCGACCTGCACGATGCGGCCTTCTTCCGTACCCTTCTTGACGACATCCGGCAAAAGGTCGATCCAGGCTTCCGGCGCGATGTCGGGTTCGCCCTTCTCGGCCATGGAGGTAATGGTCGGCACGGTATCGCCGATGGTGATCTCGGCACTGCAGCCGTAGCCTTCGTTCAGGATGATCTTGTCGAGGTTGGAGATGACCTCGGCGCTCTGCCAGTTCATGCTGGCGATGGTGATGTCTCCGCAATCGGCGGCGTTCGCCAGCGATGAGCCGGCGACGGTTCCGAGGAGCAGGCAGGTCGATGCGAGCAGGCTTTTCATTCTCGTTCCCTCTTTTTGCGGCGATTATCGGTACGTGCCGGGGTGCCGCATTATCCGGCCGAAGAATTTACCAGCGATTCCAAACGGGACGTCGGTAGCGGCCCGTGCTCGTTCCTCCGTCTATTCCGCCCCCGCCATCCATTCGCGGAATGCGAGGTTCGCCTTGGCCCCGATCGTCGTCAGCGGCTGAGGTGGCAGCGACTTGGGCGCGTCGAAGCGCTTGTAGATTTCAGTCAGTCTCGAGTTGTGGCCGAGCATCAGTTCGGCCGCGGCAATCCCGGATGCGGTCGCCTTCGAAGCCCCTACCCCGTTGCATCCACAGGCCGCGAAAACGCCTTTCTCAATCTCGCCGAAAGCCGGGACGGAATTCCAGGTGACGGCCATCGCGCCAGCCCAGCGGTATTCCATCGGAATGTCGGTCAATGTCGGGAAGCGGGCCTTGAACTTGCGGTCATGCTGGGCACCTGCACGCCGAAGCGTTCCATCGCCTGTCACCAGACCTGGGTGGTAGGTGTAACGCGAGCGAACCAGGATGCGGTCGCCGTTCTGTCCCGGGACGCGGCGGACGGTCGTCCCCATGGGAAGCGCAGGCGTGGCGGCCCATTTGCGGTGTCCGGACAAGCGCGCCGGATCGAACTCGTGCGTCATCGAGGCAAAGGTGAAGATATGGAGCACCTGCCCCTTGAAGAACCCGAAGCTCTCCGCATGGCCGTTGTTCGCAAGGACGATCCTTCCAGTGCTGATCGAGCCTTCCGGGGTCTTTACCAGCCAACCTGCGCCAGTGCTCTCGAACTGAACGGCCGGCGTCTGTTCGTACACCGTCACCGGATCGACCAGCGAGTCCGCAACGCCCCGGATATAGGCCGCAGGCTGGACCATCACCGTGCCGGGAGTGAAAAGGGCCGACGTGTAAGAGCGTGTGCCGGTTACCTCGGCGATTTCCCGGGCGGAGAGGAGCTGATGCTTCTCCCCCAGCTTGCCGAGTTGGTCGGCATACGCTGTCAGATGGTGGTCTCCCTCGTCGCTGATTGCAACGCTGTAGCGTCCACACGGATCAAATACGTCCTTGCTCCACCCCTGCTCGGCCGCAATCGCACTCGCCAATGCGATCGCGGTCCGGCTGATAACGATCGCCTCTTTGCTCCTGGCAGCGGAATCGCCGCCGTAGTCGTCGGACGAAACCTCGTGCGGCAGGTCGATGATGAAGCCGGAATTGCGGCCTGCGGCCGCTTCGCCCACGACGTCAGCTTCAAGCACCGCCACCTTGAGGCCGGGATCGAGTTCATGAATGCGTCGGGCGGCGGAGAGCCCGGCAAACCCCCCGCCGATGATGACGACGTCCGAAGTGATATGCCCTTGAAGCCGGAGGCCTGCCCGGCGTGTCGGGAGCATGGCGACCCAGCCAGACGTCCCCGTGTTCCGGGGGAGCCTCGAGGCCGTGAATATCTTCTTCGAAGATGCAGCCACGGCCCTAAGCTTCCAGTTTTGTGAGGTCGCCGAGAACGGCCCGGAGGGCCTCGATCCGCTCAGCAGACAGAGCTCTCAACGGCTTGCGCGGTGCACCGGCGCCAAAGCCGGTAAGATCCGCTGCCGCATAGACCGACTGCACGTAGTCGCCCTCCCAGATCAGCGACATCGCGGGCTCCAGCGCGGACCAGATTTCACGGACTTTGTCCCAGTGTCCGGATGTTGCCGCCTTCACGAGAGACAGGCACGTGCGCGGGGCGAAATTCGCTCCGCCCCAGATCAGTCCGCTGCACCCTGCGAAGAGAGCAAAGGGCACCAGCGGGTCGGCACCGTTCATGACGGGCCGCCCGGCGCGAATGAGGGAAGCCTGCATGGCGAGATCGCCGCTGCTGTCCTTGACGGCGCAGAAATTCGGGATGTCACAGAGCTCCCTGAGCAGTGAAGGCGTGACGGTTACTCCAACCGCCTGCGGAACGTTGTAGCCGATGACGGGCAACCCGGCGCCGGCGACTTCCGTATAGAAATCGATGATGCTCTGGTCGTCGGTCGGGCCTTCGAAGAAGGGCGGAAGAACCATGACGCCATCGGCACCGGCATCGGCCGCTCGCTTTGTGCGTTCGACGACATCCGCCGTCAGCAGGGCCGAGGTTTGAGCAATGACCTTCGCCCGACCATTGATGATCTTCGAGCCACGCCGGACGAGTTCCTCGGACTCTTCCTTGGCGAGATAGACATGCATTCCCGTGCCTGAACTGAGCACGAAGCCCGGCACGCCAAGGGACAGGTAGCGCTCGATATTCTCCTCGAGCCTGGCGTAGTCGATGTGGCCGTTGCCGTCGAAAGGCGTCGTGATTGCGAGGTTCAATCCAGAGAATGGAAATTCCGTCATGGCTCAGTATCCACCGGGTTGGGCAATCACAGAGATCGCCGGCTTGTCGTGTTTTCCGTCGCGCCGCGTAAGTTCAGCCAGCGGCAGCCGCTGCGTAGACTTGTCGCCTACAATAGATAGACAATTGATAGACTGTCAATAGGCATGCCCTTTGGCGCCGCGGACAAGCGGTGAAGTTGCATGGATCCTGGTACGAGCGTACAGCGTGTCTTTGACAATTTAGCCTCGACCCGCATTGACTTGTCTATCTTTTGTAGACAATATCGGCGCCTAGGAGTTTGACATGGCGATAAACCAATTCCCCGCTGAAGCAGGCCCGGGCGCAGACAGAAAGACTACTCTCAGCAGCAGTCTGCGGCAAAGAATTCTCACGATGCAGATCGCGCCGGGCTCGGTCCTCGACGAAGTAGCACTGAGCGAGGAGTTCGGTCTGTCCCGACCACCCGTGCGAGAGGCGATGCGCCAACTTGCAGGCGAAGGTTTTATCGAGCTCGAGGCCAATCGACCTGCTCGCGTAACCTCGATGAACTACCAGTCCTTGAGAGATTTCTTCCTCGTCGCGCCGCTCATCTATGTGGCAACCACGCGGCTTGCCGCAGAGGTCGCGACGAAGGCGGACATCGCCACTCTGAGGGAGATCCAGGACAACTTTCGGGACGCCGTCCAAAGCGGCAATATCGATGGGCGGGTCTTTTACAACGACCAGTTCCATTTGCGTATCGGTGAGATCGCGAACAATGCCTACCTGCTGCCCAGTCTTCGGCGGCTGCTGATCGATCACGCGAGGATCGGAAAGATCTTCTACCGTCCCAACAACTCCCAGATGCATGAGGAACTGGAGGAAGCATCCCGTCAGCACGACGAGATCATCGATGCGATCGCCAACCACGACGCCGATCGCGGGGAAATCCTGATCCGCGCACATCTGGATCTGTCGCGGAAGAACATGGCGATGTACGCCGCCCCGGAGGGCTTGCAGATTCCGGTCGGGATTTGAGCATCCTTTCACGGAAGCATATCCCGGCAGTACGTGCGCGCTATCCACTAAGGAATCGTTGCAAAGCCTCTCCGGCAGATCGCGCTGGGTTTAACGGCTGATAGCGGTTAGTATCCTGCACCATTGAGGTCTTTGGGAACCATTGTTCACCGACCACTGAACCGTGTCCAATGGAGCCTGGAGCTTCGGTCGTGCGTTCCTATACTTTTGGTCCGTTTGTCTTTGTTCCGGAGCGACAGTCGCTTGTCCGAGATCGGACAGCCGTTCGCGTGGGTAGCCGCGCCCTGGAAATCTTGACGTCGCTGGTCGAGCGCCCCGGTGAACTGGTGAGCAAGGCGGAGCTTGTGGCGCGCGCCTGGCCGGATACCTTCGTCGAGGAAAGCAACCTCAAGGTAAACGTTGCGGCTCTGCGTCGGGCGCTTGGCGATGCGGTGGGCGACGCGCAATACATCGCGACGGTGAGCGGCCGGGGCTACAGGTTCGTGTCGCCCGTGCGCGTTTCGGGACAGGATGGCGTCCCCGTCCCTTTGAAGTCCCAGGGTGCCCGCACGCACAACCTGCCGGTTTCAACGACCCGGCTGGTGGGGCGAAACGATGCGGTCGAAGCGGTGCTGCGCGGTTTTGAGGCGTCGCGTCTTTTAACAATCGTCGGGCCAGGCGGCATCGGAAAGACCAGGCTGGCCCTCGCGGTCGCCGAGCAACTGGCGACAGCCTATGACCAGGGCGTCTGGTTCGTTGATCTGGCAATAGTGAACGACGCCGTTCTCGTGCCGGCAGCGATCGCCGCGGCGATCGGTCTGAGGGTGCATTCAGCGAACATCGAAGCGGCGATCACCGCTTTTGCGGCCGACCGAACATTCATGCTCGTCCTCGACAATTGCGAGCACCTGATCGAAGCAGTGGCCTCCTGCTCGCAAACGCTGCTGGCGGCCGCAGGGAAGGTGCGAATACTCGCCACGAGCCGCGAATCGATACGGATTGTCGGCGAACAGGTCTATCGCCTGCCGCCACTCGACACGCCACCCAAGGAGTGTGCGGTGACCGCAACCCAGGCCCTGGCGTTCCCGGCTATCGAACTCTTCGTCGAGCGCGCGGCCGGAAGCCGCTGCGGATTCACGCTCAACGACGCAAATGCGCCGGTCGTGGCAGAAATCTGCCGCAGGCTTGACGGCCTGGCCCTCGCCATCGAACTCGCCGCACCCCGGCTGGATGCGTTCAGCACATCCGAACTCCTCGACCTCCTGACCGATCAATCTGAGGTCTGGAGCGATATGCGATGCGGCGACCGTCGTCACCAGACCTTGGCCGCGACGCTGGACTGGAGCTATGGACTTCTCGCCGAGCCCGAGCGCGCCCTGCTGCGGCGCCTTTCGATCTTTGCCGGCGCTTTCAGCCTGGAATCGGCCTGCGCTGTAGCGGTCGACAAGGGCCGCGCCCGTTCCGAATGCATTCACGGTGTTGCAAGCCTCGTTGCGAAGTCGCTCGTTTCGACCGAGCGAGGCGAGCTCGGGACACACTACAGATTGCTCGATACGACTCGCCGATACGCGCTGGGGAAGCTTGCCGATAGCGGCGAGCGCGACGGCATGCGCCGGCGCCACGCCGAGCATCTTCTTGAACTCGCCAAACGCGCCGAAGCAGAATGGAAGATCCGTCCGACGACCCAGTGGCTTGCCGAATATGGGGGCAAAGTCGACGATATCCGCAGCGCCCTCGACTGGGCATTTTCCGGAAACCGCAGCATTGCCATCGGCGTAGCACTCACCGTTGCTGCAATCCCGTTCTGGGAACATCTATCGCTTGCGGAGGAATGCCGTGCCAGGGTCGAGGGCGCCCTTCACAGTTCCTTCGCCCCATTCCGTGACACGCGTGACGACATGAAGCTGCATCTGGCACTCGGCACCACCCTGCTTCATACGCGCGGCCCACGACCCGAGGTCCGAGCCGCCTGGACGACAGCCCTTGGCTGCGCCGAGGTGCTCAACGACACCGAGTTCGTGCTGAGCTGCCTTTGGGGATTGTGTGACTACTTCACCTGGACGGGCGATCATCAATCGGCCCTGGCGATGGCGGACAGGATAAGGAGGCTCGCGACCGATCGCGGCGATCACGATGCCCGCAGCAATGTCGACAGGCAGACCGGAACCGCACTGCGCTATCTGGGAGACTTTGCCGAGGCCCGGCGTCACCTCGAACGCATGATCTCCCGATATGTCCCTCCCGTCACCCGCTCGGACATTGCGCGTTTCCAGCTGGACCCGCGATCCGCCGCAAGGGGAACTCTTGCAAACGTCGTCTGGCTTCAGGGGCAACCGGACAAGGCGATTGCCTTGGCGCAGCGTCAGCTCGAGGAGGCACGCGCCGCTCACCACGCACTCGCACTCTGCAATGCCGTCATCCACACCACCTGCCCCATCGCGATGCTGACCGGCGATCTTGCCGATGCGGAGCGCCTGCTTGTCGGCATCGAAGCGCATGTGGCGGAGCACGCCATGACGATCTGGAGTGCCATGGCCCGATACCTGCGCGGAGAGTGGCTCCTGCAGAGCGGCGATGCTTCGGGGCTGACCATCTTGCGCAGCGCGCTCGATGAGCTTCTGGCGGCGGATTTCCGCATGCGTTGCCCCTTCTACATCGGTGTTTACGCTGCCGGGCTTGAGGATCATGGAGAAGTTGACGCGGGACTGGTAGCGATCGACGAGGCAATCGCGCTTTCAACATCAACAGGCGAGATGTGGTGCATGCCGGAACTGCTGCGCATCAAGGCTGATCTGTCACTCAAGCAAGATGGCAGCCGAAGAGCGAAAATCGCGGAAGCCCTCTATGAGCAGGCGCTCGATCTCGCGCACCGGCAGGGAGCCTTGTCATGGGAACTGCGCGCCGCAACCTCTCTCGCAGCGCATTGCCTTCAATCGGGGCAGGGCGAAAGGGGTGGCAAACTTCTGGCTCCGGTTTATCGGCGCTTCAGCGAAGGGTTCACCACCCGTGACCTCTTGAAGGCGCGCGCAATCCTCGATGCCATCGGAGATACCGGCAAGGGAAGCACTGCCACTGTCCGGCAGGCTCGTCGCGGCAGGGATGCACATCCGAGCTCCTAGCGTGTCAACGTTCGCGTCTGGCGATCGAGCATGAGCAGAACCGGCGCGATCGTTGCAACGCCCGCAAAGATCATGAAAGTCTGGTCGTAGCGTGTGCCTCCGGCAGCGACGATGTGCAGGAATGCCGGACCAAGGCCTGCGCCCATGGTCAACGCCATGTAGTTGATGCCGAAGAGTTTTCCGAAGCTTCGCATCCCGAAGCGTTTCGACAGGAGATAGCCGATTGCGTCGCCCTCCGCACCGGTGGCGAGGCCGAAGAAGACGGCACTGACATAGGCCGCGATCAGGCCCTCGGAATTCAACAGAATGAGATGGCCGACAACGGGCGACAGAAAGGCCAGGCTGGTCAATGGCACCGGAGGAAACCGATCAAGCAAGGCCCCGAAGCCGAGACGCATTACAATGAACGACAATCCCACGAGACTCATGACCAGAGCCGCCGCTGCCGGATCGGCTCCGCGATCCGCCAGCAGGACAGGGAGCGAAATGGATCCGGCCGCGGCAGCGAAGTAGTTGAGAAAAAACGCGCCGAGCATGAGCCAGAAGCTTGCAGTCTCGCCCGCCCGGCGAACGGTGTAGCCCTCGACACCCGCACGGTCGGGTCCCCGGACCACCGGCGGGTCACGAATAACGAACAGCGCGACCGGAAGGGTGATTGCCATCGATATCAGGCCGGCCGCCATGAAGGCGAAGCGCCAGTCCCACACGGATATGAGGAAGGCAAGGAACGGAGGCACGGTCGCAATCCCGAGCCCCACAAAGGAAAGCATGACACCCAGCGCGAGACCGCGCCGTGCGGAAAACCATCCAACCACCACATAGGTGTATGGCACGCCGGTCTGCGCGGCGCCCATGAGGCTCGCCACGACGACGGCCGCGATGAAAGCCGTCAGGCTGTGCGACACTATCCCGATCCCGATCAGGCCGATCGCCATCGATATGGACGATACGGTTAGCACCCGGCGCGGGCCGAACCGATCCGTCAGCGCCCCCACAACGGGAGACATGAGACCGTTTACAATGGCGATCGGCGCGACGACCGCGGCCACCACCGTCCGATCCCACTGGGTGTCTTTTGCGATCGGCACGACGAAAACGCTGAAGCCGTAGATCAGTACGATGCCGATGCTGAGATACATCCCCGCGCCTGAACCCAGCACGATTGCAATCTGTCTGGTCCGCCCAACGGTCGTTTCCATGTCCGAACGATGCCCTTGTTAGCGTCGCGTCGCGGGGGCGCGACTTGCCCGGAAAAATTCATCGAACGGAAGCGCGGCCAGCGGTCGGGAAAGCACTGATCGGATCGCGGCTCCGTTCACCAGATTTCACCGATCTTAACAACACCCGCAACCGCGGCAGCGCTAGAATTCCGCCAGTCACCACGTGATCGATAGGAAGAAACCATGTCGAACCAGCAAAAGCCAGCCGCCCCTTTAGACGATCCAGATCGTCGCGCCGTCCTGCGCGCAGCCGGAGGCGTTGCAATTGGTGGAATTGCCGCCGCCCTTTCGGTCAACGCAACCGCGTCCGCTGAGGAAACGCCCGTCGTGACCCGCGATCCGAATTCGCTGGGCGCGCGGCTCCAGGGCGTACAGCATTTTGGTCTCACCGTGCAGAACATGGACCGCGCATATGAGTTCTATACCGCCGTGCTCGGTGGGACAGAAGTCTTTCGCCACGGTGACTTCCAGGGCGACGCAGTCCAGAACACCCTTCTCGCCGACCAGGAGATCCTGGCCAATCAGCTCGGTGTCAATCCGCGGACGATCGGCGTGCCTGACCTTCGGGGTGGCGCGCAACGTCTCGACGTGCGGTTCATCCAGTTCGACAACGTCGTGATCGAACTCTTGCAGTATCGCGATGCCGACCAACCGATGGGCGGCCCCAAGGCTTTCGCCGAACCGGTCGAGCACATGAGCCCGGCTTTCCCGCGAATGATGCACATCTGCTTCCATATCCGGGACGACGTCGACTTCAACCAGTTCATCGCCGATCTGGAGGCCGAGTCCGCGCGACGCGGAATGACGCAGGTGCGGGCAAATCGCATCATTCGCGTTTCGACTGAAGAGGAACGAAAGGCTGCTCCCCTCGACACCAACACCAACAAGGTGACGGTCGCCCCGTCGGATGGCTGGGAGCTGATCTACTGCAAGGGCCCCGAGGGAGAGCAGCTCGAATTCGTCAAGGCGCTTGGACCCGTGAAAAAGCGGTTCTCTGATGCCTTGGCGGCGCATCTGCAGCTTGCAAGCGCCAAGTAGGCGCAACAGCCATCACCATCAACTCTGAGAGCCGGCAGCCATGTTTGGCGGCCGGACCAGCGCTCCGCGCTCGGCGGGAAAAGGAGAACCGACATGTTCACAACGCTGCGGCTGAAGATTCCGATAGTCGTCCTCGCGGGCCTGCTCGCAGGCCCGGTTCTCCATACTGGCGCACTCGCCCAGGAGGGCCCGGGTCAAGGCTACACGAAGATTGCCGGCGGAACATACTCGATCGTCGCCGAAGTCCGTGCCAAGCCCGGCAAGGAAGCGGAACTGCGCGCCATCACCCTTCCCCTCATAGACCTTGTCCGCGGCGATCCAGCAAACCTCGTCTATTTTCTCCAGGAAAATCGCGAGAGCCCCGGGCACTTCATATTCTACGAAATCTTCGCCAACGAAGCGGATTTCGAGGCCCACAACGCCATGCCCTATGTTCAGGAATGGTTTGCCAAACTGCCGGACCTCGCGGACGGCGGAGTGAAAGTGATGCGAATGGAAGTTCTTGCCCCTGCAGCCAATTAGCAGACGCCTCGGATCGCTGCATGGGGACAAGCAACAACCGCGATTCACCAGATCCATCAGACCGGAAAGGGGTTGCGATATGAGACTTCAGGGCAAAGTTGCATTGGTTACCGGTGCCGCAGGCGGTATTGGCTTCGCCACGGCCGAACTGTTCCATCGCGAGGGGGCCATCGTCGTTGCCAGCGACATCAAGCCGCCGCCCACGCCATATCCCGGGGCCATCGAAACGGTCACGCATGATGTCACCAGCGAAGAACAATGGGCAACGGTGGTCGCCGCGATCGTAAAAAAGCACGGGCGACTTGACGTGCTGATCAACAATGCCGGGATTATTGCGTACGAGCCCCTGGACAAGCTGGAGATGAAGGAGTGGCTGCAGATGATCGCCGTCGATCAGACGGGGGTCTTCCTCGGCATGCGGGAGGCAGTTCGCGTCATGCGCAAACAGCAGGCGGGTTCGATCGTCAACATCTCATCGATCTGGGGTAGTGCGGCTGTCGCGGGTGCGCACTCCTATCATGCCGCCAAGAGCGCCGTTCGCAACATGTCGAAAAACGCAGCGATGACTTATGTCTCCGACGGAATCCGCGTCAACTCGGTGCATCCGGGCTTCATACACACACCGCTCACCGATGCGCAGGCAGCCGACCTGAACGAAGCCGTCATCGCCATGACTCCGATGAAGCGTGGCGGAAAACCGATGGAGATCGCCTATGGCTGCCTCTATCTTGCCTCCGACGAGGCCAGCTACGTCACCGGGATCGAGCTGAACATCGACGGCGGTTATCTCGCCCAATAGTTCTGCCGCTGAAAATGCGGCAATCGGCGAGAGCGAAGTCATGCTGAACGATGCGATGCGTTTGGCGACGTACCTTGCGGAAAATCGGGTTAGAGTGTCCCTGGAAGTGTGGCCGGGCATGTTTCATGTCTGGCACAGGCTTGCCGCGATCCTGCCGGAAGGGATGCGGGCGCTCAAGAATGCGAGCGCCTTCATCGACCAGGCATGGGCCCAGAGACGGCTAGCGGCATGAGGCTCTCCACCGGATGACCGGGGATGCTGCGGGTCGGTGCCAGCCGCCCGGGTAAGACGCCGGAACAGCCGATCGGTCCGTGGTCCGCGCAACATCCGATGAAACAGGAGTGATCTGATGTCGAACGTCAACGCATCCCGTGCCGGCACCTTCCGCATCGGCGGCGACCTTGAAGTGGCGCGATTGGGATATGGAGCCTTGCATCTGACCGGACCGGGAAACTGGGGTCCTCCGGCTGATCCTGCCGGCGCGATCAAGCTTCTTCGGCATTTACCGCGCATCGGCGTGAACTTCATCGACACGGCGGATTCCTACGGCCCTGACGTATCGGAGGAACTCATACGCGAAGCGCTGCATCCCTATGACGGCATGGTGGTCGCGACCAAGGCCGGCCTCGTGCGTGACGGTCCCGACATGTGGCGGCCGGACGGCCGGCCTGAACACCTGATTGCGCAGGCAAAAAGAAGCCTCCTGAAACTCGGCGTGGACCGGATCGATTTGTGGCACCTGCACCGGATAGACCCGCAAGTGCCGACAGGCGAGCAGTTTGCAGCCGTCAGACAATTGCTGGACGAAGGCATCATCCGGCACGCGGGCCTGAGCCAGGTATCGGTCGATCAAATAAAGGCCGCGCAGCAACTCTTTCCGGTCAGCACCGTCCAAAACCTCTACAATGTGGCCAACCGTCAGAGTGAAGATGTACTCGTGTACTGCGAGGCAAATGCCATTGGCTTCATACCGTGGCATCCCCTTGCATCCGGCGGTCTTTCCGGCACGCAGTCCCCTCTGGACAATTTCGCTCGACGCAACAGCCTCAAGCCCAGCCAGGTAGCACTTGCCTGGCTTCTCAAACGCAGCCCGGTGATGCTGCCTATCCCTGGCAGCGGCAATATTGCGCATGTCGAGGAAAACATCGCCTCGGCCGACATCGACGTGAGCAATCTGAACGCAGACTAGGCAGCAGGCGTGTGCACTACGAGCCGCGCAGTTCGCCATCGGATGCGATAAGTCTTGCTTATTTTTGCATCAGCTGAATAAATTTCTGAAATGCAAGCGTCGTCGCTAGCTTCGGGCTGTCTCATTCCATTCAAGGAGGAAAGCTCGATGACCGACGATATGTTGCACGTGATGAAATGGCATAATGGCGAGAAGGAGTTCTCCCCCTTCTCTGCCGAGGAAATGAGCCGCCGACAGAATGACCTGCGCGGCTGGATGGCGAAGAACGACGTCGATGCCGCATTGCTCACCTCCTACCATTGCATCAACTACTATTCCGGCTGGCTCTACTGCTATTTCGGCCGCAAGTACGGCATGGTCATCGACCATGAGAACGCCACCACCATCTCGGCAGGCATCGATGGCGGCCAGCCCTGGCGGCGCAGCTTTGGCGACAACATCACCTATACCGACTGGCGCCGCGACAATTTCTATCGCGCAGCGCGCCAGCTCACCCAGGGAGCCAAGCGCGTCGGCATTGAGTTCGATCATGTCAATCTCGACTTCCGCCGTCAGCTTGAAGAAGCACTTCCGGGCGTCGAATTCGTCGATGTCGGCCAGCCCTCGATGTGGATGCGCACGATCAAGTCGCTCGAAGAGCAGACGCTGATCCGCCACGGAACCCGCATCTGCGATCTCGGCGGGGCGGCCTGTGTGGCAGCCGTCAAGGCCGGTGTACCAGAACATGAAGTCGCGATCGCCACCACCAATGCCATGACCCGTGCAATCGCGGAAACCTTTCCCTATGTCGAACTGATGGACACCTGGACCTGGTTCCAGTCGGGCATCAATACCGATGGCGCCCACAACCCGGTCACCAATCGAAAAGTCCAGTCGGGCGATATCCTTTCGCTCAACACCTTCCCGATGATCTTCGGCTACTACACCGCGCTCGAACGCACCCTGTTCTGCGACCATGTCGACGAAGCGAGCCTCGATATCTGGGAAAAGAACGTCGCCGTGCATCGTCGCGGCCTTGAACTGATCAAGCCGGGCGCGCGCTGCAAGGATATCGCGATCGAGCTCAACGACATGTATCGCGAGTGGGATCTGCTGAAATACCGCTCCTTCGGCTACGGCCATTCCTTTGGCGTGCTCAGCCACTATTACGGCCGCGAGGCGGGCGTGGAGCTGCGCGAGGATATCGAGACGGTGCTGGAGCCGGGCATGGTCGTGTCGATGGAGCCGATGGTCATGCTGCCCGAGGGCATGCCGGGTGCGGGTGGCTATCGCGAACATGACATCCTGATCGTCAAGGAGGACGGCGCCGAGAACATCACCGGCTTCCCCTTCGGTCCGGAGCACAACGTCATCAGAAACTGACGCGGCACCCCCTGTAGCGTCGTTTGGTGGCGGGGTTGGCCAAGGCCCTCCCGCCACCTTTTCGCGTCAGCCCTTGCGAGGAAATTCGGTTTCGAGCGCCTGCACGATGGCGTCGACGCAGACCTTGAGCAAAATCTCGCCCTTCTCGGCCGAGGCTTCCTTGGGCGAGGACAGGGTGCCGCAGGAGGGCGTCCATTCGGGCTTGGCGGGATAGACGTCATAGGGCGGGAAACTTGCAGGCGCGTGGTCGACGGCGCGGTCCAGCATGACCTGATGCGGATAGAGCGCCAGCATCAGCGAAGTCTCCAGCACGCCGCCATGTTCGAGATCCCAGCCGGTGAAGCCGTTGGGATAGAGGCGCGCGATCGTCGCCTTGTCGACGAAGTCCCAATAGGAAAGGACGACGATCTTCATGTCGTCGATGCCACCCCATTTGAGTTCGCGAAGCGCGAGATCGATGCCTTCGATGATGAACCAGGAATTCTCGAAATGGCCGTTGACCAGGCAGATCCGGCGCACGCCGTGGCGGGCGAACTCCTTGATCACATCGCGCAACGCCGCGACCAGCGTCGCGCCGTCGAGGCTGGTCGTACCCGGCAGATGGTTGCCGCCGCCGGATTTCTGGTGCGATTTGTAGCCATAGGTGAAAGGCGGCGCCACCAGCGCGCCCGTCCGCCCGGCCACCCGCCGCGCGAACTCGACCGGCAAGAGCACATCGACATTCATCGGCATGTGGCACCCGTGCTGCTCCATCGAACCCACGGGCAGCAGGATCGGCGTCGATCCGTCGCGCACGCGGGCATCGTAATCGGGCCAGGAAAGCTCGGCGGCAAAGACAGTCTGTTCAGGCATGGCAAGCTCCTTTCATGGATCGGGAGCTTTGATTTGATATCAAGCCAAAGATATGGGAAATTTATATTCGTCATCACTGCATAAGGAATGCAAATCCAATGCGGAACATCATCAACTTCCAGACCGACCTGCTGCGCACCTTCGTCTCGGTGATCGATCTCGGCGCCTATACCAAGGCCGGCGATGCCCTGGGCCGCACCCAGCCGGCGATCTCCTTGCAGATGCGCAGACTTGAGGAACTGGTCGGCGCGCCCCTGGTCAGGCAGGTCGGTCGTTCGCTGCTCCTGACCTCGGAAGGCGAGATGCTGTTGAGCTACGCACGGGAAATCCTGCGGCTCAACGACGAGGCAGCGTCCTATTTCAACCGGTCGAAGATATCAGGCGTACTGCGCGTCGGCCTGCCCAACGACTATGCCGTCGCCTTCCTGCAGGGCGTCATTACCGAATACACCCGCCAGCATCCGGAAATCTCGCTCGAGTTGCATTGCGGCTGGAGCGCCGAAATCCTCGAACGCCTTCACGCCGACGAACTCGATATCGTGGTCGGCATGGCCAATAGTGGGCACACGCAGTATCTCTCGCGCTCGTGGATCGAACGGCCGATCTGGGCCGCGGCCGACAATGGCAGTCTCGATACGACCAAGGGCGTGCCGCTTGCCGCCCACCCCGAGGGCTGCGCCTATCGTGCGCGGATGATCCAGGCGCTGGATGGCGCGCAGGTCCGCTGGCGCATCGCCTATACCGGCCCCGGCATTGCCGGTCTGCAGAACGCCGTGGTCAATGGCCTCGGGGTGAGCGCGCTGACCCGCTACACGATGCTTCCCGGCATGCGGGCGCTGACCGAAGAGGACGGCTTTCCGCCGCTCGCGGAGATCCGTGTCGGCCTGTTCTACAAGCATCCGCGCCTGTCGGATGCGGGTATCGGGCTGGTCAACCACATCATCGCGCGCCTTGATGAAGCCGGCGTTTCCGGTGACCCAACGCGCCGGCATGTCGAGCTCGTCCGTCAATAAGCTTCCTTAATGCGAAAATTACGACAATTAATTTTTCAAATGCGTCGACCCTGCATAGCCTTCCCCAAAACAACAGGAAAAGGGGAATGCCATGACCAAAGATCTCTCGACACTTTCCGCAACTCGACGCCAGTTCCTCAGGACGTCAGCCGCCCTCGGCGGTGCGGTTCTCGCCACGCCTCTCATCAACCGCCGCGCCTTCGCCGCGCCAACCGAAGTCACCATGCTCGCCTGGTACGGCCATGCCGAGCCTGACATGGTGGCCGAGTTCGAGGCCGAGCATAACGTCAAGTTCAAGCCGAAATACTATACCGGCGGCGACAACATGCTGGGCCTGATCGCCCAGTCCCCTCCCGGCACCTTCGACATCATCCTGTCCGATGCCGAATATGTGCAGCAGCTCAATGCCGCCGGATACATAGAGGAGCTCGATCCGAAGGATTACCCGTTCGACGATTACTTCCCCGAGTTCCAGCATTTCGCCGGACACTGGCAGGACGACAAGCTCTTCTCGGTCTTCGCCCGCTTCGGCTTCCTCGGCGTCGCCTACAACACCGAGGCGATCACTGAAAAGGAGGCCATGAGCTACAACGTCTTCTGGAACGAGAAGCTCAAGGGGAAGGTCGGCCATTTCGACTGGCACCTGCCCAATCTCGGCGAGATCAGCCTGCTTGACGGCAACAAGTCGCCCTTCGACATCGACGCCGGCGCCTGGGAGAAGCTTAAAGAGAAGACCACGACGCTGCGCCCGCAGATTGGCGGATTCTTCGATTACGGCGGCACCTTCTCCTCGCTCCAGAACGGCCAGATGCTGGCCATGGCCGGCATCGGCGACTGGATCACCGGCACGCTGGAAAAGAACGGCGGCAAGGTCCGCAGCGTCATCCCCGAGGAAGGCGGCCTGCAATGGACGGAATCCTTCTCGATCGGCAAGGGCTCGGCCAAGGCGGACATCGCACAGAAGTGGATCCAGTACATCACCTCGGCCAAGGGCCAAGTGAAGTCGGCCAACATGGCCGCCTATCCGGCGCTGATCCCCAACCGCAAGGGCTGGGAACTGCTCGCCAGGGAAACGCCCGAGGAGGCCAAGCGCCAGGGCATGTTGCTCGATCAGAGCAATGTCATGGACCTCATCCGCTCCGGCCGGATCCACTATCGCCAGTTGCCTATCCAGCAGAGCCTGGAGGAATGGAACGACTTCTGGTCCGAGTACAAGGGCGCATGAGGCCCTCGCTCGCCGCGGCTCTGGGACCGGGCGTGCTGCCCGCTCCCGAGCCAGACCACGCCACGAAGCGGCCGGCGGCCACCTCTCGCCCGGGAGCCCCCAGAATGCGGAAATCGATCACGCTTTACGGCCTGACCTTCTCGGTGCCGCTCCTCCTCTGGCAACTCGCCTTCTTCCTGGCGCCACTCCTCTTCCTGGTGGCGCTCAGCTTCTGGACAGTACGGAACTTCCGCATGGAGCCGGCCTTCGTCTTCACCAACTGGGCGCATGTGCTGGGTCGCGGCATCTTCTGGGATGCGTATCTCAGGACCCTGTCGCTCGCCGCCGCGACTGCTGTCATCACCAGCGCCATCGCTTTTCCCTGCGCCTATGCCATCGCCTTCAAACTCAAGGAACAGGCACGGCGCTGGATCGTGTTCCTGATGGTCCTGCCCTTCTTCACCAGCTATCTCGTGCGCATCTATTCCTGGCAGATCTTCCTCTCCGACAACGGAATCTTCAACGCGCTCTTCGCCAAGGTCGGCCTCGGTCCCTATGGCATGCTGAACTCCGTCTTCGGCCAGATGGTCGGGTATCTGACGCTGAGCCTACCGCTGGTCATCCTGCTCCAGCTCTTCAGCCTCGTCTTCGTCGACAGGAACCTGGTCGAGGCGGCACACAACCTGCGCTGCGGCCGGTTGCGGACCGTCTTCGAGGTGATCATCCCCGCCGCCAAGGTCGGCCTGGTGGTCGCGGCCCTCTTCTGCTTCATCCTGACCTTCGGTGATTTCGTCAGCCCGCTCTATCTCGGCGGCGGCGATCCTCCGACGCTGTCTATCCTCATCACCGACACGACCAAGTCCGGCCAGCAGTGGCCCCGCGCGGCGGTCATCGCGCTCGTCATGATCGCGACCCTGCTCGCCGTTGCTTTCACCGTCGTGCGCTATGCCTACAGGGAGCGCGGAAAATGACCCATAACCGCAACATCGCAATCGACTGGGCGCTGAAGGCCTATATCGTGCTCGCGCTCGCCTTCATCTTCGCGCCCATTGCCGCGAGCTTCGTTTTCTCGTTCAATATCGACCGCTTCCCCTCGCTTCCGCTCGGCGGTTTCTCGACCGTCTGGTACGACGCGGTCGCAAACGATCCGCTGGTCTTCGAAGGCCTGCGCAACACGTTGATCGTCGGCGTCGTGGTCTCCGTGCTCTCGACCCTGTTCGGCTTCGGCGCCGCCTACACAGACTTTCGCTACCGCTTCTTCGGCAAGACGGTCTATGTCGCGCTCGCGATGCTGCCGCCAACGATCCCGGTCGTGATCCTCGGCCTCGCCATGCTGGCCTTCCTCTCCAACATCAGCCTCTCTGGCGCAATCCATTCCGTCATCATCGCCCATGTCGTGATGTGCGCGCCCTTCGCCATGGCAATCACCCGGCTGCGACTGTCGCAGATGGATCCGTCATTGGAAGCCGCGGCCTGGAACCTCGGCGCCTCGGAATGGATGGCCATGCGCCACGTCATTGTTCCCTTCTGCAAACCGGCCATCTTCGCCTCGCTGATGATCACCATGGCAGTTTCTTTCGACGAATTTGCCGTCTCCTGGTTCGTCTCGGGCCTCAACGAGACGCTGCCGGTCAAGGTACTCGGCTTCCTGCAGGGACAGGTGAGCCCGCGCATCAACGTCATCGGCACCTTCGTCTTCCTCGCCTCGATCACGCTGGTGATCCTCGCCCAGATCCTCATCATGAAACGCAGCAACGCGCCGGTGACGGCCAACAACGGAGCAAGCAGCTCATGACCCAGCAACAACCTCTCGTCACCTTCGACGGCGTCGCCAAGCGCTATGGCAATTTCACTGCCGTCAGCCCGATCAACCTCGAAATCCGCAAGGGCGAATTCCTCGCGATCATGGGTTCGTCCGGCTGCGGAAAGACCACGACACTCAGGATGCTGGCCGGACTGGAGACGCCCAGCGAGGGCGAGATCCGCCTCGCCGGAAAGCGCATCAACGATCTGCCGACCTGGCAGCGCGACACGCCGATGGTCTGGCAGAGCCTGGCGCTATTTCCCTTCCTCACCGTCCGCGAGAATGTCGAGTTCAGCCTGCGCATGCGCGGCGTCGCCAAGGCCGAGCGTCGGGAACGTGTCGAAAAATGGCTCGACCGCATGCAGATAACGGAATTCGCCGAGCGTAACGTCGCCCATCTCTCCGGCGGCCAGCGCCAGCGCGTCGCGCTCGCGCGCTCGCTGGTCACCGAGCCGGAGATCCTGCTGCTCGACGAGCCGCTCTCCGCACTCGACGCCCATCTCAAGGTCAGGATGCAGACCGTGCTCTCGAACCTGCAGCGCGAACTCGGCATCACCTTCGTCTATGTCACCCACAGCCAGTCGGAGGCCTTCTCCATGGCCGACCGGGTCGTGATCATGAGCCGTGGCAAGATCGAGCAGATCGGCACGCCGCAGGAGATCTACCGCGCACCGCGGACGCGCTTTGTCGCGGAATTCCTCGGATCGTCGAACATTTTCCCGGGGAAGGTCTCCGGCGTTGATGCCGGCACGATGAGGATCGCGACGCCTGCCGGCGAATTCCATGTGCCCGGTGAAAGCGCGAAACACCTGTCCCCCGGCGACAAGGTGACCTTTGCCATTTCGAGCGACCGCATCAACCTCAGCCGGGACCGCCCATCGCGCGACTGGAACTCGCTGGAAGCTTCCGTCGTCGGCGAAGAGTTTGTCGGAGCAACCGCCGTGGTCCACCTCGAAGGTTCGGCCCAGATCGAGATCAAGGCACAGAAGAGCCACGATGAGCTCGACAGCCTCAATCTCGAGCCTGGCGCTCCCATCTGGGTGTCCTGGCGGCCGAACGCATCGCACATCCTGCCGGGCGAGTGATGAAATGCCTGCCTCAGCGCGATCCATAGCCTCAATATCAGGCCGACCACTGCCCCGCAGCGAACTGTTCGCGATCAGGCTGCCCTGGGGTCTGACGCCCCTCCCCTCTCAGCCTTGCCGCTTTCCAGCATGGTCGTGTTTTCGGATGCGCTTTAACGCAGAAAGCCCCGCCGGATTTCTCCGAGCGGGGCTTTGTGATGTTTGGTTGCGGGGGCAGGATTTGAACCTGCGGCCTTCAGGTTATGAGCCTGACGAGCTACCGGGCTGCTCCACCCCGCGTTACCTGGCTTTTGCCTTGGCAAAATACCGACCGGTTTTTGCCATTGGGCAAAATACCGTTGAGTTCGAAGACCTCGAAGCTGTCGAGGATTATAACGCATAAAGGCCGCTTTGCGCGGCCCTTTTTTTGATCGGCTTGGGCCGAGTGTGTGATGAGAAGGGGATCTATGTTTTCAACTTGCCTTTAGCAGACCTGGCAGCGACCTACTCTCCCGCGTCTTAAGACGAAGTACCATCGGCGCTGGGGCGTTTCACGGCCGTGTTCGGAATGGGAACGGGTGCAGCCACCCCGCCAGAACCACCAGGTCGGCTAAGGGCAAGTTGATGAGAAGCTGGTAATGATCTTGCGATCATGTTTTGTCTTTTGTGAACACGTCTTTGGAGCAACAAACCGGACAAATGCCTTGCATTTGCCGGGCCCGTCGCAAAGGCTTTCGCCTTGGCTCTATCAGGACCAACGCTGACGCGTTGGCCTTGAGATGAGCATTTTCAATGAGAACGATCAAGCCAATCGAGCGATTAGTACCGGTAAGCTTCACACATTGCTGCGCTTCCACACCCGGCCTATCAACGTGGTCGTCTTCCACGGCTCTCAAGGGAATACTCGTTTTCAGGTGGGTTTCCCGCTTAGATGCCTTCAGCGGTTATCCCTTCCATATATAGCTACCCTGCTATGCCCTTGGCAGGACAACAGGTCCACCAGAGATATGTCCATCCCGGTCCTCTCGTACTAGGGACAGATCCTGTCAATATTCCTACACCCACGGCAGATAGGGACCGAACTGTCTCACGACGTTCTGAACCCAGCTCACGTACCGCTTTAATTGGCGAACAGCCAAACCCTTGGGACCTGCTCCAGCCCCAGGATGCGATGAGCCGACATCGAGGTGCCAAACAACCCCGTCGATATGGACTCTTGGGGGTCATCAGCCTGTTATCCCCGGCGTACCTTTTATCCGTTGAGCGATGGCCCTTCCACGCGGGACCACCGGATCACTATGACCGACTTTCGTCTCTGCTCGACTTGTCAGTCTCGCAGTCAGGCGGGCTTATGCCATTGCACTCGACGACCGATTTCCGACCGGTCTGAGCCCACCATCGCGCGCCTCCGTTACTCTTTCGGAGGCGACCGCCCCAGTCAAACTACCCACCATACACTGTCCCGGACCCGGATGACGGGCCGCGGTTAGACATCCATGACGATAAGGGTGGTATTTCAAGGATGGCTCCACAGAAACTGGCGTCCCTGCTTCAAAGCCTACCACCTATCCTACACATGCCGACACGAATGCCAGTGTAAAGCTATAGTAAAGGTGCACGGGGTCTTTCCGTCTGACCGCAGGAACCCCGCATCTTCACGGGGAATTCAATTTCACTGAGTCTGCGTTGGAGACAGCGGGGAAGTCGTTACGCCATTCGTGCAGGTCGGAACTTACCCGACAAGGAATTTCGCTACCTTAGGACCGTTATAGTTACGGCCGCCGTTTACTGGGGCTTCGATTCAAAGCTTGCACCTCTCCTCTTA
The DNA here is from genome assembly GCF_016864555.1 of Sinorhizobium sp. BG8. NCBI lineage: Bacteria > Pseudomonadati > Pseudomonadota > Alphaproteobacteria > Hyphomicrobiales > Rhizobiaceae > Sinorhizobium > Sinorhizobium sp. BG8. Next base: position 1,509,220 of record NZ_CP044011.1, on the reverse strand, counting down.
ACCTTCCAGCACCGGGCAGGCGTCAGACCCTATACGTCGTCTTGCGACTTCGCAGAGCCCTGTGTTTTTGATAAACAGTCGCTACCCCCTGGTCTGTGCCACCCCAACATACTTGCGTAGATTGGGGTCACGCTTCTTCCGAAGTTACGCGTGCAATTTGCCGAGTTCCTTCAACGCAGTTCTCTCAAGCGCCTTGGTATACTCTACCTGACCACCTGTGTCGGTTTCGGGTACGGTCTATAATGGTGGAGCTATTTCCTGGAACCGCTCCGCCGCCCAACCAATCCAATAAGGTTGAACAACTTGTGCGATCCGTCACTACCACCAGGCCCACGAATATTAACGTGGTTCCCATCGACTACGCGTGTCCGCCTCGTCTTAGGGGCCGGCTAACCCTGCTCAGATTAACTTTAAGCAGGAACCCTTGGTCTTTCGGCGAGAGGGTCTCTCACCCTCTTTATCGTTACTCATGTCAACATTCGCACTTCCGATACCTCCAGGACCCCTCACGGGTATCCCTTCACAGGCTTACGGAACGCTCCGCTACCACGTGGTATTGCTACCACATCCTCAGCTTCGGTGCATGGCTTTAGCCCCGTTACATTTTCGGCGCAAAGACCCTTATTTAGACCAGTGAGCTGTTACGCTTTCTTTAAATGATGGCTGCTTCTAAGCCAACATCCTGGTTGTTTTGGGATCCTCACATCCTTTCCCACTTAGCCATGACTTGGGGACCTTAGCTGGAGGTCAGGGTTGTTGCCCTCTTCACGACGGACGTTAGCACCCGCCGTGTGTCTGCCGACTAGTACTCCTCGGTATTCGGAGTTTGGTTAGGATCAGTAAGACGGTGAGTCCCCATAGCCCATCCAGTGCTCTACCCCCGAGGGTATTCGGTCGACGCACTACCTAAATAGTTTTCGCGGAGAACCAGCTATTTCCGAGTTTGATTGGCCTTTCACCCCTAGCCACAAGTCATCCCAATCTATTGCAACAGATGCGGGTTCGGTCCTCCAGTTGGTGTTACCCAACCTTCAACCTGCTCATGGCTAGATCACTCGGTTTCGGGTCTAATGCGACGAACTGAACGCCCTGTTCAGACTCGCTTTCGCTGCGCCTCCACCTATCGGCTTAAGCTTGCTCGTCACACTAAGTCGTTGACCCATTATACAAAAGGTACGCCGTCAGGCTTGCGCCCTCCGACTGTTTGTAGGCAACCGGTTTCAGGTTCTCTTTCACTCCCCTTGTCGGGGTGCTTTTCACCTTTCCCTCACGGTACTTGTTCGCTATCGGTCATGCACGAGTACTTAGGCTTGGAGAGTGGTCTCCCCATGTTCAGACAGGATTTCACGTGTCCCGCCCTACTCAAGGACATCAGGTATTCTACGTGTACGGGGCTATCACCCGCTAAGGCCGGACTTTCCATTCCGTTCCACTTCATCGCCTGATGCCACTGGCCTGGTCCGCGTTCGCTCGCCACTACTTACGGAGTCTCGGTTGATGTCCTTTCCTGCAGGTACTTAGATGTTTCAGTTCCCTGCGTTCGCTTCTTACCCCTATGTATTCGAAGGTAAGATACCTTATCACAATGCTTGGAAACCCAGGCCGTCCTTGCGAACAGTCTGGATTTTCCAAGCATTTAAGGTGGGTTGCCCCATTCGGAGATCCATGGATCAAAGCTCATTCGCAGCTCCCCACGGCTTATCGCAGCGTATCACGTCCT